>JANQSG010000004.1 GCA_028284185.1 Kangiella sp.
CGGCGATATCACCGCGGATATTGTGGTGACGGGCAGCGTGGACACCACTACTTTGGGGACTTATACCCTGACCTACAATGTCTCGGATGCAGTAGGTAATGCGGCTACTGCAGTGACGCGCACGGTGACAGTTGTGACCAGGTTTACTCAGTTTGTACCTGGATTTAATAATGATGTCGAGATTATCGCCCCGGCGGCGGATGGCAGCGGTGATATTTATGTGGGGGGGAGCTTCACTAACTATAAGGTCAGCACCGTTGGCCATATCGCCCGGTTGAATAGTGATGGCACTGTGGATAGCGCTTTTGTAACCGGCAGTGGATTTAATGCTAGTGTCCAGACTATCGCCCCGGCGACGGATGGCAGCGGCGATATTTATGTGGGGGGGAACTTCACCGCCTATAATGGCAGTGCCGTTAACCGTATTGCCCGGCTGAATAGCGATGGCAGCCTGGATAGCGCTTTTGTAAGCGGCACTGGATTTAATAATACTGTCTACACTATCGCCCCGGCAACGGATGGCAGCGGCGATATTTATATGGGCGGGTACTTTACTGACTATAATGGCAGTGCCGTTAGCCGTATTGCCCGCTTGAATAGCGATGGCAGCCTGGATAGTACTTTTGTTATCGGCACTGGATTTGATAGTCTTATCTACACTATCGCACCGGCGACGGATGGCAGCGGTGATATTTATGTGGGGGGGGGCTTCACCGCCTATAACGGCAGCACCGTTAATAACATTGCCCGGCTGAATAGCGATGGCAGCCTGGATAGCGCTTTTGTAAGCGGCACTGGATTTAATAATACTGTCTACACTATCGCCCCGGCGGTGGATGGCAGCGGCGATATTTATGTAGGCGGGGAGTTCTTCAGCTATAACGGTAGCACCGTTGGCCGTATTGCCCGGCTAAATAGCGATGGCAGCCTGGATAGTACTTTTGTTATCGGCACTGGATTTGGTAATATTGTCTACACTATCGCCCCGGCGACGGATGGCAGCGGCGATATTTATGTGGGCGGGGGGTTCTTCACCTATAACGGTAGCACCGTTAGGGGCATTGCCCGGCTGAATAGCGATGGCAGCCGGGATAGTACTTTTGTAACTGGTAGCGGGTTTCTTTTTGCAGATGTATTTACTATCGCCCCGGCAACGGATGGCAGCGGCGATATTTATGTGGGCGGGGACTTCACCGCCTATAACGGCAGCTCCCTTAATAACATTGTCCGGCTGAATAGCGATGGCAGCCTGGATAGCGCTTTTGTAGCCGCCACAGGATTTAATAATGATGTCCAGATTATCGCCCCGGCAACGGATGGCAGCGGCGATATCTATGTGGGGGGGCAGTTTAGCGGTTATGCGGATACAGCGGTGGGTCGTATTGCCCGGCTAAATAGTGATGGCAGCCTGGATAGTACTTTTGTAAGCGGCAGTGGATTTAATAATACTGTCTACACTATCGCCCCGGCAACGGATGGCAGCGGCGATATTTATGTGGTGGGGCGCTTCAGTAACTATAATGGCAGTGCCGTTGGGGGCATTGCCCGGCTGAATAGCGATGGCAGTCTGGATAGCACTTTTGCGACCGGCACTGGGTTTAATGGTTCTTTTAGTGTCTGGACTATCGCCCCGGCGGCGGATGGCAGCGGCGATATTTATGTGGGGGGGAACTTCAACCTCTATAATGGCAGTGCCGTTAATCAAATTGTTCGGCTGAATAGCGATGGCAGCCTGGATAGCGCTTTTGTAACCGGTAGTGGATTTGATGATGGGGTCGGGACTATCACCCCGGCAACGGATGGCAGCGGCGATATTTATGTGGGCGGGGACTTCACTAACTATAACGGCAGCACCGTTGGCCGTATTGCCCGGCTAAATAGCGATGGCAGCCTGGATAGCGCTTTTGTAACCGGCAGTGGATTTAATTCTCTTCTCCTGACTATCGTCCCGGCGGCGGATGGCAGCGGCGATATCTATGTGGGCGGGTTCTTTACTGACTATAATGGCAGCGCCGTTGGCCGTATTGCCCGGCTGAATAGCGATGGCAGCCTGGATAGCACTTTTATGAGCGGCAGTGGATTTAATTCTACTGTCTACACTATCGCCCCGGCAACGGATGGCAGCGGCGATATCTATGTGGGCGGGTACTTCTATTATAACTATAATGGCAGTGCCGTTAATAAAATTGCCCGGCTGAATAGCGGTGGCAGCCTGGATAGCGCTTTTGTAACCGGCAGTGGATTTGATGACGATATTGCCAATATTGTCGATACTATCGCCCCGGTGGCAGATGGCAGCGGTAATCTCTATGTGGGCGGGCGGTTTTTAGGTTATCAGGGAAAACTGACAGGTCCTGTTGTGCGGCTTAATTCACTGGGAGATCTGAATTAACCAGCCAAAGCCGCCAACTGGTTGGCGGCTTGTCCGGCTTTGTTATCGGGGACTCAGATAACCAGTACCTTTAGCTATGGTGTTAATTTGATGCGCTATAAATAGGTTAAGATCGGTGCTGCGGCTGGCATTAGAGTAAATACTTTCAGTACATTAATTCGGGCGAAGGTAAGGCTTCTCAAGAAGCAGTAATGTATGGAAAGCTAGGAAATGAAATGTTTTTATATTTTTAGTATTTTATTCTTTACTGCATCTTGCAAAGGAGGGCTATATAATGATGAGGTAAAGAAAGAGCCTAATCTAATACCAGAATCTTATATTGTTGGTACTCTTAAAAAATCTATTATTGAGTCAAATTCATACAAAGGAAGAATAATTGACTATATTTATGACTGTGATCAATTTCCGGACGTTAAGTTAGATAAAATGTTCTTCCGTAATCAAAATATAACTAATCGTTCTGGAGTTTATACAATACTTGATAATGGAATTTATGCTAGAGCTAGTTGTCAAATCAGTGTAAATATAGAAGGGAATGCTTCACGTCAATTGTTACTACAATCTTGTGCACAATCATCAATTATTTCTTTAGTTGATGCGTTTTTTTATCGAGAAAAAAGAGAAGTTGAAATCGATTATTCACGGTGGTGTATTCTCAAAAGTAGCAACAAAGATATTCAAATTGAACAATTTGTTATATTTAAGAAATAAATTGATTTACCAGCATACTGCTGGTTTTTCTTTGCTCGGATAATTACCAGTAAGTTTTGGAGAACTTTCTGGTTTGGGTTCGGAAGCCTGGGCGTTTTGGCTTGGAATTAGGAGCGGGATCAGTAGTGTTGTGATCAACTGTAATCAGCAGTGTATAGTTGTAAATAACATGTAGCTATTCTTGGCGCTTAATAGGCTTTTTCTTGCTATTAGCAAATATTTCTTATATCTTACGCGTCCCAGCTATTTAGGCTGTACGGTGAAGTGTCCGAGAGGCTGAAGGAGCACGCCTGGAAAGTGTGTATAGGTTAATCGCCTATCGAGGGTTCGAATCCCTCCTTCACCGCCAAATACAAAAATGCGAACCAGAGGTTCGCATTTTTTATGTCTAAATATTGCTTATATACCTGTATATTGGTATTGAACTTAAGAATACTAAATAACTCTGGCTATTTGCTAATTTAGAGATTTTTTTATGATTCTACCGTCCATTGACCAAAACCAAAGAAACCTGTGCTTGTTCTTCGTGTTTCCGAACCAACATCTTTTACACACTCTAAGAAAGCTTCGTTTTTGGTTACCCAAATAATACATTTAGCTGTGCCCAGATCGAATGTCCAACCAACGTGGGTTCCCACTGTACCGTCGGTATTGGTTTGATCTTTTGGATCCCAACCCCAGACATAGGCCACTTCATGGTGTGCTTGGTTCCAACCGAAGTGTGCATTAGCACCTAAGAATTCAACCTGCTGGAAGTTGTAAACTCTTGTATTACCGTTAGCATCGGTATCGTTTGGATCGTTTGCAGCTTCATTAACTGATTGTAACCAATTAGCATTATCAGTAAATGAATTCGTTTGATCGTACCAAGTACCTACGTGGTTACCAGTCCATTGATTCCAATCTGCATTACTGTCATAACCATCTGAGAACCATAAGGCATTCAAGCATTGATTAACTGTAATTGATTCGCCAATATAAGCACTGTTGGTTTGGCTTTGGCCTGGATTAGTTCCACCATTATGTCTTGAAACTAATAAATTACATAGCTGGGTTCTAGTTTGAATTGAGCTATTAAAATTTAAATCAATATTGTCACTCGATACTTCATGATAAATTTCTTGAACCAAAGCGTTATAAGCGGTATCACCCGGATAAACATCTACATAGTTAATACCAGCTGCATCAATAGCTGCTGGCGCATCTAAAATTCCATCGCCACAAACCGCTGTGTTACAGTTTGATCCCGATGTAAAATTTCTTGCAGAACTTTTAATCCGATTTTCTACCTGATCAGGGGTTAATGCTGAATTTCTGGTTAACATTAGTGCAGCAACTCCCGCAACATGCGGAGTAGCCATCGATGTTCCATTATAATACTGATAACTATCAGTTCCTGGTGTTGTTGTTCCAGAATTTAACGTTGATAAAATAAGTGAGCCTGGCGCTATTACATCTATTCTATTTCCAAAATTTGAAAAATCAGAACGGTTTCCAGTTGAAGTTAGTGAGGCCACACTAATAATACCATTACAATTAGCCGGCTGGAAGTTTGAAACATCTAGACTATTATTTCCAGCAGCAATTACGACTACTGCACCTTGTGATCGAGCATAGTTTATTGCATTTTGTGTGCTTGTTTGGCAATTACCAAAGCCGCCCAAACTCAAATTAATAACCTTTGCTGGATTAGGATTAGTCGGGACTCCCGGAACATTTCCTCCAGCGGCCCAACGTATTGCATCAGCCGTATCCGAAGTTGTTCCCCCGCATCGACCTAATACTCTTATAGGAACTACCTTTGACTTATAAGCAACACCAACAACACCATTGTTATTGTTACCAACAGCGGCTACAGTGCCAGCAACATGCGTACCATGCCATGAAGAATTTTGTGCCGGTAATGGGTTTCCATTTTGATCGGTACCACACTCACCTAGTGTAGTCCAATCGCCTTCATCCATTGCATTAGAATCACGGCCATTACCGTCTCTTGCGGTTGTAGGATTACTGATGAAATCGTAGCCACCTACGATATTTGCAGCCAAATCGGCATGAGGTCTATAACCAGTATCAATTACAGCTACAGTTACATTTTGCCCTTGATTATCGTCCCACGCAGCAGGGGCCCTAATACCTGCAGTTTGATTTATTAATCCCCACATATTACTTAGTTGTGGGTCATTTGGGGTTAATTGATGTTTTACATAATGGTTAATATCCACATATGCATACTCGCCAGTAGCCATTAAAGAAGCTGCCATAATTTTCAATTCGGCTACAGTTTTTTGTCCATTAAAAGTTACTACTTGTGCACCATTCGAATCAAAAGTCTGATGAGTGACTTTTTCATTTAGTAAAGCTCCAAGATATGCTTCAGTATCATAATTGTTTTGACTTATTATAGTGCGTGATGCATCTTGTAATTGTAGCTCATCATTTGGCTTTATTGGTTCTAACGGGGTGTCAATAATTGGAACCAATCTTTTCTTTTTCTTCAGAATTAATCCTGCACCATACTCAACATTAGTAGTCGCTGGTTTAGTCGGGATTGGTTCGATTAGATCAATATCAATAACTGGTGGTCTTGACTCTGCTATTCCCGATAGCGCGCACGCAACGGTTAGCGAAACTATACTTTTTCTCAACATATTATTTTTCCTTTTTTATTTCCAGTTCCAAAACAAGTGGAGTTAATTTTAATTTACCGTATAAGGCAAATTAAAATTAACACTCACTTGCTATCAAGTTAATTGCAAATTTGCATTATTCTTAATTGTATTTTTCTATTATTTTTTGTATGTTCATTTATTTCTTGTGGATTCACAAAGTATGTAACATTTTTGTGATTAAAAATATCTCTTATACTGAAGTAGTTAAATCCTTAATGGGTAAACATAGTCAACTTAGACCCTACCGAATCAGTAAAGTCAATCTTTTACTGATAACTCTTTGTTAATTGTGTATTTTAAAGCTAATAGATATCTGTTGTTGTTGGACTAAATAAAAATTAGAATTAATGTTTTAACATTAAAACAAAGAAATTTGCCTGTATTAACCCTATTGATTAGGGATATTTGAGACTTAATTTTGGGTATGGTTTGTAACCACCATTTTCTTAACATTATTATCCCATGAGCTATATAAATTTTATTAAAAATAATAAATATTTACTCCTTTTTGGTTTCTTATGCGTTTTTATTGGTAATTTGGGCCAGACTTTCTTTATTTCTTTGTTTAATAAGGAGTTGATCCAGGATTTGTTGCTGGATGAGAAACGCTTAAGTCTGGTGTATTCAGTGGCGACTTTAACCAGTGGTTTTACCCTGTTTTTCGTGGGTTCCAAAATTGATACGGTTGAAGTAAAAAAATTCACCCTGGTAGTGGTGATGGCGTTATTGGCTTCATGTGTGTTGTTTGCTTTTAGCCAAAACCTATGGATGCTATTTGTAGCTTACTTGGGCATTCGCCTTTGTGGTCAAGGGCTTATGGGGCATATTGCGACGACAACCTTGATGCGTTATATCCCAAAAGACAGGGCCAAAGCGATTAGCCTTTCTTCTCAAGGTATGGCTTTTGGTGAGGTGGTTTTGCCGATTATTGCAGTGCAGTTATTAAAGAATTATGGCTTTAGCCAAAGCTGGTTGATTTATTCAGGTTTATGCCTACTATTCTTTTTTCCATTACTGTTTTGGTTATTGCATAAAGCCAAGCTGGAACCTGTTGAACGTCAAAATCAGCAGAATCAGCAAAATCAACAACTGAGTCAAACTGACTGGACACGAGCGCAAGTCAGCCGGGATTGGCGCTTTTGGTGTTTGGTGCCAGCTATTATTGCTCCTGCATTTTTAATTACCGGGTTGTTTTATCATCAGACTTTCTGGGCCGAACTTAAAGGCTGGTCGCTGGATTGGTTGGCCATTGGCATTGGACTCTACGGTATTATGCATTTTCTAGGAGCCATATTAATTGGTCCTTTGGTCGATAATGCACATCCGAGGCGTTATTTACGTTGGTACTTATTACCCATGATCCTGGGTATTGGGTGTTTATGGTTTGGACAAAGTGTCTTTTGGTTAATGACTTTTATGTTATTAGCAGGTCTAAGCATTGCTGCCAGCGGCCCAGTGGTTAATTCCTTTTATGCTGAAGCGTTTGGCACTGCACATTTAGGTGCCATTCGTTCCATGTTGGTGGCTATTATGATTTTATCTACTGGAGTTGCGCCATTTCTATTTGCACAGTTCTTATCGCTGGATAGTTTTATGTTATTTGCATTAGGCTATGCTGTGCTGGCTATGCTTTTGGTACAGAAAAAAATATTGGCTGAAGCACAAAAAGCTCAAGAGGTGTATTAAAATCGGATTTCTATGTCATTTCCGCCTACGCGGAGATGACGAAATTAGCTGTTCATTTCTTGCCTTTACATTAAATTTACACTGACCGATTAAACTATTTGCTGAGTTAATAATGGATAGATGGTAAATTAGTCATGCTTTTTCAGTCACCTGACAAGTTCGAATATGAAATCTAAATTAATAAAGTTGCTGCCTTTTTTAATTGCAGGCTTAGCCATTGCGGTTATTGCTTATATGTTTGCCAGTAAGCCTCAAGGTCGTAAGCGTCCAAACTTTGATAAGGCATTGGAAGTTGAGGTGCAAGCTTTAATTCCTGAAAACTATCAAATAGTCATTGACTCATTTGGCACCATTGAAGCAGCAACTTCAGGAAGTCTGGTGGCTCAGGTTTCAGGGTTAATAACTAGAGTATCGGATCAATTTGCTACTGGTTTGAGTTTTAAAGAAGGCGATGAGCTGGTCATTATTGATGATCGTGATTATCGAATTGAAGTCACTATTGCGCAAGCCGAATTAGCCAATGCACGTTTAGCGCTACAACAGGAAGAGGCTTTGGCTGAGCAGGCTTTGCGGGATTGGCGTAAAATTAACCCCAATAAAAAAGCTTCTGATTTGGTATTACGTAAGCCTCAGGTTGCTTCGGCCAAAGCAAAATTGGATGCTGCCAATGCCCGACTTAAAAAAGCCTCATTGGCTTTAAGTCGAACTCAAATTAAAGCACCTTATGACGGCAAAATTATTCAAAAACATGCAGATTTAGGCCAATTAGTAACGCCGAATACCACTTTGGCCTCGATTTTTTCAACCAGCTCTTTGGAAGTTCGTTTGCCTATTCCTGCTAATAAAATTCAGTTTTTGCCGTCTTTACAAGCGCAAAATAATCAGAATATTTTACTCAGTGCAGATTTCGGTGGTTTACAAAAAGAATGGTTAGCAGTTTTGGACCGTACTGATAGTGTGATCGATGAAGCAACCCGTCAGTGGTATGTTACGGCAAAGTTAGATCCTGGTATTTTACAGGCAGAGCCATTATTAAAAGTTGGCCAGTTTGTGAATGCAAAGATTGAAGGTCGGAAATTGACCGAGGTATTTGTCCTGAATTCCAAGCTGGTTACCCAAACTAATGAAGTTTTTTTATACCAGGATGGTATTTTAAAAAGGCAGCCTGTTTCGGTTATCTGGCGAAATGATCAAGAAGTGGTTATTGATAAAGGTTTGCAATCCGGGCAGCAATTAATTATTACGCCGTTAGCTTTTGTAGCGGATGGTGCCAGCTTAAGTTTAAAGTCGGAAGCGGCTAAAAAACCATCAATGCCAAAAAGCACTAAGAATAAACCAACCGGGGTTCAGCAATGATCGCCTGGTTTGCCCGCAATCCGGTTGCGGCAAATATGCTGATGTGGCTGATCCTGATTGCTGGCATATTTACTATATTTAATCGAGTTACGGTTGAGCGCTTTCCAAACATTGAACAAAAAAGCATTTCTATTACGGTTCCTTTTCGAGGGGCCACGCCAGAAGAAGTTGAACAAACCATCTCCACTCGAATTGAAGAGGCGGTTTATGATTTGGAAGGCATAAAGCAAATTACTTCAACTTCCTCCGAGGGCAGCTCCAACGTTTTTCTGGAAATTGAAGAAGCTTATGACGTTGAAGTTTTACTGGATGAGGTTAAAAGTCGGGTTGGTGCTTTAAATACTTTACCGGTCGAAGCTGAAAAACCTATTATTCGTCGCAATCAATGGAAGCGTGAAACCATTAGCGTCATGATCAGTGGCTATTTGCCGGATCAGGAATTGCGCGAATATGCCGAAATTGTTCAAGAGCAATTGACTAATCTTGATGGTATTAGCCAGATTGAAACTTCAGGTGTTCGTCGCTTTGAAATTGCTATTGAATTGAATCAGGATTCACTCAACGAATATGGTTTGACCCTTTCCGAAATTGCCAATGCCATTAATAGTAGCTCTTTGGATTTGTCTGCGGGCCAGTTGAGATCGGACAAGGGTGATATTTTATTACGTCTTAAAGGCCAATCCTATACCCAAGCAGAATTTTACCGCATTCCGATCTTGACGCGTGAAGATGGCACTCGTCTATTGTTAGGCGATCTGGCGGTGATCAAGGATGGTTTTGAAGAACAGGGACTTAATACCCGTTTTGATGGCGTACCTTCTATCGAGTTAGAGATCTTTCGAGTGGGTGAGCAAAGCGCTATCAAGGTAGCGCAAAAAGTTAAAGATTTTGTGGCCGCCCAGCAACCTGAAGTTCCACCAGGACTAAACTTAAGTATTTGGCGAGATAATTCCAAAGGCATCAAAGCACGACTCAATACCTTGATCTGGAGTTTAGCGCAGGGCGGCGCTTTGGTGATCGTATTATTGGCTTTGTTTTTGCGACCAACCATTGCTCTTTGGGTGAGTCTGGGTATTCCTATTGCCTTTGCCGGTGGTATGATTTTTATGCCGGAGATGGGTGCAACGGTTAATTTGATTAGTTTATTTGCCTTTATTTTAGTGCTGGGGATAGTGGTCGATGATGCCATTGTTACCGGCGAGAATATTTATAACCATATGAATAAAGGCACGCCGCCCTTAGAAGCTGCCATTAAAGGGACTCATGAGGTGGCTGTACCCGTGACCTTTGGGGTGATCACTACCATGATTGCCTTTGTACCGATTTTGTTTTTACCTGGCGGTTGGGGTAAATGGTATTTTCAATTACCTTTGATTGTGATTCCGGTGCTGTTTTTCTCTTTGGTGGAATCCAAGTTGATTTTACCAGCACACCTTGGTCATATGAAATTTAAAAAAGATCATAGCCAGGACAGTTCCTTTTTTAGCCGCTTGCAGCAGCGATTTGCCGATGGCTTTGAAAATGCAATTTTGAAGTTTTATAAGCCTACTTTGGATTTTGCCATCAATCATTGGGCAGTGACCTTAAGTATTTTTATCGGGCTGTTATACATTATTTATTTTGCCGTTTCTTTGGGCCATACCCGTTATTCTGCGTTTCCACGTATTCCTTCGGAGATTGCTCGTAGTAGTTTAGCCATGCCTATTGGTACGCCATTTGAAGTGACCGATGAATATGTAAAACGAATGACCGATGCTGCTTTACAATTACAGGAAAAGTATCGTGATAAAGAAACGGGTGAAAGTGTTATTACCCACATTTTTTCAGTAAGTGGTTCTGGTGGCAGATCGTCGGCCTCTAATCGTGGTCGGATTATGTTTGAAACAGTGCCGCCGGAGGAGCGTTCTACTGACATTACTACGGCTCAATTGGTAGCCGAATGGCGTAGGTTAATTGGCCCATTGCCTGGTGCTGAAACCTTAAATTTCAGGGCAGAAATAGGTCGTAGTCGCGATCCGATTGATATTCAATTGAGTGGCTCGGATGTGCGCAAGCTGGGTGAAGCAGCTGAGCAAGTGGAAACTATTTTAAGTCGAACCGAAGGGGTGTTCGATATTGCCGATAGCTTTTCTAAAGGTAAGCAGGAAATTCAGTTTCAGCTTAAACCACAAGCGGAGACTCTTGGCTTAACTCTTAGCAGTTTAGCAAGACAGATCAGAAATGCTTATTTTGGTGTTGAGGTGCAACGTATCCAACGTGGTCGGGAAGATGTCAGGGTGATGTTGCGTTTATCCAAAGCAGAGCGAAGCTCGCTGGATGGACTGAATGATTTATTAATCAGGACCCCAACTGGCGGCAAGGTGCCATTGCAGCAGGTTGCCGTGTTATCTTTTGGCAAAAGCCCATCGAGTATTATCCGTAATGATCGCCGCAGAACTCTCAATATTACTGCGGATGTGGATAAATCCAGTGGTCAGCTGAACCAGATCCGCAGCAGCGTCGAGCAGGATGTGCAAGCGGCGCTAAAAGCCTATCCGGGCATTAGTTTTAGTCTGGAAGGAGAAGCCAGAGAAGAGCGGGAATTGTTTAGCAGTATAGGGGTGAGCATTATCTTCGTAATGTTCGCCATCTATATTTTGTTGGCAACCGTGTTTAAGTCTTATCGTAAACCTTTTATTGTGATGTCGATTATTCCGCTAGGAGCGGTGATGGCAGTGCTTGGTCATTGGTTGATGGATTTGTCGTTAAGCATGATGTCAGTGCTTGGCATGTTGGCTTTAACCGGTGTGGTGGTGAACGATAGTCTGGTACTGGTGGATTATATTAATAAGCAAAGGGCGCTTGGTATCGAGCGCAAAGAAGCCGTATTAAATGCCGGGGTTCGACGCTTAAGACCAATCATGTTGACCTCTTTGACCACTTTTGTGGGCTTGATTCCGATTATTTTTGATAAATCCACTCAAGCACAATTTCTGATCCCCATGGGCGTCTCGCTTGGTTTTGGTATCTTATTTGCAACAGCTATTACCTTATTAATGGTACCTATGCTGTTCTATCGCCCAAAGGCACTGGTGGTTTATTTACTGGCTTTGGCGGCATTACTTGTCTATCACTTTAGAGATTGGCTTGCCGCCTTTTTGGGGTTGGTTTAAGCAAGATCTGGAACTAAGGTTGTGATACCATAGCGCCAATTTTGATTAAGTCATAAAGCAGATGTCGGGTTTTAGTCGTCGAATGGTGCAACTCTGGGCATTACTAGGATTCATTGGCATATTGGGTTTCGCCATTTACCGGTTATCAGGCTATTTTTATACCGCCTGGCAAATGCAGTTTCAATGGTATCACTGGCTAGCCTTGAGTATAAATTGTCTGTTTATGGCTTATTCTGAAGGTTATAAAGGTTTTCAGAAAAGTTACTCCATTAAATTTGCTAATCGCCTACAAGAGCTGAAACAAAAGCCAGGTTTGGTACCAAAGTTATTAGCGCCACTTTTTTGCATGAACTACTTTAGTGCGCCAAAAAAAGACATGATCCTGGCTTATTCCTTAACCTTAGCCATAGTGTTGCTCATAATTATTTTCAACCAGATCCCACAACCCTGGCGCGGGATTTTGGATATCGGAGTGGTGGTTGGTCTAAGCTGGGGAATAGCCTCAACTCTGATTTTAGGATTAAAAGAAATTTATAGATAAGTGGTGGGCCCGCCCCGACTTGAACGGACTCAGCTTAGGGAGTTTTTAGGGTTTTCGGTACACCCTTGTAAATCGGCTTAAAGGACTCTTCCAGTTCTTACTCTCACAACTACAAGTAGCTCTCCATGTTGACTCAGGACATGAGGGAAACTACCATTCGTGGTGCAGGGGGGAGGTACCTCGGAAATTTATTATAAAATTTATAAGGACAAGCTGATGGAAAAGAAAGAAAGTTTATATCAAAGGTTTATGACAGCCGAACCAATGTCGTTAGTTAGGTCAACACTCTTTGTCTTTTTATGTCTTCTGGTGATATACATCGTTAATTTTCATGGTGGAGTATCTGATGACCAAGGTGTATGGGGCGCATTCGGTGATTTTATGGGTGGTGTAATGAACCCAATTATTGGTCTGTATACGTTATATATTCTTGTTCAAGCATACAGAACACAGCGGCAAGAATTAAAGGAAACAACTGAAGCTCTCCAAAAGACTGAAGCAGAAAATAGAAGAACCGCAGATGCACAAGAGAAGCAGCTAGAGCTTGCCAAGTTCCAAGTTAAAGCCGATGAATTAATTAAGGCGGCGACTATGGTCGATGCTGAAATGAAGGCTGACATTGCTAGTCGGAAATATCAATTCTTAAAGTCTGATCCTATGTACCTCGGGGCTCTCATTGGAAAATTCAGAGTGTATTCTGAAAACGATTTAGTTAAGTTAGGAAAGAGGTATTCTCCAAGTTCACCTGATACTAAACTCGAAGCTCAAATGAGACTGAGCAATGAATTCCGACATCTGAAGAGAGGACTAAAAACTCTAATGGAGTTGATAGAAGCAGATGAAAAAAATAGAGAAGCATTTAAAGAATTAACTAACCCCAAGTCACCACAGCTTGACTATATTAGGTTGGGCTGGAAGGAAGTTGCCGAAGCGTTCTTCCATTGGGGAATCTTAAATAGTAAAGAATTGATTTTCTTTCAATGGGAAGACTACAAGCCTGCCATATTAAAAAATTAGTCAGGCAAGCAGACCATTCCAAGCTCCACCTCAAGTCCACTTCAGGAGTTCGGTCTGCTTCTAAAAGTACTATATCTAAAGGGTAAAATGGTGGTGGGCCCGCCCCGACTTGAACGGGGGACCTGCCGATTATGAGTCGGATGCTCTAACCAACTGAGCTACGGGCCCTAAATGTGTTGTGATCCCTGTTGAGTAGTTTTATTGCTGATTAGTTTGCTCTAACCAACTGTACCCAAGGGGCAGACCCAGCTACGGGCCCTAATTCTTAAACAGGAACAAGTCCTGATCGAGAGCGCATTTTACCTTAAGCTTTGATTTTGGCAAGTTTTAGTTATCTTATTGGCTGACTATCCTGAGCTGGCTTTATTTGGTCAGGAGCAGGGTATCCTTATTGATAATTTCCAGTTTAACCCCCTGATTTTTATAATGCCAATAACTGCGCTGTTTGTCCCAGTAATAAAAAGAAATGCGCTCTTTTAAACAAAGAGGGCAGGCGATTGATGGCACTTTGAGTTAAAATGCGGTTATCAAAATATTCTAACGATTTTTATGGCATTAGTAACCTTAAACCAGGTTGAAGTCAGTTATGGTGGTCCGGCGCTATTAGACAAGGTGGATTTTGCCATTGAGCCGGGTGAACGGGTGTGTTTGATTGGGCGCAATGGGGTGGGAAAATCCACTTTATTGAAGGTGATTAATCAGGAAGTAATCCCTGATGATGGCGATATTCGGTTCTTGCAAGGGGTAAAAATTGCCAAACTAACCCAAGAAGTGCCGCGAGATATGACTGGATCAGTATTTGATATAGTCGCACAAGGTTTGGGCAATCTGGGTAGCCTTATTCAGCAATTCCATGAGTTGAGTTTGTCTTCTGACGTTAAGGATCTGGAAAGTCTGGCAGATATTCAACAGCAAATTGAAGAGAGAGAAGGCTGGGCTTTAGAGCAAAAAGTGCAAACGGTGATTAAACGTCTAAGTCTAACCGCAGATGTTGCTTTCTCCTCTTTGTCTGGTGGTATGAAACGCCGAGTACTGTTAGCCAGGGCTTTGGTGGAAGAGCCTGATTTATTGCTATTGGATGAGCCCACCAACCATTTGGATATTGAGTCAATCGAATGGTTGGAAGGTTTTTTAAAATCTTACCAGGGTAGTTTGTTATTTATTACTCACGATCGACGCTTGTTAAAGAATCTGGCGACCCGAATTATTGAAGTGGATCGAGGTCGCTTAACTTCATGGCCTGGTGATTATGATAATTATTTAAGGCGCAAAGCTGAGCAGTTAGTGGCAGAAGACAAGCAGAATCAAGAGTTTGATAAAAAACTGGCACAAGAAGAAGCCTGGATCCGTCAAGGCATTAAAGCGCGTCGTACCCGTAACGAGGGGCGGGTGCGTCGATTGGAGGCGGCGCGCCAAGAAAGGGCGGAACGTCGAAATCTGATTGGTAAAGTGGATATTAAATTACAACAGGCAGAGTTGTCTGGTAAGAAAGTCATAGCAGCTAAAAATATTGGCTTTAGTTATGAGGGGCAGTCAATTGTTAAGGACTTTTCAACTTTGATTATGCGCGGCGATCGGATTGGCTTAATTGGACCTAATGGTGCTGGTAAAACTACCTTGATCAATATGCTCTTGGGTGAATTAGAGCCTGATATTGGTGAAGTCAAATTAGGCACTAAGTTACAAGTGGCTTACTTTGATCAGCATAAAGCCCAACTCGATGAGGCAACTTCTGCTATGGATAATGTATCCGATGGTAAAGATATGATGACGATCAATGGTAAAGATCGCCATGTGATCAGCTATATGCAGGATTTTTTATTTACCCCTGAACGAGCTCGAGCACCTATTACTGCTTTATCAGGTGGTGAACGCAACCGTTTATTATTGGCCAAAATTTTAGCTAAGCCCTCGAATTTGCTGGTATTGGATGAACCAACCAATGATTTGGATATTGAAACTTTAGAGTTAGTCGAAGAAATGCTTGATGCTTATCAAGGCACTATTTTGATAGTTTCGCACGACCGCGACTTCTTGAATAATGTGGTGACTAGTACTATTGTTTTTGAAGGCAATGGAGTGCTAAGGGAATATGTTGGTGGCTATGATGACTGGCTCAGGCAAAAACCCAAAACAGAGCCAATAAAGGCTGAAGCTAAAATTAAAGCGGCTAAGAAAAAGACTATGCCTAAAAAGCTAAGTTATAAAGAGCAAAGGGAGCTTGATGCTTTGCCGGAACTTATTGCTGAGTTGGAAGCCAAAATTGAAGCTTTGCAGCATAGTATGGCGCAGCCGGAATTCTATCAGCAAGTAAAAGATGAAATCAGCAAAGCCAATGATAGCATGATGCAATTTGAAACAGAGCTTGAGCAAAAATTTGAACGCTGGGAAGCGTTAGAAGCCAAGCGTGAAGCTTTGCAGATTTAGGAAGTTTGCATAATGTCTGATGATTTCGATCTATTTAAAAAAGAGCTTAAAGGTGTTAAGAAGCTTGAGAATGATCAGGTTAATTTGCATCAAAAAAATGATGAACTGTCGTTAGCTCAAAAAGCTCGCCAAGAAGCAGCTATTGGTCGTAAACCTAATACCGATCCTAACCCTCTAACTACTGACTTTGTAGAAATGGTTAAACCCGATGATTGGCTGGAATACAAAAAAGATGGGGTGCAGGATTTTGTTTATAAAAATATGCGCTTGGGGAAATACCCAGTCCAAGCATCAATTGACTTGCATCGACGTACGGTTAAAGAAGCGCGTGATGATGTATTTTACTTTATTGAAAACTGTAAAAAGAAAGATAAGCGCTTATTATTAATCACCCATGGTAAAGGTGAGCGCAGCCAACCACAAGCCATTATCAAGAGCCATGTTAATCATTGGTTACAAGAAATTACAGATGTTATCGCTTTTCATAGTGCACAACCCAGACATGGTGGGTTAGGATCGGTTTATGTGATGCTTAAGAAAAGCGAATGGGCCAAACAGGAAAATCGTGAAAGGTACAATAGAAAGTTTTAACAATTCCTGCAAAACTTTTCGTTAATTCCTTATGGAAGTGAAAATATTATGACTGAAGAAGAAAAAACAGAAACGGTTGATAAAGTTAGAGAATTATTGCTATTCCAACTTAAGTTATTTGCTGATGCGGGGCGCGATCTTTTATTGAGCCCAGTAGCGGTGGTTTGTTTTATCCTCGATTTGGGGCATAAAGGCAAAAAAGAAGATACTTATTTTGAAAAGCTGATGGCTTTTGGTCGTCGTACTGATCACCATATTAATCTTTTCAAGCATAGGCGTTCTTATAAAAAAGGCATGATGACAGTGGATGATGCTGCCAAAATGGTGGAAGAAACTTTGGTCCATGAAATTAAAACCGGCGAGTTAACGGAAAAAGGTTATCAGGCGGTTAAAGATGCCATTAGTAAACGCTTTGCCAATAATGGTACCAATGCTAATCCAGATCAGGATAATAAATCGCAGTAATCCAATAGTCTTGATAACCATCTGGTAGTTGGACTCGGACTTCGTCATCAATTTGCTTTTTTAAAATAGCTTGGGCCATTGGTGAATCAACACTGATATAGTGTTTTTCCTGATCAAACTCGTCCGAGCCCACGATTCGATACATCACCTCAACGCCATTTTCATCTTGCAAAGTCACTTCAGCGCCAAAGTAAACCTTGTCTTGATCGCCAGGTTTATGCTCAATCACTTGAAACTCTTGGCAGCGTTTTTGCAAGTAACGTAAACGCCTATCAATTTCACGCAGTTGTTTTTTTCGGTAGATATACTCTGCATTTTCACTACGATCACCTTCAGCTGCAGCCGTTCCCAGAGCTTTAGTAACTTCTGGGCGTAGGGTGCGAACTATATAAGCGAGTTCGTTGCGCAGCTTGGTTGCGCCGGCTAATGTGATCAAGTTCGAGCGTTTCATTATTAAAGCTTGATTATTATGGTTTGACTTCTTCTTTCTCTTTTTTCTCTTTTTCTATGGCTTCAAGTTGTTTGTTGAGATTATCAACGCGCCTGTTCATTTCAGCTTCAACCTGTTTAGCTTTATCCAAGTGTTGCTTTTTATAGTCAGAAAGCAGTTTATCGCTTTCTTTGGGTTCATTAGAGCAGGCAACTAATAATAAACTGCTAATGAGGACTAGGTATTTCATAGTACTTCTCCTTTTGTAAACTTTTATTATAGGGCGTAAATAATAAATAAAAAAGCCGGCAAGAGCCGGCTAAAACTAGTGGAGTATTCTATTATTAGAATGCGTATTGCCAACCTAATACCAGGCTCCAGTCTCTACCTAATTGTGGCCCATCTAATTTTTGATGAATAGTTTTAGTAGCTTCAAGTGCTAGGCGATGTCCAGTGTGCAAGTTATAGTTTAAACCAAGACTCAGATCCCAAAAATGGCCAGCGCGTAATTCGGGATCAGCAGTGGGTACCAGCATAGGGTTAAGGGCAATATCAGCACCTTTAATATTGTTTTGGTTAATGTATTGTATTCCAACGTTGCCTGACCATTGATGACTTAAGTTATAGGCATACCAGGAATTGAGTTCAAGTTTATTGCCCAAACGGTAATCCAGATCATTAGTGCCGGTTCTTAGAATTTGTTTGGCCTGTATGCCCCAGGAGCCATTGGTAAAAAATTCTTTGTGAGTTAAAGCCAGGATTGCATCATAAGTGCCCGAACCCAGTTGCATCGGATAAGGTAGTCTGACATTACCCATTGGCGTATTACCTCTTTCTTCAATATCACCGGTTGGAATCGAAACACCAATTTGATAGTGAGTATTGCGGCTCGCATTTTTTTGAATATTAACCAAGGCGCTAATACTGCTATCACCTAAACCTGAAGTGGCGGTTGTGAAATTTGCGCCCATGCGAGTTAAATGATCCATATCATTATCTAAATAATTGATCATTGCCATTAAGGTAATATCATCGCTGGGAGCATACATTAATCCCAACATATGCATCTGCATAGTCATTTCCAGCGGTGAAACCATATAATCATTGAGTACCTGTTGTGCTGAGATGTTGTTTGAGTCCAGGTAATTTTCAGGCATATCCATACTCATAAAACGGTAAGACATCATCCACTCACCAGCTTTATGCGTATGGTCACCCATAATCGAAATTGGAGCATGATCATCGGGACGACTTGAATCTGCCTGGCAGACAGCTATCAAAGTAGAAAGAATAAAAGTATTAATTAATAAGCTTTTGATGAATTTCATAATGCAATGTCACTGACTAAACTTGCCGAGATTATAGTAGTAATTACCATCTAACCCTATGTGACAAATTGTCGCACCTATATGCAGTATTAACAGTGTTTTAAGGAAGCAGCCGATCGGAACTTGATTTATAATGCACTTAAGCAATTTTAAACTCAACGCTATGACAAAGCCTTTTTTATCCAAAGAAATTCTGTTGCCTTTAAGTTGGATAAGAGCTGCCGCTTTGGTGCTGCAGTTAATTTATTTGTTTTGGTTGGGACAAAGCCTGATTGCTGCCATATGGGTTATCTTAGTGCTGCAGCTGGTGCTGTTATTAAATCAGTTTTTTTATCGTAAAGAGTCCAGTCAAAACCTGTTAATGGTGAATCTGGCAATTGACGCAATATTATTGGCCGCCTATGTCTATTTCACCGGCGGTTCATCCAATCCATTGATTTCTTTATTGTTACTGCCAGTTATTACTGCATCTGTGTTACTGAGCTTCAAAACTTCTTTAATGGTATTGGTGGTTACTAATGTAAGTTATGCTTTAATCTGGTGGCAA
The DNA here is from genome assembly GCA_028284185.1 of Kangiella sp. Lineage (GTDB taxonomy): Bacteria > Pseudomonadota > Gammaproteobacteria > Enterobacterales > Kangiellaceae > Kangiella. The sequence continues at coordinate 19,316 of JANQSG010000004.1, forward strand.
AGTCAAAATCAGCACCAACATCATCTTGATCAAGGATTTAATCAACATGTGATTGGTATGTGGCTGGTTTTTATAGCTACCAGTTGTTTGATATTTTTTGTCGTGTCATACCTGTCTCGAGCCAATCAACAGCAGCAGAGTTGGATTACTAGGCAAAAACAGCGGCAAATTCGAGATGAGCATATTATGGCATTGGGCTTATCTGCTGCTGATGCTGCGCACCAAATCAATACACCGCTATCGACCTTATCTGTATTGCTGGAAGAGGTTGTCGCTACCCAGAATGCGGATGAACTCAATGCCAGTACGCAGGTTATGCAACAGCAGATAGCTCGTTGTCATGAAATTACTAAGAATATGTCGGCACAGTATAAACAATTAAGTAGCAATGAGTTGGTAAAAACTTCAGTTGCTGATTTTATTGATTTATTGACCAATAAGTATCGTTTACTACATCCGCAAACTCGTCTGCTGGTTGAATCCGGATATACTGCAAAGTGGCAAGATGCTTTTGTCTGGTCACATCTGGGGTTACATAGTGCTTTTCTTAATATTTTAGATAATGCTGCTAAGGCCAGTCAGGTTAAACAAAAAGACTTCATTAACTTATACTTAAGTAAAGATAAATTTACTGATAGTTTGGTGATAAAAGTGATTGATTACGGTGAGGGTATTGATGACAGCTTTTATCAGTATTACGGGCTTATTCCAGCAGAAACTTCCGCTAGTGGTATGGGTGTTGGCAGTTTGGTTTCCAGTGCCAGTATAGAACGAGTGGGTGGCAGTTTGGCTATAGACAATCATCCCGAAGGTGGGGCTTTAGTGACAATCACATTGCCTTTGATTAAGTAAAAAAGAGCCTGAAGCATGAGACAGATGTTACTGATTGAGGACGATGAAGTGTTTGCCAGGGTGTTGCAGACATCCATGAGTCATAAGGGCATTGAAGTAAAACACTTATCCAGTCTCAGTAAACTATTAACATTAACTGAAAGTCATTTTGATTATATTGTTTTGGATTTATTTTTAGCGAACGAGTCGGGCCTGGATGCTTTAACACCTTTAAGAAACAGTTATCCCAAAGCTAAGATCCTGATTTTGACCGGATATGCCAGCATTGCTACTACGGTGCAGGCTATTAAAGCAGGAGCAGATAACTATTTACCAAAACCAGCCAATGCAAGTCAGATATTGCAGGCTCTGGAAGCAAACTTTGATTACTCTAGCCATCAAGACAGGTTGGAGCGCGAGGTACTATCGGTTGAGCAAATGCAGTGGGAGCATATTCAGAAGGTATTGACTGAGAATGGAGGAAACATATCGGCTACTGCGAGGGCTTTAGGTATGCATCGGCGTACTTTGCAAAGAAGGCTTTATAAGAAGCCAAAAAACAATAAATGATATTGATAATTATTATTATTTAGATTTATAATGTGGTCAGTTTTTAACATACCCAATAAAGCTGGTTAATATCATGACAATCCTATCTAAATTGAGCTTGGTCGCTACAGCCGTAGTGCTAGCAGTGCAAATCAACCCTTTAATTGCAGAAGAAGAAACAGAAGAGGGAAATACGGTAACCATTATTGGTTCTAAGCAGGACGCTAAAAAGGTAGCTGGTTCAGCCCATGCGGTAACCGAGATTGAACTTGAAGAAATGAAATACACGGATGCAACGCGCGCTTTACAGCGTGTTCCTGGCGTTTACATTCAGCAAGAAGATGGTCTTGGTTTGCGTCCCAACATTGGTATTCGTGGTAGCGGTACTGAGCGTTCAGGTCGAGTTACCTTAATGGAAGACGGAGTACTAATCGCTCCAGCGCCTTATACGGCTTCTTCGGCTTATTATTTCCCAACTTTTGACCGTATGGTTGGTATTGAGGTTTTAAAAGGCCCAGCGGCAATTAAATATGGCCCTTTCACCACTGGCGGTGCTATTAATTTCATTTCTCGTCAGATTCCTGATTCAAGCCAGGGTCAATTAAATTTGGAGTTTGGTGAAGATGGTCAAAAGCGTTTTTATGGTTATTATGGCCAGAGCTTAGATAATTTTGGTTTCTTAATTGAAGCGAATAAACACCAGTACGATGGCTTCAAACAAGTGGATCGCTCTGCTGGCGATACGGGCTTTGATAAAGACGATTATTTGCTTAAATTCCGCTTTAATAGTGATCTTAATGCCGATATTTACCAACAATTGGATATTAAAATTCAGCATTCTACTGAAGATTCTGATCAAACTTATTTGGGATTGACGGAAGCAGATTATGCAGCTAATCCTTATCGTCAATACGGTTTATCGGAACTGGATAACTTTGCAGGTGAGCATGATCAATATATGGTTACTTACAGTGTCGATTTTTCAGATAACTTCGGCATGGATTTGATTGCTTACCGTAATGAAACATTCCGTAACTGGTTCAAAACCGAAGGGATCCATGTTGGCGGCAGTGCTGTTGGTTCGCGCTCAAGCTGGGCTAGTGTGGTTAGTGCCATTAATACTGGTGGTGCTAATGCAGCTTATTTTCAGTCGGTTTTAGATGGCACAGATACTAACGCTGGTGATCAAATTGAAATTCGTTCAAACAGACGTGAATATGTGAGTGAAGGCATTCAATTAAACTTTGATTGGAATTTCACTACCGGCTCTGCTGAACATAATTTACAGTTTGGTATTCGCAAGCATGACGATGAAGAAGATCGCTTACAAAGAAATAGTTTCTATATCCAACAAGCTGGTGCTTTAGTATTGGATGATATTGGTATTTTAGGTAATGCAGGGAATCGTTTACAAACTGCAGAATCAACTTCTTTATATTTGGTAGATACCATTGAAGTCGGTAATTGGATCTTAACCCCAGGTTTGCGTCATGAAGATATTGATTTAGCCAGAACTCGCTGGAACCGTTCAGGTCCAGGTCGTACGGCTGCGGATGTGCGTGATGGTCGTGAAAATTCAGTATCTGAATTACTACCAGGATTTGGCGCTCTTTATAAATTAAATGATTCCAGTTCCTTATTATTTGGTATTAACAAAGGTTTTGCTCCTCCTGGCAATGATACGGGTGATAAACCAGAAGAGAGTTGGAACTTTGAAACAGGCGTTCGTTTTTCAGGTGATAGCTATAATAGTGAGTTTATTGTTTTCGTTAATGACTATGATAACTTGCTTGGTGAGTGTTCAAATGCCAATAGCGGTTGTGATTCTAACAATGATGGTGATAAGGAAAATGGTGGTAAGGCTAAAGTTCAAGGCTTTGAGTTCACCATAGCTGGTGAGCTAGCTAATAACTGGCCAGCACGCTTTAGCTATACTTATACCGATACAGAGTTTGAAAGTAGCTTTGACAGTGATGTTTGGGGAACCGTAGAAAATGGCAACCCAATCCCTTATATTCCTGAAAATCTGGCCCAATTAGCCATTGGTTATGACAACAAAACCTGGAATATATATGCTACGGCAAACTCTATTTCGGGTGTTTGTACTAAAGCCGCTTGTGGTCAATTCGAAAAAACCGATTCTTTGTTTATGGTTGATTTGTCAGGTGAGTATCACTTGAATGATCAAACCAGTATCTATGCGGTGATTGATAACTTATTCGAAGAAGACGGGATTGCAGCGCGAGAACCTTATGGCGCGCGTCCGGTAAAAGCCAGAACAGCTAAGGTTGGTGTTAAATTTAGCTTTTAATGATTAATCCATAATTATCATATCTCAAGCCCGCTTTTGCGGGCTTTTTTTGCAAAAAATTTCTGAGTAGCTTGTAAAATATTTGACTAGTATCAATAATAGCTTTATGAGTTTATCCAAATCAAAAGCACGTAAACTGATTCACCAAAGACGTATTCGTTGTAATGGATATTTACGTGAAGATGGCTTATGGGATATCGAGGCACAACTGACTGACGATAAGGCCTATAATTTTCCAACTTTACAACGCGGTAAATTGCCAGTTGGCGAACTGGTACATGATATTTGGTTACGTTTAACCTTGAGTAATGAATTGATCATTGAAGATGCTGAAGCCAGTTTGTCCATTACGCCTTTTGGCCATTGTGCTGAGATTGAACCTAATGTAAAAGGTTTGAAAGGTTTAAAAATTAAAAGTGGTTGGACACAACATGCCAAACAAAGAATTGGTGGCACTGACGGTTGTTCACACATAACCGAATTACTAAGACCGATGGCCACAACGGCTATTCAAACGATCTATCCTTATTTAACTTTTGCTGAAGATGGACGTTTTCCAATTAGTGATAGTTTGATTAATTCCTGTCATGGGTTTGCTGATGACAAGACTGTGATCAAAGTACTGGCACCGGAAAAATATCGAGGAGAGAAGTAATCATGGCGCAAATTGATTGGTTTAAAAAATATAAAAATAACCTTGAGCAAATCCAATCATTATTGCAAGAGTTAAATCTTTGGAGTGAAGTCGCACCATCGGCAAAGGCCATGCAAAGCAGTATGCCCTTTGCGGTAGATACCATGCCGTTTGAAAACTGGTTGCAATTTATTTTCCTGCCGAAAATGATGGAATCAGTAGAGCAGAGACGTTTACCGCCGGGCCCGGCACAGATTTCACCGATTGCGGAAGAGGTTTATAAGGGACAAGCAGATATAAAACCTTTAATCGATATTCTTAAAAAGTTTGATGAAATTTCTCATCTCAGTCATTTGCATTAACCAATCTTATGAGCTTAACGCTTAAGCAAACTCTGGAGCTAAAACGGCAACTTGAATGCTTGGAGTTAAAAATGCTTGATCTTTTAGCGCTTGCTCATTCATCCAGTGATCGAGTGGAGCTTGATCAGGCTCGCATGGGGCGTGTCTCAAGAGGTGATGCCTTATTGCAACAATCTATGGCTAAGGCAGGGCATAGTAGAACTGAAGATAGATTGATCCAGGTTCGGCAGGCTTTAAAACGAATTGAGCGAGATGAGTATGGCGATTGTTTGCATTGTTTTAAAGCTATATCTGTTGAGCGTTTACAGTTGGCACCGGAAACACCATTGTGTATTGAATGTCAGGCGCAAATTGAAGGATAAAAAAAGCCCCGCCGAAGCGGGGTGATTAGCGTGAAGAGACCTATGGTTTTATAGTTATAAGAATTTTGGTTAATTAAAGTAAGAGCTTGTCTCTAAAACTCGTACTTTAAAGTTACTGCATAATTACGACCAGGCTGGGTTAAACGAGCCAATTGAGCTGTTTCAGTAACCTCTCTGCCAATAGTATCGCTCACTTCCCAGAATTTTTTATCCGTTAAATTATAGATACCCCAGGTCGCGCTGAATTGATCAGTGAAATTATAGTAACCAATTAAATCAAAGACGCCATATCCAGGTGCGTAGAATGTATCGTCATTAGTACCAGATAAATCGCCTTCATCACGACCTTCGCTCAGCGTTATAATAAATTCAGTACCCCAGTTACCGTTAGCTGAATCGTAACTCAGTCCGGAAACTAGCTGTTGAGGATCAATGCTGTTTAAAGGAGCACTAGTTTCTTTATCTTTACCTTTGGCAAGTGCGTATGCATAACGAATCTGCATTCCCTCCAAGTTATTGAACTTAGAGCCAAGATCCCATCCGCCTTTGATTTCTAAACCACGGATTTCAACCGCTGGTATATTACGCGCCTGAAATTCCAATAAACCGGTTACTGGGTTAAATCCTCTAAAGGCCAATGCTTCAATAAAATCATCGTATTGGGTATTGAAGGTCGAAATCTCAAAATAACCATTATTACCATAGTACTTAAAGCCAGTTTCATAGCCCTTACTGCTCTCTGGCTTTAAATCAGGGTTAGGTAAAGTAGTATAGCCACCCCTTAAGTTAGTAAAACCACTATTAATAGCATCAATTGATGGAGCTTTAAAACCTTCCGAATATTGAGCAAAATAAGACCAATCATCAGTTATTTTGTAAAGAGCGCCAAGTTTTGCAGATACTTCTGATTCATCAAAGCCTGCTGGAGCTGGTGCCCCAGCGTTTCCAGACAGGTAAATAGGATCTACACTTGGAGTCAAATCGAATTTATCGTAACGAACCGCCGGAACCAAAACAAAACCTCCGTCAGCAAAACTAACCCTATCCTGAATAAAAACACCTAATGATTTATATTCTGAATTAGGGAAGTCACGGGTAGGAAAGGCAGTGAACTCTGGGCGCGGAGTTCCATCTGGATTAGTGGAATTACCAAGACGCAGTGTATCCGTCTCCATCTTATCCCAATCCAGACCATAGGATAGAAAATGCTTGATTCCAGTCCCTAGCTCTTTATTAAGTTGTAATTTTAATCCTAAGTTATCTTGATTAAAGAAAGATTCACGGTGACGGTCGTAAATAGCACGTTCTTCATTAGTAATTTGCGACGTTTCAGATTTTTGATTGTAAATATTTAAATGTATTTGATCCGCCATTGCAGTGTTGCCTGCATACAGGTACTGAAAGGAAACCTGATCACGAGTTTGTTCGTCATTACCCAATACTGATAAACGAGTAGTTCCTGAGATGGGGGTGTTAACCAAAGAAATAACATTGGTATCTATTTCTGTTTTAAATTGGTCAATAATCAATTTGAATTGGTGATCTTGTGCAGGCTTATACACTAATTTTCCGTATAAATTAGTACTTTTACCATCTTGTGGATCAGCGGACTGACGGTTGCTTCCAGTAACTGAATCACTAAAAGCACTTTCAATTTCGTTTAGGTCACGATAAGTCGCGCTAAGCATGCCTTGCCAGGTATCATTTCCTGCAGCAAAAGTAGCGGTGTTGTGTAAGCTGGAACTTAATGAACTGTAGCCTGACTTCAAGCTGGCATAAAAATTATCATTATGAGTACCGATATAGTCTTCCGGATCTTTAGTTACGAAACTCACCGTACCACCAAGCGCATTACTACCATAAAGGCTTGAGGTAGAACCACGAACGATTTCAACCGCTTTTAAGTTGTCCAGATCAATAAAATTGCGGCTAGCGGCTAAGTTAGGGCCAAAAGAGAATTCGTCGGCAACTGGAACACCATCGATCAAGGTTAAAACACGATCGCCGCCAATACCACGAATCTTAAAACCGGTTAAGCCAAAACGGCCATTGGAGGGAACACTGACGCCTGGTTCATAGCGAATCAAGTCTTTAATATTACGGGCTTGCTCTTTTTCCATCTGTTCTGCACTAATAACCGAAACGGTATTAGTGGTTTCAGAGGCTTTAATTTCATTACGATCAGAAGTTACCGTAATAACGTTATAGTCTTCTTTTTTGGTTTCTTCTTCAGCTAACAGGGGCGTTTGGCTGTAAGCCAAAGCCACGGCTAAAGCGATTTTGCTGAGTTTCATTTCTTATCTACTATTTTTTAAGTTGTGGTTGACACTGGGGAGGACTATAAAGGATAATAAATCTAAATGCAAATCATTATCATTTAGATTTAAAGAAATGTTTAAGAAATTACTTTTTGCCGTTTTTTTAATAACGGCTACTACTTTAGTAGCGCAGGAAACAAAAAGCCATCAGAAACGGATTATTAGTGCTGGCGGTTCAATTACCGAGTTAGTTTATGCCCTAAATGCAGGGGATGAAGTAATAGCGGTAGATACTTCCAGCATGTATCCACATCAAAAATTAAGCCAACTACCGAAGGTGGGTTATTTTCGACAATTATCGGCGGAGGGCTTGTTGTCCTTACAACCAACGACTTTGATTGCAGCCAAAGGTGCAGGGCCAGAGTCGGTGTTAGAGCAGTTGTCGGAGGCCGGAGTCGAGGTAAAGCTGTTTAAGCAAAACGACTATGATTTGGATGCCTGGCAGAATTTAGTTAGCGCTATAGCAACTTTTTTTAATAGAACAGAGTTTGCCAAACAATTTATAGCTGAAAAGCTAGCTGCAATTAAAGTATCTCAAGGTAATCGCCAATATATTAAAGGCAGCCTCAATGTAGTGTTATTAATGAGTGCTGGACAAAGAGGTTTGATGGTGGCTGGTGATAATACTATGCCAAATCTGCTGTTTGAATTATCAGGTTTGAATAATGTTGCTTTGGATATTGATGGTTATAAAACCATGACCAATGAAGGTCTGATTAAATCAAAAATTGATTTGATTGTGATGCCAGCACACGTGCTAAAGGCTGCTGGTGGTAAAGAGGCCATTTGTCAAAACCCAACTATTATGTTGGCTCTAAAGGATAAGTGTAATTTGTTTGTAATGGATCCTTTATTGGTACTTGGCATGGGTAGTCGGGTTGATCTGGCAGTTAAAAAATTGACTGATTATGCTAATAATATTAGCCAGTAAGTTTTGAGAAATGAATTCATCTGTATTTAACAAACAGAATCATTGCTATTGGTTGCTGACTTTGCTGTTGATAGTCTTTTGGTGCGCAATTTCTATTGGTGCAGCCAAGATTGATTTTTCTTTTCCTTTTGAACTATTCGTTAATTTGCTTGGTTTAAACCATGATGAAAACTACTTGATTACTATTGTTAACAACATTCGTTTGCCAAGAGTGTTACTGGCTATTTTAGTAGGTGCAACTTTAGCTATTAGTGGAGCCAGTTTACAGGGCTTATGCCGAAACCCACTGGCTGATCCAGGATTGTTAGGAATATCTTCAGGCGCCGCAGTAGGTGCGGTTACCGTAATTGTGATGGCGGATAAATGGTCCGTTCCTGGCTTTATTCAGCCTTACCTAACACCTTTGGCTGCTATTATCGGGGCTGCGATTGCAACATTTGCCATCTACCGTTTAGCGCAAGTGAAAGGCACCATGCAGATTGCTACACTTTTATTGGCAGGTGTTGCAGTAAATGCTTTAGGCGGAGCCTTAATTGGTATTTTTAGCTATCTAGCTGATGATCAAGCTTTGCGCATGATTACCTTTTGGATGATGGGCTCACTCGCCAGCGCCAGTTGGAAAATGTTGGCTATCATTAGTCCTGTTTTAATTACTTGTATTGTCTTGATGCTCAGAAAAAAAAGCGAATTAAATTTGTTGTTACTCGGTGAAGCCAATGCACGCTATGTTGGTGTCGAAGTTGATGCAGTTAAAAAGCAACTTTTATGGATCAATGCCATTGGCGTTGGAGTGGCGGTTTCAGTGTCTGGCATTATTGGTTTTGTTGGTTTAGTTGTGCCACATATTTTACGGCTTGGTTCTAGTGCTGATTATCGTTTTTTATTGTTTAACTCGGCGTTGATGGGAGCGGCGCTATTAATTCTAGCGGATGTTATTGCGAGAACTATTATTAGCCCGGCGGAGTTACCCATTGGTTTGGTTACAGCGGTACTTGGTGCGCCATTCTTTATAGGCCTTTTGGTTAAACAAAAGAAAAAGCTGGTACTGGGTATATGAGTATAGAAGTTAAAAATTTATCGGTAGTGAAGTCTGGTAAATCTTTACTTTCGGATATTAATTTTGAGATAAATTCACCGCAATTAATTGGTATTATTGGTGAAAATGGTGCCGGAAAATCGACCCTAATGCATTGCCTTTCAGGGCTTGAAACCAGCGAACAGCAAATTCGACTGAATCGGCAGTGGCTGGAAAGCTATTCCAATAGAGAATTGGCACAATTAAGAGCCGTTCTACCACAAAGTAATGATCTTATTTTTCCTTTTCAAGCACGTGAAGTGGTGCGTTTAGGATTAAGCTTATCCAGTTTAAGTATTGAGCAGCAAGATGAGCTAGTAAATCATTGCTTGCAAGAAGTGGATGCATACGGTTTTGCACAAAAAAACTACCTCTATTTATCGGGTGGTGAAAAACAGCGGATCCAGTTAGCCAGAGTGTTAGTACAGCTGTATTCCAGTGATGCCAAAAGCCGTTACTTATTATTAGATGAGCCAACTTCTGCTTTGGACCTAAAGCATCAGGTAAGTGTCTTAAGGTTGTTAAAACAACTGACGAAAAGAAATATTGGTGTCTTTATTATTATCCATGATCTCAATTTGGCATCATTGTTTTGTGACAGAATTTTACTATTGAAGCATGGCGAACTGGTGAAATTTGATAAGCCAGAAAACATCATTGATCAACCCTTGATCAGTCAAACCTTTGAAACGGATGTGTTGATTATGCAGCATCCACAAACTCAATCACCGCTAATGGTTAATGAAATAACTTAATAGAAATAAGGTAAAAGTTATGAAAGATAAGGCAAACGTAATTAAAGAAGCGCGCAGATTATTCAGAACTCAAGAGCTAGGGGTGCTATCTACTCACTCTAAATCCATGCAAGGTTATCCTTTTGGTTCGGTAACTACTTACATGAGTACGCTAAATGGCGAACCCATTATTTATATAAGCGACTTGGCGCAACATACCCGCAATATCAAGCAAAATCCTAAAATGTCATTGATTGCTTTTACCGGTGGTGAGGATGATGCTAACGCCGGTGCAAGATTGACGATTATTGGCGAGGTAGAAAAAATTGAAGAAGAAGCGGCTGAGAAAGTTGCTGAGCGTTTTTATCGTATGTTTCCCGCCAGTGAAAAATATAAAAATACGCATGGTTTTGATTTTTACATTTTAAAATGCCACCGTGTTCGTTATATCGGTGGTTTTGGTGCAATTCACTGGATCAGTAAAGATGATTGGTTAATGGATGATCCTGAATGGAGCAATGCTGAAGATGGCATGATTAAGCATATGAACCAGGATCATCAGGATGCCATGCAGTTGATGTTAAAGCACCAATTGGATATTGATGCTAAAGAGGTTCAGATGTTAGCGGTGAATCCTGATGGTTTTTTTGTCAAGGCAGATGAGCATAAGCCCATTTTTATCAATTTTCCTGAGCCTGCTTTAGCAGCAGCAAGTGTACGTAAAACTCTTGTTGATTTAACTAATCAAGCAAGAGAAGCTTTATCCTGAATTTTATTCTTTAAGGCTACGAAGCCAGATCCCCAGACTAGTGGAGTAGCCTTGCGAGCCAGTGAGAATTTCACCTTGCTCATTGACTAAATAGTAGGTTGGAAAGCCCTTAACCTGATACTGATGCATGGTTTCAATGCTGCCCAAAAGTACTGGAAAAGTAAGTTTCTTATCCTGTACAAATTCCATCACTTCATCTTGGGTTTGCCAATCCAGTGCCACATAACGTACTTGATAGCCTTTATCGAGCAAGGATTGTTTTTGTGACTCAATATTGCCAATGGATAAGCGGCAGATGTTGCACCAGGGTGCGAAAAAATAGATCAGCTGCTTTTGTCCATTAATAGGTAGGGCATAGGGTTGTCCATCAAGACCGATTAAGATTTGTGAAGGTGCTATAGCGTCTTCTTCATTACTCAATAAATGGCGTTCTTGCCAGGCCATAATACCAAAAAAGATAGCGGCTATTACGCTAATCTCTATAAGTATGCGCCACCATGACTTTTTCAGTTTGGTTTTTCTTGAAGTATTCGTTGGAGTATCAGCACTCATTATTTAAAAAATTCTTCCGGTGTTAAGTCACCTGTGTCTACAGTTTGTTCGACGGGCGACCAGCCGAATTGTTGCAAATTTATTTTACCTTGGATAATTTTAATGCCTTCTTGTTCTAGTAAATGTTGCTGCTTAGCGTAACTATCGGAATCGGTATCAAAAGCAATTTTGCCATTGCTGCCAGTTCCTCGACCAATAACTCGATACCAGGGTAATTTCAATGACTTATCAGCTTTACCCAGTGCTTTGGAAACATGACGTGCATGGCGTGGAAAGCCAGCTAAACGAGCGATTTGCCCATAGTATGCGACTTTGCCGTAAGGGATCTGTTTGACCCAATAATAAACTTGTTGTTGGAAATGTTCGCTTTGAGTGGTCATTAGTTGAAAAGCAACCGTTAAATAGTGTTAAATGTGCGACCTTACTATTGGATTATAACGAGTATGCACCATATAGTGTATGAGTTATTTGTTCGCAGCATCACGTTGCTTTATTTTAGGAGAGCTATCTTATGGGTAATTTATTAGAAATGGTATTGGGTCAACAAAATTCTGGTGCCATTGGTCAAATCGCAAAAAACTTAAATCTTGATGCTGGGGATGCTTTAAAAGGCTTGGGTTCTTTGTTACCAGCCTTGCAAGGCGGCATGCAGCGCAATGTGAAACAACAAGGTGGTTTGGAATCACTATTAGGCGCTTTGACTAAAAACAAAAATCAGCAATATATTGAACAACCTGAATTATTGGGACAGCCGCAAGCCATTGATAATGGCAACTCTATTTTAGGTCATATTTTAGGTTCTAAAGATGTTTCTCGTCAGGTAGCTCAACAAGCTTCTGCTCAAACAGGCCTAGATTCTTCAATTCTGAAAAAGATGTTGCCAATGGCAGCTTCAGTTCTAATGGGCTCATTAGGTAAGCAAAATCAGCAGCAACCAATGGCAAAAAATCCAAGTATGCTGGAAGGTTTGTTAGATTCTGATGGTGATGGTTCTATGATGGATGATTTAATGGGAATGGCCGGTAAGTTATTCCGTTAATCCATTACGTTAAATTGATAAAGTAAAGGCCCGCAATTTAGCGGGCTTTTTTATGTTTGTTGGAATAGCTTTAAAGTTTGCTAGCTAATGGCTCGCCCATTACGGTTGGCGCATAGGCTTTCATACCTTTAGCCCATTGAATAGTGTTTTCCGGAAATAGCAGCACTACCGTTGAACCCAGTTTAAAGCGTCCCATTTCTGCGCCTTTTTCCAGCTCAATGGCTTCTTCAACGGGATAATCCCAGACTTTAAGTTTATCCCGGGTTGGTGGTGTGATAGTGCCTTGCCACACGGTTTCGATACTGCCAACAATAGTGGCGCCGACTAAAACCATAGCCATTGGGCCTATAGCGGTATCAAACAACGCAACTACTCGTTCATTACGTGCAAACAAGTTAGGTACATTGCGTGCGGTGAGTGGGTTGACGCTAAATAAGGAACCAGGCACGTGGATCATTTTTGTGAGCTTGCCGGCCATAGGCATGTGCACCCGGTGGTAGTCCTTTGGTGATAGGTAAATGGTTGCGAATTCGCCATTTTTAAAAGGTCTGGCTAATTCTTCGTCGCCGCCTAATAAGGTTTTGGCAGAAAATAAATGATCTTTGGCTTGGAAAATAAAGCCGTTTTCAATGGTACCCAATTGGCTGATTTTACCATCGGCTGGATTAACAATAACTTCATCACTCTTGGCAATTGGGCGGACTCCATCTTTTAATGAACGGGTAAAAAAATCATTAAAGGTTTGATACTGTTCAGCAGTTTCACGCTCGGCAATGGACATATCAATGCCATATTTTTTAATAAACCAATTGATAAAAGTATTTTTAATACGAGCATTTTCAGACTCGGCAACTTTTCCCATCAATAAAGAAATTCCATGCTGTGGAATAAGATATTGCGACAAAACTTTTAACTGGTTACCCAATGACTCTGACATGCTAATGGCCTTTAAGGCGGTTGCTACATAACTATTGGCCGAGATTTTACCATTAACCTTGAGAAATTGTTAGGCATTCACCTGTTCGAAGTTTTGAATTAGATATTGGTAGTTTTGCAGGCGGCTAACTGCAATTTCTCCGTTACTGGCGGCTGCTAATACGGCACATTTAGGTTCATTGAGGTGTTTACAATCTCGAAATTTGCACTGTTCGGAAAGCTCGGAAATTTCCACAAAGCCATTTTGAATGGTTGCGCTATCAAGGTGCCATAGACCAAATTCGCGTACCCCTGGAGAGTCCACAATATAAGAGTCTTTCGTTAGACGATAAAGTCTTGAGGTAGTCGTGGTATGAGTGCCGAGGCCTGAGGTTTCCGATATTTCAGAAGTGGCTACCTGATGTTCAGGAAATAATCTTTTAATTAAAGTGGATTTACCTACACCTGATTGTCCGGCTAGTAATAAACTTTTATTATTAATGGCTGTCACAAATTCATCAACGCCGGTGCCCTTTTTGGCACTAATGATAAAAACCGGATAACCAAGTTCTTTATAAATAACTAGGCGCTGCTCAATGACTTGACGTTCAGTGTCATCAAGCAGATCCCATTTATTAAAAATAATCCAAACCGGTAAATCGCTGGCGCGTGCTGCCACTAAATAGCGATCCAGCATCATTTCGGAAAAGCCCAGAGCAGGCGCTAACAACAGGGCAATAAAATCCACGTTGGCTACTACGGGCTTGATGCCATAGTGGGGAGTAGGGCGTTTAAGTAAGGATTTTCTTTCCAGAAGCTCATTAATCACGCCTTTTTCTTCACCTTGATCGGTTTTGGCCTGGCGGCAGAAAATGACCCGATCACCAACCACTGGAATATCCAGCGATTTACGAATAAAACAGCGGATAATGTTGAAGTCTTGATCGGCAATATCCGCTTGCTGACCAAAGCGACTGATCACCATACCTTCTTCGGGTGCTAACAAGCTGGATTCATCAATAGAAACTTTTTGCTTATTATGCTGCTTGTCGGTGATATGTTTGCCTTGTCGTCTGGCCATTTAAAACTCGATTAATATATTTTTTATTCGGTCACAAAATTCGGGCCAAAGCTGCCATTATCATCGAGTGCGTCAATATGTGCTGCACAAATCAGATCATTCATGCAAACACTATTACCCGCATCATGGGTGGTGTAGCGTACTAAACAATGACCATAATTGACTTCCAAATCCGGGTGATGAGCTTGTTTGTTGGCGATCCAGGCCACCGAATTTACGAAGGCCATGGTGTGGTAGTAATTTTTAAAGCGAAATTTGCGCATAATAGCACCCGTTTCCACATCAAACTGCCACTGATCCAGTTGCTCAGATAGGAGTTTATCGCGCGCTTCGGCATCCAATGGGCTTCTGGCTTCATCGTTATGGACACACTGTTGTTCTTTCAATAACATCTGGGTTTAACCTCGAATAGCATTTGCTAAACATTATTTTAAAATTGCGACTATAATAGCTGATATTGGAAGATTATTTTAGATCTGCTTGAAAATTTTGGAGTGACTGTGGCTGAAACCAAGAATGAAAAGAAGAGTGATGATAGCGAGCGAATGAAAGGACGCGCGGACAATTTAATTTGGGTCGATTTGGAAATGACCGGCCTGGATCCAGAAACTGATAAAGTGATTGAGATTGCCACTATCGTTACGGATAAGGATCTCAATATTTTGGCAGAGGGACCAGTATTGGCCATTCACCAGTCTGATCAAGTGCTGGCAAATATGAATGAATGGTGTGTCGTACAACATGGCAAATCGGGGCTGACCGAGCGAGTGCGTCAAAGCGATATCGACGAAGAAACTGCCTGCGAACTGACCATCGACTTTTTACGTGAATGGGTGCCAGAAGGTAAATCGCCCATGTGTGGTAATTCCATCTGCCAGGATCGCCGTTTTATGGCCAAGCACATGGCGGCTTTGGAAAATTATTTTCATTACCGCCATTTGGATGTAAGTACTTTAAAAGAACTGGCACGGCGTTGGAAGCCTGAAATTTTGAGTGGTTTTACTAAAAATGCCACCCACTTGGCGCTAGATGATATCCGTGAATCCATTGCCGAATGTGCTTATTTCCGTGAACACTTTATTCAATTATAAAAAACATTACACCTGATTTTATGCTTCCGGTTTTTTCCAGCAACACCATCAAGCACATCGAACAAGCATCGGTTGAGCGCGAACAGATCGAATTATTTGAATTGATGCAAAGGGCGGGCCAGGCGGCTTTTGATTTGCTGCAAGACAAATGGCCAGCGGTCAGGAAATTACTGGTGGTGACGGGTTCGGGAAATAATGCTGGTGATGCTTTAACGGTTGCCAGACTAGCGATTGAAAGTGGCTATCAGGTGCAGCTAGTGGCCATTAGACCGCTGGATCAGCTATCTGGCGATGCTGAATTGGCATGGCAGCAACTGCAATCTTTGGATTACGAGCTGATTGATATTGAGCGGGTTGGAGTCTGCGATTTGATCATTGATGGTATCCTGGGAACTGGCTTTAATGGCGAATTACGGCCTGCATATCGTAATACCATTCAGAGATTAAATTTGCTCAAACTTGAGCAACAAATACCGATTTTAAGTTTGGATATTGCCTCTGGAATTTATGCTGACTCGGGACTGGCCGATCGGGACTATATTCAGGCGGATGCCACTATCAGTTATATCGCCAGTAAACTAGGCCATTGGCTTGATTACGGCTTGGATGCCAGAGGCGAATTGTTTCACGCTACTTTGGGCGCAGATTATTTTTTTCAGGATCAGCAAAAAGATAAGTTTTCACCAGTGACTTATAAGCTTTGCGCTAAGCATCTGGCTCAACAATTACCGAAACGCCATCGAAATATTTATAAAAACCAGGCCGGCCATTTATTGTGCATTGGCGGTACTAAAGGGACTGTGGGTGCTATTCTGTTAACTGCAGAAACAGCTATAAAAAGTGGTGCAGGGATGGTCACTTGCGGTTTGGATGTGGAGGCGATTAATGCTGCCTTGAGTCGTTGTCCGGAAGTTATGTGGCAAGCCCCAGATGCGGAATTGAGGCATCAATATCAAGCTTTAGCTCTTGGCCCGGGTTTGGGATCTACTGATTGGGCAAAAGAGTTATTTAATAAATTCATGCAAATGCCGTGCCCTAAGGTGATCGATGCCGATGCGCTCTATTGGCTTGCAAAAAATCAGCATCCTGCTTTAGAAATGACGGAGTCAGTGTTGACACCACATCTAGGCGAAGCGGCCACCTTGTTAAGCTGGGATACAGCTAAAGTCCGTCAGGATAGGCTTGTGGCTGCTAAAACTATTGCTAATCAATATCAGACGGTAGTGGTGTTAAAAGGCGCTGGCACCATTGTTACCGATGGTGAGCGCAGTGTGATTGCTAGTGGTGCCCATCCGGCAATGGCAACCGCAGGTTTAGGTGATGTATTAACAGGTTTAATCGGTTCCTTGTTGGTACAAGGTCTGGATGCCTGGCAAGCAGCCATATTAGGGGTACAGATCCATTTTATGGCTGCACAAAGAGCTGCCGGAACAAGGGATAGAGGTATGTTGGCCTCTGAGCTGATCCCGCAAATCAATCAATTGATCAATGGTGTTGAGCAGGTTGAATAGTAAGTAGGTTAAATAAAAAGTGACGCAACAATTTGAATTCTTTCTTAAAGATGAAACTCAAACGCAAGCTATTGGTCGAGCGCTTGCTGAGCAGCTGTCTGCGCCCTGTGTTATTTATTTGCAAGGTGAGCTAGGTGCGGGCAAAACCACTCTGGTTAGGGGTATTTTGCGTGGATTGGGCCATACCGGCTCTACTAAAAGCCCGACTTATACTCTGGTCGAGCCATACAAGTTAGCAGACTTGGATTTTTATCACTTTGATTTATACCGTTTGGCGGATCCGGAAGAACTGGAATTTATGGGTATCCGCGAATACCAAACAGCTAATGCCATTTTGGTATTTGAGTGGCCGGATAAAGGTCAAGCCATGATCCCTGTGGCAGATTTAAAAGTTCAGCTGCAATATGATGCAACTGGTCGCCGGATCAGAATTTATGACCTTAATCAAAAGCTACCAAATGACTGGAATTTTAAGCCAGTTTTGTGTCAAAATAAGGCTTGATAACAAGTGTTTAATATCATTAATAACAAACTGTTAGTGACCAGATGACAGCAAAGCAAGAGCAAATTTTTGGCCGTAATCTTCGGTCCTTGTTTTTTATTAAAGCGTTTTTATTCTTTACGCTCACTATCTTCTCGACGCTGTTTTTGTCTTTTGCCGCTAAGGCTGCTGTGGTTAAAAGTATGCGATTTTGGCAATCGCCAGAATCGACTCGAGTGGTTCTTGATTTAAGCAGCTCGGTAGATCATAAAATTGAAATTTTGACCAATCCCCACCGTATTGTTATCGATATTCCCGAATCCAGCGTTACAGTAAATCTGGATGAGCTTGAAATTAAAAGTAATCTAATTAAAAAGGTGCGTAAATCCAAGCCACTCAGAGTGGGTGATTTGCGTCTGGTTTTGGATTTAAACAAAGCAGCCACCCCTAAAAGTTTTAGTCTAAAGCCTTATCAGGACTATGGTGATCGCTTGGTGATTGATCTGTTTGATCAGCAAAAAGAAGTGGTTAAGCAAGAACCTAGAATTGCACCTGAGAAAAACCTCAAACGTGATATTGTGATTGCTATAGATGCTGGTCATGGGGGTGAAGATCCTGGTGCCTTGGGCCCTAGTGGCACTCGTGAAAAAGATCTGGTGCTTAAATTATCCAAACAGTTGGCAGATGTCATCAATAAAGAAAAAGGCATGAAGGCCATTTTAACCCGAAAGGGTGACTATTATTTAAGGCATCGCAAAAGAACCGATATTGCACGGGAGCACAGAGCTGATTTGTTTGTATCGGTGCATGCCGATGGATTTAAAAGCCCTAAAGCGCGTGGTGCTTCGGTTTGGATTTTAAATTTGCGTGGCGCTAAATCTGAAATTGCCCGCTGGATGAAGTTGCAGGAAGAAAAATCCGAATTGCTCGGCGGTGTCGATAGTAAAATTACACTTTCAGACTATGATTCTTCGGTACGTTCGGTTTTGCTGGATCTGCAAATGGAAAATTCGATTGCCGAAAGTTCTCAAATAGCAAAGCATGTGCATAAAAAAATGGGTAAAGTTGCTCCCAAAATGCATAAACCTCATGTAGAAGAAAATAACTTGTTAGTGCTGAAAAATCCGGATATTCCTTCTATTTTGGTGGAGTCTGGTTTTATTTCGAATCCCCAAGAGGAAAAACTACTTAAATCGAAAAAATACCGTTTAAAGCTCGCTAATGCGGTTAAGGATGGCATTAAAAATTATTTTAAATCGAATGCTCCTGATGGCACCTATTATGCTGCCCGCTATCGGCAAAATATTTATCGGGTCCGTCGTGGAGATAATCTTACCAAGGTTGCTCATCGCTTTGACGTTTCGATTCAGCAGATAAAAATGGCTAATAATTTGAAGTCTAATCGGGTCAGGATCGGCCAAAAGCTGATTATTCCTGTTGCAAATTAGGCGTTAATTTTCTGTGCCCATTCAAAAGCTTTCTCCGTTAATTGCCAATCAGATTGCTGCTGGCGAAGTAGTCGAAAGACCAGCTTCTGTGGTGAAAGAGCTGCTGGAGAATTCCGTTGATGCGGGTGCTAATCGTATTCAAATTGATATTGAACGTGGGGGGATTCGTCTGATCCGTATTACCGATAATGGTGATGGCATTCCTAAATCAGAATTGGCGCTGGCTTTAGCGCGTCATGCTACTAGCAAGATTCTAGCAGCCAAAGATTTAGAGGCAATTGATACCTTAGGTTTTCGCGGTGAAGCTTTGGCCAGTATCAGTTCTGTTTCAAGATTGACCTTAAGTTCAAAACCGGAAGAACAGGAAATTGGTTGGTCGGCTTATGCCGAGGGTAGTGAAATGGAAGTACGTATGCAACCGCATCCCTTGCCTTTTGGTTCAATCGTTGAAGTTAAGGATTTGTTTTTTAATACCCCGGCGAGGCAAAAATTCTTAAAAGCTGAGCGCACCGAGTTTGTGCATATTGAGGAAGTTGTTAAGAAAACCGCATTAGCTAATCCGCAGGTGGCCATGACCTTAAAGCATAATGCTAAGGTGGTGAAACGGATTCCAGCGGCTAATTCAAAAGAACAAATCAAGCAAAGAGTAGGCGCTATTTTAGGGCGAACTTTTATCAATAAAGCCATTCCTTTAAACAGTCAGTTGGAGGATATTCAATTAAGCGGCTGGTTAAGTCCAGTGGATTACCATCAGAGTTCCAGCCTAAGCCAATACTTTTTTGTGAATGGCCGTCCAGTCAAAGATAGAACCATTAATCATGCGGTACGCCAGGTTTATCAGGAGTTATTACCGATAGGCCGTTCACCAGCTTATTTACTTTATTTAAATTTACCGGCTAAACAAGTGGATGTGAATGTGCATCCGACCAAACATGAAGTGCGTTTTACTGAGCCACGTCGGGTGCATGATTATATTATTAAAGCTTTGGAAACTTGTTTAAAACAGCAAGAATCAGTTTTGGATACGCCAGGTTTCAAAGCTGAAGATCGGGAACAGACTGAGATGGTTACAGATTATGCTGGCACTACAAATCAAGCTACAGTTTTTGAAACTGGCGCTCATTATTCACAAGCTAATTTCTCGGTTCAAGAAAAGCCATCATATTATCAAGCTGCAAAAAGCAAACTTTTAAAATCTAGAGGCTTATGGCTGAATCGTTTTTACTTGGAAGAGTCGGACAATGCTTTATGGCTGCTGGATCTGCAAGCATACCTGATACAGCAAATCACCAATTGTCTGAAAGCTGAGTGGCAACAATCATCAAGACAACTGGCAGACATTAAGCAAAGACCCTTATTAATTCCGGTGCGTTTGCAATTAACATCAGAAGCACAAACCGACAATATTGTGGCAAGCTGGCAGTTACTAGGTTTCGATTTAGCCCAAGCCGGACCTAGCAGTTTAATCGTTAGAAAAGTCCCCTCATGTGTTGAGCACTTACATATTGAAACCTGGCTAAAGCAAGCCATTGTTGAGAGCAATCCTTCTAATGATGTTACAAGTTGGCAGCAGCGACTGACTACGGCTTTAGCATCTGCCTGGCAGCCCGAACCTAAAACCAATTGGATTGATTATTTAAATTCTCATCCTGATTATGAATCATGGCAAGCCTCAAAATACAGTCTTCAGTTGCAAGCACAAGATTTAGCGCAGCTGTTGAAAGGTCAATAAAAATGTCAAAACCAGCGGCAATATTTTTAATGGGGCCGACTGCAGCCGGTAAAACTGATTTGGCCATTAAGCTGGTGCAAGAGCATGAGTGCGAAATTATCAGCGTCGATTCGGCTATGGTGTATCGAGGTCTGGATATTGGTTCGGCGAAACCTTCCAAACAGGAGTTGGCACTGGCGCCGCATCGTTTGATTGATATTTGCGATCCCAGTGAGCCTTATTCGGCCGCCAGATTTCGTGATGATGCGTTAGCCGAGATGACCAAGATCAGCGTCAATGGCAAAATTCCACTGCTGGTTGGCGGAACCATGCTGTACTATAAAACTTTGCTAGAAGGCATGAATAATTTACCGGATTCGGATCCGGCTGTACGCCAACAGTTGCAGCAGGAATTGCAAGCGCAAGGCCTGGCAAAATTGCACCAGGAATTATCCGAAGTTGATCCAGTTTCTGCTGAACGGATTAATGCCAATGATCCACAGAGAACCCTACGTGCTTTGGAGGTTTATCGCATCAGTGGCAAAGCTTTAAGTCAATTGCACGCCGAGCAGCAAGAAGAAGACTTCCCCTACCGAACGTTACAGATTGCCTTGATGCCATCGGATCGAGTGGTACTACACCAGCGTATTGAACAGCGTTTTAAACTGATGATGGAGCAGGGTTTTTTACAGGAAGTGGAAACTTTGTATCAAAGAGCTGATTTGAATTCTGATTTACCCGCCATTCGTTCGGTGGGCTATCGTCAGCTCTGGCAATACCTTGCAAGTGAGCTTGAGTTAGACGAAGCGATTGAGCGGGCGATTGTTGCAACCCGACAGTTAGCCAAGCGCCAATTTACCTGGCTACGGAGCTGGGATAATCTGCATGCCGTGCAGTCAGATCAAAAATTTGAACATCTGTATTTAGAAGTGGTCAACTTGTTAAGAAAAATGGAATTTTACTGATAACTTATTGACTCTGCTCGATTTTTCAAAATTTTTAAGTTAAACTATCTTAACGGAAAAATAATGTCCCAACTGTGGGTTTTCAACAACACAAAAATGATCCTTAGGATAAGGAATAATTTTATAATCATAAGAGGTAGCAATTATGTCAAAAGGGCAATCGTTACAAGACCCTTTCCTAAACGCGTTAAGACGTGAAAAAGTGCCAGTTTCTATTTATCTAGTGAATGGTATTAAGCTTCAAGGGCAGATTGAATCATTCGATCAGTTCGTGATTTTGTTAAAAAACACGGTCAATCAAATGGTTTATAAGCATGCGGTTTCTACTGTAGTTCCTATTCGTAATGTTCGCACTCAGTTTGGACCTGGTGATAATAATGGTCATCAATCTGAAGAGCAGGACAATGGCGGTCAACAAGGTGGTATGGGTTCTGGTCCTATGGGCAGCGGCTATGGCGGCAATCCGATGGGTGGGCTTTAATTTCACTTTTTGATTTTATCTTCTCAAAGGCCAGTTGTTATCTAAGTTAACAACTGGCTTTCTCTTGGTTATTCTTCATATAATAGATTCCTTTATTGATAAAGTTTTCATTAAATCTTGAGGTAGCGGGTGTTTGATCGTCATGCTGGTGGTGAGTCAGCGATATTAGTGCATATAGATTTTCAGCAGGATCTAAGTCAGGACAAAAATCAAGAAGACCTAACTGAGTTTGTCGAGCTGGTTCGCTCAGCCGGTTTAAATGTTCTGGATATTGTAACGGCTAAACGTAGTGCACCTGATCCCAAATACTTTATTGGTAGTGGTAAAATTGATGAGATCCTCAGTGTTAAAAATGCACTTGATGCCGATCTGGTGATCTTTAATCATACACTTTCACCGGCCCAGGAACGCAATATTGAAAAAGCGGTTAAAGCTCGTGTTATTAACCGGATAGGTTTGATTCTGGATATTTTTGCTCAACGTGCTTTTACTTTTGAAGGTAAATTGCAAGTGGAACTAGCTCAGTTAAAACATCTTTCCACCAGACTAGTCCGCGGTTGGACCCACCTGGAGCGGCAAAAAGGTGGTATTGGTCTAAGAGGTCCAGGTGAAACTCAGCTGGAAACCGATAGACGCTTATTGCGCGATCGGATCAAGTATATTGAACGGCGTTTGGACAAGGTGGGCAAACAGCGTGAGCAGGGTCGGCGTTCGCGTAAAAGAGCCAATATTAAAACCGTTTCCATCGTAGGCTATACCAATGCGGGGAAATCGACTCTATTTAATTTAACCACAGAATCGAATGTTTTAGCGGAAGATAAACTGTTCGCAACTCTCGATCCAACCCTACGCCGTCTTTCCTTGCCACAGGGAACGGATATTATTTTAGCCGATACGGTAGGCTTTATTCGCCATCTACCACACGATTTAGTGGCAGCTTTTCGGGCGACTCTGGAAGAATCGGTAGAGGCTGATGTGCTGTTACATGTGATTGATGCTGCTTCTGAGCGGCGCGAAGAAAATATGGAACAGGTGCTGGAAGTGTTGAAACAAATTGGTGCCGATGAAATCCCCATGTTACAGGTTTTCAATAAAATCGATGCTATTGAAGGAGCTGAACCGCATATTGATCGAGATGATACTGGTAAGCCAGTTCGAGTTTGGGTGTCGGCGTTAAAAGATCTGGGGATTGATTTACTTAAAGTAGCGATTGAAGAGTTGGCGATCGATGAACAGTTTGTCGGGCAGTTGAAATTACCACCAAATAAAGGGCGTTTGCGTGGTTATTTATATGAATTGCAGGCCATTGAAAAAGAATTTTACGCGGAAAATGGCGATCTTTTACTGGATATTCAGTTACCAAAAGCAGACTGGATAAGGCTCTCAAGGCAGCTGGAAGAAGATTTAAATTGTTACATTATTAATGGCGGTTCGGTGGAACTAGAGCCGCTTTTACCTTGAAAGGGCGGCTTGACGCCCCTACAATCTAATTATTAACTTAAATTATTATTTATTAGATATACTCGGAGACTCAAATGGCTTGGAATCAACCAGGTGGAAACGGTAACAATCAGGATCCGTGGGGGAAAAAGCCCCAAAATAATCAAAACGATCTGGATAAAATGATTAAGGAAGCTGGTGATAAGTTTGGCAGAATATTTGGCGGCAAAGGAAGCAAGGGAAAGGGTGGCGATAAAAGCTTTTTCTTTATTGGGCTATTGGTCTTTGTAGCTTTTTACGTGGTGAAGGGGTTTTATACGGTAAAAGAAGCCGAGCAGGGAGTTATTACCCGTTTTGGCGCTTATGATCGAACGGTTGGCCCTGGTTTGGGTTGGATGCCACCGTTTATTGATCGCCTTTATAAGGTGGATGTAAATACACAGCAACAAAAAGAAGTCTCAGGTAACATTTTGACCAAAGACAAAAATATTGTTGATGTGGATTTTACTATCGTTTACCGCGTGGATATTCCTGAAGATTATCTATTTAACGTTTACGATCAAGATAAAACCATTGAGCAGGTCGCAGAAGCGGCTATTCGCCAAGTTGTCGGTCAGTCGGTAATTGATGATGTTCTTAAAGATAATAAAACGCGTATTATGCAAGACACTCTGACTGAAATGGAGCGTATTTTAGAACCTTATAAGATGGGCGTTGAAATTTATGAAGTCAATATGACTGACTCAAAACCTCCCATCCAGGTTCGGCCAGCGTTTGATGATGTGACCAGCTCATTAAGTGATGAAAAGCGCTATGTGCAGGAAGCAAAAGCTTATCAAAATGACAAGCTGCCTAAAGCAGAAGGTCAGGCAGCGCGTATCATAAAAAATGCTGAAGCCTATAAAAGTCAGGTAGTTGAGAAAGCCAAAGGTGAGGTTGCACGTTTTGAGAAACTTTTGCCTGAATATATTTTAGCGCCTGAAGTAACCCGCCAAAGGTTGTATTTAGAGACGGTTGAGGAAGTGATGTCAAAGGTCAGTAAGGTGATTATTGATACGGATGGTGGCAATAATCTGACCTATTTACCGCTTGATCAAATCGTAAAGAAAAAATCAACCAATAACAAAGGAGAGAAATAATGAATAGATCTCCAATTATTATATTTTTAACGGTAGCACTATTGTTCATAGTTTCTCAATCGATGTTTATTGTGAAACAACAGCAAAAAGGCTTTATTTTACGTTTTAGTCAGGTACTTAAGGATTCTGCGGGTAAACCAGTAGTTAATAATCCCGGGCTACACTTTAAAATGCCTTTTATCGATACAGTTAAAAAATTGGATTCAAGGATCCAGACTTTTGATGGTCGTGCCGATCGTATTACCACTTCGGATAAAACGGATTTGATTGTTGATACCTATGTTAAATGGCGCGTTAAGGATTTTGGTCAGTTTTATTTAAGAACCCAGGGCAGTATTCAAAGAGCTAATGGCTTTATCGATCGCTTTGTTGATGCTTCGACTCGTGCCCAGTTCGGTACTCGTAATATCGAGCAACTGATTTATCAGGATCGTGATGAGACCATTCAGGCGATTATGGCCGAAGTTGCTCAGAAAACCCCGGAGTTTGGTATTGAAGTGGTTGATATTCAGGTAAAAAAAGTGAATTATCCTGATGAAATTCGGGAAAAAGTTTTTCAGGAAATGATTTCCGAGCGTAAGGAATTCGCCAATGCCAACCGAGCTGAAGGTAGCAAAGAAGCGGAAAAAATTCGTGCCGATACGGATGCCAAGCAAAAAATCATTATTGCTGAAGCGGATCGAACTTCACGCGAAATTCGCGGTCAGGCAGATGCGGAAGCAGCAAAGATTTACGCTGAAACCTATAACAAAAATCCTGAGTTTTACGCTTTCTTGCGAAGTCTGGATGCTTATAAAGCATCATTCCAGGATTCAGGTGATGTGATGGTGATTAAGCCGGATAGTGAATTCTTTAAATACTTTAAAGACGCTAAAGGCAAATAGTTGTTAGCAAAATATCGAAAGGGATAAGCTTGGCTTATCCCTTTTTTGTTTTAATGGGTATAAGAGGTCAAAATGTCACAAGAATGGTTGATTGCAATAGGGCTTTTTATGGTATTTGAGGGTTTGATGCCAGCACTTTTCCCCAAGATTTGGAAGAAAACCATGACGGAGGCGATTAAAAACCCCGATAGCCAACTGAGGATTATCGGCATTATCAGTATGCTTATTGGGTTGGCTTGGATCTACTTCGTGAAATAGGATTTTCCTGAGGTAAACTCCATAAGTTATTGAATTCTGGCAGCTATAAATTTTCAGTATCAGAGGCCGATCTAAGTTTGTGATAAAAATTAAAAAATAGAGGATTTTCCTGTTCGTTAAAGGTAAAATGTGTAGTTTCTTGTCGCAGAAATGCGCCGCAGATTAATGAAATTTTGAGTTGAAGCAATGGCACAAAGTGTTGTGGTTTTGGGCACCCAATGGGGTGACGAAGGTAAAGGCAAAATTGTTGACCTTTTAACTGAACAGGCAAAGGCGGTAGTTCGCTATCAAGGCGGACATAATGCAGGTCACACCTTAGTGATCGAAGGCGAAAAAACCGTGCTCCATCTTATTCCATCAGGTATCTTGAATGACGGTGTTATGTGCTACATCGGTAATGGTGTGGTATTAGCCCCCGATGCCTTGAAAAAAGAAATGGATATGCTGGAGTCGCGTGGTGTGCCCGTCAAAGAGCGCTTACGTGTTAGTCCGGCGTGCCCGTTAATTCTGCCGTACCATATCGCTTTAGATAATGCGCGTGAAGCGGCTCGTGATCCGGAAAAGAAAATTGGTACTACTGGTCGCGGTATTGGTCCAGCTTATGAAGACAAGGTTTCTCGTCGTGGTTTGCGCGTTGAAGATTTGTTCGACCAAAAGCGTCTTGAAGATAAATTAGCAGAAGTTATGGAGCTACATAATTTCACCTTGACGCAGTTTTATGATGCTGAAGCGGTGGACTATGATGAAACTTTAGCCTTGTGTAAAAAGTTTGCACTTATGCTTGAGCCATTGCTGGATGATGTGCCAGCAACTTTGGCGGATATGCGCCGGGCTGGTGATAAGTTAATGTTTGAGGGTGCTCAGGGTACGTTACTGGACATTGATCATGGTACTTATCCTTTTGTAACCTCTTCCAATACCACTGCTGGTGGCGTGGCAACTGGCTCCGGTGTTGGCCCACGTCATATTGATTATGTGTTAGGCATTACTAAAGCTTATACCACCCGTGTGGGCGGCGGCCCCTTCCCAACAGAATTATTTGATGATATTGGTGCTCGCTTAGCCAAAGTGGGTAACGAGTTTGGTGCTACCACGGGTCGTCCCCGTCGTTGTGGTTGGTTGGATGCGGTTGCACTGAAACGTGCGGTAGATATTAACTCGGTTTCAGGTCTTTGTATGACTAAACTGGATGTTTTAGATGGTTTAGAGACAGTAAAAGTTGCAGTTTCTTATAATTGTGAAAAAAATGGTGAGTTAGATAATACACCTTGTGGTGCCGATGATTATAAAACCCTGGAGCCCGTTTATATTGAAATGCCAGGTTGGTCAGAAACAACTTTTGGGGCTAAATCATTGGTCGACTTGCCACAAAACGCTTTAGACTTTATCGCTAAAGTTGAGGAAATTGTTGGCGTACCAGTGGATATTATCTCAACGGGACCAGATCGCGTAGAAACTATTATTAAACGTCATCCATTTGAAGCCTAAAATTGTCACTTTCGCGAACGACTGCTAGGGATGACGAGAGTTAGAGCAACGCAGGAGCAGTTGCCAGGCGAGAGTTTATAAAGCCTGAGTTAATCTCGGGCTTTTTTATTTCTAATAACTTTTATCTTGTTTTATTGTTCATTTTCTCTCTAAAGAGACTTCCTATGGTCGTTTGCTCATCCAAAGAAAACGAACCAAAAGAAAAGATGCCCCGTCGCTAGGTGCTTCGCACTTTCCTCATAATTCAAAGTTACTTTACGCGCCGCAAAACGAAACTTCCTTGTTTCGATTTTGCTAAATTGGGCGATCCTGCCCAATTTACACTATAACTTTGCCTTACTTCGGCTAGCTCTAGGGGATATTTTGGTGCAAAATTCAAAACAAGAAAATCAATTAAGGGAATTTTTTAAGTACTATGCTGTGGCAGTTTAAAAATTGTTGTGTGGATACAAATATTGATAGGCTCAATATTGATTTAATTCACCGTTTTCTAGATCAAAAATCCTCTTGGGCAAATGGCATCCCTAAGTCGTTGGTAGAAAAGTCTATCCGAAATTCTATTAATTTTGGTTTATATCAAGAACAAAAAATGATTGGCTTTGCTAGGGTTGTTACTGATAGAGCTACCTTTGCTAATATGGTTGACGTATTTGTAATATCTGAAGAGCAGGGTAAAGGTTTAAGTCACTATCTAATGCAGGCCATAGATAAACATCCAGATCTGCAAGGCATAAGACGATTTACCCTAACGACTTCAACTGCAAAATTTTTATACAAAAAATATGGTTTTACCAAATTAAATAACCCTTCCATTATGATGGAGCGCTATTTCCCCAATATTTATCAAGAGAGTGATAATGACCAATAAAATTGAAAAAGGTATTTACCAACACTTCAAAGGCCAAAAGTATGAAGTATTAGGCGTGGCAACTCACTCTGAAACTGGCGAGCAATATGTTGTTTATAAAGCTCTTTATGGTGATTTTGGAACTTGGGTTAGACCACTCGAAATGTTCACTGAAATTATTGAAAGAAATGGGGAAATTATTAGCCGTTTTGTATATATAGATAAATAATTATTTACAGCCTTTATACTTACTTTTTCGGCACTTTATACGCCAATACTTTGATTGATTCTTATCATTCATTTTCTCAAAAAGCTGCATTATTCTATATGCGCTATAGCCATAACCATCAGATTTTGTCGAATAATATCGTTGATACCAATAAATAGCTTCCCATGGGGCTTTGTCGCTTAATACATGTCCAAGTGACAAATAAGATGCTATCACTTGTTGGTTAGCAGAAAGCCGATAATATTTTTCTTCTAAATCATGATTTCCATCGTAACCGAAACCCATACCTACAGAGTACTGGGCTGATGAGTTGCCTTCTTTTGCTGCTTTTAGGCAATGCTTGTTAGTATGAGCTTTTTTATAATTACCTTTAGAATCATTGATGAACTTATTACATCTATCAATCGATTCAGAGGCTTGAACTAAACAAATTGTAAAAATTAAATTAAGCCCCAATAAAATCACTAAGTATTTCATTATCCCACCCAACGCATAAATTTCTTTTCTTCCGCATTGTAGAAGAGATTTATAAAAAGTAAAACTGTAACGTCTATTGATGCTCTAAAATATAAAGCATAAATAAAATTATTTTGTTGAGTTTTTAATAAAAAATACCGATTTTTATAGATTGAAATTAAACCCCCAACTTTATTGAAAAGTGGTGCTTAGTATAATCAACTTTCTATAAACTCAGATTGAAACTGTAAAATAAATTGTCGGTTTTAGTTAAAAAAGACGAGTGCTTCGCACATAGGATAATAAGGTTTTGATTTCCAATATTTATAGGCGTATTGTGTGTCGATAAGTGATTAATCAGGAGCTTGGTGTTTTAAGCATGGATGATAAAAACTACTTTTCTGGTATCGCACAACAATATCATCATAATCGTCCAGAGTATCCGGCAGAAATTTTTCAATATCTGTCGATGTTATGTGATGATCGTCAATCTGCCTGGGACGTGGCAACAGGAACCGGACAGGCAGCTACTCATTTAGTCCAACAATTTAATCAAGTAATTGCTACCGATAATAGTCAGGAGCAAATTGCTCACGCTAAAAAACTGGGCAATATTGATTATCGCCATGAAAACGCTGAATCATCAAGCTTGGCTGACAGCAGTGTTGATTTGATTACCGTGGCTCAAGCTTTACACTGGCTGGATTTTGATGCTTTTATGGCGGAAGCAAAGCGGGTTTTAAAGCCTGGGGGAGTTTTTGCTGCCTGGTGTTATTCTTTGGTGCATATCAATCCGGAAGTGGATAAAACCATTGATCATTTATATAGTGAGATTCTAAAGTCTTATTGGTCAAAACGTCACCAGTGGCTTGATCAAGCTTATGACAATTTTGATTTTCCTTATCCTTTAATTAATAGCCCTGATATTAAAATGGAATCCACTTGGACATATCAGCAGTTTGTAGCCTATTTAAGAACCTGGTCAGCGGTACAGAAGTATTTACAGCAGGAGGCTATTGATCCAATCCAGCAAATTTTACAACCACTGGAATTTGCTTGGTGTGATACCGGACATATGAAAAAATGCCAATGGCCTTTACATTTCAAGATTTTCCGTAAAGTTTAACTTCATATTTCTGTGGCAGCCTATACAATGATTGATAAATTATTGTTAAAGGTTCGTGCCTTTGTCTAAACCAAAAAAAACATCTTTCGATCCGCAGGCTGAGTTAGAAGCTCAACGTTATGTCAATCCGATTGCCAGTCGTCAATATATTTTGGAAGTACTAAAAAATTCTGGTGAGCCTTTGTCTTTTGATGAACTTAGTGCCAAGTTGGAAATTTTGGAGTCAGATGATAAACGTGCCTTGCATAAACGCCTGAATGCGATGGAGCGTGACGGACAATTGATTTGTAACCGTAAGGGTGATTATTGTTTAGTTGATGCGACAGATTTAGTTCGTGGCACAATTATTGCTCATCGCGATGGCTATGGTTATCTGGAGTTGGAACAGGGTGGTCAGGACTGGTATTTATCTCCCAGAGAAATGCACAATGTATTTCATGGCGATAAAGTCTTAGCGCGGGTTAAAAAAATTGATCGGCGTGGTCGTACCGAAGGTGATATTGTTGAGATTCTCGATGGTTCAACGACTCACTTGGTTGGGCGCTTATTTGAAGAAAACGGTTTATATTTTGTTTCATCAGAGGATTCAAGAATCCAGCATGATCTGATTGTTGATTTAAATACTGGTCTTAAGGCGGAAATTGGTCAGGTGGTGGTGGCTGTCATTACGCAAAGGCCACATAAAAACCGTCATGCGCGTGGTGAAATTACCGAAGTTTTGGGCGACTATTTATCTGCTGGAATGGAAATCGAAATTGCCATTCGCAGTCATGGCATTCCGCATGAATGGCCAGAAGAAGTTAATCAACAAGTGACAGATCTACCTGTAGAAATTACTGAGAATGACTGGAAGTTTGAGTCTGGACAAAGGGTTGATTTGCGTGATTTGCCATTGGTAACCATTGATGGTGAAGATGCCCAAGATTTTGATGATGCGGTCTATTGCCGGAAGAATACTAATGGTGGTTGGCGATTATGGGTCGCAATTGCCGATGTGAGTCATTATGTACAGCCGGATACGGCACTGGATGATGAAGCGATCAAGCGTGGTAATTCGGTTTATTTTCCTAACTTTGTAGTACCTATGTTGCCTGAGTTGTTATCCAATGGCTTATGTTCGTTAAATCCTAAGGTGGATCGTCTGTGCATGGTGGCAGAAATGGATTTGGATAAACAGGGCCATGTTGTCGGTTCTAAATTTTATCCCGCCGTAATGCACTCTCATGCACGTTTTACTTACACTAAAGTCTGGGCCATCCTAAACAAAGATGAAGATAATCATCATGAACTACGGAAAGAATATACGGAGCTGGTTCCCGATCTGGAAAGCCTGTATGAGCTGTTTAAGGCGCGTTTAGCACTTAAAACGAAACGCGGTGCTATTGAGTTTGAAACTACCGAAACCCAAATTTTATTTACCGAAGATCGCAAAATAGAAAAGATTGTAGGGCGAACTCGTAATGATGCTCATCGCATTATTGAAGAGTGCATGATTTGTGCCAATGTGGCGACGGCGGAATTTATCTTAAAAAGTAAAGTTCCAGGTATTTATCGTGTTCATGAAGGGCCGTCGGAAGAACGCTTGGAAAAATTTCGTGCCTTTCTGGGTGAGCTCGGACTATTTTTATTTGGCGGGCAAAATCCTGAACCGAAACATTATCGGGAATTGCATACTGCTATTGCTGAACGTCCGGATTATGATTTAATTCAATCCATGATGCTGCGCTCTATGATGCAGGCAGTTTATAGTCCGGAAAATGAAGGCCATTTTGGTTTGGCTTTTGAGGCTTATACCCATTTTACCTCGCCAATTCGGCGCTATCCTGATTTATTAGTACATCGGATTATTAAACAGATATTGGCTGAGAAAGAGCAGCTGGTGGGTACCGATTCAGGGCAGCTCTATACGGAAGCGGAATTAGTGCACTACGCTGAACATTCTTCTATGACTGAGCGACGAGCCGATAAAGCTACGCGAGAAGTAATTGATTGGTTGAAGTGCGAATATATGCTGACGCGAGTTGGGGAAGAATATTGGGGAACCATTTCTACCATCACCAGTTTCGGTTTATTCGTGCAACTGGATGAGCTGCATGTGGATGGTTTGATCCATATTAGTGCATTGGATGGCGATTATTACCACTTTGATGCAGCAAAAATGCGTTTGATTGGTGAACGTAGTCGGCAAAGTTTTAGAGTGGGCGATCGTTGCTTAATTAAAGTCAGCCGAGTGGATTTGGAAGATAAAAAAATCGATTTTGATTTAGTAAAGCGAGAATCAGTTAAACGTGAGGAAGTGAAGGGATCGGAAAGAAGAAAGCTTTATGCTAAAGCTAAACGTAGTGGTTCTATTTCTAAAGGTGATACTAAAGGAAAATATGGCAAAAATACTAAATCTAAACGTGGTAAAAGCGGTAAGCGGAAAAGAAAATAGAATATCGATATGTCAGAAATAGTATTTGGAATTCATGCGGTTGAGGTTTTACTGAAAAGAAATAGTGGAGCTATACAACAGATTTATGTGCAAAATAATCGTCGTGATCAGCGTTTGCACAAGCTTATTAAACTGGCGCAAAATAAAGCTGTTAAAGTTGTGCAGAAAAGTCGAGAAGAATTGGATGAGCTTACTGAGCAGCGCCATCAAGGGGTAATTGCACAGTGCGGTTCTTTAAAGAAAAGCAGTTACCACGAAAAGCAAATTCCGGAACTTTTGCAGAAAATTGATGGTGATCCTTTTATATTAATTCTCGACGGTGTGACTGATCCGCATAATCTGGGTGCTTGTCTAAGAAGTGCCGATGCGGCTGGTGTACATATGGTGATAGCACCAAAAGATAATGCCACTGGTATAACCGATGTCACACGGAAAGTAGCTTGTGGGGCTGCTGAAGCTATTCCTTTTATTATGGTGACTAATCTTGTGCGCACTATGAAGTTGTTGCAGGAACAGGGTATTTGGTTTTATGGCACTGCTGGTGAGGCTCAGCATGATATTTATCAGTCTGATCTAGCAGGTCCTATTGCAATTGTAATGGGGGCCGAAGGAGACGGTATGCGTAGACTGACAAAAGAAACTTGTGACCACTTGATAAAAATCCCTATGGCAGGGGAGGTTTCTAGCCTGAATGTTTCCGTTGCAACTGGCGTGACTTTGTTTGAAGTAGTTAGGCAAAGAAGTTGAATTTTATTTAATAAAAAATAACCGAAATAAAATATTAATAATGGAGAAGAAAAATGAATAAAATACTAATTGGTTTGTTAGCTTTATCTGTAGCTGGAAATATCTATTTTTTGGTTAAACCTTCAGAAATTATAGTAAAGAAATCTGAGCCTGAAAAAAAGGTAGTAACTGAAATTGAAACTATTAAAGTTCAAGATAAATCAACATTAAATAAGCTTGATTTAGCTAATGAGAAAATAGCTGGCCTTGAAAAGGAGTTGTTAAAATTGAGGGCAGAACTAGATTTAATTAAAGATCGTGAAGCTTTAGATAAGCTTAGTAAACAAATAGATCAAGAGTTACTTGAAAGTTTAGATACTAAAGTCAGTAAACAAGCAGCGGCAGAGGCTTTAGCTAAGAGGACGAATATGGTAAAAGAGCTTTTTGAAAAAGAGTCTGTCAATGAATCTTGGGCATATCAAACACAGGATGCTATCACTAACACTATTTATGCACATGGAGATACCAGTCTTTATGAAATTAAAGAGTTAGTTTGCAAATCGACGGTTTGTAAAATGGAATTAAAGCCTTTTTCTAATTCAAAGGGTGTTGAGATGATGGTAAGTATAAATGCTTCAATGGCTTTTAATGAAAATGAACATTTAAGAGAATTTAAAAGAAATTTCCACTTCGATACATATAAAGCTTCTGGAGTATTGGAAGTGTATATCTCCAAATAATTTTTATAAACAAGTTTCATTAAGATAGAAGTTGTAGCAAAATCAGACTTAAGCATCATTTGCCACAAGCACTTGCTTTGGTTGTCCACGAAGGCGGGAATCTATTTTATCCAGTCATACAAGTGTTAAAATGGATTTTACAGCAAATCCACTTCAACCGTTTCTGGCCAAATACTAAATTGCACTTGACCAATATGTGACTTTTGCAGGAAAAACATGGCGAGACGAGATTGTCCAATACCACCACCAATGGTTTGTGGTAATTTTCCTGCCATTAATTGTTGGTGCCATTTGTAATCCAGTCGATGTTCACAATCACGAATTTGCAATTGCTTTTTCATTACTTCAGGGCTTACTCGAATGCCCATAGAGGAAAGTTCGAAAGCATCCTCTAAAACAGGGCTCCAAACCAGGATATCACCGTTCAAACCAGCATAGCCTGCTTCAGTTTCACTGCTCCAGTCATCGTAATCTGGTGCGCGGCCATCATGAATAGTGCCATCGATGAGTTCGCCGCCAATGCCGATTAAAAATACGGAACCATATTTTTTACAAGCCTGATATTCACGCTCTTTTGGTGAAAGCGTGGGGTATTGCTGTAATAATTCTTCAGTATGAATAAAATGGATGGTTTCTGATAGTAATTGTTCTCGATCTAATTGGATCGCTAATTGTTGATCAATAGATTTTAAAGCGGAGTAAATTTGCTTAACAGTATCCTTTAAATAATCCAAACCCCGGTCTTTTACTTCGATAACCTTTTCCCAATCCCATTGATCGACACAAATTGAATGGCGTTCGCTTAATACCTCCTCATCAGGTCGTAAAGCACGCATTTGAGCGACAATACCTTTGCCAGCTTGAAAGTCCGTGCGGGCTAGTAATTGACGTTTCCATTTGGCCAGGGAATGAACTACTTCTACCGACTTGGATAAAGCCTTGCTGGAAACGCTGACGGCTTTTTCAGTACCGTTCAGATCATCTTGAGTACCATCGTCTTGTAGAGTCAATATCGGCGCTTGAACTTCTACCAAGTCCAATTTTTGGGACAGTTCGCTTAAAAAGTCAGTTTTAAGTGCCTGTATCAGCTTTTGGTCTTCAATAAATGAGGTATGTGCTAGTTTTTTCATAATTAATCTCCAAGATTTTTATTATTTATCTAATTTATTTGCTAAATTTGCAATATCTGTTTATAAATATTGTATTAATAATAATTTTTATCTAAAAAAACCTTTGATAGATAATAAATCTCTAAAAATGGTAGGAGATAATCATGGAAAATTATCGAATCGATAATTTGGACAAAAAAATATTGGCAGAATTATTGCAAGAAGCAAAAACACCTTATGCACAAATCGCCAAGAAATTTGAGGTGAGCTCTGGCACAATTCACGTCCGCATCGAAAAAATGCGCCAAGCAGGTATTATTCAGGGCACTAAAGTTAAGGTTTCACCGAAAGCTTTAGGGTTCGATGTTTGTTGTTTTGTGGGTATCTATTTAAAATCGGCTAAAGATTATCAACCTGTCGCTGAACAATTATCCAAGATTCCAGAAGTGTTGGAGGCTTTTTATACTACCGGTCAATATAGCTTGCTGGTCAAACTGATTGCTCCTGATATGCAGCGATTTCAAGATGTTTTGATCAATAAGCTGCAGTCCATTGAACAAGTACGCTCTACAGAAACCATGATCTCCCTGCAAAATCCGATATACAGAGATATTGAAGATTTATTATAGAATGGATGCTGCTTTTAAATGGATAGTAGATAGTTTTTAAAAATTTCAAAATTATTTTCCATAGTCATCGATAAATTCTCTTTATGCATCGCAGTTTCCATAACGCTTGGTAGAGGTATCTTTTTACCGATTTTGCTTCTAATAACATCTCTGAATTTAGCCGGGTGGGCCGTTGATAAACATATACCATATTGATTGTTAGTTTGTGCCTGCTTTAAAGCGGAATAGGCTACTGCGGTATGGGGATCTGATAAATAACCCAGTTTTAAGAGTTCACGCATACTACCAATGGTTTCTTTTTCATTGATGGCAATTGCTTGAATTTCTTGAGCAAGCTGAGAGCGATTGATTGAAAACAGGTATTCAATTCTAGGGAAATTATTAGGAATAGCTACGTCCATGGCATTAGATAAGGTTGCGATAGTTGCTTTGGGATTCCAGTTTCCCGATTGCAAGTAACGAGGGATAGTGTCATTTGAGTTGGTTGCTGCAATAAAGCTACCAATTGGTGCACCAATTTGTTTGGCGATTAAACCGGCAGTAAGATTGCCAAAATTACCGCTTGGAACTGAGATAAGATCGATAGGACACTTTGCCATGTTGGGCAAAAAGGAGTAATAACAAACCTGTGCCAAGAGTCGCGCTATGTTAATTGAATTGGCAGAGCTTAAATTGTGCTTTTTCTTAATGTCATTATCTGAAAAAGCTTCTTTCACCATAGTTTGACAGGCATCAAAATCAGCTTTTATGGCAATAGT
This sequence comes from Kangiella sp., assembly GCA_028284185.1. GTDB lineage: Bacteria > Pseudomonadota > Gammaproteobacteria > Enterobacterales > Kangiellaceae > Kangiella. Next base: position 55,730 of record JANQSG010000004.1, read on the forward strand.
TTTTATGTTTTTTCCTAAAGAGCAAAAAAGCTGCTCTTGCTCTTTAGAGATTTTGTTATGCGGGTATAAAATTACAACATCTATATTATCAATATCATAGAAAGCATGAGCTACTGCAGCGCCAGTATCACCCGAAGTAGCGGCTACAATGGTAACTTTTTGTTGCTGGTTAAAGTGGCTGAGACATTGAGCCAGAAAACGAGCTCCAAAATCTTTAAAAGCAAAAGTAGGCCCATGAAAGAGCTCTAATACAGAGGTATTCTGATCTATTTCCTCCAGTTTCAGTGGAAAATTAAAAGCTTTTTTTATCATAAGCTTCAGATCATTTTCCAATATTTCATTGCCAATCATGGCAGATAAAATCTGATAACTTAGCTCATGGAAATCAACTTGATAAAAAACTTCTTTTGCTAACTTTGGAAGTTTATTGGGGAAAAATAGTCCTTTTTCCTTACCAAGAGGTTTAAGGACAGCTTGCTTGAATGAAACTTTTTGTTGTGGTTCTCTAATATTAATAAGTTGCATAGTTTGTTCCTTATGATTCTTGCTAACTTTGTTCAAGAAGCCGGGAACCAACAGTATCCAGCTTACAAATGTGACAGAAAGCTTTTTCAGTATGTCGGTAGTTAGTTAATAAATACTGCTGTGTGATTTCTGCTGTTTTCATAGAATCGGTAATAGCAAAAACCGTTGAACCTGAACCGGAAATTCCAAAATGTAGCACGCCATTTTCATAACAGAAGTTCTTATGTTGATCAAAATCGGGTAATAACTGCTTCCGGTAGGGTTCCGCTATAACGTCTTTAAGGTACTGAGTTGCAACTTTTGGATTGTCTGAATATAGGGCGCGAGTGAAATTTGCTAATAAACCAGAAAATTGGATAGCATCAGAGCGTTTAATATTGGAAGGGAGCATTTCTCTGGCTGCTTTAGTGGATACCATCACTCCAGGGTTTGCTACTACAATATAGTAGTCATCCGGGAAAGGGAGTGAGTGACAGATGGTTTCATCATTACTCATTAATTGTAGGCCACCTAAAAAGCAGGGCGCTATATTATCGTAATGAACCGAACCACTAATTTTGCCTTCCAATTTTCCCATCAAGCGCAAAAGTTCTTGTTTGGATAGTGGTTTGCCATACCAAAGATTTAAGCCATGAAGTGCAGCAACTACTGAGCTGGCACTGGAACCTAAGCCGCTTCCGATCGGCAGGTTTTTATAAAGAGTTAAGCTAAGATTCTGTTGGTAAACCAGTTTTTTTTCCAGTTCTTTATTAAAGAGTTGTAGGCAATCATAAACAATATTGTCGGTTAAATTGGGTGGTAATTGATCTGAGAAGGGCCCTGAACAAATAAACTCACCAATACCATGACACTTAATTTCAATCACATCGCCTAACAATTTTTGAGTAATAGGACTGATCGCCGCACCAAGCAAATCGAAACCGACGGAAAAATTACCTATTGAGGCAGGGGCATAAACTTTTAACGCCATTAGAGCGACTCCTTTTCTCGATGTGGAAGGCTATGCAGTATGTCAGAAAATAGTCCTGCTGCAGTGACTTGGGCACCTGCACCATAACCTCGTAAAACCAGTGGTATTGGAGAGTAATATTGACTGTAAATAGCGATAGCATTTTCTCCTCCTTTGACTGAATACAGAGGATCACTTTTTTTAACCTGTTTTAATCCTACAGATAACTTATTATCCCTTAGTTCTGCCACGTATCGAATGGTCGCCTGATTGTGTCGGGCTTCATCAAATTGATTGGTATAATGTTCATCTAATTGCTTTAGACGGTGCAAAAATTCTTGAATCGATCCGGTTGAGTCAAAAGAATCCGGCAGTAAGCTGCAGAGTGAAATATCGGAAATTTCAGCCTTGATGTTTGCCTCGCGAGCAATAATTAATAATTTTCGAGCAACGTCCATGCCATTAAGATCGTCTCTGGGATCTGGCTCGGTAAGCCCTTTTGCTTGAGCTTCCTTCACTACTTCTGAAAATAACTTGCCCGATTCTACTTCACCTAAAATATAAGAAAGGGTTCCCGACAAAATTCCTGAAAACTGGTTCAGTTGATCACCTGCATCCAAAAGGTGATTGAGGGTTTTTACGACTGGCAGGCCTGCTCCTACATTGGTTTCGTAAAGATATTTGCGAAATGATGTTTGAACTATTTTTTGTAACTTTTGGTAATAGTCAAGGCTTTCACTATTGGCTTTTTTATTAGCGGTAACAAGATTAAAGCCTAATTCTAAAAAATGTTTGTATTGGTCTGAAATAATTTTGGAGCAACTACAATCAACAATAGTAGGATTAATCAGAACATTATCTTTTTGTAGTTTTTTCAATTGTTTTACGTCAAAAGACGTATTTGATTGTTGTAACTGCGATGACCAATCATTAGCATTGAGTCCACTCTTTGAAAAAATGTAGCTTTTTGAATTAGCAATCATTTTTATGCGAAGTTCGATATTTTTGGAAAGCAGTTTTTGCTGTTGTTGAAAGCACTGCCGAATTAATTCTGTACCTACGTTACCACAGCCTAAAATCATTAAATCCAGGCGTTGTTTACGATTGAAAAATTCCTGATGAGTTAAAATGCAAGCTTTTTTTGCGGCCACTTGTTTAATAACAATTGAAATGGATGTTTCTGATGAACCTTGAGCTATTGCCTCTATATTGATAGAACCAAGTGATATGGCGTGCATAAATTGCGCTGCTATTCCCTGTTTATGATGCAAGCCATTGCCAATAATTGAAACAATTGCACGTTTTTGCTTTACCTCTATAGGATTAAGATCCTGAGCCAATAATTCATAATAAAACTCTTTTTCCAGAGTTTTTTTTGTAGCAAGACTATCTTTAGAATCTACACAAAAGCTAATACTGTATTCAGAAGAAGATTGAGTAATCAGATTTATTGAGATGTTATGACTAGCAATTGCTGAAAAAATTCTGGCTGCTGCACCTTTCGTACCTTTCAGGCAGGCTCCACTAACATTAAAAAGGGATATGTTTTCGTTAAATGAAACACCTTTAACAGCGTTTTCATCCAATGATAGCTTGGTAATTAAACTCCCTCTGCTATTAGGATTATTTGAGTTTTTAATCCAGCAAGGAATTTGCGCATTTTGCAAAGGGCTAATGGTTTTGGGATGAAGCACTTTGGCTCCATGATAAGCAAGTTCCATTGCCTCTTGATAATCCAGTTGTGATATGACTTGGGCATTGGAGACAATACCAGGATCGGCATTATAGATACCATCCACATTGGTCCAGATTTCACAGCTTTCAGCATTCATTAAAGCTGCATAAATAGCTGCGCTTAGATCGGAACCATTTCTACCAAGTAAACAATTTTCGCCGTTTTGATCGACGGCAATAAAGCCTTGAGTAATATTAATATCCAGCAGTTCTACGCTATTTAATTGTTGTAATGATTGCTCAAAATCAACAACCGGCTCGTTAGCATCACAGTTTGATACGATAATCTGGTTGGAATAGAGCAAACCACATTGCTTGGAATTATTGGTTAACTCTAACTGCTGATGAATATAAGTCTGCAAGAGACGAGAACTCATTAACTCGCCTTGCATCAATACTTTGATCAAAGCTTCTTCGGGTTTGAATTTAATGGATTCCAGTCCAGTAATTAGCTTTTCAACCTGATGGTAATGATCATTAAAATCGGGATTGAGCTGTTCTGTCAGGTTTAACTGATTAGCGATTGATAAATGCGAATCAATAATTTCCGATAATAGTTGTTTGGCTTCTTGTATAGGTAACTGCAACAAGCTCTCAAGTTGATTGGTAGTGTCACCTGAAGCTGAAACTACAACGGTTACAGCCTGATCATTGGACAAAATGATCTCTGCACAGCGAATAAAACCATCAGCATCTTTTAGTGATGAACCACCAAACTTTAATACTTTCATTATTGGACCTTTAATTTTTAAAAGGACTCATAAAATCTCAGGCAAAAAAAAGCCCAGGATTTTCAGGTCCTGGGCTTAGTTTATTTTATTTACACAATAACTAGCCGCTGACCTCCAAATGGAAAGTCGTTGTGGTGGTAGTGGTTAGCGTGTAAAAAGTTTTCATGTGCCGATGCTATATAATTTTTTTTTCGGATGCAATTCTTTTTTATATTTTTATGGAATAAGGGGTTAGTTGAGTTTGGTAATAATCCGATTTTTCCTGCAAAATTGCTAAGGCGTGTTGATGGCTGACATTAAATAACCGAATGTTTGCGTTAGGTTTAATTTGCCCGAGCAAAGGTAAATCGGCGGAAATTACCTGAGCTATCCTAGGATAGCCACCGATAGTTTGTCCCTCATTCATAATGATAATGGGAAAGCCATCTTGGGGCAGCTGAATGGTACCAACGGTAATTGGACTGCTCGTCATATCTTTTGGACTGCGTAGAAATAATTGATTTTCAGACAGCCTTAACCCCATTCTATTAGAATTTGGACTGACTTTGAAGTAATCCGTAAATAAGGTCTGTTGCGAAGCCTTAGTCAATTGTGGGTATTCTAGTCCAGGAGTAACTCTGAGGACTCTATTGCTAGAATAATTAATTAAAAGATTTTGCGGAATCTGTTTATACGTAAACTTTTTGTTACTGACTATTAGCTCTAATTGATCGCCACTAGTAAAACTATAGCCTTTATTGTTACCAAGTTTGCTGGTGGTATCTGTTGAATGGGAGTTTAAAAATGCTTTGGTATCGATGGTTCCAGCAAAAGCGATATAGGCTCTTGCTCCTGAGTTAAGCCTGCCAAATTTAAGATAATCCCCCTTTTTTAAAAAAAGGGTTTGATGGCTTTCTACTAATTCATTATTAATGAATATTTCAAAGTTGGCGCCAGTGATGCCCAGCGTGGTGTTTTGACAAAATTCTATTTCAGGACCAGTGAGATAAACTTCAAGACAAGGGATATTAGCTGGATTGTCAACCAGCCAATTGGCAAGTTGCAGGCTAATTGGATCGATGGCTCCTGCTTGACTAATACCGTAGCTGCGGTAACCGTATCTTCCCAGATCTTGCAAACTGGTTTGTAAGCCAGCCTGGATAAATTTAATACTCATAGCCACAGTATTCCTGATAGCTAATGGCATAAAATTTGATCTTATCCATTGGGTTGGCCAATGTTGGCGGTGATCTTTCAGAATCAAAAAACTTCAATGGAGTCCTTCCAATGATATGCCAACCGCCAGGGCTTTCGATGGGGTAAATTCCAGCTTGGTTACCACCGATAGCCACTGAACCTGCGGGGATTTTGTAATCAGGGGTCGATTTTCTTGGCTGTGCCAAAAGTGGATCTAGTCCTGATAAATATAAAAAGCCAGGTAAAAAGCCGAGCATTTCAATTCGATATGTTGGTTTGGTATGTAGCTCAATAAAGCGAGCAATAGAGATATTTTTTTTGCTACAAAAAGTATCCAAGTCAGTTGCAACTTCAGGATCATAGCAAATCGGAACACGGATAAGCGATATTTGAGTTGAGGTCGCTAAACGGAACAACTCAATATGTTTATTAATTTGATTGATGGTCTTTTGTGGTTGCCAGCCTAAAGGATAAAATAGCAATAAAATTGAGTTATAGGCACTAACCGCCTCAATGAAGTGTTCAAGAGTATTTTCAGAAAAACTTTTTGTCAATTGAGCAATATAGCTAGAAAGTTCACTGTTGCTGCTATCTTTAAAGCTAATCAGCAATGAGCTATCGCTATTGATATCGATTTGGTAATCGAACTTAGTCATTATTGAATTTGAATATCTTTTTTATCAAATGCTTGATGTAGTTGCCGGGCAACTGGTAAGGCATTTTCATGATCACCGTGCAAACAAATTGAATCTACCTTTAGCTCCAAATATTCTCCTTCTAAAGTTTGAATGGTTTTTCTGGTTGCTAATCGAGTAGCCTGCTCCAGGCATCGTTTTAATTCAGTATGCACCGCTAGAGGATGTTTACGACTGACCAGCTGGCCACTTGCATGGTAATAGCGATCCATAAAACCTTCGTTAATAAATGGAATTCCTACTTGATTGGCTGCATCAGTCATTAAAGAATGAGCTAAGCCCATAAGTGCTATATCTTTAAAAACTTTGCTAACTTCTTCAGAAATTAAAACTGCTAGTTTTATATCCTTTGCTGCTAGATTATAAAGGGCTCCATGTGGTTTGATATGATGAATTTTTGCTTGTTGTTTTTTGCAAATAGAATGAAAAGTGTTTAGTTGTGATCTGAGTGCGCCTCTTAAATCTTTTTCTGAAATATCCATTTCTTTACGACCAAAGTTTTTTTTATCCGGGAAGCTGGGATGAGCACCAATTTTAAGTTTGTGCTTAAGGGCATTATTAATAGAGGTTTCGATGCTTTGAGTATTGCCTGCATGACCACCACAGGCAATATTACAGGATGAAATATAGGTCATAAGCAAAGCATCTTTTTCCCATTGATCTGGCTCAATGCTTTCACCAAGATCGCAATTAATATCGATACTAAACTTGGATGTCACTATAAAACTCCAAAGGCAGACATAAGACTACGAGCACTTAGCATCAAGGTTACTGCAATAACAACTAATCCTAAAACATTTTGTATGAAGGAGTTTTTATACTTGCCTAAAAATTTTTGGTTCATGGTCCATAGCAAGAAAATTGCAATAATGGGTAGTAATATGCCATTGGCAACTTGAGCAAACCAAATGATTTTTACCGGTTTCATGCCAGAACTGGCCACGATTACACCTGCAAATAAAATTAAAATCCAGATCCCTTTAAAACTTGCAGACTTCATATCCGTATTTAAATTAAGTAATCCAGACAAGGCATAAGCGGTAGCCAAAGGTGCCGTTATTGCTGAGGAAATACCCGCGGCAAACAGTCCGGTGGCCATTAAATATTTAGCTGATCCTCCAAACAAAGGTTCAATACTTAAGGCTAAATCCTGAGCACTGTTAATCTCTAGCTGTTTACCAAAAAATGCGGTTGCAGCAGTTGATACAATAGCAATGGAAATTAATCCTCCTAACGGAATAGAAAAATAAATGTCTTTTCTTGCTTCTGGTAATTTTTCTGCAGAAGCCCAGTGTTTTTTTGCGCTGGCAGAATGTAAAAATAAATTATAGGGAACTACGGTGGTGCCAATTAATGCGATAACTGTTAAAGTTGCACCATTCGGAAGTGATGGAACAAACAATCCCTTAAAAAGACTGGAAAAATCTGGTGGCACCATAATAAAGCTTGCTAGAAAAGCTATACTCATCAGCAATACCAGAGCAATAATGAACTTTTCAATAAGCTTATAGTTACCGGTCCATAATAGGAAAAAAGCAATTAGCCCAATACTTAATGCAAAAGGGTCAAAGCCTAGACTTTGAACATAATTGTTTGTGAAAAAGGATTGTATGCCTAAACTGGCGCCGGCAATATTGCCTCCTTCGTAGGCAGCATTACCAATTAAAATAGCACTGATAACTAATAAGCTAGCGAGTCCCTTTAGTATAGGGCTTGAAAATTGTTCACGAATAGACTGGCCTAATTCTTTGCGCCCAACAACGCCTAAACGAGCTGTCATTTCTTGCAGAATCATGGTTGCGATGATGGAGAATAACAATGCCCAGAGTAGGGCAAAGCCAAAGTTTGCCCCAGCTTTGGTGGCAGCGGTTACGGTGCCAGGGCCAATAAAAGCCGCGGTAACTAAGGTAGCAGGACCAAGAGGTAATTTTGATTTTGCCATCGCTAAAAGCAATAAAAGGTTTGTGAACCAAGATTAAAGAGTCTAGCTGCAAAGCGCAAGTAATTGAAAACAGGGAGATTAGGCCATTAAAAATGCTTGATCGAATAGCCGCAAACCCTTAAAATACGCGCCCTTAGTCGTACTCACTGTGAAAAACGGCTAAGTTTTAGACAATTAGGTTTACTCCTTGCTGTTACTAATTATTGATATAAATCAATGGGTTATTGATGGCTGGATACCGAAAGGAGATATTTAAATGAGACACTACGAAATCGTATTCTTGGTGCATCCTGATCAATCTGATCAAGTACCAGGCATGATCGAGCGTTATACCAAGATGATTACAGACGCTAACGGTGCTATCCACCGTTTAGAAGACTGGGGTCGTCGTCAATTAGCATACCCAATCTTGAAACTTCATAAAGCTCACTACGTTTTAATGAACGTTGAGACGACTGGTGAAGTGATTGAAGAATTAGAAGATAACTTCCGTTACAACGATGCAGTTTTGCGTAATATGGTTATCCGTCGTAAAGAAGCAGTAACTGAAGCTTCTCCAATGGCTAAAGCGAAAGAAGAAGAAAAACCTTCTCGTCCTCGTGCTGAGAAAGCGCCTGTAGAGAAAGCTGAAGAAGCTACCGAAGAATCAACTGAAGCTGCGGCTGAATAATAGGAGAATTATCATGGCTCGTTTTAATCGTCGTCGTAAATTCTGCCGTTTCACTGCAGAAGGCGTAACTGAGATCGATTACAAAGATACAGCAACTTTAAAGAACTACATTACTGAAACTGGTAAGATCGTCCCTAGCCGTATCACAGGTACCAGCGCAAAATATCAACGCCAATTGGCGTCTGCTGTTAAACGCGCTCGTTACATCGCTTTATTACCTTATACTGATAGCCACGAATAAGCGGCTTTTTTAAGAGGAAACTGATAATGAACGTCATTCTACTTGAAAAAATCCGCAACTTGGGCGACTTGGGTGAGCAAGTAACTGTAGCTTCTGGCTATGGTCGTAATTTTTTGATCCCACAAGGTAAAGCGGTTCCTGCTACTGAAGCAAACGTAAAACACTTCGAAGAGCGTCGTGCTGAATTAGAAGCGAAAGCTGCTGATGAATTAGCAACGGCTCAAGCTCGTGCTGAGAAACTGGCTGAATTAACTCTTACGATCACAGCCAATGCTGGTGACGAAGGTAAATTATTTGGCTCTGTTGGTACAGTAGATATCGCTACTGCTGCTACTGAAGCTGGCGTTGCTTTAGAGAAAAAGGAAGTTCGTATGCCTGACGGTGCAATTCGCGCTACTGGCGAATACGACGTTGTTGTGAACCTTCACACTGATGTTGATGCAACGATTAAAGTTAATATTGTTGCTGAAGACGAATAATCTTCATTACTCATAAGAGTGTTAAAAAGGCGCCAACTGGCGTCTTTTTTTTGTCAGATTTTATTTCAATACCTAATTAAAAAAACCGGAAATAAAGTTATTCAATATTTATCCACAAGCATACACACAGACTTGTTGGCTTGATAAACGATACTTTGAGTGTGAAAATAGCTGAGCATCCGATCCATTTCGGATTAAAGATAAACCGATTCCAACAAGATAAATTTTATTAGATTAAAAAATGCTAACAGCCCAACAAACTGATAATAAAATCAAAGACTTAAAAGTTCCTCCGCATTCAATCGAAGCCGAGCAGTCGGTGCTTGGTGGGGTGATGTTGGATAATGAGATGTGGGAGCTGGTATCTGAGATGTTGTTGGCTGGTGATTTTTATGTGAAAAATCACCGTGAAGTGTTTAAGGCAATGGAGTCTTTGGCCAATATTGGTCACCCGATGGATGTGATTACTTTGTCTGAATTTATTGAAAAGCAGGGCGAGTCGGATATTGGTTTGGCTTTTCTGGGTGAGTTGGCGCAAAACACGCCAAGTATTGCCAATATTCGGGCTTATGCTGAAATAGTTCGCGAAAAAGCGGTGACACGTCAGTTGATTGCTGCATCCAATGAAATTGCTGACGCCAGTTTTAATCCTGAAGGCCGTAGCCTACCAGAACTACTTGATTTTGCAGAGAAAACCGTTTTTGCGATCGCTGAGTCGCGGGAGACTAATGATGCGGGGCCAACGGGCGTTGAATCTATTTTGCAAAGCACCATTCAGCGTATCGAAGAAATTCAGAAAAACAAGGGTGGTATTACTGGTCTTTCTACTGGTTTTACCGATCTGGATCGAATGACTTCAGGTTTACAGCCAGCGGATCTGGTGATTGTGGCGGCACGTCCTTCGATGGGTAAAACCACTTTTGCTATGAATTTGGTGGAACATGCGGCGCTAAATAGTGAATTACCGGTTCTGGTTTTTAGTTTGGAAATGCCGAGTGAGTCGATCATTATGCGTTCGATTTCCTCATTGGGCGGTATTGAACAAAATAAGATCCGCTCTGGGCAGATTAAAGATTCTGCAGATTGGGATAAATTTAATAGTGGTGTTTTACAATTAAAAAATCACACCAAGCTATTTATTGATGATACCGCGGGCTTGTCGCCGGCTGAGATGCGTTCACGTGCGCGTCGCCTTCATCGTGAGCAGGGCGGTATTGCTTTAGTCATGGTGGATTATCTGCAATTAATGCAGGTGCCGGGTTATGGCGAGAATCGTACTCAGGAGGTCAGCGAGATTTCACGTTCTTTGAAGGCTTTGGCGAAAGAATTGAATTGCCCGGTAATTGCTTTATCGCAGCTTAATCGTGGTTTGGAACAGCGTTCGGATCGTCGCCCAGTGATGGCAGACCTTCGTGAATCAGGTGCCATTGAGCAGGATGCGGATGTGATTATGTTTATTTACCGTGACGAGGTTTATAACAAGGATTCGGAAGACAACAAAGGCCGCGCTGAAATCATCATTGGTAAACAACGTAATGGCCCGATTGGTAAAGTGGATTTGGCTTTCCGTGGCGAAGTGTGTCGTTTCGATAATTTGGCGCATCAAGATTACGAAGCTATGGGCTATTAAGGAAATCGGCTCAATGCGTTCTACTAAAGCGGTCATCGATTTAGCTGCCCTTCGGCATAACTTACAAACCGTTAAACAAATTGCACAAGATAGCAAGGTGATGGCTGTGGTAAAGGCTAATGCCTATGGTCATGGTTTGGTGGAAGTGGCTAAAGCGCTTGATGAAACAGATATGTTTGCGGTTGCTACCTTAGAAGAAGCTTTATCTTTGCGTAAAGCTGACATTAATCAAGATATTCTTTTATTAGAAGGTTTTTTCACTTTTGAAGAAATTCCTATTATCCAAAAGTATCGCTTGCAATTGGTGTTACATCATAAAAATCAAGTGGAAACTTTACTACGCTATCAACAGTCTCCTGAGATTAATGAGTCGATTAAAGTTTGGCTGAAATGTGATTCTGGTATGTACCGTTTAGGCTTTGCTTTAGGTGAGGTGCAAACCGTACAACAAACTCTAAATGCGCTGAATATTATCGAAAAACCGATTAAACTAATGTCACATTTTGCTAGTGCTGATTCGGATCAAGAATTTTCACAAGAACAGATTGAAAAATTTATTGCTGCAACCCAAGGGCTTGCAGGCCAAAGGTCCATGGCCAACTCGGCAGGGATCTTGGCACATAAAAAAGCTCATTGGGATTGGGTTCGCCCAGGCCTCTTGATCTATGGCGCTTCGCCAATACCCTGTTCCACCGGCAGTGATTATGACTTAAGGCCCGTTATGTCTCTGGAGTCACAGTTGATGGCAGTAAAACCGATTGGCAAAGGCGAGTCAGTGGGCTATGGTCGTAACTGGTTTGCTGAAACTGATACCAATATTGGTCTGGTCGCCATTGGTTATGGTGATGGCTATCCGCGTCATGCAAAAAATGGCACGCCAGTTTGGATTAATGGCCGTGAAGTGCCATTAGTGGGGCGTGTTTCAATGGATATGTTGGCAGTGGATTTGGGAAGTGCCGTTAAAGATAAAGTTGGTGATAGAGTAGTACTTTGGGGTAAAGAGCTACCGATGGAAAAAGTTGCACCCTATGCTGATACCATTCCATATACCCTTTGTTGTGGTGTGACTCGTCGAGTGAAATTCGAATATATTAATGACCAAACATCAAACACTAATTCTTAATACCAAAGGCCAGGGACTTTATGAGTTCACGCAAAAGGTGAAGTCATTAATCAGCCAAGAGTCGATCAAAAATGGCCTTTGTCATTTATATATTCAGCATACTTCTTGCAGTTTGATTATTCAGGAAAACGCCGATCCAAGTGCTAAACATGATTTAGAGGCCTGGATGAATCGTTTAGTGCCAGAAAATGATCCTTTATATACCCATACTTTTGAAGGTGCTGATGATATGCCGGCGCATATAAAGTCTATTTTAACAGCGACCAGTTTGACAGCTCCGATTATTGATGGGCGATTGGCTTTGGGCACCTGGCAGGGGATTTATCTTTGGGAACATCGCTATGCGGCTCATACTCGTAAAGTGATAGTGACAATAAGCGATTAATTATGAAACCAATAGTCTTTTTTAGAAAACTGCATAAGTGGTTGGGATTAGTTATAGGCCTGCAAATAGTATTGTGGGTTGCAGGTGGTTTTGTCATGAGTTTTTTCGACATTGATCAGGTGCGCGGTACCCATAATAAAGCAAAACAGGCACCTATCAGTATTGACAGTGCGGTAACATTTGACAGTAGCCAGCTTATTCGGTCGCTGGATTTCTCACCTAAATCCATAGAGTTAAAGCAATGGCAAGATCGCTTGGTTTGGCTGGTTAAGGATAAAAAAAATAGCCGGGTGGTTGATGCACAAACTGGCAAGCTTTTATCACCTTTTAAACAGACAATGGCTGAAAAAGTAGCCAGGAATGACTTTTCTGGAAATGGAGACTTGATTTCCAGTCAGTTAATCAGCGAACCTTTATCGGAAATTCGTGGCCGTCAGTTACCATTGTGGCAACTACAATTTAATGATAATGACAATACCCGGATTTATGTTTCACAAGCTACCGGTGAGGTAGTGGCAAGGCGCAATGATACCTGGCGTTTGTTTGATTTTTTCTGGATGTTGCACATCATGGATTACAAGGAGCGCGATAATTTTAATCATCCTTTGCTGGTGATAGCGGCCTTGATTGCACTTTTAATGAGTTTAAGTGGCTTGTATATGGTGATTAAACTGATCTTTTTTAAGAGGCGAAAAAGTGGCGCAGGAGCCTGATAAAAAAACCAATACGCGCAAGGCGATTTGGATAACCATTGCCATTATCGGTGTCTATTGGTTATTTAAATTATTGATATTTCAGTACTTAATATAAAGTTCCTATTGCTTTGCCAGTTTTAGCAAAAGCTCTGACATAAAATATTACACATCTTGAATAATGTTCACTTGCGACTAGGTTAAAAATCCCCATATAGTAGAGGTATTGAGATTTAATCGTTTTTAGCGTGGAGAAATTATGTTACGCATTGGTTTGTTCTTATTGACCAACTTTTTAGTTCTGATTCTGGCTGGCGTTATCATGAACGCTCTGGGCCTTGAGCAAATCCTGGCACAAAATGGTTCCGATCTGAACCTCACCAGCCTGTTAGTGTTTTGTGCTCTATTCGGCATGATTGGCTCCTTTATTTCACTGTTTATGTCGAAATGGATGGCCAAGCGCAGTATGGGCGTACAAATCATCGACCCTGATAAGCCTAGTTCTGAGCGTGAACAATGGTTATTGGATACGGTGACCAGTTTGGCGCATGATGCAAAAATTGGTATGCCGGAACTGGGTATTTTCCCTTCACAGCAATCCAATGCCTTTGCCACAGGCTGGAATAAAAACAATTCACTGGTAGCAGTAAGTGAAGGCCTGATGCAGCGTATGGATCGTAACGAAGTACGCGCGGTATTGGCGCATGAGATTGGTCACGTCGCTAATGGTGATATGGTGACCTTGACTTTAATTCAGGGCATTGTGAATACTTTTGTGATGTTCTTTGCACGCGTAGTAGGTCATTTTGTGGACAAGGCCATTCTTAAGAATGAGCGCGGTTATGGTATTGGTTATTTTGTTTCGGTAATGGTGGCGCAGATTGTATTCTCGATATTAGCCAGTATTGTCGTCATGTGGTTTTCGCGTAAGCGTGAGTTTAGAGCGGATGAAGCAGGTGCTCAATTGGCGGGTACCGGTGCTATGATTTCGGCGCTAGAAAAGCTAAAAGCTGAATATGATATGCCATCAGATATGGGCGAAACCTTTACTGCTTTTGGTTTGAAAAATGGTAAAACCGGTTCTTTTCAGGAAAAATTTGGTCATCTATTTATGTCACATCCACCATTAGATGATCGTATCCAGGCATTAAGAAACTTCTAAGTTGTTGATTAATAGAAGAAAGGCGGGCATAGCCCGCTTTTTTTTATGGCCGGCTTAGGTAAAATAAAGCAACTGACAACTTAAGCGAAAATAACCTTGAATCGATTTTTATTTTTAAGTCTGATTTTTTTGACGGTACAGAGCTTTGCCGCAGAGGATTCTTTTATTAGTTTATCCAAAGAGTCCGTTATTATTGAGAAAAATGATTTTGGCTTGCTGCGTTATTTTGATTTGCAAAAGCGGCCATTGAGCGGGGATTTTAGGATTAATCTGATTAATGGCTATATTCAATCGTCATTTAACAATGGATTATTTGATGGTGAGTTTAAACAGGTAGTGAATAATAAGCTGAAATTCCAGATTGAATATTGTGGTGGTAAAGCTTGTGGGCGCTATCAAAGTTTTTATCCTAATGGCAAGTTGGCTAAACATAAAGAGTACAATAAATGGAATCAGCTTGATGGTGATGTAAAAGTTTATAGTCAAACGGATGGCCGAATTTTGCGCAAAAGCCAATATAAACAGGGTGTTCAAGATGGTGTTGAGGTTATTTATTTTGCCAGTGGTCTGGAAGGTGTTAAAAGCCGCAGCCAATATGTAAATGGTCATAAACAGGGAGTAGAAACGCTTTATTTTCAGGAAGGTGGTTTGGAAATTCGCCAGCACTATGAGCAGGGAAAGTTGCATGGTTTACACACCAAATATCGGGATTCCGGTGAAAAAATGTTTGAAGCTAATTATGCACAAGGACAATATCATGGCACTGCCCGGATGTATATTGAGGGCAGGCTTTGGATCTTAAAACATTACCAAAGTGGCAAGTTACACGGTAAATGGATTGAATACGATTTGGAGCAAAGTGGTTTAACCAAACAAGTTAAATATTTTGATAAGGATAAGGAAATCGAACAAACTGGCTGGTCCAAAAAATAATAAAACAGGATCTGAATTGAAAATAAAAGATTCAATTAACCGAACACTTTGTATTGCGCCGATGCTCGATTGGACTGATCGGCATCAACGTCGCTTTATACGCATTATTACTAAAAATGCATTGCTTTATACGGAGATGATCACTACTGGAGCTATATTGCATGGTGATAAAGATGGGCACTTAAGGTTTAATTCTGAAGAGCATCCGGTAGCAATTCAACTTGGTGGTAGTCATCCCAAAGAATTGGCTGAATGTGCCAAAATTTGTGAAGACTATGGCTATGATGAAATCAATCTGAATGTGGGTTGTCCCAGTGATAGGGTGCAAAATGGTCGCTTTGGTGCTTGCCTGATGGCAGAACCTGAGTTGGTAGCCGATTGTATGGCAGCGATGGTGAGTGTAGTAAATGTTCCCATAACCATAAAAAGCCGTATTGGTATTGATGATTTGGATTCCTATGAGCACCTACATTATTTTATTGATACAGTGCAAAAGTCTGGCGTAAAAACCTTTATTATTCATGCTAGAAAAGCTTGGCTATCGGGCTTAAGCCCCAAGCAAAATCGTGAAATTCCACCCTTAAAATATGAAGTAGCTTACCAAATCAAAAAAGATTTTCCGCAATTGGAAATTATTCTAAATGGTGGAATTACCAGTTTAGATCAAGCTGAAGAACAGTTACACCACCTTGATGGTGTGATGATTGGACGAGAAGCCTACCATAATCCTTATTTTTTAACTGAAGCCGATAAGCGTTTTTATCAAGACGAATCAACGGTTCTTTCGAGAATAGAAGTTGCAGAAGAATTTATGCGATATGTGCAATTTCAATTGGAGCAAGATGTTTATTTAGGTCATATGACACGCCATATTTTAGGTTTGTTTCATGCCCAGCCTAAAGGCAAGTTGTGGCGTCGTCATTTAAGTGAAAATGCCTATAAAAAAGGTGCAGGAGTGGAAGTAATAAAACAGGCATTGGAGTTGTTTAGATGAAATTGGTTAGATTGTGCGATAAAACCTTTGTTTTTTAGTTAAATATAAACTGTTAGTTTAGACGGTATGTTTTAACATAGGTTTATTGCTTTTATTTGCCATATCCCTGGCGATTAAATTAGAATGAAGGATTAACCGCCGTTAACTTTCCAGGGGGGATAGGAGGAAGTATGAAGTTTATTAAGTGGTTTTTAATTGTAGTAGCGCTACTAATTGTGACATTGGCGCTTATTGGTTTTTTCCTGCCGAAATCGGTTCATGTAGAGCGCTCTGTAGTGATTGAAACTGATCGTGATACGGTATTTCACCAAGTAAATAGTTTTCAGCATTTTAATACCTGGTCACCGTGGCATGAACTTGATCCTAACGCCAGTTATGAGTATTCAGGGCCTGAATCCGGTGTTGGTAATAAAATGACCTGGTCCAGTGAGGAGCCTGAGGTTGGTAAAGGTTCACAGGAAATTATTGAAAGTCAGTACCCAGGGTTAATAAAAACCAAGCTTTATTTTGGTGATGATCCGAATCCAGGTTTTGCAGAGTTTAAAATCGAAGAGATTAGTTACAATCAAACCAAGCTAACCTGGGGCTTTGATGTAGATTTTGGCAAGAATATCGTTGGACGCTATTTTGGTCTTATGATGGACGGTATGCTGGGTCCTTATTATGAAAAAGGTTTGCAAAAGCTTAAACAAAAGCTTGAGCAATAGCGGATATTCCTAAAAACGAAAGCTGTGAGTCTACAACATACAAGCTGCAAGCAGTTAATTCTAGCCTGAACTTCCTTGTTATTCCTGTAAATTACCACCGCCTATGTACCGTGGATGGTGGTAATTAGACTCACGCAGGATTAGTCGCCGAAAGCAGTTTTCTATATGCTTAAATCGTTAACCGAGCACTGTTTTCTGGTGTCAACTCAGTATAATTATTATGAAAAAATTGAATACAGGATAAATCTATGAAAAATCAAGAATCTATATTCAGAAAAACTAAATTACCAGCATTTGCTGTTGCTGTGGTATTCACGGGTTTAGTCGCTTGTTCATCGGCTCCAACAACTGATTATGATAGCGGTGCTCATGGAGTTCGTTTGGTTGAGGAAGTCGAAAAAACTGGCGATGCTTTGGTTATTCCTTATAAAAAATATGTTCTGGATAACGGTCTTACCGTTATTTTACATGAAGATAACAGCGACCCATTGGTACATGTTGACGTTACTTATCATGTGGGTTCTGGACGTGAAGATATTGGTAAGTCTGGCTTCGCTCATTTCTTCGAACACATGATGTTTCAGGGCTCTGAAAATGTGGCTGACGAAGAGCACTTTAAAATCATTACTGAAGCGGGCGGTACTTTAAACGGTACTACCAACAGTGATCGCACCAATTATTTTGAAACGGTTCCTTCGAATCAACTCGAAAAAATGTTATGGCTGGAAGCGGATCGTATGGGTTTTTTACTGGATGCAGTAACTCAGAAAAAATTTGAAGTTCAGCGTGAAACTGTGAAAAATGAACGCGGTCAGCGTGTGGATAATCGTCCTTATGGGCGTTTAAATGAGCGTGTTGCTCAAGCCTTATATCCAGAAGGCCACCCCTATTCATGGCCAGTGATTGGCTGGATGGAAGATTTAAATCGAGCTGATTTGAATGATTTGAAAAAATTCTTTTTACGCTGGTATGGCCCTAATAATGCGACTTTAACCATTGGCGGTAAGTTTGATGAAGATCAGGTTTTAGCCTGGGTTAACAAGTATTTTGGTTCGATTCCGCGCGGCCCTGAAGTTAAAGATCCAACACCACAACCGGTAACTTTAGATAAAAATCGCTATATCTCGATGGAAGACAATGTGTCTCTGCCTTTGATTTATATGTCCTTTCCTACTGTCTATGCGCGTCATCAGGATGAAGCGCCGTTAGATGTTTTATCGTCAATTTTAGGGCAGGGGAAAACCTCTTTATTTTATAAAAATCTCGATAAGCAAGGTATTACGGTGCAATCAGGTGTCAATCATCCTTGTTCAGAATTAGCTTGCCAGTTTACTTTGTATGCGCTACCCAATCCGGCAAAAGGCAAGTCGTTAGCCGATTTGGAAAAGATCATGCGTGCTACTTTTGCTGAGTTTGAACAACGTGGGGTGCAGGATGATGATCTGGAGCGTGTTAAAGCAGGTATGAAATCTCAGCTTATTTATGGGCTGCAAAGTGTTTCTGGAAAAGTATCGCAATTGGCGGCTAATCAAACTTTCGAAGGCAATCCAAATCTGATTAACTCAGAGTTGGCACGTTATCAAAACGTCAGTAAACAAGACGTTATGCGTGTTTATAACCAATACATTAAAGGTAAGTCTGCGGTTATTATGAGCATTGTGCCTAATGGCAAGAAAAATATGGTTGTTCGTACAGATAGTTTCCGAATCAAACCGCGCAATATCCCTGAGTCAAAAGATGATTCGGCTTTAAAGTTGCGAGTTGCTAAAGATAATTTTGATCGTAGTGTTCAACCAGCTGCTGGTGAAAATCCTTCCATTAGTTTGCCAGAGATTTGGCGCTCTGAATTGAGAAATGGCATCAAAGTATTAGGCGCACAAAACAATGAAACGCCAACGACGGCGATCAGTTTCCGTATCGAAAATGGTCATCGTAATGATCCTTTGGATAAAATAGGCCTTGCTTCAATGACTGCTTCGATGATGAATGAAGCAACGGAAAGCTACTCAAGTGAAAACTTGAGCAATATGTTACAAAAACTTGGTAGTTCTATCAGTTTTTCGGCAGGTAATAATTATACTACCATGACCATTTCATCATTGACTGAAAATCTGGATCGGACCCTTTGGATTGCCGCTGAAAAATTATTCTCGCCCAGGTTTGATGAAAAAGATTTCAAGCGCATTAAAGATCAGGTAATTGAAGGGATTAAAATTTCTGAAAAGCAACCATCAACGGTTGCATGGAATGTCTATAATAAATTGCTTTATGGTAATAATTCCTTTGGTCATCCTAGTGGCGGTACTTTGGATTCGGTGGCTAATATCAGTTTGGAAGATGTAAAAAACTTCTATAAAACTCAGTATTCTCCTAAAGTTTCTAACATGATTGTGGTTTCTGATCTAGATGAAGATGAAATCCTTAAAAAGATGAAACGTTTTGCTGCCTGGACAGGTGGTGATGTCGCTAAAGCTCTTTTGGTCGATTTTCCTCAGTTAGAGAAAGCCATCTACTTAATCAACAAACCAGGTGCGGCTCAATCTGAAATTCGTATTGGCAAACGCTCACTACCTTTTGATGCTGATGGTGAATATTATCGTATGGGTCTGATGAATTATAACTTGGGTGGTGCTTTTAATTCGCGTATTAATATCAATTTGCGGGAAGATAAAGGCTATACTTATGGTGCCCGTTCTGGCTTTAGAGGTTCTACCGATCACGGTGCTTATACTGCCAGTGCTGGTGTGCGCTCAGATGTAACGGATAAGTCATTAGTTGAATTCTTTAAGGAAATTAAGAACTATCACCAGTCTGGCATGACCCAAGCGGAGCTGGATTTTATGAAAAGTTCTCTAGGACAAAGAGATGCGCGTAAATATGAAACGCCTTCACAGAAACTAGGCTTCCTGTCGCAAATCCTGACTTATGATTTGGATGAAGATTTTGTAGATGAGCAAAATGACATTCTGGAAGGTATCGAGCTGGAAGAGTTGAATGAGTTGGCGAAGAAACACCTTAATCTAGACGAAATGATCGTGGTCGTGGTTGGTGATAAAAAATCTATTTTGCCAGGTTTGCAAAAATTGGGTTATACAATTGTGGAGCTGGATGCGAATGCTAAGCCAGTGAAATAATCTGAATATTCATAGCAATATTCAATTAAAAAGGGGCTTCGGCTCCTTTTTTTTACAATTAATTTAAGCCGATCAGACTTTGCAAGTATCTCGATTCTGGTACAATCCGCTTAGTTTTTAATCAGGTAATACAAGTTATGAAACTTACAGGATTTTTAGGCTTATTGCTTGCCAGCATGAGCTTGATGGCCGTTGCTGAAGAAAATAGCCTAGCAAAATGTTTAGAACAAAAGTTGGCGACTGCTGCTGACGATATTACTATTGGCGAGTTACGCCATCAGTGCAAAAATGAGGCAGAAGAGGCTCAGGCTGAGATCGAGACTGACAAAAATACTGTTGAGCCTGCTAAAGAAAAAAGTGAAACAGGTTCTAATCTGGTTAAAGATCGCCTGCGCCAAGAGTATCGTGCTCGTAAGAATCGTTTTGCTATTTTACCGCATAAGCCGAACTACATTTTACCGGTAACCTTTAATAATAGCCCAAATGAAGCAGGTTTTGATTTGGCTGGTGATAATCGTGAGATTGATAACGTAGAAATCAAGTTTCAGGTTAGTTTTAAAACACCATTCTGGGAAGCTCCATTCGGTAAAAACAGTGCTTTGTTCTTTGCTTATACCGGCCAATCTTATTGGCAAGCCTACAATTCAGAGGTTTCCAGCCCATTTAGGGAAACCAACCACCAGCCGGAAATCTTTGCTGCCTGGGCAACGGATTGGGAAATTGCTGGTTGGCAAGTTCCCGCTTTTAGCTTAGGGGTAGAACATCAATCCAATGGTCGAAGTGGCTTAAGTTCTCGCAGCTGGAATCGGCTTTATACCGAGTGGGCCTTTGAAAGGAATCGTTGGGTTATAGCTTTTAAACCCTGGTGGCGTATTCCTGAAGAAGCCAAGCAAGATCCATTGGATCCGGAAGGTGATGATAATCCTGATATAGACGATTTTATGGGATATTTTGAGTTACAAAGCCGCTATCAATGGGATGAACATAACTTTGGTATTATGCTAAGAAATAACTTACGTAGTGATAATAGAGGGGCTGTGCAGTTTGATTGGACTTTCCCGTTGGATGAAAAGGGAAAACTACGAGGTTATGTTCAATATTTTAATGGCTATGGCGAAAGCTTGATTGATTATAATCGTCGAACTAATCGTCTTGGTGTTGGATTTGTTTTAACTGACTGGTTATAAATTTTCATAGATCACGACTTAATAAAACGTGTAGTAAATTATCCTGAAAATTTATATTGGACGTTAGTTGATTGTGTTCTTCACACAGGAAAAATGAATAATCTAAAGGGAAAAAACTATACTTGTGGCGAGGTACTGCGGGATCGAGTGAGTGTCTTGCTAAAAGTGATGCTTTAGTCACAGTACCGTCACCAGGTTCTAACATGGCTCGCTCATAATGAATATTAGCCATTTTGGTCTTTATGCTTTCTGGGCTCATGCGCAGTATCGATTTGCCTTTAACCTCCTCAACTAATACTCTAGCTGGAGTTAAATGGCAATCACCGCCAAAAGCGATCAATTTAGTTTCTGTCTTAGGGTAAGGAACTGTTAGTGACCAAACAAAACGCCTGGCTCTTTCAAGGTGTTTTTCGAAGAAACGTTGTAGTAACTGATAATAGTCAGCTCCTTTTCGTTTGATAATTCGATCTTTGATATCGGGGTTAAATATTGACCATTGAAACTGTTGCCACAGCTTCACGTCAAATTGATCGCGTTTTAAAGGCTCACCATTTTCATTAATGACCCATTGGTTGAGAGCGTGTGGAAAGAGTTGGTACATGGATGGCATAGTGGCCAGGGTTTCAGGTTCAATTTTATTAAAGAGCAGGGGTAAACCATCAATCATGGTATTGATGGCGCTGATCGAACCAAAATTTGGTGTACCAAGTAAGATTACTCGCCGCAAATTTTTAGCCCCGGAAAGATTCACTTTAAGTTCATTGTCATTTAAAACATCTTCAGTACCATAGCGTAAATAATAGCGACTAATTAACCCGCCCATGCTATGAGCAATAATATCGACTTTTAGATTCGGATCCTGGTAATCCTGCTTGATTTGTTGAATTAATGCATCCAGCTTTCTGACCGTTTTTACGTTATCCTGGCGCCAGTCATAAGCAAATAAATAATAATGCCGTTTATTGTTCTGTGGCACACCTGCTTGTGCTTTTTTAAAATTGGCGACACCTTCTAAAATATCAATCAAGTTTTGGTAAAAATCTCGGCCAGCTACTCGATCAGTAATTGAATAAGCGCTTTGTTGATTGGTAATGGCATTTAAGGTATTGGTATCGATTTTAGTAGCTAATTCTTGGTAATTATGTGTAAGCAGTTGCCAATATCCTCTTGGCCAAATTTCTTGTTGATCATCTAAGTTCTTAAGTTTGCTTCCGGTAATTCCAGGTATGAAAATGATCGGTGGTTGATCCTGATATTCAATACTGGAACTATGCAATCGCTTTAGATCGGGCTTGTAACCAGTGTTACAAGCCGTTAGTAAGGTAACTAGAAAGATCGAAAGTAAGCGCATTCAGGCTAGCGATTAAAATGATCGACTATGACTTGAGTCACGCAAGTGGTGAGTTTCTTGGCAAAAGGAATATGCAAAAACTCATTGGGACCATGTGCATTGGAGTTTGGCCCTAAAACTCCGGTGATCATAAATTGTGCTTTAGGGAATTTCTCACCCAACATTGCCATAAAAGGAATAGTACCACCTTCACCCATATACATGGCAGGCTTGTTATAAACTGCTTGAGAACCTTTTTCTAAGGATTTTGCCAGCCAGCTTTCAACATCCGGCGCATTCCAGCCATCGGCAGCTTGATCGGAATCAAAGCTTATAGTGGCATTAGCAGGGGGATTTTCTAATAACAGACTTTCCAATGCTTCAGTTGCTTTTTCACTGTCCGCTGTTGGCGGCAAGCGCAGGGACAACTTGATGGAGGTGGTTGGCCTTAGTACATTTCCGGCATTTTCAATTTCCGGCATACCGGCGATACCTGTATAAGATAAGGCTGGGCGCCAGTTTCGGTTCAATAGCTGTTCAAAATTATTTTCACCCATTGGTTCTGTTTCGCCAGCCCAGGGATAAGGGGAGGTTACTTCGCTACCTAAGACCTTGGCTACTTCTAAAGTTTGCTCAAGTCGTTGTTGAGGAATATCAGCGTAAAATTCTTTTGGTAACAGGCGTCCTGATTTTTCATCTTCCAGGCGGCTTAACAGTTGGCGAATCACTCGAAATGAAGAGGGCACGACACCACTGCCATAACCTGAGTGAATCCCTTCTTTGAGTACGTCAACTTTAAGAGTGCCGCTGGTCATGCCGCGTAAACTCATGGTGCACCAAAGCTGTTCATAGTTACCTGCACCTGAGTCTAAACAAATCACTAAAGAAGGCTCGCCAATACGATCGCGTAATTTATCAATATAGTAAGGCAGATCATAACTGCCGGATTCTTCGCAAGCTTCGATTAAAATAACGGTTCTGGCATGGGGTAATTGTTGACGCTTTAGGGCCATTAAAGCGGTCAGTGAAGCATAAGCGGAATAACCATCATCGGCGCCACCACGGCCATATAACTTATCGTCTTTAATGACTGGAATCCAGGGGCCTAAACCTTCACTCCAACCTACCATTTCGGGCTGCTTGTCCATATGACCATACATCAGGATAGTATCGTCATCAGGATTGTTGGAGCCATCACTGGCAGGAATTTCCATAAAGATTACTGGCGTACGGCCTTCAATGCGCACGATTTCAAGGGTTTTGCCAGTAATTTCCTGTGCATCACACCAGGCCGCAATTTGCTGGATGGCTTGTTCCATATAGCCATGTTTATCCCAGTCCGGATCAAAGTGTGGTGATTTACAGGGAATTTTAATGTATTCGACCAATTCGGGAACGATTTCCTGATCCCATTTTTGGTCAATAAAGGCTTGGGCTTTGGCATAATCGAGTGACATACTTTGTCCTGCTTTGTGATTTAAGGGCTTCATTCTAACGAATTTTTCAGTAAACTGTAATCCAACTTTACCTATAGCGTCCAATAGCGGCTAGCTATTTTATAAGGAGTAATTTATGCGTATTAAAACAATTGCCACATTAACCATGGCTGCGACTTTAGGGTTAGCCACCAGTACAAATCTTTATGCTCATGCTGAGCAGCGACAGGAAGTGGAAATTAAAACCCAGAAATTAACTGATGGCATTTATGTATTGTTTGGGCGTGGCGGTAATATTGGTTTATCGGTTGGTGAAGACGGCGCCTATATTATCGATGATCAATTTGCACCTTTGAGTGACAAGATTAATCAAGCCATTGATGCTATTACTGATGCGCCAGTTAAATTTGTAGTCAATACCCATTGGCATGGTGATCATACCGGAGGTAATGAAAATTTTGGGAAACAAGGTTCTACCATCGTTGCCCATGATAATGTTCACAAACGCATGAGTAGCAAACAAAATCTTTTTGGTCGAGAAATTAATCCAGCCCCTAAAATTGCCCAGCCGAGTGTGACTTATCACAAAGAAATGAGCTTGAAACTAAACAGTGACAAGATGCGAATAGTACACGTGGCCAATGCTCATACTGATGGAGACTCTATTGTGTTTTTTGAACAGGATAATGTGCTGCATATGGGCGATTGTTATTTTAATATCGGTTATCCATTTGTAGATACCAGTTCCGGCGGCAGCATTGATGGTTATATTAATGCGCTGGAAACTGGCCTCACTTTAGCTAATGACGAAACGCAAATTATTCCTGGTCATGGCCCTATGGCTTCGAAAAAAGATATGGCAGCTTACGTTAAAATGTTAACGGAAATTCGTAATAATGTTGCCAAATTAAAGCAGCAAGGCAAAAGTTTGCAAGAAACCATAGCCGCAAAACCCAGTGAAAAGTTTGATGAAAAAAATGGTAAAGCTTTTATCAAGCCCGAGCAGATTGTAACGGCGATTTATAATAGTCTTTGAATTGCTATTTGACAGTAAAATTTAAATTAAGGTCAAGCTGTATTGTGTTTAAAGTCGCTTTAACGGTTTGGCCTTTTTTAATTTCACTAACACCACTTGGCGTTCCACTAAAAATCAAATCACCAGCTTTTAATTCAATATGTTTTGAGAGCGCTACAATAATTTCAGCAATAGACCAAATCATTTGTTTGATTTGCCCTTGTTGTTTTAAATTGCCATTGACCATTAGTTGAAGTTGCGTTTCTTCAATATTATTTACCTGGCTTTTTGGAATGATTGAACTAATTGGTGCTGATTGATCAAAACCTTTGGCTAAATCCCAGGGACGAGCTTGTTTTTTATAGTCGTTTTGTAAATCACGTTTAGTCAAATCAATACCCAAAGCATAGCCATAGATCATTTGCTCCGCTTGTTCCATATCAACTTCAAACCCCGATTTTTCAATGGCAATAACCAGCTCCACTTCGTGATGTAGTTCACTGGTCATTGCGGGATAATCAATAGTTTCGGGGTTAATGACTAAAGCATCGGTTGGTTTTGAAAAGAAAAAAGGCGCTTTGAGTTTGGAGTGCCCCATTTCCATCGCATGTTCGGCATAGTTCCGACCCACACAATAGATCCTTCTCACCGGAAATGTTTGCCCCGAACCAAAGATGGGGATGCTGATGATAGGCTGTGGGGCAAATAAATAATTCATTGGAATTAGCTCATTAAAATAGTGGGCTTGCTAGTGAGGATGCTGGTTTAGGAGTACAATAAAGGCATTTATTATATTACTCAAGATAGAATTTTATAATGGCCCAATCTTTTATTAAACAGCTTGCTGTTATCTTAACTGTAACAATTATTTTCTTATTGAGCGCTTGTGGTTCTGAGCAAAAATCTCAAAAAAATGCGACAAAGGTTAAAACAGAAATCGAAATTATTGATCCCTGGATCCGGATGATGCCTGCTAATATTCAAAATACAGCAGCTTTTATGACTATTCACAATAATACTGATAAACCATTGATTTTAAAAGATGTGAGCCTGGATTGGGCCAATATGGCGATGATCCATCAATCGAAAGTGGTGGATGGCATGGCAACCATGCAACATCAGGATCAGTTGCAAATTGTGGATAGACTTGAATTTAAGCCCGGTGGCTTACATATTATGATAATGGGTTTAAAACAGCCGCTCGATCCTGATAAGCAGTATAATATTCTTTTACATTTTGCTGATCGGGAGCCACTTGCAGTTGTATTTAAAGTGGGCCAAGCTAGTAAATAGTATTTTTGATTGCTTAAAGAAGGATTCATGGAAACAACCATACCGAAAAAAAGAAAAAAACTCAGTGCTATTCTGGTCACTTTATTGTTGCTACTGATCCTTATGATCATTCTGGCTTTTGTTTGGAGTAGTGAGCCTGAACCAATTGATCCGATTACTGTGCGTCAATCTTATCCTGCCGGAGAACCGCCAATTGGTTACTTAACGGTTGAAACTACCGCTAGAGTAGCTGAAAGTTTACTGGATAAAAGTGGCGGTTTTTTAAGTAATGACATTATGCCACCCAGTGTTTTTATGGATAATATGCCGTCTTACGAATTTGGCGCTTTAGTACAAATTCGCGATATGGTAACGGTATTGCGTGATGATATTAGTCGCGCTCAATCCCAATCAACTGAAAATTTGTCCTTAAGAAATTCTTTAGAGCGTTTTAATATTGCCCACACCAAATGGTTATTGCCACGCGCCGAAGGTGAATACCGTAAAGGCATTAAACATTTACGTGAATACCGTGATGCTTTAACCGATAGCCATATTACCAATACCCAATTCTATGCACGTGCAGATAATCTGCGTTCCTGGCTATATTTTGTGAGTAAGCGTTTGGGCAGTTTATCGCAGCGTTTAAGTGCCAGTGTGGGGCGTACCCGAATTAATACAGATTTAGCGGGTGATAAGTCCGCACAACAATCGACTAATACTAGCCAGTTGGTGGAAGTGAAAACCCCCTGGTTAGAAATTGATGATATTTTCTGGGAAGCACGTGGCTCGACCTGGGCTATCGTACAGATGATGAAGGCAGTGGAGCAGGATTTTGAGTCTGTGATTAAGGATAAAAACGCACAAGCCAGCTTCCGCCAAATTATTTTAGAGTTGGAAGCCACGCAAGATCCCATGTGGAGCCCTATGGTGGTGAATGGCCGCGAATTTGGATTTTTAGCCAATCATTCGCTGGTGATGTCTTCTTATATATCAAGGGCAAATGCTGCCATTATTGATTTAGTTGAACTGCTAAAAAGAGGTTAAGTCTTAGCTTAGTATCGCTGTCATCCTCGTCTTCCTCTAAAGAGATTTCCTTTGGTCATGTGGGGATGACATGAGAAGTCCAGTGACCCCCTTGCCAAATTCAGTTTTTTCTGAACTAAACCTTTTTGCTAAACTAGGCATCCAATAGGTAAAGACTGAGTAAATTACTGCTTTGCAAACCAGTTCGACTTTAGTGGAAGAAATACCGATTGATGATGATTCGGACTTGGTTCGGGCTGCATCTGATGGCGATATTCAGGCTTTTGAGATGCTTTATCGCAGGTACTATAAGCAGATTTATTTATTATGTTTACGTATGGCTGGGCGTCAGGCGCTGGCGGAAGAGCATAGCCAGGAAGCTTTTATCAAGGCTTGGCAAGCGCTACCCAGGTTTGAAGGGCGTAGCAAGTTCAGTAGTTGGTTATATCGAATTGCGGTGAATGTGGTGTTGGGTCATCAGCGTAAATACCAATATGAAGTATTGGCGGATCAGGATTGGCAACAGGCCTTTGAGGATGAGTTTGCCGCTAGCCATAATTCGCAGCAATTGGATTTAGAAAAAGCCATTGCTACTTTGCCGATGCAGGCCAAAAATGTATTGATTTTGCATGATTTAATGGGCATGACGCATCAAGAGGTGGGCCAGTCTCTAAAGATAGCAACCGGAACCTGTAAAGCACATTTAAATCGTGCCAGAAGTCTGGTTCGGGAACAGTTACAAAATGAGTCGTAAAGAGTAAGATTAAAAGTTATGACAGAGAATGATTTATTAAAACAGCTCGGTGATTTGCCTCGAGAAGTTGAGGCTAAAGATCAGTGGACGCAGATAAAGACGGCCATAGAATCGCAACCTGTAGAAAAAGAACCTGTTGCAAAAGTAGAAGCAACAAGAGTTAAAACAGAAAAAACCTGGAAAATGCCATTGGCGCTAGCGGCTTCTTTTTTATTGGTAGCTTTTTTAGCAGTGATGCTACCCAAGCAGACTAATCCAGACACCGCTCTTGAGCTGGCTCAGCAAAAAACCTTACAGAGCTTACAACAAGCCAATGGCCAGTATTATCAGGCTTTAGGTGATAAAATGCTTGTGGAGTCAGTAGCATTACCCAGCGATTTAAATATGACTTTAAAAGATTTGCGCCAAGCACAGAAAAGTTATCGTTCAGAGTTAGCGCAGCATCCTGATGATACGGCTTTATTTAAAAAGCTGATAAGAAGCTACCAAACGGAAAGAAGCTTGTTAAAACAATTATTAAGCTAATGGCCGGGCTAAAGACTTTTAAAAAAGGCAGCCAATGGCTGCCTTTTTGTTTGATACAACTAAGGTATTACTAAGCGTTCTGGTAAGCTTCAATGCTTTCAATAATTTCTTGTTTTGCTGCAGCCGAGCCTTCCCAGCCAGCAATTTTAACCCATTTACCAGGTTCAAGATCTTTGTAATGTTCAAAAAAGTGTTCGATCTGGTTGCGTAATAACTCAGGTAACTCTTCAACTTCGTGAATACCTTGATACATGGTACTTAGTTTGCCTGTAGGAATCGCTACGATTTTAGCATCTTCACCAGACTCGTCAGTCATTTTTAAAACACCAATTGGACGGCAAGGGATCACACAACCTGCAATTAATGGAAATGGCGTTGGCACCAATACATCAACCGGATCGCCGTCTTTGGACAAAGTTTTGTTTACATAACCGTAGTTAGTGGGATAGTGCATACAAGTGGCCATAAAGCGATCGACAAACATGGCCCCGGTTTCTTTGTCCACCTCGTATTTGATAGGATCGCTATGCGCTGGAATTTCAATAATGACGTTGATTTCTTCTGGAGCATCTTTGCCCGCTGCTACATTGTCCAAGCTCATGATTTTACCTAATTGGGATTATCGAATAATTGGCCTAAGCCGTAAAAAGGCGCGCATTATACAATTGTTTAATTCGAAAAAACACCGTTCAACGACTAATCTTTTTGCATAAAAATTGTACATTGCTGCCAAGTTAGATAGACTAGTTTCGCTTTATAAAAAAATCATTTAATAATCAAAGAGATAGTGATCAATGGGGATAATATGAAAGAATCCATGTTAGAAAATCTTGCGCTGCCACCTATTCTGGGTCTGGTAGGTTTAGTCTTTGCATTCGTTATCTATATATTGGTGAAAAAATACCCTGAAGGGGAAGCCAGTATCAAGAAAATTGCTGATCAAATTCACCTCGGTGCTATGGTATTCATGAAGCGTGAGTATGTGATGCTGGCTGGCTTTGTGGCAGTATTAGTATTGTTGGCTTGGTGGAAGCTGGGTAGTCAAACCGCTATTGCAGTGATTGCTGGTGCTTTATCTTCATCCATTGCTGGCTGGCTGGGGATGTATGCAGCAACCAAAGCCAATGTTAGAACTGCAACGGCAGCTCAAAAGGATGGTGCAGCAGCAGCCTTGTCAGTTGCCTTTTTTGGTGGCTCTATAATGGGTTTGTGTGTTGCAGCTTTAGGGCTTATCGGTTTGGGTGGCTTGTTCTGGTACTTTAATCCTACAACCGATTTACATGCGGTTGATGCTTTAGAAGGCTTTGGCATGGGAGCATCCTGTGTAGCATTGTTTTCGCGTGTTGGTGGTGGTATTTACACTAAATCGGCGGATGTTGGTGCTGATCTAGTAGGTAAAGTTGAAGCGGGTATCCCTGAAGATGATCCGCGTAACCCGGGTGTAATTGCTGATAATGTGGGTGATAACGTGGGTGACGTGGCTGGTATGGGCTCAGATATTTTTGAGTCTTATTGTGGCTCCATGATTGCTTCGATTGCTATCGCCGCGACTTTAACTCAGCCTGATTTGCGCTCTTCATTAATGGCTTTTCCGTTATTATTAGCCACTGTCGGCATGATCGCTTCCATGATTATGATCGTAGTAGTGCGTTTCTTTTCAGGCTCAGCTCCAGCAACTGCCTTAAGAATTGGTACTATGGGTGCTCCGGTACTCTTTATTGCCGCTGCTTATCTTTTAGCTGGGCAAATGAATATACCGACTAATTACTGGTGGGCTGTGGTGGCCGGTGCTGTTGGTGGCGTTGCTATTGGTTTAATCACAGAATATTACACAGGCTCTACACCCGTTAAGAAAATAGCCAAATCCGGTGAAACAGGCCCAGCAACGGTCATGATTACTGGTTTGTCTGTGGGTATGCAATCAGTAGTGCTACCAATCCTAGTTTTATGTGGAATTATTTACGTTTCGACTGAGTTGGCGGGATTATATGGTGTGGGAATCGCTGCAGTGGGTATGTTATCAACTGTGGGTATTACTATGGCCATTGACGCTTATGGGCCTGTGGCCGATAACGCTGGCGGTATTGCTGAAATGGGTGGTATGGGCAAAGAAGTGCGTGAAATCACTGATTCACTCGATGAATTAGGAAATACAACGGCGGCTATTGGTAAGGGCTTTGCCATTGGTGCGGCGGCACTGGCAGCACTGGCTATTATCGCTGCCTTTATTAAATCGGCTGGAATTGATCCGGCGGATATTAATTTATCCAATCCAACAGTATTAGTAGGCATGTTAATTGGTGGTACCATTCCGTTTTTAATTGCCTCGATTACTATGACTGCAGTGGGTGATGCAGCTTTCGATATGATTAATGAAATTCGCCGTCAATTTAAAGAAATCCCCGGTTTACTGGAAGGTAAAGCTGAGCCGGATACGGCTAAGTGTGTGGACATTGCAACAACTGCTGCTTTAAAACGTATGTTAATCCCTGGCGTAATTGCAGTTTCAGCACCAGTCGTCGTAGGTTTATCGCCATTAGGCGCAATAGGTTTGGCTGGTATGCTTGCTGGTGCCTTATTAGGTTGTGTGCTCATGGCCCTGATGATGGCTAATGCTGGCGGTGCCTGGGATAACGCTAAGAAGTATGTGGAGAAAGGGCATTTCGGAGGCAAAGGTTCTGATACCCATGGCGCTGCGGTAGTGGGTGATACGGTAGGTGATCCTTTTAAAGATACCTCAGGTCCATCCATGAATATTTTGATTAACGTTATGGCGATAGTCTCTTTAGTTATTGCGCCACTTCTAAAAATAAGTTAAAAAATTGTAACTGTTAAAAGGGTTAGCCTAGCTAGCCCTTTTTTTATCGCCACTATGTAGAAAAGTAAAACTTGCAATAGAAAATAGTAGCCAGGTCAGAAAATGCAGAATTTGATGTTCGGTATTCAGTTGATAATGCTGTTTGATGATTTCTATACTAAAACCAAACATTAATAGCAGGCACATACCAGTAACAGTGGCAATCATAACTCTTAAATAAAGCGTTTTTTGAATAAAGAAAGTTGGCCACATCATCATAAGCAGAATAAAGCCAATGGCGCTATCGGTTAGATCGAACACGTCATCAACAGCTGCAACAGAAACTACCCCAGCAATAGCTGCAGCGATAAAAGAAAAGTCAAAATCAAGAGTTTCATTTTTGTCCATCAGTATTCCTAGTCATTTATAATTTAATTTATTGAACATTAAGCACACTCTACTGAGCAATAAAAATTGAATCAATAATTTTTTAACCCCTTTTATAAGCTCCATCGTTTATAGCATTGAAAGTTGACAAAAAATAATGATGGAAAATACAAAGAGGTGGGATATGAAAAAAGTTCTGATAATTGTTTTGGCTATGGCTTCAACTTTAGGTTTGTTTTTAGTGATGAACCATTTGATAAATAAACCTCAGCAGACAATAAAAGAGCCAGTAAAAATAATAGAAGCTCCAGTGATGGTTGAACCTAAACCAGAAGAATCACAACCCACTTCAGTACCGCAACTGCCTGCTGCTTCGATTGAGCCTGCGTTGGGTGATTCTATGGATATTCAGATAACAGAAACTCAAATCTCACCACTGGAGCCAATCAATATAGATGGAGTAACGATTGATACTTTTGAACTGCCAGAATTTTATACTTTAGCTGGTCAGGGTGGATTGGGCACTGATCGGCAGGCGATGGCTTTGTTCCAAGTCACTCCACACTATCCGCCAGAGGCCTTAAGCAAAGGAATTGAAGGCTGGGTGAAGCTATCTTATGACGTAACAGTACAGGGCTTAGCAACCAATATAAAAATCATTCAGGCTGAGCCGCGTAAAGTGTTCAACACAGCTGCCAAAAAAGCATTAATGCGTTGGAAGTTTAAGGTTGGTAGGGAAAATGGCCAAGCCGTTGGTTTACAAAATCAAACAGTAGTAATGCAGTTTAATTTAGATTCTGGTTTGGCAAATAAATAATAAAACAGTTTTTACGCCCAGCTTACTCCTTAGAGTAAAATTCGAGTTGCTACCCCTGCTGGGCGTTTTTTTATAAAATCATCAATTAAATTCGCACATTCCTGGGCATTACCTTGTGCTATCAAATGAGTGCCTTTTAATTTTTTCACCGTCAGATTTTCAAAACATTGCTGATAAGATTTTAGGTTCTTAGCGGGAACCAGCCAATCGTCAGTTGCCTGTATATAAAGAGTTTTTTGGTTAACTTTTTGTGTTGGCAGTGTGAGTGTGCGCATATCTTTGATCCGCCCTGCTAATTGCTGTTCGGTAACATCCTGCATGGCTTGCTTAAATAACGCCATTAATTCATCGTTACCGCCTTTACCAAATAATGCTTTCGCTAAAGCTTTTTCAGGTAGTGGTGGTTTTTTAATAATGTTCATGGAAAAGTATTTTTCCAACTCTGTCAGCTTGGTGGGGTTTTCTAAAAAACTGGCCATAATAATCAGCTTTTCAATATGTAGATTTCCACGGATCGCTAATTGAGTGGCTATATGCCCAGCGTAGGATTCTGCTACTAATACCAAGTTGTTATCTCTATACTTTTGCTCTAAATATTGAGTATAAGCATGTTTATCTTGGTGAGGATTTAATGGCTCGATAGTATTATCAAGCCCTTTTTGGGTAAGTAAACGACTTAAAGGTTGATATAGAAAACCAGAACCATCCATGCCGGGCATTAAAATAATCAGAGAGTTTTTATTCATAGTATGAAAAGGGCTCAACTGAGCCCTACATTTAAAATTAGTGTTAAAGTTTAAACTTCTTTTTAATCTTTTTCTTAACTAATTCGTTTTTCAGTTCTACATATTGTGGCAAGCCGTTTTTATAAGGCGGATAAGATTCACCTTGAATTAGCGGCTGTAGGTATTGGCGACACTCTTCAGTAATGCTAAAACCATCACGAGAAATGTATTTACGCGGCATCATTTTTTCAACATTGGCAACGTCTGCCAGTTTGGCCTCACCCACTTTCCAGGAGTATTTTTTGGTTTTCTTGCGCACGATAGTTGGCATTACCGCATTCTTACCAGCATCAGCAAATTCAACCGCAGCCTGGCCCATAACATAGGCTTGTTCAACATCAGTAGCCGAAGCAATATGGCGTGCTGCACGTTGCAAGTAGTCGGAAACTGCCCAATGGTATTTATAGCCGAGTTCTGTTTTAACCATTTGTGCAACCACTGGCGCTACCCCACCTAATTGTTTATGACCAAAGGCATCAACCGTTCCTGCATCAGCCAGAAAGGTTCCATCTTTGTAAGCTGCACCTTCAGAAACCACAATGGCGCAGTAACCAAATTTCTTAACCGTTCTTTGCACTTTTTTAAGGAATTTTTCTTTATTAAAGGCAATTTCCGGGAACAGGATAATGTGTGGTGCATCGCCTTCTTTTTCGCAAGCCAAACCACCAGCAGCGGCAATCCAGCCAGCATGACGGCCCATCACCTCCATGACGAAAACCTTAGTTGAACTTTCTGCCATAGACTTAACATCAAAAGCGGCTTCACGAATAGAAACAGCGACATATTTAGCAACTGAACCAAAGCCAGGGCAATTGTCAGTAATCGGCAAATCATTATCCACGGTTTTAGGAATACCAATACAGGTAATCGGATAACCCATGGTTTCGCTTAATTGAGATACTTTATGCGCAGTGTCCTGCGAATCGCCGCCACCGTTATAGAAAAAATAACGAATATCGTGAGCTTTAAAGACTTCAATCAAACGCTCGTATTCGGCTTTGTTTTCTTCAATGCTTTTCAGTTTATAGCGGCAAGAACCAAAAGCTCCTGATGGCGTATGCTTGAGGGCAGCAATATCTTTTTTAGTTTCTTTACTGGTATCAATCAGTTCTTCACGCAGAGCGCCGATGATGCCATTGCGACCGGCATAAACCTTATTGATATTGTTAGATTTACGTGCAGTTTCAATTACGCCGCAAGCGGTTGCGTTAATTACTGCCGTTACGCCGCCGGATTGGGCGTAGAAGGCGTTATATTTCTTAGCCATAAGCATCCTTTAACTCTTTACTATCAGAATAGAAATTTAAGCTAATGCGCTCATTGATTCATCGTTATGATGATTCTAAAAATGCTCATTTAGGAATACTAAACTCCGCTTTTTGCTATCATCATTGCCTCGACTCAATGATGCTCTTAACGCTTAAATTTTATTCTATTGAGATGGTTTGTCGAATTTTGTGCTGATTTTAACCTATTTAGGATTTTCTCGCTTGAAAAGATGACGAAAAATTCCGCTTGGCTTATGATAAGGGCCAGTCTTTCATAGAAATTTCATACAGCCGATGCATATTCATATCTTGGGGATTTGCGGCACCTTTATGGGTGGTATAGCGCTACTGGCAAAACAGCAGGGTATTTCGGTCAGTGGCAGCGATCAAAATGTTTATCCGCCGATGAGCACCCAGCTGCAAGAGCAGGGCATTGAATTGATCCAGGGTTTTGATCCCCGGCATATTCCTGAGCAGACCGATTGTGTAGTGATTGGCAATGCCATGTCGCGTGGTAATCCTTCGGTGGAATATGTCTTGGAACATGGCCTGAATTACCGTTCTGGCCCACAATGGTTGGCGGAAAATATCATTCGTGATAAATGGGTTTTGGCTGCTGCGGGCACTCACGGTAAAACCACTACTGCCAGTATGTTGGCCTGGATATTGCAATATTCAAATTTAGAGCCAGGTTTTTTAATTGGTGGGGTACCGGAAAATTTTGGCATTTCTGCACGCTTAACCGAATCACCATTTTTTGTGGTGGAAGCTGATGAATATGATACTGCTTTTTTTGATAAGCGTTCCAAATTTGTGCACTATCGACCACGTACCTTGATTATGAATAACCTGGAGTTTGATCATGCGGATATTTTTGAAAATCTAGCCGCGATTCAAAAACAGTTTCATCATCTAATTCGTATTGTTCCTGGTAATGGTTTGGTGATTTATCCTGAAATCGAGAAGAATCTACAGCAGGTGATTGAGCAGGGTTTATGGTCTGAAGCGGAATTGACTCAATCGACTCAAGGTTGGTTGTATAAGTTGATCAGGGAAGATGCGAGCCATTTTGAAGTCTATTTCAAAGGTGAATTACAAGGAGAGATTCAGTGGGATCTGATTGGTTTACATAATGCCAATAACGCTCTGGCAGCGATTGCGGCTGCGCGTCATGCCGGAGTGCCAGCCAAACATTGTTGTGATGCTCTGGTGGAATTTCAGAATGTGAAGCGTCGTATGGAGCTAAAAGGTGAAGCTGCTGGAGTCGCCGTGTATGACGATTTTGCGCACCATCCAACCGCTATAGAAACAACGCTTGCTGGCTTTAGAGCTAAGGTGGGTCAGGACAGAATCATTGCCATAGTCGATTTGCGCTCGGCCACTATGCGCTCTGGCGTGCATAAAGAAACCCTATTGGCTTCGCTAAAGGCTGCCGATAAGATCATTATCCATAAGCCTGATGAGTTTGCCTGGCAGTTTCCTCAAGAGCAACTGGCGCAATTTGAAAACCTGTTCATCTTAAGTGACCTTGATTCTATCCTGAGTAAAGTCAAAGTCATGGTACAATCAGGCGATAAAATTCTTGTGATGTCCAATGGTGGTTTCGGTGGTATTCACCAAAAGCTATTGCAGCAAATAATGGAATAAATGATGAGAAAACAAACGGCCATTACCCTGGCGATTACTGGTGCTTCTGGTGCGCCTTATGCGCTACGCCTAATCCAGCAGCTCGCCAGTCATTACGAGCATTGTTACTTAATGGTCTCCAGTGCGGCACGGGTGGTTTTGGCGACTGAATGCGATATTCAGGTTAATAAATCGCCCAGCGTGTTGAAAAAAGCATTAACCGAAAGTTTGCAATTGCCAGAGGGTTTTGTTCAGGCGTTTTCTAATGATAACTGGATGTCGCCAGTGGCCAGTGGTTCCAGTGCACCGAAACAAATGATTATTTGCCCCTGTTCAACGGGGACCTTAAGCGCTATTGCTTGTGGGGCTTCGGACAATCTAATCGAGCGGGCGGCAGACGTGATTTTAAAAGAGCGAGGCCAATTAATTTTAGTACCGCGTGAAACCCCTTACAATACTATCCACTTGCAA
The DNA here is from genome assembly GCA_028284185.1 of Kangiella sp. Lineage (GTDB taxonomy): Bacteria > Pseudomonadota > Gammaproteobacteria > Enterobacterales > Kangiellaceae > Kangiella. The sequence goes on from JANQSG010000004.1 coordinate 92,328, forward strand.
AATATGACCAGGCTTTCAGAAGTTGGAGCGACTATCCTGCCTGCTTCGCCAGGCTTTTATAATCAACCCGACTCGATTGATGACTTAATCGATTTTGTAGTGGCAAGGATTCTGGATCATTTAGGACTTGAACATACATTAGGACATCGCTGGGGTTATTCTGGAAATTAGTATTCCATAATTATTGGCGTCATTCCCGTGAAGGCGGGAATCTTTGTTTGGCAGCACTTTAGGAGGTTCCCGCCTTCGCGGGAATGACACTAAAGTAAATAATAAAGACGGTAAAACAATGACAAAAGCATTATCCATTTCTAACTTATACAAAACCTATGCTGGTGGTACTCAAGCACTGAAAGGCATTGATTTAGAAGTTGAGCAGGGGGATTTTTTTGCGCTGCTTGGCCCCAATGGTGCGGGTAAATCCACCGCGATTGGAATTATTAGTTCTTTGGTCAATAAAACTTCCGGTTCGGTCAGTGTGTTTGGCCATGATATTGACAAAGAGTTGACACAAGCCAAACAAAATCTGGGTTTGGTACCGCAAGAATTTAACTTCAATATGTTTGAAGGTGTCGAGCAAATTATCTTGCAGCAAGCGGGCTATTATGGCATTGACCGTAAAGAAGCCAAGCGTCGTGCTCAGCCCTTGTTGGAAGAATTAGGCTTATGGGACAAGCGCAATAGTCAATCGCGCGAACTCTCTGGTGGTATGAAGCGTCGCCTGATGATTGCGCGAGGTTTAATTCACAGCCCTAAACTTTTAATCCTGGATGAACCAACGGCAGGGGTTGATATCGAATTAAGACGCTCCATGTGGGATTTTATGCAACGTTTGAATGAGCAGGGCACTACCATTGTATTGACCACACATTATCTGGAAGAAGCGGAAAGCTTGTGCCGTAATATTGCGATTATTAATCAGGGTGAGATTGTACAAAATACCGATATGAAATCATTGTTGGCACAGTTGGATATGGAAACTTTTGTGCTGGATACTCAAGGTTTGCCCGAACAACTGCCCGATTTTAGTGATTATGAAATCCGCCGTCGTGATGACAGTACGCTGGAAGTCGATGTGCAAAAAGGTGCTGGTGTGAATGGAGTTTTTGCGGCATTAAGTGAACACAATATTAGTGTGCTCAGTATGCGCAACAAGGCCAATCGCCTGGAAGAATTATTTGTGCGGATGGTGGAAAGCGGCGCTAACTCAGAGCAAAAGGCGGGAGAATAATTATGCAAAGAATTGATACCACGCCGATACAAGGCTCGAACTGGGTAGCTTTTAAGACCATTATTTATAAAGAAATCACCCGCTTTATGCGCATCTGGGTGCAAACTATTTTGCCACCCGCCATTACCATGAGCTTGTATTTTGTGATCTTTGGTAACTTGATTGGCTCGCGGGTTGGCACTATGGATGGCTTGCCTTATATGGAATTTATCGTGCCAGGTTTGATTATGATGTCGGTGATCACTAACTCCTATTCTAATGTAGTTTCCTCATTTTTTAGTGCTAAATATCAACGCTCGATTGAAGAAATGATGATCTCGCCAGTGCCCAACTGGATCATTTTAGCTGGCTTTATTGGCGGCGGTGTACTGCGTGGTTTATTGACCGGTGTTATTGTTACTGCAGTATCATTGTTTTTTATCGACAAGATTGTGATCCACAATATTTTTGTAGTCTTTAGTGTGGTGATCTTGACCTCCATTTTGTTCGCTCTGGCAGGCTTTTTAAATGCTTTGTTTGCCAAGTCATTTGATGATATTTCGATTATTCCCACCTTTGTCTTAACACCATTAACCTACTTAGGCGGCGTTTTTTACTCGATTCAACTACTGCCTGAATTTTGGCAGGGAGTCTCAAAGGTCAATCCAATTATTTATATGGTTAATGCTTTCCGCTATGGTTTTTTAGGCAAGTCGGATATCTCTATTGAAATGGCATTTGGGCTGATCCTTGTATTTATCACGATCTTGACATCTATTTGCTTATATCTTTTGCATAAAGGTAAAGGGCTACGTTCTTAGCCCTTCAATTTATTGATGGATTATTCTGATAACAGCTTGATCCCGATTTTTCCATTACAAAAAGTGGTTTTTCCCGATAGTGTTTTACACCTGCAGATTTTTGAGCAGCGTTATCTGGATATGTTGTCGCAGCAACTTGCTAAGGGCGAAGGTTTTGGTACCTGTCTGATTAAAAAAGGTCAGGAAGTAGGGTTTCCAGCAACTCCATTTGCGATGGGAACCTATGTCGAAATTGTGGATTTTGATCAGTCCGCAAAGGGTCTGTTGAATATCAGTTGCATCGGTAAGCGGCGCTTTATGTTGAATAATCTTGAAACACTACCATCGGGTTTGTTGACTGCTAATGTTTCATGGCTAATGCCAATAATGCAGAAGCGGCTTGCAGATGAAGGTTCAGAGTTGATCGCTTTGTTGCAGGATCTGTCTCAGCATCCGCAAGTGGATATTCTCGATGATGCGGAAAAATGGTCTGAACTTGGTTTTGTGATGGAGCGGTTGACTGAATATATGCCCATTGATGAACCTCAAAAACAAGCCATTTTAGAGATTTCCAATCTGGATTTACGGCAGGCAATGCTTTACCAAATTTTGGCATGGTTGCAAAACTAACAACAGATTTTTGCTAAAAAAAAAGCCCATCCATTGGGATGGGCAAGTGGCTTGCGCATTGATTAGCTAACGCTATACGGGGTAGATGTATAGCCGATTAGCTGGGATAGTCAGCACATAAATAGTGCTCACGCTTATCTAGTAAGCATAAAGTGTGCCAACTAATTTAACTGGTTGATTTTTAAGGTACTAAATGTTTTAAACCGAAAGCTTTTGTGAGCTGGAGCACAAAACTGTAAAGAATTTCAACGGCCCATAAAATGGAAATGGCCAGGATAAAGCGGGTAAAAACCCGCTTTATTTATAGCAAGGAAAGGCTAAATTCGTGGATCCAAATCTTCTTCGTAATCAACGCCATCAACTTCAAAACCGAATAGTTTAAAAAACTCGTGTTTGTAGCCTGCGTAGTCGGAAATTTCAGAAATATTTTCGGTGGTAGCAATATCCCAAAGGGCTTCAACCTTGTTTTGAATTTCATCGTCCAGCTCTTTCAAATCCAAACGGAAACGACGGGTATCATCATAGATAGCTTTGCCACCAACCATTTGATCGTGAATTAAACCTTTGATTTGTTCCACCGGATTTTCATGTACACTAGCCTCTTTCATAACTTTATAGAGCAATGAAATATAAAGTGGCATTACCGGAATGGCCGAGCTGGCTTGAGTCACGACTGCTTTTAAAACCGCAACATTGGCGGAGCCATGATATTTATCCTGCAGTTTTTGATGAATGGCGTGAGAAGCTCGATCCAAATCTTCCTTAGCTTTACCAATGGTGGCATGACCATAAATTGGCCAGGTTAATTTTTTACCAATATAAGTATAGGCGACAGTTTTAACTCCATCGGCCAGCACACCAGCTTCATCTAACGCATTAAGCCAAAGTTCCCAATCTTCACCGCCCATCACTTTAATCGTATTTTGAATATCTTCGTCAGTGGCTGGCTCAATGGAAACTTCGTGAACTTCACCTTTATCAGTATTTAGTGTTTTGCGTGTAACCGCATCACCAATGGGCTTTAATACAGATTTATAGACTTCGCCACTATCTGGATCCTGGCGGCGTGGTGAAGCCAGAGAATAAACCACTAAATCGATTTTACCCATCTCTTCTCGAATAATTTTAATAGCGTCTTCTTTAGCCTGATGGGAAAAGGCATCGCCATTAATGCTTTTATACCATAGGCCAGCTTTATCTGCGGCAAGTTCAAAACCACGATTGTTATACCAACCTGCAGTACCGGTTTTACGCTCAGATGCTTCTTTCTCAAAGAATAAACCTAAGGTTTTAGCGCCATAACCAAAAGCGGATACCAGGCGCGAAGCCAAGCCATAACCGGTAGAAGAACCAATCACCAAAACATTTTTAGGTGCATTGGCCGGTGTTTGTGGAATTTCTTTTTTGATGTAATCAATTTGCTCTTGAACGTGGGCAACACAACCTTTGGGGTGCGATGCGGTACAAATAAAACCTCTAACCTTAGGCTTGATAACCATAAATCTCTCCGAGCTTTTTAGTCGATATGCTTAACATAAAATTGTCGCTATTGTACTCTTTTTTAGTGGTAAAGAGGTACAACCAAAGCTAATATACAGAAAAAGAAATTAATAAATAAGTTCATGTTTAAAGGTCGCAAATCAGGTTTAGGCTGCCTGACTCTTTTTGGTGGTGTTTTTTTAGTTGCCGGGGTGGGGATTTTTTTATGGCAAATAAAAGCGGTATTTAAGTCCTGGCAGGCTTCCGACTGGCTACCCGTTCAGGCAACTTTGACTCATGTAGAGCAAACGGTTTCGCATGGTGACAATTCAACTACCTATGCTGTTAAGGGCAGTTACCAATATCAAGTGGCAGGCAAGACTTATCAATCAAATCAACTTAATTTCCACAATGTTAGCGATAATATTGGTTCTTACCAGCAGGACTTTTATCGTCAATTAAGCTTTAAACGCAATAACAGCCAAACCATCACGGCTTATTATGATCCGGATAATCCTTCCGAAGCAGTGATTGATCGCAGTGTGCGCTGGGGCTTGATTGGTTTTGGCTCCATATTTTTACTGGTCTTTGGTGGTGCTGGCGCGGGTATTATTTTTGCTGGCTTTTGGGGAGCCCGAAAACTTAAAGAAGAAGATGGCTTTAAGACTCAATTTTCAGATGAACCCTGGAAATGGAAAAAAGAATGGCAACAAACTTATTTTTCGCCAAGAACAAAAGCCAGTTACGTCGCTGTCGGAATTTTTGCCTTGTTCTGGAATCTTATTTCGATTCCGATCGCAGCCTTTGCTCTGCCGCAGGTTATTGAAAAAGGGCAATATATAGGGTTGCTGGTTTTACTTTTCCCATTGGTAGGGATTGGGATGATTAGCTGGACTCTGCTGTTATATTTGCGGCATAAAAAATTTGGTCAGACTAAACTTTATTTAGAGGATGACAGAATAAAAATAGGTGCTATTAATAAAGGCTCTGTCGAGTTAACACCACAACAACTTACTAATTCCGATGCGATAATTAGATTAGCTTCGATTCATAGATACGAGTCAGGCAGTGGCGATGATAAAAGCACCAAAGAAAAAATACTTTGGGAAGATACTTATCGCGTCAGTTTAAATGCTTCAACGATAAATTTTTCTTTCAAAGTTCCGAAAGAGCTTCAAGAAACGGATGAGTCCAATAGTCGTTCTGGTTATTTATGGCGTTTGAATATTGACAGTAAGCAGTCTGGCCCGGATCTTAAACTGGATTTTGATATTCCTGGTTTTCGTCTGACTCAAGCCGAATTATTGCAACAAGAAGAATTGGCTGCCGATTTGTTTAATGATAGCTACAATAAAACTCCATATTATAAACAAACGGATTCTGGTGATTGGACTAAATTAGGTTTGATCCAAAAGTATAGTAATGCAGGTAGCGAATACTTCTTCCCAAGAATGAATGGTTTTACCTGGTGGTCTGGCGGTATTGCAGGTCTGATTTTCGTCATTATTGGTTTTGTTGCTTATTTTTATGGCGCACCGATCATATTTCCTATTGTTTTTGGATTATTGGGTGGATTGATCGGCATACTTTGCTTTAGAGCAGCCTTGTTTAAAAGTCGTATCTTTATCGACTCCGGCAATCTCTATTACCAAACGGGCCACTTATGGTTTGGTAAAACTGTTGTTATTCCTCGCGACTCTATTCGTAACTTCGACACCGTATCCCATGCCAGTTCCGATACCACCAAATTCTATAACCTTCTGGTAAAGACCCAGCAAGGTCAAACTCATACCATTGCCAAAAACCTCACCGTTAAAGGCGATATCAATGCCTTTATCGACAAGCTGAAGGCCGATTTGGGGATTTCTATCTGATAAACTCTACTATATAGAGGGGATCAAAGAAGTTATGTTGCGGTTTAAGCACAATTTCCTATCTGATAAACTAAAAGGCTGTAAGGAGATATGACGATAGTTGTTGCGGTTTAAGCACAATTTCCTATCTGATAAACTACATTCAATATAAAATGAGTGCCGGTTCCTGTTGCGGTTTAAGCACAATTTCCTATCTGATAAACTACTCAAGTTTTGCTATGTGCAGGTCAGCAAGTTGCGGTTTAAGCACAATTTCCTATCTGATAAACTAAGGTTTGTAGTGCAATGACTACTGCTTTTGTTGCGGTTTAAGCACAATTTCCTATCTGATAAACTGCTCGACAATCATAGTCAAATAGTGATGGAGTTGCGGTTTAAGCACAATTTCCTATCTGATAAACTACTTTCCTTTGGCCGAACTTCATGATTTAAGTTGCGGTTTAAGCACAATTTCCTATCTGATAAACTAACGATTTCAGGCACTAGCCGTTTAAAGCGGTTGCGGTTTAAGCACAATTTCCTATCTGATAAACTACTAAACCCTTGATCACAAATAACAAACCTGTTGCGGTTTAAGCACAATTTCCTATCTGATAAACTTTACTAATGCGGCAGCAGCGCCTTTAATTAGTTGCGGTTTAAGCACAATTTCCTATCTGATAAACTCAGAGCTTCTTTCGTCCTCGCCCGACCCCTGTTGCGGTTTAAGCACAATTTCCTATCTGATAAACTTGATAAAAGCAGAAATGGTGCTAGAGGCTAGTTGCGGTTTAAGCACAATTTCCTATCTGATAAACTGAGGCTGCCGCCGTGCATCCCGAAACAATGGTTGCGGTTTAAGCACAATTTCCTATCTGATAAACTAACTTTATTATGGACAATTTAAGATCAGGTGTTGCGGTTTAAGCACAATTTCCTATCTGATAA
>JANQSG010000017.1 GCA_028284185.1 Kangiella sp.
CGCCAGCAATTAATTGATGTTGAGAGCGAGAACGATTAAGCATCTGGTTTTAGATTTTGCTGTGAATACCAATGGATAATAGAGTCAGCGGCGTATTGATCAGCATTTTTACGAAGCTTTTTATGCCAATCGGTAAAAATAGCCTTTGTCTCCTGCCAACGTTCAGGCTCCGCTTCCAGCCAGGCTCGTATCTCCCCAAATAAAGCATCAGGCGTACACTCATGCTGTATTGCTTCTGGCACCAAAGTCTCACCTGATAACAGATTGGGAATAGCAAAAGTATCGATCACCAATAACTGTTTGAAAATCTTATAACTTAAAGCTCCGACCTTATAAGCCACTACCATTGGACGTTTGATCAGCATGGCTTCTAAGGTGGCAGTCCCAGAAGCCATTAGAATCAGATCAGAAGCTGCCATAGCTTCTCTTGATTGACCATCAATTAATTCTATTTTAGGTAAATCAGTTTGTTCAGCGATAGCTTTTTCAAATTGTTCACGACGCACCTTATTAGCCATGGGCGCAATAAAACCTATATCCGGATAAAACTGATTGATCAGTTTGGTGGCTTTTAAAAAATCATCGGATAAAAATTTAAGCTCGCTGCCGCGACTACCGGGCATCACGCAGATATAACGCCTGTCCTGTGCTAGATTTAGCTTTTGCCGGGCTTTGACTTGATCAGATTCCAAAGGAATTTGATCGGCTAATGGGTGACCAACACAAAAATTATCAATGGCATGTTTTTGATAAATCGCTTGCTCAAACGGGAACAAACACAGCATTAAATCCACAGCCTTTTTAATCTTAACAATGCGTTTGGGGCGCCAGGCCCAAACCGAAGGACTGACATAATGAATCGTTTTAATCTCAACCGCTTTAAGTTTTTTAGCCAGGCCTATATTAAATTCAGGGGCATCAATGCCGATAAACAGATCCGGTGGACTTTTTTTCCACCTTTTTGCCAATTGTTTACGCATTTTTAATAATTCAGGTAAGCGCTTTAAAATGGGTACAATCCCCATCACCGATAGCCGCTCCATAGGATAAAGTGACTGACAACCATTAGCCTGCATTAATGGACCACCAATACCCTCTACTTTAAGCCACGGATACTTTTCTTTTAGTTTTTCAATTAAGCCTGCACCTAAAATATCGCCGGAAGATTCTCCGGCGATGATAGCAATTTTCTTTAATTGATAAACGGCTTCCGACATTTAACGCAAAATACCTCTTTCGGTAGACTCTAAGAACCCCACCATCTGTTGAACACTTGCATCATCCGAAGCCGATAACTCTTCAATTGCTTCATCAAGTTTCAAGGACTTGCGGTATATAGTACGATAAGCCTTCTTTAATTCGCTAATGGTTTCAGGACTAAAACCACGACGTTTTAAGCCTTCACTGTTCAAACCATAGGGGGCATTTTCAGCCACCAGAACAAATGGTGGAATATCCTTGCTAATGGCACAATCCATACCGACAAAAGCATGAGCACCAATTTTGCAGAACTGATGAATTTTGGCAAAACCTGAAAGAATTACCTGATCCCCTACCTGCACATGACCTGCTAAGGTAGCATTATTCGACATGATAATATTATCACCCAAAATACAATCATGCGCGATATGAGTATAGGCCATAAACCAGCCATTATTACCTATGCGAGTTTCTGATTTGTCCTGAATGGTACCACGATGCACCGTACAGCACTCACGAAACACATTACCATCTCCAATAATGGTTTTCGTTGGCTCACCAGCATATTTTTTATCCTGATTTTCTTCTCCAATGGATGAAAACTGAAAAAAACGATTATTTTGACCAATTTCCGTATAATCACCAATCACCACATGAGGCCCAACTTCTGTACCAGTCCCGATAGTAACTTCTTTGCCAATGATTGAATAAGGACCAATAGTAACTCCCTCTTCAATCGTGGCACTTGGGTCAATAACAGCAGTTGGGTGGATCATAAGAATTATTCCGGTTAAACGTCTGATTTAGCGCACATTAATTCTGCAGCACAAACCACTTTGCCGTCAACTCTGGCTTCTGCTTCAAAACGCCATAAATTACGCTTACGTTTTAACAACTTAACCGTCATCACCAATTGATCACCTGGTTCAACTGGCTTTTTAAAGCGCGCATTATCAATGCCCGCGAAATAATACAGCGAGTTTTCGTTCGGTAAATCCTGAGTAGTTTTGAATGACAGAATACCTGTGGCTTGAGCCAGCGCTTCCAACATCAAGACTCCGGGGAAAACCGGGCGATTCGGAAAATGGCCAGGGAAAAAAGGCTCGTTAACCGTTACATTTTTAATGGCCGTTAATTGTTCACCTGGAGTGTAATCCACCACTCTGTCAATTAATAAAAAAGGATAGCGATGAGGTAGATGCTTCATTACCTCGTAAATATCCATAGAATTCATTAAAGTTTGTTCGTCACTCATTATCACTCTCAGTAGCTGGACAGCTATTTTTTTAGATCATTAATATCTTTAGTTAAGGATTTCAGTTTACGCCACATAGCATCCAATTGTCGAAAACGTACCGCACTTTTTTGCCAATCCCGGTTGGTTTGAAAAGTTGTTCCAGACGAATAGGCGCCAGGCTCAGTTATGGATTTATTAACAAAAGTACAAGCCGTAATATGCACTCCGTCGCAAATTTCAAGATGTCCAATTATGCTGACTCTGCCAGCAATAGTGCAAGCAGAACCAATGCTGGTACTACCAGCAATAGCGGTACAACCCGCAATAGCAGTGTTTTCGCCAATAGTAACGTTATGCGCTATATGGATATGATTATCCAGAATCACGCCATTAGCAATAACCGTATTTTCTATAGCGCCGCGATCAATAGCAGTATGGGCGCCGATTTCAACATTATCGCCAATGATAACCGAGCCTACTTGCGGAATTTTAACCCAGGAACCTTGTTCATTAGCATAACCAAAGCCATCACTACCGATAACCGCATTTGCATGAATAATACAGTTATCGCCAATTTCAACCCCGTAATAAATGCTGACATTGGAATAAATCCGGCAGCCAGCGCCAATTTTTGCATTTTCAGCAATAACTGTCCCTGCTTCAATAATGGAGTTATCACCAATAACAACATTCTCTGCAATAGAAACAAAGTCACCAATAAATACATTTTGCCCAATAAGGGCCGATTTTGAGACAGAAGCCTTTGTGCTTATTTTGGGCTCAGGAATGGGGGTAATATCAAAAAGTTGTGCTACTTTGGCAAAAGCAAGATATGCATCCGGTACAATAAGAATTGAGCCAGAATAATTTTGTTGTAACACATCAGTGGCTTTTTGAGAAATTATTATGGCCACAGCTTCAGTATTCGATACCTGCTCTAAATATTTGCTATCACTGATAAAGCTAATTGATGTTTCATGCGCTTTATCTAATGGCAAAACCGCAGTGATTTCGCACTGCGGTTGACCGATTAATTCAGCATTAATAAACCTGGCTATTTCCTGAAGCGTTTTTTTCAAAAGCACTCCTTAGTGAGTTACTTCTTTAATTCAGCTAAAACTTGCTCTGTTAAATCCGGGATAGAAACATCCACAAATACCGCAGCCTGACGATCAACAATCAAATTGAAGCCACCTTTAATAGCTACTGCATCAATAGCCTTCTTAACTTTTTGTCCTAACTTCTGCTGCTCATCACGAGTAGCTTTGGCAACGTCATCTTTAGCATTACGCTCCTTTAATTGCAAATCAGAGATTTTTTTTTCTAATTCACGACGCATATTTGTTGCTTGAGTTTCAGACATGGTGGCAGAATTTTTAATTAAATTCTCACGATCTTTTTTAATCGTTTCTGCTAAACGTTTAATTTCGTTTTCTCGACCAGAAAATTGCGACTTCAAACGCTGCCTAATCGCATCGTTTTGAGGGGCTTTCGCTAATACATAGCCCGTATTAATTGTGGCAATACGAGTTTCAGCTACTGCCGAAAACGAAAACAAACTTAAAGCTGCAGCTAAAATAATAATAAACTTATTCAAAATGTTACTCCTAACTAAAATAATATAATCTAAAAAGTTTGACCAATAGTAAAGGTAAAAGTTTTGGTCTCATCAAAAATGTCCGATTTAAAGGTTCTGGATAAACTAAACTGTAGTGGTGCTATAGGGGAATACCATTGCAATGAAATGCCATATGAACCTCTATAGGTCGATGGATCACTATAATCTGGTATGGACGATAACTCGCTATTTATAAGTTGCAAACCCTCAAATCGTTTGGGATCAAACTTTGTATCCCACACATTTCCTACATCTACAAATGCGCTAGTCCTAACATTATTCTTATTTTCTACAAATGGGGTTGGGAAAATTAGTTCGAATGATGCAACAGCCTTAGCATTACCACCTACAGAAAATCTATTGTTAATGAATAATAGATCATTTTCAGGTGGTAAAACAATACTAGTAGAACTGGATCCAGGTATGGGATTACTAACTGTCAATGTTTGCAACTGTCTTAAAATACTTTTAGGTCCAATAGTATTACCCTCAAATCCTCTTAAAGAGTTAGAACCACCGGCATAATAATTTACAAAATAAGGTAATCTATCTGTATCCCCCAGGCCATCACCAAAACCTAAATTAGCCCTAATTGAAAAAATCCAGCCCGTATTACTGATAGGGAAATAATGTTTATAGTCATAATTAAGCTTGTAATATTCAATATCACCGACTGGTGTAGCATATTCTAACCCAACATTATGGCTATATCCCGATGTTGGAAAAATAAATCGGTTTAGAGTATTTTTCTGATACCCAAGATTTAAAGAGAAAACATTAAAATCAACCGAGTTATCAACTCTTCCATTCGCGCCAAGTAGTTCAAAAAAATCCAAAACTCTTTGATCTTGCTGATTATTTAAAATTGGGGCATTCAAAGTATTGTCTTGAAAATTAAACCCAAAACTAATATTGGACGTTTCAGATATCGGATAAAAAAGGCCCGCTCCCAAAGCTAAAGTATCTAAACTTCTGCCTACAGTATTAAATTCAGAAAAATCTGTTTCTTTATAACTAAGACTAGAACTTAAACCAATAATATCATCAAAAAAGTAAGGATCTGAGTAATTCAAATTAAGACTTTTTACAGCCTTATTAGAACTTAAATTTACCCCTATAGTTTTGCCTTCACCTAAAAAGTTCCTATTGGTAACTCCGCCTTGGATTTGAAAACCAAAAAAATCATTATATCCTAGGCTAAATGTAGCTTCTGAAGAGCTTCGTTCCTTTACTGTGTATACAATATCAGCTTCACCTAATTCTTCAGACTTTCTTACATCGACATTTACTTCTTCAGCAAAAGGAAGCCTTTGAATTCTTTGCTTACTTCGCTCAACAAGTGAAGATGATAAAGGTTCACCCTCTTTCAATCTGGCTTCACGTCTAAATACATTATCATCAGTGATATAATTACCAACAAAGCTTATATCATTAGCGTAATAACGTTCCCCTGGATCAACTATAACATTTAGATCAACTTCATTAGTATCTGCAATTATTTCAGGAATTACTCTTACCTCTGCAAATGCAAATCCTTTTAAACCTAATAAGCTTTTTATTTGCTCTTCTATAAACGTATTTATAGCTTGAGAAAAATTATCCCCTTCATTATATGGAATAATCCTTTTAAGAAAATCATCTGTATAAACCAGCTCACCAACTAAGTTAACATTTTTAATATTGAAAACATTACCTTCTGTAACATTCAAAGAAATATAAACTTCTTCTCTATTATCGGAAAGTGATACCAAAGTGCTATCAACATTAAACTTTAAATAGCCACGATCTTTATAAAAAGAAGTTACCGCTTCAATATCCTTTTCAAGCCCTGAACTAGAATATTTATTATCGTCCATCAGAAAACTAAACAGTCCTCCTGTAGCAGATTCCATATTGTTCAGTAACTCTTCATCAGAAAATAGCTTATTACCTATTATATTTAGGCCTTTTATCCTAGCAGACTTTCCTTCTTTTATATCAATTTTAAGTTGAACTCTATTTCTAGATAAATCAATGATCTGCTTCTTTATACCTAAATGATAATGACCATTATTAAAATATTCGTTAGTAATTGCTTGCTCAATTTTATCTAATATAAAACTATTTAATACTTCACCTTTTTCTATACCAGAACTTTTCATATTCTCCAGCAATTGTTCACTCTTTAGAATTTTATTTCCTGATAAAACAATACTTGAAATTACTGGACGTTCGACAACTAAGACCTTAAGCGTAGCGTCAACCCTCTCCAACTTCACAAAATCAAAGTTACCGGTTTTATACAAAGAACGAATAATATTGGGAACACGGGCATCATCGATGGTTTCACCCACACGGATAGGTAAAGCAGTGAAAAAAGTACCAAGCTCAACACGTTGCAAGCCTTCTACCTGAATATCTTCTACTACAAATGGCCCAATAGCTTTTACTTGTGCCAGCGCCAAAAAAAGAAATAAGGCAGTTAATATTTTTGTTATAAAGCGCATTAAATAGAGTCTCTATAAATTATATTCGGTTTAAATCGTTATATAGCGCAATCGCCATAATTGTCAGCAATAATATGATGCCTAAGCGCATACCAAGTTCCATTATTTTTTCAGAAACTGGTTTTCCACGCACTAATTCGGCCAAATAGTACATTAAATGACCACCATCAAGCATCGGAATAGGCAATAAATTCACGAATCCCAGATTGACGCTTATCATAGCGAGATAAAGCAAGAATGCAACCATTCCAGCTTGTACCATTTGCCCGGCACCTTGTGCGATTCCAACCGGGCCGCCAAGGTTTTTAATAGATAATTTGCCAGTGACCAATTTACCCAAAAAACTGACTATTCGTTCGACCATCAACCAGGTCTGTTCTGTACCTTTTTGTAAAGATTCAAAAAAGCCATATTGAATGGTGTTATAAGGCATATCCTTGAGTTGGATCCCTAATACACCGTATTTTTCAGAGCCTCGCACACTCAGAGTGGGCTTGACAATCACTGTTTGTTGGTAGCCATTACGTTCAATTTCAATGACAACATTTTTATCATGCTTATTTAGCAATGCTGAAGAAATCTCAGACCACCATTGGATAGGCTGCTGATCAATAGCCAGAATCTTATCATCAACCAATAAACCTGCTTTATCAGCCGCAGACTCACTTTGAATACTCCCAACAACAGGAGCTACTTTATAAGTGCCAAACCTTAAGCCCAAACTGTCAAAAACCGTTCCTTCATCGGGCTCTTTCCAGTTTTGCACATCCAGATAAACGGTTTGTCTGGATTTATCTACCGGTAAAACGTCAATGGCAACTTTATCTTCATTACCAATTTCATCAACTAGCGCAAAAATAACGTCTTCAAGCTGTTTAACTTCAATCCCATTAATCGCTACAATTTCACTATTTTCGGGAAATCCAGCTTCAGCGGCTATAGTATTCGGCTTCACTTCCGATACAAAAGGTTTGCTTACCGCAATACCCATCATATAAACACCAGCATAAAGTAAAATTGCCAGCAAAAAATTCGCCATTGGGCCAGCCAAAACGATCAGGATACGCTTCCATACTGGTGCGCGATTAAAAGCATAAGGTAAATCTTCAGATGTTACATCACCTTCCCTTTCATCAATGAATTTGACGTAACCACCCAATGGAATCGACGCTATCGCAAATTCAGTACCTTCTTTATTAAATTTACTCCAAAAAGGCTTACCAAAACCAACCGAAAAGCGCAGCGCTTTGACTCCCAGTTTTTTAGCAACCCAATAATGCCCCCATTCGTGGAAGGTTACTAAAACACCTAAAAGTATTAACAAGCCAAAAATACTGTAGAAAAAAGTCACTTTTGGATCTCTGTCATGATTTGTTGTGCCAATTGTCGCGCCGCTTTATCGGCAACTAATACAGCTTCTAAGTCCGCCACTCCAGCATAGCCCGTCTGGCTTAACGTTTGCTGAATTACCGCTGAAATTTGGCTAAAGCCTATTTGCTTATTTAAAAAAGCTTCAACTGCCACTTCATTCGCTGCATTAAGCGTTGCCAGCATATTGCCGCCTTGATTTATGGCCTCAATCGCTAATTTCAAGCATGGATAGCGCTTAAAACAGGGCTTATCAAAAGTCAGCTGGCTAATTTGCATAAAATCTAATGACGCCACTCCAACCTCAATTCGTTCTGGGAAAGCCAGTGCATGAGCTATCGGCGTTCGCATATCAGGATTGCCCATTTGCGCCAATACCGAACCATCCTGATAACGAACCATTGAATGAATAATACTTTGTGGATGCAATACCACTTCAATATCAGCCGGCTTTACATCAAACAACCAACAAGCCTCTATCAATTCCAGGCCTTTATTCATCATAGTTGCCGAATCCACCGAGATTTTGCGTCCCATATCCCAGTTAGGGTGAGCACAAGCCTCATCCGGCGTGATAGAAGTAAATTCAGTCAGTGGTTTATCTAAAAATGGTCCACCAGAACCTGTCAGCACAATATTTTCGATACCACAGGATTGAATACCACCTGATACAAAGTGTTCCGGTAAACACTGAAAAATCGCATTATGTTCACTATCAATAGGCAATAAAGTTGCACCATGTTCTTTCACCGCCTGCATAAAAATAGAGCCAGACATAACTAAAGCTTCTTTATTGGCCAGCAAGACTTTTTTTCCAGCCTTAACTGCTGCCAAAGTCGGTAACAAACCAGCAGCACCGACAATCGCCGCCATCACAGTATCCACTTGTGCATGACTGGCAACCATATTTAAATCATCAATTGTAGATAAAACCTGGGTTTCTAAATTATGAGCCGCTAAGGCTTCTTTTAATAAGACAACTTTTTGACTATCAGTAATAACCGCATACTTTGGCTGAAACTTAAGACACTGCTCTTTAAGCAATTGCAAATTCTGGTGCGCGGTCAAAGCAAAGACCTGATATTTATCAAGGTGACGAGCAATAACATCTAAGGTGTTAACACCAATCGAACCCGTAGCGCCTAAAACCGTAATTTGCTCTTTTTTCTTAGACATAAAGCTTAAAAACCAGTGCTAAGCCAAAGCAATAGAATCACAAAAAATGGCGCCACTGAAAGGGTACTGTCCAGCCGATCAAGCAAACCGCCATGACCAGGCAAAATATTACTGGTGTCTTTCACTCCTGCCTGACGTTTCAGCATAGAAACAAATAAATCACCAATCACCGAGACAACAACCAACAGCAACACAAAAGGAATAAAATATTTTAGTGGCAACGGCATACCCATATAAGTCGCCAAACCATAAGCTACTAACACCGAAGTTATCATGCCACCAAAAAAGCCTTCCCAGGTTTTATTCGGACTTACCACTGGTGAGAGCTTATGTTTACCCATGGTTTTACCAGCAAAATAAGCCCCAACATCAGCGCCCCAGATAATCAAGAACATCAAGAGCAATAAAAAGCCACCATAATAATGGTCACTTCCTATATTGATAGAGCGGATCATAACGACCGCTAACCAGGCAGCTGCCAACATGACCCAACCGAATAACATTCTTAAGGCTGCGCCACGAGTCCATAACCTGATTCCTTTGGGGAATAGCAATACTAAAACAAACGCCAACACCCAGACTAAAGCCGCGACCATTAAGGATTTAAAAGGATAATCCATCAGCCAACCATTACCTTTAAATAAAAGCTCATTGGCATTACTAAAGAAATGCTGATTACTTAATTGATAATAGAAAAATCCAATTACTGCTAAAAAACCAGCTATAAATCCATATTTTACGATTGAATTTTTAGCTTCTAATAGCCTTGACCACTCCCAGGCCAATAATCCAAATACAGGAATAAGAATTAAAGAGAAGTTTTGCAAAGAAGGATAAAACAATAAAACAATTGCCAATGGCAATAATAATAAAGCGGTGATAACTCTTTGTTTTAACATTAATTCTACCCTTTCTAACTTTTTTAAATCAGTCTAGTTGTTCGCTAGTTTGACCAAAACGTCGCTGGCGTTTAGCAAAATCATCAATGGCTTTTTGTAATTCATCACTATTAAAATCCGGCCATAAGGCATCACTGAAATACAGTTCCGAATAGGCTGTTTGCCATAATAAAAAGTTACTAATACGCTGTTCGCCACCCGTTCGGATCATCAAGTCAGGCTCAACAATTTCAGCAGTTACTAATTCTTCAGACAGTAATTCCTCAGTAATTTCAATGATGCCCGACTTAGCCACTTTAGTCGCTGCTTGGGCAATATCCCAACGACCACCATAATTTGCAGCAATTTGTAACAACAAGCCATCATTATCTTTAGTTAAGTCTTCGGCCTTATCAATGGCTTTTTGCAAACGCCTATCAAATCCGAACTTATCACCAATAATGCTTAATTTTACCTTATTTTTATGCAGTTTTTTGGATTCATTTTTCAAGCTGGTAGCAAACAAGTCCATTAAGAAAGTCACTTCTTCTTGTGGTCGCTTCCAGTTCTCACTGGAAAAAGCAAATAAAGTTAAAATCTTAATGCCCTGCTCACCACAATATTCCGCCATTTCACGCGCACGCTCCATTCCTGCCTTATGGCCCATAACACGCTTCTTACCACGCTTCTGTGCCCAGCGACCATTACCATCCATAATGATAGCTATGTGCTGTAAGTTCTCCGGAATGTATGGCTTAATTTCGCTCATAACTTAATAATCAATATCTTATAAATACAACAACGCCGTGAACAGCTCACGGCGTTATCAAAAACAACTGAAGAATTATATCTCCATCAATTCCTGCTCTTTATCCGCCACCATAGTATCAACAGATTTAATCTTTTCATCAGTCAATGTCTGAATATTCGACTCAGCAGCACGTAACTCGTCCTCAGATATTTCTTTCTCTTTCTCTAAATCTTTCAAAGTCGAATTAGCATCACGACGAATATTACGAATGGCTACTTTAGTATTCTCACCTTCACCGCCGACAATTTTTGTTAACTCGCGACGGCGCTCTTCGTTTAGCGGTGGCAAAGTAATGCGAATCACTTGACCCGCTACATTTGGCGTTAAACCCAAATCCGAAGTTAAAATCGCTTTTTCAGTGGCTTCAATCGCACCTTTATCAAAAATCTGCAACACCAAAGTACGCCCTTCCTGCACCGAAATACTCGCCACCTGGGTAATAGGAGTATCCACACCATAATAAGGCACCATAATATGCTCTAAAAGACTTGGATGGGCGCGCCCAGTGCGAATCTTGGTTAATGCGCCTTTTAAAGCCTCTAGAGACTTTTCCATACGTTGTTCGGCATCTTGATGAATGTCGTTTATCACTGCAAACTCCTAAATTCTTTCTAAAAACCTTGAGCAGAGCATCAATAACCACTGCAAGGCGCATATTATGCCCTAAAATGAGTTAAATTCTAAGTAAAATAATGATTTATTGAAACTTGTCATTGCGAGGAAGAATGACGAAGCAATCTCAGATTACTTGGGTAGATTGCCGCGCTACGCTCACAATGATCAGGTAAAATACTTAAGGATGAACCAAAGTACCTTCAGCCTGACCCGATACTACATTCTGCAAAGCACCCTTTTTGGTCATATTAAAGACTCGAAGGTATTTGTTATGGTCACGTGCTAAATGAAATGCAGTTAAATCCATTACTGCCAACTCTTTATCCAAAGCTTCTTTATAACTTAATTGGTCATATTTCATCGCATTAGGATCTTTGGCTGGATCGGCGGAGTAAACCCCATCAACCTTTGTTGCCTTTAAGATTAAATCAGCCTCAATCTCAATACCGCGCAAGCAAGCCGCCGTATCGGTTGTGAAGAAAGGATTACCCGTACCGGCACAGAAAATGACCACCTTACCCTTTTCCAACGCATTAATAGCACCACGGCGTGAAAAACCCTCACAAACCCCATCAATGGGCATAGCCGATAAAACTTTAGTAGCAATATTATTGCGCTCTAAAGAGTCTTGTAATGCCAGCGAATTCATCACTGTAGCCAACATTCCCATATGGTCGCCCGTCACCCGATTCATGCCCGCTTCTGACAATGCCTGACCACGATAAATATTGCCACCTCCAATCACCACACCAACTTGTACGCCCATTGCCGTGATTTCCTTAATCTCATCCGCCATCTGCTGCAAAATTACCGGATCGATACCAAACGACTGCTCACCCTGTAAGGCTTCACCGCTAAGTTTTAACAGAATTCGTTGATAGGCAAGTTCAGGCATAGTGACTCCTTATTGGAATTGATGATTATATCCGTCATTGCGAGGAATGGTAATGACGAAGCAATCTCTATCGAATTGGCATGGATTATAGATTGCTTCGCTAATGCTAGCAATCACAAACTCATGAAACTCCTGCGAAAGCAAGAGTCTATTCAATGCCTAAGCCAATCGACGCCTTCTTACTATCATTGTGAAGAAGCTGGCGACGAAGTAATCGTACGTCGCCACGAAGTTCCAGTACAACCCAAATCTTATCCTCCGCATGGTACTTCTTACGCGTGTTGTACGTCACCAAAACTTAGACTTGCCGCTAATTTTGCTGAGTTCAGTCGATAATTTTCAACTTTTGTAGAAGATTGGTAAGACTTACAGCAAAGCATAAAACCAAATTGCTCATTACTTAAACAGTTTAGCTTTGAAAAATATCATTTAAGCTCTATCGGACATACGGACAGGACATCTCTTGACCCTCACAATCTACTTAAGACTCAACAATAAATTCCTACATATAATATTCATTTCAATGCCACTTGAAAAGGTTATGGAATGTTTATAGTTACCTTCTAATACTTCTACTTCATGATAGCCTATATCACCAAACCCAAGAGGCCCAGGTAATCCTAAGCCTTTGTTAGCCCTTAATTCAAACAGACTAACGTCTTGATACTCCAGTTTGATATTAGACGGGCCTCTTTCTTCGTTTTGATTAAGCACCTTCAATATTAAATTATTCTCACTACTCATATAACGACTTTCGTAAAGCTCACCGTCATGCAAAAAAACTTCCTCATGAAGAGTTACAAATGAAGTAGGTAATATATCTTTAATACTTTTATAATAGTCATTATATTTCTGTAAAGGCTTTGGATCGTACTCGTTACTTTGCGCCTGATTCCACCACTTTAAAGTCATATATTTCATATATTCTTCCTATTATTTATGCTTGGCAATTACTTCCCCAATTAACTGTTCCCCCTAACTTTTCGAATTGAATACAGCTTTGAACATCACCTTGCAAACATCCCTCTCTTGCCGCGGCCTTTGCAAAAAATAAAGCATTTGTAGCAAATCATTTGCCAAAGTTTAAACTCATATTAACGCTATATATAATCAAATTGTTTTTGCACTTTTAACAAGCTTTATTTAAATAGATTGATTGCTAATTAAAATCTCAACAATATGAGTTGCGCTGAGGCGCTTTTGCTTAATCAATAACTCCTAATTGTTGAGCTTTGTTTAGCCATACTTCACTTAAATCTTTATTTTGAACACAGCCAATACCGTAGTAATACATACGACCAACTTCATAAAATGCATCAGCATCTCCATAAAGAGCTGCTTTAACATACATCTCAAATGCTTTATCAAGATTTTTTTCTTTTTCTAGCAATGTGGCATAATCAAAACATGCATCAGAAAAATT
The DNA here is from genome assembly GCA_028284185.1 of Kangiella sp. Lineage (GTDB taxonomy): Bacteria > Pseudomonadota > Gammaproteobacteria > Enterobacterales > Kangiellaceae > Kangiella. The sequence continues at coordinate 13,708 of JANQSG010000017.1, forward strand.
TTTTCCCGATGAAAACTTTAAAAGCTCTTCGGCTAGTTTCCTGTCTTGATCTACATGCTCGCCATGTAAATACCAAGTTGCAAGTGCATAAGCAGCCTGAGCTGAACCAAGCTCAATAGCTTGATTCAATTTATTAATGACATTACTTATATCCGGCCTTTCACCATCCATCATTTTCAATGCTTGATTATACAGCTTTTCAGATTCTCCAAAATTGTTAATTTTGTTACTACTGTTCATTTTAATTCTCGCTCAGATGAATAAAAAAACAAGGCTATTGAATTAGGAGTACTTAATAATTTACTGAATCCTTTTGATATCAATTTTTTCCATACTTTTTTATTCTTAAGTTTTTTTGGATCTGTTCCATGACTTCCTATCCCGCCATTATTCGGATTGAAATTTTATATTAAAGTGTTCTAAAAAATTTTCTATTGACTCTTTTAAATAGCCTGAGTCTTTGTAATCATCCTCACTTATACTTAGCAGAATATCTTTGGCAGTCTTGCTCTCTTTATTCTCTTGCAGAAGAAGCTCAACAAGTTCGATCTTACAGTCTATATCACCCAAATCGACTCCTTTTTGTAAAATCCTTTTTGCATTGCCTAAATCATTTTCTTTTATAAAATGTGATGCAAGATTACTAAAAGCAACAAATGATCCCGATTTAATAGATGCCCAATACCACTTTTTAGCTAACAGACTATTAGGTAAATAAGAATCATAAACCGCCCCAATATTATTCATAATATCGGGATCTTTTTTGAAAAGTAATGCAAATCGCCAAAAGGCTACTGCTAAACGGTAATTCTTTCTATCGAAAAAATAATTCCCAATTTTAAACATTTTATCCATCCTGCATGCAATCTAAGAAACCCCATACTTCTTCATACGTTTTTCCGGTATTGTCATCAAAGCCATCATTATCAGAGTCGCAAAATAATTCTGCACAAGCCATTTCAGAAGGCCAAAGAGCGCCAAGTACTACACCAAGCATTCTGCCTAAGTGGCTGGGTGAAACTGAGCCCCCCATTTTCTTTGGAAATCCTTTCGGACGAGGTTTCACAATCTTTTTCCCGGTTCTAGGATCTTTAAATATTACCTTGTTAGGATTGGTAGGGTGAGGCTTATAATGCTTAAACTGGTTATTTGTACCTGAAGCGCTTCTTGCAAAGTTCCTTTCACCTTTCCCTTTTCCTGATAGCCCAAGGGGATCGATGACACTAACAGGGTTGTTGCTTACATACGCAAAAATATTAAGACCACCAGCAATGCCTATTGGGTCAGATTGCAAATATCTTCCAATACTAGCATCATAATATCTAAATATATTATACCAAAAACCTGATTCAGTATCGTAGTACTGGCCTGGGAAGCCAATATTGAAACCATTTAAATTATTTTGCTGAACTACTCTATCAAAGGCCATATTCTTAGCTTTCCAAACTATGGACTGACTTGAGTTAGTTATTACTTCAGGTCTATCTAAGTGATCATTATGTACATAATATAATTGATTGTTTTTAATTAAGCCGATAACTCTGCCCTCAAATCTGATGTAAAGAGATTCTATTGAACTAGAGCCACTTGTTGTTTCTGCTAATAATTTCCCTGAAAGATCGTAAATGAATTTTTTAACTCCCGATATGCCAACTTTCTTTGAAACTCTTTGATTAAACGCATTTGTTTTATATGAAGTAACAACACCACTTTTTGTTATCGAAGTTAATTTATTCAGACCATTATAATTCAGAGACAAATTACTATTATCCGAAGATATCATAGATATAATATTTCCACGACCATCATAAGTGAATGTTCTATTTAACCCACTTCTGTTTGCAGATACTAAACTATTATTAGAAGAGTTCGTAGTGTAATTTGTGGTATTAGTGTTCTGAGTATGGCTAGTTCTATTACCATTAGAATCGTAGTTGAAAGACTCATTTCTAAATGCTGAGTTTTGTGTTTTTAACCTCGATAAATTATCGTAAGAATAGTTTTGAGTAACGGTAGTATTTTTATTATTAGTAATTTTGATTATCTCATTTACCGTGTTATAACTAAAAGATAAATCTTGAATAGTACCTGCTTTAATACTTGATATTCTTCCATCTGCATCAACGCTTCGATTTGTCCATACTCCATTACCATAGCCAAACCCAGTTGCTGTACCAAATGGTAAGTAATCAGTGCTGCTAATTACTGTTTTCCACACTCCGTTTACATACGCTTCAATCTTATTAATCCTATCAGCAGAATCATAGGAGTACTTAACTTTATAACCACCTGGGTAGTTTGTTTGTAAAAGTCTTCCAAAAGAATCATAGCTAAACGACTGTGTAAAGTTACTGCCGTCAACATTACTAGTTAAATGTGTAACTTTACCCTGATCATTGTATTGGTAAGTTGTAAAACCACTTATATCGTCTACTCGACACAACTTACCTATACCATGACTACAACTATCATATGTATAAGAAATATTGGATCCAGTTGTTGAAGTTGTTTTAATTCTTCCTATAGCATCGTAGGTAATAGAGACACTAGTTCCATCGTTCCTCGCTACATTAGTCAACTGTCCTGCTATATCGTATGTATAATTTGTGACCCCAGAATCAGGGCTATTAACACTAATTTTCTCACCAAAAGAATTATTTTTATAAGTGGTTATCTTACCGCCAGGGTCAGTAACAGAAGACAGGTAACCATAATGATCGTAATTAAACGTGATAAATTTATTGTCAGGTCTGATTTCCTTAATTTTTCTACCTGCACTATCATATTGATATGTTGTTAAGCGATTAAGAGCATCTGTCATTGTTTTAACTCGACTATTCTTATCGTAACTATAAGTTAATTTTTGACCGTTATTTCCCGAACTAAAATGCAAATAACCTAAGCTGTCATAGGTATCTGAGGTTGATACGTGAGTATCAACTGAAATTTCATCGACCCAAATTATTCCTCCTGGTTTTCTTGGCCCTCCAGTGTTCTGCGGAACACGCTTATGTATTTCTGTTGCGGTTAAAGTACCTGATAAATTATTTAAGTTATCATATAGATACTCTATATACTCATATTCAGCTTGAGTTCCTACCGCAAAGTTATTACCTCGAGTATCTGGTAGTCGCTGTTTCTTAAGCCTACCGAAGTTATCGTATAGATACTCGATATAGGAACCGCTACTAGAAATGATTTTACTGACTTCACTAAAGCGATTGTACTCTATTATCGTTGACTGTATGCCAGCATCGAGCAATTCATCAGTTTGTATCAAACGACCTCTATCATCATACGTAAAGTTAGTACGAGTCCCATTTGGATCGATACTATACCCAACCAACCCTCTTGCATCATAATTCCCAAATAATGTTTGATGACCTAAACCATTAACAATTTTGGAAATATTTCCCAAGCTATCGTAATAAGTAGTGATAGCATCACTACTACCAGCCAAAGGGCCATCAATTTTGGTAGAGGTTAATTTGGTCCCATTTAATGTATAAGTATAATTAGTCGTCCTCTGTTGATAGGGTAAACCATTGACCGCATATTGAATAATCGTCGAAGATTTCAGTCTACGTTTGGCGGCATGGCTTACGGCATAATAGGTATTTTCTGTAGAGCTTAGCTTTGTACTGCTACCGGCAGCACAGAAAGTTCCAGCAACGCAACTTGATGAAGCTGACGCGTAGAAATCTATCTTTGTAATTTGATTATCTGTATTTCTAAAATAATGATAAAGCTTATTATCTTTCGTCACACGAGATAAAATTTGCCCTTTTTCGTTATAGGCTAACTTTTCGGACTTCCCTTCCCAATCTTTTTTCTCAATAGGATACCCGTCAGAATTATAAACCGTACTGGCGGTAGCTGCTATACAAGATGCTGAAGATGGTCTGTTAACGCTAACAAGCTTTACATTACCATTAATCTTTTGGTAGTTATAAATAGTTTCAGCGCCTTTAGCATTCTTTTCTTTAGTTTGATTTTGACTATAAGTAAAGGTTGACTCATTAACTCCACTTTGGCGACCACTTCTAATAACTTTGCCTGCTGAATTGTATGAGTTAGTCGAAAATCGAATGTCGTTATACGAAACTCCAGTAATTTTCGTGGTTCTATTACTATCTTCATAATGGTATTTAGTAGAGCCAGTATTGTTCGGGAAATTAACAGTTTGAAGTCTACTGCTGCTTAAGTAATTGTAATTATACGTCTTATTTCCTGGAACAATCACTTGAGAAACAACAGAGCCATTCCAGTACAGCTTCAAATATTTTCCATAAGGATCAGTTACTTTATCTAGCTTGCCATTAACGTAGGAGAAGGAGATTTTTTCACCATGCGCATTCACCTTTTCTACAATTTTCCCACGATTATCGCCAGAAGTGATTTGATATTTTTCATGGCCTCCATCACCAGTATATCGCGTCCAGCTACCATCAGAATTTTGGATAGCATAACTAATGGATTGGGATTTTCTATCTTCCCATCGGCTCCTTTCTGCAACCCAAAAATAAGTATATCCGTAGCCACCCAAAGTAAAGGTGACAGAGCTTATTTCTCCTTGATAGGGGTTACACTCTTTGTTAGGTGGGCAAGTAAAACGTGTGCCTTCGAAATACTTTCTTAAATATAAGTCACCTTCCAAATTTGATGACCAGCCATAACCAAAAATCGACGGCGCTCGGTTAGAGTCATACCTTCTGACTAAGGAAAGTGAGGAATTACCAAACGCTGGAATATCAACATGGTTAAAGTTTTTAGATCCAGAAGACAATAATACAGGCTCTTCAGAGGAAGGGTTCTCACAGTTAGCTTTAGAATTGTCATCATCCGATGTGGGCTCACCAAAATCAACATTCTCAGCCATTTCTGGCATTTCTTGGTAATACATCAAGGCATGAAACAGCCAATCCATATCAAGCAAAGTTACGTCTTTAATTCTCTGCCCTGTCACAGTAACAATATTGTCACTTTGCTCTGGTGCAGGAGCGGTGACAATAACTACACCGTCTACGTCATCAGCAAATACAATACTCGGGCTTATGGTTAGAATAGATAGGCATATTAATAATTTTAAGTAGTATAAGGGGGTTGTTTTCATCCTTCAGTTTCCTTGATAATCATTAAATCTAATTTTTATTATCGAAGGTTTATACTTGATTTCTTTGAAATACACAATTAATAAAATTAAAAAATGCAAATTTGTATTGAGATAATTAGACATAAGCTTAATCGCCTTCCTCATAATATTAAAAAGCACTCTAGAACCAAGTTTCATGCTCATGTTAGTGACTTAGGAATGATACATACTTATATCAAGCCAAGAACCCCTAGACTTAACGGAAAAGTTGAAAGATCACACTTAACCGACCAAAGAGAGTTTTACCAACTAATCGATTATAACGATGACATAGACTTACGTAGAAAACTGGTTCAATGGGAAGATTATTATAACTTTATCAGACCACATTCAGCTCATTATGGAAAACACCTTATGAAAAACTTAAGCAACGTATGTTAGGATAAAAGCTAATGCCTACCATAGTCTGCAAAAAGACACTGGCACTTCTTTGGAGTTCACCCTAGCACTATCCTGATAAACGTATGAGCAACTAATTGGGTGGATTTCCGCCTTCGCGGGAATGACGATAATAAGAGGTACAAAAAAGCTGCTGCTCTTATCAAGAGCAGCAGCTTTTTATCTTTGAAGATAATATCTTCAGAAAGAAGTGTTCAAAGAATCAATTAAGCACCCATTTGAGCTGCTACTTCTGCAGCGAAGTCTTCTTCTTTCTTATCGATACCTTCACCTACCTCGAAGCGAGTGTAAGATACCACATCAGCACCAGCTGCTTTAACCAGCTTGCCAACAGTAGTTGAAGGATCTTTAACAAAGGCCTGACCTTCCAAAGTGATTTCGCCGATGAATTTATTGATACGACCACCAATCATTTTCTCAACGATGTTCTCTGGCTTACCAGCCATATCTGGTAATTCACGGATAATTGATTTTTCTTTCTCAATTACCGCAGGATCAACGTCGTCGGCTTTGTTGAACTGAGGGTTAGCAGCAGCAACGTGCATCGCAACGTCTTTTGCTAACTCTTCAGAACCGCCAGTCATAGAAACGATAACGCCGATACGGCCACCGTGAATGTAACCACCCAGGTTGTCACCTTCAACTTTAGTTACACGACGAACCGTGATGTTTTCACCGATTTTAGCGACCAGGTTTGCACGCGCTGTTTCAACGGTTTCGCCAGAAGCCATTTCTGTAGCGTTTAAAGTATCAACATCGTTGATACCTTTTTCTAACGCTAAATCAGCAACTGCGTTGGCGAAACCCAGGAAGTTTTCGTCACGAGCAACGAAGTCAGTTTCTGAGTTGATTTCAACCAAAACACCAGCACCGTTTGCAGTACGAGATAAGATGATACCTTCAGCCGCAACACGACCCGCTTTCTTGGCAGCTTTAGCAGCGCCAGATTTACGCATATTATCGATTGCAACTTCGATGTCACCGTTAGTTTCAACTAGAGCTTTTTTACACTCCATCATGCCAGCGCCAGTGCGCTCACGTAATTCTTTAACTAATGCAGCAGTAATTGCCATGATATTTTCTCCGGTTTGATCAATGAGCTTTATATAAAGCCATTCATCAGAAATTCAATAATTAAACTTTTGTGTCATTGTCTCGGCAAATCTTTATGAGATTGTGACCGAAGGAAATCCCTTTAGGGACCACGTCATTTTTCAAATGACTCGCAATGACGGAATTTATTTAGCGCATATTAACTTAGCGAAAAGCTCAAGGGCGCGGCGGAAACTATAAAGATTGCGGAGGTTACCTAACAGGTAATCGAGCATAGATTTATAGTTTCCAACAAAGCAATTGAGCTTTACAGCAAGTTAATCAGACTTTGCAGCCAGTGCGAAATTATTCTGCAGCTACAAACTCTTCGCTTGAATCAGCTGTAGTAGTAGCAGAAGCCTGCTTGCCATCCAGGATAGCGTCAGCCACAGCACCACAGTACAAACGAATCGCACGGATCGCATCATCGTTACCTGGGATGATGTAATCTACGCCTTTAGGGTTTGTGTTGGTATCTACAACAGCCACAACAGGAATACCCATCTTGTTTGCTTCTGCGATAGCGATGTTTTCGTGGTCTGCGTCTACAACGAATAATACGTCTGGAAGACCGCCCATGTTCTTGATACCGCCAATAGACGCTTCTAACTTAGTCATTTCACGAGAAAGCATTAGAGCTTCTTTCTTGGTTAAACGCTCGAAAGTGCCATCTTCAGCTTGCTTTTCAAGATCTTTTAAACGGTTAATTGAACCACGGATAGTTTTATAGTTCGTCAACATACCGCCTAACCAACGCTTGTCTACAAAGAACTGACCCGCACGAGTCGCTTCTTCTTTAACAATGCTGCCAGCTGCACGTTTAGTGCCTACAAAAAGAATTTTACCTTTGTTCGACGCCACTTTACCTAAGTAGTTAAGAGCATCGTTGAACATTGGAACCGTTTGCTCCAAGTTGATGATATGAACCTTGTTACGAGCGCCAAAAATGTATGGACGCATTTGAGGGTTCCAGAAACGGGTTTTGTGACCGAAGTGCACACCCGCCTGTAGCATGTCACGCATACTAACTTTAGACATAATTTTTCTCCGAATTTCGGGTTAAGCCTCCACAAACCCCATTAAGCCGACCAATCTTTCGATTAGCACCCCGACCAATGTGACGGTTCGTGTGTGTTTTTTCTTGTAAATCAAGTATTTACAACATATTGAAACGAAATCTATAAATCAGTGATTTACAGTATTTGCAATTTCGGCGCGCTTTATACCATTTTTACCAGTCAATCGCAATTATTTCGCTTAATTAATAATACATATTGACATGTAACCTATAGGTGACTAAAGTAACTTGTAGGTTACATAGATGGTTAAATTATATATTAGGTTAAGATATGCAAATTAATGAAGTCGATAAATTAGTCCGCTCAAGAATAAAAGTATTAATATTTGGAGCATTCTCGTTTGCCTTGTGGCAATTTTCTTGGATAGGTATGGATTTAATGGAGGGAAGCAAAAGTAGTCTCCTCTATGTTGTAGCAGCCATGGTTATATTGGGAGCAATAGGCTGGGTTATCACCAGCTACTTTATATACGTTTACACTAAAAAGGTTAAAAATTTAAATGCTTGCCACGCCTTAAATGATGAGTTAACACGCAAAAATAGAGCGCAAGCATTTATGGCAGGCTACTTTATTTTATTTAGCTTGATTTGGTTGTTAATTCCTGCAACTGACTTTTGGCAGTTTGATTTAAAAATCGCGATACGTGCAATAGCAGTGTTAGCCATTGTTTTACCTATGCTGATATTTGCTTATTCAGAGCTTAAAAATGATGAAGGAGCTGAGTAGTGCAAGGGGAACAAAGGCATTTTGCAAATAACTTAAAGGCATTAAGAGCAAAACACAATTATACCCAGGCCGATCTAGCTCAATTGGTAGGTGTAACTCGCAAAACCATAAACACTATTGAAAACCGTGTTTTTATACCTTCTACTTTTTTAGCCATAAAGTTGGCACAAGCATTTAATGTCACTGTTGAGGATATTTTTTATATCGAAAAACCTTAAACACTATAAAAGTACCTTTAGATAGAGTTATATTAAGAATCATTACTCATTCGAAAAAGCGGGAGCCTAAGCATGAATTATGTTGATGGATATGTTTTAGCGGTACCTAAGGATAAAAAAGATGCCTACAAAAAATTAGCACTTCAAGCGGCAGAAGTTTTTAAGGCTCATGGAGCTATAAGTGTGGTTGAGTGTTGGGGTGATGATGTACCAGATGGAGAACTCACCTCTTTCCCAATGGCAGTCAAATGTGAACCTAACGAAACTGTAGTATTTTCTTGGACAACTTGGCCCAATAAAGCAGTTCGCGATAAAGGCTTACAAAAATCGATGGAAGATCCGCGCATGGAAATGGATACCAGCAAATTACCGTTCGATGGCAAACGGTTGATTTATGGCGGTTTTGAGCCCCTAATCAATGAATAATGAACCTTTATTAAAACTTCAATTACTTTGAGGTATCTAAATAACACTTATGAATATTCATCCAATCGTTGCAAAATGGTTCGATTGCTGGAATAGCGGCAATATCGATGACTTACCAATCACTGACGATTTCAGTCATACCAGTCCTTTCGGCACTATTAGCCCTAAGTCCAAGTATATGGATATCGTCAATAAAAACCGTAAAGACTTTCTTGGAAATACTCTAACCGTTACGGCTCATATTCAAGAAGGCAATCAGATATGCGTTCAGTTTGAACAGAAAAATACCAATACTGGATTAGAAATGACGGTTTGCGAGTGGTATCAGTTTGAAGGTGATCTGATAAAAACCATTCGTTCCTTTTATAATGTTGGTAATGCAGAAATAAAAGGCTGAATTGCGTCAAGACTCTGTCAGTAACAAACCAAACTGAAATATTTTATTACATTGAACCGAATTAGCACCGTAAATATTTTTCTTGATCCACGTTTTATTCACTTTTTTTTCATAAAATTTTTACTCACAAAGTGGTGTTATACAGCTGTTATTTTAACAATAGGAGAACACTATGAATAACATTACCTTTCTGACACGTAAAAAGTTAATTACTCTTGCCATTCTTATGCTATCTATAGTTTTTACAAGTAACTCTCACGCTGGCGATTATGGCAAATATAAAGCTAAAAAAGATATTGTTGAAACTGCTGTTGCTAATGGAAACTTTACAACTTTAGCTGCTGCTTTAGGTGCCGCAGATTTAGTTGAAACACTTCAAAATAAAGGCCCTTTTACAGTTTTTGCTCCAACAGACGAAGCATTTGCAAAACTGCCGGCAGGTACAGTTGAATCTCTACTGAAACCTGAAAATAAAGATAAGTTAGCCACAATTTTAACTTATCATGTAGTTCCGGGAAAAGTTAAAGCTAAAGACGTTGTAAAACTATCAAGTGCTAAAACGGTTAATGGTCAAAGTATAGGCATTCAGGTAAATGGTAATACTGTAACTGTTGATAATGCGAATGTTATTGCTACCGATGTTGAAGCTAGTAATGGCGTTATCCATGTAATTGATAATGTAATTTTACCAAAATAAACAGTAACCCTGATGTTAAAGGCGCACACTAGTGCGCTTTTTTTATTGCTTTTATTTGTTACACTGTTCTCTTTATTAAACCAGTTAAAAGCACCCATAATTTTATATGAATCTATCAATGATGAATCAATACCATCCAGCTCTGTACTGGTTGACTCAGATAGAAATTCAAACCTAATCAATCAACCTTGCTAATGATACGCCCTGTTAATATTTCTGATGCTAAGTCAATTGCTAATATTTATAATTATTATATCGACACTAGCATTATCACTTTTGAAACTGAGCAGGTTTCATCCAAAGAGATTAGGGATCGTATAGAAGAAACTCTAAATCAGGATCTACCCTACCTAATCGCTGAAGATAATGACAAAGTCTTAGGCTATGCTTATTCTAGTAAATGGAAAGGCCGCTGCGCTTATCGTTTTTCGGTTGAAGTGACTGTGTATTTATCACCTGATGCCACCGGCAGAGGCCTGGGCACTAAGCTATATCAAGTACTTTTTGATAAACTAAAACAACTGGGCTACCATGCAGCCATTGGCGGAATATCCTTACCTAATACTGCCAGCATTGCTTTACATGAAAAAGTAGGTATGCAAAAAGTGGCGCATTTTGAGCAAGTTGGCTTTAAATTTGACCAATGGATTGATGTCGGCTATTGGCAGAAAATTTTATAATTTCCAATGGACCCAAAAGTACCTCAGGAAGCATAAATGAATAAACCAGAAGGCTTTACCACCATAACTCCTTATATGTTTGTTGATAATGCAGAAGCGTTTGTAACTTTTCTAAAAACAGCTTTTGATGCCAATGAGCTTTCCAGAACTCTGCAAGGTCAACGCATTGCCAATGTTTTGCTACAAATCAATGACAGTATGCTGTTTGTAAGCGAAGCTACAGAAAGTTACCCTGCTATGGCTTCGGCCTATTATATTTACGTAGAAAATGTCAATACAGGTATGCAAAAAGCCTTAGCGGCTGGCGGTCAATTGGAAATGGACATCATGGATATGCCCTATGGCGATCGCCAGGGTGGTATTCGAGATAATTGGGGTAATATCTGGTGGATTTCACAAAGAATGATCAACGAAAGCTATCAATAGCTTAGATTTGAAAAGCTTTGTTACAAGCCCGAATTGAGACAAACGAGCTTTTTACATAAGATGAAACCAGTTAATATTTAACAAAATGTATATCAATATCCAGGGGTTAATATGCCATTAAAGAAATTAAAACTAATTATCACAGCAGCAACTTTAAGCTTTGCTTTAGTCAGTTGTGCGCATCATAAAGTAGTCAGCTATGATAAAGAGCTCAATGCAGCTATTGATTCACGGACAGCAGAAGATAAAGTCCGTGATTCAGCTCGCAAACCTGCGGAAACCTTGAAATTTTTTAGAGTTGAACCAGGTATGACAGTAGCCGAAGCTTTACCAGGCGGTGGTTGGTACAGCAAAATCATCGCCAATTACTTAGGTTCTGACGGTGCCCTATATGGCATCAATTATGATGACGATATGTGGCCACGTTTTGGCTTTTTCTCGGAAGAGCGGATTAAAGAAAGAATCGCTGCAACCAGTTTATTCCCGGAAAAGGTAAAAACCTTTACTGATAATGGCATCAAAGCCAAAGGCTTTACTTTTAGTACAGCACCCGATGAGCTTGCTGGCACAGTGGATCGTGTCTTAATGATCCGTGCCCTACATAATCTTAATCGTTTTGAAGCAAAAGCTGGTACTCGCAGCAAAGCTTTAAAAACTGTTCATAAGCTTTTGAAAAAAGGTGGTATGGTTGGTCTGGTTCAACATCAGGTTGCTGAATCAGTTAGTGACGAAAGTGCACAGGGACAAAGAGGTTACTTGAAAAAATCCGCTGTAATCAAAATGTTTGAAGAAGCTGGTTTTGAATTAGTGGACTCCAGCGATATACATCTTAATTCTAAAGATCAACCTGGTGAAAAAGATATCGTCTGGCGTTTACCACCAACTCTGTTAGGCTCAAAGGACAAACCTGGACAAATGAAGGCTATGCAGGCGATTGGTGAATCCAATCGAATGACTTTATTGTTCGTTAAAAAATAGCACCAAATAAGATTAATGCGCTGGCACTTTGGCGCATTTTTATTTAACCGACTTTACAGTCAATACTCTTTTCAAAGAGCTCATGGGTCGAGCCCAAGCTGCAATCTGTTTGTAGGAAGCTTGTATTTCTTTCACCACCTGTTGAGCTTCTTTTTGATTAGAATAGATACCTTCCAAAATTACCCAGTGTTGCTTTTCTTTTACTAAGGTTTTAACAGCAACCAGACGTTTTTTATAGTTTAATTCTTTAACTGCACCTTCAAGATCAGTCATTGCGGGCAAACTCGCTATCTGCACAACATAATAGTCATCAGGGGTATTGAAAATAATTGCCATCAAACGTTCACTGGCTATAGAAACAAATGAGGAGATCATTAACAAAAGACTAAAGAGTAGTAGTTTCATCATTCAGATATTTTGATAGTAAGTTCTAATAAATTGTAGTGATCAAAAACAGCCGCTCAAGCCCTATAATCCAATTTTACAATTCAGGCTTTTTATCTGACAAAATGGTAAAAATCAAGTGGTTATGTACTCTTTAAGCGATTAAAGCTAAAATAGCCAAAAGTTCTTAGAGTTATATTCTATGGGAATCAAATTAAAAACCCCTGAACAAATTGAAGGTATGCGCATTGCAGGCAAATTAGCCTCTGAAGTGCTTGAAATGATTGGTCAATATGTTGTTAAAGGCACCACTACCGAGGAGCTCAATCAAATCTGCCACCAACATATTGTTGTCGTGCAAGGCGGTTATCCAGCAACCCTGAATTATGGCGGCTCCCCCTATCCTATGACCCTGGATGATGAGGGGGTTCCACAGGAGCTATTTCATAAAGATGGTTTTCCAAAATCTATCTGCACCTCAATTAACGACGTAGTTTGTCATGGTATTCCCAATAAAAAACCCTTAAAAAACGGTGATATTTTAAATATTGATGTCACCGTAATAAAAGATGGCTTCCATGGCGATACCAGCAAAATGTTTGTGGTAGGTGAAGCGACCCCGCAAGCCAATAAGTTGATCAAAGTGACTCAGGAAGCATTGTATCTGGCGATTGATATGGTCAAGCCTGGCAGACGTTTAGGCGATATTGGTTACGCCATTCAAAAATATGTAGAAAAGCACGGTTACTCTGTAGTGCGTGAATATTGTGGACATGGCATTGGTGAAGTCTTCCATGAAGAACCTCAAGTCACTCACTATGGTCGCCCAGGTACTGGCGTTGAATTACAGGCAGGCATGACTTTTACCATCGAGCCCATGGTTAATTTTGGAAAGCGTAATGTTAAACTCAATAAAAAAGATGGCTGGACCGTTTCCACCAAAGATCGTTCTCTATCAGCCCAATGGGAGCATACCTTGCTTTGCACAGCTAAGGGCGTTGAAGTGTTAACCAAGCGTTCTGATGAAGCGTTCCAAAACTAATTAAAACGCTGTGGCAGCAACTGACAAATACCATTATCTTCCCAAAAGCTCTGAATTATTAAAAACTAATAATTCAACCCATTCTGAGTACCTAAAAATCTACAAGCGGCACCTAGACAAAGGGTTACAAGCGCTGATTGAGCAATTTCAAAAAGGTACTAGCATTAGCCAATTACTTAAAGCCAGAAGCTCTTTAATGGACCACATATTAATAACCAGTTGGCAACAATATGCTGTCAATCCTGATTGTGCATTAATTGCGGTAGGTGGCTATGGTCGCCATGAGCTGCAACCCTTTTCTGATATTGATATTTTAGTGCTACTTAGTGAATCAGATGTACAAACACAAGCTCTAGAAAGCTGGTTGGCCTTTTTATGGGATATTGGTTTGGAAGTTGGACATAGTGTACGAACCTTAGAACAATGTGAGACACTTGCACAAGCTGATATCACCATTGCCACCTCTTTAATGGAATCTCGCTATTTATGCGGCGCTAAAACTTTATATAAAAAACTGAATACTTTAGTCGAAGCTGATAACTTTTGGCCTTCAGAACAGTTTTTTAATGCCAAAGTTCGCGAGCATCGAGAACGCCATAAAAAATTTAAAGACACCTCCTTCAACCTTGAACCCAATATTAAATCCAATCCGGGGGGCTTGCGCGATATTCAGGTGATGCAATGGATCACTTTGAAACATCTAAAGTCCAATAGCTTACATCATCTAATTGAGCGTAATATTCTTACTCGACGCGAATATCGTAATTTGATTAGCCACCAACAATTTTTACGGCGAGTACGCTTTGCTTTACATGCACTAACTGGCAAGCGTGAAGATCGCCTATCCTTTGAGCATCAGAAAAAGGTCGCTGAATGGCTCGGTTATGAAGATGATGAAAACAAACTGGCGGTTGAATACCTGATGCAAAATTATTATCGCGCAGTTATGGCGATACGAAATTTGAATGAATTATTTATTCAAATCTTTGAGCAAGAGTATTTGTCCAGTCAGTTGAATTCGGAAAGTACCGTCTTAGATGAAGATTTCTTTATTCAAAATAAACGGATTGGTACTGATAATCCTGAGTTATTTAAGCAAAAGCCGCATACTCTGATTAAAATATTTACTTATATTGCATTGGATCCTGAAATCAGACAAATTCAGGCGAAAACCCTGCGCCAAATTCGCTCCAGTCAGCAGATCATTAATAAAGACTACCGTAACAATACAAAAAACATAGCTGCCTGGCTTGAATTTTTATCTAGCAGGCAAATCACCAGTCGTGGCTTTGCGTTAATGAAAAGGACCAACGTATTAGGTGCACTGGTTCCTATATTTGCAAAAATTGAAGGGCAAATGCAGTTCGATTTATTTCACGCTTATACTGTTGATGAACACACCTTGTTTTTACTCAGACATATTATTCGTTATAACAAACCTGAGTGTCAGCATGAATTTCCCATATGTTCTGACATAGTGCGAGAACTGGCAGATCCAACAGTCTTACACTTGGCCGCCATTTTCCACGATATTGCCAAGGGGCGTGGCGGCGATCATTCAGAACTAGGAGCGATTGATGCATTAGAATATGCCAAATCTATGGGTCTAAACCTACAAACGGCTAAACTGATTTCCTGGCTGGTAAAAAATCACTTGATCATGTCTTTGGTTGCTCAACGCAAGGATATTAGCGACCCCGAAGTGATAGAAACTTTTGCAAAACGGATTCCTGACGTTCTGCACTTGGAATTGCTTTATGTATTAACAGTTTCAGATATTCGAGCAACCAATCCCACTTTATGGAATTCCTGGAAAGAATCTTTACTAAAAGAATTATTCCTAGCCACTAAATATTATCTTAGCCAAGCAACGCCTCGTACTAATCAACAGGAAATGTTGCAAGACACTCGCCAGCAGGTGTTGGAGCAGTTTGTAAAAAGTGAAAAGCCTATCGAACCTGTTCGCGAACTTCTACAGGAGCTTGGTGATGAATATCTGTTGCGTTATCATCCCGAACAAATCATCTGGCAATTGGAGCAACTGTTAGCTCAACCATTGTTTAAAGAAAACAACCAACCCTATGTTGCGATTAAAAATCATCGCAGCCAGGCTGGCACGGAAATTTTTATTGCGATTAATGATCAGGCTGATTTATTTGCTGCAATTGCTAGCGTACTTTGTCAAAACCATTTGAATATTCAGGCAGCCACCCTGTTTACCTCGCCAAAAGGTCTATGCCTGGATACTTTTATTGTACTGGACGAGCAGGGACAACCACTTTCTTATCAGGAGCGCATTGACGAGATTCAGAACAATTTAATCCAGCAACTATCTGATATCAGCAATATCCGTCTGGAGGTAAGTCGAGCCCTGCCAAGTCGCTATAAACACTTTAATGTACCAACACTTATTACTTTTAGTCATGATAAAGCAACTAATTTAACCATTCTGGAGCTGGCAGCACTGGATCGGCCCGCGCTACTTGCTAAAATAGGCCAGGCTTTCCGTGATTGTCAGGTTAAGATTCATTCAGCAAAAATTGTGACTCTGGGTGAAAAGGTAGAAGATACTTTTATGATCAGCAAAACTAATGACAAGCCGATTACGGATACAACAGAATTAGCGCAACTCAAACAACATATTATTGAATTACTGGATGCTTAATTTATTGCATCCAACAGGAACTATTTATGTCATTACAAACTACTATAGAAAATGCTTTTGAAAATCGTGAACAACTATCTCCCTCAACGTCATCCATTGAAATTAAAGATGCAGTACAGGAAACCTTAAATCTATTGGACTCGGGCCAAGTTCGGGTAGCCGAGAAAATTAATGGTCACTGGACAGTGCATCAGTGGCTGAAAAAAGCGGTACTCTTATCTTTCCGCTTGAATGACAATAAAGTCATTGACACAGATCTGGCGCAGTTTTATGACAAGGTACCCATGAAATATCAAAATATGACTGAAGCAGAGTTTCGTGAAGGTGGTACTCGCGTGGTGCCACATGCTATAGCTCGTCATGGCTCTTTTATTGCCAAAAATGTAGTCTTAATGCCAAGTTATACCAATATCGGTGCTTATATTGATGAGGGTACTATGGTGGACACCTGGGCTACTGTAGGTTCTTGTGCGCAAATTGGTAAAAATGTACACCTTTCCGGTGGTGCAGGTATTGGTGGCGTGTTGGAGCCTTTGCAAGCCGGCCCTACCATTATTGAAGATAATTGTTTTATTGGAGCTCGTTCAGAAGTTGTTGAAGGTGTGATAGTTGAAGAAGGCTCGGTGCTTTCTATGGGGGTATTTATTGGTCAAAGTACTAAAATTTATAACCGCCTGACAGATGAATTCACCTATGGTCGAGTGCCAGCTGGCTCGGTGGTAGTGCCCGGTAGCCTGCCATCCGATTGTGGTAAATATAACCTGAATTGCGCCGTAATCGTAAAGCAGGTTGATGCCAAAACCCGCTCAAAAACTTCAATTAATGATCTATTAAGAATGGATTAGGAGCTTATCATTATGGTAAAAATTTATGGGATCCCAAATTGCGATACGGTGCGTAAAGCAATCAAATGGTTAGAAACAAATGCTATTGAGCATGAGTTTATTGATTATCGCAAAAATCCGCTGGCTAAATCGGAAATTGAAAGCTGGGATAAAGCCATTGGCTGGGAAACTTTGTTAAATAAGCGCAGTACCGCTTGGAAGCCGTTAGAATCATCGGTAAAAGATAATATCAATCGTGATGTAGCGATTGAGTTAATGCTGGAAAAAGTGACCCTAATTAAACGTCCAGTTTTAGTGAAAGGCAAAGACGTTTACTTAGGCTTTAAACCTGAAATGTATCAAGATATTTTTGTCTAAGTCCGAATGGATCTGAAAAATCCTGAAAGAATAAAATAAATTATGAGCCGAGTATTAGAATTAACGAAAAATCTGATTAATCGTCAATCAGTCACTCCTGAAGATGCCGGCTGTCAGGATTTAATGATGGATTTTTTAGCCAACCTTGGTTTTAACAATGAAATTCTCAACTTCGAAGATACCAAAAACTTTTGGTCATTACACCAGGGCAGCTCTGAGCAGCCAATTTTTGTTTTTGCTGGTCATACCGATGTAGTGCCAGCAGGAGCTTTAGACCAATGGACAACCCCACCTTTTAGTGCAACCAAACAAGGCAATTATTTATTCGGTCGTGGCGCTGCCGATATGAAAGGTAGTTTGGCTGCTATGTTAGTGGCAACAGAAAAGTTTGTGAGTGACTATCCCGAACATAAAGGCTCTATCGGTTATTTGATTACCAGTGATGAAGAAGGGCCATTTGTCAATGGCACAGTACGAGTAGTTGAAGAATTACAAAAGCGAAACCAACCCATTGACTATTGTGTAGTCGGCGAACCTTCAAGTAGCGAACAACTAGGTGATGTCATAAAAAATGGTCGCCGTGGTTCTTTAACCGGTTTTTTAACCATTAAAGGCCAGCAAGGTCATGTAGCCTACCCTCACCTGGCAGATAATGCCATCCATAAATCATTCAAGGCACTTGATGAATTAGTTAATACCCAATGGGATCAAGGTAACGATTTTTTCCCGGCAACCAGTTTCCAAATTGCCATTATCAAATCCGGCACTGCAACCAATGTTATTCCCGGTGAGTTATATACCGAATTTAATTTCCGCTATTCCACCGAAACCAATAGCCGTGAATTGGAAGAAAAAGTTATCGCTATATTAGATCGTCACCAACTGGAGTACCAACTGCGATGGAAGCTCAATGGTGAACCTTTTTTAACAGAAACCGGTGATTTGTTAAAAGCTTCCGCTTTAGCGATCCAAAAAATCTGCGCTATTCAAACCGAAGCCTTAACTAGTGGTGGTACTTCCGATGGTCGCTTTATCGCTAAAACCGGTGCTGAAGTTATTGAAATTGGTCCTGTTAATAAAACCATTCATCAAATTAATGAATGCGTAAAAATATCCGATTTGGATAAATTATCAGAAATCTACTATCAAATTTTAGTGGAACTACTCGCTGATGACTAAAAGTTTAATGACACCTGAACAACTCCTCGGTCTTAACCAGGATCATCTTCTGTGCATTAACGATAATATCGAATTGATTGGTCAAAAATTCCAGTGCCATCATGAAGTGCTAGTGCCTTTAGCCAGATTAATTCGCCAATCGGAACAGGATGGAATTCCACTAAGGATCATCAGCAGTTACCGCTCTTTTGAGCAACAGCTTGCCATCTGGAATAAAAAGTTTTATCAAGAAGTCGAGCTTAATTTACGCGATGGCAGCAAAGTCAATTCGCAGGATCTGGATGAGGCTGCCAGAGTCAAAGCTATCCTACACTATTCAGCACTGCCGGGAACCAGTCGTCACCATTGGGGGACCGATTTTGATGTTTTTGATGCCAGTCATATTGATCAAGGTTTAACAGTTGAATTAACCGAGCAGGAATTCGAGGAACAAGGCCCCTGTGGTAATCTTAACTTTTGGTTGCAAGACATTTTAACCGATTATCAATTCTTCAAACCTTATTTCAAAGATCAGGGCGGTATTGCCTGCGAACCCTGGCATATCAGCTATCAACCGATTGCTACAGCCGCTTTAGCAGATTATCCCGTAGCGTTATTAAAGCACACACTGGAAAGCACAGATATTGGCGGTAAAAATATTATTATTCCGATGCTCAATGATATTGTTGAGCAGTATGTGATGAATATTTGCAATCCCGACCAGCAAGGATAAATTATGTGGATGGCAATCGGTGTTACTTTCCTGATTTTTGCAGTTCTATATTCGGGGATCTATATGCTTAAACGCTCTGCCGATAAATTTAAAATTCCCGATAATGTTAAGGCTCAACCTTATAACAATGATGACTACGATAATAGCGATAGCCATGAAAAAATTAACCACAAAAAAGAACAAAAATCTTAATTGTTTATGAAAGAAAAACTGGCGCGCCTTTCACTACTTCTGGGCCCTGTAATAGCAACTTTAATTTTGCTTCTGATGCTGCAATCCGGTTTCGACTGGCCTGCCAGCATCACTGCCGCCGTTATCACTTTATGTGCCATCTGGTGGATTTTTGAACCTATTCCAATTCCTGCGACTTCATTAATCCCTATAGCCGCTTTCCCAATGTTCGGTGTATTAAATGGTGCTCAGGTTGCCAGCGCTTATGGCCATTGGTTGATTTTATTATTACTGGGCGGTTTTATTCTTTCTACCGCTCTGGAGCGAAGCGGCACCCATAAGCGTTTAGCCATGGGAATGATCAGATTGGTTGGTGGTCATGCAACAGAAACTAGCCAAAAACGCCTGATTTTAGGCTTTATGATTGCCAGTGCCGTACTAAGTATGTGGATTTCCAATACTGCCACTACTTTAATGTTACTACCGGTAGCGATTGCCATTATTCAGTCCTTTGAAAAAAACCACGCCGATACTTTAACAAAGCCTTTTGCCACCGCTTTAATTCTTGGCTTGGGCTATGCCGCCAGTGTTGGTGGTATGGGAACCCCTATTGGTACCCCACCCAATACCTTGTTTATGAATGTTTATGCAGAGGCCACTGGGCAAGAACTAGCCTTTACCGATTGGATGCAATGGGCCATACCCATTGTAGTATTGATGATCCCGCTAATGTGGTTATGGCTTACGCGGAAACTATCATCTGCAGCAAATAACTTCCAATTACCCGAACTTGGAGCCTGGCGCATTGAAGAAAAAAGAACTTTATTGGTTTTCCTGATCACTGCTTTTTTATGGGTATTCCGTAAAGAACCTTTTGGTGGCTGGAGCGGGGCTTTAAATTTAACTACCGTCAACGATGCTTCTGTCGCTTTATTGGCAGTAATTGCTATGTTCATTATCCCCAATGGTAAACAGGTCAATGGTAAAAAAGAACGCCTGCTGGACTGGCAAACGGCCAATAAAATCCCCTGGGGTGTGCTGTTATTATTTGCTGGTGGTATCACCATCGCCAAAGCTTTTACTATTACCGGACTCAGTCATTCGCTCGGTGAATCTCTTTCCTTCTTATCACAACTGCCACCCATATTAACCATTTTGGCAATCTGTTTGTTAGTTACTTTTTTAACCGAACTCACCAGCAATACCGCAACGGTAGCGTTATTAATGCCGGTGCTGGCAGCCGCCGGACATGCAGCTAATATTGATCCCGCCTTGTTTATGGTTCCCGCTGCTATCAGTGCCAGCTGCGCCTTTATGTTGCCCGTTGCTACTGGCCCTAATGCAGTAATATTTTCAAGTGAACGACTAACCGTTGAACAAATGGTTCGTCATGGCTTTGTTTTGAATTTAATTGGGGTTCTGGTGGTTAGCAGTATGATTTATCTGTTAATGAGATAAACACTTTAAAACGTAGAGAAAAATCTAACGCGATAGAAATTTTTTGAAGATGGCTTTTGCCTCTTCAGCTTTTAATAAGTTGGAAAACTCAGTAATTTCCTGATCAATCGCCTGATGCAGTTTTTTATTATCCACTTTCATCAAGCGTTTGTTAGTCATTAAAGCCTGTAGCGGTTTTTGCGCTAACACTTCTGCCTGTTCCTGGGCAAATTGCCAATAACTGTTTTCATCAATAATAGCATTGATAATGCCATATTCTTTTGCTTTTACTGCATCAAAAGAATTACCGCTTAAAATCAACTCTGCAGCTCGAAGGTGCCCAACTTGCCGAGCTAATAAAAAACTGGAACCCGCTTCAGCACAAACCCCTAAATTCACAAATGGTAAACTAAATACTGCCTTATTAGTCGCAAATACCAAGTCACAATGCAGTAATAAAGTCGTACCGATACCAATCGCAGGTCCAGAAACTGCAGCAATCATGGGTTTATTGACATCAGCCAACTCATGCAGGAAAGTAGCAATAGGGCCATCAGCATCCAGTACCGACTCATCTAAAAAGTCACTAATGTCATTACCTGCACAAAAACAATTTTCACCACCTTTGAATAAAATCACATGAACTTCAGGGTTGTTTTTTGCATCAACCAGGGCTTGCTTTAAAGCCCAGTACATTTCTGCAATCAAAGCGTTTTTTTTATCCGCACGATTTAATTCAATATGCTGTACTTTATTTAAAACAAAACTTTTTACTAGCTCCGTCATTTGATATTCCTATTTATACCCAAAAAAATTATCCTTTTTCACGCACAAAATCATCCATAAATTGAACTAAAGTTTTCACTCCATCAATAGGCATTGCGTTGTATAAACTTGCACGCATACCACCAAAATCACGGTGGCCTTTTAATGCTATCAGGCCTCGCATTTTAGCTTGTTGCAAGAAACTTTGATCCAACTCAGGCTTGGCCAGGGTAAAAGCAACATTCATAATAGAACGTGAGTCCTTAGCTACTGGAGAGTGATAGAAATCAGAAGCATCAATATAATCATAAAGTATGCTTGCTTTTTGTTGATTCAGCTTTTCCATAGCTTCCACCCCACCCTGCTGCTTTAACCAATCAAATACCAGACTAGCTAAATAAATCCCAAAACTCGGTGGTGTATTATAGAGCGAGCCGTGTTTGGCCATTAAAGGATATTGGAATAAAGCAGGCACCCGCTCGGTTTGCATTTTCTCAAATAAGTCTTCGCGTACTATCACTAGTGTCATACCCGATGGCCCGATATTTTTTTGTGCTCCCGCATAAATTAGTGCATATTTTTCGATATCAATTGACCGCGATAAAATATCGGAACACATGTCGCAGACTTGTCGCCCCCGAAACTGCTCTGGTTCCTGCTGAAACTGTACCCCAACAATAGTTTCGTTGGAGGTAAAATGCAGGTATTTTGCCGCCTCATCCAGTTGCCACTGACTCTCAGGAACTATAGACAAACCATTTTTGGTCTGTTCAAAAGCTTTTTGAATATGAATATTGCCAAATCTTTGTGCTTCCTTAATCGCTTTTTTTGACCAATGAGCCTGTTCTAAATAATTGGCGGTATCGTCTGCGCCCAGAAAATTCATCGGCACCATAACAAATTGATGAGAAGCGCTGCCATGCATAAACAGCACCTTATAGTGTTCAGGAATTTTTAATAACTGGCGTAGCTCCAACTCAGCTTTATCGATTAACTCTTGAAATTCGGGAGTTCGATGCCCAAATTCCATCACCGAACAACCTTGATTGTTCCAATTTAAAAGTTCCTGTTGAGCTTTGCGCAAAACGTCAGTAGGTATCGCTGCCGGCCCAGCGGAAAAGTTAAAAGCACGCTCTAACATAAAGCTATCCAAACTAAAATAATGGTTTATTCTTCAATTTCAGTGGAAATATCGTCTGACTCTTCTTCGTCATCATCCAACTCAACAATACGTTGCAAACCAACCAAAGTTTCACCTTCATCCAACTTAATCAAACGTACTCCTTGTGTATTACGTCCCATCACACGAATATCGTCAACGCCGGTACGAATTAAAGTTCCGCCTTTGCTGATCAGCATCACTTCATCACCATCAATCACTGGCACTGCACTCACCACAGCCCCATTGCGCTCACTCATTTGAATCGAAATAACACCCTGACCACCTCTTCCTCTTAGCGGATGGTCATCCATTGCAGTACGTTTACCATAACCATTTTCAGTAGCAGTCAGTACCGAGCCATTTTCTTCAACCACGATCATGGCAATGACTTTAGCGCCATTTAATAAACGAATACCGCGTACCCCTTTTGCAGTACGGCCCATTGGACGCACATTCGATTCATCAAAACGGATCACCTTGCCAGCATCACTAAACATCATCATGTGATTGGAGCCGTCAGTTTTAGCCACCCCAATCAGCTCATCATCATCCATAATGGTCAAAGCAATAATACCGTTGGCTCTCGGCCGTGAAAATTGCTCCAAAGAAGTTTTCTTAACGGTACCATTAGCAGTTGCCATAAACACATATTCGTCATCTTTATATTCACGAATTGGTAAAATAGCACTGATTTTTTCACCGTCTTCCAATGGCAATACATTCACAATCGGCTTGCCGCGAGAACCGCGACCAGCATTCGGCAATTCAAATACTTTGAGCCAATAAACCTTACCGCGTGAGGAGAAGCATAAAATCGTATCGTGAGTTGAAGCTACTAATAATTTTTCAATAAAGTCTTCATTTTTCATCTTAGTCGCAGATTTACCACGGCCACCACGGCGTTGTGCTTTGTATTCTGACAAAGCCTGATACTTCACATAACCCTCATGCGAAAGAGTTACCACCACATCTTCTTCGGTAATTAAATCCGCAATCGTTAGATCAAGTTTACTCTCAAGAATTTCCGAGCGGCGTTCATCGCCAAACTCTTCTTTTACCTGATTTAATTCTTCACGGATCACTTCTAACAAGCGCTCAGTACTCATTAAAATATGCAGCAGTTCTTCAATAATACCTAAAAGATCTTTGTATTCGCCTAAAATTTTATCGTGTTCCAAACCGGTTAATTTATGCAAACGTAAATCCAGAATGGCTTGTGCCTGCGCTTCCGATAATTTGTAAACATCGTCGTGAAAACCAAATTCAGCAGCCAGATCTTCCGGACGACAGGCTTCAGTACCCGCACGTGCCAACATGCCACTGACTTGACCGGGTTTCCAGCCACGAGCAATCAGTTCTGCTTTCGCCTCTTTCGGGGTTGGTGATTGCCTAATTAACTCAATTACTTCATCAATATTGGCCAGCGCTATAGCTAAGCCTTCTAGCACATGAGCTTTTTCACGCGCTTTGCGCAAATCGAAAATGGTACGGCGTGTTACCACTTCACGGCGATGGGTTACAAAGGCATCCAATGCATCTTTCAAATTAAACAAACGTGGCTGACCATTATCCAGCGCCACCATATTGATACCAAATACGTTTTGCATTTGCGATTGAGCATAAAGATTATTGAGTACCACCTCCGGTACTTCACCTTTACGCAGCTCGATCACCATACGCATACCATCTTTATCCGATTCATCACGCAGGCCGGTAATGCCATCAATCTTCTTGTCTTTAACTAACTCTGCAATCTTTTCCAGCAAACGGGCTTTGTTTACTTGGTATGGTAACTCAGTCACCACAATAGAATCCTTGCCATTTTTTTCATCGGTTTCGATATGACTGCGGGCTCGCAAATAGATCTTGCCACGTCCTGTGTTATAAGCATCCACAATACCGGCACGACCATTAATAATGGCCGCCGTCGGGAAGTCCGGACCTTTGATATATTCCATCAATTCCGAAATGCTGATATCTGGGTTATCAATCAAGGCCAAACAACCATCAATCACCTCATTCAGATTATGTGGTGGAATATTGGTGGCCATACCTACCGCGATACCGGAAGAACCATTGACTAACAAATTTGGAATACGGGTGGGGAGTACCGTTGGTTCACTTTCAGAACCATCATAATTTTCTTCAAAATCGACCGTTTCTTTTTCCAGATCAGCCAATAACTGATGTGCCATCTTATCCATACGCACTTCGGTATAACGCATCGCAGCAGGCGAATCACCGTCCACCGAACCAAAGTTACCCTGACCATCCACCAGCATATAGCGAAGCGAAAATGGCTGCGCCATACGCACAATAGTGTCATAAACTGCAGTATCACCATGTGGATGGTATTTACCGATCACATCACCAACCACACGAGCGGATTTTTTATAGGGTTTATTAAAGTCATTACTCAACACATCCATGGCATAAAGCACGCGACGATGCACCGGCTTTAGACCATCACGCACATCAGGCAGAGCGCGCCCGACGATAACGCTCATGGCATAATCCAGATAGGAGTTTTTCAGCTCATCTTCAATATTGATCGGAAGAATTTCTTTGGCGACTTCACCCATTATAAAAACCTTTTATTTTCAATGACTTATTTTAATTTTAAATTAATTCAAATGCTTGCTTTTGAGGCCTTTTAGTAGGCCTTACATAAGCGCAAAATTATAGCATAAGCAGCTATTTCTAGCGACATTTTCTTGGGTTTTTTGCTGATAAATGACTGGAGTTTTTGTAAGCTTTATTTTCTTCATCAGAGCTGGGTATAATTTGACTGGAAATGATTAATAAATACACAAAACAAGCCGCGACTGGTTCGATTGATGAGCACCAATCCCATTAAAAAAATTGACGTTGAACTGCAAATAAACGCCAAATATATCACTCCCATGAAGACTAGTTCCCGGGACTATTTGCGCGATCATGCAGTTTTAATCGATCAAGGCCGGATTATCGAACTAGTGCCCATTCAAGAAGCTCAACAAAAATATCAGGCAGCAAAAGTTATTTCGCTAAAAAATCATGTTTTGCTGCCAGGGTTAATCAACAGTTACTGCTCTATTGGTGCCAGCTTGTTCCATTCTATTGGCCATGATTTACCACACAGTTTGCGCCTGCAAAACCATTTAATACCGCTTGAGCAGCAATGGCTAGGTGATGAATTAATAGAGCTTGCCTCTGAACTCTCCATTGCTCAAATGTTAAAGACTGGCACCAGTGCTTTTAGCAGCCACTACTTTGCACCTCATATCAGCGCAAAAACTGCAGTTAAGCATGGTATCAAAGCCAGTATTGGTATCTTTATCAACCCAGCTTCCAGCTGCCCTGCATTAAGCTCTGAATCAGAATTGGCTCATGGTTTGCAGCTCAGGGATGACTACAAACATCAGAGTCTGGTCGACTTCAATTTTTCATTACCGGATTTAAATACCATTAGTGATGACCTGCTTACAAAAATTGCGACTATTAGTAATGAACTGGGAATTAAACTTAACATTCAGGCACATAGAAGTTTAGCCGAAATAGAACAATCAGTTCGCCGTTTTACTAAAAGACCGATTAAACGGCTAGAACAGTTTTCTTTATTATCGCCCGATTTAAATTTAAGTCAGGTTAATCATTTACAGCGAAACGAAATTGAAATTTTAGCTAAGGCTAAAACTTATAATTTAGTTTGTCCTCAAGCCTCAATTAAAACCGTTAATAGCATAGCTCCTATCAGCTCTCTATTAATGGCTAAAGCCAATCTGGTATTGGCTTCACACAATCTTGATAGCTCAAATTTAAACCTACTTAAAGAAATATCATTAGCCGCTCTGCTCGGTAAGATCGAAGGTCGTTCCAGCAATGCCACAACGGCTTATCAAATGTTGCAAGCAGTTACTATTAATGCAGCTGAAGCTTTAGCCATCAGTGATACCTCAGGCTCTGTCAGCCCAAATAAGGATGCTGATCTATGCGCTATTGAGCTGGATGACTTACAAGATATAAGCGCAATACACTGTGATCCAAATGAGCAAATCGTTTATAATGCCCAGCAGTCACAAGTGAGCCATCTTTGGCTTAAAGGTAAGGCCAAAGTTACAGACTATCAATTAACCGATATAGATGAAGCTTATCTGGTTAAAAACGTCAGTCAGTGGCAGAAAAAATTAAGCCACTAACTTCAAATTGAAAAAGAGAAATTGCATGCAAACCAATCAAAACGTCGATCAGCACGAAATTTCAAAATTTGAGCAAATGGCCTCTCGTTGGTGGGATAG
This sequence comes from Kangiella sp., assembly GCA_028284185.1. Lineage (GTDB taxonomy): Bacteria > Pseudomonadota > Gammaproteobacteria > Enterobacterales > Kangiellaceae > Kangiella. The sequence goes on from JANQSG010000017.1 coordinate 40,974, forward strand.
AGAAGGCGATTTCAAGCCATTGCACGATATTAATCCTCTGCGCCTCGGCTTTATCTTGCAGCATGCCAAAGGTTTGTTAGGCAAGCAAGTATTGGACATCGGTTGTGGCGGTGGTATTTTGGCTGAGTCCATGGCCAAAGAAGGCGCTCAGGTTACCGGCATTGATATGGGTGATATGCCTTTAGAAGTTGCAAAACTTCATCTACATGAATCGCAACTCGAAGTGGACTATCAAAAATCTACCGCCGAAGATTTTGCAGCAAAATACCCTGGTAAATTTGATGTGATAACCTGCCTTGAAATGCTGGAGCATGTCCCTGATCCTGATTCCATTATTAAAGCCTGCCGCAAACTGGTTAAGCCGGATGGTCATGTATTTTTTTCCACCATTAATCGTAATCCGAAAAGCTTCTTATTTGCCATTGTCGGCGCCGAATACTTATTACAGATGTTACCCAAAGGCACTCATGATTTTAAAAAGTTTATTCGTCCTTCAGAACTGGAGGCCTGGTCGCGTCCAGCGGGTTTACATTTCCAGCATATAACGGGAATGCATTACAATCCACTAACGAAAAAATACTGGCTGGCTGATAATGTGGATGTGAATTATATTGTTCACTGTCTGCCCAGCAAATAATTCATGATCAGACATCAATACCAAGCCGTTTTTTTTGACTTGGATGGTACTTTAATTGATACTGCGCCGGATATGGGGTTGGCGCTTAATTTGCAATTGGTCAAACACCATAAAGCTCCTCTCAGTATGGCCGAAATTCGCCCCTGGGTTTCACATGGCGCGGCAGCCCTGCTAAAGTTAGGGTTTGGCGTTTTACCAAATGATCAGATGTTTGCAACCTTACGCCAGGAGTACCTGAATATTTATGCGGATAATCTAGTGATTAAATCGCAGCTGTTTGCAGGGTTGGGAACTTTATTGACACAATTGGAATGCCATTCTATTCATTGGGGGGTTGTAACTAACAAACCAGAATTTCTGGCGCTACCGTTACTGGAACAGTTAAAATTAAAAGATAGAGCCAGCGCCATTGTCTGTGGTGATACCATCAAGCCAGCCAAACCCAGTCCTGTTCCATTGTTCTTGGCCTGCAAACAAGCAGGCACAATCGCTACTCAATCTATTTATGTGGGCGATGCCGTACGTGATATTCAGGCAGCCAATGCTGCCGGGATGTTTTCAATTGCTGCGGCTTATGGCTATGTTGAACAGGAAAATAACTTGCAAGGCTGGAAAGCTGACCGGATTGTGAACTCGCCTCAGGAATTAGTAACTCTTTTATAAACTAGCACTCCCACTCCATAAACTTTAGATTATTTTATGACACAAGATAATTAGTTTTTTTCCAAATTAATTTGATAATAACGCCTCTGCTATCTTTTCTATTCGATGCAATAATATGAGCCTTATGTTTTCGTGCAATTAATTTGGCTATATATAACCCCAAACCAAGATTGGATTCAGTTGTTATAACTTGTGGCTTATCTCTAAAGGATTCCATTAAATTAAAGATACTTCTGATGCGCTCTTGTGGAATGATTGGACCACTATTTTTAATCATCATAATCAAATCACTGGAACTTTGCTTCAATTGAATATTAATCGCTTCTTTGCCATCAGAAAAATCAACTGCATTTGAAATAACCTTGTCTAACATCTGGGCGAATAAATCCTCAGCGCCTTTTATTTTTATGGTTGGTTTACACAGTTTTAACTCAAATTCAGATTGCGGCCAGGTGTTTTGATAAGAGTTTAATAAATTATTTAGCAGAGGTTTAATCTCAAACCAGTCAGAGGATACACTGTCGATGGATTGCTCTAACCGATTGGCTTCACTTAACCTCCCAAGACTTAAACTTAATCGCTCCAACCCTGAACGGGCACTGGTTAATAAAGATTGATCCGGTCCGGTTAAATCGGAAAGTGCTAGATTATCAATGGATGAACCAATAATGGCTAATGGCGTTCTTAATTCGTGATTTAAACGCGATAGTAATTTTTGCTGATGATCGCGCCTTTGCTCCAAACGTTCATTAAAATAATAAATACTGTTATAAAGCTGAGCAACTTCATCATTCCCTTCTATTTTCAAACTCTCTAAATCAACACTACCCAGATCCTGTTCATATGCTTGTTCAGTGATTTCTCTTAATCGGTCAATTCTTTGTCGTAGCTGTCGTGTTTTACTAATTAACAAGAAGCTCACCGCAAGCCAAATAAGTACAAATAGAACTGTACCTATGAGTCTAATCCAGTGGAGATTTAATTTCGAAGTTAAGGCCGAGCTTTCAAGAACCAGTTGCCCAACCGATTTATTATCCTTAAATAAAACCTTTCCTGAGCGTGTGATAAAAGTTAATTGGTTTAAGTTAACGCTTTCCTGGGCAGCAGTAGCATTTAAGATGCTTTGTGTGAAGGCATTGTTGAGTCGTGATATTTGGTCATTACTATCTGCCAATATAAGTTCTGCATTTTTAATAAATAGATTGTTGGTTGCCTCAAAAAGCTCACCGATACTATAAATTACCTGTCCTTGATGATTGAGAATAAGTAGTCGCTCAGAACTTAAATGATTGGAGAGCAGCCAATCCATCGTTTTTTCACGGCTTAAAGGTAAATTAGTAAAATTGGTAAAGGAAAAGATACCTTGATAGTTTTCATTAAAGCTTGCAACATTTTTATCATCTAAATCGTATAATACGGCATTAATTCGATTACCAATCAAAGACTTTGGTGCCCTAAATTCGATATTAAAACCTTTTTGTGTTTCCTGCCAAATAGCAAATACCGAATTTACGGTTTTAAAGCTATTTCCATACTCCATCAAAACGTTTAACTTGCCAGGTGCTATCGCCTGAAATAACCAAAAGTCACTGCCTAAGTTGATTCGCAGCATATCTGAAGGACGGCTAGAATAAGGGCTTTCGCGATAGACGAGGCTATTATCACTAACCTCAACCAAACCATAAAAAAAACGCTCATCTTCTGCTAAATATAAATAGGAATCTTGTTGTGAATTTCGTACCACTAAACGATCTTCTGCATATGGAAACCACTCATCGGCATAACCATCAATTAAAATAGGTGCAACTCTATTTGCAACTTTGGCACTTTCTGTTTTGGTGTATTGGGTTAAGCTATTACTAAAACTGGGATCTTCCTGTAGTAATTTTTGGAAATAATTATGATATAGATTTAACTGTTCTTGATTACGGACTTCTAATTCCTGCTCTATCTGCCGCTCGACCAGACTTAATCCCCACCAGCACAGCAAGGGAAAAACAAAAAATAACAATAATATAAATAAAAGCTTCCAGCTAAAGGAAAAATAACTCATTAATGCTGATTCCAGCGGTAGCCCATACCATAAACCGTATCAATATGATCGAACTTGGCGTCAAGTTGTTGAAACTTTTGCCGGATCCGTTTGATATGTGAGGTAATGGTACTATCATCAACCACAGCTTTGACCGCCTGCATCAATTGTTCACGGCTTTTCACATGGCCAGGTTTGCTTGCCAAAGAGGACACAATCCAAAACTCGGATACAGTTAAATCAACCAGCTGTTCTTTCCACTTTACCGCCAAACGCTCATTATCAATTACCAGCTTGCCAATAATCTGCTCCTGTTCAGGCTCGGACTGTGATTGTAATAACTCCATCCGTCGAAACAATGCAGAAATTCGGGCCAATAAATGTGGCATACTAATATCTTTAGTCAAATAATCATCTGCTCCCAAGCGCAGACCTGAAATAATGTCAAAGTCACTATCCAATGCCGTTAAAAAAATAATCGGCAAATGACTTGATTGCTGCCTGAGTTCCCGACAAATTTCAAAACCTGCTTCAGGCTCATTTCCTAAGCCTATATCCAATAAAACCAGATCAGGCAACCGTCCCCTAAAAGCTTTCATAGCGGCAGCTTTATCACCATAAATCATTACTTCATAACCCGATTTTTTCAGAGCCATACTATAATTTTGTTGTAAAATCGGTTCATCTTCTACTAGAGCAATACGCTTTGCCATTTAATATTCCTGCCATCAATAATAAAAGCCAGCTTTTAGCGACTTCGGTTGTTAGTCATTGGTCATTTCAGTAAAATACCTCTTTACCAAGCTCCTCTCAAGGATTCTATGAAAAATTATCAGGCTCCTCAAAATTATCTTAAAGATAAAGTGATTATGGTTACAGGCGCGACCGATGGCATCGGCAAAGAAGCTGCATTGAGTTATGCGGAACATGGTGCAACCGTCATTCTACTGGGCAGAAGCACTCATAAATTAGAACAGATATATGATGAGATTGAGGCTAAAGGCTATCCTCAACCAGCTCTTATTCCGTTAAATTTACAAAATACGGCACCAGAGCAGTATCAGCAGGTGGCTGAAGTGATCGATAAAGAATTCGGAAAGCTTGATGGTTTGCTGTTAAATGCCAGTGATTTGGGACTATTAAGCCCGATTGAACATTTCGATGAAGAAACCTGGTTTCGAGTGATGCAGGTTAATGTTAACGCCACCTTCTTATTGACCAAATATTGTTTGCCCTTACTCAAAAACTCTGCAGCGGCATCAATAGCCTTCACCTCTTCCGGAGTTGGTCGTCAAGGCAGAGCTTACTGGGGAGCTTATTCGGTCTCTAAATTTGCCACCGAAGGTTTGATGCAGGTGTTAGCAGACGAACTGGAAAAGTCGCCTATCTTAGTTAATAGTATAAACCCTGGAGCCACACGAACTAAAATGCGGGCGAATGCTTATCCTGGTGAAGATCCCAATGAACTACCGTCAGCACAGGACATTATGCCTGCATACCTATGGCTAATGGACACAGATGCAAATACCAACACGGGCCAAGCAATCAATGCTCGAGATTTTTTAGTTTAAGAATGACACATCTGGAAAATAACTCATCCTACTATGCGGCCGTAGATTTAGGCTCTAACAGTTTTCATATGGCCATTGCTCAATACGATGGCCAAAGTTTCCAAATTATCGGCAAACTGAAAGAAAAAGTTCAGTTAGCCAGTGGTCTCAATGCTAAAGATATGCTTTCTAATGAAGCTATGGACAGAGGTTTAAACTGTTTAAAACTTTTTGCCGAAAGGCTCAATGGCATTCCCAAAGAACATATCAAAATTGTCGCTACCTATACTCTGCGTAAAGCCCAAAATGCAAATAAATTTATTGAACAGGCTGAAGCTATTTTGTCCGCTCCAATTGAAATTTTACCAGGAACAGAGGAAGCACGCCTGATCTATAATGGGGTATCCCACAATCATCCTGATATTGAAAGAGCACTGGTTATCGATATTGGTGGTGGCAGCACCGAAATAATCCTGGGTGATAGATTTGAACATTTATCGTTAGACAGCTTGTCCTTAGGTTGTGTCACTTACCAACGCTATTTTCCTGACGGTGTCATCAACGAAGAAAATTTTCAAAAAGCGCTACTAAATGCTTCTTTAACCATATCTCCGGTAGAAAATCGTTATATTTCAACCCACTGGCAACATTGCCTGGGGTCATCTGGCTCGATTGAAGCTATATATAAAGTAATTCAAGGCTTCGGGTTTAAAGACACTACTATCAAACTCGAACATTTACTGTTCCTTAAAAAACGACTTATCGAAATTGGTTCTGTTGATAATATTCAACTTGAAGGGCTATCTAATAGTAGGGTGAATACCTTCACCACTGGACTGGTCATTTTATTGGCATTATTTCAAGAGCTGAAAATTCCGAAAGTTTATATCTCAAATGCTTCGCTAAGAGAAGGCATTTTGTTAGAGCTGGCAGACGAGTTGCAAGGTAATGACAATAGAAATCAAACCGTAACCAGCTTAATCCAGCGTTTTAATATTGATCAAAAATATGCACAGGAAATAAAAGATACTGCACAAATCATTTTTAATGAAGTCAGTGATATGTGGGGAATATATGATCCTCATTATAAAAACCTATTGGATTGGGCCTGCTTGTTACACGAAATAGGACTATCGATTAGCTTTTCAAAAATGCACTACCACAGTGCACATATTATTCAGTATGCCGATATGCCAGGTTTTAGTCTACAAACACAAACCTCATTATCCACTATCATTCTTGCACAAAATAAAAAGTTTTATCCGGACAAATTTGAAAATAAATATGAACCGAAACAGGCTTTACTGGCACTCGCCCAGATTTTACGCTTGGCTAAACTGTTTAATATTAAAAGGGACGGTACCGATATTTCTGCTTTAGAATTTGAAGCCCAATGCGATAATGAACTTTTAATCAAGCTTCCGCAAAATTGGTCAAACGAACACCAGTTGATTATTTTTGAGCTTGAAAAAGAAAAAGCTTATCTGAACTATCATGACATAAACCTAAACTGGCAATTTAAATAATTGATTTAGATAACTATAACGACAACTCTGCCAATAATCTGTCCTGAACTTTTAGTTCCTCTCCAGTTGCTTCAATATCATAAAGGCCATTGTTTTTAAGGCGCCAGTTTTGCTTGTGTGGTTCCAGCATTAGTCTTAAATCATTAACAACCTTTTGCTTTGCTGCTGGCTCCTGAATTGGAAAAGCCACTTCCACTCTGCGATATAAATTTCGTTCCATAATATCTGCAGATGAAGCGTAAAGAATAGAGTCACCGTCATTATTAAAATAATAAATACGCGAATGTTCTAAAAATCGGCCTATTACAGAAGTCACCTGAATATTATCAGAAACATCAGGAATATCCGGTTTTAAACAACAAATACCTCGAACCAATAACTTAACCTGAACACCGGCTATAGATGCTTCAAATAGTTTTTTAATTAGTGCCGGATCAGTCAAAGAATTAATTTTGAAAATAATTTCTGCCGCTTCTCCTGATTTGGCCAGAGCTATTTCATTATCAATATTCTGTATTAATTTTTTGTGTAAACTAAAAGGCGCATTCCATAATTTATTCAACTTATAAAGTTTTCCCATACCAGTTAATTGTTGAAATACTTTATGCACATCTTCACTGATTTCTTTATCCGCGGTTAATAGGCTATAGTCGGTATAAATTCGAGCATTACGCTCATGGTAATTTCCTGTACCCAAATGAGCAAAACGAGTCAATTTCTTTTTATAACGGCGCACCACCAGACTCATTTTGGCATGGGTTTTATACCCCACTACCCCATAAACCACCAGCACTCCAGCTTCCTGTAATTTTTGTGCCAGCTCAATATTATCTTCTTCATCAAAGCGAGCCCGTAACTCAATAACGGCCGTGACTTCTTTGCCAGCATGAGCAGCATCGATCAAAGCTTCTACAATAGGGGAATCACTGCCGGTTCGATACAGCGTCTGTTTAATTGCCAAAACATCCGGATCGTAAGCCGCCTGTTTAACAAATTCGATAACCGGCATAAAACTTTCATAAGGATGATGCAGCAGAATATCCTTTTCCTGCAACACTTCTAAAATTGGGCGGCCCAACTGCAAATCCTTAGGCATCATAGGCGTAAAGCCAATAAATTTTAAATCATCACGCTCTACCAGATCAGGTAAAGACATTAGACGATTAAGATTTACTGGACCATCAACCAAATACAGTTCATCACTGGTTAAATTACATTTTTGCAGCAAGAAATTTACCAGTTTATTAGGGCAGGTTTTCTCAACTTCTAAGCGTACTGCAGCCCCAAAGTTTCTCGATTGCAATTCACGCTTTAAAGCACTGGCCAAATCCTCAATATCCTGTTCATTGACCCATAAGTCACTATCGCGCGTTAACCGAAATTGATAACAACCACTAATTTCCATTCCTGGAAATAGATCTTTAGCAAACTCTGACACAATGTTTGAAAGATAAACGAATTCATAACCATTGATTTCAGATAACTCTGAAGGTATCTCAATAATTCGAGGCAATGAACGTGGCATATGCAAAATCGCATATTCCAAGTCGCGGCCAAATGCGTCATTACCATGCAGATGAACTAAAAAGTGCAGCGACTTATTCACCAGGCGTGGAAAAGGATGTGCCAGATCCAAACTGATTGGAGTGATTACCGGGGTAACTTGTTGCTTAAAATACTTTTTAAGCCAGCTACGCTGCTCTTCTGTCCAGTTGTCTGAAGTTCTGAAATGAATATTTTCCTGCTCTAATTTTGGCAATAATTCTTCATTTAAAATTCGATACTGTTCCTGAACTAACAGGTGTGCGAAATCACGAATGTTATTCAAGGTCTGTTCAGGAGATTCACCATTCAAACTCGGCTTGGTATCACCACGTTCAATTCTATGTCTCAGTCCAGCAACACGAACTTCAAAGAATTCATCAAGATTATTACTACAAATACAAGCAAAGCGAATTCTTTCAAGTAACGGAATGGTTTCATCAAGCGCCTGCTGCAAGACACGCCAATTAAAACGCAGCAAGCTTATTTCACGTTCAAAATAATAATCCTGATTATCCAAATCAACAGTCTCAACCATTTCTGATTGCTCTGTTTTTAACTCAACAATATTATTTTTTTCTGCCGGCATAATTTTGTTTACAACTTTCTTACCTTGATACCACTATACCTTATTTGAATAACAAGCGATGTGACAATTACTTTACTTTTTCTTCCATTGAAACTTCTTTTTATGGCTTTTTGCTGCTTTTGGTCGCTCTTTTCTAGGAGTAACCTGCAACTTTACCAGATTAGCCAAATCCTTAATCGAGTTTTCACTCAAATCAACCCAGGAACCCCGATTTAAGTTATGAGGCAATTCAACCGGGCCATATTTAACCCGAATCAATCGCGACACTTCAACACCCTGTGACTGCCATAATTTTCGCACTTCACGATTTTTACCTTCAGCTAAACTAACTTCATACCAGTGATTTGAGCCCTCTCCACCTTTATCCATTATGGAATCAAAGTGACATAATTCACCATCAATTAAAACACCACTTTTTAAGTTTTTAAGCATATCACTGGTCACTTCACCAAATACCCTGACCGCATAGTTACGCTCTACCTGATAAGAGGGATGCATCAAACGGTGCGCTAACTCGCCATTATTAGTAAACAGTAATAAACCCGTAGTATTAATATCCAGGCGTCCGATACTAATCCAGCGCCCAAACCTGGTTTTAGGCAAACGATCAAAAACCGTTGCGCGACCTTGAGGATCTTTGGCCGTAGATACCTCATCCAGCGGCTTATGATAGGCTAAAACCCGAGTATAAATTTCCTCTGCTGACTTAAGGGTAATGATATTGCCATCGACTCGAATCGTATCATTGACCGTAGCCCTGTCACCTAATGAGGCAATTGAACCATTAACACTAACACGCCCGGCAGCAATCCACTTTTCAATTTCGCGCCTGGAACCCAAACCTGCGTTGGCCAGTATTTTTTGCAGTTTTTCAGACATTGGATTTATTTTTAACAAACAGAAATTTCATTGTAATTCTTTAGCTATATAAGGTACAGATAAAAAAAGGAGCTTAAAGCTCCTTCACATCATAAAGTAAAATCTTTTAGGCAAATTGTCTGACTTCTACCAACTTTGGTGTTACTGGTTTTTCTATAAAGTTATCTCTTAACTTGATAAATTCATTACGATAAAAATCACGCTCTTCTCGTAAATTATCATTACTTTTCTGTACAATATCTAAACTATGACTAACTTTTTTGTAAGACGATTCAACACGTTCAAACTCTTCCATTTTTTCATTCAAAGCCACTTCATGCTTTAGATCAATCTCAGCGATTTGTTGTTCTAACTCGGTTTTAGTCTGCTTGAGTTGCTTTAAATCATTAATCAGTTTCTGGCTAGAACGATAGGAATCCGCCAGTTTTTCACTATGGGAGTTGTTAACTTTCGAGATTTTATTGATCTGTTCCAGCTGACGTTGATTGGTTTGGGTTAAATCCTTATTCAAGGTTTTAACCATTGCTAATTGATTGATGGTTTTGCCAATCATTACTTCCTGCTCATTAATCTTGTCATAAAGCGACTTGATATAACTAGTTCGAAGCTTGATAAATAAAAGACCAAAGGCCAAAAGACCCACTGCGGCGATTGAATAAATTAAAATTGTATTGTCTGCCATCACAAACTCCTAAACTGTCTTTACTTGGTCCGACCACATTAACAAAAAATGTGATGTGGTTCAAATTTTGAAATTTAAAACAATGTAAAACCAAACTAGCTACTATAAATCAACAAGTTAGGGTGGGAATTAATGGTTAAATGAGATTGAGTGACAATTTTTGTCGGTAATATGGTGTTGCTTCTAAAGTTTTTAAGATTGCTCTGCACTGCGTAGAGCAATCTCTTGTTCCAGATCCTGCTGCTCTTCATTGTAATCTTCCCCACCAAGATCCGTCTCTTCTCCATCTTCAGAGTTTGCTGTTAATTGCTCAGATGCCTGTTCAGGATTATCTGATGCGGTGCCTGATGACTCTGCGATATCTGATTCGGCTTGATCGAATTTCAATTCAGGGTTGAGATTATCCAAATCCTGAATTTCAGCTAAAGACGGCAATTCATCCAGGCTTTTTAAAGCAAAATAATCCAAAAATTGTTTGGTAGTGGCATACAACGCAGGTTTACCAGGTACATCCCGATGCCCCACTACCCGAACCCATTCACGCTCAAGCAGGGTTTTCATAATGCTGGAACTAACGCTAACCCCCCGCACCTGTTCCACATCACTACGTGTCGCTGGCTGGCGGTAGGCTATCAAGGATAAAGTCTCCAACAAAGCCCGTGAATAACGCGCTGGACGTTCCTCCCATAAACGTGCAATCCATTCGGCGTAATCCTGACGTGCCTGATAACGATAACCCGTAGAAACCTCCACCAGCTCGATACCTCTGCCTTTTGCTTCCTGCTGCAAAGTTTCAATGGCCATTTTAATATCAGCGAGTTTAACTTTTTCGTCCTCTGCAAAAAGACTTAAAATTCGCTCTTTATTTAGACTTGAGCCAGCAGCTAATAACGCCGCTTCGATAATTCTGACTATTTTCTCTAATTGCATCTTAATCGTTATTGTTAGGTTTATTCATCATCAATAGAACTAATTTCCGGCAAATGTTCAGAATCAATAACACCTGATTCATCAACCTTAGCTCTGACATGGATAGGGCCATAGGATTCGGTTTGTATTAACTCCAAGAGTGATTCTTTGGCCAGTTCCATAATGGCCAAAAAGGTCACCACGACCCCCATGCGCCCCTCTTCCGGTGTAAATAACTGGCTGAAATCGCAGAAACTTTGTGCAGACAGTCGCTCCAAGACCTTACCCATTTTCTCACGAACGGATAAAGCTTCAAACGAAATTTGGTGACTCGAGAACATTTCCGCACGCTTTAAGACATCCCTCAGTGCCAATAAAATTTCTTTCATATCCACTTCAGGATCCGGCTTGATAATCCGCAGCTCCGGCTTTTTCGCGCTCACCGCAAACAGATCGCGCCCCATACGCGGAATCTCATCCAGCTCTTCCGCCGCTTTCTTAAACTGCTCATATTCCTGCAAACGACGGATCAAATCGGCTCTTGGATCTTCATCCTCTTCATCATCGATTTTGGGTTTTGGTAGCAATACGCGACTTTTTATTTCCGCCAGCATCGCCGCCATCACCAGATATTCTGCTGCCAGCTCCAAATGTAAAGCCTTCATTAGCTCCACATACTCCATATATTGCTCAGTAATATGAGCCAACGGAATATCCAGAATGTCCACATTCTGGCGCTTAATCAGATACAACAACAAATCCAGTGGCCCCTCGAAAGCTTCCAAAAAAACTTCCAAAGCCTCTGGCGGGATATAAAGATCTTCAGGAAACTTTTCCAATTGCGCACCAGCCACCAAGTGAAATGGCATTTCCTCCTGAACGGCCTGCGAATCGGCAACCACAGCAACACCCGCCGCTTCGACTTCAGTAGGATTCATATCTTGGCTGTCAGGAGTTTCGTTATTCATTAATATTCTTAATTAAAAATTTTCACTTTAAAGTAGCTTACGAAAAGTTCAAGAGCAAGGCATAAACCTTTGAAAAAGCGGAGCTTACCTAATAGGGTAAGTGAGCATTTTGATAAGGTTTATAACACAGCTATTGGACTTTACAGTAGCTACTTGTACGACAAACCCATGGCTTGTCGCACATCATCCATCGTCTCTCTCGCCACATCACGCGCCCGCTCCGAACCTTCCGATACTATATTACGTACAATTTCAGGAGATTCCTGATACTCTTTGGCACGCTCTACAAAAACCTGCTGCTCGGCACATACCGCATCAATGACTGGCCCTTTACATTCCAGACAACCAATGCCCGCGCTGGTACAGCCTTTTTGCACCCAGTCTTTTACCTCATCCGAAGAATAAATCTTGTGGAATTCCCATACAGGACAATCTTCCGGATTACCAGGATCGGTCAAACGCACCCGCTTAGTATCTGTCGGCATGGTTCGAATTTTCTTTTCCACCACTTCCTTTGGTTCACGCATGGCAATCGCATTGCCATAAGACTTCGACATCTTTTGCCCATCCAGGCCAGGCATTTTTGAAACAGGCGTCAATAATGCTTGGGGTTCAGGTAATATCACTTTACCAACCCCGTCCAGGTTACCATATAACCTTTCGCGATCATTGAGTGATACACTGCCCTGGGCTTCCACTAAAGCTCTAGCAGTTTCTAATGCTTCTTGATCACCCGTTTCCTGGAACTTCTTACGTAAGTTATTGTAAAGCTTGGCATTTTTCTTTCCCATCTTCTTAATGGCAGCAGCAACTTTTTCTTCAAAACCTGGCTCTTTACCATAAAAATGGTTAAATCTACGGGCAATTTCACGAGTCATTTCCACGTGCGGCACCTGATCGGCACCCACTGGCACATTGCCTGCTTTATAAATCAGAATATCCGCAGCTTGCAGTACAGGGTAACCTAGAAATCCATAGGTTGATAAATCCTTGGTATTCAATTTTTCCTGCTGCTCCTTATAGGTTGGCACTCTTTCCAACCATCCCAAAGGTGTGGTCATAGACAGCAATAAATGCAATTCCGCATGTTCGGGTACTTTAGATTGAATAAAAATATTAGCCGCGCTAGGACTAATACCTGCCGCCAGCCAATCAATAACGGTATCCCAAACATACTCTTCAAGACGGGAAGTATCCTCATAATTGGTGGTTAAAGCATGCCAGTCAACAACACAAAAGAAACACTCGTACTCGTGTTGCATCTTAACCCAATTCTTTAAAACCCCGTGATAATGCCCCAAATGTAAAGGGCCGGTCGGACGCATACCAGATAAAACGCGCTGTTGACCAACTGCAACTGAACTCAATGGATTACCCTTAAGATATGGTTATTTTTAATAATTAATAACCGACTATTATAACGGGATTAAGAGAAAAGGCTATGGCTTAGAATCGACAATCTTAACTAGACAAACCAAACACCATTAGTCGCTTGGCAATCAATGGAGTCCAGGATTATATGGATCATTAACCCTATCCCTATAATTCGAGTTTTCTTAAAAAAACACATAAGAAAGTAAAGACTTATTGGAATTAAGGTATGCAATGGATGAAAGCCAATACTGCATCTATTAGGATCGTAGATTGGGGTTGTCAACAGATGATCTAAATCTACTAACATGGTTAAGATCATGATAATAAAGGCTTTTTGCCACTGCTTCCGAAAGAAAATCAGTGCGACCAGCAAAGGAACTGCAAAATGTAGGAAAATATGCATCGGCTAGTTTATGAGGCTCCTGCAAAAACAGGAGCCCACCTCAAGCGCATTAGAATAGTAAGTGTGGATTCCCGCCTTCGCGGGAATTTCTACTATATAGACTAGGTCACTCAAACAAACTCGGCTCACCAGCACCATAACGAATAACTTCAGGATAACCGGAGGTCATATCAATAACTGATGTTTCCTCATGACCACAATAACCACCATCGATCACCGCATCCACGCGGCCATCGAGTAAATCAAAAATTTCGTGAGGTTCTAAAACCTGATCTTCATTTTGCTGTGGCAAAATCAGTGAGGTACTCATCATAGGCTCACCTAGATCTTCCAGCATCGCCTGGGCAATGGCATTATCGGGTACACGAATACCGATGGTTTTCTTTTTCGGATGCTTTAAGCGATTGGGGACTTCCTGGGTAGCTCTTAAAATAAAAGTATAAGGCCCAGGAGTGTTGTTTTTAATTAGACGAAAAGCCAAATTATCCACACGGGCATAAACCGCCAATTCAGATAAATCGCGACAAACCAACGTAAAATTATGCTTTTTATCCAAATCACGGATTCGACGAATTTTATCTAAGACCCGCTTATCACCAATATGACAACCCAGAGCGTAACCTGAATCCGTTGGATAAACGACTAATCCTCCATTTCGGATCATAGCCACCAGCTGGCTAATTAAGCGAGGCTGCGGATTCTCAGGATGTATTGCAATCAGTTGCGTCATATATTTTGGTGCTATTTAAAATTACCAACGAGTCCAAACAGGCTCTACATCTTCTGGCAAAGGTGCAAACTTACCCAGCTTTACCCAAGTTCTATCAGGATTATGAAAATCAGAGCCTTGCGAACCACACAATTTATAGGCTTTTGTCCAAGAAGCCAATAAGTTTTTATGACCAGGATTAATATTGGGATAGCATATTTCCAAACCATCGCCACCCAATGCCTTAAATTCCTCCACCAAAGACTTTAATTTGTTAGTGCCCATACCATAGCGCATAGGATGGGCCAGCAAGGCTTGACCGTTTGCCGCTTTAATTATGGCAATAACATCTTCCAACTCAAACCAATCATCAGCCACATAAGCTTTACCGCCTTTAGCCAAGTATTTTTTAAAAGCCTCTTGAAAATTTTTCACATAACCCTGCTCTACCAGCAACTGCGCAATATGGGTCCGACACACCATTGGCTGGCAATCGAGTAAGTAACCAATATCATTGCTAGCATCTTTTACCCCAGCTTGTACCAATTTATCGGCTATCTGCAAAGCTCTGGTTTTTCGACTCACCTGTTGCTGTTTTAAAAAGCTCTGTAAAGCTTGATGCTGGGGATCGATATTTAACCCCAGAATATGCAATCCTTGTTTACCCCAATTGGCTGAGATTTCAACGCCAGCAATCACTCTAAGCCTTAAGTTTCTAGTGAGCGAATCAATGTCTTGAAGCCCATCAATGGAGTCATGATCGGTAATCGCCAGCTGCTCGATATTAGACTCTTGTGCTAACGCCAGTAACTCACTCGGCGATAAACTACCGTCAGAAAAACAGGTATGGCTGTGTAAATCGATCATTTTAAAAAGTGCTTAAATCATGGTCTTTATATATAAACCTATTGTGCCCTGCTTTGCAGTTGCCGTAAACAAGGGTTACACTGTTTGCCATTACAAAGTCCTCTCGAAAAATATGAATTTCCTCAAAGAAAACTATCCATTAGTCGGCTTCTTAGCAGCCTATTTGATTACCAAAAATCTGGTATTAGCCGCAGCGGTTTGGAGCACAGGCTCATTGCTTCAAATCCTGACGACTTTAGTGCTTAAACAGCCTGTAAAAAAATCACATTTGGCTTATTTTTTCTTAGGTTTAGCTTTGCTGGCTATGGCTTACTATTTTGATAATGACAATTTTATCAAATGGAAAACCACTATTATGGTGTGGGCTGGCGCCCTGGTCATTTTGTTTAGACAAGTCTTTAGTAAAAAATACGTTTTTATGGATCTAGTACAAAACTCTATTAATTTTAAATCTGAACCACCTATCTCAAAACTTAAAACCATTAACCTGATCTGGGTGATCACTTTAACTCTTTTTGGAGCTATTAATCTTTACATTGCGCATAATTTCAGCACCGATTTCTGGTTTTATTTTAAAATGATTGGTTTGTTTGTCACTCTAATGGGGCTGATGGTTGGCAGCTTTGTTTTATTAGCCAAATACTTGAATTTTGATGAAGAAGAAGCCACATCAAACGATAGCTAATATGGTAATAACTATTAACTGGAATTAGAAATGCTATACCTGATTTATTCTGAAGACGTAGAAAATTCTTTACCACTACGCAAAACTGCAAGACCCGCCCATGTGGAACGTTTGCAACAATTAAAAACTGAAGGCCGTTTAATTATTGCTGGCCCTACTCCTGCAATTGATGCAGCAGACCCAGGTGCAGCAGGCTTTACTGGTTCCATGATCGTCGCACAATTTGAATCCCTGGAAGCAGCTCAAACATGGGCAGATACCGACCCTTACGTGGAAGCTGGCGTTTATAAAAAAGTCACCGTAAAACCCTACAACAAGGTATTACCATAATGGCAGGATCAATCATCAACAATAGTACACGCATAAAAGAAATGCATCGGCGCTTAACAGAAAATTTAGCGCCAAGCCATTTAGATATTATTGACGATAGCCATAAACATATCGGTCATGCAGGTGCCAAAGAAGGCAAAGGCCACTTTACCGTGATTATTTCAAGCGATGCTCTAAACGATAAACCTAAGCTCCAGCAACACCGCCTAATCTACACTGCACTCGGCGATCTGATGGACACCGATATCCATGCTTTGAGTATCAAAGTGATCTAGCGTTTTGGGAGGTGTTGCAAAGGATCGATGGGTTTACCTTTATAACGGATTTCAAAGTGGAGTTTTGGTAAATCGGTATCCGAATTACCCATTTCGGCAATTTTCTGACCTGCTTTGATGATTTCGTTTTCTTTAACCAATAAACGGCGGTTATGGGCGTAAGCACTGATAAAACTGCTATTGTGTTTGATAATAATAAGGTTGCCATAGCCTCTTAAACCACGACCAGCATAAACCACTCGGCCAGCAGCAGAAGCTCGAATGGGATCACCTATATTGCCTGTAATATCAATGCCTTTCTTACCTGTTGCAATAAAAGTTTTAGCCACTTTGCCCATATTCGGCCAGATCCAGAATTTTACAGGATTATTACTATCAGCGACTTGAGGTGATTTGCTTGGTTTTTTGCTTATAACTCTTGGTTTTGTCGCCGGAGTCACTCTACCTCTGGGTTTATTATTAGTTCCTGGTTTGGGTTTAGTGTTTGGCTTTTGAACTATAGGCTTGATTACGGTTGAGGCAGTCGTAGTGGTTTCAGACTTTCTCGTTTCTATTTGAGCAACTTGAGTAGTCGTTACTTCGCGGTAACTTCTGGCAGCATCAATATCTAATATTTGGTCAATTTTAATAAAGTAGCTAGAGTCGATATTATTGACCTTAGCTAGAGTTCGATAGTCCAAACCAAATCGAAATGCGATGGAGTATAGCGTATCACCAGCCCTAACCCGGTACTGATTGATCTTTTCATCTACCGCTGAATAATCGTCATCATCATTTACCGCAATACCAGAGCTTTTAACTTGACGCTCTTCTACCGAAGCCAATCGTTCATTACCGCAGCCCTGCAGCCAATAAACCAAAAATACGATAGCTACTATCCATAAGGCTCTAATAGCTGAGTCCTTGAGTATTTTGGATAAAGGTTTGGGTGCTTTTTTTTGCATATATTTTATGACCAGTCTTTATCCTGAAAGTTGATAAATAATATATGCCACTACGCCCAGCACCAATACTGACCAACCGATAATTTCCATATACTGGCGTAATTTATGCTCCATTTCTTTGCCGCCCCATTTGGCAAGGCCGCCAATTAAGAAAAACTGAGCCGCCCTGCCAATAATCGAAGCTATCACAAAAGGCAAAAATGCCATTTGCATGGCACCGGCGGTTAAAGTCAGAATTTTATAAGGGATCGGGGAAAAACCTGCTATCACCACAATCCAGATGCCATAGGTTTCAAACCAGTCCTGAGCCTTTTCAATTTTGTCCTGCCAACCAAACTGCTCTACCAATGGCATGACCCAGGAATCAAAAGCGTAATAGCCAATAAAATAGGCGGCAATACCGCCTAACACTGAAAACAAAGTAGTGATGAAAGCTAAATGTAACGCCTGGTTTGGCCTAGCTAATGCCATTGGGGCAAACATAATGGCAGTGGGAACAGGGAAAACTATCGACTCGATAAAACTGACAAAACTCAGGATATAAACAGCATATTTATGACGCGCCCATTCAAGACATTTATCATACAGGCTGGTAAATAGCTTCACCTGGAAACGCCCCCGACTAATGGTACAAATTTCACCTTTTCAATAAAAGTTTTGCGGAATTTATCATCCTGACGCTCAATCAAATACAATTCCTGATAAGACTCCTGAGTGCCCACCGGAATGATCATGCGACCACCGTTAGCCATCTGTAATAACAGTTTTTCAGGGATATCCGAAGGTGCCGCCGTCACAATAATGCCATCAAATGGCGCATTTTGTTGCCAGCCATTAAAACCATCGGCAAATAATAATTGAACATTGTGCAAATTAAGTTGCTGTAAAGTTTGTCTGGCTTGCATATGCAGTTTACGAATCCGCTCAATGCTAAAGACTGTCTTACAGGTTTTTGCTAAAACCGCCGTTTGATAACCGCAGCCAGTACCAATTTCCAGTACCTTGCCTGTTTTACCCGTTTCCAATAATAATTCAGTCATTCGTGCAACAATATAAGGCTGAGAAATAGTTTGGCCTTGGCCGATTGGCAAAGCAGTATTTTCATAAGCGCGGTGAGACAAACCTTCGTCGATAAACAAATGGCGCGGAGTATCTTCCATAATGCGTAGCACTTCTTGATTCTGGATTCCTTCATCCAATAACCATTGCACCAAACGACTACGCGTACGCTGCGAAGTCATACCAATACCGGAAAGTCGAGTTGCGTTCATTAAGTTTCTTTAGTTGTCTTTATTGATAGCTATCTTTTTTAAAAAGTCTTCAACTTCATCGAAGCTGTTATAAGCGGTTAGATCCACATTAATTGGCGTTATTGAAACATAACCCTGTTCAACTGCGTGAAAGTCAGTACCTTCTCCAACATCCTGACCTTGCGGCTGCGGGCCAATCCAGTAAATATCACGCCCTTTAGGATCTTTCGCAGGGATAATAGTATCAGCCCTGTGTCGATTTCCCAAGCGCGTAAGCTGAATTCCTTTGATTTCTTCGTAAGGCAAATCAGGCACATTAATATTAATTACCCGATTGGTTTTAAGTGGTTCTTTAATAAGCTCTTGGATAACCTCAAGCGCCACTTTTGCTGCAGTTTCATAATAACTACAATTATGGCCATTCAACGACACCGCAACTGCAGTATATCCCAAAGCACGCCCCTCCATTGCCGCAGCGATGGTACCAGAATAAAGCGCATCATCACCCAGGTTAGCGCCCGTGTTAATCCCGGCGACCACCATATCCGGCTCTGAATTCATTAAATGATGGGTACCTAAATGCACACAATCCGTAGGAGTGCCAGTCACCGCATAAAAGCCGCGTTCGGTTAGATGTGCTCGAATAGGCTGATCCAGAGTTAAGGAATTGGAAGCGCCGCTACGATTTCGATCTGGCGCTACCACGGTCACATCGGCAATCTTTGCTAAATGGTCATAAAGCTCATTAATACCAGGAGCAAAAAAACCATCATCGTTGCTTAAGAGTATTTTCATCATTTCTCACAATCTGTAAATCCACCAGTTCACGTAAAAAACTGGTAGCAAAAGCACCTTTTGGCAGGCTAAAACAAAGTTCCAACAACTGATCATTATGCCAGTTTAATTTGACATTTTTAGGAAAAATCCGAATGGCCCGCCGCTCAGTATTTAAACCTTTGGACTCTAACCTGGCAATAAGCTCTTGATAAGGCAATAAAATCTCTTGCTCAAAAGCTAACGCATCGTTACCAGTGCTGTCTTTGCCTCTTCCCGGCATAGGTGCCGTCGGATGAATATCTTTTTGCTGAAAACGTGGCCATTCTTTTTCCGGTTCTTCCACCATAAAACCACTTTCGGAACCATCCAGTTGCACATAGTCACCTGATAAAAGTTGATCAAAATAATCCTGTTCTATTCTTTCCGATAGCACATGATTAAACAAAAAAGAACGCACGGAAGAAAATAATAATCCCTGTAAATTACGGTTTTTAAGCTTCTTTCCTGAAGTTAATAAATCTATTCCACGAGTTAAATTATCACCATTATAACCAAAGCGCTGTTCACCAAAATAATTGGCAAAACCTTCCACTTCAATCTGCTTAAGCTTCGTTTGTAATAAATTCTTATCGCCCTGAAAATTTCTCAAGATAATTTGAAATTGATTGGATTTCACCGCCCCAATACGTAATTTTTTATCATGACGGCTTGCTTGCAAAACTTGAACTTCGTCATCATTAAAAACCTGCCAGTCAATTTCTTTAAGTAATGGTAACTGCACACTAAACCATTGGCGGGCAATAGCAAAACGATCTTTTTTGCCCGCATAACCAATATCGACAGGCTTTACTTGTGCAAAACGACGTAACTTATGGCATACAATATCCGTATTGATATTGCGCTTTTCAATAAATAATAGATGGTGAGAACCTTTGCCAGAAGGCTCAAAACGTAAGCTCTCCTCAACCACAAAATCTTCTATTTTTTGACGAAAGTTAGCTCGACCAGCAACTTGTCCGGTGGTTCGCGTCCACTCATATAATTCTATCGGAGCCGATAATTTATCCATTTATTTATCTGTTTTTTGCAGCAAACACACCGCATGAGCAGCAATACCTTCTTTACGACCAATAAAGCCCAGCTTCTCTGTGGTCGTTGCCTTGATATTCACCTGTGGAAAATCCAGATCACAAGCAGCAGCAATAATACCGCGCATACCTTCTATTTTATTCGCCATTTTAGGAGCTTGTGCAATGATGGTCACATCAAGGTTGCCGATTTGATAACCTTCTTCTTGCACCAGGTTCATAACGTGAATGAGAAGTTTTTTGCTATCAGCGCCTTTAAACTCATCATCAGTGTCAGGAAAATGATGACCAATATCACCTTTTGCAATGGCACCCAACAAAGCATCGCAGATAGCATGCAAAACCAGATCACCATCGGAATGAGCAATCAATCCTTGCTCGCCCTTAAATTCCACACCACCTAAAATTAACGGCTTATCACCACCAAACTTATGTACATCATAGCCATGACCAATACGAAACATAAATTCTTCCTTAGGAAAATACAGCTAACATTAGCTCAAGATCTTACCTGCATACTGCGTTTATGCCAAACCAGTTGTTCTGCCTGAGCCAAAATCTGACCAGTCCATGCTAATTGAGCTCGACCAACATCTGAAACCTGCTGGAATGACTGTTGCTTTAAAAAGCTTAAAACGCTTAATCCACTGGATCGATTGGCTGTCGCCAAAGTTGGTAAAGTATGATTAGGGCCAGCACAATAATCACCAAAAGCGACTGCACTATTTTCACCAATAAATAAAGAACCATAATGTTTAAGTTGCGGTGGCTCTATTCGCCTATCTATCAATAACAAATGTTCAGCCGCATACCGCTCTGAAAACTCGATCATCTGCTGCACATTATCTGCCTGTAGCAAGATAATCTGTTGTCGTTCAACTAATTCCTGCAATTCACCATTATCCGCCAACTGTTCAGCTACTGTTTTTAGTAACTGCTGGTTATCCGTGAGCAAAAGACTTACCGCTTGTGGATCATGCTCAGCCTGGGCAGCCATATCCGCAATAATCCATTCAATATTTTCTATTTTATTGGCTAAAATCAGCAACTCACTGGGCCCAGCAGCCACATCAATCGCAACCCGGTTTTGTAGTAACTGTTTGGCAGCATTGACATACTGATTTCCCGGGCCAACAATCATATGAACAGGTTTAAGATCCTGATAGCCCAAAGCCATTGCGCCAATAGCTTGAGCGCCGCCAATACGAATAAAATCGGTAGCGCCTGCCAAACTCGCTGCGGCCAGAATAGCAGGATGATCCGAAGGTGAACAGGCGATGCGTTCTTCACAGCCAGAAACTTGCGCAGGAATCAAAGTCATAAGTGCGGTTGAAATCAAAGGAAAACGGCCGCCAGGAATATAGGCAGCAATTCGTTGTATTGGCTTATAGCTAAAACCAAAAACGCCTGCTTCGTCTTGATAAGACTGCTCAACCAGTTGCGCTTTTTGAAACTGACAAAATTTTTCAATACGGCCAGCAGCCTGCTTTATAGCACCTTTCAACTCATCTGATAAATCATATTCATCAAATGGCTTTAAGACTATTTTTTTAGGCTTAAAACCATCAAATTGCTCACTTAATTGAGTGATTTTTATATCTTTTTGCTCAACATCACAAGCTTCGATTTCTGATAACAATTGCTGAACCAGCTGTAGCGTTTTATGGCTATCCTCAATGCCAGGGCGCTGCCACTGCATACAGTTCTTAAACTCGACAGGAAAAGATTTAGCTGGCATTACGCGCCCCCAATTCATTAAGAATTTCCTGCGCCGATATCCCTTTGGCCTTGGCATTAACCAACGCAAAATAGAGTAAATCAGCGGCTTCCCAGCGAACCTCATCCTTATCGACTGCCTCAATCAACTCCTGGCACTCTTCATTAAGTTTATCAATTTGTAATTGGGGCGAATCAAATAATTTGCGGGTAAAAGAGCTGCTGGAAAAATTATCTTTTCGAGATTGCAACACCTTATCCAAAACAGTCAAATCAAAACAGGGACTTTGTGAAACAAAACAACTGTAACGATCATAATGGCAGGCATTACCCTGTTGCTTGACTCTAAAAATCAAACTATCACCATCACAATCGTAGTCAATATTCATCAGTTGTTGGCCGTTACCACTGGTTAAACCTTTTTGCCAAAGTTCATTGCGCGAGCGACTAAAATAAATACCTTTACGCTGCTGAATAGCCTGCTGTAATGATTCTTCAGAAGAATAAGCCAGCATCAAAATCTGATGGTTTTCGATATCCTGCACTATGGTCGGTATTAAGTCAGCTTTGGTAAAATCAAGACAAGTCATCAATGCTTCACTTAATTTAATTCTGCCGGTATAAACTGACATGCCAATCTGACTATTGGCACCTAATTGATTAATTACTTTAATATCCTCAAGTTTGGTAATACCGCCGGCCACCGTTACCGGGATTTTGGACTGTGCAACAACCTGTTTAATCCTTTTTTCATCAATGCCCTGCAATAAGCCCTCTTTTTTAACCTGGGTATATAAAAACTCACTGCAATTTGTTTGCAGCTCATCCATCAAATCCAAAACTTTAATTGCATCGGTCGCTTGCCAACCATGTGTAACCCAGTCATCGTCTTTAGCATCAATGGCAAAAATTAGCTGATTTTTAGGTAGCTTTTTAACAAAATCCTTACGACAAGAAGTGCCAATAATAATTTTTTTAGCTCCACAGGACAAATACTCTCTTGCCGTATCGTAATCACGAATACCGCCACCGACACGACATGGATACTTGGCTATTAACTGCTTAATTAATGCTTTATTATCCCCTCGACCCAAAGCTGCGTTTAAATCAATAATGGCTACTTCACCATATAATGAAAATTCTTCTAATAGCTCAAAAACATTATCTTTTTCGACTATTTTCCTGTCCGGATCGCCTTGTTGCAGTTGAACCGCTTTGCCATCTAATAGATCAATGGATGGGATTAACATACTCTTACCTCAATATTATTCTGTAATAATTCTTGTTTAACTTGTTGCACACTATATTCACCCCGATGAAACATGCCGGCAGCCAAAGCCGCATCACTGCCAGCCTCAAAAGTCTCAACAAAATGATAGGGTGCTGCTGCACCACCAGATGCAATCACCTGAATGGATAGATCACTAGCTATGCGTTTCATTAAATCATTATCAAAGCCGGAACCAGTGCCATCTTTATGCATCGCCGTGAGTAAAACCTCACCAGCCCCTCTTTGCTGTACTTCATGCAGCCAGGCGAAAGCATCTAAATTGGTTTCTTTATGACCACCATTTATAAACACTTTATAGCTGCCGTTGTTCTGCTTATCCAAATCCACAGCCACCACCACACACTGGGCGCCAAAGCCCTGGCTGATCTGATTAATTAGTTCAGGATTTTTTACCGCAGCAGAATTAAGTGCAACCTTGTCAGCGCCGGCATTTAAAAAATCCGACACATCCTGATAACTGTTAAGACCGCCACCAACCGTAAAAGGAATGGATAAACTTTTGGCTACCTGAGTAACCGTCTCTAAAGCATTCGCTCTGTTTTCCAGCGTTGCCTTAATATCCAGAAACACTATTTCATCGGCGCCCTGCCGCTGATATTCTAAAGCCAGCTCAACCGGATCGCCCATATCTTTTAATCCTTTAAAGTTAACACCTTTAACTACTCGCCCATTAGCCACATCAAGACACACAATCACTCTAGGTTTAAGACCATTTTTTATATTAGACATTGCTTTAAAACCTCCTCACCCTGTTGCCCCGACTTTTCTGGATGAAATTGAAAAGCGGTCAGTGAACCTATCTGGATTGCTGCAACAAACTCCTCTCCATATTCAGCGTTAGCAATAACCTGTTGTGATTCTTTAACCGCAAAGCTATTCACAAAATACACGGTTTTTTGTTTATAAAATGCAAGCTCTGATTTGAGGTCACACCAACCAACCATAGGTTGTTTCGGGCTATTTAGCCTGGTTACTTTACCCGCTAATAAAGATAAACCCTGGATACCGTCATCTTCTTCAGAAGATTCAAAAAAAATCTGCATACCCACACAGATTCCAACAATATTTTTACCTTGCAAATACCAGTCTTTTATTGCTTGTTCCAATTGATTCTTACGTAAATTATTCATCACAGTTCCAAAGCGCCCCTGTCCAGGAATAACCATTGCAGAAAAATCCTGTTGTTCCAACTCTGTGGAATTTTTGACTAACACAGGTTCTAAATCGATGCGCCTCAGGCAAGCAAATAAACTAAATAAGTTTCCAGCTTTAGTGTCAATAACAGCAACTTTCTTTTGCTCGGTCATAAAACACCTTTTGAGCTGTTTTCAATAGCTACTGGTTGTAAAGCTTCTTTTAGAGCGAAGGCCAGACCTTTAAAACTAGCTTCAATCAAATGATGGTTATTATCAAAATATTCGGCTTTGATATGTAACGTCAGCTGAGCATTAATGGCAAAACTGTAAAAAAAGTGCGACCACATTTCTGTAGCAATATTACCCACCATTTCCCGCGTAAAGGGTAAATCGGTCAATGCATAAGAACGTCCGCAGACATCCACTGCAATCATTACCAGGCTAGCATCCATCGGTAACAATCTTTGACCATAGCGTTTAATTGCAGCCTCTTGTCGCCAAGCCTGATTCAAAGCCTGACCCAAACAAATAGCCACATCTTCAACCAGGTGATGGTCATCAACCTGCAAATCACCTTTGGCACACAAAGTTAAATCCCAACCTGCATGCAGGGCAAGTTGCGTTAGCATATGATCAAAAAATGGTAATCCCGTATCGATTTTTAATTGCTGTTGACCATAAATATTGAGCTCTAACTCAATCTCGGTTTCCTTTGTACTTCTGTTAATCCTAATAGGTTTTGCGGTCTGTGATTGGCTCATAGCAACACCTCCAATTGGTTGACATTTTCAATAATTAAATCGGCTCCTGCCGCCAATAAAGCGTCTTTGGTCATATCATTATTGGCAATACCGATAGCAATGACTTGCGCGGCTTTAGCAGCCTGCATATCGTCAGGTGCGTCACCAAACATCCAACAAGTCTCCGCCTTGAAAAACTTTTTTGCCTTGTTAATGCCTTCCGGATCAGGTTTTGACAATTCCACATCATCATCACTGATCAAGACGGTATTTTTAATATTCAATTTTTCCAAACCTTGCAGGGCCTCATTTTTAGGCCTGCCCGTTACCACCGCTGTATTTAAGGCTTTTCGTTTACCAGAAAAGACTCTATTAACTATCGCCTGGGTAATAAGCGGTTCTTCTTGTTCAGATAAGCCTTGTTGAGTGGCACTGCCTGAATAAAAACTTTGAAACTTGGCTACCACTGATTCGAAATCAACTTTATAGCCTGATTCAAGAATAATCTGTTGAGCCAGTTTCCAATCATTATTAAAACCACCCCTTGAGCGCACTGCTAACAATTTATCTTGTGAAACCACTTCATTAGTAAAGGCCTTAACGGTTTCTATAATGCACTGATCATAGCTTTTTTGGGTATTGATCAAGACACCATCCATATCAAAACATAACAATTGAGGTTCCAGAGCTAATTGCAAAGCCACTAATAATCTATCCAGATAATACGGAATCGTTATTCGTAGTGCCTGAATGTCATTATTAACCTCTGACAAACCCACTAACTGACTCTTAATCTGAATATCGTCTTGACGACAAGCAGCATCAATCAATTGGAGTTTTTGTCTCGCACCTTGTACAAAAACAAAATTTGCCTGACTATCAATAACTGATAATCCCTTATCTCTTAAGTAATTAGTAACCAGTTGTCGATTTTGTTTAACCTGCTGGCAATATGCTGTTACTTCCAAACGTGCGCTATCCGAAAAAGCCTGTTTGGCAAACTCAAGATTGGGGCTGGAAATATTAAATGGCATGGCCAAACTTTTAAATTGTTGAATAATTTTTGCTGCTCCCAATAAATAGCCAACTCTAATTCCTGCCAGACCATAAGCTTTAGATAGCGTTCGTAAAAGTACAATATTATCGAACTGCTCAATAAGTTTAAGGCTGGTTTGATCGTCACCGGTAAATTCAATATAGGCTTGATCTAAAAATATCCATGCACCTTTTTGTTGAGCATCATAAGCTGCTCTTTCTATCTGCTGCAGTGTTAGAGTTTCACCTGTTGGGTTATTAGGGCTGGTTAAAACTAAAACACTATCACTTTCCAGTGCGGCTAATGCTGCATCAAAATTTATAGTCAAATCCTGATTGGCTTCAATCAATTCAGCATCCAGTTGCCAACTGTCTTTTCCTGCCCAATACTGGCTAAAGGCAGGTAACGGCAGAATGAGTTTTTTGTTTTGTAATCTAGTGAGTTTAAATAGTAATTCAATCGCTTCATCACCACCATTAGTCACTAATAATTGCTCTTCCGTCAGATTAAATCGTTGAGTAATCATTTTGCTCAAGGATGCTTTATCGGGATAAGCCCATAGTTTCTGCGCATCAATTTCGTTGCTTTTTAACCATGCTGGAAACTTATCCGAGCGTTCATTAAAGTCCAGTTTGAGCAATTTTTTATTCATAATGCTCAATAATACTGGCTGGTTTTCGAGTGATTTTTTCATGGACAACCCCTAAAGCACCTTGCGGATTGGAGTTTCCAGAATATCGGTAGCTCCGGCCATAATTAACTTTGGTAATAATTCTTTGGTTAACTTACGCTCAATCGCTGCCTTTATGGCAAAACCATCAGCATTATAGAGTTGACTCACGGTTGGTGAACGCATTGCTGGTAGTAAAGAAACAATGGTATCAATATTGTCTTTACTACAATTCATTTCCAACAGGACTCGCTGGCGCCCATTCATTACACCTCGCATTAACAATAACAAATCATCAATCTGCTTTTTCTTCCCGGGATCTTTTAACACCTGCTTATTAGCGATTAACTGAGTTGAGCTTTGCATGGCTGTACCGACTATCTTCAAACGATTGGCCCGAATAGTAGAACCGGTACTGGTATTGTCGATAATCATGTCGGCATCTTCTGGCGGGAAAACCTCAGTAGCGCCATAAGCCCGAAACAACTTGTATTTAACACCAAGAGAATCCAGATAATTAGCAGCAATTTTTTTATATTCAGAAGCAACAAGAATTTGCCTTTGCTTTACCTGATCCCACTGCCAATCTTCCGGAATACAGGCCACCAGGCTTACGGGGTTAAAGCCAAGATCCTGTAATACTTCAACCTCTGCCTGCTGCTCAACAATCCAATCCATACCGGCAAAGCCAATATCGTGTTGACCCAATGCCACCATTTCAGGAATATTCTGACTTTTCAATAACTTAACTTCGATATCGCAACCAAATAAAGTTGGTCTGTAATTACGACTATCACCGATTAATGTTAGCCCTATATCTGATAAAAGCTCCGCTACCTTGTCATATAACTTGCCTTTTGGAATCACCATTTTTAATGCCATTTGTCTCTCCAACACTTGTATAAATTTTTATTTCAGTAACAAAAACCCCGTTGACCTTTCGGAGCAACGGGGTTGTAAAGATTCTTTTCAGCTAACCATTAGTCATACCACCGTCGCTTTCGCAGTGTGTGATGATGATGGTGTAAGCTAACAATTCTCAACATTCGATTTATTACCTTTAGTTTATTTGCCGTATAAAAAAACCCGCTTTGTCGGCGGGTTTTTTGTGTTCTTTATAAATATAAATCAGGTTATTTTCTATACACAACAAAGCACCGCCATCGAGCTTGCATGATGGTGGTCGTGATGT
The DNA here is from genome assembly GCA_028284185.1 of Kangiella sp. Taxonomy (GTDB): domain Bacteria; phylum Pseudomonadota; class Gammaproteobacteria; order Enterobacterales; family Kangiellaceae; genus Kangiella. The sequence continues at coordinate 69,434 of JANQSG010000017.1, forward strand.
CTTTGCGAATAAACCGTTTTCATAGCCCGATTAAAACTTAAGTTTGTTAGTATTGCAAGACTTTTTAATCACTTAATGAAATAGAAGCCAAAATAAGGTCCTCATGCTCAGTAACTTTAATATTTCGTTTGGAACCCGTCACTAACGCAGGATGATAACCTTGTGCTTCCATAGCCGAAGCTTCATCGGTAATGACAACGCCTTGTTCGACGGATAAGGCAATGGCATCTGCCAATGTTGTTACTGGAAAAAATTGCGGAGTTTGTGCCAACCAGATGGTTTCACGAGGAATAGTTTTATTAATGGTTTGTTGATTATTAGTGACTTTAACCGTATCGAAAGAGGGAACCGCCAAAATCACCCCATCAACAGAAGATTCCCGAGCGCGAATTAAATTGTCGATATGCAAACTATACAAGCAAGGACGAGCTGCATCATGCACCATTACCCAATCATTGCTCCCACCAAGCGCTTGGATTTTGGCTAAACCATTGGCAACAGAATCCGCTCTTTCAGTGCCACCTATAACAGTAACCACCTTTTCATGGTCTTTGATTGACAGCTTAGGCCAATGTTTATCTTCAGGGTGTAATACCACCACCACTTTATAAATAGAAAGGTGCTTTAAAAAATTGCTTAAGCTGTGTTCCAAAATGGTTTGATTACCGATGGTTAAATATTGCTTAGGCGTATCCGATCCCATTCTTGAACCAATCCCCGCCGCCGGGATCAAGGCCCAAATTTTTTCTGGCTGTTCTAGTGACATTGTTTCTGCTCTATAAATCAAGCTCAAGTAGCTTGTTCTTTATCGTGATTCTTCTTTATTGAGAATACGGAAAAAAGTTTCATTCTCTTTTATCATTCCTAGCTGATAACGAGCTCGCTCCTCAACCGCATCAGTTCCTTTACGCAGATCTTTAATCTCAGCAAGTAACTTTTGATTGCGATTCGATAACTCCAGATTCTCCATTTTGATTTGCGTAATTTTAGTTTGCTGAAGTTTTCTTTGCTGAAACGAAGACTTCCCGAACCAAATTCGGTATTGAAGTGCCGCTAACATAACGACTAAGGCAATGGCTATCCACTTCATCGGTTGTCTTCTTTAAACTCTGTATTTAACTGCTACTAAATTAAAGCATAAAGCCAAATCCAAAAAAAGCTTTCCATTCCAGCTTTTATCAAATTTCACTTTATTAAAAAAGGGCTCCAAATGAGCCCTTTCGTTTAAATTTTAAAAATAGTTTTACCTGGGTACGGCGCAGCACCATTAAGTTGCGACTCAATACGCAATAACTGATTATATTTAGCAATACGATCTGAGCGACATAAAGAACCCGTTTTAATTTGACCAGCCGCGGTAGCAACTGCCAAATCAGCAATGGTGGTATCTTCTGTTTCACCGGAACGATGTGAAATCACTGCGGTATAACCAGCATTATGCGCCATATCAATGGCGGCTAATGTTTCGGTCAAAGTTCCGATTTGATTCACTTTAATCAAAATCGAGTTAGCAACACCCTGTTCAATTCCTTTGGCTAAAATTTTGGTGTTGGTGACAAATAAGTCATCACCTACCAACTGACACTTATCACCCACTTTCTCTGTCAAAACTTTCCAGCCATCCCAATCAGATTCATCCATACCATCTTCAATTGAAACGATAGGATAACGCTCCACCCAATCCGCTAAATAATCAGCAAATTCTGCCGAGGTTAATTGCTTATTTTCCGATGCCAAATGGTACTTACCATCTTTATAAAATTCACTCGACGCAATATCCAACGCCAGAGCCACATCTTCACCTAATTTGTATCCTGCTTTATCCACGGCTTCAACAATTGCGGTAATGGCTTCTTCATTTGAACCTAAATCCGGAGCAAAACCACCTTCATCACCCACCGCCGTATTCAAACCCTTAGCTTGCAATACTTTGCGTAAACTATGGAAAATTTCCGCGCCCATGCGCAAACCTTCTGAAAAAGTTGGCGCTCCTACTGGCATTACCATAAACTCCTGAATATCCACATTATTATCGGCGTGCTCACCGCCATTAATGATATTCATCATAGGTACTGGCATGGCATATTTACCATCGCGGTTAATGTGCTCAAACAAAGCTTTACCTGAAGCCTGTGCCGCTGCTTTAGCATTAGCTAGCGACACAGCCAAAATCGCATTAGCGCCTAATTTTTCTTTATTTTCAGTACCATCCAAATCCAGCATCATTTGATCAATGGCCGCCTGACTAGCAGCATCCTGGCCGACTAAAGCAGCTTTAATCTCATTATTGACGTAGCCAACGGCTTTTAACACACCTTTACCTAAATAACGACTAGAATCACCATCACGAAGTTCCAAAGCTTCTCGTGAACCTGTTGATGCGCCCGAAGGAGAGCAAGCAATAGCTCTAACCCCATTTTCCAAAACAACTTCGGCTTCAACCGTAGGATTTCCTCGTGAATCTAAAACTTCACGGCCAATTACATCAACTATCTTCACTTGTTTCCCCTTTTTACAAATATTGCAAAATTGAAATTTTTACTGCTAACTTTCCGGTAAGTTGCTCTTTCTTACTAAATAAACTAAAACTTCTCTACTCTTGTAGGAATAACTAAAACTACATTAAATTACCGCTACCAAAATCGGTAATGCTTTCTTCCACAAAGCCTGCTTTTTTCACCACTCGATCCAGTTCTTTCATGGTCGCTAACATTTCTTCAATACGGTACATGGGAAAAGAATTGGGGCCATCACACTTGGCCACAGCAGGATCCGGATGCGACTCCATAAAGACACCTGAAACGCCAGCGGCAATTGCTGCACGTGTCAAGACTGGAATTACTTCACGCAAACCACCCGATGATGAGCCTTGACCGCCTGGCAATTGTGCCGAATGGGTCGCATCATAAACAATCGGACAATCGGTTTCGCGCATAATGGATAAAGAACGCATATCAGAAACCAGATTGTTGTAACCAAAGGAAACGCCACGCTCACAAATCATGACGTTTTCATTGCCTGTTTCACGTGCTTTATCCACCACATTTTTCATATCCCATGGCGATAGGAACTGGCCTTTTTTAATGTTTACCGGAATCCCCGGCTCACACACCTTACGAATAAAATTAGTTTGGCGACACAAAAAAGCCGGCGTTTGCATCACATCCACCACATCCGCCACTTGCTGCATAGGCGTATCTTCATGCACATCCGTTAGCACCGGCACACCCACTTGTTCTTTAACTTTTTGCAGGATTTTCAGGCCTTTTTCCAAGCCAGGCCCACGAAAACTCTTACTGGATGAACGATTGGCTTTATCAAATGATGATTTATAGATATAGGGAATTTCCAGCTTATCGGTAATCTCTTTCATATAGCCGGCAGTGTCGATTGCCAGTTGTTCGCTTTCGATCACACAAGGGCCACAGATCAAGAAAAAAGGCTGATTTAATCCAACTTCCCAGTCCAGTAATTTCATATCAATACCTATTTTGTATTTCTTATCGTTTTATTTAATATCACGATAAGACATAGCAGCTTCAACAAAGGCTTTAAATAATGGATGACCATCACGCGGCGTTGAAGTAAATTCCGGGTGAAATTGACAAGCCAGATACCAGGGATGATCGTCTAATTCCACCATCTCTACCAACTTTTTCTCGGTAGAAGTACATGATACCACAAGTCCCGCAGCTTCTAATTGTGGCAACAAATAGTTATTAACTTCATAACGGTGACGATGACGCTCCTCCACTACATCACTTTGGTAAATGGCATGAGCTTTGGTTCCCGCTTTAATGTCAGCAGGCTGTGCCCCCAGACGCATAGTACCGCCTAAATCTGACTCGTCTGAACGCTCAACGCGAGTACCATCAGCATCTACCCACTCTGTGATCAGACCCACCACAGGATTAGGACTGTCAGGATTAAATTCAGTGCTATTGGCATTATCCATAGCCGCCATATGCCGCGCATATTCAATCACTGCCACCTGCATCCCCAGGCAAATTCCCAAATAGGGAATTTTATTCTCGCGCGCATATTTTGCTGTTTGGATCTTACCTTCGACCCCGCGCCCACCAAAACCACCGGGAATTAAAATAGCATCCATCTCCTTTAGCTTATCCGTACCATTCTTTTCAATATCCTGCGAATCCACGTAATGAATACGTACTTTCTGACGCGTATGCAAACCGGCGTGTTTCAAGGCCTCGGTTAACGACTTATAAGCTTCGGTTAAGTCCATATATTTACCTACCATAGCAATATCCACATTGCCTTTGGGATTAGCTTCGCGATAAAGCACCTCTTCCCATTCCGACAAATCTGCAGGCTTTGGATCTAATTTAAAACGATCACAAATAAAGCTATCCACCTTCTGACTAAGCAATACCTGCGGGATCTGATAAATACTGGGTACGTCTTCAATCGAAATCACCGCTTGCTCTTTTACATTGGTAAATAAGGCTATTTTAGCTTTTTCGCTAGCAGGCAACGGGCGATCCGAACGGCACACCAACATATCCGGTTGAATACCAATGGATCTTAATTCTTTAACCGAGTGCTGAGTGGGCTTGGTCTTTAATTCACCAGCGGTTGCAATATAAGGAAGCAACGTCAGGTGTACAAACATGGTGTTTTCTTTGCCCAACTCAAAACCCAATTGGCGAATGGCCTCCATAAAAGGCAATGACTCAATATCACCAACGGTACCGCCAATTTCCACCATAGCAATATCGGCACCTTTAGCACCGTCAATCACTTTTTCCTTAATATTGTCAGTAATATGTGGGATTACCTGAACCGTACCGCCCAAATAATCGCCACGGCGCTCCTTGCGCAAAACATCTGAATAAACACGACCCGTAGTAAAATTATTGCTTTGCTTCATGCGAGTACGCACAAAACGTTCGTAATGACCCAAATCCAAATCCGTCTCAGCACCATCATTCGTCACAAAGACTTCGCCATGCTGGAATGGACTCATAGTACCTGGATCGACGTTAATATAAGGATCAAGTTTTAGCAGGGTGACTTTCAAACCACGCGATTCCAGCAGGGCAGCCATCGAAGCCGCCGCAATACCCTTACCCAATGAGGAAACCACCCCGCCTGTAACAAAAACATACTTGGTCATAGCCTAATCCAACTGTAAAACACCAATTTTGGTAATCACTCAATACAAAAACCGCCAAAAACACAAAAATGGCCCTGAAAGCCTTGTCATTAGCGGTGTTAACGAATTCTGTTTGTTGCAATTTGACTCAAATGCCAGTTAAGACCAGAGCCAAATGTCTAAGAAAGGAATCTTTTCTCAGGACGGGAAAGCATTATAGCAAAAAGATCGGAGCAGTGGCGAGGAGTTTTTCTTCAAAGCTCATGCCACTGATTCAGGTTTGGTTCATATTTATAACAAAGTATTTCAATTGACACTTGGATTGTATCGATAAACAAACTGCATACCTTTACTATTGCTTCGTTTTCAATAACTTATGATCGCCAAATAATATACTGCACATAACATTAAAAATTGATGAGTTAAGTATACGCTTTTTTACTCTTGCTCAATCACTTTTTAGCATATAAGTTTTGCTCAACATGACACGCCTATTCTAATTGCTTGAGATGGCCACGCATAAATATACTTTTTTACAGCTCTTAATTATCACAATGCAAGTCATATTTGCATTGTAAATAAAACTAAAATTGACTCCACAAATAAATATGAATAATATTCACCTGCTATAATTTTGTAGCGATAAAAATACAAAGGATATAATTATGAAAATTTTGAAAAAAGTTTTATTAACCACCATAGTAGCGCTAACTATTGCTTTTACTTCAAGCAGTGCCAAAGCAGTTTCTGAAATTCAATATTTTGCAGATGCAGATGCAATTGCTGATATTGATATTATGGCAATTGCACCTTGGGTTGTAGTAGAACGTAGAATTCCAGTTTACGTTGATGGGGTATTGGTAGGATATATCGTATATACAGCTTATGAATACGTAGCAGAGAAATAATATGTACCAGCTTGAGGGCTTACTTAGCCCTCATTTAAGTTATGAACTATAAGTTTTGTATCACTTTATTTTCACTTTTTTGTTTAGTTTCATCTGAATTGTGCTTTGGCTTATCTGTATATGAAATAAGGAAAGGCAAAAAAAAAGGTTATCTCTTACCCTCCATACATTACGGAGCCGAAGCCTCAAGTGAGAAGAAATTACTGCATTTGTTGCTTTCTAAGGTTCATTCAATTTATTTTGAGAAAACTGGCTCAGGTGTATTCAGTGTAGATATGGACTGTGATCGGAGTTGCTTGCTTAAAAACGATCTTGAATTAAGAGCCGATATAAAAGCTAAGTTCCTCTTGGATGAAAATGAACTTAGCAAACTAGAAACACTCAAAACCTGGTCGATAGCACTGTTCTTAAATTCGATGAGGGGCAAATCTAATACTGAATCAAAGCTTGGAATTGAGCAATTAATTCAAATGGTGAATATTGATTTTAGACATGAAGTCAATGGCTTAGAGACAAAGAATGAGATACTGAATCAATTTGACAAGTTATCAAAAAAGGCTCAAAGGGATTTGCTTAATGATGTTATCTATAAAAAAGGTAGTCAGAGAAAGATTAACTCTCAAATTATGCAAGAAAGTTACAGTGAGTATTGTAATCAAATAGAAGTGAAATTAGATTCTAGGCAAGAATTTAAGAAGTATTTGGTAGATGATAGAAATCTAAAGTGGGTAGAGTCAATAAAGGAAATGGATGCTAATGATACTCCATTAATTGTAGTAGGGGCATCCCACTTTTGTGGAAGCAATGGAATTATAGAATTGTTGAAAAATAATAACTACACAGTAAAAGAAATAAGTATAAATGGTTAAAATTAGCAAAGAGCATAAAGCAATATTGATATTAATTTCACTTCAATTAATACTTCTAGCTTTTAATAAAATATATATTGGATACCATTCTAAATCACTAGCTAAAGCTGGTTTTGACAATATGGTAATTATTGAAGGAAATATTTTTGAGGAATCAGATGTAAAAAGTGTTCGGTTAACTACACATATGCCAATTTTTGATAAAGCCTCACTGGACGCGTTGTCTGCTATGCCGTATGTTAACTCAGCTTATGAAGTCAGTTATAAGTATTTTGACTTGGAGGTCGATGATAAAGAATATACTACTGTAAAAGTTATCGCTGCAAATAAGGATTTTCTGTCAACTCATATGTTATCGATGGATCCTAACAAAAAGATATTCATTGCAAGTGGTTACTTTGATGAGACTATTCCTGAAACCGTAACGCTGAAAACACCTAGAGGGATCAAGGAAACCTTAGTAAAATACAATAAAGATTTTATAGAAGATCCACAGGTGCTTGATTTTGAAGTTTTAGCATTCAAACCTAGCGAAGGTGAAATGTTAAATAAATTAATAGTTCTTGACCGAGAATTTGCATATGAGAACTTCGCAACAGTGCTAATTGAGCCAACAGCTGTTTTTGTGAAAATTGACGACTCTGTCTCTAACGTTACAGGCAAGAAAATCATTGATAAATTTATCTCAAACTCTTCTAATAGCGGTATTGATGGAATGGAATATGAAACCTTTCTTTCTCAAGACTATTTCAAATCGAGCATAGACATAAAAATATTAGAGAAAATTCAGACATGGTCGGGCTTTATCGTTCTCATACTAGTATTTGGTTTAACAATATTCTCTGAATTAGCTGCTTTCAATAGGAAGAGGCAAGAGGTTGCTATTCGAAAGATACATGGCCAATCGAACTTATCATCAGTTTATTACAGCTTAAAATCAAGCTTGTTAACGTTTATTGGAATAGGTATTGGTGTGATTGCAGTCACTACACTTACTATTTTCTTGATAACAAAGTGGCTGTCATTAGGCAATGCATTAACATTAAGTGAAGTAAGCATTTCAGTTATAGCTTTACTGCTGACGGTAGTCTTCTCGAGTCTGTCCTATATTCTAAGTACAACAAGAAATATAGGGGTTATACTCTCTAATGACTAAATATATTCAGATTATAAAAATAGTTACTGTAGTTTTGTTGCTCAGCTCTTGTGGAAGCAATGAGAACGATTCTGCTGTTGTTATTCCGACACATACTGTTTCACTCAGTGAAGCGGCTACTTCAGAAATAGAGGCAATATGTACGGTTAGGAGCAATAATCCTTTAAAAATCTATTCAATATATGACGAAGTGATTGAAACCATTTATAAGGATAAAGGGGATGTAGTTAAAAAAGGAGAGATACTTTTTTCTTATCATAAAGACAATATCCAGAGTCAAATAAACAACTTAAAATTTGAACTAAAAAGGAAAGAAAATAAATTAAGCTTTCTTAAAGGAGAGAGTTCGAGATTGCAACAAAAAATGACTTTGGTTCTTAATGGTTACAGTACCTATTATGATGATAATAAAGAAAGGTTAGAATCAACTAAAGAGAAATTCTTAGAGAAAATCAAGCAGCAATTACCAGAGTCTGTTGATTACATTAGAGCAAAAAACAATACATCAGATCTTATTATTGAAATAGCCAGTTTGAAAAGTCAAATTAAGGACAAAGCTAAGCGGTTAGAAAGTTATGACTTTTACTCGCCAAAAGACGGTATCATTATTAACGCTAATATCGCTCTTGGTAGAAGTGGTTCACAATCAGATCTGGGTTCTGACGAAAATTTCCTGTATTTAATTGGTGAGCCCACTAATTTAGAATCATTCTGTTCAGTTAATGAGTTACAAGCATTAGGAATTAATCTTGATGACTCAGTAAATATTAGTTTCCCATCTTTAACTGAGCAAGAGCCAATCAACGCTACTGTTGATACAATTGATCCAGAGCTAAAAAGTGAATCCGGAATTACAAAACTTAGTTTCTCTGCCTCTTTTTCTGTTGATGATAAGAGTCGCGTTAGACCAGGAATGAGGGCGATTGCTAAAATAAAGCCTTCTTTGAATTCTAAAAGCGAGTCAATATATCTTCCTCTTTCGAGTGTTGAAAATGTGGATGGGGGCTTTGTTGTATACAAAAAAGTTCAAGATCAATTTGTTAAAGTTGTAGTAACTGTAAAACGAACTAACAATGGCTATGAGCTTATGGATGGGCTAAATATTGGGGACTTGATTGCGAGTTATCCCTCTATGCTTGAGAATTAAAATAATGATAAAAATAGAAAATCTAAATTTTAGTTATAAAAAAAACGTACCTGTATTAAAAAATATTAACCTTAACATTAATGCCGGAGAGTCTGTAGCAATTGTTGGCAAAAGCGGAAGTGGCAAAACGACGCTATTATCAATTATGGCAATATTATTGGATGACTATGAAGGCAATTACTCTTTTCATGATGAGAGTATTAATCAATTATCCAATAAAGAACGAGTTAAGTTTAGGGGCGAGAATATTGGGATAGTATTTCAGGGCTTTTACTTATTGCCGCATTTAACCGTGCTTCAGAATGTAATGCTGCCGCTTGATGGGTTGCAGTATTCAAAAGAGGAAAAAATAAACTTGGCACAAGAGTCATTAAGTGCAGTTGGTATGGGAGAGTTTGTAGAATCATATCCGGACGAAGTCTCAGGTGGGCAAGCCCAAAGGGTTGCAATAGCTAGAGCCTTGGTGAGACGGCCATCTATTATTATGGGTGATGAACCTACGGGCAACCTGGATGAATCTAATTCCGATATGATAATTAAACTATTAAAGAAAAACACCAACAAAGACGGTACGCTCATCGTTATTACCCACGACATGTCTGTGGCCGAGCAGTTTGATAGAGTGATAAGATTAAATAAAGGGGAAATCTCAAGTTGAATCTCTTGAGGGCTTTTCAAAAACAGATTTTAATAAAGCCACTACCTTTTTATCTTGCAGCTTCCTTTTTGGTCTTGATTTCTGTGACATATTACTCATATGTTTTACAAGCATCTGCTTTAGAGCAGCGTTTCAATAATGATACAGGGGAGATCTTATACAAAATCACTCCCCAGTATTTGTCTGATAAAGTTAATATTCATGATCCTTATAAATATGTTTTTGATGACTCAATAATTAGTTATCTGAATAACCAAATTGAAAATTTAAAAATCCTAATCGCTTATAAAAAACAAACTATTATTAATAATAGTACAAAGGTAAATTATTTTGTTAGCAACTTGGTTTCTGAGGGCTATTGCTCCTCTAATGTGCTACCTAATGTCAAAATACAGCTCGATAATAACACCTGTAACAATAAAGAGCTTATAGATTCCGGTATAAAAGAAGTGCTTGGAGTACAGGATTTTATCATTTTTGGGGTTAGTGATTTGTCCTCATTTAGTGCTAACGCTAAAGATATAAGTTATATCTTGCTAAAGCTCAATAAAAAGGAATATCCATTAAGAGTTGTCGAAGAGCTATTTTATACCTATCTGTCAAAGCTTCACTTATATGATGTTCCAATATCGATCAAAGAGAGTTATGCGAGTATACAAAAAAGAGCCATTCAAGACAGTGTATTCTCTCAATATGAGAACTTTTTCAAGATAGCATTTATTTTAAGTATAGGTTTCTCTACATTTTTATTTCATCATAGTATTAAAAGGTTTGATAACTTAGAGTATGGTATAAGAAAAATAAATGGTCAAAGTGATGGTAAAGCATTTAGAACTTTGCTGCATAGACAATTATTGTTGTTATATACCCTGATCGGTGTCTCATTTTTATTCGCCCTTACAATTAACTACATTATTTGGGCGGATATCCCTGAAAGAATATTCTATGATTTAGTCACAATAATGGCTATCATCTTGATATATTTAATTTACTCTTTTAGTCAATTACGCTCTAAAAACATATATTATTTAATTAACAATAGGTAAAACATGAAGCCATTAATGATATTGATTTCCTTAGTATTTCTAGGGATAAGTACAGTAAAAGCAGAAGAACGCTATTTTGTAATCACACCAAAGTATAATAAAAGCTTCTATCCAATCAAAGCCATTGATTCACGGCCATTAGTTAAACACGTACAGAGTTTAAGTGGAGTAGGTAATTATTCTCTTATAGGTTTTGGGCAAGGCTTTTTTGAGCATAAAGGGAAAGAGACAAAGTCATTAATTATTTTAGTGCAAAATGGTTTTTGGGAGATGTTAAAAGGCCAGATTGAAGGTGAGAAAGGTTACGTTTTGTCTACAGAGCTATCAAATTACTTTGAAGATCCAAAATCTATTAATAAGAAAATAGAAGTCATCAAAGATGTGCTCGGAAAATCAGAGAAATACATTATTGAAAAACGATTGGTAACGGGTACATTGAAAGGACTAGAGGGTTTAAAAAAGATGTATGGAAGCAAGTTAATATTTAAAGAAAAGGCAGGCCTTTCCTATAACAGCGAGCCTGTTCCAGTCTCAATTTTATTCGAAATTAACAATGATAAATTAACCTTAGATCAGATAGAGCAGTCTATAAAAGAATTTGATACGTTGGGATATAGTTTTCGTATTGTGCAAATGTAGCTTCTTCATATAAAATTTGGCTTGTATGCTGTTAAAGCAATTTTAGCTTGATGTGTTTTGTTAAGAAGTGCATTAGGCTTTGTTAACTGGTGTGGATAATTAACTTTCTTTAGGTGGCAAAGATCTGTCCAAGTCATCAATAGTTAAACCCTTTGATACCGCATTATTAGACCAGCGAACAAACTTATTCTAGTAGTTGGTTGTTTTCCTTGATAAGTCTTTCATTTCACTCTGTAAGCTCCTGTATGCGTTTTTTAGCCAGACTAAAGGATACAAGAGAGCCATGAACCTTTCTTATGCGGCTTTTGGCTGTGTCCCAGGCAGATTTAATACGTGGGTGTTTTAACATTGCAGCTTTTGTGTATTGATGGGCAAGTTCATTTTCTGCTTATAGATTTTTTTGAGTGTAACCACAGTTCAAACATTCCTAATAACCTGAGAACAGCGGCAGACGTTTTAGGTGATTTATGGTAGAATTCTATTGTGGTGAAGAGATTAGGCCAGAAGAAAGGCTGATTGTTTTGATCAATCAGCACACTCATTTCTTCATTTGAACTATTATTGAAAGTGCGTACCTTAAAACCAATATGTAAACCTATTAAGTTTAGAATCTAAACTAATAAATGTTGCCATTCTTTATGCCTTTGCAAATAACGCATCGTATAAGAACATACAGGCTTAACTTTTAAACCCATTCGTTCAATTTCTTTTAACGTCATTTTCATCAATACCGAACCATAGCCTTTTCCTCGCAAGGAAACAGGTACTTCAGTGTAATCCAGTGACAGATAACCATCAAACTTAGAGTAACGTAGCAAGGCAAATTGATTAGGTTCCAGCTCCACTAAAAACTGCTCTTTTTCTGCTTGATGAATGACTCTTGGTAATTCCTGTTCCAAGGTTTCAAGCAATTTATCAGCATGCTTTTGCCTTAATTTAGCGAGCTTTGGTTCAATAACTACTGAACAATAACGGTTTTCCGGATTACGCTTATAATAATCCTGATGATAATCTTCGGCGGGATAGAACTTATCTAGCGCAACAACTTCAGTAATAATCGACTGCTCAAATAAAGGTGTTAATTCTTTAATCACTTGTTCAGCGATCTCTTTTTGGACTTGGTTATGAAAAAGAATTATTGAACGATATTGAGTCCCTATATCAGCCCCTTGACCATCTCTTTGTGTCGGATTATGGCTGGTCATAAAAACTTCCAGCAAATCCTGGTAACTTAAGATATCAGTATCAAAACTAATCTGAATCACTTCAGCATGACCCGTTGAACCACTACAAACTTTATTGTAATTAGGCTCTGGATCATGGCCTCCGGCATAACCTGAAACAACGCTTTCAACACCCTTAAGTTTTTGCATAACCGCTTCGACACACCAAAAACAGCCACCACCAAAGGTTGCAGTTTGAATATTGCCTGAGTTACTCATTTCAATCAACCTTTGGCTTGCTGCCACGCTAATTCAAGTTGCTCTAAAGACGCATCAGATACCGATAAGTTACGCATTGCTAAGATCGTTTCTAATTCTCGGAAGCGAATTTCAAATTTTCGATTGGATTTTCTTAATGCAGTTTCTGCATCAAAATCCAAGTGGCGAGACAGGTTAACGCAGGCGAACAATAGATCACCAACTTCTTCTTCCATATTTGCTTTATCTTGATTCGCGATAGCTTGTTTTAACTCAGCAATTTCTTCTTCAATTTTTTCGATAACACCATCAATATTTGGCCAGTCGAAACCATACCGACCCACCCTTTTTTGTATTTTTTGCGCCATTGAAAGTGAAGGAAAACCTTTTGGTAAATCATCCAATAAACTTTGATTTTGATCGTTTTTTTGTTGACGCTCTAATTGTTTTTGTCGTTCCCAGTTACGTTTTAGTTCTTCATCTGAAGTATATTCCTGCTCAGCAAACACATGCGGGTGACGTCTTTCCAGCTTGTCCGCCATTTTCTGAGCAATTGACTCGAAATCGAAACGCCCTTCTTCCTGGCCAATTTGTGCATAAAAAATTACCTGAAACAACAAATCCCCAAGCTCGCCATGCAACTCTTCATAATTTCCTTGCTCAATCGCATCGGCCACCTCATAGGCTTCCTCTAAAGTATAAGGAACAATGGTTTGATAATTTTGTTTGCGATCCCAAGGGCAACCGGTTTCAGGATCGCGCAAAGCCTGCATAATTTTTAACAAGCGCTGGGTTTGTGGTAATTGGACTTGTGATAAAATTGAATCAGCCACGCCGTCTCACCACATCAAAAACGTTAGGCAATTGCTTTAACAAGCCAATAATTTTTTGCAAATCATCTGCTGCACTTAATTCCACTTCCAAATTAATCACTACTTTTTCATGGCGCTTGTGAGTATTCATATCAGTAATGGCAGCTTTCTCATTGGATAGCACCGTGGTTATATCCTTGAGCAGGGCATTACGATTAAACGCATGAATGATTAAATCTACTGCATAATGATTACCTGATTCTGCTTCCCATTCCACAGTAATAATACGTTCAGGCTTATTCTTGATAGCATTTTTAGCATGAGTACAACTTTGACTGTGAATAACAATTCCACGGCCTTGAGTGATGTAACCAATAATCGGCTCACCCGGAACAGGCTTACAACATTTGGCAATATTGGTCAGTAGATCGCCAACTCCTGAAACGGAAATGTCACTCATGGATTTACGTCTGGATTTTTTGCGTAAAGTTGGAGTAATATCTTTGGCTTTTTCCGCTTGTGGTTGCTCTAGCTGAAACAATTCCCGCGCACGATTAATAACCTGGTTAATGCCCAAATCACCCGTACCGATTTTAGCTAACATCTCGACTTCTGCGGACAAATGCAGCTTTGATGCTAACTCAGCATAATCAATACCCTGCAAATTAATACGGCTTAATTCTTTATCTAAAAGCTCCTTACCTGCATTGGCATTATCTTCTTTATCCAGCTTATTAAACCATTGCTTAATTTTGGAGCGGGTGCGAGCTGCAGCAATATAGCCATGATAAGGAACCAGCCAATCGCGACTCGGCGCCTCCTCTTTTTTGGTCATAATTTCAATCACATCACCACTTTTTACTTGATAAGTGAGTGTCACAATACGTCCACTGACTTTAGCACCAATACAACGATGACCAACGGAAGTATGAATACGATATGCAAAGTCGATCGGGGTCGAACCTTTAGGCAAGTCAATCACTTTGCCACCAGGAGTAAAGGCAAACACCCGATCATCAGAAACCGAAGTTTGAAATTCCTCCATTAATTCATCAGGATTGGCATCAGCCAGTTCCGACTGCCATTCCAGCAGCTGACGCATCCAGGCAATTTTTTCATCCACTCCGGCTTTGGCAAGATTGGCACCTTCCTTATAGGCCCAATGCGCAGCGATCCCTTTTTCCGCCTCTTCATGCATTTGATAAGTCCGGATCTGAATTTCCAGAACTTTGCCTTTTGGTCCTAAAACCGCAGTATGAATCGAGCTGTAACCATTTTCTTTTGGCGTTGCTACATAATCATCAAACTCTTTCGGAATATGTTGCCATTCACCGTGCACAATGCCCAAAGCGGCATAACAATCCTGAACTCGCTCTACCAAAATACGTACTGCTCGCACATCATAAATTTCTTCAAACGGCAGATTTTTACGCTGCATCTTTTTCCAGATACTATAAATATGCTTAACCCGCCCGGTAATCTCGCCCTTGATATGTTCTTGCTGCAGCTTTTCCGTCAATAAATTCAAAACATCTTCAATATACTGCTCACGTTCGACCCGACGTTCTTTGAGACTTTTGGCAATTTTTTTATAAGTCTCGGGTTCAAGATAACGGAAGGATAAATCCTCAAGCTCCCACTTTAACTGACCAATCCCTAAACGGTTGGCTAAAGGTGCAAAAATATCACGGGTTTCTCTGGCAAAAGACAACTGCAACTTGCGACTGGAGTTTTTGATATGACGTAATGAAATTACCCGATCCGCCAACTTAAGCAGCACTACCCGCGCATCATCTACCATCGCCAATAGCATCTTACGCAGGCTTTCCACCTGTTGAGAATCCTGCTCTACACCAGTCTGTTGCTGCGTCTCGTGTTGCAAAGCACGTATCGCCTCCATCTGACCCGCACCCTGCACCAGGTCCGCAATCGGCTTACCCACCTTATCCTGGATGGTCTCAATTTTAACCGCATCCGAAATCACTGCTGGCAATAAGATCGCCGCGGTTAAAGTATCCGAATCCGCATTAAAATGAGTTAACACCTCCGCCAACTCCAATCCCGCCGCCAAAGTATTCAATTTTAAAGTCGGTGTTTTCGACACATTCTTTTGCGCAAGCTCAACTGCCAAAGCCATCTTCTTCACAGCTTTGCCCGTCAAATCCAGCTGATTTAAAGCCAGCCAAGCCGCAAACTCAAACTCGCCCCGCTCCACCAAATCAAAAATATCGTGATCTTTACGCTTCATTAACTAAATGATTATTAATTCTAGAAAAATTACTTGAACAGATGTTTTAACAAATATAAAAGAATATTCCTACCCCTACTCAAATCGTTTATTACTTTTCTTGCTTGCCCAAGAAAAGTAATCAAAAGAAAGGCACCCCAATCGTTAGGTGCTTCGCACTTCCCTCTTTCACCAAAGCCAATAAACGCGCCGTCAAACTCGACATCCTGTCTCGATTTGACTAAATTGGACTATCCATGCCCAATTTACGCTATGGCTTTACTTCACTCGGCTAACTCAAAGGGGAGAATAAGCCACTTCACCAACAACTATTAACACACTGATATTTTATGCCAATCAATTTTTTATCCTATAAGTCAGTATGTTAGAATTATATGCTGGTATTCTTACTGTTAGTGTGCATGGAGAATTATGGAGTTAGCTAAATGGTTTGTAGCAAATAAAGAATTAATAGCTTTTGTTGTTACATTTATCGGCGCCTTGTGGGCTGCATATAAATACTTTGACCTTAAAAATCGTGAAGAGCGAAGACATGACTATAAGGCATACCATGAATTAATTACAGCATTTGTTGACGGCCCCGCTTTAGAAAGGCAAATGGTAATTCTCTACGAGTTACGCAATTATCCTAGGTACTTTAATATCACTAAAGAATTATTAGAGCACTTATTAGCTCGCATGCTTACTGAAAAAGCCGATGCACAATTAATAAAGCAAACAAAATCAACACTAGGTTATATAAATAAACATTAAGCAAATTGCTTAAACGGAAAATTAACAGCAAGCGCAGGTTAGAGTGAAGAATAAACTCCAGCACCATCACTGAAACTTGTTAGGGTTCTCAAGCTCACCGCTAACCGACTTATACTGAAACTCCTGTGGAAGCAGGAGTCCACCACAAAATTTCTGCATAATCTTTTTGTGGATCCCTGCTTTCGCAGGGATTTCAAAAGCATCTTACTATGCCTAATAAAAAGATTCCCGCTTCCGCGGGCGACCAAAGGAAGTGCCCATGGTGAATAACACCAATCCTTGAAAAAGTGATACAAATTCTTTAGTTCGAGGCAAAGTATCGCTAAAAAGCGGAGCTTACCTAATTGGTAAGCGAGCAAGTTTTAGTGATGCTTTAACAAAGAAATAAAGGATTTTAGCCTCTCAGAACGAAAAGGAGATAAATTTCTTCGAGTACAAGGCAGAAGTTGTTGGGGGAGCGCAGGTTACCTTAATGGTAATCGAGCACCAGGCAACAACTTCTAACGCAGTAATCGGAAAATTTAGCCCTTTTCAAACAAAGCGATGGATTCTGTGTGGGTTGTGCCTGGAAACATATCCATAACTCCCGCTTTAACTAACTTATAACCTTTTTCCTTTAACTCCCCTGCATCTCTGGCCAAAGTTGCCGGATTGCAGGACACATAAACAATACGCTCTGGATTAAAACGAGCAATGTTCTGTACTACATCTAGCGCACCACTTCTTGGCGGGTCAATCAGAACTTTATTGAAACCTTGCTGTGCCCACTCTTCTGCCGTGAAGTCATCTTGCAAATTGGTCGCGTAAAATTTTACATTATCAAGATTATTATGCTTAGCATTCATGCCACCACGTTTCACCATAGCCTCCGAGCCTTCCACGCCAACAACATTCTTAGCCACCGTTGCTAGTGGAATGGTGAAGTTACCCAGACCACAGAACAAATCCAGAATACGATCGTCATCTTTTGGTTCTAACCAGTCAATAGCTTGTTTGACCATCTGTTGATTAATGCTGGCATTAACCTGAGTAAAGTCCATTGGGTGAAACAATAACTCCGTATCAAAGGTATCAATTTTATAGGATAGCCATTCGCGCTTATCAGGCCCATACAGTAAATGCACCGTATCCGGACCTTTCGGTTGTAGATAGATATACAAACCATGCTCTTTACCGAACTCCGCCCAAAGCATTTTGTCTTTTTCTGTGAGTTCAACCAGATGGCGTACTACCAAAGCTACTTGATCATCGCCCATAGCTACTTCAAGCTGTGCAGTTTTGTTATTGGTATCGAGCTCGGAAATCATATTGCGCAAAGGCTGGATCAATTTTCCGACTCTTTGATCAAGCACTGCACAGGATTCTATTTGCGCCAGGAAATTACTCTTCTTCTCGCGAAAGCCAACCAGAGCGCCACCTTTTTTCGGTACATATTTCACACCCAAACGTGCCTTGCGACGATAACCCAAGACCTCTGCTTGCATCGGCTCAATCAGCTCATAATCTTCTGCCGCACCAAAATGTTTTAATTGTTCGACCAATACTGATTGTTTATGGGTAATCTGCGCAGAATTAGACATATGCTGCAAACTGCAACCGCCACAAATATCCGCATAAGTACAAGGTGGTATTACCCGATCATCAGAAGCCTGGTGAATTTCTACCGCCAAACCTTCATCAAACTTGCCGCGCTTTTCGGTATAAATAAATTCCACCTGCTCGCCTTTTAAGGCATTGTCCACAAAGGTGGTTTTGCCTTCAATAGCACAAATGCCTCGACCTTCGTGGGAAAAAGCATGAATGTTTGCCATGACCGGATCTTTGGGCAACGGCTTTCTACGACGTCTTCTTGCCATACATTATCTCTTTAGGTATAAACTTGGAGCTATTCTGTCCAGGCTTCTAGAAATTCGTTAAAGTGAGGCTGGTTTTGCTGTTGTAAATAATCGCGTAATTTTGTCGCTTCCAGTTGATAGTCACTTTCCGTTAAATTACCGCGCATCATTTCAAAGCGTAAATAGACCAGATAAGTATTCAGCACATCGGTTTCACAGTAATCACGAATGGCTTTTAGATTGCCTTGATTATAGGTTTCCCACACTTTGGCACCACTCATGCCCATTTTGCCAGGATAACCAAGCATCGAAGCAATTTTATCCAATGGTGCATTGGCGCGACCATTATAAAGCGCTAATAAATCCATTAAATCCGTATGCCTGGCTTGATAACGGTTCAAATAATTATTCCATTTGAATTGGCTATCAATTTCACCTTGATCCCAATATTTTTGCGCCACTACATTGTGCTTCATGGCACGATAGTGCAAAACAGGTAAGTCAAAGCCGGAACCATTCCACGACACCAGAGTTGGGGTAAAGCGCTCAATACCATCAAAAAAACGTTGGATAATTTCCTTTTCATCAGCATTTTCATCGCCTAATGACCAGACTTTGACCTTATCCCCATACCGAAACACTGCTGAAATTGCCACAACCTTATGCAAATACAATGGCTGGAAAGTGTTACCTGACTGCTGATAACGCATATGCTCCATCGCTGAAACCACATCTTCATCAGACAGATCTTCAAAATCATTCAGCAGACGCCCAGTTTCAAAATCTGGAATCGTTTCAATGTCGAACACAAATATATTCATATATCACTATGTTTACTACTTGCATGCCTGTTTGGGGCAAGGTAGATTAGATTGGTCAAGCAGGCATTATAACCAAATTCAATTTATGAAGTTATTAAAAATAACAAATAAATATTTATACCTCTTTAGGATTCACTCTAAAATAATACCTATTTTTCGCTATGTGCTCACCGCCGGTTTGTTATTTTTAATACCAGCTACACTTAAAGCCAACCCTCTGCAAAATCTGCCCGAAACTCAACCAACAAATTTGCGTATCTTATGGCTTAGCAAGCACCAAAAACCATCAAATGATAAAACTTTCAAAGGTTTTGAGCACCAGCTCAACAAATACCTAGCTAACAATATAACTTTTTTAAATGCAAATAACGCTGCTGATTCAGAACTGAATAATCAAAATAATTTTGACTTGGTTATAGCGGTAGGCGATAGCAACTGGCAAACAATCATAAAGCAAACGTCAAACTCTATTAAACTGGGATTGTTTTTAGGGCAACAGGAGTTTGAAAAGTGGACTCTAAATAAGCAAAAAAATCACTATGGCATAAGTAAACAACAACCTGCTTACAGAATTTACTCTTTTATCAAAGCTCTTGAACTACCGAATATTCAAAGTGCCATCTTGTTTGAAAAAACACAAGGCCAAAACAAAACACAATTTAGAGCTGCTGCTGAATCATTTCAAATTCCAAGCAAGATCATTACTATTGATAAAAACACGATTTTATTTCAGGTTGTTGAAGCTATCGAGCGTTGCTGCCGACTTTTATACATAAAGCAAGATGATTTAGGTAGCTCTCTGCAAAAGCAAAAATCGCTCTTAATGGAAGCTTACCGTAGAAAATTTATAACCATTAGTGATAATCCTATGTTATTGCAACATGGAGTTATGTTCGCAATACACTCCCAACCTCACCAAATAGGTATGCAAGCTGCTGATATGGTTCATGCTCTTCTGCAAAACAAGGATATTAATCCATTTCAAGAACCTGCCAGGTTTGTGATAGAATCCAATTCAAATATTCGACAACTAGTGGGATACTCCAAACAAACTTTAGGCGCTATTATTAATAGAACCAAACAATTCGAAAAAGAATTTTTGCAAGGAAATCTTTATGAATAAATGGGGAATTAGCCCTCGAATTTTAACATTGGCATTAACACCAACTTTTTTGGTAGCTTTGCTCTTGGGTGTTTTTTTCTTCAATAGCTATTCCCAAAAAGTTGATGAGTCATTGCAGCAAAGAGGCAATACCATAGCAGCGCATCTTGCACTCAGTAGTGAATATGACATCGTCAGCAGAAACTTCCCTAACCTGCAAGTCATCAGTAAAGCAGCGCGTGATAATGACAAAGATATTATGGCGATTGTTTTTTTTGATACCAATCATCGCATCATTTCATCCAGTGGTTCTGCTAATGATATCAAAAAAATATCGGTAAAGGATTTATCCAGTTTAACTAAATTAAACGATAACAATAATATCTTCAGAATCACTCAAAGCCACCAGGTCGAAGGCGGAAAAACATTTTACTCGCCAATTCTCTCCAGCGTTACTGCTAAAGGCATTCATTGGGATGAATCAGCAAACGCAAATGATAGCCATATTCTTGGTTACACTGCCATCTATTTAACTTCAGAGTTTTCTGCTATCGCTAAATATAAAGTGTTATTTGCAAGCATTCTTATTGTTTTTATCGGGTTGATTTTAGGTAGCTTTTTAGCACGCCGTATGGCAACAAGCGTCACTCAGCCTATAACTAAAATACTTAGTGGTGTTAATAAAATCAAAGAGGGGCATTTGAACACCCGGGTTTCGACACAGTCCAGTGCTGAACTAAAACTACTAGAACAAGGCATTAATGCTATGGCTGAGCATATGGAGCATAATCAGGAAGAAATGCAACTGGCCATTGAGCAGGCCACCGCAGATTTGCAGGAAACTCTGGAAACCTTAGAGGTTAATAATCTGGAGTTGGATTTAGCCAGAAAACAGGCCCTGGAAGCCAGCCGAATTAAAACAGAATTTTTGGCCAATATGGGACATGAAATCAGAACGCCCATGAATGGAGTTATTGGGTTCACTGAGCTACTGTTAAAAACTGAACTTAATAATAAGCAAAAAGATTTTTTGTTTGATATCAAGCGTTCAGCCACCAATCTTTTATCCATTATTGATGATATTTTAGACTACTCAAAAATTGAAGCCGGAAAAATGTCGCTGGAAAGGTATCCTTTCGATTTACGGGAATGTGTTGACGATGTATTCCGTATGCTTGGCCCCAATGCCAATAAAAAAGGACTCGAATTAGTATCTTTGATTTATTCTGATGTTCCCAAGTCTTTGCTTGGTGATCCTATTCGGATCAAACAGATTATTACTAACCTGATAAATAATGCTATTAAATTTACAAAATCTGGCAGCATCGAATTACTAGCTGAAGTTGAATCAGAAAACAGCAAAGAATTAACACTGAAAATACAAGTAAAAGATACCGGCATTGGCTTGAGTTCGGAGCAACAGAATCTCTTGTTTAAAGCCTTTAATCAGGCTGATGCCAGCACCAAAAGACTGTTTGGAGGAACTGGTTTAGGACTTGTTATTTCCAAGTCACTGGTAGAAAAAATGGGCGGCGAAATTAATGTTTCCAGCACCCCTTCTCAAGGTTCGACCTTCTGGTTTACTCTTAAATGTGAACGTGCAGAAGCTGCCGATACAGAGAATATCAGTTCTGCATTTCTAAATAAAAAAACAGCACTAGTCTTTGACCCGCACCCTTCTACTCGTCTGTCGATTATTCATATGCTAGAAGAACATCAAATGTCCATAGGTAGTTTTGATGTAATTGAAGATCTGGCGACTGAGTTAGATCTTTATCAGCAAAGTGGAAAAAGTGTCGAAGTGGTTATCATCGGTGGCCAAACTTTCAGACGACGCCAACAACAATTGGAATATATCTGTAATAAAGCACAGAGTTTAAATTGCCCTGTGATTAGTTTCAGTACTTCACCGGATGCAGAGGCTTTGGAGCATCTGCAAGAACTTGGAGTGACCAGAACATTAAGAAAGCCTGTGACCCACCGAAACCTTTATAATGCACTACTGGAAACTTTAAGAGCTGAAAAAAAGGAACAGGAAACATCAGCAGAAAACCTCGACCTTAAAGCTTTAAAAGGCAGTTATGTGCTTGCAGTAGATGATAATGCGGCAAATTTACGATTAGTTAACATTTTCCTGCAAGAGCTTGGCATTTCTGTGGACACCGCTGAAAATGGAATTCAGGCCATTGCTTTAAGCAAAAACAAAGTCTATGACGCCATTTTTATGGACATTCAAATGCCGGAAATGGATGGTTTGGAAGCCACTAGAACGATACGCGCCAACAAAACCAATAAAGCCACCCCCATTATAGCTCTTACCGCTCATGCGATGGCTAATGAAAAGGAACAGTTGCTGGAAGCAGGTATGGATGACTATATGACCAAGCCAGTATCTGAAAAGGATTTGGTTAATATATTATTTAAATGGACCCAGAATAATGCCGATACAGTTGAAGCAGAAACCATTGAATCAGAAAACAAAGAAGTTACTCTGGACTGGCAACTTAGCCTAAAACTGGCCAATAACAATACTGAGCTCGCTATCGATATGTTACGCATGTTAGTTGAATCCAATTTTGAAACCAGCAAACAAATTCATGCAGCTTATCAGGCCCAGGAATTTGAAAGCCTGTTACATCATGTACATAAATTACACGGTGCTAGCAGTTACCTGGGAACCCCAAAACTGAAACGTTTAAGTTCACAATATGAAACCAAATTAAAAAAACAGCTTTATAACCAGCTAGAAGGCATTCATAGCGAACTCTTGATTGAACTCAATAAAATCAATTTAGAAGCAGAGCCTTATATTCGGGAAAGCGCCGCCGGATAAGTTGTGCCTAAAATTTTTAAAGTTAAAGCTGCTGAATATTAATCCGATTATTTTTTATAAAATGCTCTAATGTATCTTTGGAAATCTTGCCAACCAATAAATTATCTTCGCTCACGGCAACTAACTGAGTTGCAATAATTTTTCTTTCAATCGAATATTGAGCAGGCAAATCCAACTGTACCTTGTGGTAATTTGGCGTATAACCAAAATAACGATGCTTGCCGTTAACCAATTCCTGAGAAGAGCTTTCCCATAAAATTTCAACGCTTGTACCCACTTGTTCTGCAAGTTGCTGGCACTTTAAAGTAGCCGCTAATTGATGCAAACTTCTGCTGCGTTCCTTCTTAATATCTTTAGTGACTTTATTCAGCAAACGTGCCGCTTTGGTTCCTGCTCGATCCGAGTAACTAAAAATATGAATATGTCCAAACGGTTGACTCGCTACAAAATCTAATGTTTCTTGAAATTCTGCATCAGTTTCACCAGGAAAACCCACAATTACATCGGTAGTCACATTAAAGTTCGGTACATGACTTCTTGCCTCCTGGACCAATTCAGCAAAAGTTTCAGTTTTACAACGGCGCGACATTCGCTTTAATACCGAATCTGCTCCACTTTGGAGTGGCAAATGCATGTGTGGCATTAAACGTGGATTTTTAAATAATTCAAAAAAACTTTCACCCAAATCCCAAGGTTCTACTGATGCAAAACGAATTCTTGGAATCTCGGTTTTGTCTAAAATGGTTTCTACTAACTGATATAAACTTGAACCTATGTCTGAGCCATAACCACCCACATGAACGCCAGCTAAAACAATTTCTAAAACTCCGGCTTGATGCAACTGATTAATCTCTTCAATCAAACTATCAATACTGCGACTGCGTTCTTCTCCACGAGCAACGGTAACGATACAATAAGTACAACGATAACGGCAGCCATCCTGAATTTTGATAAAAGCTCTTTCGCGATTACGACTGAACAATGGACTTTCACCAGGCTCAGTAGCAAATTCTGGCATCACAGGCACATCCAGAATGTCTTTAACTCTATCAATCAGAATATCCTTGTCACTATTGTCTATCACCAAATCTACGCCCATGATTTTTTCTAACTCTTGTGGCTCTAAGGAAGCATAGCATCCAGTAACCACCAAGCGAGCTCGGGGATTAATACGATGGAATTTACGGATCATTTGACGTGATTTACGGGCAGCTTCAGAGGTCACAGCACAACTATTAAATATCGCCAAGTCAGCGTTATCCACTTGGTTTACTAGACTGTAACCAATATTTTGGAAAGATTGCGCCCATGTTTGAAGCTCAGCTTCATTTAAACGGCAACCCAGTGAACTTAAATATACCTGCATGAATGTTATCCGCGTAAAGCAGCCACTAAAAGGAGCAGAGAATTAAAAACCTGAATTATAACTACTAATTAAAATTGTTTCACTCAAAACAAAAAAGCGCCCGCAGGCGCTTTCCTCAAACCAATTAGCTTAGTCCTTGACCGTATGTAAATGTACATCAGTTTGCGGATAAGGAATCGAGATATTATTGGCATCCAGGGCTTTTTTGATTAGCTCCAGATTATCAAAATAAATACCCCAATAATCGTCCACTGCAGCCCAAACCCTTACCGTAAAGTTTACTGAGCTATCCGCCAGTTCCGATACCGCAATAAATGGTTCTGGATCACGATGAATTCTTTCGTCTTTATTGATCACTTCCATAATCACTTTTTTGGCTTGATCAATATCATCGTCATAACCAATACCGATTGAAAAATCTACACGACGACGACCTTGCGAACTATAATTGATGATCGAATCTGTAGAAATCGGCGAGTTAGGAATAATAATGGTTTTATTATCAGGCGTTTTTAAAATGGTGTTAAAAATCTGAATTTCGTCAACCTTACCAATATGGCCCTGCGCTTCGATCACGTCACCAACTTTATAAGGACGGAACACTAACAACATAACGCCACCAGCAAAATTTTGCAGCGTGCCGGATAAAGCCATACCCACTGCCAAACCCGCACCACCAAGCAAAGCCACAAAAGTCGTCATTTCGACACCAAGCGTAGTGATTACAGTAATCAGCAGAACTATTTTTAACAGGATCTTAGTCAGGCTCAGAATGAAACGCTCCATAGTTTCATCCCAACTTTTCTTCTTAAATAAACGATCAAGCGCCGTAACGATCAATCGAATCACCAGCGAACCAACAATAAATACTAATACAGCGGTTATTAAGTTTGGCATATAACTCATTGCCATTTGCCATGCTTTATCAGCAAAAGTAGTAATTTGCTCCTGATCTATAGGTAATTTCATTTCCACCTCTCAGAGATTTTATGGTTTTTAGTGGCGGCTATTCTAATTTTTCTGCTTCAAACGAGCAAGTCAGTAACGCTTAAAATTCTAAAAATCACAGCACTTTTACAATTTTTAACGACTAGTGCAAAGTTTTTACTACGGCTTGTGCTAGTATTTCAGAAATAGCTTAGTGAGGTATCCCATGCTTAGAAAGTCCTTATTAGTAACCGGTTTTTTGACCTTGTCGGCTTGTGCCAGCATCAGCCCAACACAAGTAGATTCCAAACTCAGTGCCTGGCAGGGACAAAGCATTAATACTTTGATCCAGGCCTGGGGTTTGCCCACCAGTGAGCGTGAAATTAATGGCATTAAGTATGCTGAGTGGAATAGCCGTGAAATCAAACAACGCCCTGCGGTAAACATTGGTGTCGGTGGTTTCGGAAGTCATATTTTTGGCAGTATTGGTACCACCATTTTTGGTGGCAATAAAGAAACCCACTGCCTAGTACAAGTCGGCTATAATGCGGATGGTATTGTCACCACCTCAAACTGGCAAGGTGATCCAGATGCCTGCGATGCCGCCATTCCAGAGAAACAATAAAAACCACCTATTTAATTTTTTCAAGCTGTTGAATGATCAGTTGCAATTCAGGCTGATTGTAATAATCATTAATGCCCAGTCGATAAACCGCATGGATCTTATCGGCTTTATATTGCCAGCTTTGGGGGTCAACCCGAAAAGCGATGGCTGAAATGGGCTTCTCATCAGTCAATGTTTTTAGCAGTAGTTTTAAATGGTTCTGACCTACAATTTTTTGATCCAAAACCAAAAATTCACCATCAAATAATGGTTCTGGAAAAGCCTGACCAAAAGGTTCTAGCGTATCCAATGCTTTGACCGATTCAAGATTAAATTCTTGGTCAGTCAATGATGCATCTGTCTCTATACAGTTTTCAATGCGTTTTCCTGTCAATAAATGATTTACTGCCTGTTCAAACTTTTGCGTAAACTCTGGTAATTTGACCAGCTCAATAGATAAACCCGCCGCCATAGCATGACCACCAAACTTCCTAATCAAATTTGGATTTTGTGCATCGACCAAAGCCAAAGCATCTCGGATATGCACTTCTTTAACCGAACGTGCCGAACCTTTTAACATCACATCGTTTTCATTGGCAAAAACAATGCATGGTTTATTCACCTTTTCCTTGATCCGCGAAGCCAGCAAGCCAACCACTCCCTGGTGCCAATCGGCCTGATATAAACATAAACTATTATCAAAATTTTCTTCTAAAGTTTGCTCCTTTAAAATAGCCAGTGCCTGCTGTTGCATATCCTGCTCAACTTCCTGTCGATCCATATTCAAGCTATGTAATATCTGTGCATATTCATTGGCTTTTTGTTTATCTGGTGCCAATAAACACTCAATTCCCAAACTCATATCATCAAGGCGGCCTGCTGCATTCAAACGCGGTCCAACAGCAAAACCCAAATCAGAACTGCTAACTTTATTTGGCTTTCTTTTGGCTAAAGTTAATAACTCCAAAATTCCAGGGCGGGCTTTTTGCGCTCGCATTAAACGCAAGCCATAGTGCACTAAAATTCGATTGTTATAATCCAGTGGCACCAGATCCGCCACAGTGCCTAAAGCAACCAGATCCAAATAATGGCTCAAATGAGGCTCTTGCAGGCGATTGTTTTCAAACCAATGCTGTTCACGCAAATAACTACGTAGTGCCAGCATTAAATAAAACAAAACCCCAACTCCGGCTAAATTCTTACTAGGGAATTCATCATCTGGCTGATTAGGATTAATAATGGCATCGGCTTCAGGCAACGAATCACCAGCTAAATGATGATCGGTAATAATTACTTTTATGCCATAAGTTTTAGCTAGCTTAACGCCCTTGATACTGGAGATTCCATTATCCACCGTAATGATTAAATCGGGTTGCTGCTCTTTGGCCACTTCCACCAACTCAGATGATAGACCATAACCATAGTCAAAGCGGTTTGGCACCAGATAATCAATACACTTTGCACCGCATTTTTCAAGCACTAATTTGCACAAAGCAGAGCTGGTTGCACCATCAGCATCAAAATCCCCAACAATCAGTATTTTTTGGTTTTGACTAATGGTTTGGTATAAAATTTTTATTGCTTTATCAATGTCTTTAAGTTTATTGAAAGGCAACAAATTGGATAAACTGTAATTTAGTTCTTTCTCGGAGCTAATGCCTCGATTTGCTAGAACTCGCTCAACCAAACTAGCATTTTCGCTGATTGGGACTTGCGGCTGACGGTGCCGAATAATTTTATTCATAATTTTTATTTAAAGACTGATCGAACAATCGACGACTTTCAAAAAGTTTTGCCGAAAAGTTCAAACCATTATGTTGCAACAAACGCTTTATCGCAAAATCAAATAATAGGCCATTATATTGTCTGATCAGATTTAAATCCTGATGCCACTTTATATCCAACAGACCATGATTGGTCAGGCGTTTTAGAGAAATTAACGGCATTACCGCAGGTAAGGGGTAATCACTACCATTGACTAATCTTGAATGCCAGTCGGTTCTTTCTAATAAAGTTTTTATTTTTTGCGGATCCCGATTAATTTGCAAAATAGCCGATAATTCTCCATAAAGATTTTCAGAATACTGTTCCATTAAACGACTGAACAATGCAAAACTATCAGTCATCGGTTTGTTATTCTGATCAAGATCTTCGTTTTCCCCCAGAGTAGCGCAATGAGCCACCACTACCGTTACCTCATTATCCAAAGCCCGTCGCAGACGCAGTGGATTACCTAACTCTTGAGTATCAGAACCTTGTACTGCTTTTTCAGTGCCCGCATGACAGATCAATGGTAACTTCAACTGGGCCATTTTTTGATAAAAAGCATCACACTTTTTTGACAAAGGATCCATATTTTGCGCAGGCGGTAACCACTTAACGCCAACTGCGCCATGAGCTTTGGCCTTTTCCAATTCGTCAATGGCATCTGCTCGGTAAGGATGGATCGAAGCGACCCATTCAAATTGCTTCGGAAACTGCTGAGCTAATCGAGCTGGGTACTCATTGGGTACATAAAAAGTACTTAACTCCGGAATGGCCTGACCATTTGCAGCATGGTGATAATCAAAAGCCAACAACATTATTTTTATACCCTGAGGCATATCTTCAAATAAACTCAAAAGGCGTTGGTAATAACTTATGTCCAATTGTTTTATATCAGCCACACAGGAAGCATTCATATAAAACTGGTATTGAATATGCTGCAACGGATGTGCCCAGCTCTGCATCTTGGGGTTGACCCAAATACCAGAATCTGAGTCGCCTAAGCCAACCGTATGTACATGGCTATCCCACACCATTTCAGGATCAATACCCTGCCAAATAGCCTGCCATAACTCTGACTCTTTAACCGCTTCCGGCAATGGCATCAAACAAGGATTCTTGATCCAGCCATCCCAGTGTTTTGATGCCCACCAATAACCAGTTCCGGCAAATACTCCTAACCCCACTAATCCTTTGACTAATTTTCTTCGCTTCATTGATTAAAATCTTGCTATTATAGTAATCACACAATCTCATAATGCGATTTTAAATTCCAGTGGAAATATCTCTCGATAGCTCAAATAGCCAGTATAAAATCCAAGCTTATGCTAACGGACGGATCCGCATTAATGGCAATGAGTATCAGCAACCACTTTTAGTGGGGTTAACCACATTAGAAACTAAACGTATTCCTAAAACTATAGAAGAGATTGACCGGGAATTATTTTTAACATTAGAGTTATCCAGCTATGAAGCCGTTATATTAGGTACTGGAGAAACTTTAAACTTTCCCGATTGGCAATTATTGGAACAAGCTCAAATACTGGGCACACCACTAGAAGTTATGGCGACAGATGCCGCTTGCAGGACCTTCACCGTTTTAGCCAGTGAAGGCCGCAATGTTTTAGCTCTACTCTATCCTTAGTCTAGCTTTAAATTTAATAAATTAGTGGGAGGCAGCTTGTTGTCGTAAGCGCATATTGTCCAAAGTCTGGATCATGATTTCTGCTGGTTGATAACCGCCAATCAAGTCACCATTTTCTAACACAATACTTGGAGTCCCGCCCAAACCAAACTTACGCACCAATTTCATATGCTCAGCAATGGGGTTTTTACAAGTAGCCTGGGAAAACTTTTGTTTGACTTTACCATTAGTCATTGCCGTTTGACGATCCTTCGAGCACCAGATGCCTTCTAACTTTTTCGCTGAAGAAGAGGCTAAGCCCGCACGTGGAAAGGCTAAATAGCGAATAGTGATACCACGATCCAGATAGTCCTGGCGCTCTCTATGCAATTTACGACAATAGCCGCAATCAATATCCGTGAATACGGTAATTACATGCTTTTCATTCGGAGCCTTAAAAATCACCATATCATCTTCCGATAATGCAGCAATATCGGCTTTACGCATAGGCGACTTTAAATTATTCCAGGCTGTAGTCTGCTCATGATTAAGATTAATGCGTTTTTCCATATCAATGGCTGTACCTTGAACAAAATAACGCCCGTCTTTAGTTATATAAATTAGATCACCATCAGCTTCTACCGCATAAAATCCAGGCAATTTACTATCGTTAATCAAATTAATATTAAGGCTTGGGAAACGCTTTTTCATGAGCTCTTTTATTTCCTGGCTAGTCAAATCGCCAGCTACAACCTGTCCAGCAAATAACCAAGCTAAACACCCAAAAAGCAAAAATTTCTTCATAATTTAATAACCATTAATACGCAATCTAAACAATAGAGTTTCTAATTGAAGCTATGTTTCAGTCATAACAAAACTTTACAAAACTGCAAAAAGGATCTGCTTCAAGACTAAATGAAGCCATTTTAAGGCTTTTGAAGCCAAAAGAGCCTCAATTTACAAACATTTACATCGCCTATCAAGCTTTAAATCAGTAAATAGGTAGAAAAGCAAAATGTTACAGTAAAAAGGAGGCTAAAGCCTCCTCTCAACTACTTTAATACAAAAACTATTTCACTGGAAAATAAAGGTGAGTAATTAAATCCTTCTCAGCCGTAACTGCCGGATCAGAAACATATTGTTCCCATATATTGCCATTAGGCTCCAGATTATTTTCAGCAACATATTGAGCCAGTTTTTCGTAGGATTTACCCATACTCATATAGGATCCAATATGCACCAATTTAACCGCTTTACCTGAATATGACAGCTTAAATTGGATCTCACTCGAATCATCGGTTTCCATCGGTAAATCGACAGGTAAGGCTGCTTCAAAAGCCCAAAAACCTTCTTCAGGGCTGCCACCAGTAGTAATAGCTAATGGAGCGCCGGCAAAATTCAGCTGTTTTTCAGCCATAAAAGTTACTAATTTGCCATATGACTCAGCTAAAGCTTTTGAAATTTTTTCACCATCCATATCGGCCTTATTGGCAAGATAGATCAAATTTTGTGCTTCAACCATAACTTCTTCCGGCTGCTGCACCTTATCTGCAATCTCTTGGATTGGTTCAGGATCAGGCAAAGCTTCAACCTTAGTTTTAAGATTATCCAAACCCTTTTCGTACATACCACCAATAATAGAGTCCATCATTAAACCTAGATATTTTTCGATAGGTCCGTTAAGGCTGGTATCAAAATTCCAGGTTATCTTAGTGCCAGCCATAACTGGTTCCAACTTATAGTTAGCGTAAGCTGGAGCTTGACCATCAAAAACCAATTTTAATTTAATATCCGAGTAAGGATTTGACTCGATAATTTCCTGAGTACCTTTTCCAGTTTTGTCACCATGCCATGCCAAGATGCCGCCAACCCCAGATTCAGGACCAGTAATTTCATACTTGGCATCCGGCTCCATCTCAAACCAGGGAGACCATTGGTTAAAGTTACTGGTATTATTTAGATAATTAAATAACTTTTCCGGTGAAGTATCGATCACAGTGGAGCGCTCTACATGCGCTGCTTTTGGCAAGAAAAAGCTCACCGCAAACAAAATGCCGATTAACAGCGCCAAAAATATAAATAACTTTCTTAAAAAAGCCATGTCCCTACCCCCAAACATCGTTAAAAATCATAAGCTAGCACAATTATTTTATCTTGTTAATCGGCTACTTCCTGAATTTCAAAAATAAAAAAAGCAGCTCGAAAGCTGCTTTTTTTGTAAGATAAATCTCAGTTAGAAATCGAAACGAGCTGTTAATGCATAAATATTAACATCGCTTTCAAAGCTACCTTTCAAACCTAAAGAGAAGCTATCCGTGAAAAAATAACGACCTTCAAGGTTGATAAAAGTAGATGAATCATCAAGATCCAAATATTGAGCATTAAGGCCCCATTCAAAATTATCGGTAGCCATACCACGGAAACCCAGCACTAAGTTAGCACCAGAATCATCCGCAGAAGAACCGATAAAACCTGCATTCACTTCTGTTTCAGCCTTTACATAACCTAATTCGGCAATAAAATCAGTAGATGATGTTACTTCAGAGTGATAACCAAAATTAATTGTTGAAAAGTCAAAATCAACATCTACGCCTAATTCATCACCACTTGTACGAACAGTATCTAATTTTGCATACCAGTTATCATTAATACCAAATGAAAATCCTGCCCCAACTCCATCTGTATCAAAATTTATTACATCAATATCAGCTTTATTCCAACCGATAGTGAAGTTGTCATAACTTATATCACTAGCAGCTACACTAGATGAAAATATTCCTGCTAATGCTAACACTAATAGTTTTTTATTCATTTTCATTGTCCTCTCTAAATTATTATGCTTAACCATTAAGCAACTAAGATCGTAGCAAAAGTGTCAAAAAAATAGACTGATAGAAATGTACAAAAATGTAACAAAAAAGCAGCCCTGAGGCTGCTTTCTAACATATTGAAAAATAAGTAATTACTTCTTATCCAATTTTTCTTTAATACGTGCAGATTTACCTGAACGCTCACGCAAGTAGTAGATTTTCGCTTGACGCACATCACCACGACGCTTAACCGTAATACTATCAACCAATGGGCTGTAAGTTTGGAATGTACGCTCAACGCCTACACCCGAAGAAATTTTACGTACTGTGAATGCAGAATTAAGACCACGGTTACGCTTGGCAATTACCACACCTTCATAGGCCTGTAAACGCTCGCGGTTACCTTCTTTTACCTTAACCTGTACAACAACAGTATCACCAGCACCAAAAGATGGTACTTCTTTAGTCATTTGTTCAGCTTCTAACTGATCGATAATGTTCATGGCTGTGCTCCTCACTTGAGCTCTACTTTTCAATAGAATAAAAACTAATAATATTTGATGAACTGAGTCTAATAAAAAGAATTATGATTCCAACTCATCGATAAATTCTTGCAACAAAATTTGTTGTTCCTCGCTTAACGAGGCGCCGTCCAACAAATCTTTGCGTCTTAACCAAGTTCTGCCCAGAGATTGCTTCAGCCTCCAGCGACGAATTTTTTCGTGGTCACCAGTTAGCAATATGTTTGGAACCTGTTTGCCCTCAAATACCTCAGGGCGCGTATAGTGCGGATGGTCTAACAAAGTTACTCCATCGCCACTAAACGAATCCTCAACCGCCGACTGCTCATGCCCGAGAACATCAGGCATTACGCGAACAACCGCGTCGATTACGGCCATAGCCGCAACTTCCCCTCCACTAAGAACAAAATCGCCGAGAGAGATTTCCTGGTCGATTTCCGACTCAATCACCCGCTCGTCAACTCCTTCATAGCGCCCTGCTACCAGTAGCAGATTTGGCTTTTTTGCCAATTCCTGAACCAGCTTTTGATCTAACTTTTTACCTTGCGGTGAAAGATAGACTTTATGCACCGGTTCACCATCAATTGCCAATTTAGAATCGGCAAATCGAATCGCTTGGGTTAATGGCTCGGTCATCATTAACATGCCTGGCCCGCCCCCATAAGGTCGATCATCCACCATACGATGTTTATCACGAGTAAAGTCTCTAGGGTTAGTCACCTCAAACCCCACTTTACCTTTTTGAATGGCTCTGCCTACTACACCTTGTTTGGTTACCACATCAAACATCTGCGGAAACAAGCTGATCACATGAATATTCATTTGAAACAGCCCTTATACCCAATGCGTTTATACATAGTCAGTTTGCCAATCAACCGTGATTAATTTCTCGGTTAAATCCACCTTCATAACACTGTAATCCAGTACAAATGGGATCAGAATTTCTTCTTTTCCAACGGCTTTCACCACCAATACATCGTTTGCACCAGTTTCCATCAGTTTCTTAACTACACCAAAGTCTTCACCTTGCAAGTTAACCACTGATAATCCGATTAGATCACGCCAATAATAATCGTCGCCTTCTAATTCAGGAAGTTGTGATTCATCAATGGCTAGCTCGTTACCGTGATAACTTTCTGCCAAATTACGATCATCACAATCTTTAATATGAGCAACGACAGTTTTGCCCTGCTCACGCCCATTGGTAATTTCAAGCGGTTGCCATTGGCCTTTTACTTTCATGTACCAGGGGTTATAGGAAAGAATATTTTCCTTTGGATCGGTATAAGAATAAACCTTAACCCACCCTTTGATGCCATATGCGCCGTTAATCTTGCCAACCACTAAAGGTTTGAAATTTTCCGGCAATGGCATTTTGCTCTCTACCAAGATTGGCTCTTAACCAAAATTCTTAATAAATCAAGAGCTAAATTATGCAGCTGCGTTATCTTTCAACAACTTAGCAACACGAGCGCTTGGTTTTGCACCTTGGCCAACCCAATGTTCAACACGCTCAGCATCAACGCGTAAACGCTCTTCTTGACCGCGAGCAACAGGGTTAAAGAAACCCACACGCTCAATAAAACGGCCATCACGCTTCATACGTTGATCAGCAACTACTAAGTGGTAAAAAGGGCGTTTTTTAGAACCGCCACGAGCTAAACGAATGACTACCATCGTTTAAATCCTCTATTTTAACTACAAAAAAGCCGTGAAAACGCCGTATTTTGGGGTTTTCAAAGACTTACAAATTTTTAAGAGCGCGAATTTTACATGAAAACCAGAGCTTTGGGAAATGCTTTTTGCTAACAAATAAAGGATATTTACGTCATTACGAGCAGCATTGCGACGAAGTAATTTATTTAAGATTGCCGCATCACTCTGTGGCTCGCAATGACTGAAGGATATTATTTCCACTTTCAAAAATCTTGTTACAGTTTTTCACAGACCAAAACACCAATAAATGTTAAAATACCCTTATAAATCAAATAATTAATCTAAAAGGATACTCTATGAATTACGTTTATATTGGCATGGCAGGCCATATTACCTGCATTGATAAATCCACTGGTAATGAAATCTGGCGCACCAAACTAAAAAAAGGCAGCTCGCTGACCAATCTAGTCAAAGAAGGCAATCAAATTATTGCTTATTCCGGCGGTCACCTATTCGCTCTCAACGCCCTAACTGGCGAGATCCAATGGAAAAATGAACTCAAAGGTCTTGGTTATAGCTACTGCATTATCGCTGGCTCTGAACAAACAACAGGAGCATCAGCCAGTGCCGCTTCAGCCCAACAAGCCGCTGCGGCTGCAGGAGCAATAACTGCAACAACTGCAGCTGGCTCTTAACCAAGTTATTAAATAGACTGCTCTTTTGAATCGATCAAAAGTGCAGCTCGCCTAGCTTCGATAACTTCTTAATGGGTTGATTAATAAGTAAATTTTAATTTTAAAAATTTAAATAACGAGATCCGCTAATCCTAAAAATACGACTGCAAGAAGTGCCATGGCATCTACAAAACTGACACTTCAAAAATATGTCCTTATAAATTAAGGTGTTACAATCGAATTCATGTATTACTATGTTATACGTAAAAAATGTTAAACCATAGTGCAGAAGAAATAACGGAGCTAAAGCATATTGATCTTTGGGAATCATATGTCCTTGGCTGGGAGTGCGTTGAAGATAACCTCCATATAAATATCGAAGCGGTATTGCTGCCTGATCATGAAGCATATACAAAGCCAACTCCAGATTTATGGGCTTGCTACAAAAAAGGAACTCTACAATTTAAAGAAGTTTCATCTCTTGAGGGGTATGAAGAATTGAAATCGGATAGGCCTGCAACTGATGCAGCTGGAGAAAAGGACTATGGGCATATTGAAGAGTTTAATTTCACAAAGCTTGGTGACTACTACTTTCAAATTGAGTTAGCAGGTTTTTTAAAGTTCAAGGCAAAAGGGGTCAAATTTGTATACACAAACGTATAACAAGGCCAACCACAATCGCCCACAAAAAGCGCGGGCTGGACTCGCTATCGCTCGCCTGTGTTGGCGGCGGCTCCCATAGAGAATGGACTACTTTACTTACAATACGTATGCCGAAAATGTAAAAGCCGCCGAACACTTTTTGGCAATGGCAAATGAACACAAATTAGGGCAGAGGTGGAATTTGGTTGGCTCCGTTGTATTTTCTGCATTTTCAATAGAAGCTTTTCTAAATCACGTTGGAGAAGAGCAGGACGGAGCCTGGAAGGACTGGGATACAAAAAATCGACCAAATTCCGAAGCTAAACTAATGCGTCTGAATATAACATTAAATAAGAACTTGAAAGCTCAATTTACAGAGCTGTTCAAGCTCAGAGATATGGTCGCACATGGGAGAACTATTACGGTTGCGAAAAATGTACGTAATCCACAAAATAACCTAAAAGGAGCCATAAATAACCTTTCTTCTGAATTCGAATCTAGAACGACTTTAAAGAAAGTAACAGAATTGGTGCTAGGCACAAAAAAAATTATTGAGTTTATTAATAATAGCACCCTAGAGTTATCAAATCACAAACTTTGGAGCATTGGTAGTGGCCGTCTCAGAACGTCATAGCCCAACAAAAGTGTCATGTACGCCCGCTAAAAGCGCAAGCTGGGATCTCCGGTCTCATATACTAGCGTTATCCGCACCGATGACTCGACAATCATTTTCGCTTGTTACTCAAACGATAAGGAGCCAAACATGAAGACCACGCATGAGCACGATGAACGAATTGCTAACCTGACTTTTGCTTCTGTCTATCCGTTTTATGTTGCGAAGATAGAAAAGAAAGGGCGAGCTATTGACGAACTTCATCAGGTAATTTCATGGCTTACAGGATTCAGCGAGGCCAAACTGCAAGCTCTGATTGAAAATAAGGTTACATTTCGACAATTTTTCGCTGAAGCAACGGTCAATCCAAGTGCAAGTCTGATTACTGGTGTCATCTGTGGGTATCGAGTAGAAGAAATAGAAACTCCTTTGACCCAACAGGTTCGATACTTGGATAAATTAGTGGATGAGCTGGCAAAGGGACGCAAGATGGAAAAAATCTTGAGGACTTCCTAGCGCAATGCTAACTAATAATAGAGCAAAGTAAAGTTGCCCTGCAGGCGGGCACCTAACCAAGCCTAAAGATTATTCTTTCTTAAATTAAGCTGTTCCAAACAGCTTAGTGTGTTATGTTTTGTGTACAGCTATTTATTCTAAAAAGGACACTCCATAAATATGAAAAGAAGAGATTTTTTAAATGCCTCCGTTAAGTCTGGCGCAACGGTAACCCTAAGTAGTTTACTATTTCAATTACAAGGCTGCTCCTTGCAAGATAAAAAATCCATTCGAGATCAGCATCAGTTAATAGACGATCCTAAGGAAATTTGTAATTTACCGAAAGACTTTAGCTACAAAGTTATTTCAACTATGGGCGAAACCATGTCCGATGGCTTAAAAGTTTCTGATTATCATGATGGTATGGGTTGTTTTGCAGGACCCGATGGTGGTGTGATTCTAGTGCGAAATCATGAAATTCGTACGGGTATAACTTACAATCCGGAAAGAGATAAACCCTCTCCTTTACCAGAATTTGCTTATGATTCAAAAGCCAGTGGCGGCACTGTTACCATTTACCTGGATAAGGATCTGAACCTTATCAAACACTACCAAAGTCTAACCGGAACCATTTTAAATTGTGCAGGCGGTACCACTCCCTGGGGCACCTGGATTAGTTGCGAAGAAGCTGGCGACGAAGGCTGGTTTATGGGCAAACGCCATGGTTATGTGTTCGAAGTTGACCCAACAAAGCCTATCCAAAAAGCTGAACCATTAAAAGCTATGGGCCGTTTTAATCATGAAGCCATAGCGGTAGATCCGGAAACAGGCATTGTTTATCTGACCGAAGATGAAAAAACTGGCTGTTTTTATCGTTTTATTCCCAAAGTCAAAGACCAATTGAATCAAGGTGGTGAATTACAGGCACTGAAATTTGTTGATCCTTCGATTAAGCATACGACCTTTGATGGCTTAAGCTTAAACAAAAGCTATGCCTGTGAATGGGTAACGGTTGATGAGCCGGATCCTGAAGAAGATAATATACGTTTTCGGGCACAAGCCAAAGGCGCTGCAGTTTTCGTACGCGGCGAAGGCTTAAGCATCGATCAAGATGGCATTTACTTTACCTGTACCGAAGGCGGTCAGGCAAATAAAGGCCAGGTTTTTTGTTATAAACCCAACTCAGATAACCTAACAGGGAATATCGAATTACTTTATGAATGCTCGGAAAACACTATTTTGGCCATGCCTGATAACCTCACGGTTAGTCCCTGGGGTGATTTAATTATCTGCGAAGATAATGGTCATAAAGAGCAATTTATTGTTGGTCTGACAAAAGATGGTAATAGCTACGTGATCGCTTCCAATCGGCAATCCGAATGGGCTGGCGTTTGCTTCTCTCCTGATGGTAAA
Organism: Kangiella sp.; assembly: GCA_028284185.1. Classification (GTDB taxonomy): domain Bacteria; phylum Pseudomonadota; class Gammaproteobacteria; order Enterobacterales; family Kangiellaceae; genus Kangiella. Next base: position 107,907 of record JANQSG010000017.1, read on the forward strand.
ACCATGTTTGCCAATATTCACAAACAGCCAGGAATGACGCTAGCCATACAAGGAGATTGGAGTCAATTACACACTTAGTTAGCGTAGGGTGCGTCTTGACGCACCCTACTTTATTACCTTCTTCTGAATGGCGGCATACCTCCACCAACACCACCAGGACCACCCATTCCAGGTGGTAACTTTCCTTGCATACCACGCATCATTTTCATCATACCGCCCTTACCCTTCATTTTTTTCATCATTTTTTGCATTTGGGTAAATTGTTTTAGCAAACGATTAACATCCTGAATTTGAGTGCCGGAACCATTGGCAATCCGCTTTTTTCTGGAGCCTTTAATCAGCTCTGGACGAGCACGTTCTTTTGGGGTCATGGAATTAATAATTGCCATCATTTGACCAGTGGATTTATCATTCATGACCTTTTGTTTAGCTGCTTCCGGGATTTGCCCCATGCCCGGCAGCTTATCCATTAAACTCGCCATACCGCCCATATTCTGCATTTGCACCAGTTGCTCACGAAAATCTTCGAGATCAAAGCCTTTACCTTTAATAATTTTTCTGGCAACTTTTTCGGCTTTCTTCTTATCAACTTTACGCTCAACTTCCTCAATTAAACTTAGGACATCGCCCATGCCTAAGATTCGGGAAGCTACACGCTCAGGGTGGAATGGCTCTAATTGATCCAACTTTTCACCCATACCGATAAATTTAATTGGTTTACCGGTAATTTGACGGATCGACAATGCCGCACCGCCACGTGCATCACCATCGGCTTTGGTTAGAATAACACCCGTTAATGGCAAGGCATCATTAAAGGCTTTCGCTGTATTAACCGCATCCTGACCAGTCATGGAATCAACCACGAATAAAGTTTCCGTGGGTTCAATCGCAGTATGTAGCGCCTTAATTTCGTCCATCATTGCTTCATCAATGGCTAGGCGTCCCGCAGTATCGATAATAATGACGTCGATAAATTGCTTACGTGCTTCCTCAATCGCGTTTTTGGCAATATCAACTGGTTTTTGCTCGGTCGAGCTAGGGAAGAAGCTTGCCCCTACTTCGCCAGCCACGGTTTCTAACTGCTTGATTGCCGCTGGCCGATAAACATCAACAGATACCACCATCACCGATTTTTTTTCACGATTGATTAAAAGGTGTGAAAGTTTACCGGCAGAGGTTGTTTTACCTGCACCTTGTAAGCCTGCCATTAAAATTACAACGGGTGGCTTTGCAGCAAGGTTAAGCGAGTCATTTTCCTCGCCCATGGCTTTGATCATTTCATCATTAACAATCTTGATGAACTCCTGACCAGGATCGAGCGCTTTTCCAACTACGGTACCTACCGCTCGCTGTTTGATGGAAGCGATAAATTCGCGCACGACTGGCAGTGCAACATCCGCTTCTAGCAAGGCCATGCGCACTTCACGTAACGTATCCTTGATATTGTCTTCAGTAATTTTAGACTTGCCTTGAATGGCTTTGAGTGCACCGGACAGGCGATCACTTAAACTTTCGAACATAAACTTCCTCGTCCCAGGCTTTTATTGCCAGTATTTGCTTAATGACATTTATAAGCTATTGGGTATTCTAATAATCTTTATCAATTGCCAGCTATTATAGCGGATCCCTTGAGATTTTGTGATACTATTTACGCCATGTTCAGGCTTGCTTTGAAAAATCAGGCGATGGCCTTGTGACCAATATGACGAAGAATAAAACGTGCCAACACTTATCATCATTATTACAGCACTGAGCTACCTGCTTTTGGCTGGGTTTTTTACCCTTCATTTAAAAAATCCTCAACAAGGCTTGTCCAGCTGGAGCAAGATTTTACCTTTTGTACCAATTGGCTTGCACCTGTATCTGCTCTATCTCGCCATTGAAACTGACAGTGGGCAAAACCTGTCTTTATTCAACCTTTTATCATTGGTAGGTTTTATTATGGTGCTGATTGTTTCCGTTTACCGCATTCGGCATCAAACACCTCATCTCATGCTCTATACCGCACTATTTGCCGCCATCAGCGTCTCATTAGGCTTGATCCCGCATAAAGAAGTTATTTTAAAATTAACCGGCGATGCTCTGAGTATATTTCATATCTGGCTGGCCATTATTAGCTTTAGTCTGTTATTAATGGCCTCTTTGCAAAGTGCTTTAGTGCTGATGTTGCATAAAAAATTACGTTCCAAACCAGCCTCCATTCATCCATTGTTACCACCCTTGCAGCAAATGGAACATTTTGCTTTTGATTTGGTGGTGGCAGGGATCATCACTTTAACACTGGCTCTATTGCTGGGCTTCTTCCTGCCTCCAGAAGTGATTAAAGAACAAGCCATGCATAAAATTATATTGACACTTCTGGCCTGGTTCAGCTTCTGTACATTAATCATCAGCTATAAGCTATCTAAAATTAGTGCCATACAATTTGCCCGATATACCTTGATTGCTTTTACTTTGCTAACTATTGGTTTTATTGGCACTAAATTCGTATTGGAATTTATTCTACAAAGAGGTTAGCGTTTGGAATCGCTTTCAACCAGCACACTGTTTATTATTTTAGGATTACTGCTACTGCTCTCGGCTTTCTTTTCAAGCTCAGAAACTGGCATGATGTCACTCAATCGCTATCGCCTTCGCCATCAGGCCAAACAAGGTGATAAAAGCGCCAAACGCGTTTCAGAAATGCTAAAAAGACCCGATAAACTGCTGGGGCTTATTTTACTAGGTAATAATATTGTTAATATTTTAGCATCGGCCATTGCCACCCTTATCGCCATTCGTTTCTGGGGAGAAGGAGGCATTTTTGCCGCCACCTTGATGTTGACCTTTGTGGTATTGATTTTTGCCGAAGTCACGCCCAAAACTTTAGCTGCATTATTTCCAGAAAAAATTGCTTTTTTCGCAGCTCCTACTTTGAATTTTCTAGCAGGTATTTTCTATCCTGCAGTAAAGTTTATTAACTTCCTGTCCAATGGTTTATTGCGTATTTTTGGCGTTAGTCTGGCAGACGATAAAGGTGATGCTCTTAGCCAGGATGAGTTAAGAACGGTGGTTAATGAAGCCGGAGCTTTAATTCCCAGACGCCATCAAAATATGCTATTAAGCATTTTAGATCTGGAAAATGTGACGGTTGATGACATTATGGTACCACGCAATGAAATTGCGGGCATTGATTTGAATGATGATATTGATTATATCTTTGAGCAAGTTCGAAACTCAGTTCATACACGCTTACTGGTTTTCAGAGAAGAAGTAGATCAGGTACAAGGTTTTTTACATGCCCGTAATTTTGGCCGTGTTTTAGAAACTGAAGATGCAACGCCTGAAAGTTTATTGGATTTTTTAGATCCCATTTACTATGTGCCACAAGGAACACCCTTGCACACGCAATTAATGAAATTTCAAAAAAAGCGGGATCGAATAGGTTTAGTGGTTGATGAGTATGGTGATATTGAGGGTTTAGTTACCCTGGACGATATTCTGGAAGAAATTGTCGGTGATTTCACTACGGAGATATCCACTATTCATAAGGAAATACAGCCTCAGCAAGATGGCTCTTATCTAGTGGATGCCACTGTAACCATTCGCGATCTGAATCGCACTACTAAGTGGGCTTTTCCAACACAAGGCCCAAAAACCTTGAATGGCCTGATTACAGAATATATGGAAACCATACCAGCTTCTGGAACCTGTGTGCGCCTTTATGGCTATCCCGTAGAAATTTTACAGGTCAAAGATAACTTGATTAAAAGCGTTCGTATCATTCCAAATTTATATAAAAGTATTTAATTATGACTAATAGCAATAATTTGTTTTTCAAGCTTTATAAAAAAATCATTTTAGATCGGCCATTACTGTCAATTATCCTGGTTATTGCATTAACTATTATTGCAGCGACACAGCTTCCCAAATTTAGGCTGGATGCCTCTGGTGAATCTCTAGTCCTGGAAAATGATACTTCGCTGTCTTATTATCGTGAAGTCAATAAAAACTACAGCTCCGATGATTTTTTAATTATCACTTGGCAGTCTTATGCTGGCTTAATTGCCCCGGACTCCCTAAATAGATTAAAAGAATTAACGAATAGGCTTGCTAAAATTGAGACCGTCGAAAATGTTAACAGTATTCTAAACGTACCTTTATTAAATGGCTTGACTCTCGATCCCGATTCTCTTACCGAAATCCCTACGCTTTCAGATAAAAATATAGATAAGAACCAGGCCTTAAAAGAATTTATCAGCAGTCCAATTTATAAAAATCTATTAGTTGGTGAAAATGGTGACACCAGTGCCATCCAGATTAACTTTCAGCGCGATGAAAAATATTTTAGTTTGCTTGATGCCAGAGAAGAATTGCGCAAACTTGAATTAACTCAAACATTAAATGATGAACAGAAAAACCAATTAGAACACTTTGAGAAAGCGTTTGATGATTACAGTAAAATCACCTCAGCTAGAACTCGCAGTATCATAGAAGAAGTCAGAACTATTATGGATGATTACCGAGATGTGGCCAAATTACATCTTGGCGGTATTTCCATGATCACCAATGATATGCTGGACTTTATACAGCACGATATCACCGTATTTGGTATTGGTATTCTGTTATTTATCATGCTGGCTTTATTTGTATTTTTTGGCAAGTTACGTTGGGTCATTCTTCCCTTATTTGCCTGCCTTTCCACAGTAATAATTTTAGCTGGGCTGTTAAGTTATCTGGATTGGCGAATTACGGTTATTTCTTCCAATTTCCCATCTATCTTACTTATTGTTATTTTAGCCCTGTCAGTACATCTGGTCGTATTCTATCGGGACTACATCTCCCAACATCCTGAAAAACCGCGCAAAGAAAAACTTATTGCTACTGTAAGCCGCATGTTCTGGCCCTGTTTTTATACCGCCATTACTACTATCGTTGCCTTTATTTCCTTATTGATTAGCGGTATTCGACCAGTTATCGATTTTGGCTGGATTATGACCATTGGTATTGTACTGGGCTTTGTTTTAACTTTTATTATTTTCCCCAGCTTTATCCAACTGATTAAAACAGATAAGCATCAAAGTGGAACCAGTATTACCTATAAAATTACTGGCTGGATTTATAAACTCTCTATTAGTTTTAAGCCCGTTATCTTTTTAGTAACACTGGGACTCATTTTTTTCAGTGTCTTTGGCATTGCCAAATTAAAAGTTGAAAACAGTTTTATTGATTACTTTAAGTCGGATACTGAAATTCACCAGGGGATGAAAGTTATCGATCAGGAGCTAGGCGGTACTACCCCATTGGATATTGTGATCGATGCGGATTTAACCGCTAACGATGATGATTTTGAGGACGAGTTCGAAGATGAATTTGCTGATGAAGAGTTTGGCTCAGTTTATGATGCTGGCTACTGGTTTCAAATCAGCCAGCTAAAACAATTAGAAGGCATTCATGACTTTATTAATAGCCTCGAAGTTACCGGTAAAGTTCAATCATTAGCAACTACCGCTAAAGTGCTAAAACAAATGAATGGTGGCGATTATCCCGATCAGGTGACTTTAAGTCTGATCCACCAAAAAATGCCAGACTCGGTTAAAGCGCCACTGATGGATCCTTATTTATCGGAAGATGGCAATCAAACACGTATTAATATTCGTGTGGAAGAAACCAATCCAAACTTAAAGCGAGCAGAACTGATTAATGCTATTCGCGACCACATTGTGAATGAGGCCAATGTTAAACCGGAAAATGTTCATTTCACCGGAATGCTAGTACTTTATAACAATATGCTGGAAAGTCTTTTTAAATCACAAATTCTAACCATTGGTGCAGTTTATATAGCGATTCTATTGATGTTTTTAATACTCTTTAGATCCTTGTCATTAGCAGTTATCGCCACTATTCCCAATGCCCTTTCAGCAGCTATGGTTTTGGGTATTATGGGCTGGGCAGGCATTCCAATGGATATGATGACAATTACTATTGCCGCCATTGTTATTGGTATTGCGGTGGATAATTCGATCCATTATGTGCATCGTTTTAAAACCGAGTTCCAAACGGATAACCATTATTTGGAAACCATGAGAAGATGCCACGCCAGTATTGGTAAAGCTATTTATTATACGGGGGTTACCGTGATTGCCGGCTTTGCCATTTTGGCCTTATCCGACTTTATTCCGTCTATCTATTTTGGTTTATTAACAGGTTTGGCAATGGCAGTAGCGTTATTTTTAAACTTAACCCTACTGCCTTTAATGCTGGTTACAGTAAAACCACTCAAGAGCTCTTAATTAAGATTTGGGAGGTTTTCTCATTTGCACGGTAAGCACATCACAAGGCGAACCGTGCAAGACACCACTCGCGGTAGTACCCAGCAATAACTCATAGCCTTTTTGACCATGAGTCCCTATCACGATCAAATCGGATTTAAGCTCCAAAGCTACTGATTTAATAACACGACTCGCTTTACCAACTTCTATTTTAATCATTTTCTCAGGTATATCGAAACTTTTGGCCAGTTTATTTAGCCTGTCTTGAGCCGAAACCAACACTTTATTTTCAGCGTCTTTGACATCCGCCAGAACGCCAAAAGGAAATGCTGAAAAAAGACCAAATTCACTCGGTTCAATAGCATGCAATAGGACTATTTTGCCATTGGGCTTTAATAAGCTTGCGGCTTTCTTAATGATTTTCCGACTTTCTTTTCTTAAATCAACTGCGACTAAAATTTTTGAGTACATACCTGCTCCTTTTAAGCCTGTTTGAACTAGTTTATCAGTAATTGGTCCAAGCAAAATTGATATTTATCAATTTATAAATCGACCCTTACCAAACTTGCCGAATTACGCGCTTTTTCCCGTGCTTCTTCAATGGTTTCAGCATAAGCCAAAGCAACGCCCATACGACGTTTACCACTAACTTCTGGTTTACCAAATAATCGAATATGTGTATCAAGTTCAGAAAGTGCTTGTTCTAAGTTAGCAAAACTCACATTTTTTGACTCACCTTCAACCAAAATAACTGCCGAAGCACAGGCCCCTCCCTGATGTATTACTGGAATCGGCAAACCCAAAATAGCGCGAGCATGCAAGGCAAACTCGGATAAGTCCTGCGAAATTAAGGTAACTAAGCCGGTATCGTGCGGTCTTGGCGACACTTCACTAAAAATAGCCTCATCACCCTTAATAAAAATCTCCACTCCAAAAATACCGTAACCACCTAAATCGTCAGTAATAGTTTTAGCCATTGTTTGTGCCTGTCGTAGTGCTTCATCGGACATTGCCTGCGGCTGCCACGACTCTCGATAATCGCCCTCTTTTTGAATATGGCCAATCGGCGCACAAAAGCTGGTACCAGAAACAGAACGAACTGTAAGCAAAGTAATTTCATAATCGAAATCAACAAAACCTTCAATAATAATACGACCTTCACCAGTACGACCACCCTCTTGTGAATAATCCCAAGCTGTCCCTATATCATCATCAGTTTTAAGCGTAGATTGGCCCTTACCTGAACTACTCATGACTGGCTTGATCACACAAGGCAAACCAATTTCCTGCAGTGCTTCAAGATATTCTTCGTAAGTATCGGCAAACTTATAGGGTGACGTTTTTAAATCTAAGGTTTCTGCTGCTAAACGACGGATCCCTTCACGATCCATAGTAAGACGTGCCGCTCTTGCAGTTGGCACTACGTTAAAACCCTCTTGCTCAAGCTCTAATAATTTCTCAGTGGCAATGGCTTCAATCTCAGGAACAATCAGATCCGGTTTTTCCTGGTACACCAAATCCTGCAAAGCCTTGTCATCCAGCATATTGATAACATAACTTTTATGGGCAACCTGCATAGCTGGCGCATTGGGATAACGGTCAACCGCAATAACCTCAACACCAAAACGTTGTAGTTCAATCACTACTTCTTTGCCAAGCTCACCAGAACCGAGCATCATGACTTTCTTTGCACTGGAAGATAAGGGAGTACCAATGGTCGGCATAATTTTCTTAATCCAATTACTATAAATTTTGTTTAGAGTTTACCAATAATTTTTCATGATAAAAACCGAATCGCTCAAAATACTGCAAGATCAAAAAAGGCCCCAACTGGAGCCTTTTCATTCGATAATTCTATAGGTATTAATCTAAAGGAATACGAATTTTTTGACCTGGGTAAATCAGATCAGGATTTTTAATGACTTCTTTATTCGCTTCAAAAATTTCAGTGTAACGTGCGCCATTACCTAGAAATTTTTGCGCAATAGCCCAAAGCGTGTCGCCACTTTTGATCTCGTAAAACTCAACTTCTTTTTCCTGATCAGGAGCCTCAACGCCAGAAGTATCTACTTGAGTAACGCCTTCTACGTTACCCGCCATTAATACTGCTTTTTCAACAGCATCAGCAGAGCTGGCTTTGCCAGATAGTACCACTTTACCATCTTCGCCCATCTCTACATTCAAATCTTCAACGCCTGGGTTATCTTCTTCGATATGCTTTTTGATCTCCTCCTTAGGATCCTCATCATTACCAAAAAGTTTTTTACCCATATTATACGCAAAGTCAAATAGTCCCATTGTTATGTCCTCATGTTTTTAAAACTCATCCACTATATAAGTATTTTTTCTAAAAAACAAAGTTCAAATTCTCATATATGACAATATCTTACATTTGAGCTAACCGGTTTAGCATTTCACCTTCAAGACGATATCCCGTCCACTCAGTCTGAGCTTTGGCACCAAGTCGTTCATAAAAATCAATGGCTAATTGATTCCAGTCCAAAACCGCCCAATCCAGCCGCCCACAATTGTTATCAGCGGCGACTCTAGCTAAAGCTTTAAACAACTCAAAGCCTACTTTTTGACTGCGGAACTCGGGTTTGACAAAAAAGTCCTCCAAATAAATCCCATGCTTGCCTAAAAAAGTAGAATAATTAAAGAAATATAAGGCAAACCCCGCTATTTGCTGCTCAACTTCTGCCACCAAAGCAAAAACTTTAGGATGTTCAGTAAACAGATCCCGTTGAATATCGTCAGCCGTAGCAATAGCAAACTCTTCAAGCTCCTCATACACTGCCAAACCCTTAATCAAATCAATAATAGCCTGACAATCAGCAGCTTTTGCAGGGCGAATAGTAACCATAGTTAAATTCCTGTATTAACTTTCGTATTTTTTAAATTCATTACGGAACCAATCAAATTGATTAGAAGTTTTTTCATCAACTTTAGTGAGTTTACTCGTTATAAAAATTGCCAACGAAGCCAGAATAAAACCAGGCAATAATTCGTACATATCAAAAATAGCTTGCTCCGTATATTTATCCGCCATTTCCCATAAAATAACGGTCAAAGCGCCCGTAACCATGCCTGCCAGCGCGCCCCAACGAGTCATTCTTTGCCACAACAATGAAATAATCACCAATGGTCCAAATGCCGCACCAAAACCGGCCCAAGCATAACCCACCAAATCCTTAATCAAAGAGTTTTCATTCGTGGCCAAAAACACCCCTATTAAGGCAATTAAAATCACGCCAAAACGACCAACCCAAACTAATTCTTTTTCGCCAGCATCAGGCCGTAAAAAAGTTTTATACACATCTTCAGTTAATGAGCTGGTTGCGACTAATAATTGCGAATCAATAGTACTCATAATGGCAGCCAAAATAGCAGCGAGTAAAAAGCCTGCAAACCAGGGGTTAAACAATACATTGGTTGCCAGCATAAAAACTTTTTCGCTGTCAGTGCCTGTTAATTGACTGAGCGCATTAGGATCATCAGCAAAATAACCAATCGCCGCTAAGCCAATAAACAAAGAACCGAATAAACTAAAAATCATCCAGCTCATACCAATACGGCGAGCATTTTTAATGGTTGATACATTATCAGCTCCCATAAAACGCGATAAAATATGTGGTTGACCAAAATAACCTAAACCCCAAGCCTGCAGAGAGATAAAAGCAAACCAACTAAAATTTTCTGACCAGGCCAAGGCATCAGGCCGAACCTCTTCGATACGTGCAAAGACATTACTCAGGCCATTCATTTCAACCACCATAGTGATAGGCGCAATCACTAAAGCCAATAACATCAAAGTACCCTGAAAAAAATCAGTCCAGCTGACCGCCAAGAAGCCGCCTAAAAAGGTATAAAATACGATGACGGTAGCACCAATTAATAGTGCTTGTTGGTAGTCAAGTTGAAAACTTTGTTCAAATAATTTAGCACCACCAACCAGGCCAGAAGTCACATAAAAGGTGTAAAAAAGAATAATGACAATAGCCGCAGAAACTCTAAGGACTTTTGAATTATCATGAAAACGATTTTCAAAATAATCTGGTAAAGTCAAAGAGTTATCGGCTATTTCAGTGTACATACGCAAACGACCAGCAACCAGTAACCAATTTAAATAAGCGCCGACAATTAACCCTAACGCGATCCAACCTTCAACCAGACCGGAAGCGTACAAGGAACCAGGAAGTGCCATTAACAACCAGCTACTCATATCGGAAGCACCAGCACTTAGTGCGGTAACACCAGGCCCCAAACTTCTCCCACCAAGAATATAATCGGATAAATTATTGGTTCTGCGATAGGCCCATAGACCAATCAAAACCATAAAAACCAGATAACCACCAAAAGTAATTAACGTTGCTGTTGGCATAGTGCCCCCACTGTGTATTATTTAAAATAATTCTCTAAATACTGATCAAAACTAATCTGATCGTTTGTCTCAATTTCCTTTTGCCGTTGAATTGAAGCCTGAGCTTCTTCCACAAATAAGTGCCTTTTTGACTTATCCAGTGATTTTAGCAAAAACTCCTTTTTAAAATTTTCAGAAAGATCATACACAAAACCAAAATAGCCTTTTTCTGATTTCTTAAGTTGCTGCATAAACTGTCCTGAAAAAGTTTTTTCAGGAATTAGTGCCATTTCAATAACCCAATCCAAAGCTTGGGTATATCGACTGGAGTTAGAAGTTCGATCTAATAACCGAACAACTGGTTTCATTTGTTCAAAAATATCCAAAGCTGCCTGTTTTAAGGAAATCGAACGATTATGCATCAATAAATGCAAATCCGGCTTACGTCCAAAATTGACCACCCGACGAAAGTTTTCATCATTTTCTGCATTTTCACGTTCCGACAGATCTTTGCTTTCTTGCAATAAACAGAATAATAAAAAACAATCCAGGAAATCAATTTGCTGTTGACTGATACCTACAGCATCAAAAGGATTTAAATCCAGCGAACGCACTTCTACATATTGAACTCCACCACGCTGTAAAGCTTGAGTGGGTCGCTCACCACTATTGATCACTCTTTTTGGCCTAATCTTGGCATAATATTCATTTTCGATTTGTAACAAATTGGCATTAAGCTGGCGATATTCACCATCAACCTTAACACCTAATTCTTCATAGAAATCGTCTTTGGTTCGAATGGCTTTTTCTAATGCCCCAATATAACTATCAATATGATTATGACAAATGGTGAATTTTGATTGAGCATTATTTTGATAGCCCAGATCACTCATACGCAACGAAGTAGCGTATTTACCCATCAAGGTACAGTCTGAATAATCTTCCAATAAAGAACCTGCACGTCCTTTCATAAAAGATTTACAAATAGCAGGTGAAGCACCAAATAAATAAGGTAATAGCCAGCAGTAGCGTAAATAATTTCGGATCAGACCCAAATATTCTTTTGAAATAAAATCAGATAAAAGGCCTTTATCCTGCTTAAAAGTCTGATACTCAGGCCAAAAATCTTCAGGCAACGAAAAATTATAATGAACCCCGGCAATAGTTTGCATATAGCGCCCATAACGGTAGCCCAAACCTCGACGATAAATATGCTTCATCTGGCCCACATTAGAAGAGCCATATTCAGCCAAAGGCACCTCTTCTTCCTTAGTCATCACACAAGGCATGGAACCAGCCCACAGTACCTCATCCGCCATGCCTTGATACATAAAGTGATGAATATCGTACAACCACTTACGTGGTGCTTTAGGATCGTCAGAAACGGGGGTGATCAGCTCAGGTAATGCCTCTGAATAGTCAGTGGTTAAATAACGATTGGTTAAAGCTGAACCCCAAGATTCAAGGTGAGCCCGTTTAGACAAATAACCATCCGGAGTAACACGCAAACTTTCTTTTTCTATCCCTCGATTTAGTCGCGTCAAAGCCTCAGCTTGATGGTCCTTAACAAAATTGAACGCTTTTTGATCCAATTGCGGTGTAAGCATATTGATATTATTAGAAATTTAGCAGTAATTAGTGCCCACAGTATGCCAGCTTTGGATGTTTTTTTTAAGTAGCAAAATTCTACAAGGTAACAGCATAGACATATTCAAGGTATAGAGTCATTACAAATGGTTTCTTATTGACTCAAACTTCCTATGTAAGGATATGAGTTTAGTGAAAAATAAATCTATAGTTTAATGGTGAATTCACTAACTACAATGAAAAGATTGGACTTCATACTTCAGTTCAACCTACAGCTGCTTAAAATCAAGGTTTTCTTTGTTCAACTTTGTGTAATAAGAGTTTAACTGATGTTTTTTATTTTAAGTGTAAATTAAGCTCTAAAATTAAGATTTTTTGTTTAGTACGAGGCATGAAAAGGTTTTAAATGAGGCGTTTACTTTAGTAAATAACGAACTTTAAAACCTTTTTATAACAAAGTAATAAGCAAAAAAGATAGTTTTAATTAACCTACAAATTTGCGGGCATTATAAAACATTCTCTGCCACCCACCATCTTCACTCCAATCATCCGGTCGCCACGAGTTTTGCACCGCACGCGCAACACGCTCTGGGTGCGGCATCATAATAGTCGCCCGACCATCTTCAGAAGTGAGGCCAGTGATACCGTATAATGAGCCATTGGGGTTAGCGGGATAAGTATCCGCAATATCGCCATAGTTATTAATAAAACGGGCTGTAACCAAACCAGATTCATTGGTGGATTTAGCCAGTTCTGCCGATTTAAATTCAGCACGACCTTCACCATGCGATACTGCAATGGGTAAGCGCGAACCTTCCATGCCAGCCATAAATAATGATGGTGATTTAGCCACTTCCAACATGGCAACGCGCGCTTCAAATTGAGCCGATTGGTTTCTGACAAAATGTGGCCAATATTCAGTGCCAGGAATTAATTCTTTCAAATTAGACATCATCTGACAGCCGTTACAAATTCCCAAGCTGAAAGTATCATTGCGTTTAAAGAAAGCTTCAAACTCGTCGCGAGCTCGATTATTAAATAAAATGGATTTAGCCCAACCTTCACCAGCACCTAAAACGTCACCATAAGAAAAACCACCACAAGCCACAGCGCCAATAAAGTCCTGCAAGCTAACCCGGCCCGACAAAATATCACTCATATGCACATCAATAGCCTCAAAACCAGCTTTGGTAAAAGCTGCTGCCATCTCTAACTGACTATTAACACCCTGCTCACGCATAATGGCAACTCGTGGACGAACACCGCTATTAAGCATTGGCATTGCAATATTCTCATCCGGATTAAAACTTAAATTGGTGGATAAACCTGGATTATCGAGATCCAATTTAGCCGCAAACTCTTCTTCAGCACATTTAGGATTATCGCGCAACTTTTGCATCTCAAAAGTCAATCGTGACCAGATTTGGCGCAGGTCTTTCATTGAACGAGAAACAATTTTCTGCTCATCATTAGTAATTACCAATGATTGCGTATCCGCTGGCTGGCCAATAAAATGGGCAAACTCTGCTACCTGATTTTCCGATAAAATTGCTTCGACTTCGCTACGTTTATCTGCTGGGACCTGAATAATTGCCCCTAATTCTTCATTGAATAACAGTTCTTCGGTAGAGCCACTTAAAGTTGCAAGATCAATATTCAAGCCCGTATTTCCAGCAAAGCCCATTTCTACCAAAGTCGTTAATAAACCACCGTCTGAGCGGTCATGATAAGCGTAAGCCAAGCCTTGTTGGTTTAAGCTTTGTATTGCATTAAAGAAATTGTGCAAATCATCGGCAGAATCCACATTGGCTGGCGTTTTGCCTAATAATTTATAAACCTGAGTGAAGGCAGTTGCACCTAAACGATTTTTGCCACGACCTAAATCCAGTAACAATAATTCGGTATCACTTTTGTCGGCTCTTAACTGTGGCGTTAGAGACTTACGCACATCAGTAACTGGCGCAAAAGCCGAAATAATCAAAGAGCTTGGTGCCGTTACGGATTTCTTTTCACCATTTTCATCCCATACGGTTTTCATGGACATGGAGTCTTTACCTACCGGAATGGTAATACCTAACTTTGGACATAAATCCATGCCCACCGCTTCAACCGCCTTATAAAGATTGACATCTTCACCTGGCGCACCTGCTGGTGCCATCCAGTTTGCAGATAAGCGAATTTTCTTTAATTCATCAATTTTTGCCGCAGCGATATTAGTAATAGCTTCACCCACTGCCATTTTAGCAGCAGCAGCTGAATCTAATAAAGCTACTGGGGTGCGCTCACCCATCGCCATGGCTTCACCAGTATAACTATTATGGGTTGAAGTGGTTACCGCACAATCGGCCACCGGCACCTGCCAGGGGCCCACCATTTGATCACGCGAAACCATACCACCAACGGTTCTATCACCGATGGTGATCAGGAAAGTTTTATCAGCTACCGCTGGCAAGGCTAAAACGCGATCAATAGCTTCATTAATATCGGAAACCTGAGGTAATGCAGTCGATGGTGCCTTTAAGGTTTCGGCGGTTCGGTGCATTTTGGGTGGCTTGCCGAATAAAATATCCATCGGCAAATCCACTGGCTTATTAGCAAAATGTTCATCACTCAAGCCAAGGTGTAATTCTTCAGTCGCTTCACCGACTACTGCAAAGGGGCAACGCTCCCGCTGACAAATTTGCTCAAAATGCTCCAAGTTTTGTGGTGCAACCGCCAATACATAACGTTCTTGCGCTTCGTTACACCAAATTTCAACTGGCGCCATACCTTTTTCAGCGTTAGGTACGCGACGTAATTCAAAACTACCGCCGCGTTCGCCATCATGTACCAGTTCAGGAATAGCGTTAGACAAACCACCTGCACCAACATCGTGAATAAACTCAATCGGATTACGATCATCCAGTGCCCAACAGCGATCAATCACTTCCTGACAACGACGTTCCATTTCAGGGTTATCACGCTGCACCGAAGCAAAATCCAAATCTTCTGCACTGGAGCCAGAAGTCATGGAAGAAGCCGCACCACCCCCTAAACCAATCAACATGGCTGGACCGCCGAGCACAATGACTTTATAACCAGGCTTGATTTCTTTTTTCTCAACGTGCTGCTCACGAATATTACCCAAACCACCAGCAATCATGATGGGTTTATGGTAACCGCGTACTTCTGAACGCTTCTCAAAACCAAAGTCAAAATCAAACTTTTCTTCAAAAGTACGGAAATAGCCATTTACTGCGGGACGGCCAAATTCGTTATTAAAACTGGCGCCACCAATCGGCCCTTCCAGCATAATATCCAGTGCGGTGACAATTCGCTCCGGCTTGCCATAATCGGTTTCCCACGGCTGCTCATAACCAGGAATACGCAAGTTAGAAACACTAAAACCGGTTAAGCCCACTTTGGGCTTACCGCCAATACCGGTAGCACCTTCATCACGAATTTCGCCGCCAGAACCGGTTGAAGCTCCAGGATAAGGTGAAATGCAAGTTGGATGATTATGGGTTTCCACTTTACACAAGACATGCACCGGCTCTAAATGATACTGATATTCATTGGTTTCAGGATTGGCAAAAAAGCGGTGCGCATTAAAACCTTCAAACACTGCCGCATTGTCTTTATAAGCGGATAACACCCCTTGCGAGTTATTGACATAGGTATTTTTGATCATTTTAAACAAAGACAAATCCTTGTCTTTTCCATCAATAGTCCAGGAAGCATTAAAGATTTTATGGCGACAATGTTCAGAATTGGCCTGAGCAAACATCATCAGTTCAACATCCGTTGGGTTACGTCCCAAACTGGTAAAGCTATCCACCAGATAATCAATTTCATCTTCCGC
Organism: Kangiella sp.; assembly: GCA_028284185.1. GTDB lineage: Bacteria > Pseudomonadota > Gammaproteobacteria > Enterobacterales > Kangiellaceae > Kangiella. The sequence continues at coordinate 123,946 of JANQSG010000017.1, forward strand.
CAAAGCCAAACCAATTTCCGTATTGGCTGTTACTAAAGCTTCACGACCACCGGATAAAATATCCACACTGGACAATGCTTTTGGGGTTTCCTGCACGAATAAAACTTCTGCCTGACTGTGTTCATCAAAAATTGCCTGAGTCATACGATCATGAATTAGAGGTTTTAAACGCTCTGCGACCTGATCCTGAATGGCCTCACCATCCGGATTAATAAAATACACCGCAATACCGCGCTCGATACGTTCGATTTTGTCCAATCCGCAATTTTTCGCGATATCGGTAGCTTTGGATGACCAGGGAGAAATAGTGCCCGGACGCGGTACCACTATCATGCGACGTCCTGTATGTTCACTTGCTGGGCGCGTTGGTCCATATTCCAACAAACGTTCTAAAACCTGTAACTCATCCGCCGACAGTTCTGAGTGGGTATGCACATAATGTACATATTCACCATAAATCTCGGCAACCCGGGGTTCAATGGTTTGAGTCTCTTTTAATAAACGGGCTTTTTGAAAGTCAGAATAAGCAGGATTACCGCGTAATATGAGCATAAAATTCTCTACTGTTTGCTTGCAGTGGATGATGTCTAGCCGATGGTTATAGGTTTTAAGCCCAGCCCTTAGCTAAAGAGCGCAAATTTTACTCTAAAACACAGATTTTGATAAGCCCTGTACCCCTGATTTTACTTGATAAAAGACAAATTTGTACTTTTAAGAAGAATCCAAGCATAATAGAACAAAATTATCATAAGTCATTGAATTATCAATAGATGATCAAACGCCTATACCAGTTTTTACAATTATTCCTGATCACTCTGGCACTGATCCTGGTCACTAGTTGTGAAAAGAAGAGCAAAAGCCAGCTGGAGCAAATCCAGCAACGTGGTTTTATCAAGATTTATACCCGTATGGCCCCTACCACCATGTATATTGGCGATGGTGGTTTCACTGGTTTTGAGTTTGAACTGGTCAAACAGTTTGCTGATTTTTTGAATGTGGATGTTCAAATCACCACAGAAAATGATTTGGGCAAAATGCTCCAGGATCTGGAACGAGGCCATGCAGATCTGATTGCTGCCGGTTTAACCATCACTAAGGAACGTGAAAAGAGAATTCGTTTTGCTCCACCTTATCAGGATATTGTCAGTAAGCTGGTATATAAACAGGGACAACGCAGGCCTCGCGATTTTTCACAACTTGACGATGGCCTGATGGTTATGGCCAATTCTTCACACTCGGCAATTTTAAAACAGGTAAAACAAGCTTATCCAGAGGTTAGCTGGCAGGAATCCAGTAAATTAGGCGCGCCGGAATTATTGGAAAAAGTACTTGATGGCAGTATTAAATACACCATTGTTGACTCCAATGACTTGGAATTAGCACGACAAATTGAACCAGAGTTGGCAGTAGCTTTCAGCGCCTCCAAAACCCAGCAGTTGGCTTGGGCAATGGCTAAAACTAATGACGATAGTCTCTATGCTAAGTCTATAGAATTTTTCGCTAAAGTTAGAGCTAACGGTACTTTGGATTTCCTGCTTGAACGCTATTACGGTCATTTGAAACAGTTCGATTATGTGGATAGCCGTGAATTCCACCGTGCTATTGATAGCCGCTTGCCTGAATTGAAGAATTATTTTATCGAAGCCGCACAAAATGATCTCGACTGGCGTTTTTTAGCCGCTATGGGCTATCAGGAGTCCCATTGGAAAGCTGACGCCCGCTCGCCAACCGGTGTTCGCGGTTTAATGATGCTAACCCAAAGTACCGCCAAGCAAATGGGTATCAAAAATCGACTCGATGCTGAGCAAAGCATTATTGGTGGCGCTAACTATTTCCGGTTAATGCAGAAGAAAATACCAAAACGTATTCAAAAACCTGATCGCAACTGGTTTGCACTGGCAGGATATAATGTGGGCTTTGGCCATTTGGAAGATGCTCGCCGGTTAGCCCAATCACAGGGTGAGAACGCCGATAAATGGCAGGTGATTAAAAACTATTTACCATTATTACGACAAAAAAAGTGGTATTCCAAAACCCGATTTGGTTATGCCAGAGGCAACGAACCAGTGCGTTATGTTAGAAATATTCGCCAGTATTATGCGGTTTTAGTGCAGCTTTTTAACCAGGATGGCAGTCTCAAAAAAACTGAGCCAGAGCCCGAATTTGATCAAAACCCCGCTATTGACGAACCAATTGCGGAAGAAGTTATTTCAACTGAAAGCTGAATTATAATGAGGCTTTAGGCGCAACTCTTAAAACTTCTTCAATGGTGGTTTTTCCTGCTGCCACCTTAAAGGCTCCGCTAATCCTTAATAAATTCATACCGTCGGCAATATTTTGACGACGCAATTGCCGCAAATCCACATTGTCATTAATCATACCTTTCAAATCATCGGTAACGCAGAATAGCTCATAAATACCTTGACGTCCCTGATAACCGGTATTACGACAATAATCACAGCCCACAGGTTCAAAAATGGTTTGCGGTACTTCCACTTTTTGATTATCACCGATTAGCGAACGCCAGGCATCCAGATCCAGTTGAGTAGGCTTTTTGCAGCGATCACATAAGGTTCGCACCAGACGCTGTGCCATCACGCCCAGCATGGTTGCATTTAGCAAATAAGGTTCAACACCAATTTCCATCAAGCGGGTAATGGCCGAAGTGGCATCATTGGTATGCAAAGTGGAGATGACCAAGTGTCCGGTTAGCGCAGCCTGTACTGCCATATGAGCAGTTTCTTGATCACGGATCTCGCCAATCATGATAATGTCCGGATCTTGTCTTAATAAAGCTCGAACACCTGAGGCAAAATCCAGATTGATATCATGATGTACCTGCATCTGATTCAATTTTGGATCAACCATTTCAATCGGATCTTCAATGGTACAAACATTCACTTCACTGGTCGCTAACAAATCGAGTGAGGTGTAAAGGGTGGTGGTTTTACCGGAACCCGTGGGCCCAGTTAACAAGACAATTCCTGTTGGGTTTGAAATCAGTTCCCGCCATAAATGCTCGGTTTCCGGCTCTAAACCCAATTGGGAAAAATCTCTGTCTAAAACTGATGGATCGAAAATACGACCAACAAATTTTTCACCAAAAGCAGTAGGTAAAGTTGATAAGCGCAACTCAATTTCCATACCATCAGGATTTTTGGTTTTAACCCGTCCGTCCAGTGGTTTACGCCTTTCCGCCAAATCCATACGACCTAGAATTTTAAAACGAGACACTACCGCATGAGTAATCGAAATAGGTAACTGATAAACTTCGTGCAAAACCCCATCAATTCTAAAACGCACCTTGCCAACATCACGCCGCGGCTCAATATGAATATCACTGGCCCTCTGTTTAAAGGCATATTGTAATAACCAATCCACAATCTGTACTATGTGTTGGTCATTGGCATCAGCTTCTTCTGCGCCTTTTAATTCAATCAACTGTTCCAGATTACCAACCGTATTATCACCTTGCAGCTTGGTTTTATTGGCGCCTTTGATTGAAGCGGATAGCTGATAAAATTCTTTTTGATAGCGCTTGATTAAGGCAGGATTAGCTAATACCGGAATAATGCGCTTGCGTGAAGTTTGCTCCAAACCCTGTACCCATCCCAAATTTTCAGGATCGAGTACCGCAATAATAATAAAGTCGTCCTTAACTTCGAGCGCTAAAATTTTGTGGCGTTCTGCATAAGCCAACGACATCACCTGAGTCACCGAATCAACGTCAATTTTTAACGGATCAATCTTGTAGTATTTAATACCTAAAAAGCCCGCAATATACTTAGTGACAAACTCTTCATCCAGAATTTGACGGCTATCATCATGCTTGGTCAGGCACAGCTCTCCTACCTGCTCAATTGGCATTAACGCTGGATTTGCCTGGCGCAGATGCACCCGTGCAGCCTGAAACTGCTCTTCGCTGATCCAGCCATCTTTTTTTAACGAATCCAGAATTTGAAAATTGGAGAGCATAGCATCCATCTAAATTATTAGTTCAACCACAGGTTAAACTAAATTGTCTTTAAATTCCAATAGTTAGGGGGGCAACTTTAAGATTCAATACGCAAAATTTGTTTGGAATTACGACAAGTAACCTGGGCAATTTCTGACGCCGATTCTTCTCTGAGTTTGCACACTTCATTAAATATATCAAAGATTTGAAAAGGCGTATTATAGGCTTTTCGACTATTCGCAGGCTTCATATCCGGTGAATTGGTTTCCAACACCATCGCGTCTAATGGCAACTCAGTGACCAGCTTACGTAGTTTTACCGCATTCGGATAAGTCATAGCGCCACCAAAGCTTAATTTAAAGCCCATATCCATATAACGCTGGGCTTGTTGCAAACTGCCATTAAAAGCATGCACAATCCCACCTTCCTGAAAATCAAGTGCCTTCAAATAAATCAACACATCTTCATGTGCCTTTCGAACGTGTAAAACTACAGGCAATTTGGCACTTTTTGCAATTTGAATTTGTGCACTAAATAAATCAATCTGTGCTTTTCTATCCACCTTGGACTCATAATAGTCCAGACCGATTTCGCCAATCGCCCACAATGGCTTAACCGCCACTGCCAACTCCAAATCACGGATATTTTTCTTGGTATGCTGCGCAAGATAACTAGGATGAAGCCCTACTGCTGAATACACCCTTTTTTTAAGCGCCGCTAACTGGCGAATAAAACGCCATTTATCCTGTGTGACGCCAGCAATTAAAATACCTTCGATACCAATCTTTGGCATCCGCTCAATAATCGAATCACGTTCTTTATCAAATACCGGAAAATCCAGATGACAAACGCTATCAAAAAGCTTTATTTCAACTTCCTGTTTTGGTTTTTTCCGATTAAAAAACATAAACCACCAAATTCTTTACAAAATGTTTATTGTTAATGCTCTCTGGTTTCAAAGAAACGTACATCTGGCCAGCGTTCCATTGCCAGATTCAAATTCACCATAGAAGGTGCCAGATAAGTCCAGTTGTCACCACCATCTAATGCCAGGTTTTGAGCATTTTTATGCTTGAATTGATCAAACATCTTTTCATCACCACACTCTACCCAACGAGCCGTAGCAACACTTACCTGATCATAGATGCACTCTACTTTATATTCGTTTTTTAGGCGATGCGCAACCACATCGAACTGTAACACCCCCACAGCGCCTAATACCAAATCATTAGACTCCTGAGGTTTAAATACCTGAGTAGCCCCTTCTTCGGATAGTTGTACCAAACCTTTTAACAAGGCCTTATTCTTCATTGGGTCCTTAAGCCGCACACGACGAAACAGTTCTGGCGCAAAATTGGGAATACCTTTGAACTTTAATACTTCACCTTCGGTAAAAGTGTCACCAATTTGGATGGTGCCATGATTATGCAAACCGATAATATCACCAGCATAGGCTTCATCCAGATGCTCACGATCACCCGCTAAAAAGGTTAAAGCATTATTCACCGCAATATTTTTATCGATGCGTACATGCTTCATTTTCATGCCTTTTTGATATTTTCCACTGCAAATACGTGCAAAAGCAATACGGTCACGGTGTTGCGGATCCATATTGGCCTGGATTTTGAAAACAAAAGCCGAGAATTTTTCCTCTGTTGCCATTACTTCTCTTATATCCGCTTCACGCGGCAATGGACTAGGCGCCCATTCCACCAAACCATCGAGCATGTGATTCACACCAAAATTACCGAGCGCCGTACCAAAATAAACCGGGGTTAATTTACCTTCTAAAAATTCTTGCAGATCAAATTCGTGACTGGCGCCTTGCACTAATTCCAGTTCATCCCTTAAGTCCGCAGCTAATGGACCTACTGCCTGATCCAATTCTGGATTGTTAAGACCTTCGATAATACGCTCTTCCTGAATAGTATGACCCTGCCCCGATTGATAAAGATAAATTTTATCTTCAAGGATATGGTAAACCCCTTTAAATTGTTTACCCATGCCAATTGGCCATGAAACAGGCGAGCACTTGATTTTTAAGACATCTTCAACCTCATCAAGCAATTCAATCGGATCACGAATATCACGATCCATCTTGTTCATAAAAGTAACTATCGGCGTATCACGCAGACGGCACACTTCCATCAGTTTAATGGTTCGTGCTTCAACCCCTTTTGCCGCATCAATCACCATTAACGCCGAATCTACCGCAGTTAAGGTACGATAAGTATCCTCCGAGAAATCTTCGTGACCAGGCGTATCCAACAAATTAACGGTACGGCCACCATAGGGAAATTGCATCACCGAAGTCGTTACCGAAATGCCTCGTTGCTTTTCCAGCTCCATCCAGTCTGAAGTTGCATGCTTACCGCCACGCCCTTTGACCACGCCGGCCTCCTGGATCTGATTACCAAACAACAAAACCTTTTCGGTAATGGTGGTTTTACCGGCATCCGGGTGGGAAATAATCGCAAAGGTACGACGATTTTCAATTTCGGAAACTAACTTAGACATCAAGTTCTCAAGTATTTAAAGCCCAATGGAGCGAATGGCCGGAATTATAAAGGCAAAAACCCAAAATTGACACTCATCAAGTCCTAAACAGCGGTTTTTATGGCAATTAAAGCGATTGACTCGAATTTGCACTTTATTGATCTATGTCAACTCGGCATCCAGCCCAATTTTTATGGTATAAAAAACAAGTAGTATTACCAAAAAAATGCCAAAAATAGAATCGCCGTAAGGAACAAACATGGGCTTATCCATCGATAAAGAAGATTTTTCACCACTGGAGTATAAGCAGTTTTCCATCAGGCTCTATCAATGCCTGGATACACTCAAAGAATTGATCCAGAAACCAGGCTTTGGTCAAGGCAAAAAAATGATTGGGGCCGAGCTGGAAAATTATATTGTCGCTCAAAATGGTCAGGTATTACCCATTAATACCCTGTTAATTGAACAAGCCAAAAATCCTAACTACACAGTTGAACTCAACCGCTTTAACCTAGAAATCAACCTTGAACCTGAAGCGCTAGACGCCACCGTTTTTAGCCGCTTGCAACACCAGCTGGAAATCAATCAGCAATACTTGCAATCAATTGCCGATCAACATCAGGCCAAAATTGTGCCTATTGGTATCTTGCCGACACTTGAAGCAAAGCACCTAATGTCTGAATTTATGACCGATATGGCTCGCTATCAGGCTTTATCCAAGTTTCTTTGGCAAAGCCGTGGTAAAGATTTCAGGGTACATATTTCAGGGGATGACGAAGTACAACTAACCAGTCCCCATGTCACCCTAGAAGGTGCCAATACTTCATTTCAATTTCACTTGATGGTTGAACACCATAAATTTGCACAGGTTTTTAATGCTATTCAGCTAACGACCCCATTGGTGCTTGCTATAGCAGCAAATTCGCCAATATTTCTGGGTAAAAGCTTATGGGATGAAACCCGTATTGCCCTCTTTAAACAATCCATCGACAGCCGCCATCGAGGAAACATGAATTGGCGGCAACCGTCAAGAGTAACCTTTGGTCATGGTTGGGTTCGAGATAATGCCTGGGAGCTGTTTGCCGAAACGGTAGCTCTGTACAAACCTATTTTTCCTATTCTTTCAGAGCAGGATCCACTCGAAGCTACTAGCCAAGGGGAAATTCCCAAACTGGAAGAACTCAGCTTGCATATGGGTACTACCTGGCCCTGGAATCGACCAGTTTATAGCCATCATGATGGTGGTCATGTGCGCATTGAGATGCGCGCTATGCCGGCCGGACCAAGCGCTATAGATATGTGTGCCAATGCTGCTTTTGCTACTGGTCTGGCACTTGGCATCCAGTCCAATATTGAAGAGCAATTGGCTGTAATGCCTTTTAGATTTGCTGAATATAATTTTTATCGTGCAGCACAAAACGGGCTGGAGGCCAATATTTTATGGCCCGATGCCAAACAACATCAAATCGTAGAAATGCCGATAAGCCAAGTGATAGAGCAGATGCTACCGATAGCAGCACAAGGTCTATCCAAACTCGACATTGCCCAGGAAGAAAGCAATTTTTATCTGGGAATTATTCAAAAACGAATAAAACAAAAAATTTCTGGTGCCCGTTGGCAAAAATATATGTTATATAAGCTGGAACAAAATTCCAATCGACAACAGGCCTGCAGCGATATGCTCAATATGTATATGCAACAACAAGAAACCGGCAAACCCGTCACCGAGTGGCCATTAAAATAAAAATCTATGTATCAAATTATAAACTCTCAACAATTAACGCTGCCCGATAGTGCTGAAGATTGGCTACAACAATTAAGCCGCCCCACCATTATCGAAATTACTGGTTCTGACAAAAGTCGCTGGCGAATTTTTAGCGTCTTGATTCACGGCAATGAACCTTCTGGTTTTATGGCGGCTTTTAATTATCTAAAACAAAATCCACAACCTTATACTAACATTGCTATTTGTATTTCCTCGATTCGAGCGGCAAAACTTAAACCACGCTTTAGCCACCGTTTTGTACCAGGCGAATTTGATCTGAACAGGCGCTTTGGACGCCTTGATTGTCGTGATCAGGTTTCTGAACTGGCTAGAGATTTAACCGATTACCTGCGTTCCAAAAACCCGGAGTTTGTGATTGATTTACACAATACTTCCGGTCAAGGCCCTGCTTTTTCTGTATCCATCAGCGATCATCCGAGTATCAGAAAACTGACGGCTGTGTTCAGCGACAAAATGGTACTTACTCAATTAATCGTTGGCTCACTGATGGAGCAGAACTTTAATTGCCCCACTGTGACCATTGAATGCGGTTATATGCAAGATCCTCAGGCCGATAAAATCGCTTTAACAGGCTTAGAACGCCTAACCAGTATTCCATCAATCGATGAGTTAGACGAAGAACCCATTAGCCTGTTTTCTCACCCGCTAAGAGTGCAGGTGCAACCAGGAACCTCAGTTGACTATGCGGCAGAATATAATCCAGATGTTGATATCACACTAAGAAAAGATATTGGTCAGTTGAATTATAATAAAACTAAAGCAGGAACTCATATTGGTTGGATCAACCGTAAATTAGAGCAGTCGCTCAGCGCCAATAATGAGCATAATGAAAATACCATCGATAGCCTATTTGAGGTTTCTAATAACCAGTTATTGATCAAAAAAGACTGTTATATTTTTATGGCCACCTCAGTTCTGGAGATTGCACTTAACGACTGTTTGTTTTATGTAGCCGATGCTTAGAGCCAACCTTATCAAGTCAATAATAACTTCATTACTATGGCATCTTCCCGCGCATATTGGTTGCGGGAGTTGCCTTTATAATAATTTTTTCTCAAGCCGATCTTCTCAAATCCCTGCTGTTGGTAAAGCCTAATCGCCGCCAGGTTGGAGCTCCTGACTTCCAAAATAATCTGCTGCATTTGCTCTTGAGCAGCAATGGAAAAGAGCTTATTCAGTAGAACTTTGGCTAAACCTTGCCCTTGATAATCAGGAGCAATGGCAAGGTTTAACAAATGACATTCGTCCACATAAAAATTAAAAATGACAAAACCAATCAGCTTATCATTATTCATTAAAACCAAACTTGGGTAACCCTGTTCTATACCATCCTGATGGGCTTTTTCGGACCAGGGAAACTGAGTCACTTGCAATTCCAATGCCAATAATTGCGGTAAGTCATCCGTTGTTAAAGGACGAATTTGGTAATGGGCTGACTCGAGTTGATTCAAAAGTAAAAAGGTGAGGAAAGAAAAATTAAAGCAATTGTGACTGTTGGGCTATCTGCTGTAAAAGTTGCCACCAGACTTTTTTATTCGTCAGCAACTTAGGGGCATCCAGCGTCATTTCATCATTACTGACCTTACAGGTATCAACCAAAAGCAAGTTACTTTCTCGCAAAGTCGTTAACGGATAATTTGATGCAGTATCCATTTGATACAGATTAGCGGGGAGCTCCTGATGATGCCATTGTTTCCAAGCAAATTTTAATTGCTTCCAGGCTTTTTGCAGCGCAGCACGTTCTTCATCAGCAGCCACTAAAATAGCAAATTTGGCATCGGGATGATTGACCAAAGCTTTTACAAAAAGCTCCTGTGTAGCTTCGGCCAGCTCATGTTCAAGATTATCAGTAGTTTCTTTTTCAGTAACAGCAAACTCGCGAGGCACCCAAACTGGCACCCCGATAGCATCTAAATAAGCTTGATTTGCTGACACTCAAAAAACCTAATGTTTCACAATAGCCAACAAGTCTTCATCAAGAATATCGTGTTTCTCATCAGCCAGTTTCTTGAAAGCAATAAAAGCTTCTTTTAGTTCATCATTATTATTGAACCTATGACCCAGCTCGGCCAAGTGGCTCTTAAAAGCATTACGCCCAGAGTGCTTGCCCAATACCATGCGATTATTGGCCCAACCCACATCTTCAGCACGCATGATTTCATAAGTCTCACGATGTTTTAAGACACCATCCTGGTGAATTCCCGATTCATGGGCAAAAGCATTATCACCGACAATAGCTTTATTAGGCTGCACTGCAAAACCGGTGATTTTTGACACCAACTGTGAAGTATTAACAATATGGCGCGCATCTATATCAGCTTCCACATTAAAATAATCACCACGAGTTTTTACGGCCATCACAATTTCTTCTAACGAGGCATTACCAGCACGTTCGCCCAAGCCATTAATGGTACATTCCACCTGACGCGCCCCACACTGCACCGCTGCCAGAGAATTAGCCACCGCCAAACCCAAGTCATTATGACAATGAACCGAGAAAATGGCTTTGCCCGAATTTGGAATACGCTCAATCAACTGCTTAATGGTATTGGCATATTGATCTGGCAGATTATAACCTACCGTATCGGGGATATTGATGGTGCGGGCACCAGCATCAATCACCTGTTCGATGATTTGGCACATAAAATCAAGCTCCGAGCGCCCCGCATCTTCACAGGAAAATTCCACGTCATCACACAAATTACGAGCAAATTTAACCGCATTTACTGCTTGCTCTATCACTTTCTCCGGCGGCATTTGCAGCTTGTATTTCATGTGCAATGGCGAAGTGGCGATAAAAGTATGAATTCGGCCCGAATTAGCACCCTTTATGGCATCACCAGCCGCCTGAATATCTTTCTCCATAGCGCGTGAAAGTGAGCAAATGGTGCTATCCTTGATATTATCAGCAACCAGTTTAACCGCTTCAAAATCACCCGGGCTGGCAATAGCAAAACCGGCCTCAATCACATCCACTTTCATTTTTTCTAAATGGCGCGCAATTTCCAGTTTTTCATTTTTATCCATAGAAGCGCCAGGACTTTGCTCACCATCCCGCAAAGTCGTATCAAAAATCACCAATTTATCTTTTTGGCTCATACTTATAATCTCCAGGCAACTGTTTTCAAAATGATTTCAAACAGCGCTAAAAACAGCAAATTGGCTAACAAATAGCCAATGTCATAATTATTCCTATAGGATAGCAAATTATTGAACCATTGGATAAGACTAGATAAACATTTTTCTTATGCAGCCAGCATACAAGCCATAAAAAAAGCAGAACCAAAGTTCTGCTTTTTATTTTACATCAAGCCGCTTTGGGCTTTGTCTTTTTAGCTTTAGGTTTGGCTTTAGATTTAACCTTTTCAGCTTCAGTTACCACACCTGAGATCTGCTCATGCGAATAATCATCCACCTGGATCACATCCATCCGTGCTTCTTCAGCATCCACCAGGATTTGCTTTTCTTCCTGGTTAATAATGCCCTTTTCAATCGCCTGCTCAATGCGTTCCATATTGGTCGCATTTTTATCAAGCTCTTTGGCTTTCATAGCTTTGCGCAATTTACGGCGTACTTCATCTGCTGCCAAGACTTTAAAGAAAGCCTGCTCAACGCGTCCAGTCACGTCATTCGCTGACTCACCAACATAAGAATAAGTAGTTAAGCGCTCGCGTACTTCCGAGCCTTGCAGCATCGGTTTAACGATAGCACGCTCCAGACGATCTGCCGGCTTGTTATAGCTTTTGCCATAAGGGAAAGCCACAAAACGTAAGAATTTACCCACCCATTTATTTGGGAAATTGGTATAGAAATCGTAGAAAGCTTCCTGGATCTTCTCCAGGCTGTATTGCATGTTCCATTCGACATAAGGCAGATCAGCAATTGGACGTTCATTATCTTCGTAATACTTCAAGACCGTAGAAGCCATGTACAAATGACTCAAAACATCCGCTAAACGGGCTGATAAACGCTCTTTACGTTTTAAATCGCCACCGAGCATACCCATCGCCACATCAGACGTTAAGGCCAAAGCTGAGCTCATACGAGTTAACTGCTGATAATATTTAGCAGTTTGCCCGGCTACTGGCTTAGTAGCCAATTTACCTGCTGTTAAACCCAAACCAAAGGTGCGTGCAAAATTACTGAAACCATAACCAATATGACGGAATAAAAGGCTATCGAAACGCTTCACACCTTCTTCTTTATCTTCCAACTGCGCTGCCATCATTTCACGGAACACATAAGGATGACAACGTACCGCACCTTGACCAAAAATCATTAAGTTACGCGTCAGAATATTCGCACCTTCAACCGTAATACCAATTGGCTGGCTCATATAACCATTCGCCAAATAGTTGCGCTCACCCATAATAATGGCGCGCCCGGCATGAATATCCATGGAGTCCGTCATGATCTGGCGACCCATTTCGGTCATGTGATATTTCGCAATAGCGGAAACCACCGATGGTTTTACCCTCAAATCCACTGCACCGGCAGTCATAATACGCATGGATTCTACGCGATAAGTTAAACCAGCAATTCTCGCTAATGCCTCTTCAATCCCTTCAAAACGGCCAATTGGCGTTTTAAATTGCTCACGCACCAGCGCATAAGCACCCGTTAAACGGTAAGACAATTTTGAAACCGCAGCGCCCATAGCCGGTAGCGAAATTGAACGGCCAGCAGCCAAAGATTCCATCAACATACGCCAGCCTTGACCAGCATACGACTGACCGCCAATTAACATATCCATTGGAATAAAAACATCTTTACCCTTAGTGGTACCATTCATAAAAGCCTGATTCATCGGCAAGTGACGCTGACCAATTTCCACCCCTGGATGATCGTGTGGAATCAAGGCACAAGTAATGCCATAGTCAGACTTATCTTTATCACCTAATAGGCCATCAGGATCATAAAGTTTAAAGGCCAAACCAACGATAGTCGCTACTGGAGCCAAAGTGATGTAGCGCTTGTTCCAGGTTAATTTAATCCCTAAAACTTCTTTACCTTTATACTTGCCCTTACAAACCACCCCTTTATCCGGAATAGCGCCAGCATCTGAGCCTGCAACTGGCGAAGTCAAGGCAAAACAAGGAATTTCCTTGCCCGCAGCCAGCCGCGGCAGATAATAATCTTTTTGCTCATCCGTACCATAATGCAGCAACAACTCACCCGGCCCTAATGAATTAGGCACCATCACGGTTACCGCCGCGCTACCAGAGCGAGTCGCAATTTTTGTGACTACCGTGGAATGAGCCAACGCAGAGAAACCTTTACCCCCGTACTTTTTAGGGATAATCATCCCCAAAAAGCCTTTATCCTTAATAAATTGCCAAACTTCTGGTGGCAGATCCTTACGCTTATGCACTATGTCCCAATCGTCCAACATGGCGCACAATTCTTCCGTTTCATTATCCACGAAAGCCTGTTCCTCTTCGGTCAAGGTTGGCTTTTCAATAGCCAGCATTTTATTCCAGTCCGGATTACCCTGGAATAAATCGCCATCCCACCAGACATCACCCGCTTCCAAAGCAACCTTTTCTGTTTCATTCATCGGAGGTAAAACTTTTTGCATAAAGTTATAGGCTTTACGCGAAACCCAGTCCATACGCAAATCCGGCAATAAATAAAATAAAGCAACGACAGCATAAACTAATAAAGATAAATAAAAGCCCCAGCCAGCATCGCTAAACAGCACTATGCCAATTAGCGCAGCCAGATTGGCAATCATTACCTTTTTCATTGGCCAACGATTGTAGGCGCACACGCCGACAACCAGCAGCATCACCAATAACTGTATTAATCCAGTCATTATTTTTTCCTCACGATCAATAAAACTAACATTTCAAATCAACTAAACCGCCAAGCTTTTAAACTATCATGCCTTCATGCCTGCAGTTAAAAACGGGATCATCTCTTCAATCACTTCTTCAATCTGCATAGAACGTTTAAAATCAACTCTGGCAATATCCGTCAACGCCTCACTTCCGGCCAAAGTAAAAATCAGACTTCCCAGTGTATAGTGCAAACGCCAGAAAATCTGGTCATTGCTCAAGTTTGGATAAGCTTTTTGGAATAGCAAAGTAAAACGCACCAGTACAAAGCCATACTTGTTGGTTACGTATCGACGCAAATGGCCTTGAGTTTCTGCATAAGCACGTCCCAATAGGCGCATAAAAATAGAAATTGAATGTTTACGCTTCTTTTCTAACAATAATAATGGGGATACCAGAGCCCTTAATAGCTTTTCCGTATCCAGCTCATCACTCGACTCTGACTCCAACTCAGCTAATTTAGCCCCTAAACCCGAGCTATAATCTGATAAAAACCGGTCAAAAACGTCCTGAATCAATGATTTCTTAGAACCAAAATGGTAATTCACACTGGCCAAATTAACTTTAGCTCGTGCCGTTATAATCCTTAAACTGGTTTCCGCAAAACCTCTTTCCGCGAATAATTGCTCCGCAGCGTCCAGGATACGGGACTTTGTAGTATCGTTTTTGTTCATGCTTACTAAAAATATCAAACAACTGTTTGAAACATACGTTCTAAATAGTAAATTGTCAAGCCAGTGTTACGATAATTAAGTAACTAAGTACCGCTTTTAGAAATCTGATGATGGAGTAAAACAGGAAAAGTATGATCAAATCAACGAAGTAAAATTTTAAATAATAGAGACAAACTAAAATAGAATTTACCCAACACTATTTTTATAAAATTTACTTTTAGTAATTTTACTCAGTTTTTGGTAACCATTTTGCAAATTCGGAATACTCGAATGGCCAACAAAGTTCAGAAGAGTTTTTTGTATTTTTAAGGACAGGAATCGCCGTTTTATATTTGTGCAAAATTTTTTCATTATCAATAATGTCAAAAACTTCCAATTGAAAAAATATTTGCTTGGAATTTTCATAAAAATATTGTGAAAACATTTGTTCAACTTTTTCACACAAATGGCAACCAAAAGTTGTATAAAAAATTATTTTTTGCATTTTTTAAGAAAAATTAAGGAAAAAAGTTAAAAAAACTTTGATATTTGCAACTTTAACATAATTTTTTATTAACTTTCTAAAATTCTTTTCGTATAATTTGATTGGAAATTAACCAAACATTTCACGACAGGGGAAAACGATCATGGCAAAAAAACCAACTCCAGCAGCAGCTTTAAAATCAGCTGAATCTGCTAAGAACAAAGCAGCGAAAGCTGTAGCTAAAGATAAAGCTGCACTAGCTAAAGCTAATGCTAAAGCCAAAGACTCTGCAGCTAAAGCAAAAGCTAAACCAACTAAAGCTTCAAAAGCCACTGCCAAGAAAGCAAAAGATGCAGCTGCAAAAGCAAAACGTGCTGCCGCAGCTTCTGCAAAAGCATTAGTAAAAGCTAAAAATGCCGTAGCAAAAGCGAAAGCTATTGCTGCTAAAGACGCTGCCTTAGCTAAAGCTATTGCTAAATTCGAAAAAGAATGGGCAGCTAAAGAAGCTAAGAAAGAAAAAGCTGCTGCTAAAAAGGCTGCTGCTAAAGCTAAAGCTGCTGCTAAAAAAGCTGCCGCTAAGAAAAAGGCTGCTGAAAAGAAGGCTGCCGCCAAAGCTAAAGCTGCTGCTAAGAAAAAAACTGCCAAGAAAAAGGCTCCTGCTAAAAAGAAAAAAGCTGCTCCTAAGAAAAAAGCCGCTAAGAAAAAAGCTCCAGCTAAAAAGAAAGCTGCTCCTAAGAAAAAAGCCGCTAAGAAAAAAGCTCCAGCTAAAAGAAAACCAGCTAGAAAGAAGAAGTAAGTTACTTCTGATAAAAAACCCGACACTTGTCGGGTTTTTTTATTTCTATGTTTTGAACAAATTACTATTTATGCTGAATTAACCAGCAGCGATGGTGATTGCGGCTTTTCTGAAAATCAATTGGCAAAGTTCTTGCTGTGATTTCCTGAACGTGGTATTTCGCAAGTAATTGTTCTGATAGTACAAATTTTTTATAGTTATTAGAGAAATAGAGCTTACCATCTGCTCTTAGCAACTTCATACTGTTATTGATTAATTCAAACTGATCACTTTGTACCTCAAAATTCTGCTGCATACGCTTGGAATTTGAAAAAGTTGGTGGGTCTACAAAGATCAAGTCAAATTGTTTATCAGTATCTGCTTGGGCTAACCATTGCAAGCAATCCGCCTGAATAAAATTATGGCCATAAATAGCTATATCATTAGCGCCAAAGTTCTTTATGGCCCAATTGATATAGGTCTTAGACATATCAACCGTAGTGGTTTTAGCACCAGCCTTAGCAGCATAGACACTGACAGAGCCAGTATAAGAAAACAAATTCAGGAAATCCTTACCCTTTGCTTCCGCCATAATCATCTTGCGAGTTTTACGATGATCTAAAAACAAGCCGGTATCCAAATAACGCTCAAGATTAACGTAAAAGCTTAAACCCTGCTCGTTAACCAGCTTAAAATCCGCGTTTTCAGACTGCTGAGTATACTGTTGTTTACCTTTTTGTCTTTGACGCTGCTTAATATGGACTTTGGCTTCGGCTATTTTTAACCAACCTGCAGCCACTCTTTGTATTTCCATTAAGCGCTTTTGCGCCACTTTGTCAGGAACTGATTTTGGTGCTAAATACTCCTGTATATGAATTTCATCTTCATAAACATCTATTGCTGCTGAGTATTCGGGTAAATCCGCATCATAAAGACGATAGCAACTGACATTATTTTGTTTTAAATAAGATTTAAACCGCTGAGCATTTTTTTGCAGGCGATTTTTAAGCATCAAAGCACCATCCGATAAGCCTTTTTGCCAATTAGGATTCCATTGTTCAGGGTTAAATGGCTCATAAAAATTATTGGCCTGAACATCAAACAAATAAAGCTGACAATCTAAAGCACCATTTTTCAGTTTATATTGTTTATGCGAGCGAATCCCCATAGCTTTAGCATAGCCAGTTTCGATAGTAATCATCGCCATTTGCCAGTGCTCAAAACCATTTTTAATATAGCGACCTAAATGCCGATAAAGTTCAGTAATAGTGGCTTCATCACCAATGCGCTCACCATAAGGTGGGTTGGTTACAACCAACCCTGTTTGCGCTAAAGTTAATGCTTTAGGCGACCGAATGTCCTGATTTTCTAATTGAATAATTTCTGCAAAACCAGCTCTTTCAATATTCTCTTTTGCCAACAACAGGCTCTTACGGTGCAGATCCGAGCCAATAAATTGATTCTTAAAGTTTAACTTTTGCTTATTATGCTGACGCCTTGCTTTGGCCAAAATGGTTTGCCATAACTCTTCATTATGCTGTTTCCACTGATGAAAACCAAAATAAGGATTAAGCAAACCTGGTGCCATATCGCTAGCCATCATGGCGGCTTCAATCAAGATTGTGCCAGTGCCGCACATGGGATCATGAAAAGCAGCACCTTTTGCGGCAAACTCAGGCCAATTAGCCCGTATCAACATAGCAGCAGCCAGATTCTCTTTAATTGGTGCTCGCCCCTTAGAATCGCGATAACCTCTTTGATTTAAGCTATGGCCTGATAGGTCCAAACCAATTTTTAGTTGAGTGCCATTGACCAGGGTATGAATTCGATAATCAGGATTATCTTTGTCAATGGAAGGTCTTTGCTCGTAACGCTCATGAAAATAATCGACGATAGCATCTTTTACCTTTAAAGCAGCAAAACCTGAATGTTTAATAAAATTATTTTTACGAGTAACACAATCCACCACAAAACTGTGCTTTAAATCAAAATGCCAGCCCCATTCGATACGATTTACTTTTTCATAAAGATCATCAACCGACTCAACTCGATCATGTAGCAAACACAGATAAATACGATTGGCCAAACGTGAATGTAAACATGCCTTATAAGCCAGCTCAAGATCGCCTGCAAATTCAATATGAGTTGGATGTTCTTTTAAGTTATCCGCACCCAAACTGCTCAATTCTTCAATCAATAAAGATTCCAGACCAATTGGACAGGAAGCGTAAAACTGCAACATCTGTGTGCTCATTAGCAAGCTTCTTTTAGGGCTTTGGCCACTTGATAAATCAATTTTGGTCCATGATAAACAAAACCTGAATAAATTTGGACTAAGGCTGCACCAGCATCAATTTTATCTTTTGCCGACTGAGTATCAGTAATTCCGCCAACGCCTATAACTGGAATTTGATTGTCCATAGCTTGCACTAACTGTTGAATCACTTGAGTGGATTTATCCGCTAATGGTTTGCCACTTAAGCCACCCTGCTCATCGGCAAACTTCATATCTTCAACTTTCGAGCGATCAAAAGTAGTATTGGTGGCAATAATCGCATCCAGCTCAAACTGCTTAAAGGTTTTACCTAAATCTTCAATATCATTGGCATCCAGATCCGGTGCAATTTTAATGGCTAAGGGCTTATAAACTTGATGTTCTTGATGCAAAGATTGTTGCTTTTTCTTAAGGTGCTCTAATAACACTTTAAGGTTTTCGCCAAACTGTAAATCACGCAAACCGGGGGTATTGGGCGAGGAAATATTCACCACCATATAATCAGCTCGATTATAAATTCTTTCCATACCAATCAAATAATCATTTACGGCTTTTTCAACAGGTGTATCGAAATTCTTACCGATATTAATACCCAAAATACCTTTGTTTTTTCGCCCGAAATCAATATTGCTAACATTTTCCAAAAGTTTATCGACACCATCATTATTAAATCCCATACGATTAATAATGGCTTCTGCTTGCTTGATTCTGAATAAACGTGGCTTTGGGTTACCCTCTTGCGCTCTTGGCGTCACAGTGCCCACTTCGATAAAACCAAAGCCGAGCTGACTCAAGGCATCCACATATTCACCGTTTTTATCAAGGCCCGCAGCTAGTCCCACTCTATTAGGAAACTCAATTCCCATAACTTCAACCGGATCCTGAACCTGAGGCTTGGCCATTAAATCGGATAATTTAAGCTTATGCAGGGTATTAAGACTGTTTAACGACAGGTGATGCGAAGTTTCACCATCCATTAAAAATAAAATCGAGCGCAATAAAGAGTACATGAAATTCCCAATCAATCAGCCATAAAAAAGGCCAGCGTTAATGCTGGCCCTATTCTACTTGTTTTTCACTTCCTACTCACTTCTTTTTCTGCAAGGTTTTCTTAACTGGGGTTGCTTCAACCCACTTGCCATTCTCATAAAAAGCTGTCCAACCAGTCGCTTTATCTTCATCAGTCATGCTGGCAACGTATTGCTGCTGAGTCTTGCGACTGTATTTGACAAAAGTTCGATAGCCTTCCGGATCTTTAACTGGAGCCTCAGTTAAAAACTTATACTTTGGATCCAGCTGCTCCCTTACTGGGATCAATTCATCCACTGCTGGTGCGCGGGTTTCTCGGTTACGCGGAAACTTACTGGCGGCCAGAAAAATACCGGCAGCACCATCACGCAATACATAATGATCATCCACTTTCTTACAAATCAAGTTAGGCATGGGAATCGGATCAGCCTTTGGTGGCGCAGGCTGGCCATTAGCCAAGAGTTTACGCGTATTCTTACATTCTGCATTCATACAACCAAAATACTTGCCAAAACGGCCAGTTTTTAGCTGCATTTCATCGCCACACTTATCACACTCAAGGGTTGGCCCATCGTAGCCTTTGATCTTGTATTCGCCTTTTTCCACCTCATAGCCAGCACAATCGGGATTATTACCGCAAATGTAAAGCTTGGTATTTTCATCCAGTAAATAATCTTCCATCGCCGATTCACAAATCTTGCAGCGCTTGATATCAACCAGATGTAGCGCTTCTTCTTCCTCATTGGCCGCCACAAAATCATCACCAGGCATTAAATTTTTAGTGTTTTTGCAACGTTCTTTTGGTGGCAAGGAATAGCCCATACAACCTAAGAAAACACCTGTGCCGGCGTTCCGAATGGCAAAATGATGTTCATTACACAAATCGCAAGTTAAATTGGTTTCCACCGCTTGATTGCGGCGCATACCACCCTTTTCTTCGTCCTCATCAGCTTGTTTAAGCTTTTGCGAAAAAGTCTCGTAAAACTCGTCCAGTGTTATTTTCCAATTCTTTTCACCATTGGCAATCTTGTCTAAACGCTCTTCCATGGTCGCAGTAAAAGAGTAATCCAACAAATCATTAAAACTCTCCACCAAGCGATCAGTAACAATTTCCCCCATCTTTTGTGCATGAAAACGTTTTTTCTCCAATTTGACGTAACCACGATCCTGGATGGTGGAAATAATCGAAGCATAGGTTGAAGGACGGCCAATACCTCGTTTTTCCAGTTCTTTAACCAATGCTGCTTCCGAGTAACGCGCTGGTGGCTTGGTAAAATGCTGCTTCGGATCTAATGACTTAAGCTTTAAGACTTCACCTTCGGTAACACTCGGTAATTCTTCATCATCTTTTGAACGCCTTTGCATTGGTAAAACTTTAGTCCAACCATCAAAGCGCATGACACGACCTTTGGCTTTTAATTGATAATCACCAGCTTCAACTAGTAAATTGGTCACATCAAACTCAGCTGGCAACATCTGGCAAGCCACAAATTGACGCCAGATTAATTCATAAAGACGTTCCGCATCTTTTTCCATACTGGCTAAATGAGAAACTTTTTTGGTCACATCCGAAGGCCGGATTGCTTCGTGAGCTTCTTGCGCGCCTTCTTTGCTGGAATAACTCATGGCTTCTTTCGGCAAATAATTATTACCATATTTATCCGTAATATAATCGCGACATTCAGCAACTGCATCGGCACTCAAATTAGTGGAATCGGTACGCATATAGGTAATATAGCCAGCTTCATAAAGACGCTGTGCCATCATCATGGTCTTTTTCACACCAAAACCTAAACGGGTACTGGCCGCTTGCTGCAAAGTAGAAGTAATAAAAGGTTTAGGTGCTTTAGATTTTTGCGGCTTACTTTCAATCGAAGCCACCTTAAACTGAGCTTGATTTAAAGCATCTACCGCAACCTGAGTTTCCGTTTCATTGGTCGGCTTAAAGTTTTTACCCTTAAATTTATTTACTAAAAGGCGTAAATCGTCACCAGCCTGCGAATTGGTATTGGCATGTAAATCCCAGTATTCATCGGGAATAAAAGCCCTGATCTCACGTTCACGTTCAACCAATAAACGCACAGCCACTGACTGTACTCGCCCGGCAGACAAACCACGAGAGATTTTGCGCCATAATAAAGGCGAAACCATAAAGCCAACCACTCGATCCAGAAAGCGCCGAGTCTGTTGCGCATTAACATAATGCATATCCAGTTCACTTGGCTCGGAGAAAGCTTCCTGAATGGCTTTTTTGGTAATTTCGTTAAATACCACTCGACGGAAGCGAGAATCATCACCGCCCAGCAATTCCTTAAGATGCCAGGCAATGGCTTCCCCTTCTCTATCCAAATCCGTTGCTAGATAAATGGTATCGGCTTTTGCCGCCAGCTTCTTTAATTCATTAAGGACTTTTTCTTTACCTGGCAAGACTTCATAATGTGCATCCCAGTCCTTTTCAGGATTAATTCCCATACGCTCAAACAAAGCTTTTTTCTCACGCAAGGCCTTTTGACGCGTTTTTTCTGCCGGCGCAAGTTTACGAGTTGCCGCGGCTTTAGCGGCTCTTTCTTTAGCACTTATCGGTTCTTTTTTATTGGCACCAGTGGGCAGATCACGGATATGACCCACACTGGATTTAACCACAAAATCTTTGCCTAAATATTTATTAATAGTTTTCGCCTTGGCTGGCGACTCCACAATTACTAACGATTTTGCCACGAGTTTCCCATATTAATTATGTGAATAAGCTACTGTCTTTAAAGTACATTATTTTAATTCCAATCTAAAAAAACAGAGCTAAGCATGGCTAAAACTCTGTCTCTCCTTTTTTTATTAATAACAATCAAAGCTAGTGGCTGTCTAGCTTTTTTGTGATTTTTTTGCAAATAAACAAGTCAATGACAGAGCTGACCATATAAAATAGTGACCAGTCACAGATTAAAAATAGTTATAAAACCGAACTAAAATCAGGCTTGCCTTAATACCTGACTGGCGGGTTGCTTGAGAAGATTATGAACCCCAAACCAACCCACCGCAGCAATAAATAAAGCAGCAGCTATGGGCACTATTAACCAATACAGTGGATGCAGCTTAGCACCCAACTCCAAAACATTAATATAAACTGTTGAAACTAAAATTTCGCTAGTCATAACTGCCAGCAGCCCGGCAAAGCTACCCAATAAGGCCAGCTCCGCAACCAGACTAGCACGAATAAAAGGACTTTGCGCACCCAGAGTTTTTAGCAAAGTTGCGGATAAAACCCGCTCATCCCGATTGGCTTGCAATACCGCATATAACACGGCTATACCCGCCAGTAGCACAAATAACATAATAAACTCTACCGCCAAAGTAACCTGATCCAGAATCTTTTGTACCTGCGCCATGATTTTATCCAGCTCAATAATAGTCACCGTTGGCATTTGTTGTAAAATGTTGTTTAAAACCGGTTTTTGCCCGGCTTTAAGGTGAAAACTGGTGATATAACTTGCCGGAAAATCTTTCAACCCCTTAGGCTCAAAAATCACAAAGAAATTGGGCTGAAATGAATCCCACTGAATTTCACGCACATTGGCAACCACCCCTTCAACCGTCAGGCCGCCAATATCAAAACCAATCTTATCGCCTAGCTTCAATTTCATCATTTCCTGAATTTCAGTAGAAATCGATAGCTTAATAGCACCAGTTTCATCACCGTTTCTCTGCCACCAATCGCCCGCCACCAACTTATTGGCATTCGGCAACTGCTCCATCCAGGTTAAATTGAGTTCGCGCCGAAGCGCTCTTGCGCGTTGATATTCTTCTTTACTTAAATAGTCCGCAGCTGGCTTGTCGTTAAGCTCAGTAACCCTGCCGCGCACCATCGGATAAATACCGCTGGTCTCAACTTGATTGTCATTAAGGATCTTATCTAAAGATTCAACTTCGTAGTTTTGCACATTAATCAAAAAATGATTGGGCGCATCGTCTGGCAGTTGATTTTTCCATTCGGCTAGTAATTCCGTTCGAATCAGAAAAGTTGACAGAATAATCATAAAGGCCAGACCAAAAGCCGTGATCTGACTAATGGTAAAAGCAGGATAACGCTTTAATTGACCCAAACCAAAACGCACCGACGTTGGACTGCGTTTTCCCAGCCAGATGCCAACTTTAAATATCAACCAGGCAAAAATTCTGATAATGATAAAAGCAACCAAAGAAACCAGCAACAAAATGGCCACCAGCATCCAGGAATCACTTTGCCACCACATCAACAGAGCCATAGCGCCTATCGCCAACAGATAAATAATCCAGCCAGAAACTGCACTTGGGATCAGTTCTTTACGCAATACTCTTAATGGCGGCACTTTGGCGATTTGGAAAAATGAAGGTAAAGCAAAGCCTAATAAAACTACCAAACCGGATAAAGCTGCAACCGCTACGGGCACCGGACTAATCGGCACCATAGGTTTAGGCAAATAATCAGCAAACTGCCAGATAATAAATTGTTGAATCAGCAAACCCAGAATAACACCTAGCACCACCCCTATCAGCCCAATCAGTGCCAGTTGCCATAAATACAGTTGATGTACCTGTTTGATTTGCATACCCAGACAGCGATAAATCGCTGCATAATCAAAATGGCGACGACTATAACGGCCAGCGGCTACCGCAATCGCAACGCCAGCCAAAACCACAGAAACCAGACTGGCCAAGCGCAAAAATGATTCTGCTCGCTGCATGGAAGCCTGTAAGGCTGGCGTACCTTCTTTGCCGCCAGTAATGCGTTGTGTAGCATTTAATTGGGGTTTTAACCATTGAATATAACTTTCGCGCTCAGCCAACTCGCCTGCGATAAGCAAATTGTAATTGACTCGACTACCTGGCTGGATCACTTCTGCCGCAGCAACATCGGCAGCGTTAATCACAACTCCAGGTGCCACATTAAAGACTTCGCTGGCTTGGCCGGGGCCTGAAACAATAACTCCGGCAATAGTCAGCTCAACGGCACCAAACTCAACCCTATCACCAACTTGAGCAGATAATAGGTTCAGCACTCTGGGCTCTGCCCACAGAGTTCCAGCTTCAGGTTTTTCTTGAGTTTTAATGCCTACTGCAAAAGGTTTATCGGCAATTTCCAGTTCACCTTTAAGCGGATAATTTCCCTGTAAAGCACGCACTGATACTAATTGAAATTTATCACCTTTAGATAAAACTGTGCTAAAGCCTTGCTGCAAACTGGATACTAAATTATTTTCTGAAGCCTGCTCTTGCCATTCTTGGGGTATAGCACGAGGCGAGCTAACCACATAATCTGCACCCAAAAATTCACTGGCTTGTTCGCCCATAGAACCCTGAATACGTTCGGTAATTACACCAATAGCCGTCATCGCCGCTACTGCTATCATCAGTGCAAAAAATAAAACTTTAACTTCTCCTGCTCGCCAGTCGCGGCTGAAGGTCTTAAGAGCCATTTGTCGCATAACTAACCTACCTGCTCAACCAGGGCATCATGCGAAGCTACTTGTTTGGGTGGCGTTTTAGACGTTTCTATAGCTGTGTTTGAACTATCACTAACCAGCTTGCCCGCATCCAAACCAATTTGTCTTTGGCAACGATTGGCCAACTTTTGGTCATGAGTCACCAAAACCAAAGTGGTGCCAAACTGCCCATTCAGCTCAAATAACAATTCAATGATCTTTTCGCCATTGACGCTGTCAAGATTTCCAGTCGGTTCATCTGCAAACAAGATTTTTGGTTCAGAAGCAAAAGCTCTAGCAATGGCAACCCGCTGTTGCTCACCGCCAGATAATTGATTCGGATAATGGCTTACCCGCTCACTTAAACCCACCTTTGTTAAAATATCCAAAGCCTTCTGACGCGGCTGCTTATCGCCCTTTAATTCAATCGGTAACATCACATTTTCCAGCGCCGTCAAGCCTGGTAATAAATGAAATGACTGAAAAACAAAACCCACATATTGAGCACGCACCGCTGCACGCTCATCTTCATTCATCTGATGAAATTGGTTTGCTGCAAGTTCAACTTCACCTTTACTGGGCAAGTCCAAACCCGCTAATAATGACAATAAAGTGGATTTGCCAGAACCTGAAGCTCCAATAACGGCAACACTATCGCCTTCAGCAATAGTTAAGTTTATATCCGATAAGATGGTTAAATCCTGGTCTTGAGAGCTAACAGTTTTAGTTAAATTTTTAGTCTTGAGCATTTTAGGTGATTGCGATGATAAGCTGTTTTGTCTTAGGATAGCATTAATTGGGGTTTTTCAGCCAAATTTAAAGACCAGTAAATGTTACATTCCATTTCTATTTTGACAAATTTTAACTGAGCAGCATTTATGAGTTGGATAAAAACCATTAGTTTTGATGACGCCACAGGCAAACTGAAAAAACTTTATCAAAGAATCGTTGGGCCTAATGGTAATTTAGATAATATTCTTGAAATTCATAGTTTACGTCCTCATAGTTTAGAAGGTCATATGCAGCTCTATAAAAATGTTCTGCATCATAACAGCAATAGTTTTGATAAGTGGTTTCTTGAAACTATTGCTGTTTATGTGAGTCAGCTCAATCAGTGCGACTATTGTTATCAGCACCATTTTGCTGGGCTTTCACGGCTATTGGAGGATAAAAATCGAGTTGATGCGATCAAACAAGCGCTTCAATCTGAAAAGTTTGGGAGCACTTTTTCCGAGCAACAGGCCACCATATTGGACTACTGCAAAAAACTTACTTTGGCCGCAGCGACTATAACTAAAAGTGATATTGAGCAAATGAAAAATCTGGGGATTGACGATGGTGAAATTCTTGAAGTGAATCAAGTTGCCAGTTATTTTTCGTACGCCAATCGTACCGTGCTCGGGCTTGGTGTAACTACCAAAGGCGATATTTTAGGTTTATCACCAAATGACAATGATGACCCGGATAATTGGTCACACCAATAAATTAATCTTTATGAAAAAACTTTTTATTTTAATTATTTTATGGTTTCCGCTGGTTTCAACAGCGAAAATTTCTTTTGTACAACAGCCAATCGTTAAGCAAGCCATTCATTATCAAACTATTCTAGTCTTAGGCGATAGCTTGAGCGCTGGCTATAATATTCCATTAGAAAAAGGCTGGGTTAACTTATTGCGCCAGGAATTGCGAAAAGAAAATCCACAAATACAAGTTATCAATGCCAGTGTCAGTGGAGATACCACTGGACAAGGTTTATCGCGGCTTAAGCCTTTGCTTGATAAGCATAGACCGGACTTATTAATTTTAGAGCTTGGTGGTAATGATGGCTTGCGAGGAATAGCACCTCCGCTAATTAAACGTAATCTTGGTACCATGATTGATATGGCAAAAAAATCCAGCGCCGAAGTGTTACTCTTAGGCATGCAGATCCCGCCCAATTATGGTAAACGTTACGCTCAGGCTTTCCATCAAAATTATCTTCAACTAGCAGAAGATAAAAAAACACTTTTAGTGCCTTTTTTCCTTGCGGACGTCGGAGGTCATGATGAGCTGATGCAAAAAGATGGCATTCATCCCAATGAACAAGCCCAACCTATCTTAATGCAAAATGTTCTACCAAGATTGACACGCAAAGAGACAATCCAGACAGAAGTGACACAAAACCAAAAAAGCCAGAATTAAATTCTGGCTTTTTTGTTAATTAAAACTTAATTAGAACTTCCAGGAAAGTCCAACCATAGCTACCCATGGATTAATATCCACATCAACGGTTGTAGCCACAGCACCATTCACCCTTACTGCCGCTTCAGTTTCTATTTGCATATACCATAATGCAGTATTGAAATATAGATCATCGCCAACTTTCCAATCCGCACCCATTTGCGCTGCGATGCCGAACGAATCATCCAATTCCAACTCAACATCATTAGAACCAAGAGTTGTTCTTACTGCTGAAGAAACTTCTTCACTAAAGAATTTAGTATAGTTTACACCCACACCAAAGTAAGGAATAAAACTATCGCTTTGTACATCTGGATAATATTGGAACGAAAATGTTGGTGGTAAATGTTTAGTTGAACCAATTGGTACTCCACTTAATGCACCTTCACCAACAATATCATGCTTAAAAGGTAATGCAGCCAATACTTCAAACCCCCAATTGTCACTTAACATCCAGGTACCACTAAAACCTAAACCAGTAGCACTATCTACGCCAACTTTACCATTGGGTACTAATAAGTCAGCACTATCATCATTTGGGCTAATATGGGCTGCGCCTACACGCAAAATAAAATCGCCTTCTTTATGGCCTGCAGCTTCAACAGCACTGATAGATAAAATGGAACCAACAGCTAACGCCACGGAAGTTTTAAGTAAGTTTTTCATCGGTTTACCCTCTATTTAATAAACACCGATAGGGTAAAATAAATAGGATTTTTAAGCTTGATATGGATCAAGTATTTCATGCGAAAAACTCATCAGCTTAGACTTTTAATGATCTAGATCAAAAAAGCCTCTATAACATATAGAGGCTTTCAAGTAACAGAGCTTTTAACTAGCTAATTGCAGCTACCGCTTTTTCGAAACGCTCTAAACCCTGGTTAATTTCTTCATCAGTAATATTAAGTGCAGGAGCAAAACGCACTACATTTAGACCTGCAACCAGACACATGACTCCTTGCTCCCAGCCTGCAACCAAAAATTCGCGCGCTTTGCCTTGCCATTTTTCATTACAAACAGCTCCAATCAATAAACCTTCGCCCCGGACTGATTCAAATACGCCATATTTTTGACCAATCTGCTCTAAACGAGTACGGATTTTTTCACCTTTTTCCTTCACACTGTTAAGCATTTCAGGAGTATTAATTTCATCAATCACAGCACTCGACACCGCACAAGCCAGTGGGTTACCACCATAGGTTGAGCCATGAGTGCCAACACCCATGCTTTTTGCAATTTTATCAGTAGTCAACATAGCACCAATGGGGAAACCGCCACCCATCGCTTTCGCCGTGGTTAAAATATCCGGAGTCACCCCTAACCCCTGGTAAGCATATAAATAACCGGTACGGCCTACGCCTGTTTGCACTTCATCAAAAACCAACAGTGCATTATGTTGATCACAAAGTTCACGAACTGATTTTACAAATTCCGGATCAGCAGGAATAATACCGCCCTCGCCCTGCACTGGCTCCATCACCACCGCACAGGTTTTATCGGAAATCAGTGCTTTTAGAGATTCAATATTATTAAATTCAGCATGAGTGATGCCTTGTGGCAATGGCTCAAAACCTTTAGTGTACTTTGGCTGACCACCAACACAAACTGTAAACAAGGTACGGCCGTGGAACGACTGCTTAAAAGCAATAATTTCACTCTTACCTTGATCAGGGTAATGATCATTGGCGTATTTGCGCACTAGTTTAAAAGCTGCTTCATTGGCTTCACCACCTGAATTACAGAAAAACACCTTATCGGCAAAAGTCGCCTGGGTTAGTTTATCCGCCAATTGTAATGCTGGCTTATTGGTAAAAACATTACTTAAATGCCAAATTTTACCGGCTTGATCTTTGAGTGCTTGCATCATTGCCGGGTGATTATGTCCCAAAGCAGTTACTGCAATACCGCCTGCGAAATCAATATAATCCTTACCATCTTGATCCCAGATTTTGGAGCCTTCGCCTCGCTCGGGAATAATGGCCGAAGGGTTATAATTAGGTACCATGACTTGATCAAAGGTAGCGCGTGAATAATTGTTTACTGAATTATCAGACATAGAACACCTGTTTTTTTGAGCACTAGTATAGAAAAACAGCCATAATTTTAGCTGGATTTAAGCCGCATATCATTACCTGTTTTGAGCTAAAATGCTAGCTTTGTGTGGTAAAATCAGGGAATTTAATACAAACTGCTACTTTCCTTTTAGCTTTAGTTTTTTTATTATCAGCTGTCCGATTGGTTTTTTCTGCTAATTTGCATAAAACACTCCAATTTTGTTCCTGAATTTTTTAGTGAACGACAAACAATAATAATGAGGATTATTAGTTTTTATGATGGTCATTCGTCCAGTACAAACTACCGATTTACAAGACATTCTTGAGCTTGCTGCTTCTGCAGGTACTGGATTGACAACTTTACCTAATGATCCAGTACGGATTGACGATAAAATCAAAAATTCGGTTAATGCTTTTACTACTGATATTTCAGAGCCAGGTCCTGAGTACTATTTTTTTGTGCTGGAAGATATTGAAAAGCAAAAAGTTGTGGGCACTAGTGCTCTAGTCGCAGCCGTGGGTATGGATGAAGCTTTTTATACCTATAAATTAAGTACAGTGGTAAACACCAGTCATGACTTAGGGATCTATAATAAACACCAGATTTTAGTCTTGGGCAATGATTACACTGGTTGTACGGAAATTGCCACCTTGTTTTTATCCCCCGAATATCGTGGCGGCATTAATGGCCGTTTATTATCCAAATCACGCTTTATATTCATGGCCGATTATCCAGAACGTTTTGCCGATACCGTTATCGCCGAAATGCGTGGATATTCTGATGAAGATGGGCGCTCTCCCTTTTGGCGTTCTTTAGGCAAACATTTTTTCTCTATGCCTTTTGCCAAAGCCGATGCTATTAGCGGCTTGGGTTCTAACCAGTTTATTGCAGAGTTAATGCCACAACTGCCTATTTATGCGAATATGCTTTCCAGCGAAGCTCGTGAAGTTATCGGTAAAGTGCATCCAAAGACCAAACCTGCTCTTTCCATGCTAAAGCGAGAAGGCTTCCGTTATCAAAATTATGTAGATATTTTTGATGCTGGGCCGACCATCGAAGCACCTAAGGATCAGATAAAAACTTATCGTTCCAGCAAACTGATGCAAGTTCAACTTGGAACACCACATATGATCAACGATACGCCACCAGAAACTTTAATGGTTGCTAATCGAAAACTTAACAATTTTAGAGCTACAGTTATCGACTCCGATTTTGAAGGCGATATTCTGTATGCGGATCAAAGCTTAATCGAAACTTTGAAAATCAACGAAGGTGATTTCGTTAGAGTAGCTAAAATATTTAATAAAAGAGGCTAATCAGCCTCGAATAGTATTACAGAGATTCAAGATCATATCGATAGAATGTATCGATCATAGGAGTAACTCATATATGTCTTCTAAAAAAACGGCATACGAATTTAACTTTGATGGCCTGGTAGGCCCCACTCATAACTATGCAGGTTTATCGCACGGCAATGTCGCCTCAACTGCTAATGCCCATTTAGAAGCCAAGCCAAAAGAAGCCGCTTTGCAAGGTTTACAAAAAATGAAAGCCTTGCATGATATGGGCTTAAAGCAAGGTGTATTAGCGCCAATGGAACGCCCTGATGTTTTTACCTTGCGCAACCTGGGTTTTACTGGCACTGATGCTCAGGTCATCATCAAGGCAGCAAAGCAGGCACCGAAAGTATTAGCAGCTTGCAGTTCGGCATCCAGTATGTGGACCGCAAATGCTTGTACCGTAGCGCCATCAAGTGATACAGCCGATGGCAAAACACATTTCACACCTGCAAACTTGGCTAATAAATTCCACCGCTCGATTGAGCATCCAACAACTGGTCGCATTCTGCAGGCTATGTTCAAAGACGATAACCACTTTGTCCACCACCCTGCTCTGCCGCAAGGAGATCATTTTGGTGACGAAGGTGCAGCTAATCATACCCGTTTTGTGGATAACAATAGCTATTCTGAATACGGTAAAAAAGGTGTACATTTCTTTGTTTATGGCAAATATGCTTTCGACGCCAGCAAACCAGAGCCACACAAATACCCAGCACGCCAAACCTTTGAAGCCAGCCAGGCAGTAGCAAGATTGCATAAATTAGATATTGATAATCTAGTTTACGCCCAACAATCACCTAATGTGATTGATAAGGGCGTGTTCCATAATGATGTAATTTCAGTGGGTAATGGCAATGTGTTATTTGCTCACCAAAAAGCTTTCCTGAGTCAAATGCAGGTTTATACCGATCTGGAACGCACTTTTGATGGTGATGAATTCCATGTAGTAGAAGTTGGTGCCAATGATGTACCTGTTGAAGATGCAGTTAAATCTTACCTGTTTAACAGCCAGTTGGTGACGCTTCCTGCTGGCGATATGGCTCTGATTTGTCCTGGCGAATGTGAAACTACGCCTTCGGTTAAAGAATATTTAGACTGGTTGGTTGAACAAGATACGCCTATCAGGCAAGTGAAAATTTACGACGTAAAACAGTCGATGCAAAATGGTGGCGGTCCAGCTTGTCTACGCCAACGCATCGTTTTAAACGAAGCTGAAATGGCGGCAATGAACCAAAGTGTCATTATGAATGAGCAACTGTTTGCCACTCTAAATGCCTGGGTAGAAAAGCACTATCGAGACACTTTGGTAGAAGATGATTTAGCCGACCCTAATTTACTGATAGAGTCACGTACAGCGCTTGATGAACTAACCCAAATTTTAAACTTAGGTTCAGTCTATCCGTTTCAGAGAGTGTAGATTAACAGTTACAGAATCATAAAATAGTAACAATACTCAAAAATATTTTAGCGTAAAATTAGTCCGCTTTTCAGACTGATTGCAAGTTACAAGTCATATTAAATAAATACTTGTGACAAAAGATTAAAAGAGGAAACTCATGAGCAAAGTAAAAGTATCGATTATTGGTGGTGCTGGTTATGGTGCGGCAGAATTATTACGCCACTTAATTGTCCGTGATGATGTAGAAGTATTACGTGTATCGAGCAAAGACTATATCGGAAAAACAATCGGTCAAGTTCACCGCTCACTATTCGGTTTAGAAAAAGCCAATATCATTATCCAAGATATTACGCCACAAGAGTGTGTTGCAGGTGCAGATATTGTGTTCCTGGCAATGCCACATATTATCACCGCAAAAGTTGCTATGGAATTGTTCGAAACTGGCGTACGTATCATTGATTTGTCCGGCGATTTCCGTTTAGAAAGCCTAGAAGATTATATTCGTGATTATGCTCCTGAGCATCCTTGCCCAGAACGCTTAGGTACTTTTGTTTACGGTATGCCTGAGTTAAATGAAACAGCGATTAAAAATGCACAATATGTTGCCAGCCCTGGTTGTTTCGCAACAGGTATTGCCATTGGTTTATTACCCTTAGCCAAAGCAGGCATATTAACCAACGGCAATGTGCGCACCGTTGCTATGACCGGTTCCTCAGGCTCAGGCGTTCGTCCAATCGAAGGCACCCACCACCCTGTCCGTACTAATAATTTGAAAGCCTACAAAACATTACATCACCAGCACCGCGCTGAGATTTTGCAAACGATTGGTAAAGCCGGTGCACAAAACACCTCATTGGATTTTGTGCCTGTTTCTGCACCATTGGTTCGTGGTATTTTAGCGGTATCACAACTTGATTTGCCTGATGAGTACAGCGAAGCCGATATCCAAAAAATGTACGAAGATTACTATGCCCCACACCGTAGCGTAGTGGTTATGCCTCTAGGTCAAAGCCCGGAAGTGGTGGCAGTAAAAAATACGGTGCGGGTTGAGGTGGGGATTACTGTGCGTATAGATGAATTAACGGGCAAACGCACTTTAGCTTGTATTTCTGCCATCGATAACTTAGTCAAAGGTGGTGCTGGCCAAGCGGTTCAGAGTTTTAACTTAATGACAGGCAAAGATGCTTCATTTGGTTTAGATCAACCTGGTATGTGGCCCTAAAATGTTAATTAGGAAAATGAATGGCTGAGTTAAGAAGTACACAACCTATCGTCGTCGTAAAAGTCGGCGGTGACGTTTTATTAGGCAAAGCTGAACGCGATGGTATTGCTGCTAATGTCAAAGACTTGGTCGATAACGGCTGGCGAGTAATTTTATTGCATGGTGGCGGACCGCAAGTTAATGAACTGCAAGAAAAGCATGGGCTAGTACCCAATAAGGTTGCTGGTCGCCGCATTACCAACATGGCTGACTTACAAGTGGTCAAGCAAGCCATTTGCGGTGAGGTAAATGTGTCATTGGCACAAGAACTGCAGAATGTTGGTGTCAATGCTTTTGCCTGTAATGGTGCTTCTGGCAAGTTGATTACTGCAGTCAAACGCCCGCCTAGAGTAATATCAGGTGCTGGTGACAAGCCGATCGATTTTGGTGAAGTTGGTGATGTAGTTGGAATTAATCATCAATTGCTTAAACAACTAATTAAACTTGACTTAGTACCTGTGATTGCCACTTTAGGCGTAGAAAAAAACTCAGGTCGTATTTTCAATATCAATGCCGATACCACCGTTGTGCAAATAGCTCGCGCACTAAAAGCTGACTTGCTACTGCTAACCACAGCCGTCGGCGCGATTTATCATGATCTGGACAAGCCTGAAACAAGAGTTGCACAAATCAATGCACAACAAGCCAAAAAGTTAATTGAACAAGGCGTGATCCAAGGTGGCATGATCCCGAAAGTTGAAGAAGCTTTGTCCGTACTAGCTGACGGAGTAAAAAACATTGCCATTGTTGGCCCACAAATTAAAGGAGCATTCCTTGATGTAGCCAATGGCGATGGTCAGCACGGCACTAAAATTAAACTAAACTGAACCGGCAATTAATGAACATGAAGTTATTTGAGACTGAATATAGGATCCTAAGTTTCTTTGTCTGCTCGAAACTTTTAGAAAACAGCGAGTAACGGTTACACTTATTTTTTACCTTTGTTACTTGTTTGTCTGCTGAGAATGCCTTTAGATGGAGATAACAAATCCTTTTCAAGCTTTGCTGCTATCCCTACATTTCGTCCAGCCAAATTAACAACATCATATTGAATTGCCACACCTAATATTTGAGCTATTTCCGACAATGAATAACCATAATCTTGTTGAAGCCAGGCAACCATACCTGCTGTCGCCTGATTAATTGCGTCTTCCATTGTTCCTGCTTGTCCTAAAACCATGATCTGTTCAGGCGACTCTACTCTTGGAATCCGTAGACTATTCCCTTTAATTAAATCAACTGTAAAGGTTACATCCATAGAAGTTTCAAGAGCGAACTGAGTGGTTTCCCCATCGCCTTGAGCTGCATGCGCATCACCAATATATAAAAGCGCACCAGGTCTTTGCACAGCTAAATAAACAGTATTGCCTTCAATTATTTCGGGAAAATCCATATTTCCACCAAAACTTCCTGTATCTCCCGTTGAAATTGCAGGCCAACCAAAACCTGGGGCAACACCTATACCTCCTAGCATAGGTCGCAATGGCACTGAAAAATCTTTAAGCATACCTGTTACATTTTCTGGATAAGCAACTCCTTTTTCATGATTTATAACCCACTTAATAGCACGTCCTAAACCAGTAGTTTCATTAGCAAAATAGGAACCAAGTGCTTTTTCAATAATGGTATCTAGACTATCGGCATAATCACGATTAAGTTCAAGTTTATTGATATGAATTACAAGAGTGTCACCTGGCTCAGCACCAACTATAAAAAAAGGGCCTGTTTGTGGATTCCCAAATAATGCCTTTATATTTCCATGTTCATCAAAACCTCCTGAATCAATAGTCTTAGTTACCACTTGATCTCTAGGCCAAATAGTTAATACAGGATCTCTGTCAGCATCCCAAGTGTTAGAATAGTTATCAGGCAAATAGGTATGAACAACAGGTTCGTTAGACGTTTTTTGAGGTACCAGTTTCGCTGTAAAATTATGTGTTTGAGCACCATTAGATTCATTTGGATAATGAGCTATTCCCATCATACAATCTCTTTCTACTGTAGCCTTAAACTGAGTCAACTGACCATTAGTATTGCCAGAAAAATCAATTTCATTCTTGTTTTTGAATCCAGAAATATTTTCACCGTCAATATCACCAGAAATTTTATTTTCTGAATATTCAATATTCATGGTGAAATAAGCTGGGACACCCCAAAAATCTATCTTTACAATCCACTGTTCAGCACTAATTAAAGGAGCAAATAACAGAGTTACTAACATCAAAAGATACTTCATCGTATTCACTCCTTTATAGTCATTTTTAATCAATTAATTAATCCTACCGATTTCAGAAAGCATATTTCAGAGTATCCGAATTTTGAACAACTACCTAAGTTTAAAATCTAACTGATATATAACGTCCTTTAAGCCATTATCACTACTACTAAACTCCCATTGTTCGATAGCTTTTAATGCAACTTCATCAAAAACTTTTGCCGGTACAGAATCCATAATTTTGATGTTATAGGGTTTACCGTCTTCGCTGACATCAAACTTAAAAGAAACATAACCAGCAATATTGTTTTTAGCCGCAAAAACAGGGTATTGTGGAGGATAAGTTTTTAGTGGTGTAGCTGTTTTTCTCGAACTATCAGGTTTAATCGGCGTTACTGGCTTGGGGAATTTTATATCGCTTTGTTGCACAGGTTTAGCTGGTGCTGCAGGTTTTACCGACTGAATAGTAGGTAAGCTCGGAGGCGATACAGGGTAACTTTTTTTCAGTTGCTCTTTGGCCCGTTGGATATCTTTTTGATACTGCTTTTGATTTTTTATTAACTGCTCACGAGCTTCACGTAGTTCTTGCTTAATGGTTTGCAATTGCTCTTTAGAGATATTGCCTTCGATATAGTCCATTTCAAGATCGTAATAGTTGGTTTCCAAATCACGATAAACTTGCTCAATTTCTTGATGATTCTTTTCCAGTTCATGATAAGCCTTTTCAATTTCTCGAGTAGCCAGCTCCATATGATGCTCATGCTTTTGCATTTCTTCTTCTGCGCGACGCATTTCTTCCTCGGCTTTTAGCATGTCCTTTTCAGCGCGCTCAACAGCCTTTTCAAACTCGCGGCGTTCCATTTTGGTTAAAGCTCTTTTTTCACCATTTTCATAGATAAACCAATCACCATTGTTATCCACATAGGTTTTGCCATCGATATTCCATTCAATCCGATGATCGCCATCTTTATCCTGTTTTGAATATTGCGAAATGGTTATCGCATACAAAGAAGTGCAGCCAATAATCGCTAAGCCACCAATGGCTAACGATATTTTGCTACTTAAACTGGTAGGCTTTTTAATATTCATGATTCTTTCCTCAAGTTGATTAAACATTTTCCATGAGCAAAGTAAGCTAACCGAGTGAGTGGCAGAAATGGTGGTTAACAAAGCATGGCCATAGGATTTTTGATCCTGCCGGCTGGATTGGTTTAATACCAGGTAATCACAAAATAATTCTTGATCGTGGCGGAAACTTTGACGCGCAATATACACCAATGGATTAAACCAAAGGCAACACACCAATAAATCCCAGAGTAAATTAAGCCAAAGATGCTTTTGCGTTATATGATGTTCTTCGTGCTTGATAATTAATTCAATTTGTTCGGCGCTTAATTGATCTTGCAATTGCACTGGGAAGTAAATTTTGGGCTTGATAAAACCATAAACTGCTGGTGAAAAACCTTTTTTATTAATACCGATAATCGAGTATTTAGCCTTTATTTCCAGCTTATGGGGTACACTTATCCGCTTTAATGAATATCTTAATTCTCGATGTTGATACATTAGCCTTATAGTTAAAATTACCGTTATAAAGGCCCACAAATAGCCCAAATATAACCAACTATCAAAACTTTCACTGGGCCTGACTATATAGGCCTGTACAAAATATTGAACAGTTTCTACTGGTGGTTGCTCAAAACTAATAGATGACATGGCTAAAGCAACAAAGATGCCCACTGGGATACTCAGCCATAATAAATAGGCATTATAATTTTTTGTGGTTTTTCGTATTAAATAACGCGCTATCAGAATAACCAGTAATAATAAACTGAGTTCAATATTTGATTGCCAGAGCTGTTTTAAAAAATCACTCATCTATTTATCCTTTTTATTTTCCTGCTCTAGCAAATTTCTTAAATAGTCTAATTCTTGTCTGGACAACTGCTTATTATTCACAAAGGTTGCCAATAATTCTTTCATATCACCGTTAAAAAGCTTATTCAGAAAGCCATTACTTTCCTGCTGAATAAAATCTTTGCGTTTTATGGCCGGCGAATAAAGATAGCGGCGACCTTGCGTTTGATAGGTCACCACACCTTTTTTTACCATACGATTTAAAAAGGTTTTTACGGTTTTTTCATTCCAGTCCTGCGCCTTTAAACGCTCTACTACATCCTGACTGGATAATGGAGATTCCTGCCACAGTACCTCCATTACAATTTGTTCTGATTCACTCACTCGATTTGACATACTTTGCTCATTCTTCAATATGATTACAAGCGTAATCCACAAACAAAGATTACACTTGTAATCATAACTTTGCAAGTGCTAATACTAATTTTTTGGAATGTTTACTCAAAGAATTTTTACTGCATCGGATTTCAGCTGATAAAGAATGATACCTTTGGTAACCGTAGCCGGATCGAATGTTTCCCCTGCATCCTTTGCCATATGTTCTAAATAAGCAATGGTCTGTTCTTTTGACAGTTGCTGAGACTTCAAAATACCTGTCGCTAAAGCTTCACGGCCAATAGTATAAATAGGAATTTCAATTTCGCCGTCAGCCACTTTGATTCTAAGTTGCTTGTCACCAGATACAATATCAGCCCAACAGCCACGTTTTTTACACACTTTTGTGACCTTGCCTTTCAGGGTGATTTTTTTATCGATAAATTGTTGAGGTTCGGCCATAACTTTCGTTAAAGGCTGATAAACACTCATATCCACCGCCTCACCCAACACTAAGGTTTTTGCATTGGCAACTGTGATAAGAAAAAAGCCTGCGATTAAAAGCTTGATAGTCAATTTCATAAGAGCGCACATAGTTTGTAAATGATTCTCATTCTATATCTATAAACATGAAAAATAAAATCGAAACTCATAATTTAACTTGCTATAGCTAACTATAATTATTTTCTGACTTACAACCTATCCAACTGAAATTGCCAATTGCTTGAACTTTATAAATCAATCGCTTAGAGTGCGTAAATCAATAATAAAAGGCCAAAATAATGAATATAAGCGTTAAAATTTTAATTTTTATGGTGGTAGGTGCCATTGTCGGGACTATTTTCCAACAATTTGGTGGGTATCAATGCATTGATGAGCTCTCAAAAGAAGCCTGTAAGGCCTTTCAAAGTGAAAATTGGATTTATACCTATATCATTGATGGTCTGTTTAACGTTGGTGGGGCTTGGTTTATAAATGCCCTAAAAATGCTGATGGTACCACTGGTTTTAGTTTCTTTAGTGGTTGGGGTCTGCTCTTTAACCGATCCTTCTAAACTTGGTCGCTTAAGCTTAAAGACTGTTGGACTTTACTTACTGACCACTGCCATAGCTCTAATTTTAGCACTACTAATGGCTTCCATCTTCCAGCCAGGCAATGGTATGCCTGTCGGTGATGCTAATTTTGTTCCCAAAGAAAAGCCGCCACTTACCGATGTTTTGATCAATATGATCCCGACTAATCCATTCTCGGCAATGGCACAAGCCAACATGCTACAAATTATTGTATTCGCTATTATTCTGGGGCTGGCTATTTCTTTCTCTGGCGACAAAGGCAAAACCATTAAAGACTGGTTTGAAAGCGCTAATCATGTAGTGATGGGCATCGTAAATCTTGTCATGAAATTTGCACCTTACGGTGTTTTCTTCTTAATTGCCAAAACTTTTGCTACCTTCCCATTCGCAGATTTAGTCGGCGGGCTGGGCAAATACTTTATTCTGGTGATTGTTGTCTTAATTCTGCATGCTTTACTCACCTACGGCAGTCTGATCGCTTTATTAGCACGTTTAAATCCAGTAAATTTCTTTAAAGGTATGTGGCCAGCAATGCTAACGGCTTTTGGTACATCCAGCTCTAATGCAACTTTGCCAGTGACCATGCGCTGCGTTGAAAAAAACCTAGGCGTTCATAAGAATACTTATTCTTTTACTTTACCGCTAGGTGCTACGGTTAATATGGATGGCACAGCTATTATGCAAGGTATCGCCACACTATTTATCGCCCAGGCTTATAATGCCGATCTGACTATGGCGCAAATGCTGACCATTATTCTTACCGCAACCTTAGCTTCCATTGGTGCAGCAGGAGTGCCAAGTGTTGGTTTGATTTTATTGGCAGGCGTTTTAACTCAAGTTAACTTACCCGTAGAAGCCATTGGCATGATTTTAGGCATTGACCGTTTACTGGATATGACTCGAACTGCGGTCAATATTACCGGGGACGCTGCAGTAACCACTATAGTCGCTAAATCGGAAGGTGAAATTGAACTAGATACCTATAATGACCCAGTGATTCATTCAAATTTTGAAGAAGAAGAAACTTAACAAAAGGCCTCTAACGAGGCCTTTGTTATTTACAACAAATACTTCTGATAAAATTCTAATTCAGCTTCAAAGGCTTTAACAATAGTTTCAGGCTTTCTGAAACCATGGCCTTCCCCTGTAAAAGTTATGTATTGGTAAGGCAAGCCTTTTGCCTCTAATGCTTTAACCATCGCCTCTGACTGACTTGGAGGAACGACTTTATCTTCTAATCCCTGCAACAATAATATCGGACAGGATAACTTATCCGTGTGTTCACTAGGTGAGCGATCCAAATAAATCTGTTTCGCTTGCGGTAAAGGCCCCACAACCGAGTCTAAATAACGGATTTCAAATTTATGGCTATCGTTAGCCAGCGATAGCAGATCAGCTACCCCATAACGGCTCATACCTACTTTAAAATCATTATGAAAGGTCAATGCACATAAAGTGGTAAAGCCGCCAGCACTGCCGCCACGAATGGCCAATCGTTTTTTATCCACTAGGCCTTGCTCAACCAAATGGTGTGCCATCGCAATGCAATCATCCACATCAAAAATACCCCATTGACCTTTTAAACTGTCCCGGTATTTTCGACCGTAACCAGTGCTGCCACGGTAGTTGACATCAGCAACCGCAAAGCCGCGACTGGTCCAGAACTGAATTTGCAAATTTAAGCCTGGGTCAGTCATCCCGGTTGGACCGCCATGACTCATTACAATTAATGGCGGTAATTCATTGGTAGATTCAAACTGATGACTAAGCGGTGCATAAAAATAGCCATAAGCTTCAGCGTCACCTGTGGTGGGAAAAGCCATATGGCTGGCTTTGGAAATCAGTTTGATATTAGTCTTCTCACTGGTTACTAGCAAGTCATCAGCAAGCTGGGATCTTAACTCTAATTCCATGATGGACTGGCCTTGATAGGCATTGGCGGCAACAAAATAAGCCTGTTGACTATTTGCCACAAATTGCCCACTAAAGACACTCCAATGTTCATTAAAAAGCGCTAATTGCCCTGAATCTAAATCAAGTTTATACAAAGCCTGTTGGCCTTGCTTGGTACCAATCGCTAGTAATGTTTTGCTATCAACAAATTGAAAGCTATTACAACCAAATACCCATTGTGGCAGACCAAACTCTATCTCAATAAATTGATGCAAAGCCTGCTCTTTCCCTGCCTGATACAACTGCCACCAACCACTGTTATCAGCTACATAATAAAGTTGGTTATCCGGTGACCATTGGGGATTATAAATCGAAATCTGCTCGCCACCAGCAACTTTTTTTGAATTGATAAGTTGCCCAAACTCTGTAAACTCAGCCTGCCACAGCTGCGTTTCATCCCAGGGCATATTGGGGTGGTTCCAGCTTAACCAACTGATCGATTGGCCATCAGGCGAAATTCGGGGACTGGAATAAAAATCATTTCCTGAAGCAATAATAAAAAGCTCACAGGTTTCCAAACCAATCAACACCAATTCATTAATCACATCATGCGCGGTACCGTTTTGCTGGTGACGCTCCCGCACACAAACAGTAAATTTCTGGCCTGGATGAATGTCACCATCGCCATATCGCCAGGCATGTTTAAAGGGTGCAGGCTCAGTAATAACTTTAATTTCACCATTCGATAGATTCTGCAGATACAGCCTTTGGTCATGATCATTGGCAAAAATAATCAGCTGCTCTTTACCCCAAAAATCACCACCACCATATTCATGCAGTCGGGTTCGGACGCTGTATTTTTCAGGTGTAATATCCTGCTTTTGGCCTTCTTGGTAAACAACAATAACACCACGCCCTTTTTCTTCAGGCCTTGATTCCAGCCAAAACAAATCATTATTGCTTAAGTGTATTTGGCCTAAACGCTTTGACTTGCTGGCAAGCATTTGTGGACTGATTTCAGAATCCCAATGACCAAAAGGCTTAAGCTGCTTTTTCATATTGATGCCTTAAGAAAGTTGAATGCTATAAAGCACTTCATCAAGATAATCGAGTTCCAACTCTTGCCAACGCGAATGGTTATCCATCAAGGACTGCCTGTCTATTTCCACAATTTTTGCATCTGGAAAATAACTTTGTAGTTCTTGCGGGCTCAAATAAAAAGGCGGGCCAGCCATTTGACTTTCATTATAATCCATAGTCACCATTAGTATTCTGGCTTTGGGGCTTAGTAGTGATTGCAGATGCACAACATAACGGCTTCTAAGCTCTTTTGGTAGCGCGACTAAAGCAGCGCGATCAAAAACCTGAGAAAAATGCCCTAACTCATGTGCCGTTAAATCAAAAAAGTCAGCCAGCCAAATATCGATTTTATTTAACTGAAACTGAGTCGCATTTTTATGCTGATAAATGATAGGGGTCAGTTTATTTTCTGAAAAAAATGCCTCCACTGCCGTTGGATTAAACTCTACAGCTACCGAATTAAAACCTTGTTTTGCCAGAAATAGTGGATCAACTGATTTACCCGACAATGGTACTAATATGGATTCTTTTGGAGAAAAAAACTGCTGATAGTTTCGAACCAATAACTCATGTGTCTCCTCCACATGAAAAGGTTGTGAATCTCTTTGCCAACAGTTATCCCAAAAATCAAAGTCCATTACTAATTAACAACCCTACTTATACAAATTCGATTGACTGGAACGCTGGATCCAACGCAATACAAAGCGATCGAGCATACCATGTAAACTAATGGATAGTTTATCTGTCAACGGCTTCTTAATTTCGTACTTTACTGAATAAACGTCTTTGTCCTTAGTAGCTTTGGTAATTAAATCATCGCTGGTACTGATGCTATCAATCAAGCCTAACTCCAAAGCCTGAGTACCATACCAGTGCTCCCCTGTAGCGACTTTCTCAATCTCCAATGCTGGACGATTTTGATTAATAAAGCTTTTAAAAAGTTGGTGCGTTTCTTCCAACTCCTGTTTGAATTTGTCACGACCGTGACTGGTATTCTCACCAAACATAGTCAAGGTTCGCTTAAAATCACCTGCCGTATGCTGCTCATAATCCACATTGGCTCTTTTTAGCAAACGGTTAAAATTAGGAATTTCCGCAATTACCCCAATTGAACCAATAACCGCAAAAGGTGCAGCGATAATATTATCAGCTACACAAGCCATCATATAGCCACCACTGGCCGCTACTTCATCCACAGCAATAGTCAATTTATGCCCTGCATCTCGAATACGGCTTAACTGAGAAGCAGCCAGGCCATAGGCGTGCACCATGCCTCCAGGGCTTTTTAAACGCAGCAAAACCTCATCTTTTTTATTAGCAGTTGCTAGAACAGCCGTAATTTCTTCACGCAAAGATTCAACTCCGCTAGCTTCAACATCGCCATCAAAATCTATTACGTATAAACGCTTTTTTACTTCCTCTGGCGACTTTTCACCGGTTTTATCGGTAGTTTTCTCAGCCTTAACTTTTTTCTTGTCAGCTTTTTGTTCTTTCTTTTGCTGATCTTTTTCTTGCTTGAGCAAAGCTTTCAATTCCGCTTTGGACAAAACTTCACTTTGTATGGCCTGCTTATGATCCTTGATCTCCTCACCGAGATTAGTGATCTTAATTTCACCTTTATTAACTGAGCGCTGCTTTTGGCCTGCGCTAATAATAAAACCAAACACCAAAATAATGGCTACCACAATGGTAGCGGCTTTTAATAAAAAAAGACCATATTCGCTTAGAAATTCCAATTCAAACTCCGAAGGTTGTATAAGGTTATCTAACATTAAAAAAGCCCTCGAACCAAAAGGCACGAGGGCTTCAGATCCTAATGGATTATGGCTTAAGGTTCAACGAGTGCGGGATCAGTAACTACAACCTGCGTACCACCTGAAGCAATAAAGTTTGCAATAGCTGTTTGCATAGCAACAGTTGTTGCTGCATCTGCAGCAGGACTTAAAGGTGTCGCATGGTCACCCGCCACAAACTTCAAGAAAGCTCTATCCGTTGCTGTGGTATTAGTAACAGTAGCTAAGCCATAAGCCGCCGCCATTGGAATCGAGCCTGAAAGTGGGGCGGTTGCTGCCGCATTTGGAACTACCGTATCGCCTCTAACTTGTAGCGCTAAAGTAGGAATGTTTCCTGCTTGTGCTAAAACGGCATAATTAATTGGATCACCTGAATCAACAACCGTCTGTGCCGCTACCAGGAATGCAGGCAGAGTTTCTGACAAAAATACTGGATCCGTTGGTGTGGTGCCGCTTGCAGCAGCTAGACCACCTCGGATAACAGGGCCAAACGACTGAGAAGCATTCAACATTTGAGCAATCGAACCTGAAGCTGTGGCAATGACACTTTGCTTGGCCAGGTCTGCCAGTGCAGTATAATTGGAACCAACGATACCGCCTAAAGAGTGGCCCATAAAGCTGACCTTAGTTGCATCAAAATCTGGCATCATGTCACCATCAATATCCATACCAGGAATGGCTTTTTCTAAAGTTA
Source organism: Kangiella sp. (assembly GCA_028284185.1). Classification (GTDB taxonomy): domain Bacteria; phylum Pseudomonadota; class Gammaproteobacteria; order Enterobacterales; family Kangiellaceae; genus Kangiella. The sequence goes on from JANQSG010000017.1 coordinate 167,947, forward strand.
ATAAATCCAATGATGCTTGACGCAAGTTATCACGGGAAACCAAAAGGTTCTGTAAATTAATGGTATGTGCTCCAGAAGCATCTATCATACCATCTGGACCTGGAGCACCAGTGGCATTATCCACAAAATCCACACCAAAAGTACGCTCATGCAAACCTCCAGGTGTATAACCTTCGAAAATGCCCAACAAACCACCTGAAGCAGCTTGCAAGCCTAAATGCACTGGGTTATCAGCAGCAATGCCGTGCAATGGTTGATCCATAGATACTACCGCGGTACAAGCTCCAGCCATAGTATCAGCAATACCAAGCATTGCAGTGCGATCACTGGTAATTCCATGTTGGAATATCATAACCGGATAAGGTTTAGTACAAGCTGGATTTTTTGGAACTGATACTAACAGAGGAACCGTTTCATCCCCGCGCTTCTGGGCTAATGGATTAGCATAAGTAAGGTTACCACCAGCTAACGGATTTGGTACTAAAGAACCACCAACTGGAACCATATCAGCAGCCACCCAACTATCATTTAAAATAGCTAATGGATTAGTCGCAGAAGGAATACCAGAAAGATAAGGTAAGGTTACTTGTCCCTTATACAGGTTAGCTGCTCCAATCCCAGTAAATGGTGTAGTATCAGTCATTAAACTACTAAAACTGGTGGCAGGCAGAACGCCTTGTGAGAATGGCAAATCTATATAAAAACCCTTAGCGGCGATTAAAGAATCAGCTATTGACTGCACGGTAAATTGATAAGAAAGAATGATCTTGTCTCTGCTAAGCGCAGAATCATGTGCCGTAGCGGCTTTTATCATCGCATCGACTAAAAGACGCAAATCTTCCAATGCAGCTAAAGCGCCGGTTAATTGCTCTTCACTCTTTGCCGTATTAAAAGCTGTATCGCTGGCAAGAGCAGTGCCAGATGTATCGGTAAGCTCATCCGTTAACACTACCATATAGGAGGCTTGCGCTGCAAAAAGTTTCAGAGGAATCACTGCAATTTGCTGCGGTCCAGTAACCTGAACCAGGTAATCCACACCAAAAGTTAGCTCTGACTCAATGCCTGTTACCGGGCCAGTAGGAGCAACAACACCTGGGCTAACCTCAGGTCTAAGTACTGAAACTTTAAACAATCTGAAGGACTGGCCACCTACCAGGCTGGATGCATCAATGGCAGAACCATTATCAGTAAAACTGATGGTAAAAGGAGCGTGGGTTGACCAACCATCCAAAGCATTAATTGCCGTTACTGGATTTGACGCACTTGGATCATCATTGGGAATATTAAGCGTTAAATCCTCAGTACCAAGAAATAAAAGATCATTAGGGACAGGAATATCACCCGTTTGAGGTGAAAAAACTGGCGACATTTGCGCTGTTGAACCACCTCCAGAGCCAGAGCCTGCACCCACACCTGGAATTTTAGGCTCTTCCGGCCCACTGCCACAAGCCGTTAAGAAAACGCTACTGGCAAGAGCTATCCCGTATAAAACATTCTTCATTGGTTACTCCCATTTGATAAATATCAAGGACTTATCGACCTTATTATGTATTTTTTGCTTAATCGCTAACGCAAGATTTGTTCAATCCTACTCCTTAAATGGTGTCTTTGGCAAGTGGACATACCAGATTGGGGATTTACTATTCTGTGCTTACGAGTCTATATCATCAAAGCTGGTTAATTCGGCTTTAGCCCTATTCCACAGATCGCCACTGTCATGACCATATTTCCAAAGAATATCAATAGCTTGCTCAACATCATCAGCTTTAATGGCTTGATTTAAATCTTTATAGAATTGATTGGCCAGCTTGCGAGTTTGCTCCCAGCCAAAGTAAAAACGGCCAATTTTGTAGTAAATGGCCTCAAAACCGTTAAGCATCAAAGTATAAACCGGGTTGCCCGATGCTCTGGTCGCAACATGGTAAAATTGCCAGTCAAAAGCAATATAACCATCTGCGTTATTGGGTACCTGATCAATTTTATCCAAAACTTCAATCAAAGTTTCAGGCTCATGCTTGATAGCACGACGCAGGAAAATACTTGCGGTTGAAGTTCGAGCCTCCAGCAAATTATCAGCCAGCTCTATAGAACCTTCATCATCCAGTTGAATCAAGGTATCCAGAACGTTTAGAGTTGCTGACTCCCAGATATCATTCACTTTAGTGGGTTTGCCATGCTGGATGGTTAACCAGCCATCTCGTGCCAGTCGTTGTAGGACTTCACGCAAAGTAGTGCGGGTCACGCCAATGATTTCCGCAAGCTCACGTTCCGCCGGCAAAATGGTGCCAGCGGCAAACTTGCCATTCCAGATTGATTCAACAATATATTGTTCTGCAAAGGCTGCAGGAGTTAGGGCTTTTGCTGTCGCCATTGACGTCCTCAAGTTACAAAATCGATTAAGTGGTAAGAGCTGTATGTTTTATCGTTTGTAACATATAGTTACAGGCTTTTCTAGCCTATTGGTTAATTATGCGCCAAATCTGGCCCAAAAATGCCTGCAAAGCATAAAATCTGACTTTAAGGTTAAAAAAATTGGAATAAAGCCATACAACTTCATAGAATAGCAATTACTAATTAAAAAAATATTAATCTCATGAGCTATAGTGTACGCAAAGCAATTTTTGACAACTTCCTGGGCAACGCCCCAGACTGGTACAAAATTACCATCATTGGTTTTTTAATTCTCAACCCATTCTTGCTACTAATCTTAGGACCCGTAACTACTGGTTGGTTATTGGTAGGGGAATTTATTTTTACTTTAGCTATGGCTTTAAAGTGCTACCCGCTACAGCCTGGTGGTTTATTAGCGATAGAAGCCGTGTTTTTAGGCTTAACCAGCACAACAACCATCATGCATAAAGTAGAAGATAATTTAGAAGTATTGTTACTGCTTATCTTCATGGTGGCGGGGATTTTCTTTATGAAGAATCTCTTGCTCTATGTCTTTTCAAGAATATTGCTTGGCGTTAAGTCAAAGAAAATGTTGTCGCTGATGTTCTTGTTAGTCGCGGCCTTCTTATCGGCTTTTTTAGACGCCTTAACCGTGACGGCGGTCGTTATCTCAGTAGGCGTTGGTTTTTACGGAATTTACCATAAAGTTGCCGCCGGAATTGATTATTCACAGCGAGAAGATATTAGTACCGATGAAGAAATTTATGAACAGCATCGAGCAGATTTAAGACAATTCCGTTCTTTTTTACGCAGCCTTATGATGCATGCAGCAGTGGGCACTGCCCTAGGTGGCGTTTGTACTTTAGTGGGCGAACCGCAAAATTTATTAATCGCCAATACAGCCAATTGGCAGTTCTTAGAATTCTTCTTGCGTATGGCAGCGGTAACCATTCCGGTATTATTTGCGGGGGTTATTGTTTGTCTGTTACTCGAAACTTTTAAGGTGCTGGGTTATGGTTTGGAGCTGCCAGACACAGTACGCGAAGTAATGGAAAAAGATCAGGCAAAACGTGATAGAAAAAGAACCAAAAAGGATAATTGGAACCTGGTGATGCAAGCTCTGGTTGGTATCTGGTTAATCATCGCTTTGGCACTCCACTTAAGTACCGTGGGCTTGATCGGCCTTTCGGTTATCGTTTTAGCTAGCGCCTTTACCGGTGTTATTGACGAACATGCCATCGGTAAAAGCTTTGAAGAAGCACTACCTTTTACCGCACTATTAACAGTATTTTTTGTGATCGTTGCGGTAATTTTTGACCAACAGCTGTTCACTCCAATTATTCAATACATTTTCACTCTGGATAGCGACACTCAGGTAGCCGCTTTCTATCTTGCCAATGGTGCCCTTTCTGCAATTAGTGATAATGTGTTCGTAGCGACGGTTTATGTCGGTGAAATTAAACAGGCTGCGATTAATGGCGTAATTGATCGTGATACTTTTGATTTATTATCAGTTGCCATTAATACTGGTACTAATATCCCAAGCGTCGCGACCCCCAATGGTCAGGCCGCTTTCCTGTTTCTATTAACCAGTGGTCTAGCACCATTGATTCGTTTGTCCTATATACGTATGGTCATTATGGCATTGCCTTACACCATTGTAATGACCATTGTCGGCTTGTTTGCAGTGATTTATTTCTTAAAGCCAGCCACAAAAACGCTTTACGAAAAACAGTTAATTAATCATCACACCATCGAGCAACTAAAAGATGGCGCAGCTAAAGATGCCCACTAAAATCTTTACTTCCAAATCGCATCGGTTAAAGAGTCCAGCTTTTTCTGATGCGCTTTAAGTTCCTCATTAGTTGCTTTAATAACTCTTAATGGCTGGCGATTTTCTGAAATACGTCTGATAGCCACTTCACCAGTAACAGCATTGGTACTCGATGTCTGGCGCCCTAAAGTCAAGCTGGTTTGACCGCCGGTCATGCGCAAATAAACATCCGCCAAAATTTCCGAATCCAGCAAAGCACCGTGCAGCTCACGCTGGGTATTGTCTACTTCATAACGCTTACATAAAGCGTCCAGGCTGTTACGCTGGCCAGGGTGCATTTGGCGCGCCAGCACCAACGTATCCAAAACACTACAATAATCACTCATGCTGCCTTTTTTAACGCTGGTTTTAGCTTCCAGCAGATTCAACTCGTGATCGAGAAATCCAATATCAAAGGGAGCGTTATGAATTATCAGCTCAGCGCCATCCACAAAAGATAAAAAATCATCCACCACTTCTGCAAACAACGGTTTATCGGCTAAAAATTCGTTAGTAATACCATGAACCTCAATCGCCCCTTCATCAATCTCACGATCAGGCTTTAAGTATTGATGATAATGATTACCCGTCAGTTTACGATTAACAATTTCCACACAACCAATTTCAATGATCTTATGGCCTTCGCTTGGTTCCAAACCCGTAGTCTCAGTATCTAAAACAATTTGTCTCATCTTCAGTTCTATGTGTTTAATTAATCTAAGGGGGCATTATTGGCAGCCACTTTTTTTCGCGCTTCGATTAGATCCTGCTCAGCCAAAATCTTATCAACGCCTAAATTAGCCAACTCATCAGCAATTTCATTTTCAGCGTGACCGCTATGGCCCTTGACCCAATGCCAATTGACTTGATGACGTTCGACTTCCTGATCCAGAGCTTGCCATAAATCCTTATTTTTCACAGGTTTTTTGCTGGCAGTTTTCCAACCTTTAGCTTTCCAGTTATCCAACCAGGACTGAATGCCATTTTTAACATAACTCGAATCAGTGGTTAACTCTACCTGGCACGGTTTTTTTAAAGCCCTCAACGCCTCAATCGCCGCCATTAATTCCATGCGGTTATTGGTGGTGTCCAGCTCGCCACCATACATTTTTTTCTCATGCTTACCATAGCGCAACAAAGCTCCCCAACCACCAGGCCCAGGATTACCTTTACAGGCACCATCAGTATAAATTTCAACTTTTTTCACAATATACCTATATTGCTGATTTTTGTTATAAACTCTGCTTGGTAGAAACGTTCGCCAGGTTTCCGGTAACCGCTAAACCCATATCTTCTAAAGGTTTGATAGGCGTCATAGTCGCCACTTTTTTTTGCGCCCTAATCATATAAGCTATTGGCGCAGAAAGCCATGCGTGCGGCATATCCGATTTTTGTTGAAATTGACTAAAACCCTTCCACCAGGGACAGCCAATAACCTCAACTCTCTTTATCTCAAAACCGAGCAAACCTAACCAGTCTTTAAATCGCTTGATGCCAATATGCTGACTGGGGAGTTGTTTATTGGAATTGCTTAAGCCAGCTTTGGCTTTTAGATACCAGGGATTTCCTGGTGCATATAAAAGTCCGTAAAGATTGCCCTGAGGTTCAAGCGCTCGATGAATTTCTCCCAGTAAAACAGAACCTGTTTCCGTGTAATTAAAGCCAAAACTAACTATTGAGGCTTGGATAGAGTCCGTCATAATCGGCAGGCTTTCCGGATCGGCATTAACGTTATGCGATAAACTCGGTCCCAGTTTTAAGTGATAATCAAAAACATTGTCTGGCATGCTCAAGCATTGAGTCAAACTGTCCAGAGTTAACAAAACCCCGCCTTGATAATCTTCAAGCTGGTTTTGCAACCACTCCTGCCAAATATATCGAATTCGATTACCCGCTGGTAACACAGACCAGCTGAGCTCACTGAGTAATGGCGCCTTCAACCCTTCAACCCTTCTAAATCAACCTTCGCTAACGGAATTGACTTACTGATAACAACTTATTATGGTCATGCTAACCCTTTGCGAAGATGCAGGCAAGTAACCCTATCCCATGAAAATTGTTCCTATTCGAGCCTTTAGCGATAATTATATTTGGACCATTCACGCCACTAATAACAAACGTGTGGCAGTTGTGGATCCTGGGGATGCAGCGCCGGTATTGGATTATCTGGAGGCTCATCAGCTTGAGCTCGATGCCATATTAATTACTCACTATCACAATGATCATATTGGCGGTGTTAATAGACTTAAAGAAAAAACCGCTTGCCATGTTTATGGTTCAAAATACGATAACCTGGATTTTTGCGATACTTTGTTAACTGATGGTGAGCGGATTAATTTATTTAATCAAGAGTATCAATTTGCAGTGCTGCATGTGCCGGGCCATACCTTAGGCCATATTGCCTATTATGATAGTGCTAACGAGCTTTTGTTCTGTGGTGATACCTTATTTCGAGCAGGCTGTGGTCGTATGTTTGAAGGTGAACCTGAGCAATTTTATGCGTCATTACAGCGTTTAGCTAAACTGCCAGCTAATACCCGGGTTTATTGCACCCACGAATACACCTTAAGCAACTTGGCTTTTGCTGAATATATTGAGCCCAACAATCCGGATATCAAAGAATTAAAAGTCCAATGCCAACAATTACGCGATCAAGATAAAGTAACCCTGCCTTCCACTATTGCCAGCGAGTTATTAACCAATCCTTTTTTGCGCTGTGAAAAAGCCAGCGTGGTTGAACGTATGCGGCAACTGGACAATGTAAATTCCGAGCAAGCCCATTCAATTTTTGCTAGTATGCGTCGCTTGAAAGATAATTTTTAGCGCCAATGACTCTGACAACTCGACTAAAACTTTCCTTTTTAGTAAGCGGCCTTACTTCGCTGATACTGCTTAGCGGTTGTACTTTCAACTCGGCTATTACCAATAATGACACAAATAGCGGCTCAGAAAATTCGAGGGAAATCATTGATTTAAAAGAAGAAAATAGTGAAAGAACAGTTATTAATGAGGATAAAAAAGAGCCGAAAAACCAAACTGTGCAAACTCCAGAAGTTGAGGAAAATACACCGGTTGCAGATAAAATCATTGAAACTGATCTTTGGCAATATATAGCCAATCACCAAAACCTAACTCAAATTCAACACCCACGCATTGAACAATTTCAAAAATACTTTCTAAAGCACTCTTACCAACTAAAACGTAAAACTGATAGGGCCGCACCCTACCTCTATTACATCATTCAAGAGCTGGAAAAACGTCAGATGCCATTAGAATTGGCTTTTACACCCATGGTAGAAAGTAATTTTGATCCATTGGCACATTCAGTAGTACAAGCCGCAGGACTATGGCAGTTTATGCCAAGAACGGCCAAAGGTTTTGGCCTGAAAATCAATCAATGGTATGACGGACGTCGTGATATTGTTGCCTCAACCGAAGCTGCATTAGATTATTACCAATATTTAAATAAAATGTTTAAAGGCGACTGGTTGTTAACGGTTGCGGCTTATAATGTTGGTGAAGGTAAGGTGCGAAAAGCCATTAGAAACAATAAAAAATCGGGCAAAGCCACCGACTATTGGTCATTAAAACTACCCAAAGAAACCATGCGCCATGTACCAAAATGGATAGCACTTTCTAATCTATTAATTAACCACCAGAACTTTGACTTAAAACTTGCTGATATTAAAAATCAGCCTCAATTTGCCAGTGTTGAAATTCAGGCTCCAGCCAATTTAGCGCAGCTTGCCAAGATAACAGGAATTGATAAAAATGAGTTCTATCGACTTAACCCTGCTTTCAATAAGTTATTTGTTCCCCAAGAACATCAAAGTGCTGAAATTCTAGTGCCTATTAAGTCTCTTGAGAACTTCGAGCAAAAAATTGCTTCCATGCCAGCAGAGATTTTTAAAATCAGTATGAATTATCAGGTAAAAGCCGGTGATAACCTAAGTTACATCGCCAAAAAATATCATACTCGAGTTGCTGAAATTAAAAAGCTCAATGGTCTTAAATCAGATCGACTGCAAATAGGCCAAATATTAAAGCTACCAGGGTTTGTTGAAATTACTGCAGAAGAACAGGCTTTTTTCTCAAAACTCAGTAAATACCAGAAACGCCGGCGTTATCAAATTTATAAAGTTCGTGCTGGTGATAGCCTTTGGAAAATAGCCAGAAAATTTAAAGTCAGCACTCATAAATTGGCCAAATGGAATGGCTTATCCACCAAGAAAATTTTAAGGATTGGACAACCGTTAAAAGTATGGCCAAGACATTAATTTCTTATTCAAAAAAGAGCGCTAAAAAAGCGCTCTTTTTATTTAACTTAATTAACTTCTAAATAAGACTTTTTCTTTCTTAAAGAATTGAGTAGCAAAATACAACATACCACCAGCAATAGCTAAAGTAGAAATTAATAATACGCCAATTAAACCATAATCAACCGTACCTTTAATCAGATCTTTCATCGCCAAAGCTACATTGGTCACCGGAATCATAGCCGTTTTCCAGTTCAGCTCCATGCCCGGTACAAAAGCAACTATTACTGGTAAAAAGCCCATCATCATAATGGGTGACATATAGGCCTGAGCTTCTTTCATATTCTTGGCATAAATAGAAGCACAAAGCATAATCGATGCAAAAATACTGGTTAAAGGAATAAGAAGTACCCCGACCAATAGGATATCGAAACTTGATATATTTGATAAGAAGTCAAGATTGAGCGCCTTACCGCCCATAGTAAAAATATAGGTCCAGAACAAATAACTCAGCAAGGTTACCGCCACTGATAAAAAGCTTGTAGTAAAAATTACTGCAAACTTTGCCAACACGATATGACTTTTCCTCATTGGCGTTAACAATAAAGTTTCAAGCGTACCCCGCTCTTTTTCACCGACACCAATTTCTAACGCAGGATACATAGCGCCAGCCACTGCCAATAAAATTAAAATATAAGCAGTCATAGGGCCAACCATTTCACCGGTTTTCTCACGCTTGGACGCAAAATTCTTACGCTCAACTTCAACTGGCTTGTTAAAAGCTTTGACATTATCGTTTGACAGATTATAAGCATCGCCAAGTTGGCGCCTTTGTGCATTATTAAAGGCTTCCATGACCTTGTTCACACGCGAAGTCAGGATATTATTTAACCGGGAAGAACCTTTATAATATAAGTTAATCTGCTGTTGTTTCCTGACTAGTGCTGGCAAGCCATTACCCTCGGGAACCTCTAAAATATAATCGACTTTTTTGTCTAGAATTGCCGATTCAAAATCGTCCGACTCCAAAGATTTTTTATGAAAACCTTTTTCTTTGGTAAACAAATCTTCCAATCCCGGCATTGCCACTGTATTGACAAAAGCAATATTAATTTCTTTTTCCTGCGCCTCCTTAGTCTTGTCCATAGTGAACTTACCTATGAAAAAGAAGATCACAGGGAAAATTAAAGTTGGCAATAAAATAGAGAAAATTAAAGTACGCTTATCACGTAGCATTTCCAAGATTTCTTTCTTATAAATCAACCACATACTATGCTACCTCCTTAAGGTTAACCACATTCAGGAAGGCAGAATAGAGATCACCTTTATCGGATAACTCAGCGAATTCTTGAGTAGTACCATTAAATTTACTTTCCCCCAAATCAATCAAACACACATGATCACAAAGCTGCTCGACTTCATGTAAATGGTGCGTTGAAAAAATTACCGACATATCGGTGCCACGATAGGATTCAATAAAATCCAGAACGGTTTTAGCAGAAATCACGTCCAGCCCCGTTGTTGGTTCATCAAATACCAATACTTTGGGATTGTGGATCACTGCCCGAGCAATAGAAGCCCTTTGTGACATTCCTGTAGATAAGTCATCGGCTCTTTTACCCGCAAAAGAATGCATATCTAACATGGAAAAAATTTGCTCCACGCGTTTAGCTAACTCATCTTTAGATAAACCATGCATACGCCCAAAATACTCAACATTTTCCTGCACCGTTAAGCGATGGTATAAACCCGTTTTACCGGACAAAAAACCAATCTGCTTGGTGGCATATAAAGGATCTTTGGTGATGTCTTTACCATTAATCAGGATTTGTCCGGCAGTTGGTTGTAATGCAGTCGATAACATCCGCAAAGTGGTGGTTTTACCGGCACCATTGGGACCAAGCAAGCCCAAGACTTTGCCTGGCTCGACACTAAAACTGACATTTTTCACCGCATGAAAAACACCCTCTCCTTCTCGAGGATCTTTTATTACTTTTTTCTGCCGTGCCTTCGCTTCTTTTTTGTCATAAGCAAAGGTTTTAGCAAGATTCTTAAGTTCAATCATCTTGTTCCCCCTGGTTTAAAACTTTATCTTTTGCTTTGTTACTTTCTTTATTACTCATGCCAACCATAGACAGCACTTTTGAACTAATCAGCTTTCTCAGTTGACTTAATTTCGGTTTATTTTCTGGTGTAAACTCCATTGGCCGGCACAGAATCATGGTTTGAATGCCCAGTCTCGATATTAAAATACCAATCCCTATGCCTTGAGCTACCTTGCCCGAAATCGTAGCAGCCAAACCTTTTCCTAACAACTCAACACCAGCATCAGCTACCAGCTCTGACGCTCCTGCCAACATCAAGTTAGTTGCAACTTTTTTAGTCAGGCCTAAACGCCCAAAAACATTTTGCGGGCAACCATAAATCCGCGAAACCTCTTGTAGCATTTTACTTGAACGCCAAGCCACCAAAGCCATATCAGCAGCAGCCAAAGGGCTTAAAGCGACCATTGCCGCAGATTCGCTGGCATGCTTGCTAATTACCTCAAGAGCCAGCTTATCCACACCAGATAACACCTGATCCGAATAGATTTGCAGTAACTCCCTGTCGTTATGTGAATCTTGCTTAATTTGCTGATATTTAGCAATTGGCTGAGCAATATCCAACTCCTGTTGTAATTCTTCATTAACCTCATTAATCAGCGGCTGGGCTTGACCATAAGTATCACCAGTAAGTAGGCTGGTAAGCTTTGTTCTTAAAGAAAGACGTTTGTTCAAGCGTTTACTTTTAATACGTCCCTTAATCAGACTACCAAAGCCAGCAATAAGAGTTATTGCCACCAAGCCTGAAACAACCCAGCCCAATACGCCATTGATAGCAAACATCGACTGAATAAGTTGCCAGGCTTCGTAACTAGCACCGACAAATACCAATAGAGCAAAAGACACCCAGAACCATTTGGATAGCTTGCTTGTCTTTTTTAAATATTTTAATTTAACTTCTGCTAAATTTGAGGGTAATTGCTTAGTTTGTGACTGCAAAAAGTCATCCCTCAATACAGACTCATCAAGCTTTGCCTCTATTTGCTCCGTAGCTACCTTATCTGAATCAAATTTGACAGGCTTGTCACTCATAAGAATTTATCTCCTATCAGCTGCTCAATCAGTTGGTCCATACGTTGATGTGGTAATTGCTGATTGGCTGCCAAATCCGGAATGGCAAAGTCAACGAAATTAAATTGCTGTTGCTGCCATTGTTGTTTACTCATTGGCTCGATTGGAATTTTACCTGGATAGTTCACTATTTCTTTACCAGTGGACGCTTCAATACCTTTTACGCAGGTTAATTGTTGTTTGTTATGCTCTGCCGCAACCGCCTGAGTTGTCGATATAGCACTAAAAACAAGGTTGCTTACATCCACTCCTTGATAGCCCACTTGATTTTCTGCATGCAATAGCATATTGGCCAAGAACTTTTTTAAGTGGTTCTGTTGATCTGGCGGCACGTGATCAGACTTTGAAGCAGCAATAATTAGTTTATTAATTTTAGGTTGAAACATTCGCTTAAACCAATTGCTTTGCCCATAATTAAAACTGGTTATAATTTTCCCTAAAGTTTGCTGCAATTCTTTATAGGAGTCATAGCCTTGATTCAACACTTTCAAACAATCGACTAATAATAGCTGACGATCAACTTTTGAAAAATACTCTTTAAAAAACGGTTTTACCACCTGATCACGATAATAATTAAAACGTTGTTCTAGCTGTGAAAAATTTGAGTGTGAATTGATGGTATGAGCATCACTAATCTTTACTGGAAAAAAGTCTAAAACAGGAGCCCCATCCAAATCCCCTGGTAATACAAAACGTCCAGGCTGAATATAATGAATACCATCATTAGATTTTTTGCAATCTATTAAAAAATCACGAAACTGTTGGCTCAAATTTTTAATTTCAATTTCATTCGCCACATTCGCAATATCTAAACGATTCAAGTTTTCCAACCAGGATTCTGCCCGGCTAGCTTGTGGTGAGTGCTGCAACCAGTCAAAATAACTACGACACCATTGCTCATAATTCATATTGAGCATAGGTAAATCCAGCAGCCATTCGCCAGGGTAATCCACGATATCAAGATTCAGATAACTACTGGTTTGCAATTTCCTGATCCATTTATTTTCGATTAAATATTTAATGCTGATTCTGATTTGACTGATATTACGAGTCGAATCAGGCCATTGCAGTTGTTCTTCGATTAGTTTTAGTGATTCCTCATAGGGAAACTCTGGAATATGCAAATCCTGATAAGGAATTACTTTGACTGCCAATATGCGCTCTTCGGCATGAGCTAACCAGAATGGTAGTTTGTTAGAGGTTTTATGGTGCAACAATTGGTTTACTATAGAAGTAATAAAAGCCGTTTTGCCTGAACCACTAAGTCCTGTCACGCAAACACGTACATTTTTATCCAGGCCACGCTCTACCAACGCTATGGCTTCTTTTAGATGTTTTTTCACCTTATAGTTAACCTAAAAAACCAAGATTAGACGGATTATTATTTTAATAAGCCATTATACCGTATAGTCCCGTAGCAGGCTGTGTATAAAAGTAAATATTTGTGTCATTTACCAATAGAAGAAATTTAATCCACTAATCTATAAGCTATCAGGATATTGATTTTCAGAACGATTTTGTGTGCGATATATTAAAAGATATGAAGGCTTAGAAAGTATTTGATTGATATAGTATTGGAACTCTCTATAGCTCATAGAACTTAGCTCAGTCATCAGGTAATTTTTTAACTCTAATCCTATATAGGCTTTTATCATCTGATATCGATAACCTTCACTATCTAATAAATTAACTCGGTTCAATAAAGCTTTTTTTAACTGTTCAAATTCATCTTCATCAATACTTGAAGCGATGATTTTTATTTTTTGTAGGAGATCTTCAATAGCATTATTTGAGTTATTTTTTAATTGCGATTGGGGTAAACAGTTCGCAAACAGTAGATCCCAATGGCTATTTGTTGTATTTAACAAATGAGATTGACCGGTGTACAAACTGTAATTAAGTTTATAGCCAAGCAGTAATTGATTAAGCCAATTTTGCTTTTCTAGCATGGAGTTGGAGAAACAAAGTTGCCAGGTCTCTTTATCCGATAAAACTTGATAAACTTTATCTACCTTTTTGACTTTGAACTGTTCTTTTCTTTGTAATTTGGAAATACTTTTACTTAGTTCAGAAAAAGGTAATATTTTTTCTGAAGCAAATGCATAAAATTCCACATCCTCCACACTTAAATCATTTATTGATAGCAGCAAAGGCTTAATGACCTGATCATTAATCAGATTCATGTATTTGGCTTGATTTTCCTCAGTAAACTCAAAAAATAATAATGTATTATTTAATTCATAGTACTCAAAACTTATTTGCTTGTTAAGCAGTTGACAATTAACTGAACCACAAACATCTATTGGCTTATTAATCACAATGCCAAATGCCCATACGGGTTTTTCTGTTAATACTAAATCAATAAGGTCAATTTTCGTATTCGGCAGTGATTCTTTGATATTTTCATTTGGCTTTTCAGCAACATGAATGACCTGCAAGTTTTGATGGTAAATCTTGCTAATTTGTTCAATAGATAGATCAGGGAGTTCATCTATAAAGGCATTAATTTCATCTATAGCATTAGCCATTCGAAACTTAGGGAGCAAAACCATAAAAGAATCCAGACTACTAACCTGTACTTTTAAGCTTTCATATAGATTTGACTTAAGATTAGCAATTTCTCCCTCAGAAACAGGCTCTGGACTCAAAGTTCTTTTACATAGAAATACAGCTTCTGAAACTATAAATTCAATATCAGATAAATCTTGACGATTACAATTAATCAATGCGGCAATCAAATGATGCCAATAGTTAGTCCTGTTTTTTTGTAATTCGGGTTCAAAACTTGTTGTTAACAGATTACTAATATTTGGTAGTTTACTTTCAACCTTATAAGCAGCCCATTGACTGTGAAATCTCCCTAACACCCTTTGTTCATTAACATTTCCAGTAAGAATAATTTTGAGATGGTTAATATTTCCTAATGTAGCATTTTGCTCAGATTTTAATATTTCAAAAAAATCTGAAACATATTTAGAGTCAAGTATTAAACTGTATTGGTGATAAAGCTCGCCAAATTGAGCTTTATAATTTGAACCAGAAATATAACTAAATTCTCGAAAACGATTATCTAACAGAAGTCCATTCTCTTTATTAATACCAACAGAAATCACAATGTGTATCTGAGTTGAATTCGATTCTATAAATTGAATAGAAATATTTTTGTTGATATTTTCATCAACCGTAGAACGATAGTTTCCTTCAGAAAGAGAAATAGAAGGAATAAAGATCAGTAATAAAATTTTAAATAATAAAACTTTTCTTAGCATAGAAAAAAGGCCTCATGTAAGAGGCCTTGATTTAACCTGCAGATTTTTCAGCTTCAGCGGCCACTTCAGCCTCTAGTTCTTCCGCATCTTTCCTTAACTGTTCTCTAATTTTTTGTTTTTCTCTAATAAAGGTTACCCAAGAAGTTGCATTTCTTTCGGTCTTTTTATAGTTTTTGGCTTTTTCCAAAGCGGCAATAGCAGAGTTTTCCTGTCCCAAATAAAACCTGGCAGCACCTAACTGTAAATATGAGTTACCCGCTTCTGTATTTGAAAGGCCGCCTTTATTAACAGCATCTAAAAATGCCTTAGATGCCTCATTATACCTTTCCTTGCTAAATAAAATATTACCTATTCTATAGTGATATTTGCCTGAACCAGATAAACTTGCCAAACGCTTATATGAAGCAATTGCTTTTTCGTCTGCTTTTGCCTGATCCCAGTATCTAGCTAATAGTTTTAGGTTTTCTAAATTACTCTTAACAACTCCTTTTTTAATACCATCTTCCAATCTTTTAGCTGCAGTAAACGGTGCTCCATTATTTGCATGCAGAGATGCTAAATTCTTAATCTCTTTTTCTGTACTCCATATTCCTTTTTTATAAGCTAACTCCGATACAGCCAAAGCATTCAACTGATTTCCTTGTTGATACTCTATAGAAAACAATTGTTCCCAATATTTTTTGTTGGCAGGCCAGAAATTAACCATTTCTGTCAATATTTTTGCACTACCAGATAAATCTTTTAAATTATAGTGCAGACCAAATAACATCTTATAAAGAGGTTCTTTTTCCTTCTTTTTTGTCGTCTTTTTTAACGC
This sequence comes from Kangiella sp., assembly GCA_028284185.1. Lineage (GTDB taxonomy): Bacteria > Pseudomonadota > Gammaproteobacteria > Enterobacterales > Kangiellaceae > Kangiella. The sequence continues at coordinate 183,666 of JANQSG010000017.1, forward strand.
TATATAGGCTGGGCAAATTGCACTCCTAAAATTATTAGCTTGATAATAAAGCTGGGCTAAAGCCTTATAATCTGACACAGGCGGATTAATAACTTGCGCAAAGTACTGTTTTAACCAGTTAATAGCATTCGAATAATCTTTTTTTGCATAATACGAATAAGCAACTTGCTTCTTCATACTTAAAATTGCATTTACAGGTAAGGCATCAAGTTCTACAACTTTTCCTGCATAGTTAACCGCTTGGCTAAAATTACCTGCATCATAAGCCATTCTAGCCAAATATTGATATACGACTGATAAAGTAAATGCATCCGAGCTGGAATTTTTTATCTGCTCCAAAATAACCTTTGCCTGAGCTTTATTACCATCAGCCATAAGCTGATTAGCATTCTGCATTTTTTTATAAGTGGCTTCACTTTTAAAACCTTTTACTTTTTTTTCTGGATACTTGCCAGATTCCTTAGCTAAGGCTGAACAAGATCCCGTGTATTTAGTTGAAACTAAAGCAGTTGCTTCAAAACTGTAAAAAATCAAAAGTCCGCATAAGATACTCTTTAAAAAAACCATAATTGAATCCTATTTTGGCAATACAAATTCAAGTTTATATCGCATATTTTTCTGTACTACAGGCTGGCCATTATACATTTTAGGTTTAAATTTCCAGCGTCTTATAGCTCTACGAGCTTCTTTTTCAAAAACTCTTCGAGGATTAGCTGCTACAACTTTAATATTTGAAGGAGAACCATCTGGATTTATATCAAACCTAAACTCTACCCAACCTTCTATACCTTTCATCGCGGCATCCTGGGGATAATTTGGCTCAAATGTTGCCAATGGAATCGCATCACCATCTCCAAAGCCAGCGAAATCACCAGCGCCCTGTCCCAGAGCTCCAGCATATAAACCTTCGCCTTCAAAAGTTGCGTCCAGATTTTCGATTTCGATATTAACCACAGCCGTTACTACTTTATTCTGCTGTTGCACTTGCTGCTGAGGCGGCGGTGGTTCTTTTGGTGGTGGTGGCTTTTTAGGCACGCGACGTTCCTTACGTTGAACATCTTTTTCTTCTTCCACAAAACCGAGATCAATAACAGTAACTTCTTTTTCTTCCGTTTGACCACCGGAACCGATTAAGCTGTTCATAAGAAGAAACAGTCCAACCACAATACCTAAAGAGATTAATGCACTTAAAGCTAATCTTGCCATTTTATTTTACCTGCTCGATTGCATTACATACCTTCGCACCAGTTCGCTTAGCTTGATCTAATACATCTAGCACGATACCAGCACGGGCTTTTTTATCTGCCTGAATAACAACAGCACCTTCTGGGTTTTCAACTCTCATCGAATTAAGTTTTGCTTTAATTTCAGAAGGTTGCACTTGCGATTTATCCAAATGGATCTGACTCTTATCGTCAATAGCAATAAACACATAAGCATTTTTACACTCTTGAGCCGTTGCACCACTGGCTTTATCAACATCAACTCCTGCCTGCTTCACGAAGACCGTTGTCACAATGAAGAAAATCAACATAATGAAAACGATATCCAGCATCGGCGTCATATCGATATCGACATCTTCTGTTTTCTTTTTTGTATTAATAGCCATTCAAGGTTTACCCAAATTCTAATGATGTGGAAGGTTATCAGCGAACTGATGTGTCTTTACAAAAGCAGCCTGCTCCAAACGATTACTTACAAATAAGCCTGAAAGAGCTGCAACCATACCGGCCATTGTCGGGATCGTTGCCTGGAAAATACCATCTGCCATTTGTCTAGCACTACCAGAACCTTGACCGGACATACCATCAAATACATTAATCATACCCGTTACAGTCCCTAATAAGCCTAATAACGGACATACTGCGATCAATGTTTTAATCAATAACAAACGAGCATTTAAAGACTCTTTTGCTTCCGACACCCAAAAGTCACGAATGCGGTGTGCCCGCCAGGAAATAGTATCTTCTCTAGCGGCCCACTCTGCAATTTTGATTCTCGATTGTTTTGGGAATTCACCATACATAAACCAGAAACGTTCAATAATGAAAGTCCACATGAAGAAGAGCACCCCAGCGATTAGCCAGAGTACCCAACCTCCCATATCAATGAAGCCTAATATTGTATAAATTAACTCCATGATAAATGCCTTAACCGTTGTTTTCTTCGTGCTGTGCCATCAAGCCTGTACTTTGTTCTTCCAAAGTATGGATGATATTTTTGCTTTTACCCGAAACAACTGCGTGTAATAAAGTTAATGGAATCGCACAAATCAAGCCCCAAACCGTAGTTACCAGAGCTTTTGAAATACCATCAGCCATAATTCTGGGGTCACCAGTACCATGCAAAGTAATCGATTGGAATACGTCAATCATACCCGTTACCGTACCTAACAGACCCAATAGCGGTCCTACCGCAGCAATCACTTTAATCAAGTTGATGCCACGTTCAATCTTAGGAGTTTCTTTTAATACGGCTTCATCAAGCTTCAACTCTAAGTTTTCAGTATCTTCATTCTTATTAGCTAGATACACCTTCATAATACGACCCAATGGATTGTTCTTTGGTGTACTGCTTTTCTTTTGCGCACTGATCGCCGGACCAGTAACTACAAACAATGAAATGAAACTAATCACAAAAATAATCAAACCAATAGTTAAAAGAATGGCAACTGCAATACCTGCAACTCCCATATATTTAACCGTGGTCAAACGCTCAAATAAACCAATTTTTAGCTTTTGGATTTGTAAAATACCGCCTTTTGAGGGGTCAACATATAAACTGCCATAACCTGCAGAAACACCACTATAGTCATTAAGTGTTCCTAAGACTTTTGCCCCTGGCTGTACTTGCAATTCGGAAATATCACCATCCTCATAAACCAGGTATTCACCACTTTCTAACAAGTTGAATGCACCAATACGCTTAACAGTTTTAGATTCAGTTAAACCTTCTTTGTTTACCACATCAGCAGTAAATGAAGTGGTTTTAGCTTGCTCAGTCATTTCCTGTAATAACAATACATAGAAATTACGAAGTTCCTGCATACTTGGAGTTCCAGAGGTGTTCAAACCATCTAATAAGGCATCGCGACCAGGATACTGCGCACTGATAATGGATGCTTTTAGATCACCCTGAATACTATTTGCTGACTGGCGAACCACACCAAATAACTCACCCAAGTTACCTTGTTTAGCACGTAATTCCGTTTCCAACTCGGTTAACTTTAACTCATTCGCCTGGAACTGAGCTTGCAAACTATTAGCGGTTGCTTCTGCTTGAGCCAATTTAGCTCTTGCATCACGTAACTTACGTTCTTGAGTAGCCTTATTGGAACGAAACTCTGCTTCACGTTGAGCATTAACTTGCTTTTGAAGTTGCTCCTGGTTACGTACTTCACGTAACAAATCATCAAGTGTGGTAGCCGCATTTGCTGAGAAATTAGCTGATAAGCCGACTAAAGCAGCTAGTGATAGAGTAATTATTTTTTTCATTGTGCTGCCTCCGCCACTTCTACAGGAATCTTAAACATTTCAACTGGAACAATACCCTTAGCCATTTTAATGGCTTCGCTCACTTCAGAAATATATTCTTCAGGAAGATCAACCCATTGTTTGTCTTTCTTGTTCCAATACTGACCACCTTTACTGTCTTTAGTCAGATAAATATAAGCCGTACGGCCGACACGTAAGAAATCAACTTTTACTGGCGTACCATCACGGTCAATTTCACCTGAAGTTGACTCCATAACGTTGCCATAACCCATCTCAATCTGATAGGCCTCTAAAATCTTACGGTACTTTTCAGAAACAGAAATATCAGCATCATCCATTAGTTTATGCAGATCTTGAACACGCTTGGTTCTAGTTTCTAAATTGAAAGGAATATCTAAAGAAACGAACTGATCCAGAGTCTTAATCATTTCATCCATCAAAGGCAAAACACCTTTTTCGGTTTCATCAATAGATTCCATTTCATTCGCCATATTGTTGATAGAGTTTTCCTGGCTTTTTACTTGGCGTCTAAGCTGAGTATTAAAAGTTTCCAGACTATCGACACGGCTCAAAGTATTGCGATACTCAAAGGCTGCATCAGCAGCTTGTTCTGCTAATGTATTAATGCGGTTTTGAGAACTCGCCGCAGCCTTATCAATTCGTTTTTCCACTGTTACTGCTGACTCAAATGGTCCAGCGACAGCTGTTCCCCCTAATAAAGCGCTGGCGATAACAACCAGTGCTGTTTTCTTTAGTACTAATGTTTTTTTCATATACATACCCAAATTTCAACTTAGAAATCTATTGTTATCAATCGTATAAACGATTGCTCTGTAAAAAAGGGTTAAAAAAATTCTTTTTCACAAATTTCTTTTAAATGATGGCTCCTCGCTGGCCATCTAATAAAAACAGAAAGCCAACTATAAAGTCAAAGCATATATCGGTCAACCAGCGTTTAAGCCTTTTGTTAACTTAATTTTACACTGACTCATCAATCCTTTGATAAGCTTTTAATGAAGCAACAGGTTATTATTTGACCAACAACCCTGTCCTATGTTCATCAGAAATTAATGCTACCGCTTAACTTTATGTACTTGGGGCTGTTGAAGCTAAACGGTTGTAGGCCATTTTGATCCAACCCTGATGAGCGATTCTGAGAATCATGCAATCCTTCCAGACCCAATAAATTTACCAGATCGATACGGATCACGACTCCTACCTGCTCCCACTGCGACTGATACTGCACCCCAATATCCAAAATGGTTGTATCAAACCGGTTCATAGGATCTTGAGTGCCCAATTGATGATCAAATAAGCGAGCCTGCTCATGCTCCAGGCTAGCATCCACTGACCAGCTATCTGTTACCTGATATTGTCCCTCAAGCTCTATTTGCTGAGATTTAAACTGTTCAGCGCTGTACTCACCTAAAGAGCTGTTTATCTGAGCCAGCTCATCATACGCCGTTAAATAACCGGATTGACTGGCGGCTTTAGCACTCAAAGACAGTTCATCGGTTAATTGACGGGATACCTTAATTTGAATCGCCGAAACATCATCAATAAAACTCGGCATCAAACCATTTGCCTGAAAAGGTGAAAAATTTAGCGTTTCCAGCTGATTGCTTTGATTGAAATCCAGCAAATAATTAAATTGGTGAGCTTTATCAGCAACCAAACCAGGATTTGGTGCTTCCAGTTGGTTATCGGTTTTTAAATAAGAAATACTTACAGCCCAACTTTCATTGAACTCCTGTTCAAACCCTAATTTCAATTGTTCTTGTGATAAAGTAGAAGGGTTATCAAAGTCGTCGTCAAAACTGATGGAAATAGGAACTTTGCGATTACCGTAATTCAAATAGAAACGAGTGGTTTTATCAGCAGCTACTAGGCTAGTACCAAGCTGCCAGTCGTATAAATGTCGATCTTTGTGTCCAGGCCCTTTATCAAGATTAAATTGAGTATCAGCAAAATCGAGCTGGTTTAAGTCAAAAGAAACTGACCATTGCCCCTGTTGCTGTTCGGTTAATGTGGGAACTAATGGGCTGGCAAGGTGTTGATTGGCTTCCTGCTCAATAAAGATACCTGTAGGGATCGAGGTAGCAGCTACAGGCTTTGGACTAGCACTTAAACTTTGGCTGGATAAAGCCGAAAATTCCTCAAACAGGCTGGAACCAGCTGATTCTGATGGCTTCGCTTTATCCTTTGATTCAGCGGCCAAAAGATGAGCGCTGAACAGTGAAGCGGTGATCAATACCATTAAAGTGAATTTATTCATATGTCTGGTTATTACCCTTATATATCCTTTTTCCAGTCCAAATCAGTCTTAATGGGCTCCTGGCCTTTCAAGCCTTTTCGCTTGATTTTAACTCGACTTAACACGCATAAGTCGTTATTTATAAATGGCCTTTTTCGCCCCAATTTCAGCGCTATAGCCATTTTTCAGCAAGTATTCCAGTATAGGTAATAAAAATTAGCCTTTCAACTTGATAAATGCCAAATTTCTCCAGGAAACACAACTATTTACAATAAGTTGACGTAATTTTGATGCCTCCATATGAGATGATGTTACAAAAAGGTTCAAAATTTAACCAGATCTTGTTGATTTCTAGGTCTTAAGCGCTATTCTTGCTATGATTAAATTTTTGGCATTCAATCAATAATAAGATGATTTTTGTATCAGGGTATAGAGTCTTTATTACAAAAGGCTTGTGGCTGCTTTTAATAATGAGCTTAACAGCTTGCCAGCCAGATCCTAGCCCTAACAAACAAACAAAACGCTCTTTATTGGTTTATTGTGCAGAAGGCAGCCCGGTTACTTTAAATCCTCAAACCAGCACTTCAGGCACCACAGTTGACGCCACCAGCGCCACCATTTTCAATCAACTGATCGATTATGTTCCAGGTACCACTAATCTACGTCCCAGCCTGGCTACCGGCTGGCAGATAAGTGAAACTGGCTTGATTTATCGGTTTGATATTAGAACAGGGGTTCATTTCCAATCAAATCAATACTTTAGCCCAAGTCGTCCATTAAATGCAGACGATGTCATTTTTAGCCTGAATCGTCAGCGCCTTAAAGAGCATCCTTTATATAAGCTGTCCGATAGTCGCTATCCTTATTTTCAAGGACAGGGTTTAAGTCAGTTGATTACAGACATTCGTAAAATTAATGATCACCAAATTGAAATTGAATTAAGCCGACCCGAAAGCCCCTTTCTATCCATTCTGGCAACGCCTTTTATCCCAATCCAGTCTAAAGAGTATGCCGAACAACTTGAAAAACAAAATCAGCTAGCACTATACGATAAGTTTCCCATTGGCACCGGACCATTCAGTTTTGTGGGTTACGAAGTGGATTCCTACATCCGTTTTAAACGCTTTGATGAGCATTTTGCCTATAAAAGCCAAATAAAGGATCTGGTCTATGCCATCACTCCTGATCCCGCAATGCGCTTTGCACGTTTTGCAGCTGGTGAATGTGATGTCATGCGCTATCCGCTACCAATACACCTTAAGCTGGCAGCACAGCAGGACTCCATTGAATCAATCCAAACACCCGGTTTGAACGTTGCTTATTGGGCCTTTAACACACAAAAAGAACCATTTAATAATCCAAAGGTGAGAAAAGCGCTCAGTTTAGCCATTAACCGCCAGGCCATTATTCGCTCGGTTTATAACAATCAGGCAGTTTTAGCAGAAGGTCCGCTGGCTCCAACCTCCTGGGCCTATCAACAATCTGAAACACCCATTGAGTATAACCCTGAAAAAGCCAAACAACTGCTAACTGAAGCTGGCTATCCAGGTGGTTTTAAGCTCGATATATGGGCCATGCCAGTGCAAAGGGGTTATAATCCTAACGCTCGAAAAATGGCTGAAATGATCCAGCAAAACCTGTTAGAAATTGGTGTAGTTTCAGAAATTGTCAGTTACCAATGGGGAACCTTTTTACGCCGGGTGCGCTTTGGTCAACACCAAACCGTCTTGTTAGGATGGAATGCTGACAATGGTGATCCCAATAATTTCTTAACGCCCCTGTTAAGCTGTCTAGCAAGTCAGGATCGAAGCAATTATTCTCGCTGGTGCCATCAAGAATTCGATCAGATCATCATGCAAGCTCGCCAGGAATCCGATCCTGAAATTCGCAAAGAGCATTATCATAAAGCACAAAAGCTGCTCTCTAAAGAACTACCCTGGATGCCCATAGCTCACGCACAAAATAGTTTACTGGTGCGCAGTGATATTCATGGCCTCAGACAATCACCTTTGGGCGGTATTAGCTTTGAGGGTATTGGTTTTGAACCTACAGTGAAATCAACACCAACCGAGCCAGAATCCTTAACAACGGACAAAACCTCTCAGGAGCGACAGCCATGATTGGTGCATTGTTAAGACTTTTGCTAACCAGTATCGTCAGTGTATTTGGTCTGACCTTATTAACCTTCTTTATCAGCAGACAAGCCAGTAGCCCACTCCATTTTTATCGTTCTGACAATGTTTTTACTCAATATTTCGAGTATTTGGGTTTCTTGTTTAAAGGCGACTGGGGTAAATCAAGCCTCAATGGTTCTGATGTCTTAACAGAGCTCTTAAAACATTTTCCAGCAACGTTTGAATTATTAATTTTTGCACTTTTCATTGCCATATTTTTCGGTTTATTGTTGGGCATATTAGCAGCTAAACATCGAGGCGGCTGGTTGGACAATGGCTTAATGGGAGCAACGCTAGTTGGCTACTCGATGCCGATTTTCTGGTGGGGATTATTGTTGGTCTTATTCTTCTCGCTTTATCTAGGCATTACTCCGGTTGCAGGCAGAATTGACTATCAATACTACATCAAACCCGTGACTCGCTTCATGTTAGTTGATACTTTGATTAGCAATCATCACTATGGCTTCGCTGCTTTTTTTAATGCACTCAATCATTTAATTCTGCCAGCCATTACCTTGAGTTGGGTACCCATGACGATCATGGCTCGTATGACCCGCTCCTCTTTAGTCAATATTTTGAAATTCGAATATATTCGTACCGCCCGCTCTAAAGGTTTATCGCAAACCCGCATTATCTGGGTACATGCACTTCGCAATGCGATGCAGTCACTACTGACCATCAGCAGTTTACAAATCAGCATTCTCATTACCGGATTAATCATTACTGAATATATTTTTGCCTGGCCAGGGGTTGGTAACTGGCTGCTTAATGCGGTTTCCAGACAAGACTACCCGAGCATTCAAGCAGGTATTTTGGCGCTATCTTCAATTGTTATTATTTTTAATTTACTGCTTGATCTGGTAGCGAATTATCTGGATCCAAAGAAAAGGAGGCCCATATGAATTATGCCAGAACCAATGGGCTTTCCTTTCGTTTAAAACACTGGACTGCCAAGCCCTCCTGGCAAATGTTCAGCCATAACAATGGGGCCATGCTGGGCGCTACCACCCTCGTTATCACCATCTTAATGGCGATTATAGGCCCCTGGATAGCACCCTTTGATCCGGCGCAACAATTTAGCAATCGTAGCTTTCAACCACCTCTTTGGAATCAAGGCGGTAACTTCGCTCACTTTTTAGGCACCGATGATTTAGGACGGGATCTCTTCTCACGATTATTGCATGGCGCCCGCCTATCACTAATGCTTTCGGGTTTTATCGTTCTGGTCGCTGCCGGAATAGGCGTTTTATTAGGAGCCATAGCGGCCTTTCTACCACCTTTCGTTCGTAACATCCTAATGCGGTTTATGGATCTGTTATTGTCCTTACCCTCACTGTTACTTGCCATTGCTGTAGTGGCCGTGATTGGTCCGGGATTAAACAATGCCGTCTATGCTGTAATCCTGGTGTTGATTCCACAATTCGTAAAACTGACTCAAAGCAGTATCTCACAGGAATTAAGCAAAGATTATGCGATGGCGGCCAGACTCGATGGTGCCAGACCAATACGACTGTTATTCAAACACATTGGCCCCAACATTGTGCCTGCTATCATTATTCAACTGACTTTTAGTTTTTCAACCGCCTTACTCGATATAGCTGCACTTGGTTTTTTAGGACTGGGAGCCCAACCACCAATTGCCGAATGGGGAACCATGTTGGCAGAATCACGTGCTTATATCCAATATGCACCCTGGACTATGGCCCTGCCAGGACTCGCCATTTTCCTGACCATACTTTCTATTAATCTGGTAGGGGATGGCCTGCGCGATGCGCTGGATCCACAGATCAACCAATAGGATAGTCGCTGATGAGTCTTCTGCAAATTGAAAATTTAACGGTTAATTTTAAAACCGATCATGGTCTGGTAACTGCAGTAGATAAGGTCAAGATGCATATCAAACCTGGGCAGGTCATTGGCGTGATTGGCGAGTCGGGCTCGGGCAAAAGCGTTATGGCCCTGGCCATTGCTGATTTACTGTCGCCCTCAGCCATTGCTCAAGCGGAACTCTTTACTTTAGAAGGCCGCGATTTAAACCGGATGGCCGAGCAGGAACGTAAAAAACTGATTACTGATAACATATCCATTATTTTTCAAGACCCTACCTCAAGCTTGAATCCGTCATTGACCATCGGTTATCAACTGGATGAAACCATTCGCTTTCATAAAGGCGGCACTCCTAAGCAACGCAAAGAACGTGCTCTGGAACTGCTAAGTTCGGTAGGTATCAAAGATGCCAAAAGACGCTATAAGGAATATCCACATCAACTATCCGGCGGTCTGAATCAAAGAGCCATGATAGCTATGGCGCTGGCTTGCCAACCCAAACTGTTAATAGCCGATGAACCGACAACAGCACTGGATGTTACCATTCAGTCGCAAATTCTCGACCTACTAATGCGCTTGAATGAAGAATTGGACATGGCTTTAATGCTGATCACTCATGATTTTGCCATCTTGTCAGAGACCAGTGAAAAAGTGAATGTGATGTATTCCGGACAAATTGTGGAATCCGGCAGCACCTATAAACTCCTAACTGAGCCTTATCATCCTTATACCAAAGCCTTATTGGATAGTGTGCCGCATTTCGGCATGCATTATAAAAAAGGTCGCCGTCTTTATAATCTGCCAGGCTCAACTCCACCAATGCGCCACTTGCCGGTCGGTTGCTATTTAGGCCCTCGTTGCCCTTATGCCAATCGCAACTGTGTAGAGATGCCACAACTACGCAACATTCAAGGCAGACAAGTGCGTTGCCATTTTCCGCTAATCGCTACAAAAAAGGTTAAGCAAAATGGCTAACTTACTTAAGGCAAAGCTTTTAAGAAAGTCTTATAAGGTATCGAATAATCCTTTTAAAGAACGTTATCTGGAAGTGTTAAAAGGGGTGAGCTTTTCCATCAATCCAGGACAAACCTTAGCGATTGTGGGCGAATCAGGTTCAGGGAAATCCACTTTGGCAAGAATATTAGTCGGTGCGGAAAAACCCGATTCAGGCGAATTACTATTTAACGGTAACGACATCTTAAAAAATAAACACTTTGCTTGGTATAAAGACATTAGAATGGTCTTCCAAAATCCACGGACATCCTTTAATCCAAGAGCGACCATCGCACAAATTTTGGCAGAGTCATTACTTAATGCCAAAGCCGATAACTCAATGCAGATTAAGTATAAAATTGCAGAAACTCTGGAGATGGTTGGCTTAAGACCAGAATATGCAGATCGTTATCCGCATACGTTTTCGGGTGGACAAAGACAAAGAATAGCCATTGCCAGAGCATTGATGCTCAATCCAAAAATTATTGTTGCAGATGAACCTGTTTCTGCGTTAGACGTTTCAGTTCAAGCACAAATCATTAACCTGTTGCTCGATCTTCAGGAAAAATTACAACTCGCCTATATTTTTATTTCCCACGATTTAGGTTTGGTACAGCACTTTAGTGACAAAGTATTGGTAATGAATAAGGGGATACAGGAAGAATATGGTCCGGTAGGCCAAGTTTTTAGTCAACCACAATCTCAATACACACAAAAGCTATTAGCCGCATCTGCAGGCTATAAAAGAAAAATTACAGAATAACTTTCTCTCCATAAAAAAAGTCCTTCAGAAAAAGGACTTTTTTTATTACCGAAAAGACTATTTTAGGTTATCTAATTTCGCTTTTTTCTCTTAGTTCTTTTAATAAAGCCTGGAAATCAGCCTGCGAGTTTAAGTAGTTCAATTGCAACTTATACTGTTGCTTCTTGGCATCATCCAGTTTAGCCAAGTCCGGATAGTTTACTTTTCTTAATTCCACAACCACATAATCGCCACCAGCAATCTCTTCAATGGTTACTTCAGTCTTATCGCCAGGTGCTTTTTGACTAAATAAAACTGTCGCCAACTCAGGGGCCAAAGAAGCATCACGATTGGTAAAGGTCGCACTCTCTGCCCAAGCTAAATCTTTTGTGGCCAATAAGTCAACAGTCTTATTGCTCTCATCTAAAGCCGTTTTAATCGACTCGGCAAAAGCTTTAGTATTTTCAACGGCTTTTTGCTCAGTTAATAAGCTGGTAATCTGGGCCTTAACTTCATCAAGCGGCTTAATCCCTGCTGCTTGATATTCTTTAACGGCGATAAAAGCAATCGACTGATCGCCTAACTTAATTTCATCACTGATATCTTTCGACTGGATATTCTCAGCACTAAAGGCCTGTTCCAGTAAAGCTGGATTGGCCAATTCATCAGCTGCCGCTGCACGCTCAAAAAATCCTGAGTTTTTAAACTCCAATTCCGCAGTTTTGGCTAAATCTGCTATGGATTCAGTGCTAAAAATAGCATCGTTTAACAGGGCTTGCTTTTTAAAGAAAGCTGCTTCAGCTTTTTCATCAGCAATAATGTCTTTGATCCCTTGGGCAACCTCTTCCATCGATTGGACTTCACCAGCTGTACGTTCGATAAGCTTTAAAATGTGGAAACCAAACTGTGATTCAACCACATCCGATAATTGCCCTGCTTCAGTTAAAGCCAGAGCAGCCGCTTCAAATTCCGGTACCCAGCCGCTATTCCCTTCAGTGGCATCGGTAGCATCCAGCAGGCCACCTTGTTGACCGGAAAAAGTATCCGATGAATGAGTTTTGGCTAATTCGGCAAAATCGGCACCGGATTGAATTTGTGTCAATAAATCTTCAGCCTTTTGTCTGGCATCAGTTTGATCATTCGCGATTAAAATATGCGCCACCTGAATTTTATCAGGCGCAACAAACTCACCTTTATTATTTTCATCGTTATAGTAAGCTGCCACTTGTTCATCAGTTACCTCGGCAAGCATTTGCTCCGTTAACTTGGCTTTAGACAAGACAATATAATCCAGATTCACTTTCTCCGACTGCTCAAACTCCAGCTTACGCTCATCATAATAAGCTTGTACCTCAGATTCTCCGATACTAATGCCTTCTGAAAACTTGGCCTTTGGAATTCTCACAATGCGGGCATCACGCGTTTGCTCCTGAATACGATAAAATGTCTCAATTTCTTTATCCAGCGTGAATCCCGATTGAGTTATCCCTTGACTAAACTGATCACGAGTAATTTGATCCTTGGCCATAGCATACATACGGGAATTACTGATATTGTTTTGCGCTAGTAGTGTCTTGGCTCGCTCCGCATCATAAACACCATTAACCTGAAACTCTGGCATACTACGGATCTGCTCCTCTACCTGAGCTTTAGATGCAGTTAAGCCAGCCTTATTGATGCTATTAACATAAACACGCTCATTAATCAGCTGCTCACGCACCTGCTCACGTAATAAGGCTTTACTGGCTTCAGTAGGATACAACTGATCAAAGTTTGGATTCTGGCGTCTTTGACGGGAAATAACATTATCGATTTCAGCATTGGTAATACTGACACCGTCCACTTCCGCTACTTCACCTGCGTCTGGCGCAAATAAATTAGCACTAAAATAACCCGCGAAGATAAAGAAAATAATGATGATAAACAGCACCACCTTCATCGCTGGTCCTTCCATCTTCTGTTGTATTTTTTCTAGCATCATAGCCAAGTACCTACACTCTACTTATACGTTAAAGCTTTATATTAATTATTATAAAGCATTTAATAATAGCGGCTAACGATAAGTTATTAGAACGAGGCAAAAATTTGCGAGAATGCGCAGTTTGCTTATTGCAAATGAGCACATTAGAGCGAATTTTTAACAAAGTTATAAAACTTCGCAGTAGTCGCTATAAAGAAAACGCGCCAAAGGGCGCGTTCAAAAATAATGGCGGAGCGGACGGGACTCGAACCCGCGACCCCCGGCGTGACAGGCCGGTATTCTAACCAGCTGAACTACCGCTCCTTTTCATCTATGGATTAACCTCAAGGCCACTCCATAGATAATGGTTCTTCAAAAACTCAAAGCTTTGGTGGGTGGTACTGGGCTCGAACCAGTGACCCTCGCCTTGTAAGGGCGATGCTCTCCCAACTGAGCTAACCACCCAGAAATCGGCGGCTAGTTTACCGCGTCTTTAAGCGCTTTACCAGCTTTAAATCCAGGAACTTTTGCAGCCTTGATTTGAATGGTTTCACCCGTTTGTGGGTTACGTCCGGTACGCGCTGCGCGCTCTTTAACGGCGAAAGTACCGAAGCCTACTAACGAAACTGATTCACCTTTTTGTAATGATTCTGTGATTGCACCAATCATTGAGTCTAGTGCACGACCTGCCGCCGCTTTAGAGATGTCTGAACCCGCCGCGATTGCATCGATTAATTCTGATTTATTCACTCACTTTCCCCTTAATATCTAGAGTTATTAGGTAGTTTTATTGCGAAAACCAATTTATTCAGAGTTGGTTTTGACAAGGTTGTTTGTTATATCAACTAGCGCTCAAAGGTGTCAAGGAAATTCCTAGTAAATAACGCAAAAACCCTTACATAAAAGGCTTTTGCGCAAAATTCAAACACTTGAAGTGGACTAATGGGGATGAATATCATTAGTCGCAGATCTTTTCTTTTCAGCGCTCTTGGTCTTACTACTGCTTGAACGGCTGATCGGCTCAGGCGGACGTTCTAATGCAATATCAATAACTTCGTCGATCCACTTCACGCAATTTATCTGCAAATCCTTTTTTATGTTAGCCGGAATTTCCGCTAAATCACGTTCATTATCCTTCGGGATCATAACGGTTTTGATACCACCTCGATGCGCCGCCAATAATTTTTCTTTCAAGCCGCCAATCGGCAAAACTTCACCACGCAAAGTAATTTCACCCGTCATGGCTACATCTTTACGCACTGGAATTCCGGTTAAGCTTGAAATCAAGGCGGTACACATACCAATACCTGCACTGGGCCCATCTTTGGGTGTGGCACCTTCAGGCACATGCACGTGAATATCTTTTTTCTCATAAAAGTCATGTTCAATACCCAGTGCCAGGCAACGACTTCTAACCACCGTCATAGCCGCCTGAATGGACTCTTTCATCACATCACCAAGCTGGCCGGTAAAACTGGTTTTGCCTTTACCGTCAACCACTACCGATTCAATAGTCAATAACTCACCACCCACCGAGGTCCAGGCAAGCCCTGTAACCTGACCAATTTCATTCTTTTCACCAGCGCGGCCATAATCAAAACGTTGCACGCCCAGATACTTGCCAATATTGCCTTTATGTACCTTGATGGTTTTCCTTTCTTTCTTGGCCAGAAGCTGCTGCTTAACCGTTTTACGGCAAATCTTGGCAATTTCACGCTCAAGATTACGCACTCCTGATTCACGGGTATAAAAACGAATAATGCTACGGATCCCCGTTTCTGAAAGTTGTAACTCTCCATCGCGTAAACCCGCATTTGTCATTTGCTTGGGTAACAAATAACGAGTGGCGATTTCCACCTTTTCGTCCTCGGTATAGCCTGGAATACGGATTACTTCCATCCGATCCAGCAATGGCGCCGGAATGTTCATGGAGTTGGAAGTAGCGATAAACATCACTTCGGAAAGATCATAATCCACTTCCAGATAATGATCATTAAAGGTGTGATTTTGCTCCGGATCCAACACTTCCAACAAGGCCGAAGAAGGATCGCCACGCATATCCATAGACATTTTGTCAATTTCATCCAGCAAGAATAGCGGATTCTTGACCTTCGCTTTGCTCATCTTTTGCATCAATTTGCCTGGCATAGCTCCAATATAAGTTCTTCTATGACCACGAATTTCCGCTTCATCACGCACTCCGCCTAAAGCCATGCGCACATATTGACGCCCGGTTGCTTTAGCAATGGACTGGCCCAATGAGGTTTTACCCACCCCAGGAGGCCCTACCAAACACAGCACAGGTCCTTTAAGCTTTTTCACTCTTTGCTGAACCGCCAAATATTCCAGAATACGTTCTTTAACTTTTTCCAGACCATAATGATCAGCATTTAAAGTCTCTTCTGCATTGGTTAAATCGTGTTTAATTTTTGAACGCTTTTTCCACGGCACTCCAAGCAACCAGTCAATATAGCCACGCACTACGGTAGCTTCTGCTGACATCGGTGACATCATTTTCAGCTTTTTCAGTTCTGCTTCAGCTTTTTCTTTAGCCTCTTTGGTCATACCGGATTTGGCAATTTTATTGGCTAATTCTTCATGCTCAGAAGCGGTTTCTTCACCCTCGTCCAACTCTTTTTGAATGGCCTTGATTTGTTCATTCAGATAATACTCGCGTTGATTCTTCTCCATCTGATTCTTAACACGACTGCGAATACGCTTTTCCACTTGCAGTAACTCCATCTCGCCTTCCATCTTGCTCATCAAGTGCTCAAGGCGTTCAGAAGTATTCTCCATTTCCAGAATCACTTGCTTATCTTCGATCTTCAAAGCCATATGAGCAGCAATACTATCGGCTAAACGACTCGGATCATCAATTCCCGATAAAGAGGTTAAAATTTCACTGGGGACTTTTTTATTGAGTTTGACGTATTTATCAAAATTGCTAAGCGCAGCACGTGCCAAACCATCTTCTTCTGAAGGATTAAGCGAGCTGCTAGTAACCGTTTCCACCTCCGCTACATACATAGGCTCAGTTTCAGTATATTGCACGACTTTAGCTCTTTGCACACCTTCAACCAAAACTTTGACATTGCCATCAGGTAATTTAAGCATCTGCAAAATTGTTGCTACGCAGCCGTAGGTATAAATTTGCTCCGGCTCTGGCATATCGTCAGAGGCTTCTTTTTGTGCCACTAACATGACTTGCTTATCACCATTGGTGGCTTCTTCCAAAGCCAGAATGGATTTTTCGCGCCCTACAAATAAAGGGATCACCATGTGTGGGAAAACCACTACATCACGTAATGGTAATAAAGGTAATTGTCTATTTTTATTGTCTTGAATTTCGCTTTGCATTGCGCTTTTATCCTAACCGTTCGGTCACTAATTTTTCTAACGAATACGTCAGTATAAGCTCAGGGCGAGCCCATTTATTGAAACTTGAAACAATGGTTCAGGCGTTTATTCCGAGGCTGCTTTAGCTTGTGAGTCGTAAATCAAAAGTGGTTCAGCTTCGCCTTTAACCACTGCTGCATCAATACACACCTTACTAACATTCTCCAACGAGGGTAATTCATACATGGTGTCTAATAAAATTTCTTCAAGGATAGAGCGTAAACCACGCGCTCCTGTTTTACGCTGCATGGCTTTTTCCGCCACCGCTTGCAATGCATCCTTACGAAATTCCAGTTCCACATTTTCTAACATCAACAACTTACTGTACTGTTTGGTTAAAGCATTTTTCGGTTCGGTCAGAATGCGCACTAAAGCTTCCAGATCCAGTTCCTGCAAAGTCGCCACAATCGGCAGACGACCAATAAACTCAGGGATCAAACCAAACTTCACCAAATCATCTGGCTCAATGTTTTTCAACATTTCGCCAATGGCTTTACCGTCATGAGTTTCCTTAACATCAGCGCCAAAACCAATACCACCTTTTTCCGTGCGTTCCTGGATGATTTTTTCGATACCAGCAAAGGCACCACCACAGATGAACAGAATATTACTGGTATCTACCTGCAAAAACTCCTGTTGCGGATGCTTACGACCGCCCTGCGGTGGAACCGAAGCCACAGTTCCTTCGATTAACTTCAATAGGGCCTGTTGCACCCCCTCACCGGAAACATCGCGGGTGATAGATGGGTTGTCCGACTTGCGGGAAATCTTGTCAATCTCGTCAATATAAACGATACCACGCTCGGCCTTCTCTACCTCATAATCGCATTTTTGCAATAGTTTCTGGATGATGTTTTCAACGTCTTCACCCACATAACCCGCTTCAGTCAAGGTAGTAGCATCGGCCATGGTAAAAGGTACTTCCAACATTCTGGCCAATGTTTCAGCCAACAGGGTTTTACCCGAACCTGTTGGCCCAATCAGCAAAATATTACTTTTACCCAATTCAACATCTTGATTTTCGGAAGAGTGAGGCTCATTCTCCAGGCGTTTATAATGATTATAAACCGCTACTGATAAAACCTTTTTGGCTCTATCCTGACCAATAACATACTCTTCCAAGAAAGCACTAATTTCCTGAGGGGTTGGTAGCTCTCGAGGCTTACCGCCTGCAGCAATATCCTTTACTTCCTCAATAATGATGTCATTACACAGATCCACACACTCATTACAAATAAAAACGCGTGGGCCTGCGATCAACTTTTTGACTTCGTGCTGGCTTTTGCCGCAGAAAGAGCAGTATAGGGTTTTATTATCAGTGTTTTCGCTCATATTGCCTCTAACATCAAATGACTGGTAAGAAAGCGCTATTTACGGAAATACCCATAAATAGCAAGCACTCTTACCGATTGCTACTGCTAACATTAACAAAATATAGGGGGTAACTGAACTGTTTCAACCAAGATTTTTCAAGAAATCAGCCTTATTTAGCCCAAAAACAAACAAATACGAAAAAGGTGCCGCAAATTGGCACTTTAATCATAATGGTAAGCAGGCTTTACTTTCGAGTTTCGATAATTGAATCAATCAAGCCGTATTCAACCGCTTCTTCGGCAACCATAAAATTATCGCGATCCGTATCTCGCTCGAGATCTTCAACCGGGCGCTTACAATGTTTCGCCATAATTCTGTTTAAGCGCTTTTTTAGATCGATAATTTCTTTGGCATGAATTTCAAAATCTGAAGCCTGACCCTGGAAGCCACCCAAAGGCTGATGGATCATCATGCGTGAATTTGGCAAGCAATGACGTTTACCTTCAGCACCACCAGTCAACAAAAAAGCACCCATACTGGCCGCTTGACCAATACAAACGGTACTCACATCAGGCTTGATAAACTGCATAGTGTCGTAAATTGCCATACCTGCTGTCACCACACCACCAGGTGAATTAATGTATAGATAAATATCTTTTTCAGGGTTTTCAGACTCTAAAAACAGCAGCTGAGCGACCACCGAATTAGCCATATAATCTTCAACTGGCCCCACCAGGAAAATCACCCGCTCTTTTAAAAGACGGGAGTAGATGTCATAAGAGCGCTCGCCTCGCGAAGTCTGCTCTACAACCATCGGGATCAAACCGCCGGCATAAGGGTCGGTCACACTTGAGCCTTGATTAAAAATCGATTCTTGATTGGTAATAATGGGACTTTTCGGGTTCTGCATTTTCTATCCTTACCTTTTCTTTGCTTGAAAACAAAAAAGCGAGCTAAAAGCCCGCTTTTTTAATTTAGTGATGCGTATGAATTACTTTTTATTCATGACATCATCAAAGCTAACTGACTTTTCAGATACTTTAGCTTTTTCTAGCACCAAGTCAACCACTGTGTCTTCCAATACCAATGATTCAACTTCACGTAAACGCTGAGGATCGCCATAGTACCAATCAATCACTTCTTGTGGCTCTTCATAAACCGAAGCCAGCTCTTCAACTTGTGCACGAACCTTATCTTCATCAGCCTTAAGTTCCTGTTGCTTGATGATTTCAGCCACTACCAAACCCAGTTTTACCCGGCGAGTGGCTTGCTCTTCAAACAAATCGGCTGGTAAATCTGGAGTTTCACCTTTTGGTGCCTGCATTTGCTGCATCATTTCTTGACGCATCCGATCGATTTCCTGATCGATCATGGCTTTTGGAATATCAAACTCGTGAGTTTCAACCAATTTGTTCATCACCTGATTTTTAACACCAGCTTTTAACGCATTGCGCAATTCACGCTGCATATTGCTCTTAACGTCAGTTTTCAATGCATCCACATCGTCCGCCGCTAAAGTTTCAGCTAAATCTTCTAATGATGGCAATTCTTTTTCATTCACCTTATGCACGTGAGTTGCGAAAACCGCATCTTTACCTTTTAAATCTTCAACGTGATAATCTTCCGGGAAAGTCACTTCAACATTGACATCTTCGCCGGCTTTAGTACCAATGATTTGCTTCTCAAAACCAGGAATCATACTGTCTGAGCCAAGTTCTAACGGAAATTCTTTGGCTTCACCACCAGCAAATTCTTCGCCATCAATGGAGCCTTTAAAGTCAATGACTACTTGATCTCCGTTTTTAGACTTACGCTTAACCTCTTTCCAGGTTGCGCGTTGCCCCTGTAAAGTTTCCAGCATCTTATCTAAATCTTCATCAGCAACTTCAGCAGTTTGTGATTCGATTTCAACTTCTGAAAAATCAGTAATCGCAACTTCAGGATAAATTTCAATTTTGGCGGTAAACTTTAAGTTTTCACCATCAGTATTTTCAACTAGTTCCAATTGCGGATAACCAGCAGGCATTAATTTTTCTTGCTGAACTGCTTCAAAGTAATGACGCTGCATCACTTCGCCAAGCACTTCCTGACGAACCGCTGCACCATAGCGCTTTTTCACGACGCTAAAAGGTACTTTGCCTGGGCGGAAACCGTTCATCTTAACGTTACGTGTCATATCTTGCAGGCGCTTTTGCACCGCACCATCAATATTCTCAGCAGGAACATCAATCGTTAAAATTCTTTCTAAACCGTTGCTGGTTTCAACTGAAACTTGCATTATTAATCTCCGTAAGATTAAGGTAAAAATGTTTTATAACGGCAAAATGACAAAGCAATAGCCACTGCTTCGTCAAGTAAATTTTGATGAAGGATTCTTTGAAATGACCATTTACTCCTTACCTTAGTAAATGGTGCGAAAGGAGAGACTCGAACTCTCACGCCTCGCGGCACTGGAACCTAAATCCAGCGTGTCTACCAATTCCACCACTCTCGCGTTGTGTCGTTTCGTTTTAGCGGGCTTCCGCCCCGACAGCCCTCATCGAACCGTATTGTCTTTTCTTAATTGACTCTTTTGAGTGCAATAAGAAAATTTGGGGTGGATGATGGGACTTGAACCCACGACAACCGGAATCACAATCCAGGGCTCTACCAACTGAGCTACACCCACCATAAACTGTGGCATTTGTATTATAGCCGATCGTAAAATGGCACGCTCGGCAGGAGTCGAACCTGCGACCCACGGCTTAGAAGGCCGTTGCTCTATCCAGCTGAGCTACGAGCGCATTAGATCGAACCGTTACAAATGACAAAATTTGGTCGGCGATGAGGGATTTGAACCCCCGACATCCTGCACCCAAAGCAGGCGCGCTACCAGACTGCGCTAATCGCCGATTTCTCTGCTCTTTCAGCCTTATTTAGCTAAGCCGAACAGGGAGCGCAATAATACTGACTAGAGTGATAAGCGTCAATACTTTTTCAGGCATTTTTGGCTGATATTTCATAATATCCAAGAAAAGCCGAATAAGGATTGAGCAAAGGCTCAATAATTGCGACAATAACGCCCATTCAAACGATCATTTGAATTTATTTAAGCCAATAGAGAGTTCGCATGTCAGCACAAATCCTTGATGGCAAAGCCATTTCTGAAAAAGTTAAGAGTCAACTGGCCGAAAAGGTACAAGCCCGCCTTGATCAAGACCTGCGCGCTCCAGGCCTAGCCGTCATTTTGGTTGGCGGCGATCCAGCATCACAAATTTATGTTAATAAAAAGGTTGAAGCCTGCGAAAAAGTCGGGTTTATTTCACAGAAATTCGTGATGGATGAAGATACCTCACAAGATTCTTTATTACGCCAAATAGACTCACTTAATGAGGATCCAGCCATTGACGGAATTTTGGTGCAATTACCTTTGCCAAAGCATTTAGACTCCAGTGTGATTTTAGAGCGCATCAAAGCAGATAAAGATGTCGACGGATTCCATCCCTATAATATGGGCCGCCTGACGCAAAAAATGCCAACCATGCGACCTTGCACTCCTTATGGCGTAATGGTCATGCTCAAAGAAACTGGTATTGATTTAGTAGGTAAAGATGCGGTAGTGGTTGGTGTATCCAATATTGTTGGCCGCCCCATGGGCATGGAACTGTTAATGGAACGCTGCACCGTAACTTTCTGCCATAGCAAGACCAAAGACTTAGCCAAAAAAGTATCCAAAGCTGACATCCTTGTGGTTGGTGTAGGAATTCCAGAAATGGTTAAAGGTGACTGGATAAAACCAGGTGCCGTTGTGATTGATGTGGGTATCAACCGCCTAGAAAGTGGAAAATTAGCAGGCGACGTGGAATTTAAGGTAGCCAAAGAGCGCGCATCCTGGATCACACCTGTTCCTGGAGGCGTAGGCCCTATGACGGTCGCCATGCTGATGAGCAATACTCTATTTGCTTGTGAGCATTTGCACGACTAGAACTTATCTTTTTAAAAAGCCGTGTTTTAAATACACGGATTTTTTATTTAGCAGATTTAATTACAGTAATATAATCTAAATTCAATTTATCATTATCAAAAATGTCTTTAGAAAAAATTTTCTCTGATAAATAATAAGGTTGAGACTCACTAAAGATAAATTGCTTTATTAATTCATCATCATAATGTACTACAACTTCATAGCCCATCTTTATATTATAATTGCCAAGTTGGTTAGAACTTAAATCTGTTATTTCGACTCTATACTTTTTAAAGTTCTTTGTTTTTGTCTTTTTACCTTTTAAAAAGTGAACTTTAGTATGTTTAACGAATAACCAATAAATGTCTTCAGGAATATCTTTATCATGGTGTTCTTCCATGTTATTTGCATAATCTATATGCGAAGCTATTAGCTTCTGACTCTCAAACTCATAATCAGCCCAGTAGAGTGATATTCCATTTTTATTATAGGCCCTAACTCTGCAATAGGCAGAATCATCAATTGTTCTAAAAGTGGTCTCCAACGTTATATCGGTGTTGGCTAAGATTTTTACTGTTTTAATATTGCCCTTTTCTGCATTCTCGCCTTGTAAATAATCAACAACATCATATGACTTCAAGTTCTTATCTAATTTTTTTAAATAGATGAGAGAATCAGCGGGAAAGTCATTCAAATCACACTCTTTATACATGTCATCACTTAAACAAGCAGAGCATAATAGGGCTAATACCAGCAATATAAGGACTACCTTAAGTTGCATTATTTTCTTCTCCAACTGGTGCCTTCAGCACCATCTTCCAACTCAATATTTAGCTGGTTGAGTTTATCTCGGATTTCATCGGCTTTTGCCCAGTTTTTATCCGCACGAGCCTGCAAGCGTTGTTGAATCAAGTCATCAATTTCAGCATCAGAGATATCTGAATCCCCCACTCCTGATTTTAGAAACTCTTCGGGATCCTGTTGCAATAAACTTAACACGCCAGCTAATTCTTTAAGTTTTACCGCTATCGTTGCCGCCTTTGGCATATCCGTCACTTTCAAACGATTTACCTCTTTGGCTAAATCAAATAGCACAGGTAACACTTCCGGTACATTAAAATCGTCATCCATTGATTCAATAAATTTAGCTTCGGCTTGGCTTAAAAGTTCTAGCTCTTCACTTGTCGCCTGATAGCTTTTTACCACAGAAAAGTCCACACCACGTAAAGCAGTATATAAACGCTCCAAAGAAGAATCTGCCGCTTCTAAATTTGCCTGACTGTAACTAAGTTGACTACGATAATGACCATTCATTAAGAAGTAACGCACTGACTCGGCACGGTATTCTTTTAATACATCGCGAATGGTAAAAAAGTTACCCAAAGACTTGGACATCTTTTCTTTATCCACCTGCACCATTCCAGTATGAATCCAGGTACGAGCAAACTGACAACCATTGGCTGCTTCCGACTGAGCAATTTCATTTTCATGGTGTGGGAACTGTAAATCAGAACCACCGCCATGAATATCGAAAGTCTCACCCAGGCACTCTTTACTCATAGCAGAACATTCAATATGCCAACCAGGGCGGCCTTTACCCCAAGGCGAATTCCAAGTAGGTTCATTAGGCTTGGCTGCTTTCCAAAGTGCAAAATCCATTGGGTCACGCTTTTCTGAGTTCACTTCTACCCGCTCACCAGAATTTAATTGCTCTAAATCCTGTTTAGATAACTTGCCATAATTTGAAAATTTAGGTACATAGTAATTGACGTCACCCGACTCGGTAACATAGGCATAACCCTTTTCGATAAGTGTTTCGATAATCTCGATAATGCCATCCATCGTTCCGGTTGCAGTAGGTTCAATATCGGGACGCTGCAAACCAATAGCATCGAAATCTTTATACATTTCTTTAATAAAACGTGCCGTTAGCTCGTTAAAAGCCTCGCCATTCTCGTTGGAGCGCTCGATAATCTTGTCATCAATATCAGTAATATTACGCACATAAGTTACGTCGTAACCACGGAAACGTAAATAACGATTGATTACATCAAACGATGAATAGGTTCTGGCATGACCAATATGACACAGATCGTAAGTCGTCACACCACACACATACATAGAAACCTTGCCATCGACTAGCGGTTTAAAGGTTTCTTTTTGACGAGTTAGGTTGTTGTAGATCTGTAACATAACTTTTCTCTATATTTTTTGAATTTAGCTTTTTTAGCCTAAAAGCATTATCATATGCCGCAAATTAAGCTTGATATTGTAGCCATTGAATAGCATATAGGCTACGGCAATTTTGAATAAATAGGTTAAATTATGTCTAAAGTTACTCTTACCACCAATCATGGCGATATTGTACTTGAGTTAAACGCTGAAAAAGCACCAAAGACTGTTGAAAACTTTCTGAATTATGTGCGCTCTGGTCATTATGATGGCACCATTTTCCACCGTGTGATTTCGAACTTTATGATTCAAGGTGGTGGTTTTACGCCTGATATGGAGCAAAAAGATACTGAAACGCCAATTGAAAATGAAGCCAATAATGGCCTATCCAATGTTAATGGCTCAATTGCTATGGCGCGTACTATGGATCCGCATTCAGCTTCCTGCCAATTCTTTATCAATGTTAAGGATAACGATTTCCTGAATTTCCAAAACGAATCCATGCAAGGTTGGGGTTATTGTGTATTTGGGCAGGTGGTTGAAGGCATGGAAGTGGTGGAAGCCATTAAAGAGGTGGAAACAGGTTCTTACAGTGTGCACCAGGATGTACCAGTTGAGACGATAATGATTGAGAAAGCGATTATTAATGACTAACTTGTTTTAAGCAATCTTTTAACAAACCAGTTGCCAATGTAGTAGATTAACCATGCAGCACTTTATATCTGACTTACACCTCTGCGAAGAGCGCCCTGACTTAAGGTTGCTTTTTACTCAATATATGAGGGAAATAGCTCCTCAATCTGATGCATTGTATGTTTTAGGTGATCTGTTCGAGAGTTGGATTGGTGACGATGACGACTCAGAATTTGCAGAATCAATCATTGCCCAGTTTAAGACTTATTCAAATTCTGGCAAAAAGCTTTATTTCCAGCATGGTAATCGTGATTTTTTATTAGCTGATGAATTTGCCGATAAAACTGGTGGCATGATTATTGAGGAAGTGCACCCAATAACTATTGGTGAGCAGAATGCAATATTAATGCATGGTGATTCACTGTGCTGGGATGATGTGGATTACCTGAAATTCCGCCAAATGGTTCGCTCGGAGCAATGGCAAAATCAACTGTTTTCGCAACCATTGGCAGCACGTCGCGCCATTGCCACCGACTTACGTCAAAAAAGTAAAGAGGCGCAAGAAAACAAAGCCGAATCGATTTGTGATGTTCATCCAGAAGCGGTGGCAAAAGCATTAACTGAAAATAATGCCACCATCTTGATTCATGGCCATACCCATCGTCCTGACATCCACGACCTGGAGGTTGCTGGTAAACATTGCCAAAGAATCGTACTCAGCGACTGGGGCAAACAGGGTCAATATCTAACGATCAATGGAACTGATATCGAAAGCCATTATTTTAATTAACTAACCGCGTTACAGTAACCAACTAATATCTGAACCGGTTTTAATGGTTCGGGTACCTTCTCCATTTCTAAATACCAAACCATCTTTCTGGCCATTTAAGAAAAGCCGATCACCGCAACGCTTTAATGCTGTTCCTTCCTTAATGCCCACCACATATTTATCTGGATTAGCGCAGGTATATTCATAAATCCGCTCCGCACGAGTTTCACCATTATGATTAGGCGGCTGATAGTCAGTGTAATGCGGATTGATTTGGAAAGGCACTAACCCCAGTGCATTGAAACTTCTCGGTTGCACAATCGGCATATCATTGGTAGTACAAATGGTTAAACCTGCCATATTAGAACCAGCACTCCAACCGATATAGGGTGTACCCGCATTAACTTTTTGGCGAATGACATCTACTAATTCATTATCATAAAGCTGTTTCAATAAATAAAAGGTATTGCCACCACCAATCACAATTGCTTCAGCCTGTTCTACCGCTGCAACTGGATCATCAAATTGATGAATCGAAATAACCTGTTTATTAATAGCCTGCAATGCGTCATTAACTTTCTGTTCGTAAGCATCATAACCCCCAGCAAAGCCCGCGTAAGGTATAAATAAAAGTTTATCGGTTGCTGATGGTAAAAAGTCCTTTATAGCTGGTAAAGCATGTTGTAAATAACCAGTTTGACCTTCTCTTGATGCGCTAAGTAATAAAAGTTTTGACATAAGTTTTCTCAATGATTTATACAGGTATTCCCGAATGAAATCTAAATAGTGGATCAGGCGTTTCAATCAATTCTTTTTCTTTCTCTAAGAAAAATTGAATTCTATCATCTATATCCTGCCTGGCATATTGTTTTGCCAAATCAAGATAATCTATAAAATGGCGTGATTCAGACTTTAACAAAAATTTGTAGTACTTTGAAAGTTCTGGCTCTGATTCTGCAAAATAAGGTGCTAAGGCATGAAATCTTTCACAGGATCGTGCTTCTATAATGGCGCCAATGATCAAACCATCAATCATCCTGTCTGGCTCATCTTTTGCTGCGTATTGATGCAAACCTGCAGCATAACGAGAAGGCTTGATTGCTTTATACTTAATGCCTCGCTTTTCAATAAAATCCAGCACCTGTTCAAAATGTAAAACTTCTTCGCGAGTAAGCTGCGAAAGTTTTTTTAATAGCTCAATTCTCTCGGGATAGCGAAACATTTGCTTAACTGCAGTAGCCGCTGCTTTTTTCTCGCAATGAGCATGATCGATCAGGATGATTTCTATTTCATTTACTGCTCTTTTCAGCCAGGCTTGTGGGGTTTTACATAATAAGAAGTTATGGATAGGTGCAATATCAACCATAATTAAAGCATAATCATGCTGGCCAAACTCAGGATGCAGGCATTATAACCGCTTGCTGAAAATACACCAGATTCAAACTCAGAGCTTTTTAACCTGCCTCTGGAAACGCTTTAACCATTCATCCGTAGCAGATTCTGATTTATAACGCAGCAACATATAACTCTTGATTGCCGTAGCATATTTTTTAGATAACTCAGGGTGATTTTGCTGCAAATGCTTCAGTAGAGATTGAGGGCCCCAGTTGGCTTGGATCTCCACTCCCTGTTTTATCAACTTTGATTTAAGTGATAAATAAGCAATTTCTATTGGATCCTTAGACCGGCTGTGGCGCAACAGCCATAACCCGAAGATCAGGCCAGAAAACAATAAAACAGCTACTAAACCGTAACCTAAATATCGCCATTGATTCGACTTAATACCTAATTTCGATAGCCAGTCGTTTTGTTGCTCCTGCCCATAACCCATTAAGGTATCGTCCCAAAAGCTTTTTATTGCATCCCAGCGCATTCTCATTTTTGTTAGAAAACTTTCTGGCAAATCAAAAGCTATACGTTTATTTCCAAACCAGCTCTCTCGCCTATTAGTCTGTTCAAGTAAATTAGTCTCTACCCGCGATGGGTGAATAGCCGAAGTAGGATCCACTCGAACCCAACCTTTATCATCAATCCAAACTTCGGCCCAAGCATGAGCATCCGACTGTTTAACTAAATAATAATCCCCATAAGGATTATATTCTCCTCCTTGATAACCAGCTACCACTCGTGCAGGAACTCCTGCTGCTCTCATAATAAAAACAAAAGCACCAGCATAATGCTCACAAAAACCTTCCCGAGCTTTTAGCCAAAAACCATCTACAACATTATCTAACAATACTTCTGGAGTCCTAGTGTAATAATAATCCTGTATATTAATATGGTTTAAGACTCTGCGAATAAACTCTTCCGTTCCACTTCCTTTTTGATAAACATCCTTAGCCCATTGTTTAGTTAATATATTTCCAGAACTTGGTAACCTAGTATAATTATTTCTAGCATAATCAGTTAATTTGTAGCCATTGTAGTTATAATCTACAGCAACTCCTTTATAAGAAAAGGGTTTTGAATTTTTTTGCAATTTTGCCCATGTAAAATCTTCATAAAGTATAATACTGCTATCTGGATTACCTAAATGTTCCAAACCAAAGAGCCATTTTTGATAGTTAGGTTCTAAATTAATCCGGTAATCATATAGTAATGTGGAAGGTGGTATATTATCGGTCTTTTGGAAAGCTTGATTAGTGGCTCGCCATATAAATCCATCAAAATTCGACATTGTTAAACCACGCCAATACATTTGATCAGCGCTGGGTGCATTACCATTAAATTTTACCCTAAATGCTGGCTCATCATTATTAATCAGCGAGCTAACAGAACCTGGACTCATACTATCTGAAATACCTGTTCCTGCACGATTATCATCCCATCCCCAAAGAGGCCCCGGCAAACGAGGAAAAACAAAGAATAAAATAATCATTATTGGCATGGCCTGAAAAACAGCATTAACTGATATACGCCCTAAATTTTTTAACGCATCAAAACCATTAACTGAGTTTAAGGCAATCAACCCAGAAAGGATCGACGTTACAGTAACTAAAAGATAAAACCCCATGATAATGGACTGATTAAATAAAAATGCCATGACCATAATAAAAAAGGACAAAAATAGGACTAAAGCTGCATCACGATAACTTTTCGACTCTACTAATTTAAAGCAATACATTAGGCAAATTAGGGCCACTCCCGCATCACGTCCACTTATGGTCTTAAAATAAAAAAATACTCCAGAAAAAGCCAAAATAACAAAAATGATTATTAACCAATAGGGTAAGTTAATATCACTTTTATATGAAAGATACTTTAGGCTGAGAATTGCTATGGTGACCCCACTGATCCAAATTGGCAATTCGAACCATAAAGGAAAAAGGACAATAAGCTGAATCATAATAAGCATTGGAATAATGCCAGGTCTGAAAATGCTTAGTTCTTTAGCTTGTATCATTAGACTTAATTTTCTCTTAAAACTTCGCTAAAACCTCAAGGCAAGCATGTAAGTGCTTTTTACCTTGAGATAATTCCAGAATTTCGGAAGGCATTTGTAAACCAAAATCAATTCCTTTTTTTTCAGCATTAACAAGTTCATAACATAAATAAGATAAAGCTAACTCTTTTTCATAATGAGCTACTGAACTCCATGTAAATAATTTTTGTTCACCAACTTTATCTTCAAACTCTTTAATTAATAAACCTCTATCTCTAGCATAAGCTTTCCATATCACTTGTTTAATAGGCTCTCCTGTTTGATACTCTTTAACACTATAAAAGTCTTCACTACCTTTTTGTGACTGAGCCCCTTCCTCATCTCCTATCTCACTGTGAAATAAAGCAACTGGAGGCTGTAGTGGCTTAGGATAGACTAATACTTTATATGGAGCTCTAAACCATGACCAAACTTGAAAAATACCAAAAGGAAAAATACTGCTACATACCATTCTTGGAATTTCAAATAGCCCTCTTTTTGGAACTTTAAATTTTACACTGAACTGGCTTTGATTTTGCTTATCAATATCTATTAACTGAAGTTGTTTTTTATTCTGGCCAAAACCAACACTAGCTCGATATTGTTCTGTTTTATTATTGATTTCGATAGTAAACTCAGCATGCTCACCTGCAAAAACAGACTCTGGCTTTAGCAGTTTTAAATTAAGATGCCTTAAATTACGATAAGTATAGAAAGTTGAAAGTACCCCAACAGCCAATAAAATAAAGCCCGCCATAAAGCCCATATTGTTTTGGTAGTTTGTTGAGGCTATTAAAATGAGTATGATAATAGCTAATAATAGCCAACCGTACCGTGTTGGTAATATATAGATGTTACGCTGACGTAATTCAATTTCTGATTTTGCAGATAAGCGAGAATCAACCCAGTTAAAAAATTTTTGCTTTATTCTTTTAAAAAAATACATTATTGCTAAGAGCTTAATCAGGAACTTTAGCCTGTCGCAATAAGTCTTCAACTATGGCTATTATTGGACCAGAAGTTTTTTGTGAAAACTCTAATCTATGAGCAACTGTAGGAACAAAAATTTGCTGCACATCTTCAGGTAACACATAATTTCGACCATCCAAAAAAGCCCAGGCTTTCGCTGCACTGATCAAGGCCAAACCACCTCTGGGCGATAAGCCATGGGCAAAATCAGGACTTTGTCGAGTAGCATTAATCAGTATCATGACATAACTTAACAAATGTTCGCTGACCGTTATGCTTGTTACCTTTTTTTGAATCTCCGCCAGTGTTGATAACTCCAATAAAGGCTCGATTTCATGCAGATTGTTACGCCCTGATTGACCTTTTAATAAGACCCGCTCAAAACTGGGATCGGGATAACCCAGTTCTATTCTGAATAAAAATCTGTCCAGTTGTGATTCAGGTAAAGGGTAAGTACCCACTTGATGAGAAGGATTTTGCGTAGCAATAACAAAAAAGGGTTCAGGCAAATCAAAAGTTTCACCTTCCACCGTTACTTGCTGTTCTTCCATTGCCTCTAATAAAGCACTTTGAGCTTTAGGTGTAGCGCGATTAATTTCATCACCTAAAATTAACTGACTAAAGATAGGACCAGCATGAAATTTAAATTGGCCATCATCCTTATCAAAAATATTGGCGCCAATAATATCTGCTGGCAGAATATCACTGGTAAATTGAATTCGTTGAAATTCCAGACCAAACACTTTGGCAAT
The DNA here is from genome assembly GCA_028284185.1 of Kangiella sp. Classification (GTDB taxonomy): domain Bacteria; phylum Pseudomonadota; class Gammaproteobacteria; order Enterobacterales; family Kangiellaceae; genus Kangiella. The sequence goes on from JANQSG010000017.1 coordinate 214,479, forward strand.
AGCCTGACCTAAAGTGGTTTTACCCATACCAGGCAAATCCTCAATCAGCAAATGTCCCTGTGCTAATAAACAGGCAACAGATAATTTAATTTGATGAGACTTACCTAAAACCACCTGATTAAGCTGAGTAAGAATTGGAGTTATTTGATTGTGCATATATTCCTTAAATGTTTTACCAAATGTGTAACAAAATTTTAATAAAAAGCCAGATGAAAACTTTATTCAGTTTCAATTCAGTCATTGAGAATCACAATGGCCTCGACCATTAATAATATACATGAGGAAATAATAATGTCATTAAAGAAAATATTTTTAGCAACCACTCTGGCACTATCAAGCAGTTTAGCCGCTGCTGGTAACGTAAGTTATGACTATATTGATTTAGGCTATTTAGACTATGACAGCGCTGATGGCTTTAATGTTGAATTTTCAACCGAATTTAGTGAAGATTTTTATGGGCGCATTGATTACTCGGATCTTAACGCAGACTTTGATGGTTTGGATCTATCAATGACTCGCCTGAATTTTGGTTATAAAACGGCCTTTTCCAGCTCTACTGATTTTATTGCAGAACTTGGTTACGAGAAAATTGAGTCAGATCTAGGCAGCTTTTTAGGTTCCAGCGATGATGATGGCTTCAACGTACGTGTGGGCTTGCGCGGAATGGCTGCCAAAAACTTCGAGTTAGGTGGCTTCGTGTCTTATTCTGATGCTTTAGAATCAACAGACGTTACAGTTGAAGGCCGCTACCACTTTACTCCAGCCTTCTCTATGGCACTTGAATTAGGTAATGATGAAGAATTTGACGAACACTATGGCGTCAGCTTACGTTTCAATTTCTAATTCAAAAAGATAAAAAAGCCGCTAATTGCGGCTTTTTTATACTGTAGCGGCCCTTAACTATTGGCTTACTGGCTATTTATAGTATGATTCTTGCATTATCGATTTTTTGGAACCACAAATGAAAAAGATACTTTTGGGCATGGCTTTGGCAGCTGCCAGCTTGGGTGCCACAGCAAATGATAAGTTAAACTACAGCTATACACAATTTGGTTTGATTCACAGTGCTGGCGAACTCACCAGTGATAAATCAGGCTACAACTTTGATATCAGCCTTGACTGGACTGACACCTTCTATATTCGTACCACCTATAACACTCAATCAGCCGATGTCTGGGCTTCCGACCAGGTCGCCGATGTAGATGCCACAGAATTTAGCCTGAATCTTGGTTTTCATGGCGCTATGACTCGCTCAACCGATTTTTTTGCCGAACTAGGTTATCTTAAGCAGGATGCCAGTGACGTTATCTCCCAAACCACCTACGGTAACGACGAGGATGGCTTCCAGGCAAAATTAGGCCTGCGTAACCGCTGGTCAGCTAATTGGGAGTATTCGATTTTCGCTGGCTACCGCGATATCGATTTGTCATCTTATGTAGACGCAGCTCGATATGAGGACGATGACACCATTTATGGTGCCGAATTGCGCTATTATCTGGGTAAAAGCTGGTCTCTAGGCTTAACTGTAGGGGAAGAAGCCACTGGCGAGACAGCTCAGTTAAACATTCGATTTGACCTTTAATTGGGTAAAAACTGCAGTTTGAGCAGGAAAAAAGCCTGTTTTCTTGCTCACTGTATAATTTTCTGACACTTTTGCCAATCGGTTCACATTCACCCCGAATCAAATGCGATTTTGGACACAGTTGCTTTTCTTAAATAGTGTTAAATTTTCTGACAATCGAAATGCAAAGCTGGTTTAAGGAAAATATTATGAAATACGTACTTGGCGCAATCGCATTATTAGTAGCAACGAAATTCGTTTTAACAACTCCTGAAGTTATGAATTATTTCAGTCATAACAAAGAGTTAATCGTAGCAATTGCTCTTACTTTGGCATCAAGACCTGTCTTAAAACGCATTTTTGAATAATAGTCATATCATTGTCCTCTGATCAATAGCGACCTCCTTCTTTAGTCGCTATTTTTTTGGTTGCTGTTTTGGCTAATAAGGCAACCTGTAAACAAAGCCCAGCATTAAACTGGGCTTTGTTATTTTTAAAACAACCAATTAAGCGTGAAAACCCTCTCCCTGCTGTTGCATTTTCAACAATAATGGAGCCACTTCAAAACGGCTGCCATGAATTTCCTGGTAATGCTGTAAACGCTCCACAACCTTATCAACGCCTAAGCTATCAATATAGCGAAATGGCCCGCCTAAGAATGGCGGAAAGCCAATACCAAAAATAGCGCCAATATCACCATCACGAGCACTGCGAATAATACCTTCATCCAAACAACGAGCGGCCTCATTCAGCATCAGTAAAATGGCTCTTTCAGAGATTTCCTCTTGAACTATATGCTTAGTTGGCTCTATAGCCAAAAGCCTATAAATTGACTCATCCACTTCTTTCGCTCCTTTCTTGGCTTTTTTGCCATATTTATAGAAGCCTTTACCATTTTTCTTGCCCAAACGACCATCTCCGATCAACTTATCAAAAGCCTTAGGCGGACTCATACGCTCACCAAAAGCCTGTTCTAAGATAGGCGCCACTTTAGTGGCTACATCAATCCCCACTTCATCCAATAAAGTAATGGGGCCAACCGGGAAGCCCGCCTGCACCAAAGCTTTATCCAGCTTTTCAATCGCCACTCCTTCGCTGAGCATAATACCAGCTTCATTAACATAAGGCGCCAATATACGGTTGACATAGAAACCCGCACCATCATTCACTACAATAGGGGTCTTACCCTGCTGCTTGCCTAATTCGACACAAGTTGCTACCACCCAATCAGCTGTTTTCGGCGTACTAATGATTTCCAATAATGGCATCTTCTCCACAGGTGAGAAATAATGTAAGCCCACCAGCTGCTCAGGACGCTTGGCAGCTTTGGCTATCTCAGCAATAGGAATTGAGGAAGTGTTAGTCGCAAAAATGGTCTTTTTCGAACAGTTTTCCTCAACTTCTTTAACCATTTGATGCTTAAGTTCCAGCTTTTCAAATACCGCCTCGATCACCATATCGCAATCTTCAAAGCCCGAATAATCGATCGATCCGGTCAAATGTGACATGGTTTTTTTGGCCTGACTTTCACTAATAAAACGACGTTTAAGTTTCTTGCCAATAATCTTCCAGGAATAGTTTAATGCCTTACTAATACCTTCCTTTGAAATGTCCTTAATACGAACCAGCTTGCCCGCTTTATCCACAGAAACATAAGCAATGCCCGAACCCATTAAGCCGCCACCTAAAACTCCAATCTTATCAATGGTTACCACTTCGGCATCGGAATCGATACCCGAATCTTTTTTCAACTCAGTAGTGGCAAAGAAAATACTGATCAAAGACTTGGCTTCTGGTGACATCACCAATTCGGCAAAGTTCTTCGCTTCAATGGCATAGCCCGCTTCTAAGCCTTGGTCGATACCTTTTTCCACGCATTCTAAAATTTTCTCTGGTGCTGGATAATTACCTTTGGTTCTCTTTAACAACTGCTTCTTGGCTTGATCAAATAGAATGTTGCGACCAATTGGATTCGATTCCAAAGCCAGCTTTTGTAAGCCTTTCATTGAAAAGAATGATGTTTTCTTTTTCTGTCCTTTACGCAAATCCATCACCCGCTTACGAGCAGATTTTAGCAAGTTTGCACTCGGCACCACCTCATCCACTAAACCTGACTTTAAAGCCTGTTTAGGAAATATTTGTTTACCCGTTAACATTATATCCAATGATGATGCAATACCGATTAAACGAGGCAAACGCTGAGTGCCGCCACCGCCTGGCAGTAAACCCAATTGAACTTCTGGTAGGCCTAATTTAGTAGATTTGTCATCCGAACAGACCCGGCCATGACAAGCCAAAGCAAACTCCAGGCCACCGCCTAAACAAACACCATCAATCGCCGCTACTACTGGAATTTTAAGCTTCTCAATTTTATTAAAAATGGCATGACCATCACGGCTCATCTGCTCGGCATCTTCCAAAGATTTTGCAGCATTGAGCATATTGATATCAGCGCCCGCAATAAAACTCTTGGGCTTATTGCTTTTAAAAATAATACCTTTAATCTCTTTTTGCGCCGATAAGTCATCAATCATGCTTTCTGCTTCATTAATAAAAGCTTCTTTCAGTACATTTTGCGCTTCACCGGGTAAATCAAAACCCACAACGGCAATACCATCATCGTGCAGCTCAAACTGGAATATTTTTTGCTTAGCCATTAGTCCACCTCCACAATCATTGCTGCACCTAAACCGCCCGCGGCACAAGCGGTAGTCAAACCAACTCCGCCTCCACGACGTCTTAATTCATTCAAAGTTTGCGTGACCATACGAGCACCCGTTGCTGCAAACGGATGGCCATAAGCAATAGAACCACCATTGACGTTAAACTTATCCATATCAATATCGCCAATCTTGGTTCTTTGGCCTAATTTTTCTTTGGCGAACTGAGTGGAACCGAAGGCCTGAATATTGGAAATGGTTTGTGCGGCAAAAGCTTCATGCATATCAATCAGATCCAAATCCTTTAATCTCATCTTGGCTTTCTTCAGCGCCATTGGTGTGGCGTAAGACGGCCCCATCAGCATGTCATTATCCGCTTCAATCGCTGAAAAGGCATAGCTTTTAATATAGCCTAGTGGCTTATAACCCAGAGCTTTGGCTTTAGACTCACGCATAAGAACTACTGCTGCAGCGCCATCACTCAATGGTGTTGAATTAGCCGCAGTTAAGGTACCGTATTTGCGATCAAAAGCCGGACGCAATTTTGCATAACCCTCTATAGTCGAATTAAAGCGCACTATATTATCTTGGCTTAATGGCTCTTTAGTATAAGGCGGTACATGCGCCGTCATTACCTCATCATCCAGCTTGCCTTGTTGCCAGGCTTTTGCCGCCAGCGTATGAGAACGATGCGCCAAAGCATCTTGCTCTTCGCGAGAAATACCGCGATCACGAGCCATCTGTTCAGCATTTTGGCCCATGGTTAAGCCGGTAGAATATTCTTTAATCGCAGGTGGTACTGGCAACAAATCTTTAGGTCGCAACCCTTTTAAAATTGCCATTTTCTGGCCGAAAGTTTTAGCTTTTTGTAAATCCACTAAAGACAAAGCTAATTTCTTGCTAACCCCTATCGGCACTACTGAAGACGAGTCAGCACCACCAGCAATACCCACAGAGACATCCCCTACCATAATCGATTCAGCTAAACTAGCAATCGACTGGAAACTGGTAGCACAAGCACGAGAAACCGAATAGGCATCGGTGCGCACATTCATCGGCGTGCCTAACACAATTTCACGCGCAATGTTTGGCGCTTCGGGCAAGATCACCACCTGACCAAACACCACCCGCTCGATCAATTTAGGATCCAGCTCAGTTTTGATCATTAATTCATTCACCACCATCTTGCCTAACTCAATGGCATTAATACCACGATAGTGGCTTGCTTGCTTGGCAAATGGGGTTCTTAGCCCGGAAACGATGGCCACTCGATCCACTTTGGGCTTGCGAGGACTGGCTTGCTTGACCACTGTTTTAATGGTATTGGCTTTTGATTCGGCACTCATTGACTGACTCCAAACTCACTCAGAATTAAAAATATCTAACTGATTGTACCTGATAGACTTATAATTTCAAACAATCGTTTAAATTTACAACTTGGATAAACTCAATATTCAGATTGAAACACATTTCCTTCTCAACAATCATGATTAGAAACAATTAGTTGCAATTTTTTGCCTAAATCTGATACAAAAGACTCCCCAACTTCTATAGATTATAATGCCTGAGATTAAAGACCTAATTTTAGAGACTGAACTTTAAGGAACATCAAGACTCAATTTATATCGGCTGGTTTATATCAACCAGTCTTTATTAATAATCAGATCTCAACATTAAGCTGACTTTAGAAAAGAGAACAAATGACTAAAAACCAAGAACTTAATCACTACTTTTCCGTACTTGAAAAACATCTAAGCGCACGCATTATCGGCCAGCAGGACTTAGTACATAAAATCTTAATTGCCTTATTAGCCGATGGCCATTTATTAGTGGAAGGTGCACCAGGTCTAGCCAAAACTCGTGCCATTAAGGAATTATCCAGGGTAGTCGAAGGCGATTTTCAACGCATTCAATTTACCCCCGATCTGTTACCAGCAGACTTGACTGGTACCGAAATTTATCGTCCGCAAGATGCCAGCTTTAAATTCCAAAAAGGTCCTTTATTTCACAATTTGATCCTGGCGGATGAAATCAATCGTGCGCCAGCCAAAGTCCAATCAGCCTTATTGGAAGCTATGGCCGAGCGTCAGATCAGTGTGGGCAATAATAGCTTTACTCTACCACCGTTATTCTTGGTCATGGCGACACAAAACCCAATTGAGCAGGAAGGCACTTATCCATTACCAGAAGCACAACTGGATCGCTTCTTAATGCATGTAGAGGTGGGCTATCCTGACTCTAATGCAGAAGCGGCTATTTTAGCCCTGAACCGTCAAGAAGCTCTAAATAATGAACTAGAAACACCACAAGAATTATCCCAAGAGCAATTATTTGCAGCGCGTAAAGCTGTGATTTCTATTTATATGGCACCAGAAGTAGAAGACTATTTGGTACAATTGGTATTAGCCACTCGCCAACCTGAAAAATACGATGGTAAACTGGCTAATTACATTGAATTTGGTGCCAGTCCTCGCGCCACCATTGCGTTGGATCGCTGTGCCCGTGCTAATGCCTGGTTAAATGAGCGCGATTATGTGACGCCAGGCGATGTGCAGGCAGTGCTTTATAACATCCTGCGTCATCGAATTATTTTAAGCTACCAAGCTGAAGCTGAAGGGATCAGTACCAATCAAATTATTGAACAACTGATCCAGCTAGTTCCAGCCCCATAAATAAAGTTCTTGGTTTTATGGCAACGCCTCTTTCTGCAAATCAACAGTCGCTTAACGCTGAGACTATTAAACTAAGTCTCGAGCAGTTGATTGCTTGTCAATATATGACCAATGACAAGATCCCTTTACCAAATAAGAAAACCAAAGCACACCTGGTCGGTGGTCATTTATCACCATTTAAGGGACGCGGTATGGAGTTTTCTGAAGTCAGGCAATATCAAGCCGGTGACGATATTCGAACCATTGATTGGCGCGTCACAGCACGAACTGGTGAGACTCATACCAAAATTTTCCAGGAAGAACGTGAAAGACCCGTTTTTATTTTACTCGATCTGCAAGACACTTTATTTTTCGGCACTAAAAACCGTTTTAAATCTACTCTGGCCTGTTTACAGGCAGCTCGCGCTTTTTGGACCGCTTTTAACAGTGGTAATCGAGTAGGTGCTCTGCTGAATAATGCCAATGAACATATTGAATTAAAACCATCAAACCGTCGTAAAGATGGTTTAAGAATGTTGCAAAAAATTCTGGAATTGCACAACAACCGCCTCGATCAACTTTATCAAAATACCACTCAAGCCGATCCTTATAAGATAAACACAAGCGCTTTGTTGGATTCATTGATTCGTTTACGCCATTTAACCAAAGGCGGCTGCTTGATCTATGTATTTAGTGATTTTATGGACTTTAGTAGCGATTGTGATAAACAACTTGCTCATTTGGCACAGCACAATGATATTTATGGCGTTATGCTGACTGATCCGATTGAGCAGCATATTCCGATTGCCGGACATTATCAGGTCACTGATGGTAAACAAACAGTTGGCTTTAATGCTACCAGTAAAAAACGCCTTGCCCAATATAAGTCAGCTTTTGATAATCGCCTCAATAAAGTACAACAACGATTTATTAATAACCGTTGTTTCTTTACCCAATTTAGCACCGCTCAAGCAGTCAATCAGTTATACCTGAATCCGTTGCAATTGGAGCGCCAGCAAACAGCAAGCCCTCAACACTCTAAGCAGGTAGCGCATGGCTAAACCCGAGTTACTATCTCAATTAAGGGATGTGCATCTGCCACAGGATGTGAGTTGGTGGCCATTGGCTATTGGCTGGTGGGTTTTAATCGCCTTGCTGTTGTTAGGAATAAGCTTCTTTATCATTCACCGATATAACCTTAAGAAGAAATTTCACTTTAGTCGATTAGCTTTAAACGAAATATCTGAGCTGGAAAAGGCAAAAGAATCCGACTGGCTTATTCAACTAGAAACCCTGTTAAAACGAGCCGCTCTATGCCATTTTCCTAAACAGCAGGTAGCAGCATTAACCGAACAAGATTGGACTAAATTTTTATTAGATACAGGCCAGAATATTTGGAGCGATCAATCATTAGCCATGTTAAAAGATGGTGCTTATCGCGCTCCAAAAACTATCGATAACAACCATAAAGCGAGCCTATTTGAACAAAGCAAACAATGGTTAAAACAATTACCAGAAGAGGCTAACAATGTTTGAACTAGTCTGGCCCTGGATCTGGTTACTTGCGCCCTTGCCCATTGCCATTTGGTGGTTTAACCAACGCAAGGAACAACAGCAAGCCTTAAAAGCACCTTTATTTTTGCAATGGCAACAATTTAATCAACAACACCATGAAACCAGCTTTAAGTTTCCCTGGTTATTATTTTTAGTTTGGTTGTTGCTGCTATTAGCCGCTAGCCGTCCGCAATGGATTGGCGATCCTATCCGTTTACCAGCCAGTGGTCGTGATTTGATGGTTAGCATTGATGTGTCCGGTAGTATGGAAATGAAGGATATGGTGGTAGAGCGTCGCCAAGTGGACCGTCTGCTAGCAGTCAAATATATCCTGAATGACTTTATTGAACGCCGCCAGGGTGATCGTATTGGCTTAATTCTGTTTGGTGAGCAAGCCTATTTACAGACGCCATTAAGCTTTGATTTGAAAACTGTCAAAATTATGCTGAATGAAAGTGAAATCGGTTTGGCCGGTCCATCAGCTACTGCTATTGGCGACAGCATTGGTCTGGCAGTAAAGCGCCTACGCAATAGAAATGCGAAAAATCGGGTATTAATTTTACTCACTGATGGTGTTAATAACGCTGGCATTTTAGAGCCTATTCAAGCTTCACAACTGGCCGAACATGCTGGGATCACAATCTATACCATCGGCATTGGAGCCGAAGAAGTTATTACCAATAATGGCCTCTTCCGTCGCAAGTTTAATCCTTCGCGCGAGCTGGATGAAAAGACCTTGACTCAAGTTGCAGAAATTACTGGAGGGCGTTATTTCCGAGCCAGAGATACTCAAGAACTGGATCAAATTTATAAAATTATTGATGACTTGGAACCAGTCGAAGAAGAGCAAGAATCTTATCGCCCAACTAAAGCCTTATTCTTTATCCCGTTGCTGTTGATTTTGCTTATCACCATGCTGAATAAAATTATTGCTTTGTTTCGCTCAAATTCATACTCACATCCAAATCCAGCACCAGAAAAGTTAAGTCCAGCTGAGGTGAAACATGGCTGATTGGCTTTTTAGTAGCACTGGTCTTTATTTTATTCGCCCGTGGGCCTGGTTGTTGCTGGTCCCTGTTGTATTGCTATTTATTTGGCAAACTCAGAAAAAAAACTACCAAACCAATTGGGCTAATTTAATCGATCAGCATCTTTTAAGCTGGATCATGCCGCATACCGAAAATAAAACCAGTAAGCATTTCCGAAACCTGTTACTACTGACTTTCTGGTTAGTTGCTGTAACTGCTTTATCCGGCCCTAGTTGGCAGCGTCTGCCCCAACCGATTTACTCGGCTAATGAAGCTAATGTGATTTTATTGGATTTATCCAGCTCTATGGATGCCGACGACATTAAACCAACCCGCTTGGCTCGTGCCAAGTTTAAAATTACCGATCTACTTAAAAAGATTGAAGAGGGTAATACTGCTTTAGTGGTTTACGCTGGCGATGCCTTTATCTTAAGCCCGCTAACTAATGATGAAAGAACCATTGAAAATCTCATTAATCCATTAGCAACAGAGCTGATGCCAATTAAAGGCAGTCAACCACAATTGGGAATCGCCAAAGCGGTTGAAGTATTACAAAATGCTGATCAGGTTTCTGGCAATATTATTTGGATCACCGATGGTGCTCAACAGGATCAACTGGACACAATTGACTCTTTATTATCAGATACCAACTTCCGATTAAAAATCTTAGCGGTTGGCACCGCCGAAGGGGCACCAATCCGTATGGCGAGTGGCCGCTTCTTAAAAGATAGCTTGGGCAATATAGTGGTTCCAAAACTAAATTATACGGAACTGGCACAATTTGCCGACTCGATTGACGCCAGCTTAACCGGCGTAACAGCAAACAACGACGACATAGACTTATTAAGTTATAAGGCCATAAATCCATTACAAAACGACTATCAAAAAGAAGATATATTTGCCGATAGCTGGCATGATTCAGGCTATTGGCTAGTGCTACTGTTAATTCCAATAGCTTTGCTCGCTTTTAGGAATAAGAACCTTATTGCGGTCTTGATTATTTCATGTAGCTGCTATGTGTTACCGATAAATCAAGCTCAAGCAGGCGTAACCGATAAAATCTTTTTGAATAAAGATCAACAGGGCCAAAAACTCTATCAAAATGGCGAACTGGAACAGGCCGAAAAAACCTTTCGTGATAAAAACTGGAAAGCTATTGCCGCCTATAAAAATGGCAACTATAGCGGCGCTATCCAGCATCTGGAACAGGCCAAAACCGCTGATCAAAATTATAATTTAGGTAATGCGTTGGCTTTAGCAGAGCAATATCAAGCAGCTATAAATGCTTATCAAAAAGCGATTGATATAGATGCTGAGCATCAGGATGCCATCTACAATAAAAAAATCATTGAAGATCTGTTAGAAAAGCAGAAGCAGCAACAAAATTCTGATCAAAAACAACAGGATGAACAACAGCAAGAGCAACAACAGGAACAGCAAGAGCAGCAACAAGAATCGGAGCAAGAGCAACAGCAGCAAGAACAGCAGTCTGATCAACAACAAGATCAAGAACAACAAGAGCAAACTCAAAAGCAGCAACAGCAACAAATGACCGAGCAGGAAAAAGAGCAAGAACTGGAACAGTGGTTAAAGAGAATTTCTGATGATCCTGGTCGTTTGATTCGCAATAAAATGAAACTGGAATATAATCGTAGAGGTTATCGTTCGCAGCCTTCAAAAACCTGGTAACGAAATTATTTGGTATGAAAAAAATAATAGTTTTAATCTTTTTAATCCTTTTCGGCATATTTAAGTCGGATGGGCTATTGGCTGAAATTGAGTTAAGCCTTGACAGAAATAATATTCGTGAAAAAGAAACTTTCCAACTTACAATAAATGTGGAAAATCCGGCTAGTTTACAAGCGTCACAAGAACTTGATTTTTTACCTGTTGAATTTCAAGTTTTAAGCAGCGAACGTTTTCAAAAAAGTACCGTTATCAATGGCAAATTTGCTAATCGTATGGGTTGGGCTCTGCAACTGGTTTCTACTACTGCTGGCACCTTCACTATTCCAGCTTTTACTTTGGGTAATGAATCCTCCAAACCCATGACCATTCGTATCCTGCCAGCGCTGGACGAGCTTGATGAAATTAATCCCAATTCCAAAATTAAGCTTAGTGCCAATATCAGTGAACAAGAAGTTTATGTCCAACAACAAATTGTATACACGGTTCGAATATACAGTTCAGTTCCTACCCGTCGCCGTAGTATGTCAGCTTTACAAGTAGATAATGCAGTGGTTGAAAAACTGGGAGACTCTGCAGAGTTTCAGATGGTGAATAAAGGGGTTACCTACAATGTATTAGAGGAAAAATATGCTATTTTCCCCCAGCAAAGTGGAGAGCTTTCGATCCCGAGCATTCAATTTAGAACCAATATTGTAGATATTGAAGCATCCTTTGGCAGCTTAAGTCGCTATCGTCCCATTGAGCTAAGTTCACAGCCATTCAAAGTTTCGGTAAAGCCCAAGCCACAAGCTGCCGAATCACTCTGGACTCCGGCAAAGATGATTAAAATTACCGCAGAATGGCAACCCAAAAATCAGAAGTTTGAAGTCGGCACACCAGCATCTTTAGACTTTATTATTAAAGGCGTTGGCTTATTACCAGAACAACTGCCGGAAGTAACTTTCCCTGATATCGATGGTCTGAAAATTTATCGCGACAAGCCCAATATTCAGACTCGAATAAACTCCAATGGGGTCAATAGCTATCACCTGGAAAAACTGGCCATTATTCCCAATAAAGCTGGCGAAATAACCATTCCTAAAATTAGCATACCTTTCTGGAATACTACAGAAGACAAGCAGGATTATGCTACTTTAGAGCCGATGACGATTAGTATTAAAGAACAACAAAATGCAGTTGCCCTGCCTGCAATTAGTCAACAGTCACAAACACCCATAACTAATAAGATTAGTTTGCCAAGCCAAGCTGGCGATCATTCCAAACTTTGGAAGATCGCAGCTTTGCTATTTGCAACACTCTGGTTTTTAACCACTTTAGCTTTTATTGTCCTACGACCTTCTACTAAAAAAATTAAAACTCAGAGCAATCATCAATCAATTCATAAAAAAACAACCACTGAACAGCTGAACTTTAAACGAGCTTGCTCCAGCCAGGATCCTAAAGTTATTGCGCAAGCAGCTATCCAATGGGTTGATCAGCGTTCACACTACTCTGTGACTAATTTGGCTCAATTAATTAACCATTGTCCAAATGCTGAGCTTAGATCCGAACTTATCAAATTACAAACGGCTTTATACGCAGAAAAAAAACCAACAACTCAAGAATGGAATGGACAAAAAATCTATCAACTGTTGACTCAGATAATTTTTGCTAAACAACAAAAAAGGCAACCACAGGAGTTACCGCCCCTTTATCCAAAATAAATAGCTGTTAAAATAGTTGCAAATCTTGAAAGCGGACTCCTCATGGATATATCTACAACCAAAGCCATCATCAGTGGTGGCGCATCTGGCTTGGGCTTTGCTTGCGCCCAAATGCTTACTCAGCAAGGCGGCAAAGTTGCTTTGCTGGATATTAATCAAGAGCAAGGCGAAATGGCGGCTAAAGAATTAGGTTCCAATACTATCTTTGTCAAAACAGATATTAGTCAGGAAGTCGAGGTGGAATCTGCTACCGATCAAGCAGCAGATTTTATGGGTGGAATCAATCTGGCCATAGGTTGCGCTGGTATTCTTGGTGCCGGGCTTATCCATAGCAAAAAAGGGCCTATGCCTGCTGGCTATTTTCAGAAGGTGGTAGATATTAACCTGATCGGTAGCTTTCTATTAACACGTGCTGCTTCACGCCATATGCAATTAAATGAAACAACCGATGGTGAGCGTGGCATTATTATTCACACAGCCTCTATCGCCGCTTATGAAGGCCAAGTTGGGCAAACCGCCTATTCAGCCACTAAAGCCGCCATTACCGGTATGATATTGCCACTGGCTCGTGAATTTGCTCGTATTGGAGTTAGAGTTATGGCCATCGCACCTGGAGTTTTTGAAACTCCAATGATGGAAAAAATCACGCCAGAAATTTGCGAACAAATTGCCGCGGGAATTCCTAATCCATCACGCTTTGGCAAACCCAACGAATTTGCTGCTACGGTTAAGCATATCGTTGAAAATCAATACCTTAATGGTAATACGATTCGTCTCGACGCCGCAGCTAGGCTACAATAAATAGCAAGCAAAACCTTGGCTTCCCGTGGAAGCTAAGGTAATTGCTGATATTTCACCATCTCCAGAAAAGAGCGATCCTGTTCTTTTTCAAGCTCGACTAGATTTATTTGATCCTTTTGCTGTTGCAGCCAATAGCTTTCAAATTCATGACTGTAATCGTTTTGTGATTCTTGCTGTAAAACTTTCATTTCATCTGGAACTACTAAAACACACATGACTCAATTCCTCACTTTTTAGTTTCGATGATTTATTAAAACCAACAAAATGAGCAATTCAGTGGAGCAATTATGACGAATTATGGAAAAAGAAAAGCCCAATCGAAATTGGGCTTTGTTTTAACCGTATGAAAATTTATTTAATCAAACGATGACTACGCTGTACCAGGATTTGCAATTCTCTTAAGGCCACAGAGAATTTGGCAAATTCATGGGTACTGCTTTGCCTGAAGTCAGTCACCATTTCACTCCAACGTGACAATAGGTCATCGTGCTCTGCCAGAAAGTGCTTAATTCTGGTATCTGCCGATTTATATTTAATGGTTAATGCCAATACAGCCTCGATCAAATTACGCTGCTGGTAATCCAACTCTTCGCGGAAAGCAGCTCTGGCAAAAGCCTGCCAGTGATTACCAACCGGTTGTGCAATGATTTGTTCCAAAAACCAGTGAAGGCCAATTTTATTACCTAATTTATAATAAACTTCTGCAACAAGCTGAGCTGGTAACTGATGCTGACGTGATAACTCGATAATATCCATAGCCGAGAACAAGGTGCTCAAATAGGACACTTGTTTGGCAAGCTTGGCTGGCACGCCCTGATTAACCAAAGCGGATACTTTTTTCTCAATGCCTTGTGCCTCTTTGGCCTCCAGAGTTTTGTGTACAATACGCTGTAACTCAAGCACCCCTTCACTGAAATACTCCACAATTGACTCAATGGACTGATCTTTACTGCGATTACGTACAAACCAACGTGTCGCCCGACGCACAACCCGACGCGCCTGGAACATCATTTCAATTTGTACATCCGCTGGGATCTTATTATCCAGTTCTTCAATGCTGCGCCACAATCCTTGCATATCAAAAATTTCTTTAGCCATGGCATAACACTGAGCAACTTCACCGATATTGGCGCCCACTTCATCCATCACCCGGAAAGCAAAGTTTGTTCCCATCAAATTAACCATTTCATTGGCCACACTCATGGCAATAATTTCATCCTTCAACGGATGTCTGGCCATTTTTTCAGCATATTTTTTACGCAGAGGCTTGGGGAAATAGTTAACCAGATAACGTTCAAAATATTGCTCTTGGGTTACCGCCGGAATTCTAAGCGCATCTTTTAACTCCATCTTGCCATAAGCCAGCAATACAGACAGTTCTGCTCGAGTTAAACCTTTCCTCTTGACTTCACGCTCCAACATTTCATCATCAGTTGGCAAATATTCCAGCTCACGATCAAGCAGCCCGCGCTTTTCCAACCCATGGATAAAACGCATATGCTCTTTCACCATAGAACCTGCTCGGCGCTCAGTAATACTGATAGACTGGATCTGACGATAATTGTCCTCGATCACAATATCTGAGACCTCGTCAGTCATACGCGCCAGCAGATTATTGCGCTGTCTAACTGTCAAATCGCCATCTTCTAGAATAGTGTTCAGAAGGATTTTAATATTCACTTCGTTATCAGAACAATTGACGCCACCGGCATTATCAATAAAATCAGTATTGGCTCGGCCACCAGCCCGCATATATTCAACACGGCCCAATTGGGTGCAGCCTAAATTACCACCTTCGCCAATAACTCGTGCCTGCATCTCTTTGCCATTCACACGAAGCGTGTCATTAGCCTTATCACCAACTTCTGCATGAGTTTCTTTAGAGGATTTGATATAGGTACCAATACCGCCATTCCAGAAGAGATCCACTTTCATCTTAAGAGCAGCATTAATAAACTCATTTGGTGATAGTGATTTTGCTTTTACTCCAAGCATGGCCTGAATTTCTGGAGTTAAATCAATCGATTTGGCGCTGCGCTCAAAAATACCACCGCCCTTAGAAATTAACTTCTGGTTATAATCGGTCCAACTTGAGCGCGGTAAATTAAATAAACGCTCACGTTCTTTATAAGTCTTGCCCGCATCTGGCTCCGGATCGACAAAAATATGTAAATGATTAAAGGCAACCTGTAATCTAATATGTTTGGATAACAACATACCATTACCAAAAACATCACCGGACATATCACCGCAGGCAACTACAGTAAAATCTTCCGACTGACAATTAACGCCCATTTCGCGGAAATGGCGTTTCACTGATTCCCAAGCACCTTTGGCCGTAATACCCATTGCTTTATGGTCATAACCGTTACTACCACCTGAAGCAAAGGCATCACCTAGCCAGTGCCCATAATCTTCAGAAATACCGTTAGCAATATCTGAGAAAGTGGCTGTTCCTTTATCTGCGGCCACCACTAAATAAGGATCATCTTCATCATGGATCACAACCTGTTGCGGCGGCTTGATTTTACCGTTAACAATATTATCAGTGACATCGAGCAAGGCGCGAATAAAGGTTTTATAGCACTCAACTCCTTCGGCAAAAAAAGCATCACGACCACCAGTTTTGGGTAACTGTTTGCAAACAAAACCACCTTTAGCCCCTACTGGCACTATCACCGAATTTTTAACCTGCTGAGCCTTAACCAGACCTAAAATTTCTGTGCGGAAATCAGCTCGGCGATCAGACCAGCGTAAGCCGCCACGAGCCACTTTGCCACCGCGCAAATGTACGCCTTCAATACGCGGTGAATAAACAAAAATTTCAAACATGGGAACCGGCTTTGGAATACCCGTGACCTTATTTGGCATTAGTTTGAAAGATATATAATTTTTATTATCACCATTTTTGGCTTTTTGATAGAAGTTAGTTCGAACCGTTGCAGCTATCAGCTCCAAGTATTTATTAATAATTCGGTCTTGATCGAGACTATCGACATTTGCAATTAATTTTTGCAAATCGCGCACTTGTGCATTGTATTTTCGAATACTGAAATCCATTTCTGGATCAAATTTCAGTGCAAATAATTTACTTAAGCCTTTAGCAATATCCGAATATTGGGTTAAGGTATCTTCAATCGAGGATTGGCTGAAGGTAAAGCCAATCTGCCACATATACTTTGCATAGGCCCGTAGCATAGCGACCTGGCGCCAATCTAAAGAAGCAGCAATAATCAACCGATTAAAGCCATCTTGTTCCGCTTGATTATTCCAGGTTTTAGCAAAAGCCATTTGGAAATTATCACGAACCGAATCGAGTTCAATAGCCTGGTGATAGCGAACATTAAAGTCCATGATCCAATAGACACCCAGGGCCTCTGACTCAACACGATAAGGCGTTTCATCCACTACAGTTAGCCCCATATTCTCCAACATGGGCAATACTTCAGACAGGTGCATGGGGCTATTCTTATGATACAGTTTGAATCTCAGTTCACCAGCATCACTTTCTTGAGTACTATATAGCAACATGCCTAATGGCTTGTCTTGACCAAGATTTTCAATATGCTTGATATCAACAATAGTCGATTGTACAGACTGTTGATTTTGATAACCTAAAGGAAAAGCCTGTACATATTTTTTCAGTAAAACAGCCGCTTTTTGATCGGCAAAATGGTAGCGGATTTCATCTTTTAAAGCCTCTTCCCAGCTCATGGCAGCTTCTTCTATCTCGGCTTGTAAAGCGGCCAAGTTAAAATTCACCTTCTCCGTATTTTCTACCGGAACTACAAAATGAGTACGGGCTAATGTTGACTCTGAAAACAAGGTATTAAACTCAATCTCAGCAGAACTGTTAAAATTCTTGGCCAAAATAGCTTCAATTTTTTTACGGATCTTAGTGTTGTAAGTATCTCTTGGAACAAAGGTTAATACTGAAAAATAACGGCCAAAAGGATCACGGCGCACAAAAACTCTAACCTGACGACGCTCCTGGATATGCAAAATACCCAAGCCAAATTCTAATAACTTTAAAGTTGGTGTTTGAAATAACTCATCTCGCGGATAAGTTTCCAGAATATTTTTTAGTGCCTTATAGTCATGCCCACCAGGTTGCAGGTTGGATTCTGCCAATACATTAGCAATTTTCTTACGCAATACCGGAATATATTGCGGATCCATATTGTAAGCGGCGGAAGTAAACAAACCAAAAAAGCGATACTCACCAACGACCTCTCCTTTTTTGTTGATTCGCTTAATACCAATATAGTCAATATGGCTTGGACGATGAACCGTTGAAACCCGACTGGTTTTGGTTAAAATCAATAAATGCTCATTCGATAGAGCCAGCTTCTGCGCACCTTTGGGCGCTCGGGATAATACATATTCTTGATATTTATTTTCGTCGGTTAGAATTCCTAAACCCGAACCTTTAACTGATTTCAATGCTGTTTGCTTACCACTCATTTTTAAGTCATAAGCTCTAAAACCCATAAAGACAAAATGATTCTGGCCAACCCAACGTAAAAATTCTAACGCCTCCTCAATCCGTTCTGGCAACAATGGGGGCGGGTCCTGCTCTAACTCTTTAATAATAGAGTCAAGCTTACCTCGCATTGACTTCCAATCGTTAACCGTTGCTCTAACATCGGCAAGCACTCGAGATAAATCTGCCTGTAACTGAAATAAGGTTTCATCATCCAAAACTCGATCTACTTCCAAATACATAGGAGTTTCAATATTGCCTTTACCGCCCTCTAATGCCTTTTCCAGACCAATAACATTGCCTTTTTTACCGCGACGAATAGTCATTGGTACATGTAAATGAAAGTGCACATCAATGCCGTGACGATTTAATTCCATACGGATAGAGTCCACCAAAAATGGTATATCCACATGATTAAGCTCTATAATGCTATGTTTAGCTTCCCAACCATTGGCTTCAAGCGTCGGATTAAAGACCCTTAATTTACTAGTGCCGTCAAAATCCTGAGTAAAGTTCCAAAGGCTTAAGACTGAGTCGTAAATATACTGAGGATCTTTTTCAGCAAACTCTTCATAGGAGACGCTGCTGTAAATGATTTCTGCAAAATTACACAAGAGAGGAGCTTTAGTTTTTGCAATTTTTTGATTGATGATTCTTTTAACTTGGGCTAATTGTTTTTTAGCTTGAGAGCTTGGCATAGCTTCATCCCGGTTCAGTTGTAAACAGTTGTTTAAACGGCCATTTTGATTACTTCAATTGCTGTAATTTTAGGACATTTAAAACAAAAATGGCACTGAATTTTTAAATAATTCAATGCCATCGGACCACATTAATTTTGCCGCTAATAACTACTTTCGATAGAGTAGTGCCGCCAAAGCTGGCAACAAAATAATAGCGCCTAGCATATTCACCAGGAACATAAAGGTCAGCATAATTCCCATATCTGCCTGAAATTGTAGTGCTGAGAAAATCCAAGTGCTTACACCAATGGCTAAGGTTAGGCCGGTAAAGATCACCGCATTGCCCGTAAGCTTCAAGGTTTTAAAATAAGCATCGGCTACGCTATCACCCTGGCGAATAAATTTCACCATCCGTGAGAAAATATAAATACCATAATCCACACCAATACCGACACCTAAAGCAATCACTGGTAAAGTAGCAACGGTAAGGCCAATTTGCAGCCAGGTCATTAACGCTTGCGCTAAATAGGAAACCACAATCAAGGGTAAAATCACACAGATAGTGCCTCGTACCGAACGGAAACTGATTAAGCACAAGAGCGTTACCGCAGCATAAACCCATAGCAGCATAGGCAGCTGTGCTTCTTCTACTGCTTCATTGGTGGCAGCCATAACCCCCACCGGGCCTGTGGCTAAACGGAAAATGACCTTTTCATTGGAATTATTTTGTACAAAGTCTTTCGTCGCAGCGACCACTCGTTCAATAGTCTCAGCTTTATGATCATTCAAAAAAGTCAGCACTGGCATCACGCTACAATCAGAGTTTAATAAACCACTGCTGGTTTCAATTCGCCCAATGGTTTCTGGCAAAATAGTTTCATCACTGGTCAGCACTTTCCACTTCAAATTATTCTCTGACAGCATGCCATTAACGATCTTGGAAACCTGCGGCAAGCTGATGGTCGATTGCACCCCTTCTACATTAGCTAAATGCCATTGGAAATCATCAATAGTACGCATCACGTCATACATGGTACAACCATCATTTGGCACTTCGGCCAAAATTGAAATCACATCAGTACCAATGGAGAATTTCTCAGTTATAAACTTAGTGTCCTGATTATAAACCGAGTCTTGACGCAGCGCTGGAGCACCTGCATGCAAATCACCAATTTTCATGTATTGCGCTTGCCAATAACCAAGAATACCTAATAACACGGCTACTAATACCACCATGGTGGCTAGTGGTTTTTTGGCAAATTTCGATAAAGAGTTCCACCACTTTTCACGAGTAATCTCGCGATCATGAGTCGATTTGATAAAGTTATTATCGAACTTGCTATAAGATAAAAGTAACGGCAATAAAACCAGATTGGTTAAAATCAGGACGGCGACACCAATACTGGCAGTAATAGCCAACTCACGAATAATATCAATTTCAATTAATTGTAGCGTTAAAAAACCTACGGTATCACTGAGCAAAGCAATACCACCGGGTACAATTAAACTAGCACAGGCAATAATGGCCGCATCAAAGGCACTTTTTCCTTCAGCCACATTATGTGCTACGCCATTGATCATCTGTACGCCATGACTGACGCCAATAGCAAAAATCAAAAACGGCACCAAAATCGACATAGGGTCGATGCCATAGCCTAAAGCGGTTAATAGGCCCAATTGCCAAATCACTGCAATAATAGAAGTAAGCAATGGTAGAATGGTTAATTTAATGGAACGCGAATACCAGAAGACTAAAATTGCCGTAATAGCCAGCGCCACCAAGAAAAACATCAAGACGCCTTTGGCACCATTACTGACATCACCAATCATTTTAGAGAAACCAATAATATGAACTTCCACTTCAGGATATTGCTGTTCAATATCGGTACGGATCTGTTCTAACTGATCCGCCACTTGCACAAAATCGGCTTTAATAGATTCAGTTTCACCAGCTTCATTAGTGCCGTTGTATTGAGATAGTAATTGTCCAGAGACCATGGCCGATGAAAAATCATTTGCCACCAAACGGCCAACAATACCTGCTTTTAAGATATTTTCTTTAACCTTCTCCAGCTCTTTTATAGAACCATCAAAGCGAGCATGGATCACGGGGCCACCCTCTAGCCCATTTTCACTGGCTTCAATGTATCGGGTATTAGGTGTAAAAAGTGATTGTACTTGCGGCTGGCTAACTGCAGGAATTTGTTGTACGCGTCGAGTCGTTTCATCTAAAGCATTAAAAAACTCACTGTTAAATATATTGCCGCTTTTATCTTCTAACGCAACTAAAACCCGATTAGCACCACCAAACTCTTCCTGATACTGAATATAGGTCTGCATGTATTCATGCTTGAGTGGAATATTCTTTTCAAAACTAGCATCAACTTTTAATTGAGAGGCAAAATACAGCATGCCCAAAGTCACAATGCCAAACAAGCCTATGAGCAAACCTCTTTTTTGGAATAAAGCCCTAACGAAAGATTCTAACTTATTCTGATTCATTCTCTTTAGATCCCCAATGATTACGTTAGTTATTCAACTTGAGTAGAAACTCGCTCTACACCACCTTCCCCAACAATCAGTAAATACTCTTTGTCCAGAGCCACCAGAGCCGCACGCCCTTTTAAATCCTCTCTCGGTTTAATGCTTTCACCTTTACTATTCAATAAAGTGCCGCTGGTTCCCACTAGATACCATTGATTATCATCCACAAATTCCAAATCGTGTAAGCCGGAATTGGTATTCAAGTCAATTTTTTGCCAAGAAGTGCCTTGATTCGCAGAACGATAAAGATTGCCTTTCAAACCATAAGCAAAAACCTCGTTATTAGTTGCAACATTCACTCCAAAGAAAGAACCATCATAAGGAGAAGTCAATTTAGTCCAACTATCGCCATTATCCTGAGAAATAGCCAATAAACCGGTACTGATTTCATCACCATCTGCAGTTTCGGCAGCAACATATTTTTCACCGACCAAATATAAAATTTTGCTGTTGGGTTGCACGGCAATGCCATAAAAATGGCTAAAGCCTTCATAAATATCGGCTAATGATGCAACTTGACGTTCTCGCCACTGGTCACCACCATCATTGGATTGCAGATATAAACCATAGGAACCCACTGTAATAATTTTCTGCAAACTAACAAATTCAACATCAAATAAGGCCGGATTATCCACTGAGTCCTTCCGGTAATGATTCAGCGTCCAGGTCTCACCAGCATCTTTGGTAATCAATATGGTTTGTTCATAACCAACAGCCACACCCCATTTATCATCATAAAAATCTAGTGCTGTTAATACACTACGAGTCGGTACTTGTTTTTGCTGCCAGGTCATGCCTTGATCATCAGAAACCAAGATATGACCACGCTCCCCTACTGCAACTAAACGGCCAGATGAAAGCTGCTGAACATCAAGCAATAGAGACAGGCTGGCTTTCGGTGCCAAAATCGACTCTTCTGAAAAAATGGGAGAAACAAGGGATATAGTTAAAATCGTTATACTGATTAACCACCGAGAAAAAACAGAAAGCTTCATATAAATTTATACCTGATTATCAATTATTGTTAAAAGGCCTTCCCCACAAGCTAATCCATACCCAATCTACTACAAATTGCGGCTTAATACTAAAAAGCGGCCGAAATCGACCGCTTTTTTTTAGCTTTCTCAAGATTAACGACGACCTAATCGACGCAATGCTGATGGAGTAAAGTGATTACCCCTGAAATTAACGTTGAAGTTGTACATATCTTCCTGATTATCCAAACCAATCACCAAATAACGGCCAGAAGGTAAATCATAGTAGGTCTCCAAAGTTGACCAAAGGGTTGGCACTTCGTAGTAATTAATAGCATGCGCCATAGCTACACGCCATAAATCACCCGCTTCGTTATAGATATCTTCTAAAGCAATTTGCCAGCTATCTTCATCAATGTAGAAAACACGTTTGCCATACTGGTGGCGAGTATCATCTTTCAAAGTGGCTTCCAATACCCATACACGGTGTTTCTCATAACGTACCAGGTCCTGGTTAATAACACCCGGGCCAATAATGTCATCATAGGTAACTTTATCTGAATGCAACTTATAAGTGTTGTAAGGGATAAACATTTCAACTTTATCTTTAATAACCCAGTTATAACGGTCAGGAGCCCCGTTATACATATCAAAGTCATCAGTAGTTCTTAAACCATCAGAGGCTGTACCAGGCGCATCATAAGCAACATTTGGTGCACGCTGAACACGACGGCGACCAGCATTGTAAACCCATGCTTTACGTGGCTCTTTTACCTGATCCATAGTTTCATGAACCAATAGCGCGGTACCCGCTAAGCGTGCTGGTGCTGTTACATATTGACGGAACAAGAATAATACATTGCCATCGGCCAGTTTTTCTGGAGTCATATCGGCATGGTTATAGATCTGATCCAATTCATCTTTTAGCTTCACCAAAACATAACTGCCGTCTGGCTGTGGCGAGGCTTGACCCGCTTCACGCTCAACTTTAACTCCACGATAACGGGTTAAATGATTCCAGATAAGTTCTACCCCAGTTTCCGGAAATGGAAATGGAATACCAACAGCAGCGCCTTTAATGCCATTACCACCATCAACCAACTCAGCATTCGGCGCATTACGCTTAATCGCATCATAAACGTATTGTGGATAAGAAGCGGTACGGCGTGATTGGTATACATTCATCTTATAGTGGTCTGGATATGCTTTAAATAAAGCCTTCTGACCTTCAGACAAATTTTCCGAATATTGCTGATAGTTTTGTGCAGTAATGGTAAATAAAACTTCATCATTAGGAAACGGATCCGGATGATGATCACCTACCGAATAGCCAGCAGGAGCGGAAGTAATACCGCCATTCCAGGCCGGAATAGAACCATCAGCATTACCAGCTCTGATCGAACCCATTGGCGTATAAGTATCGCCACCTAACTGTGCCGCCTTTTCAGCCGAAACTTTCGCATCAACAGTAACCGACATTAATGTCGAAGTTACAGCTGTTGCCAAAAACCATTTATTCATAATTTTAGCCATAATTGTTACTAGCCCTTTTTAATTAACGGTAAAAAGTTATATTGAATAACTAAATGCAAGCGACACATAGTCACGATCATGAATCAAGTTGGCACTTTCATTACCGAAGAATCGGTTGTAGCCCAAATCGATTTTATAGGTGCTTTGGTAATCCCAACTCACGCCTAGTGATAATGCTTTACGCCCTTCTAAGAAGTTTGAAATTGGCGCTGGTGTATTACCATCCACATCATGCTGGAATACAATCCGTGGCGCTAAATTACCACCCCATAAGGCATTGTCATAATTCCAGCGCATGGCCACCCGATAACCCCATGAGAAATCATCAGCAAATGCATTAGTTTCCACGCCTTCACATTCAGTATAAACACGCTGACCAGTCACTGGATTGTTAAAACCACATGGAGATAAGGGATTACCGGTAGCTACGAAAAAGCCTTCACCAATACCGTTGCCATTGCCATCCCATACACGCGCAGCGCTACCGGAACGGAAAGTACCTTCGGCTTCAAAACGTAATACATCTTGCGAAGGCATATCCTGAATTTGATTTAAACCAACTTCCACTAAGAAAACGGTCTGATCGGAACCCCAAAGCGAACCTAATAATTTGGTAAAGGTGGCCTGAGCTTGAATGGTATCCAGTAAACGATAGCCCGAAACTTCTTCACCAAAACCGGTCGGATTAGCTGCCTGACTGGTTCCCCGAATAACCGGACCGGGGTAACCCAAAGCACCTTGAACCGGCTCAAGGGTGGCAAACAAAATTTCAGCATCATCAATTTGCAAAGGCTCATCTAAGCGATATGAAACCTCACCCGCAATCGACCAGCCGCCATCGGTAGCGGTGTTGAAACTGATACCGCCCATCTGAATATCTTCTGGATACTCCAGGAAACCTAAAACCCCGAAAGAGCCGAAGTTAGAGCTATTGGGATTGGTTATCGGTTGGGCTGAAAATGCCGAAATAATAGGACGACGGTTGTGGTAATTCATATAATAGAAGCCCCACTCGGTACCACCTTCAGTAAAGTAAGCTAACTTTACACCATACTGACCTTGATCATCCGCTTCTCTGGTCGGCGATCTTTCAGCTATAGTTCCGGCTGTACCTTCAGGAGGCTGACCAAAACCTAAATGAACATCTTGTCCGGTAAAGCCCAGGAAATCACGCGTCGCAAAATAGGTGCCGGGTTCATCAACTTTTACTGGTTCCCATTCATATTGATAAAAAGCTTCTAAAGAGATATTTTCTGTTAAATCCAACGATGCCCATAACATACCCGATGGAATTAATGCTTCTTTTAATTCAGCGCCAGGGTTACGTAGAGTACGCAAATTTACCGCATTAGCTTCATTTAAACTGTGTTGAATGAAAGTGGATTCACCCCAACTCACCACTTGCTCACCCAAGCGAACCTGCAAGGTAGAGGCTTCTCCTATGTCCCAGGTAGCCCAGGCATAAAAATCCAGAATTTCAGCATCATAGCCCTGCTCGGTACGGGCAGTATTTTCACCCGCCGCCCAAGCACCTCGTGGAAAGCCATCTAAATCTTTAAAACGCGTGGTACCGTCCATAATTTCACGGTCATAGTACCAAAGGGCACGTGCAAACAAACCATAATCACCATCTTTATGGCGCATATCGAATTCATGCAAGCCCTTGATAACGTTGGAGAACATATCACCTTTATCGTAATTCAGGTTGCCATCATCCGAGTTATTGGACCAAGCGCCAGGTGGTACGCCAAAATTACAGGCAGGGTTGGCATTACAAGCATAGGCCGCCGCAATTGGTGCACCACCAAATAACCTTGGGAACAGATTGGCTTTACCAATCAAATTTTGATCGCGCTCTTCCACCCGCCAGCTGGCACCGATACTAAAGGTACTATCAAAGCTGATATCAAAATTGTCCGTTTCAAATTCAACCGCCTGTGCTGATACTGCAGTCAAGGCAATAGCCACGCTGGCAGCTACTTTAGATAAGGTTTTAAGAGGAGAGTTTTTTCGGTTTAACTCAGTCATTTTCATACAATTCCTTCCCCCATGATAGGAATTAACTGTTTTATATTAATATATAAGCTCAAGCTTGATAACACATCATACCACTTGAATAGTCGCATACTAGCAGTAATTTCACTTTCCTAGCAAGGGTTTATCGAATATGCGTCTATTTTTTAGCCGTTCGCCTGAACGGAATCTGAATCATCTCGACAAGAAGTGTCAAGATCGAGTAAAGATGCTGCAAGATCAGCGAAGAATCCATCAAAAGCCATCAGAATCAAAAGCAGATCCTTCTGCTTTTCAAGGAGTTAGAATAAAGAACAGGATAAAGTGAGAGAACAGTCATTGAAAACTGCCGATTTAAAGCTTAAATGCTAAATGTTGAGTGTTAAAACAAAATATCCTTAATAAAAGCGTGAACGTTATTAACCCGTTCCAAAGAGTTCAACATATCCATTTCAGGACTGCTGTTACTGGCCTTAGCCAAGATCAACGCCGTTAATAAAACTACACCAATCACTAAACTGATTTTGGGTAACCACTTGATACTACGTCTATTCAAGGTCATTTTTCTATCCTCACTTTATCCTAAATTGTAAATTTCAACTCTTGTCTTACTTTATTAGACGCAACTAACAACCATTTTGGATTAGTTGCCCCTAAAATATTTTTCTACCAAGCCCTTTTACAAAGGCTTACAGCGCCTCATCGCGATAACGGCGGATATAGATGGCACCTGCTATAAATAAGCTACCTATTATCAGTCCAAACCATAAATTCATATCGGTCAGTTGATTACTAAAACTGCCCCAGCCATCACCGAAATCCCAACCAATGCGACTAGTCACCTCTTTAAGCTCCGACAAACCTTCCTCATCAAACTGTGACATGATGGAATAAGGGGTCGAATAGGCCTTGAAAATCCCTGAAAATTGTGTCCCTATCCAGCCAATAAAGTTGCCCGATCTAAACACAATACTTTCAATAATCACGATTACGATAATTGGCAACCAAGACACCAGGAAAGGAACTTTTTTGGTGGCACTGGATATAAACAACAGGTAACCAATAAAGGGAAATACCCACAATACCGCCATAAAGCTTGCTACCAGTTGATACCAGCTTGCGGTTAATATCACCCCTGGCGAGAACACCATGCCCGCAATATCGCCATGTGACATAGCCGCAAATAACAAGCCAATCAACATCATGCCAATATTAGTGATAACCGAAATGGCGAAGATCAATAATGGTAATACTATGCAAACACTTACTACCTTCGATAGCACCGTTTCTGCATCCGAAATCGGTAATGATTTCCAGAACAGAATGCTTTTATCTTTACGATCGTCGTAGAGTGCGCCCAGGCAATAAAAATAACCGACAAAACCCATCACCACTGCTAAATTCAGGATGTTGGAGTAATACCAGGCGGTCATAGCCAGACGTTTATCGCTATCACTGGCGGTAGCTTCCCATAAACCTAATAGATCCGTAGGATTTTGCGCACCGATACTGATTTTTACTGTATCATTGGTTAAAAACAATACTGCTAATAAAGTGGCAAATAAGGCCAAAGCTGAGATCCCAACAGGCACCCACTGAAAGCCAGTTTTATGTTCCCAATATTCACGTTTCAATAAAGTTAAAAAGGTATTCATTAGGCGGCTCCTTGCATCTTGGCTACAAACAAATCGGCCACACTGGGTTTGCGCACCTTGCCCATTTCTGAGAGCGTCGCTTTGGCGATGCCATTAAACAGACACACTTTTTGTCCGAAGACTTCGCGCACCGATAGTGGATTCATCGCCAGAGCTTGCTCTTCATACTCCTTCTCAACCATCACTTCAAAATAGGTCTCACCGATAGCATCCATCGAATCATGCAATACGATTTGACCATTTTGAATGAATACCAGATCACTCAGAATGTGCTCCACTTCTTCTACCTGATGGGTAGTGATAATAATGGTGCGATCTTCATCAAAGTAATCATTTAATAACTGCTCATAGAACGCCTTGCGGAACAAAATATCCAGTCCCAAAGTTGGCTCATCTAAAATTAACAAATCTGCATCAATCGACATAATCAGCGCCAAATGCAGCTGCACCACCATACCTTTGGATAGTTGCTTTACTTTAGATTCATGCTTGATTTTGGTTTTTGCCAGATAACCAAGACAGCGCTCACGATTAAATCTTGAGTGAACACCTTCAACAAAATCGATCGCCTGACTCACTTTAATCCAACGCGGCAACACAGCCACATCAGCAATAAAACAAACCCGCTCCATCAGCTCATCGCGCTGCTTGTGTGGATCCAAGCCAAATACTTCTAACTGACCCTCAAAAGTCGTTAGACCTAAAATAGATTTGAGTAAAGTGGTTTTGCCGGCACCATTTGGTCCAATCAAGCCCAGGATACGGCCTGATTCCAGGTTCATATTGATATTGGTTAAGGCCTTATAATTACCGTAATTCTTACTTAAGCCCGATGCCTGTAAGATATTAGCCATTGTTGTTTTCCCCATTTTTTTCTTGGTTATTGGTTCCAGGATTTTGGTATTTGGCATCACCCTGCCCGGCAGGATTGACCAATTCTTCTAACGAAATACCTAAACGCTCGATTTTTTCCAATAATGCAGGCCACTCCACCGATAAAAAGTGTTCACGCTCTGCGGCCAATAATTTGGATTTCGCTCCCACTGTGACAAACATGCCTAAACCTCTACGTTTTTCTGCTAATTCGTTATCTACCAATAATTGGTAAGCTTTGGATACGGTTATCGGGTTTAACTGATATTCCGCCGAAATATTCCGTACCGAAGGTAAAGCCTCACCTTCTGCAATAGCCCCCTCAAGGATCATATTGAGCACCTTGTCGCGCAATTGCAGATAAATTGGTTGGGTATCATCCCAGTGTACTTGCATACCTTATTTCCTGATTGTTTAGCTGCTTTTTAATACCATCCGGCAATTTATCCATATCAAGTGTCATGCCGATTTAGTGTTATACTAATATAGTACACCTATTCACGTCAAGCGGATCCAACCATAAGAATCGGTTACAAAATGTTAATAATAATTTAAACGCATGATTTTTAAGTGAAAATTGACTAGAATTTGTGACTATAAAAAACTAATGGAATGAGCACTGAGTGATTAAAAGCTTGGTGATTGACCTTGAGTAACACACCTAAAATCGGTTTTACAGCGCTAATCTTGCTCACCCTGGCTACCTTAATAGGCTGGCTCAATGCTACCTATGCGCTGGCCGCTGGCTTGATTCTAGGCTGGTTCACCAATGGTAATTATCAACCTCTAGAAAATACCAAACTGAGTAAATGGGCCTCCCTGCTACTCAAAACAGCCATTGTTGCTCTGGGAATTACGCTACCCATTGGTGAACTGGCAGTAACTGCCAAACAAAGCTTTTGGCTAACATTTTCAGTAATAGGTGGCACTTTGGTTATAGGCTTGTTACTGGCCAGACTGCTAAAACTCAATGTCGAGCAAGGCTGGCTAATTTCCAGTGGTACTGCTATTTGTGGCGGCAGTGCCATTGCCGCCGTTGGTTCTTCAATTAAAGCCGATCAGGCCAATATAGTTCTCTCCCTAACCATAGTTTTTCTTCTTAATGCGGTTGCTCTTTTTATATATCCTGCAATTGGTCACTGGTTGGAATTAAGCCAAAGCCAGTTTGGGCTTTGGGCAGCGAGTGGTATTCATGACACTTCCAGCGTGGTTGGTGCCGCTTCGCAATACGGCAATCAGGCTCTAGAAGTCGCTACCACCACCAAATTATCTCGTGCCCTATGGATTATCCCAGTGGCACTACTAGCCACACTAAGCCAGGCAAGGGGTCAGTTCAAAGGCAGCTATAGAATTCCTATTCCCTGGTTTATTGTTTTGTTTGTCGTAGCCAGCCTGATCGGAGGCTCTATTGAAGTAGGCGAAGCCAATGGCATGATCAAAACTACCGCCAAGCATCTATTTGCTCTAAGCCTGTTATGGATGGGTGCCAGCTTGAATAAAAGTGCTATTTTAAGCCTATCACCCAAAGCTTTAAGCTTGGGTATTTTGCTGTGGCTGTTAATTTCCAGCATTAGCCTGTATGTAATTTATAGTTATTTTTAATGGATGCCAGAATGTTTGCTTTTCAATTTGATCGACTTAATCGCCAGGGCGAATTGCGCCACGATGAGCAGCTTTTTGCGAAACTTTTACAACAGGATGACACCTTGTTTTTGCCTTTATACAAGCAGTTTCTGGCTATCAATGACCAGGGGCTTATCTGGCTAAAATTATCTGAAATCCAGCAATTAACAGGCACTCTATCGAAAATCCATTGTATTTATTTAGGCCTGATTGATGGTAAGAATTACTTTGCTTATCGGTTGCAAAGCTCTGAGCAACTCAGAACCCTCTCAAATCTTACCTCAGACTTGCGCACCCTATTGCCACAACTGAATGAACAAGAAGCTTATCTGGCCAATGTGGCAACCGCGCTTAATCAATGGCATTCCAGCCACCAGCATTGCGGCTACTGCGGGCATGAAACCTTTGCTACTGATTCGGGTTTTGTACGCCAATGCAGTAATCAGGATTGCACCAAACAACATTTTCCTCGAACCGATCCCGCCATCATTGTGGCCATTAGCCATACCGATGCAACTGGTACTGCAAAACTACTATTAGGTCGCCAGGCCAATTGGCCAGAAAAGCGTTTCTCGGTTATCGCGGGATTTGTCGAGCCCGGCGAAAGCCTGGAACAGGCAGTAAAACGCGAAGCATTAGAAGAAATTGGTATTGATATTTGTGATATTGAATATCAAAACTCCCAACCCTGGCCCTTTCCACAATCCGTAATGCTTGGCTTTACTGCCAAAGCTAAAACTGTCGATATTCAATTAAAAGATCAGGAATTAGAAACTGCCAACTGGTTTAGCAAAAAAGAAATTCAGCAATTAGTCAAAGATGAAAAAATGATTCTGCCTTTTAAGTTTTCTATTTCCAGAATGTTAGTAGAGCAGTGGTTAAACAAAAATTAAATTGGATCTTATACCTTAACTATTAACACTATAGTTGCAACCTATTAACTGTAACAAGCATCAATATTAACCCTCTAAGTAACACCAAAACTTTTGAGGATTAAAATTATGACATTCCCATTCCATTCAATTGATTCAGCTCCTGAAGCAGCCAGACCTTTATTAGAGGGAGCTCAAAAAACTTTAGGATTTGTGCCTAACTTATATGCTGGCTTATCAACAGCTCCACAAGCTTTAGATGCCTATTTAACCTTGGGCGATATTTTCGCAAAAACTTCTTTTACTCCGGCAGAACAGCAAGTGATATTACTTAACGTTAGTGTTGAAAATAATTGTACTTACTGTGTAGCAGCACATTCGGTAATTGCCAAACAAATGGTTAAGGTTGATGAATCAGTAGTTAATTCCATTCGCGAACAAAAAACTATCGATGATTCCAGACTAGAAGCTTTAGCCCAATTCACCCAAGCTGTGGTGCAAGATCGTGGCTTCGTGAATACAGTAGCTTTAAATAATTTTATTGACGCTGGCTTTACACAACAGCAAGTACTGGAAGTAATATTGGGAGTATCGATGAAAACTCTTTCAAATTATTCCAACCATGTTTTACAAACTCCAACGGATGAACAATTTGTCACTGAAGCCTGGAGTAAAAAGGAATAAATTTCATACCTAGGACAATTTTTAAAAACAAAGTGTAAAATTATTTGACTAAAGTAATGATAAAAAGCTGTCCGGTTCACAATTTCAAATCGAATGGCTTTTTTCTTTATTTTTTTCCTTGCAGAAACCTGATCATTACTACTAAATTAGTTTTAGGTTAAGGCATTTTTTATATCCTTATAAAGGACTCATGATTAATTCAAAGAGGTATCAATATGGCAAAGTTTAGAGTGCTCGGTGGTGATTTTAAAGCTGGTCGCGGTCGCTTTACTTTACGTAGTTTTTCATTACCCAGTTTTAAACTTAATTCCTATTTTGAGACCATTTCTTTAAAAAACATTGTTCATATTAACCGTGCACCTTTGGAAATGGTCGCATTGATTATCAATGATCAAGAGCAAATTGATTATTTGAAACAACATCCTAATGAACAAGCCTTTATTGCAACTTTAAAAGATAAGCGACGTTTTGTAGGAGTTACTAAGAAAGAGATTTTTACTAAAGTAGTCGAAGCTCATCGTACTTCAAAAAAGCTCAAAGCAACTGGCTCTGTAATGCCATCAGCAGGATAATTTAAAAAATTATTTGACAGGAAAAGCAAGAACCTGGTGTATATCTTTAAGCCCAAGTTGAATCATCAATAATCGATCTAAACCCACAGCAACACCAGCACAATCGGGCAAGCCAGACTCCAAAGCCTGAATAAGACATTTATCGATTTTTATTATTTCTTTATTATTTTCTTTTCGCCATTGATTGTCGGAATTAAAGCGTTCTAACTGAACTTGTGGATCTTGCAATTCATAAAAGCCATTAGCCAACTCAAAACCCTCCACATAAACTTCAAAACGATTAGCAACTTGAGGATTATCTTTATCCAACTTTGCTAAAGCTGATTGGCTAGCAGGATAATCATCAATAAAAACAATGCTATCGTCTTTCCCTAAATAAGGCTCAATCTGAGCTTCAAAGAGTAAACTTAAATAGTCGTCAAACTCTAAATCAGGAGGCAATTCACCCAGCTTTTGTTCAGCAAAAATTTTTAACTCATGAACAGAAATCGCCAAAGGATCAATGGAAAGGTAATGTTGGAATACTTTCTGATAGCTAAAATTGATACGTTCTCTAGAACCTAAAATAGTAACTAGCAAATCATAAACTTCATCCATTAGATCTTTATGATTAAAGCCCACCCGATACCATTCCAGCATACTAAACTCAGGATTATGTCGAGATCCTGATTCTTCTAACCGAAAGGCTTTACAGATCTGATAAATCGACCCCGAACCCGCCGCTAACAAACGCTTCATCGCATATTCCGGCGAAGTTTGCAGAAAGCCTTTTTCCTTAAATATCCCATCCACTCGCATCGACTGCATATAGCGATCCGTCACCCCATACTCCATTAACAAAGGTGTCTCAACTTCCAGTACATTTTTTTTAGCAAAGAACTCACGAACCAGAGCATATAACTCAGCACGAGCCTTTAGGGTTTCTATGGAGCAGGAAGGTTTCCATTGAGATTGTTTTTTCTTGTTCATTTACGAAACACATCCTTGCGTTTCGCTAAAGCCAGCTACGCTGTTCAAATTTGTTCCATACAAATTTGTCTTTGCGCCCATAAAAGAATGAACCAAAGAAATGGGGTCCCAATATTTGGTCATTCTGCGAATGACTACCCTCACCAAAAATTCAAATTTAACGCACCACCAAAGACGTGTTCCCAACACGACTTTGCTTCGGCTAAATATTAAAGGGAACATACTTAGTTATAAAGCCATTAAACAGAACTTAAAACTAGAAAAATTGATTTGAGACGCGGCATTAACTTTGCGAAAACGCGGAGTTTACAAAAGGTAAATGAGCATTTGAGCAAAGTTAATAACAAAGTATCAAAGCAATTTAGCAGTTTTAAGCGCGAGAAACGTATTCGTTGGTACGAGTATCAATTTTTAATTTATCCCCTATATTCACAAACAAAGGCACTCGCACTACTGCACCCGTATGCATAGTAGCTGGCTTTGAACCACCTCCTGAAGTATCACCTTTTAGGCCTGGGTCGGTATCGGTTACTTCTAATACGACAAAATTAGGTGGCGTGACTTGAATAGGATTACCATTCCAGAGAGTGATGTGACATTTATCTTGCTCAATTAAATACTTAGCGCTTTCACCAACCGCTTTTGAATCTGCAGAAACCTGTTCAAAAGTATCTGAGTCCATGAAATACCAAAACTCGCCATCGGTATAAAGATACTCCATATCCGTATCCATTACGTCAGCCGTTTCAATTGACTCACCTGATTTAAAAGTTTTTTCGACGGTGCGGCCAGTTAGCAAGTATAATACCTTGGTTTTACTAAAAGCTTGGCCCTTACCCGGACGGACAAATTGGTTATCTACAACGCTGCATGGTTCGCCATCAAGCATGATTTTCAGACCATTGCGTAGATCATTAGTGGTTATAGTGCCCATAATTCCTCTAAATTTAGCTAAATATGATTCAAAACGTGCAGATTCTACCTCGAAATGGGGCTTATTGGCAGGATAATGAGTGGAAAAAGTTACTTTCCAATGCGATTGAAGATCCTGCGCAATTGCTGTCATTACTGGAATTGACTCCTGAGCAGCTCAATTCAAGAGTCGATTTCCAACAGAAATTTGTGCAAAAAGTGCCAATGCCTTTTATTGAACGAATGGTAAAAGGTAATCCTAACGATCCTTTATTACTGCAAGTTTTACCATTAATTGAAGAGAATCAAGAGGTTAATGGCTTTTCAAAGGATCCGCTTCAAGAGCAACGATTGACTAAATCGAAACAAATTCCAGGGCTTTTACACAAATACCAAAGTCGTGTGCTTTTTATGCTGGCGACTCACTGCGCCATTAACTGCCGCTATTGTTTTCGCCGCGAATACCCTTACACGGAAAACCGCGCCAGCCGTAATGATTGGCAGCTCTTAAAAGACTATATAAAGGCCAATCCGCAAGTGAATGAAGTCATTATT
Source organism: Kangiella sp. (assembly GCA_028284185.1). Classification (GTDB taxonomy): domain Bacteria; phylum Pseudomonadota; class Gammaproteobacteria; order Enterobacterales; family Kangiellaceae; genus Kangiella. The sequence continues at coordinate 249,068 of JANQSG010000017.1, forward strand.
AGTGGCGGCGACCCTTTGGCCGTTAATGATGCTTATCTTACTGATTTCATTGAGTTTATTGAGTCTATTCCGCAAATTATCCGATTGAGGATCCACACCCGCCTGCCCATTGTAATTCCGCAAAGAGTCACTTCCAGACTATTGCAATTGCCGCAAAAATCACGCCTGCAAATGGTCATGGTAATCCACTGCAATCATCCCAATGAGATAAATGATGATGTAGCTAATGCATTGATATTATTGGATAAAGCTGGCTATCAATTACTCAGCCAATCGGTTTTATTGAAAGAAATCAATGATTCCAGTGATACTCTGGCTACTCTGAGTGAAAAATTATTTGCAGCAAGGGTTCAGCCTTACTATTTACACTTGCTGGATAGAGTCAAAGGCACTTATCACTTTGACCTGAATCAGAAGCGAGCACTCACTATTATGCGACAATTACAATCCAAACTAGCCGGCTTTTTAGTCCCCAAGCTGGTACGCGAAGAAGCTGGCAAAACCAGCAAAAGTCTTATCAATTTGTAGTTTTAAATCAATAACTTGGCTTAAATTTTGCTAGATTTAAGCGGTACCATTGGTTAATATATTCCTAGTTAAGGAATAATAAGGAGCTTATGAATGGCTTTAACTGAGGGTAAGTTAGGTTTAACGATTCGAGTTAAACATGAAGCTGGCGCTACCGATGTACCTGACTCAGTCAGAAAAATTCAACGCTGGCTGAAAGAATTACCAGTAATTGATCTAGGTGAGAGCGCCTCGTTAGTCTTTCGTTTGTTGTATGATCTCAATTGCTCACCTTTCCCTCCCAAAGAGCGCCTGCAATTGCTGGAAGCCACCAGTGAAACCTGTGATCAACTCGTTAGTTCCTTATCAGAAACCTATATCCACAGCCCGCTAAATTATGCCCCTAAATTACGCTCTGCATCAGAGCTGGTGCACGCATTGGCCAGCGAACAAATATTTGGTTATAACGCAGTCATTGAGGATATTGCGGCAGATTTTGGATTAAAAGAAAAGTATGCCAAAAACCTCTTACCAGAGGCCTGTGTTAACTCCCTAAAAGGACAGGGCCTGGTTCAATTACAACGTTATCAGCTCTATAAAACCGTTGGCAGTAAGGTCTGGCAACAACAAAATATTATTTATAAATTGGCCAGAGAGTTGGATATCTTTAAACATAGGTTGAAAAATGATGACGGTGGACTGCGTTCGATAGCGCATCAGTTTAAACGTAATATAGCTCTTTCAACCTGCAATCCGTTCCAAATGAAGCATGGTGAAGTCAATGAGTCTTACCTGATTCTCGATAGTTTGGTGCCATTGGTTGAGCTAGAGCCAAGCGTGAGTGACGACTGCATCTACGCCTATTCCACCACACTGGATTTAGCGCCGCAGCCCAGCGACGCTATTGATAGTGATGGTGACGATTGGCTGGGGGTTAACCTGACTAATGCTGTAAATGCCGTAGAAAACAATGCTATTGAGAATAAAGATGGGTTTCTTGGATTATTCCGCCGCAGTACTGAACTAGAAGTCACAGAGAATCTGAAATTACACCTTCTTGCCCATTGGAAAACAGTAAAAAGCCGTAATTTCATTCGTATCAACTCAGAAGATTCGACTCAATCTGCCATCGGCATGGCTGCCTCGCACCATTTCTTGGTGGAACGCCTAGGTGAATCGGTACGTGAACGCTTTTTTGGCAAGCGCAAAAGTAAACCCATGTTCGAAACCAGTGGTTTGAGTCTTGAGACAACAGAAGATGATAGCCAGCACAGTTTTGTCTGGCGTAAAGAAAATGTTTTTGGCGAAGCTGCCAACCAACAAAAAGCTGAAGATGCCTTTAGCTCGATTTACAAACCTCGCAGTTATGAACAGGTTAAGGAACAAAAGCAGGATAAGCCTTTTCAAGAAATCAAAACTAAAAAAGGTTATCAATGGATAAAAGGGATTATTAAAGATGTTAGTCCTGCGGGTTTTTGTCTGGCTTTTGCAGAAGCTCCATCACAACACGCAGAAAGCAATGAACTAATCACTATCCAAAACTATAAAAACGGTGAAATTCAATATAATCTTGGCCTGATCCGCTGGAATCGCTGGCATAATGATGAAACCTTCTTAATCGGTGTAGAGCTAATTTCTCCTCAAGCTGTACCGGTTCGCGCCACTTTAGACTGGGACTATGCAAAACCAGCTTATCATCATAATGGCCTCTTATTGCCCGAAATGCCTAATATTGGGGTTGATGCGAGCATAATTTTACCGCCAATGGGCTATCGTTCTGGGCAAACTGTAGCTATTCTAACCCCTGAGCAAGAATATAAAATTGAGCTCACCAAGCGGATATTGCAAACATCCAATTTCATCCAATTCCACTACCAAGTTAACAAGTAAGAAATTAGTATGATTTTGCTTTTGCATTGATGCAATTACTGTTAAATTTGTGCTTCGGTTAAAGTAAATTATTCCCCCAATCTGTATATGATCGGGTTTCTATTTAATGAGACGATAAATTGTCAATGATAAACTCAAAAAAATCGCCAATAAACACCCTTATTTTTTCAACTTCAGCGAATGAATGTGAAGAAATTGCTAGTCAATTAAAAAATCTTGGTTTGGCTATTCGTCATCAACAAATAGAAAACAGTGAAGTTTTAAGCGAGCAAATCAAAAAAAAGAGCTGGCACTTAGCTTTGTTTATCAGCGAGCTCAATAATTTTCCAGTTAAACAAGCGTTACCTTTGTTAAAAGCCCAAAAAACCGCACTTCCGGCTATCTATCTGACCAATAATTATAGTGAAGAAAAGCGCCTTGAAATGATGCGCCAAGGGCTAAATGATTGCCTGGCTCGAAATAATATTGATTTATTGTCCTGGGTCATCAAACGCGAACAGCTCATGGTTAGCAGCCAACTGGCAGAATTTGAAGCCAATAAACAGATTCTGGAAACCAGCAAGCGTAACGAGCTTTTACTGGATAGCTCCAAAGATGCCATTGCCTATATCGCTGAAGGTATGCATATCTATACCAACCCAACCTATTCCGAACGATTTGGTTATGATAATGATGATTTGATTGCCTTAACCATCATGGATATGGTCAGTTCAAACGATGCGGAAAAAATAAAAGAACTGTTTAAAACACAAAAAGAGTCTGGTAATGAAGTAGAAGAAACCATTAACTGTCGTCGTCAAGATGGTTCTGAATTCGAAGCTAACTTTATTATTTCATCGGCGGTTTATGACGAAGAACCCTGTATCCAGTTACTGGTCAGGGAAATAGCCGATCAAACCGAATTGATGGAGAAACTCAGAGAAGTCAGTTCCAAAGATCAAGTTACCGGCCTGTTAAATCGCCCTGCCTTCTTGAAAAAATTAACTAAAGCGGTGGATTATGCTCATGAGTCAGGTATTGATGCAATTTTATACTTTCTTGAAATTGATCAATTCCAGAATTATCAATCCGAGTTTGGCATTGCGGCCTGTGATGAATTGTTAGCCAGCGTAGGTCAATGGTTAAGTGAAAATAGTCCTGACAGTGCAGACAAAGGTCGAATTAGCGATAGCAGCTTTGTTATTTTGCTGGCCGAATCAGAAAATCTGCCCAGTGAGCTGGCCCGTAATCTTATTAAAGATATCAAAGCATCTTCTTTTGAAATTGCCGGACAAACTGTCAATATCACCTTAAGTATAGGTACCGTAACTACCACAGAAAACCAGCTGGAAGCCGGCAAGTTACTGGCTCAAGCTAATGCCGTATGTAACAAAGTTAAAAGTGATGGTGGTGATAGCTTTAAAATCTTCAACCCCACACTGGATACCTTGCTTAACGAGAAAGAAAAAGCGATTTATGACGAATTTATTGAAGCCAAAGAATCCAACAATATTCGTGTGCTCTATCAACCAATGATGCCTTTAAAGGGCAGCAACAATCGTCAATACCTGTCTTTCTTTAGATATGTTAATAGTGAAGGAAAGCTTACTTTAGGCGATGGTATTTTTAAAATTTTTGAAAAGTTGGGAATGGATGCTGAAATTGACCGTTTAAGCATTAAAACAGCCCTGAAAGAACTAACCTCTAAAGAGAAAGATAAGCGCTTAAAGCTATTCATGAAACTCAGTCCTGGAACTTTAGTGACAGAAGATTTAATTGAGTGGTTACTAGACAAGGTAGAAAAGGCTACCATTGAAACTAATCAGGTTGTGTTATGTGTCGAAACGGAAGTGGCTCAGTCCTATCTCAACAGAGTGATTTTATTGCGCGAAGCTTTAACCGAGTGTGATGTTGGTTTGTGTATCAACAATGTTGGTATTGAAGATAAAGAGTTAATTTCAGCCATTAAGCCAAATTACATTACCTTAAGGGGCGAAGTCATTGATGTCATCAAAACTCAAGGTTCGGAAAAAATTATTGCTTTAACCAACATCGCTAACCAAAACAAGATCATGACCATTGCCACTAAACTGGAAGATGCCACAACTTTAGCCATGATCTGGCCATTGGGAATAGATTTTGCTATGGGAAATTATGTTTCTAAACCGTTAGAAGGCATGAATTATGATTTTACCGAAAATGATTTTTAATTTTCAGTAGTGATCTCTTTAGCAAACTCGAAGAAGTCAATCAGAACATCCATCTCGGTATATTTTAATACAGCTTGGGCACTCTGATTGACTTTGGGCTTGGCATGGTAAGCAAGACCTAAACCCGCTTTCTTAAGCATTTGCAAATCATTGGCTCCATCACCGATGGCCATAGTCTCTGACCAACAAATATCCAGTTCTTTTCTCCATGCCTCAAGCGCCAAAGCTTTTTGTTCAGCATTAATAATTAAACCATCCAATTTACCTGTTAATTTATTATTTTCAGTTGCTAATTGATTGGCCTTAATAAAGCGAAACGGTATTTTGGTTTGTAATTTTTCGGCAAGTGGCATAAAACCGCCTGAAGCGATAGCAAGAGTTGCACCATGAGTATTCATGTAGTTACAGAAAGATTCCACCCCTAAATTGAAGCTTAAACTATCCGCCAAAGTATTTATTACAGAGACTGATAAGCCTTGCAAAAAATTTACTCTATGAAGCAAACTTTGGTTAAAGTCTAATTCGCCCAACATGGCTCTTTCAGTAATGGCCGAAACCTCTTTTTCCTTACCGGCAAATCTAGCCAACTCATCAATTACCTCAATTGGGATCAAGGTAGAATCCATATCAAAAACAATCAGTTTTGGTATTTTAATAAACTCATCATTTATAATGAAATCACACCCAATTTCATCCAGTAAACTTCTTGCTAAACAAAGCTCATCTATATCTATCCGAAACAACAGGATTGTCTTGCAAGCATTACTTTTAACCGCCTGCTGCTTAATCACGCAAAGGCTGTTCAATGATTTTAAAGCGGACTCCAAAGCATCCTGTTCCAGATAAGGATGAATAACGTATAGATAAACAGACATTAAACTTATTCTGATTTAATGGAAGAATAATTGTGCTATATTATCAAAAAAAATCAGGATAATTGCCAGTGATGTTACCCCAAAAAGTATCTCAATGGTTAAATAGTCTCCCCACATTTAAAGTCTTATTTTTATTAGCCATTGCTTTGCTAATACAGTCTTTTTTGACCAATTTATACTTAAATTACCATTCCACTGACGGCCTGGACTCCAGACAGTATGAATTACAGTTTCTAGTTTTAGATACCATTCATCAGCAAATAACTCCAATGCTTCTAAAAAATAATTTAGAAGATATTCCTGAAATCTTGCAAGAAAGTTTATCCCTATCCAATGTTCATCAGATAGCCGTTTATCAACCTGACGGCAGTTTAATAGCCTCTGTCATACAACAAGAATCAACCAATAGTCACTCATTGGTTAAAGTAAAAGATATAATTTCAAACAATGAAAAAATTGGTTATCTCATTATCGACTTTAACAAACAATTGGCACAAAAGGTTCTTTTTACTCCCAGCCAATGGCTTTATATAGTTGCCACAATTGTTTGGACACTTTTTGCTACACTATTGCTGTTTAATCGCTTTTCCAGAAAGTCAAAGACAGGGTCTTCTGTAAGTGCTGAAAAACAAGCGAGCTATAAACACGAATTGCAACAACTGCTGAAGCGCAGTAAAAACCATCCAGCAGAAACTAAAGTTTCTTGCTATCTCATTATTTCTGCTAACTGGGAAAGCCTTAAAAATAGACCTAAACAACCGATGATTAGTCTTCTAAACCGCTGGACAGCTCATACCGGCAGCGTAATGGAAGAATTTGACGATACTTTATTAAAACTGGCACTCACCACACCAGTCAGTAAATCTTTATGGCAAAAGATCCAGGTGCTGCAAATGAGTTTTCAGCAATTAGGGCTGGAATCAACCTTTTTACTTCATAGCTTAAATTTTGATGAAAGTATTTATCATCACTTTTTTACCGTAGTTGATAGCGGCATCTGGTATGAAAGCACCAATGAGCCTGAAGAAGAATACGAGCATCGGCCTCATCATAGCCAATCCATAGAAATTGAGATTGAAGAAATTGGTATTATTCACCTGAATAAGATCATGGAAACGACTGTTGAATCGCAAAAAATGCTAGAGCGGCAAAGCCGTTTTTATCTAGAATAATTTTTATCCTACAAAATAATTCTCAAAACCGAGCTTTTGGAATAGTTTAAGCTTAGTTGGATTCAACCTTCATCTCGTCTACTCGTTGGAAACCTCTTGGTAACTTACTGCCTCGACGTCCTCTTTCACCGCGATAATGCTCCAAATCTTTGGGCTTTAAAGTCAAATGTCGTTTACCGGAATAAATCACCAGGCTATCCTCTGCTGACAACACCGCCACTGACACCACAAACTCTTCACGTAACTTTAAGCGCGGTATCGGAATACTGATAATTTTATTACCCTTACCCTTGGCCAATTCCGGTAAATCTTTTAGTGGAAAAACCAGCATGCGACCTTCATTAGAAACCGCCACACAATATTGATTTTCATAATCACTGACCCGGCGCGGTTTCAAAACTTTAGCCCCTGATGGTAACGATAAGAAAGCCTTACCATTTTTAGTTTTTGTCACCAGATCGGAAAAATTACCAACAAAACCATAACCCGCATCAGAAGCAAACAAGAATTTCTGATCGTCTTCACCCATAATGGTCGCTAAAAACTCGGCCCCCGCTACCGGATTAACCCGACCAGTTACTGGTTCACCTAGTCCTCGCGCAGATGGTAAAGTATTCGCCAGTAACGAAAAAGTACGCCCGGTCGAATCCAAAAACACGGCATATTGATTGGACTTACCTTTACTGGAATCCAGGTAAGTATCGCCAGAACGGTAATTCATAGCTGTAGCATCAATATCATGGCCTTTGGCGCAGCGTACCCAACCTTTTTCAGAAAGCACTACAGTAACTGGCTCGGTAGGCATTAAATCAGTTTCTGATAACGCTTTGGCCTCTTCGCGTTGAACAATTTGCGAGCGACGCTCATCACCAAATTGTTCAGCAACTTCTTTGATCTCTTTTTTGATCAAGGTTTTCATGCGAGCTTTCGAACCAAGCGTTAACTGTAAATAATCCGCTTCATCTTCAAGCTCTTCCTGCTCAGCTTTAATTTTCATTTCTTCCAACTTAGCAAGATGACGAAGTTTTAATTCTAAAATCGCTTCGGCCTGGCGATCACTAATTCCAAAGCGCTCCATTAATTTTGGCTTGGGTTTGTCTTCAGTGCGAATAATATGGATCACTTCATCAATATTTAAGAAGGCTACTAACAAACCATCCAAAATATGCAAACGGTCCATAACCTTATCAAGCCGAAATTGCAAGCGACGACGAACCGTTTCAAATCGATAATCAAGCCATTCTTTTAGGAATATCCGCAAGTTTTTCACTTGCGGACGGCCATCAATACCAATCACATTCATATTAACCCGATAGGTTCTTTCCAAGTCTGTAGTGGCGAATAAATGGTGCATCAACTCATCGATATCCACACGATTGGAGCGCGGAACTATGACCAAACGGGTTGGATTTTCATGATCCGACTCATCACGAAGATCCGAAACCATCGGTAGTTTTTTAGTCTGCATCTGAGCTGCAATTTGCTCTAATACTTTGGCGCCAGACACCTGATGCGGCAATGCCATTACCACAATATCGCCGTCTTCCTGTTCAAACCTGGCACGCATCCGAATCGAGCCTCGGCCTTTTTCATAAATTTCCAAAATCTCTGTAACAGGCGTAATAATCTCAGCATGCGTTGGATAATCAGGGCCTTGAATATGCTCCATTAATTCAGGAATAGTAGCTTTTGGATGCTCTAATAAATGCACACAAGCACTGGCCACTTCGGTTAAATTATGCGGTGGAATATCGGTTGCCATACCCACGGCAATGCCGGTAGTGCCATTAAGTAATAAATTAGGAATACGCGCAGGTAGCACTTTGGGTTCCTGCATGGTGCCATCAAAATTCGGGATCCAATCTACCGTACCCTGGCTAACTTCGTTTAATAAAACTTCTGCATAGGCGGCTAAACGCGATTCGGTATAGCGCATGGCAGCAAAGGATTTGGGATCATCCGGTGCTCCCCAGTTACCCTGACCATCCACTAACGGATAGCGATAAGAAAAGGACTGCGCCATTAACACCATAGCTTCATAACAGGCCGAATCGCCATGTGGGTGGAATTTACCCAACACATCTCCGACAGTTCTGGCAGATTTTTTGTACTTGGCTGTTGCTTTTAAACCCAACTCGCTCATGGCGTACACAATACGTCTTTGCACCGGTTTTAAACCATCACCTATATGCGGCAAAGCTCGATCCATAATGACGTACATGGAATAATTCAGATAAGCCTGCTCGGTAAATTCGGCTAAAGATTTTTGCTCAATACCTTCGTAATTTAATTCTTCCACAGTATCACTCGTTTACATTCGTTGAATTACAACTTGGTTTTTACAACTCAGTTTTTACAGTTCCGCTTTGTTGCCTTTTTCTTCTAACCAGGTTTTACGATCGTTAGCACGTTTTTTGGATAACAACATATCCATAATCTGTTCCGAGTTGTCGCCGCCATCGATGGTCAGTTGCACCAAGCGGCGGGTTTCTTGCGCCATAGTAGTTTCACGCAACTGCTTAGGATTCATTTCGCCTAAACCTTTAAAACGTTGTATTTGTACCTTACCACGTTTTTTCTCAGCTTTAATGCGATCTAAAATACCTTGCTTTTCATCTTCATCCAGTGCGTAAAAAACCTCTTTACCGATATCAATTCGAAACAAAGGTGGCATCGCCACATACACATGACCAGCTCGCACCAATGGTCTGAAATGCCTTAAAAAAAGGGCACAAAGTAAAGTTGCAATGTGCAAACCATCTGAATCCGCATCCGCTAAAATGCAAATCTTGCCATAGCGCAACTTGGACAAATCATCCGAATTAGGATCAAGCCCAATCGCTATAGAAATATCATGCACTTCCTGTGAAGCTAAAATTTGATTGGAGTCCACTTCCCAGGTATTCAGGATTTTTCCTCGCAATGGCATAATCGCTTGAAACTCTTTATCACGCGCCTGTTTGGCCGAACCACCAGCAGAATCCCCCTCGACTAAAAATAGCTCACTAGCCATAGCATCCTGACCCACACAATCAGCCAGCTTACCTGGCAGTGCCGGGCCCTGGGTCACTTTTTTACGTGCTACTTTTTTACCCGCCCGCATTCGTTTGTGAGCATTGGCAATAGCGCGTTCTGCCAATAAATCACCAATGGTTGGATTCTGGTTTAACCATAAACTAAAAGCATCTTTGACCACCCCCGCAACAAAAGTGGCGCATTGACGAGAGGATAAACGCTCTTTGGTTTGGCCAGAAAATTGCGGATCATCAAGCTTGACGGATAGCACGTAAGAAATCCGCTCCCACATATCATCGGCGGTCAATTTCACGCCGCGCGGCAATAGATTGCGGAATTCGCAAAACTCACGCATGGCATCAATCACACCATTTCTGAGTCCATTAACATGAGTTCCACCTTGAGCTGTTGGGATCAAATTAACATAAGACTCAGCCAGACAATCACCACCTTCCGGCAGCCACATAAAAGCCCAGTCTACTGCTTCTGACTCACCCTGCATGGAACCAGTAAAAGGCTCATCGGGCAACTTTTCAAAACCACCAGCTGTTTCCAATAAATAAGCGGTTAAACCATCTTCATACAACCATTCTTCTTTTTCACCTTTCTTTTTATTATCAAAAATGACCTTTAAACCAGGGCATAAAATAGCTTTGGCTTTTAATAGGTGTAGCAAACGTGAAACTGAGAATTTGTCCGAATCAAAGTATTGCGGATCAGGCCAAAACTTGACCGATGTTCCAGTATTACGTTTGCCCACCTCGCCAACCACTTTTAGATCGGTTTTCTTAAAACCATCCTCAAAAGCCATGGTAAACTGTTTACCATCACGTTTAACCGTAACTTCAACTCGTTTGGATAAAGCATTAACCACCGAGATCCCAACTCCGTGTAAACCACCGGAAAATTGGTAGTTTTTGTTGGAAAATTTGCCGCCTGCATGTAATTTACTTAAAATCAGTTCAACACCAGGAATACCCTCTTCGGGATGAATATCCACTGGCATACCACGACCATCATCGATCACCTCCAGCGAATCGTCTTTGTACAAAATGACCTGAACCGTACGTGCGTGACCGGCTAAAGCTTCATCCACACTGTTATCAATAACTTCTTGTGCTAAGTGATTGGGACGACTGGTATCAGTGTACATTCCCGGGCGTTTTTTAACTGGCTCTAGCCCGCTCAGAACTTCAATGGCTTCTGCGTTATATTGCTGATTCGACATAAATTCTTGATTATTAAAACAATAAGTATTGGGGTTATTATTCTTTAAAACTCAATATCTTGAGTTTGTCATGGCATCTTATCCTATAAAGCCCGATCCGCAAGTGCAAGTAAAAAATAGGAATATAAAAAATAATCTGCTGAAAAGAAACTAGCTTGAAGTGACTAATAGCCAGTAGCCGTTTTATCCAGGGTTAACTCGAAATTTTCAACGCGAAAGACCTGGCTTTTTATCTGCCCATCGGCGCTAAACTCATACAACCGATAACCTGGCAATTCGTCACTAATGGCAAAGTTTTTAGATTTAGCCTTAAATTGAACGCAAGTCGAAGGTACTGAAAAGTATTGTACTCCCTCTTGTTCAATGGCTATAGCTTGATGGATATGTCCAAAACCACAAGCCTTAACATGACTATAACTGGCCAGCATTTGAGTAAATTCTTCACAATTTTTAATACCTATTACGTCGATCCAGTCGGTATCCGTATAAACCGGATGGTGATGGGTAAAAACAATGGTTGGCTTTTGATTCTGATCCAATTTCTGCTTTAACCACTCCATTTCCTGCTCATTAATCATGCCATAAACTTCTCCCTCAACTTGGCTATGAGCCAATAGAATCTGCCAATGGCGTGTTTGGAAAGCTTGTGAGGTATGCAACTGTTCGCTATTCAAATGTTCTAACAAATACCCCATTTCATCGTGGTTACCGGCTAGGCAAAGCACCGGACAATCGAATGACTCCATCTGACTGGCAAAAAAGCGATAGGACTCTGCCGAGAGATCTTGAGAAATATCGCCAGTAACCACAATCGCATCTAAATCCTTATGATTTATTTTTACTGACTGCAAAGTAGCTAAAAAGCTATCACGCGTATTGACGCCCAATAAGCAAGCATTAGCGTCAGCGAACAGGTGTGGATCAGAAATTTGAACCAGTTTGAAGGTTTCATCGGCAGTAGCCAATGTATGAATTATCTGCCTGACTTTACTCAAAAAATAGTTTCCCTAAATATTTCATAAATTATTACTGATTTTTTAAGATAAAAACGCCAATTGAGTCTTATAATTAACGTCTATTTTGGCATATTGCAGACAAAAACTGAGCCATTCGGCTAAAAAGCGGTTCAGCTGAAGCTTTTCATCAACCTGTTTCATTTCATCATTTGGCACTGGATAAACGGGCGCGAGCATAGCATCATTAACCCCCGATAAAACCTCAGCCATTTGTGCATCATGATAAAGCCGCACACAATAATCGCGGCTCAAGTGGTTTTCTAGATCCTGCTGTAGTAACTGAAAAGTTTGCGTATAGCGGCTGCTTTGCAGTAACCGAATCTGTAACTCGGGCTGCTGCTCAATTTGAATGGTTTTACAAAACTGTGAGTCCAGTTTTTTCGGCTCTGCCTGAGACTCTGGCCGAGATTCCGGCAATAGGCGGCACATTTTGGCATAATTTGAGGCGCATAACGCCATAAATACTTTTAGATCTGGTCGATATTTTTTTGTTCTCATTACCATTAATCGCTGAAACTTAACCTCGCTTCATTAAGAAAAAACCACTGAATAGCAATTAAAGCCATTGCATTATTAATACGCCCTTGTTGCAACATTTTCAAGAGCTCAGTTTTATCAATTCGCCAAACCTTGATGTCTTCTTGTTCACTCTCAAGACCTGCAAACTGACTCACAGTATCTGCATCGATCAAACCTAAATACAACTCTATCTGTTCATTAGTCCAGCCGGGACTAACCCAATAACTCTGCATCGGAATTAGTTTTTGAATCGAAGCTCCAGCTTCCTCCATTGATTCTCTATGAGCCACTTGACTGCCTTTTTCGTTCCCTTCAACAATGCCAGCAACGATTTCCAGCAACCAGGGGCTTTCCTTATCCTCTAAAGCACCAACACGAAACTGTTCCACCAGAACAAACTGCTCAAGCCTGGGATCGTAAAGTAAAACTCCAACCGCCTTTGCCCGCATCACCAACTCTCGCTGTACTTGAAATTGTTTACCTCCACGAAACAAAGCGTGCTCTAATGTCAGCCTGGATAAACTCATAAAGCCCTGGTAAATAGACTCTTGCCTATGAACTCTTACCTGTTCTTTTGTAAACATTTTTTTCAAACATCTATCCTATTGAAATCATTAAACTAATTGTCTATTTTTAAACTCTATCGTAAAGTATAAAACATCCCAAGCCTAGTTGCTTCATAATCTGTTACACTTGCAGTATTGTTTGAAATATCAATAACTTTTATTCTTACCCAACAATAAAGAGAAACCTATGCAAAGCTTGCAATCTTTTGATAATGAAATGGCCAGAATTAATATGGTGGAACAACAAATCCGCCCCTGGCAGCTTTTTGACAATCGAGTTTTGGATTTGTTCGCTAGTATGCCGCGAGAACGTTTCGTGCCCGAAAAGTATCGGTCATTGGCTTACTCGGATTGTAAAATACCCTTGAGTCAAAATCAGATGATGATGCCTCCGCGGGAAGAAGCTCGTATGTTACAAGCACTCAATGTACAAAAGAGTGATTTGATTCTTGAAGTGGGGACTGGCAGCGGATTTGTAACAGCACTTTTAGCCACTTCAGGCTACAAAGTGCATTCGATAGAAATTATCAAAGATTATATCGAGCAGGCTCAAACTATCTGTGAGTCCTTAGGGATTGGCAATATAGAATTTGAAGAAGGCGATGCAGCTAATGGTTGGCCGCATTATGGTCCTTACGATGTAATAGCCATTACTGGTGGTTTCTATGAACTGCCAGAGAGCTTTAAAAAATCACTTAACATCGGTGGTCGTCTATTTTGTATCGAAGGCTCGAGCCCAGCTATGCAAGCAAAATTAATCACACGTGTGGATGATGAAAAATGGTTGGAAGAAAACTTATTTGAAACCGATATCGAACTATTAATCAATGCAAAAAAAGCAGAAGCTTTTGTATTTTAACAAAATTAAAAAATATTGAAGAGATAAACAGAGTATGAAAAAAACACTTATCGCAGTTAGTGTGAGTTTAAGTTTATTTACCACTACAGCTATTGCTGAAAAACCCACCAGCATTAAAAATGCTCAAGCGACTGACTTGATGCAGGTTTATCGGGACTCCTTGCTCAACGATACTCAATATAAAGTCAGTGAAGCCAATTTAAAAGCAACTGAACAAGGTGTGCGCATTAGTCGTTCAAGCCTATTGCCACAAATTAGCGGTAGTGCAACTCGTTCTAGAAATGATGGCGACCGTTTTACTGATGTATCGCTAGATGGTTCAGCGCCCGGCGTTATTAACGACGTTACTGACACCACTAGTTATAGAATTCAACTTAGCCAATCAGTATTTGATTGGGCAAACTGGATAGCCCTCGATCAAGCCTCATTAAGAGTAAGAGCATCGGAGCTTAATCATGCAGCCAGCTTACAAGACTTAATGAGCCGCAGTGTTCAAGCATATTTTAACGTGCTTTCTGCCGAAGAAAATCTAGCAACAACCCAAGCTGAATTAGAAGCACTTAAAAAGCAATTGGACTTAACACGCGAACAGTATGAATCTGGCCTGGCAAACGCTACTGATTTTCTAAATGCACAGGCTAACTATGATCAATCCTTAGCTAATGAAGTAGCTCTACAGAATAGTTTAACTATTGCCAAAGAATCACTCAGACAGTTAACCAGTAATTACTATGTTTCGCTAGAAGGACTTAATGATCAAGTGAATTTAAGTGAACCAACACCAAATAATATTGATGATTGGACGCGAGTAGCTTCTCAAGAAAACTTAGGATTAAAAGCTCAACAAATGAATGTTAAGGTTGCACAAAAGGAAATAAAAAGAAACCGTAGCGGCCACTATCCAAGTCTAAACTTTAATGTGAATTATACAGACAGCGATAGCGATACTAGCAGAAATGCTTCTCCATCAATAAACACATTGTCAGATGGTTATAATGCAGGCTTAACCTTAAGTGTACCGATTTTTTCTGGTTTTAGAACCAGCGCACAAACCGAACAGGCACGCCAAAATTACTTAAGTTCCAGTCATCAACATGAACAAACGGCTCGTAAAGTGCAAGCCGATGTGCGCAATGCTTTTACGAATTTACAAGCAGCTATAGCCTCTTTTAACGCCTATAAACGCAGTCTCGATTCTAATCAAAGCTCATTAGAAGCGACGCAAGAAGGTTATCAAGCCGGTACTCGTAATATTATCGACGTGTTAAATGCCACCCGTAGTTATTACAATGCACGCCGCAATCTTACCAGAGCCAAATATGATTACCTCAACAATGGTATTAAGTTAAAGTTAGCGGCTGGAACTCTGACTGAGCAAGATCTGGAAGAAATTAATCAGCTATTATTAAAATATTAAATACTTTTTAAGGTGCTCTGGATCACTGTTAAAACTTTATCCAAAGCACCTTGATTTGATTCTACAAATGCTTTGGCAGTCTTCCCCATTGCCTGAACTAATTCTAGGTCATCAGCCATATCTTCTAAAACGATTACTAAATCATTTGCATTTTCAACAATAACTGCTGCTTTGCGCTCTAATAAAGAATCAAACAAATATTGGAAGTTATGGTAATTAGGACCAGTAATAATTGGTTTTGCGTAGTAAGCAGCCTCTATAGCATTATGGCCACCAATATTTACTAAGCTGCCGCCAATAAAAGCAACCTTTGCCTTTTGATAGGCTGCCAATAATTCTCCCATACTATCACCAAGTAATACCTGTGATTGTTCAGACCAAGATGTAGAGTTTGAGCGTCGAGAAAATTTAAAGCCCTGTTTCTCAATTTGCGTTGCCACTTGTTGAAAACGCTCAGGGTGACGCGGAACTAAGATCAGTTTTGCCTCTGGGATATATTCTAGTAATTTTTTATGGGTTTTTAATACTAGCTCATCTTCACCTTGATGGGTGCTGGCAGCAATCCATACAAAACACTGCTCCCAAAAAGGAAAGTAGTCCTGAGGATCACTGGAAGGAAATTGGGCATCAAACTTTATATTTCCGGTAATTTGCAAATTTGACTCAAAAACACCTAATTGAATAAATCGTCTGGCATCCGCTTGGTTAACCGAAAGCACTTTAGTTAAATTTGAAAAAAGCTGCCTGGTGGTCTGAGGAAAACAAAGGTATTTCCTAGCAGACGACTCGGACATTCTGGCATTAGCTAAAATTATCGGAATGTTTTTTTTATTTAAATGGTCTAACCAATTAGGCCATAGCTCCGTTTCCATTACAACGACCATTTTAGGAGAGATTCTCTTTATGAACCGTTTAATAGTACCGGGCAAATCACACGGTGAATAGTAATGAATCACCTTGCTTCCTAACTGTTCATGCAATAGCTTGGCTCCAGTAGGCGTGGTGGTGGTCACTACAATTTTTAAAGTCGAATTAGTCTCCAATAATCGCTTTATAATTGAAACAGCACCACTGGTTTCACCCATAGAAACCGCATGAAACCAGATATCCGTTTGCTGATGCCAGGCAACAAAACCAAAGCGCTGACGAAAAGGTTCTCGATATTGGGGTGGTTTCAGGCTCTTAAAGAACCAGCGCACACACATAAGCGGCGATAAAAGGTAGTAAATAACAGTATAGGTAATTTTAACCATGAGTAATTGCTATTTCTTTTCTTGCTTGGCTTTTAACGCTCTTTGCTTACGAACCTCTTTTGGATCTGCAAGCAAAGGTCGATAAATCTCAATACGATCACCGGCATACAGGGTATCACTCAACTTGGCAAGCTTGCTAAAGACACCAACCCTGTCACGCTGAAGGTCAATTTCAGGATAAATGTCCAGAATACCAGATTGCTCTATAACTTCTTGAATTGTATGATTTTTTTCAACATCAATTGACAATAAGGTTTGTTTATCTGGCAAGGCATAGGCAACTTCTACTTTGATTTTATTCGACATTCCACCAATCCATTAAGACACATCCGTTTCAGCATAAACCTGTTTCGCCCTTTGCGTAAAAGCATCCACAAAACTCTCTGCCAATTGACTAAATATTTTTCCAAAAACCAGGCCCAGCAATTTACTGCTGAATTCAAACTCCACTAACAGTTCTATTTTTGACGCCGAGTTGGATAATGGAGTAAAAGTCCAATAACCATTTAAAAACTTAAAAGGTCCATCCACCAAATTCATTTCAATGCTAGAGTAAGGTTCATTAATATTTTTAGTGGTAAAAGCCTGTTCAAAATTTCCCTTAGCTACGGTTAAACTGGCCACAACCGAATCAGCATTACGCTCAATAATACGAGCACCACCACAATAAGGTACAAATTCAGGGTAAGCTTCAATCTCATCAACCAGTTGAAACATCTGCTGGCAACTATAAGGTACTATGGCTTGTCGATTAACCCGTTTCATACAGATCAAGTTTCGTTTCAATGCGCCGATTGTAGCATCGGACTAAGGCGAAATGCTATAATTCAACCAGATTTACCGACACTATTCTCATTAGGAATTTCATTTGGCTAAAAAGAAAAATAAGACAACATCCAATACCATTGCGCTGAATAAAAAAGCTCGGCACGACTACTTTATTGAACATACCTTTGAAGCAGGTTTGGTCTTACAGGGCTGGGAAGTCAAAAGCTTGAGAGCTGGTAAAGCCAATTTAGCTGAAAGCTACGTATTGCTTAAAGATGGCGAAGCCTGGCTATTCGGCTGCCATATATCGCCATTAATTAGTGCTTCAACCCATGTTATTGCCGATCCTTTACGCACACGCAAGCTTTTGCTACATAATCAGGAACTGGCCCAGTTGTTTCGAGGCTCTGAGCAGCAAGGCTATACGGTTGTAGCATTATCCTTATACTGGAAGAACTCGAAAGTAAAACTGGAAATTGGACTGGCAAAAGGTAAAAAACTGCATGATAAACGAGCATCGGAAAAAGAACGAGAGTGGAATAAAACCAAAGAGCGTTTAATGAAACATCACGCCAATTAAAGCTAAACCAGGCTATAATTGAGAATAGTATGATTCTTTAAGCTATCTTGTTACAATTTACTTATTAGTAATTATTATATGCGAATTGATTTGGGTTCACAATTTTCAGAAAAATACATATTTTTAGTATGCTTGATCGGCTCAAGCCTGCTTTTTTCTGCTTGTACCTTTGTAGAAGATCGCAGCCATGAAGATGTGCTTATAGTTGATGCCGCAGAGTCTAAAGTTGATACCAACAAAAACACTGAACCTTCAAAACCAAACCCCGTTAGAATTCAGGAGTACTATGTACAGGCAAATGATACTCTCGGAACTATTGCCGCCAAGACCATGGGCTCACAAGATCTTTATTTGCGTTTAGCCAGCTTCAATAAAATTGATGTGAAAAAGCCATTACATATAGGGCAGCGTTTATTAATACCCCCACGCAATTATCAACCCTCTCAACGACAAGTCACGATTTCGCCATTAAAAAGGCCCAATAATATTGCTACCAATGAGCCAGACTATTCTGAAATGAATAAATTGATTGCTGACAATAAATTCAATCAAGCCATAGACTGGGCCATTTCGCAGCCAGCTTTAAATAATTTGCCCAACTTACAAGAAATTCTGGTTAGTGCCACTACCAGCCAAGTAATGATTGAACGCTCCAAACAAAATTATGCAGAAGCATTATTTTTAATTAATGGCTTATTAGATAACCACAGGTTTGCGGTGAGACCTAAAAATGATTTAATAACTTTGCGCTCAGAACTCTTATCAGAACAAGCCGCTTTCCAAGCGCAACAAAAGTTAAAGGCCAATAACTATTCAGAAGCATACGATGATTTGTTAATCGCCTATAAGGCTAATTCAACCTATATCACTCAGATTGACAGTTTTATAGGCAGCCGCTCTCAAGTCACCGAACATATGCATCAAGAAGCATTAAAGCTATACCATAATCAGCAACTTGATAAAGCACTCTCCATTTGGGATAAAATTTTAGCGATTAAACCGCAAGATGATTTGGCTTTGGTTTATAAGGATCGAGTCATCCACTTAAAGAAAAAACTCAAAGATCTTTAATCTTGTTTACTGGAAATCAGAATGGTTTTGTCAATTTCCTGGCTGGCTGTGACTTTATCTAACAAGCCAGAATCAACATCCATTAAAGTGATTTGTTGCGTCCGAGTAAGACCTGCAATTTTTTGAGATAGCAAATTGATTTCTTGCTCTAATCGCCCGACCTCGTCATACGCATTAATATTTAAAGATTCAGTTTCTCCATAAACGCGGATATCGTGTATTTTTTGACGACTTAAGTTAACCCTTTGAGCAAAACGCTTAGCTAGCCAGTAAATCCCGAGGAAAACCACTAAAATGATTAATAACATCCATATAATCATAGTTAACAATGAAGAGCGAGTGGCTTGATTTAAATTGGATTTACCAATGGCTACGTTAACCCTGCCAACCTCTTTATTCTGGTAAATAATAGGGCTATCAAAATGGTAAGCATTTTCAGAAAAACTGGATCGATCTAAATAAACGATACCATGCACCGTATTAGAAACTTCTTCATATTCTTCAGAAATTTGATAGGCATTTTGAATTTCCAAAGGCTTGCTACTACTGGCAATCAAATCTTTTTGGTCACGAATATTTAAGTGTAGTATTTGATGGTTTTCAGCAATTTTTTCTGTAATCGACTGTAATGATAAAGATTCTTCCAATAGCAATGGCTCAGCCGTTTCGGTAGCTATGATCTGAGTCATGGAAAATCCGTAATCAAACATTAACTGGGTCATTAAATCTGTTTGTTTTTTATAGACCCAAACCATTCCTAAGATCATGACTAAAAAAACTGCTGCACTGAAGGTGATAGCCCACTTTGCCCCCATCGATACAAATTTTACTGAGGCCAGTCCTTTTTGATTTTCCTGATGCTCTTTTTCCAAAGCTCCAAGTTCTTCTAATAAACTGGTAGCTGAATCATATCTTAAGTCTGGATTCTTCTGTAACAACCTGAAAACAATACTTTGCCACACCAAGCCCGCTTCTGAATTCAGATGTAATGGCTCAGGATTTTGTTGTAATACTGCTTGTAACATGGCTGCATGATTAATGGCTTTGAAAGGCAGCTCGCCTTTAGAAGCTTGGTATAAAATAACACCCAATGAATAAAAATCCGTTTTATTGTCTATCCCTTGTCCAGTAATCTGCTCAGGCGACATATAAGCAGGCGTTCCCATAACTTTATCTTCTGCTATAGCAACTCCCTCCTCATTAGCCGAAGAGGATTGTTCTTCTAGGAAACCACTTTCTATTTTTGCAATGCCAAAATCGGTAATCTTGAAATTCTTTCCATCATCAATAACAAAAATATTCTCTGGCTTAAGATCCCGATGCACCACGCCTTGACGGTGCGCATACTCTAAAGCTTCCGTTAATTTTCTTGCTAATTTAATGAGAGTTCCTAAGTCCAATGGACTATGCTGGAATAAATACTCATC
This sequence comes from Kangiella sp., assembly GCA_028284185.1. GTDB lineage: Bacteria > Pseudomonadota > Gammaproteobacteria > Enterobacterales > Kangiellaceae > Kangiella. Next base: position 269,420 of record JANQSG010000017.1, read on the forward strand.
CAGAGTTTCTCCATCCAACAATTCCATGGCAATAAAAGGGCGGCCATTCCAGATACCAGTATCATAAATAGTAACAATCGAAGGGTGGCCTAACCTGCCAGCAGACTTTGCTTCACTAATAAATAGCTGTCGATATTCATCTTTTTCTATTAATTCATGCTTAAGCAATTTAATAGCCAGGTGACGGCCAATATCCGGATCTTCAGCCTGATAGACAACCGACATGGCGCCGCGACCAAGCTCTTTTATAATTTTATAGCGGCCAATATAAGTTGCTTCAGACATCTAGAATAGAAACTTAAATCAAGAAAAGAATTACAACAATAATAGCCAATACCGCAAGCACCGCTGCAGAAAATGCAAACCAATTTACCGGCGCTTTTTCTTTGACTTCAACCACTTCAGATTGATTGACTAAAGTAAACAAAAACTCCGTATGTCCTATGTGAATGCGATCACCGAAGGATAAAACTCTATCAGTAATTTTTTCACCATTGACAATAGTACCATTAGAAGATAGCAAATTTAAGATTTTCCACTGTCCACCCTGATAAGTGATTTGAGCATGAGTAGCCGATGCTGCTGGGTCATAAATAGTAACGGAATTTCCATTACCACGACCAATAATATTCTTTTTATCCTGCTCTAAAATAAATTGCTCACCAACATGAGGTTTGGTGGTTGCAACTAATGCTGGAACCTTGTCGCCATCACCTTCTTGTCGCTGAATTTCTTCAGCAATCATTTTTTCTACTTTTTTAGAATCAAATACTAGAGTGCCTTGCGGCCCAGCCTTATCTTCGCGATAAGGATTAGCTGCAGGCTGATTTTTTTTCTCATTTGTCATAATACTTAGCCTTTCTTAAATTTTTCAAGCCAACTAAAAAGCTGAACCATCAATGCACTGCGGGATTTCTTTTCCGGTTCGGTAACTGGCGAGTCAATTAAAATTAAAGATAAGTTATCCTTACCCCCATTTCGACATGCCATTTCAATCAGTTGCTCAATTTTTGCTTGATTATCCCGTGTTTGTTTCAAACAATTAACAATATCTTCTTCACTAACCTCTTCATATAAACCATCACTGGCAACCAGGATCTGCTCTCCATATTGCCATGGATTTTTAATTAATCCGATATCCAGTTGATGCTGATCTTCAATACCAAGACATTGAGTAATGACGTGTCTTTTAGGGTGATCCCTGGCTTCTTCGGGTTTTAACAAGCCAGCATTAACAAGCTTCTGAACCAGCGTATGATCTTCGGTTAGTTGAGTCAGCTGCTCTTCCTGGCTGTTCCATAAATAAGCTCGACTATCGCCAACCCAGGCAATTTCATACTCATTAGCCTGAGAAAGCAGAGTCACTACAGTTGCGCCACGATCTTCTGTCTCATGTTTATTATATGCTTTAATCACTGAATGAGCAGAATGAACCGCAGTTCGCAGATTTCTGCCTAATTTGATGGACTTACTAACCTCATCCACCACAAACTGGCTGGCCTGCTCGCCCTGAGTCAAACCTCCCACCCCGTCAGATAAAATCCACAACCCCATTTCTGCGGATGCAAAAACCTTATCATCATTAGTTCGGCGCTCGATTCCCTGATGGGACATCATGGCATAGTTAATTTTTGATAGACTTGAATTTGACATCATACCTCCCCGGAGGTGAGATTTTATCTGCTTGATATTTTTATAAACGTTAACTAAACCACAAATTGAAATCAAGAATTGAAAACCAATTCCTTGAAATAGCTTGCCTAGACTACCATATAGCCTATAATCCACACAATCTGGGGGCGACATGGCTTCGACGTGGGTTACGAACCTTTGGGTGCATGTCGAGATGTTAGCGAATCTCGTAAAATCAAAGCTAAAAACTATAGTTGCAAACGAAGACAACTACGCTTTAGCCGCTTAATCGGCTAACTGTCGCCTCTGAGCGTCCTTGGTAGGAGCCCGACAGTCATTACAGGGACTAGCAGGTAACTGTGCTCGGCAGCCAACTGTGAAACTTTCCTCGAGATCGTCTGGCTAAGCCTGCCCATCGGCTCCAGTTAGATTAAATTAAAGATGGAACTAAACATGTAGAGCCTTAAGCAGAGGATTCGCGGACGGGGGTTCGATTCCCCCCGCCTCCACCAACCGACAATAAGCCTCTAAAAAACCAGAGGCTTTTCCGAAGCACCCTTTCCAAAACTAAAAGCTTTCCTTGATTGAGTCATCAGAAATGAGTTTTATTGTTTAACTGGGTTAGCCTCATACTCAGGTTTGTATTAATGCTTACCCGATAGATTTGGTTTGGAAAATCATCTTGAGAAAGATTTGATTAATTTTTCAGGATCAATCGACTCTTTAAAAATCTCAGCAATAACAATATCACTGATACAGGTAGATCTTGAATTAAATGCTATAAGACGCTTTCTATACACAATATGCACTATACCTGATTTTATTGTATAGAAGATATATTCTCACCATACCCTATGCCCTTATCTAGACTTGCTAACAAACAATAGCCTCACAAAACCTCAAATTATCAATCTGATAGAACCAAGTCTTTTTTATATCTTTTAATGCATATTTGCATCAACATCAATTCAAATCTGCATGAAATTGTAAAATCCTTCCAATTGTTAAAAAAAATCATTAAGTTCAGTAGAATTTATTTTTTATTTTGGTAGCTTATTAGAAGAAGGTTTAAAGATCGTTTCTTATCATACAAAAGGAGTTCATTATGAAAAAAATTTTATTACTTATCCCTTTCTGCCTAGCAATTAACTGGTCGGCAAATGCAAGGCAAGACGAATGCTGGGTAACTAACGTCACCGTTGGGGATGGTTTTTCTCAAGAAACTCAGTGGAATTCATGTACAGGTGATTGGTTTATATTAACCACTTGGGATGATGGAAGCACTGACTACTGGGACAGCTATGGTTTATTTGCACATAATCCATAGCTGGTAAAATCAAGCCCTGAAAAATAATTTTGGGGCATTTAAATTTATAAGGAGGTAACGTGCATAAAACAGCAATAATTTTATTATCTATAACACTTTTTATAGTAATAATTAAATTCTTTACATCTGATAATGGGAGAGAAAATAGCAAATCTATGGCCATAGAACAGCAAGTGCTAATAAATGATAAGAAAGCAGAGAAAATAACAGAATCTAAAAATAGCCCTTCCTCATTAAAACAAAAAAACACGGCAAATATCAACAAAGAAAACAATCTAGAAAAAAGCAAATACAAAACATTTGGCAATCACTTGGTAAATAATCTAGCAAAGTCTGGGAGACAAATAACAAGTAATATTAAAAATGATTACATTAGTCAGCCTAGAAATATTTCATGGGCCGACAAAACTGAGCAAAAAATATACAATTACTACAACAATAGTAACTTAATTAGTGTAGCAAATCTAACATCTCTGGAATGTAAGACTACGGTTTGCAAAGCAGTTTTTCATCCGTACGAATCAAATCCATCTAAACCTAATCAATCATTAATACAATTAGCAAAAATGACTATAGACTCTCATGAGAACCAATATTTCAAAATGAATCGAATTCTTTCTAAACACAAAGATTCAAATATTATAATTAGTAAGAATGCATTGGTAGTAACATTAAAGCAGGAAGTGAAAGCTTTAACCTAACAATATCAATCAAACATAAAAACAATTAGAACTGCTCCGCTCCACCAATAAACAATTTAAGTCAGTGATAATCTAACCATTCACAGAAGTTAATTTCGATTTATGCTAGAGTTACTTAGCACAGTGCAAATTAATCAAGGAGTGAGTAATGTTAAATAAGTTTATTTTTATCCCCATTTTCTTTTCTGCTCTAATCGCAACCAGTACTAGCTCTGCTTATGCAAATTGCAAAAATGAAGTTGATGCTTTTAAAAAAGCCCAAGATGCTCGAAACAAAGCCTGTAACGCAGCTTCAAAGAAGCTTAAAAATAAATCTCTAAAAGAGATAAAACAAGGCGACTCTATATGCAAACAAAAAGTAAAGCAGTTGGCTGCAGCTGAAAAAAAAATGCGAAAGTGTTCTTCCAAATAAATCTATAGCAATAGCCCTGTATTAATTGTAGGACTATTGCCTCTCTTCTATTTCCTTCAATTTTTTTAATCATCAGAGGCATCGTCAATCTATAAAAAAGGAGGCTTTCGCCTCCTTCTGGTTGTCAGGATTTCCTTATCTCATTTACTTGCCACTTGTTGAGAGAAAGTAGTATCAAACCACTCTTTTAGCATACGCTTTTCATAGCCTAAATGATCGCGTGTTATCTTTCTGGAGTGTATTTTATCTTGAAAGCCCATATCTTTAATGGTTTCATCGCCTGATATCAAAACTTTGCCATTGGCATCCGTTAAACGATAGCTAAAGCTAATTTGAGGGAAATCTATTCGCTTAGTCACTCGAAAATCACGAACACTATTAATGCCGTGAGCATAACCAGGCAATACCTTTCCTGCTAAATCTAAATCGGTCACATTTAGCCATAACTTTTGACCTTCAGGCAAAACTTGAGAAAGCTTATCTAAATGCTGCTCTAATTGTTTAAATACTCTTTGCTGAAATTTTCTCTGTGACTCATCAGCAGCTTCTATATCTCGGTATGCTTGTGGATCTTGCCAACTAATCTTTGAATCCGCAGATACAGAAAAGGCTAAACCTATACCTAAAATCATTGCTGTTAATTTTTTCATCTCAATCACCATTTATTACCTTTACTAAGTTTGACAGCGCGAAACTAGAAAAAGTTACATTTGTTTAAGTATAAACAAAAAAAGCGCCCGAAGACGCCTTTTTATTCTGAAATTAATATTATTGTTTGATACCTTCGACCGAAATCGTCAATTCTACTTCGGCAGTATCAGGTCCTAATTTTTTGGTAAGATCCAAGCCAAAATCAGCAGGTTTGATAGTCACTTTACCTTCAAAACCATGGCGATAACCACCCCACGGATCTTTACCACCACCTATGTTGATCACATCGACTTCTACAGGCATCGTTTTACCGAAGAAAGTTAAATCACCTTTCATCACACCACCGGTCTTACTTGGCACAAAGCTGATACTTTTAAAACTGGCAGTTGCATATTTTTTAACATTCAAAAAATCATCTGAACGAATATGCTTGTCACGATCTGCATGATTCGAATCCACGCTGTTCATATCAATGGTCATTTCGATAGAACTTGCTTCTGGCTTTTTCGCATCATATTCGAAAGTTCCTGAAAAACTATTAAAGTTACCGTATAACCAACTATAGCCAAGATGCTTTACTCGGAACTGTACAAATGCATGCGCTCCCATAGTGTTATCATCAATTTTATAGGTATCAGCCAACACTGATGTCGGAACAACACCAATCACGACCAATACAGATGTCGCAAAACCCAATAGTAATTTTTTCATCAAAAACCCTCTTGTTAGTTACTTCTTACTACGACCAATCATTCTCAACAATGTTTCATCTTTATCAATAAAATGGTGCTTTAATGCGCCTAAAACGTGAAACACGACCAAACCAATTAATAAGTATGCGACCCATTTGTGGATTAGGCCTGCCAAATCATCAGAATCATCGAATTCCAAAATAGCAGGTAGCTCAAACCAATTGAAAACCTTTATCGACTCACCATCTGCAGTTGAAATTAAATAACCACTGACAAACAGCACTAATAAACCAAAATATAGTGCCAAATGAATAAGTTTGGCTAAAAACTTTTCCCATACTTTATGATTAATTAAAGGTTCAACCTTAGACTGACTGACTTTAATGATTAATCGAAACATGGTAATTATTATCAACAAAACACCAAAGCTTCGATGCCAATGCGGCGCTGTTTGGTACCATTGATGGTAATAATCCAACTCCACCATCCAATAACCTAAAGCAAATAAGCCAATAACTAAAATAGTACTCAGCCAATGAATGAATTGTTGAGAAAAGGAATAATTGGTCGTTGTTTTCAAATGAAATATTAAAGAGTATTTTCAATGATTCTAGCAAAGAATCTAAAACATGCCACCTTTTGGAGTGTAAAGCTCTGGTAAAAATTAGCTGGCGAGCTTAGCCAGAGCCAATCCCACCGCCAGGTTAGCAAAAGTTGCGGTGACATGAGTTACCGAGCCCATTCCCACATCACAGGCCATTTTTAGGGCTCGCTCTGAGTCCGGTTTAGCCTGAGTGATAGTACCATCAAGCATGGGATAAACCGCCTGTTCGGTAGAATAGATGCAGGGTATTTGATATTTACGTTTGGGATTACGCGAAAAATTGTAGTCATAACGTAAAATAGAGCGTGTTTTTGCTAACAAAGGGTCATTATGGGTTCGGGTAATATCAGCAATAGCAATTTGTGTGGCATCAATTTTGCCACCTGCGCCACCAATACAAATCAGTTTAATCTTATTACTTTTACAATGTCGGATCAGGGCTGCTTTACTTCGTGCACTGTCAATCGCATCAATTACATAATCAAACTCTTTGCCAATCAGTTCAGGGGTATTTTCCGGCTTAAGCAAATCCTCAATAATATTCACCTGACAATCAGGGTTAATCTGCCTTATACGTTCAGCCAGAACCTCAGCTTTGCCTTGCCCAACCGTTGAATCTAAAGCAACCAACTGACGGTTAATATTGCCTTTACTCACTTCATCAGGATCGATCAGAGTGATTTTACCGATCCCTGAACGAGCCAATGATTCTACCGCCCAAGAACCAACCCCACCAATCCCAATAACACACACATGGCTTTCCACAAAAATGCTTAAAGCTTTACGGCCATAGAGCCGCTCTATGCCGCCAAAACGCTGCTTATAGTCTTCGGAAATAGCCATCAGGATAAGTTTGTATTCAAAGTTGATGGATTATAACAGTGAAGCCGTTCAAAAATCAGCCCAATAAACCTATGGATTTTGCCGCTATTCACTTTTCATCCGTTAAAAAACCGTTACAATGCGCTCAAATTATTGCAAAGGTATAAACAATGAACAAATTTAAACTGTTAACTGCAACCGCTCTATTGGTTACATCAGGTATTGCCAATGCCGATACTTTAGGCGTGTACGCTGGTGTCGAGCGTTGGGACTATGATCTCGATGGCAACCTTAGCTCTTTAGGTAATAATATTGATATCAATAATGACTTAGGGCTAAAAAGTGATGATAACATCACTAAATATCTGGCTTTTGAACATCCTGTTCCTCTATTGCCCAATGTTATGATTCGACAAGTCGATCTGCGCGGCGTATCCAATGGCAATGCCAGCCAGGATTTCACCTTTAGCGGAATCACAGTCAATACTGGAGATTCAACTCAATTGGCCTATAACCTCGATCATAACGAGTACACCCTATACTATGAAATTCTGGATAATTGGGTGAATCTGGATTTAGGTCTTAGTGCTAAACAATTCGATGGCTCTGTATTCATTGCAGCCAATTTAGGTTCAAATGCTGCAACTTCGGCTAATGTGGATTTAAAAGGTAGTGTACCCATGCTTTACGGTAAAGCCCAATTTGACCTGCCTTTTACCGGTTTAAGTGCCGGTGGTACTGTACAATTGGGTCAATTCAATGATGATAAACTAAGTGATATTCAGGCTTACATTGCTTACGAGAGTGATATTGGCCTTGGAATCAAGGCAGGTTATCGTATTTTTGAATTGGAATTCGATGATTTCGATCAACTAAACAGTGATTTAACCATCGATGGTTTCTATGCAGCTTTAACTTTCCATTTCTAATGGTAATAAGTTAAAAAGAAGGCTGAGATTACTCAGCCTTTTTTGTTTTTGATTGTTGCATTTTTCTCTCACGATACATCAATGTAAAAATTAATAACATCGCTGGAATTCCAAGTAACGCAGAATAAGTAAAGAAAATTGGATAGCCCCAACTGTCAATATTCACACCACTAAAACCGCCTGTAAACTTTCCAACGAATGTCATTGATGAGCTAAATAGTGCATATTGAGTTGCAGTAAAATCTTTATTAACCAATATAGCCATATAAGAAAGCAGCACACCCATAGAAAAGCCACCAGCCAGATTATCAGCACTAATAACAGCAACCAGAAAAGCTAGATCCTTTGGCTGAGTTGACATATAAGCAAATAAAAAGTTAGTTGCTATTACAAGAATAATGCCCCATAAAAGAGCATTTAAAATTTTAATTTTATTAACAATATAACCACCAATAAAGGCTCCTATAATAGTCATAACCAAGCCATAAACCTTTGAAACAGTGGCGATTTCTGTTTTGGTAAAGCCCATATCGTCATAAAATACATTAGCCATAGTACCCATAACAATATCGCTGATTCTATAGGTAAAAATTAACAATAAAATTGCTATAGCCCACCACTTGTATCTCAGGAAGAAATCAACAAACGGAGACAATATGGCCTTAACGAAATATTGGAAAGCACTATTCGAGTTTAGTTTTTGCTGAGAGTTTGGTTTTGAAAATAAAGAAATAATCTTACGTGATATTTTCTTTTCTAACTCGGACTCTCCTAATGGCTCATCTTTATGCTCAGGCTCAGGAGATAAAAACCAGCCTAACAATCCCACCCCCATGCACATAGCCATGATCTGATAACTCACTTCCCAAGAGTAATGTTCAGCTAACACTAGTGCACCTGCCCCAGTTACGATCATGGCCAAGCGATAACCCATTACATAGGTCGCAGCTGCAGCGCCTTGTTTCCTATCATCATTAGATTCAATCCTAAAGGCATCGATCACAATATCCTGAGTAGCTGCTAAAAATGCTGTGAAAAATGCAAATAAAACTACTGTGGTGTAGTTATCAGCAGTAACTTTTGACACGGAAATACCTAGTAAACAACCGATAATTCCCAGTTGAGTTACCAACAACCAACTTTTTCTTTTGCCAAATAATTTACCAATAATCGGCAGTCTTAAATTATCCACCACCGGTGACCAAAAGACTTTGATTGAATAAGTTAATCCTATCCAAGTAGCAAAACCAATTTCACTTCTGGATACACCTGCATCTTTAAGTAATAATGAAAAAGTACCAAATACCAGTAAATAAGGAATTCCTGCTGAAAAACCCAGTAGTAACATTCTGAGCACTTCTGGCTGAAAATAAACAAAGTTTTTTATTTTATGAGAAAGTGTTATGTTTTGATTATTCAAAGTTTATCTCTATCTAAGAATTATGGTTTCTATTCTCGGTGCTGGCGCTATTGGCCAATTGTTAGCCCATAAATTAACTGATGCATCAGTTGATTGCCAGCTTATTGTTAGAGATAAAGCAAATTGTTCGGAGAATTGGCAGCTAATTCATGCCAATCGTGTTTTTGAGAAAAATTTCAAGCTTACTGATATTAAGGATCAAAATGTGCTTTCAACCATCGCCATCACGGTTAAAGCACCGCAACTCGAAGTCGCATTGCAGAACATTAAACATCGTATAGACAACACGACCCAGATCATTTTGTTACAAAATGGTATGGGCCATGAACAAATAGCAAAACAATTTGTATCAGAAGATAAAATTTTCTTTGCCAGTAATACCCACGGTGCCTTTAAGCAAGATAAACAGATAGTGCATTATGCTGGTAAAGGCTCAATCCATTTTGGTCAGTTAAAGACCTCTAGTCGAATCCCAACCTGGTTTAAAGACTTTGACCAAGCGGATCTGGATACGGATTGGTCTGATGATATTAAAACCATTTTATTCAGGAAACTCTTTGTTAATGCAGTTATAAATCCATTAACGGCACTTTATCAATGTCGCAATGGTGATTTGCTGCAAGACAGTAAAAAACTAAGACTATTAGCTTTGATCGAGGAAAATAGCCGCTTTGCACAAAGTATAAACCTCAGCTTTGAGTCGAATCTTAAAGAACTAGTTCTTAACGTTATTGAAAAAACTGCCAATAACTATAATTCCATGTATCAGGATGTTAATGCGGGCGTGGAAACTGAAATTAATGCCATCAATGGCTATTTACTGGATCAAATGACTTTGCATGGTTTTGATGCACCGCATAATTGGCAACTATGGAGTGATTTTCATATCAGTTTTCCACCATTAAAACAAATCGCTCAAGCAAGAGCCAAAAGTTTTGATGCTTTGCAATACCAGGTAACCCAGCAAGCAGGTACCGAACGACCATTTACTGGAACTTATAACCAGCATTCGGAAACTGGTGATTATCTTTGTGCTTGCTGTGATTCAGTACTATTCGATAATAAAGGGAAATTCGATTCCCATTGCGGCTGGCCAAGTTTTGATCAAGCAAAAAATAATAAAGCCATTGCGTATCGTGAGGATTTAAGTCATGGTATGCAGCGTACTGAAATACTCTGTGCACAATGCGGCTCCCATTTAGGTCATGTGTTTAATGATGGTCCAACTGACACTGGTGTTCGTTACTGTGTTAACTCTGTCAGTTTAAATTTTTCACAACGAGATTGATTATGCTAAAAGCTCTTTTATTTACATGTCTATTTATTTTTAATATAACCGCCTGCGCAACAAGTTCTGAAGTAAACCATTCGGTCGATAAAAATACCAGCAACAAAGAATATCGAACCGGCTCCATCACTCAAACCGAACTAAAAACTTATAAAGATTTTTTTCATCACCATAAAACTGCAACTGCTCCAGCAGATGTAGAACTATTAAAAGCCATTGATAAACCCATTGTTATTACCACCTACTTTGGCCTTTGGTGTCATGACAGCAAGCGTGAAGTACCACTTTTACTAGATTTACTGCAGCAAGCAAATAATAAAAATATTGTTCACCGCCTCATTGCTCTCGATTTAGATAAAAGCGAACCTTTTGGGCGTCAAAAAAAAGAGCAGGTGAAATTTACACCAACTATTATTGTCAAAGTTGAAAATAAAGAAGTTGGACGAATCGTTGAGAAACCAAAAATCAGCCTAGCACAGGATATTGTGAACTTTTTAAATAATTAATGTTGTCTTCTAACCCAGGTATTGAGATCGGGGTAATTACTTTTTAAGGTTACACCGGCTTCATTAGCCGCTGTTTTAGTTGCATAATAACCAATATAGACTCGATACCATAGCTCGCCATTGTGCCTCCTTTCTTCAATTTTTGCATTATCAATAGAGTCTACAAATTTTTGTGCTGCAACTTGATTCTTAAAAGCAGCGATTTGCACGATCCATCGATTATTTGGATTAGTAACTGCTACCTCTTTTTTTAAAAGCAAATCATTTGTTTTTTCTGTTATTACGGGCTCAAACTCTTGTGTGGAATTTACTACTGGCGTAGCAGCCTCTGATACTTTTGACCCTATTGCCTCCTTTGCCCTCTCTGACACCACTGGAACTGCAATGATGGAATTACCATCAACAACCTCTTGAGTATTTTTTGGTTCTTCATAATCAAGCTCAGGCGCCTCGACCAAAACTTTATTTTTCTCAGTCTCAATAGTTTTTGCTTTTGCTGCAGAGGTTAAGACTTCATTCACGATTGCAGCAGTTTTTGTATTAACTTGAGATTCGCTACCAGTTTCGCAATCCCATGTGCGTTCTGTTAAGGGTTTACATTGCCACCACTCATCAGCCGTTTTTATTTCAGCAAATTGACTGCGCGTTGAGCAACCCGTCAAGGCTAATAGAAAAGCACAAATTAATGGAGTGATGTAATATCTTTTGTTAATCAATACGTTAGATATGCAGTTAAGAACTCAATGGGTTAAGTTAGCTTTAATTCAGCATCGCTTCAAGCAGTTTCTCTTGCACCCTCCATAAAAATTGGTAAAGATAACCGTTTCATTTGTGCTTAGCACAAAATCGAGCAATAAAAATACAATAGAACTAATTGAGGTCATTATGCCAAAGCCTATCTCACAAGAAGCACTCGATGCCCTTTTTAATCAAGCCAGAACCTACAATGCCTGGGAAGATCGGAAAATTCCTGATGAACTACTGCACCAATTGCATGATTTAGTCAAAATGGGACCGACTTCCGCTAACTGTTGCCCGATGCGGGTTGTGTTCGTTAAAAGCCAGGAAGCCAAGGAAAAACTAAAACCTTGCCTAATGGAAGGTAATCTTGAAAAAACCATGACCGCGCCCGTTTGTGCCATTATTGGTATGGATATGGAATTTTATGAAAAGCTACCGCAGCTCTTCCCACACACTGATGCCAAAAGCTGGTTTGTTGGTAAGGAGCAATTTATTGAGTCCACCGCCTTTAGAAATAGTAGCTTACAAGGCGGTTATTTTATTATGGCTGCGCGCGCTTTGGGACTGGATTGTGGCCCCATGTCAGGGTTTAGCCCGAAAAAAATCAATGAAACTTTCTTTGCAGGTACAACCACTAAAGTTAATTTTTTGTGTAATTTAGGCTATGGTACTGAAAAAGATTTGTTTCCTCGAAGCCCACGCTTAAGCTTTGATGAAGCTAATAGCATTATTTAAAACGAATTTTAGTAATATGATTTTCACAAAATAACCGAAGGATAAATAACATGAATGAAAATGATCAAAATCCCTATCAGGCTCCAGAGGCTGATATTGCCAGTCCTGAAGATAATGGTGAATTACTAACCATTCCAAATACGGTGCCTGCTGGTCGCGGCTTTAGCTGGCTGGAAAAAGGCATTAGTCAAACCTTGAAACCGCAATGGGGCATGTGGATGCTGATTGGCTTGATCTATGGCATCATTTCAATAGTGCTTGGCTTAATTCCATTAATAAACATTATTGTGCCTTATTTATTGGCTCCAGTCTTCACTGCCGGGCTTATCTTAGGTGCCCATAAAATTTATCAAGGAGAAAAGCTGGAAGTTGGTCAGTTATTTGCTGGCTTCTCATTACCGCAATCCAGCCAGCTATTCTTATTTGGTCTAATTACCATTCTAGTATATATCGGCCTCTTTATGCTGATGTTTGCTTTTGTTGGCTTTGAGTTTATTAGTTTAGCCATGTCTGGTGAAGAGCCCGATCCACAAGTTCTTGCTTCCATGATGGGTAAATTTATTTTGCTGATTCCGCTTGGTTTAATTGCCGGTATTATTTTCTTGCTCGCCCTTTGGTTCCCGCCAGCGTTAATTGGTTTGCATGGCCTTTCAGCTATGGAAGCGTTAAAACTGGGCTTTAAAGGTGCTATGAAAAACATCGGCGCAGTGATTGTATTCTTCTTAATGTTGATCGTACTCGGTATTGCCATCGGTTTGATCTTTGGCTTATTAGTAGGCGTATTTAGTGTTATTTCTCAATCACTAGCTTTCTTAGTTATGGCGATCGTGATTATTCCAATAGCATTATTAGCAGCAGGTTTCTGGACCGGGACTACTTATCACGCTTATCGTGATATTTTCCTGGCTCAGGAATAAAAGAAATAAAAAAAGCAGCTATAAAAAAGAGGAGCTTATGCTCCTCTTTTTTATTTTTTCCTTCGTACAAATTTATTTCAAATTTTCTTCAAACAAATAATAAATACGTTTGTATTCATCCAACCAACTTGACGGCTCTTTAAAGCCATGAGGTTCGATTGGATAAATAGCCGTTTCAAAATACCGAGTTTTTTCAAGCTCAATTAAGCGTTGCACCAAACGCACCGTATCCTTAAAAAATACATTATCATCCACCATACCATGAGCAATCAGTAATGGCTTGTTTAAACCTTCGGCGAATTCAATTGGCGAGCTGCGCTCAAATGCGATTGGATCCACTTCAGGTGTGTTTAAAATATTCGAAGTATAACCATGATTATAATGCGCCCAATCGGTGACCGGCCTTAACGAGGCACCAGCAGCAAAAGCATCAGGTTCGGTGAACAACGCCATAAAGGTTAAAAAACCACCGTAAGAACCACCATAGATCCCCACTTTGCTACGCTCTACATGAGCGTTTTGCGCCAACCAATCGGCACCATCACGCAAATCCACTACTTCAGGCGTTCCCATTTGACGGTAAATCGCCGTACGCCAGTCGCGGCCATAACCTTTTGATGCCCGATAATCCATATCCAGAACCAGATACCCCTGTTGAGTTAAGAAAGTGTGGAACATAAATTCACGGAAATAACCCGACCAGCCTTGATGAGCATTTTGTAAATAACCCGCACCATGAATAAAAATTACCGCTGGATATTTCTCAGCACGCGCAGCATCAAAATCTTTTGGTTTATAGAGTCTGGCGTAAATTGGCTGATCCACTTGACTCGAAGGAACTTCTATAAACTCCGGCTGTACCCAATCGAAAGATTTAAACTTGTCAGAAACGGTATTAGTTAATTTAGTAGGTGCCTGCTCGCCAGCCAGATCAAACCGGAAAAGTTCGTTAGGCTTGGTCGCTTCAGAATGAGTTATTAATAATTGCGTTGCATCATCAGACAATTTAAAACTATTTAAACCACCCAAATTGGTCACAGCTTCACTTTTTCTGGTTGTTAAATCAACTCGATAAACTTCGTAAATGCCCGGATGCTTTTTATTGGCACGATAATATAAATATTGACCATCATTGGCTTCACGCACATTATTGACGATAAAACGGCCTTTGGTTAAGGCGTTAACTTTACGCCCTTGGGTTAAATACAAATGGCTAAAACCCGTTTCCTCAGATGTATAGTAAAGGGTTTTATTATCATTAAGCCAACCAAAATCGTTAAAATCCCAGTCATTCACCCAAGCTTCATCTCGCAAATGATGCATGGTTTTTAACGCTTTATTGTTCACTCCAAGACTGACAATCCAGCGATCCTTGTTATCATCAGAATACAGCATAATGGCGACTTTAGAGCTATCGTCCGTCCAGGAAACACCTCGATTGGGAATCCAGTCAAATACCGCCACGCCGCGATTACCCTGATGCGGCTTATAGTCTTGACCATTTCGCTTAGCGGTTGCACGCTTAATATCCGCCATCGGATCTTCATTAATAGTCGGTAAACCTGAATAATCCAGTTGATGCTTTTTATGGCTCATCAGATCCAGCAAATATAAAGTTTCGTTTCGCGGTTTATAGGTTCCAACCAGCGAACGTACTTTTTCATTTTTGACATAACCATCTTTGGTTACAAAACGTGGCATATTATCCGATTTACCCAATGACTTAACTTTTGGATAGGTGCCCACTAAAAGATAGCGACCATTTGGCGACAAGCTAACAGTATGAATTTCTTTTTTATTGCCTAAATACCAACTTTGGGGTGCATCCAGATCCGACTCTTGTGCAATCTTGTTATTACGCTCACGGGCCACTGTATTCTGTTGTTGCTGCTTTTTAATGTAATCAAAATAGCGACTTTGTTGTTTATCCAGATAGCTCTTATTTTTTTCTTTATCAGGATCATCTGTCAACTTGATATCTGCTAATTGACTAATCAGCCCTGAGTTTAAATTAATTGCATACAGCGCATTACCCTGACGATAAGCCACTGTATTGCTACCAATAAACTGTGGTCGTCCTTCGTTAGTATTGGTGCGAGTTAATTGACGCACATCACCCGTTGATAAGTACTTGACCCACAAATCACCACGATTGTTAAAAGCCTTCAAATTACCATCCGGGCTTAAAACTCCATTACTATTATCCAATGTAAAAAGCTCTTGATCCTCAACTTTTCGCTGCTGCTTGGTGGCTAAGTCAATTTGCCAAACCTGCTGCTGATTCGAACCGCTTATCTTTTGACTATAAAAAACTGACTTACCATCGTCGCTAAAATAAGCAGAATGGGGCGCATTACCCATCCAGTCGGGATCGGCCATTACCTGCTCTAAAGTCAAAGCTTTCGCTGAATTATCGGCAGCATAAGCCGTTAATGCAGGAATTGTCAGTGCCATGCTCATAATACTTATTGCGGATATTTTTCTGGTTAATGTCTTTTTCATAAGGCTGGGGTTCCTTGGGCTCACTTAATGAAGGCGATAGTCTAAGGGGTTAAATAAACACTTAGCTTACTAAGCACCTTAATCTTGTCAAGCCCGAATCTTAGGCTGAAACGATTGCTTACAATCGTTTGAGATCTGCCGCTCTCCTCAGTAAGATAAGCCTTTGCGATTAACCCAATTAACATTCACCCAATAACTAGTCAGTCGAGTCAATTATGTCGAAGAAATTTAGATATACCAGTCTTGCTTTGGTTTTGAGTTCAAGTTTGCTAGTAGCTTGTAATCAAAGTGATAAAACCGCAGAAAAACAAGAATCTGCGGTAGAAACCAGCAAAGCCGTTGCGCAACCCTCTGAAAAAAACGAACTCAAAAGTAATTTTGAGCAAGTTTATAGCGCATTCAATCAAGATTTTTACAAGGAAAATGTCAAAATCCTGTCCTCTGATGATTTTACTGGTCGTGAACCCGCCACTGAAGGCGGTAAAAAAACCACCGATTTCATCGTAAAAGAATTTCAGGCCGCAGGCCTAAAACCGGGTAATGGTGATAGCTATTTACAACAAGTACCATTGATCAGCATTGAAGCCGATCCCAACATGGTTTTGACTTTAGGTGATGAAAGTCTGAAATACTTTGATGAATTTGTTGCTGGCACCAGTAAATCGGTAGCAAAAACAGAACTTAAGGATTCTGAGCTGGTCTTTGTCGGTTATGGCGTAGTTGCTCCGGAATACGACTGGAATGATTACGAAGGGATCGACATGAAAGGCAAGACTGCGGTAATTTTAGTCAATGATCCTGGTTTTCTGACTGAAGATCCTGAGCTATTCCAGGGTCGCACCATGACTTATTATGGCCGTTGGACTTATAAATATGAAGAAGCAGGTCGTCAGGGCGCTGCTGGAGCCATTATTGTACACGATACAGCGCCTGCTTCTTATGGCTGGGGAGTGGTCTCTAACAGCTGGTCTGGCGCCCAATATCAACTGGCCAAGGCGGGTGACGATCCCAAGCCTGAAGTTGAGGCCTGGATCACTCTGGATAAAGCCAAAGCTTTATTTAAACGCGCAGGTTTGAATTTTGAACAGGAACAAGCCAAAGCTTTAACGCGTGATTTTAAACCCGTTGAACTTAACCAAACCGCTTCAGTAGCCTTTACCAATGGCATTAAGCATTCTGAATCAGCCAATGTTATTGCTACCCTTCCGGGCACAGAAACTCCAGAAGAACATGTGGTTTATATGGGCCACTGGGATCATTTAGGACTGAAAGCGCATTTTGAGGGTGACCAGATTTTTAATGGCGCCATTGATAATGCTACAGGTATCGCTGGCATTATCAGCATCGCTAATGCTTTTAACACTTTAAACATTAAACCTAAACGCTCAATAACTTTTATGGCAATTACGGCTGAAGAACAAGGCTTATTGGGCTCTAAATATTATGCGGCGAATCCTACGGTCGAAACAAAGAATATTATCGGTGCTTTTAATATCGACAGCATGAATGTTAGTGGCCGGGTGAAAGATTTAACCGTAGTGGGTTTTGGTAAATCCGAGCTGGAACAATACATCACTAAAGCGGCAAAGCGTCAAGGCCGTGTGACCAAAGTAGAAGCCGATCCGAGTCGTGGTGGCTATTACCGCTCTGATCACTTCAGCCTGGCCAAAAAAGGAGTTCCGGCTATTTTCGCTGGCGGCGGCTCTGAAATTGATGATGATGAAGATAAAGTGCGTGCAGAAAAGTTTAATAAGATGCGCAGTAAATGTTATCACCAGCTGTGTGATGAATATCAGGAAGACTGGGCTTGGGAAGCTGCGCTGGAAGACGTCAAAGTACTGTTCGAAGCAGGCTATCATTTAAGCATGGATGGTAAATACCCAAATTGGTATAAGGGCACTGAATTTAAAGCGATTCGCGATAAGGATCGCCAGTAAAATTTAATCGCCTTTAATAAAAAGCAGCGTTCAATAGCGCTGCTTTTTTTATGCTTATAAACTTATAAGCTGCTATTTCTGGTAGAGTGACTTTATTGACTTCGATTGGAGCATTAGGATAGTCTGACATCAGGAGGATGTTTCGATGAACGAAGGTATATTCATCAGAAGCGCGATGACACTTTGTTTAATGGCTTTTAGTTATTTGGCAAATTCATCACAACCATACGAAATCCATCAATTGCCTTTTTCATTTGAAGGGCAATGGCAAGCCTGCGTTTATAAAGACAATAAAATACAAGCCGAGTGCTCTGCGCATCAAGTTCCTGAAAATATTGAAAACAGTTTTAGTAATCATAATGGACTTATTATTTATAGAGTTCAATTTTGGGTTGCTGATCATATATCCAAACAATCACTAGGATTTTATATAAAATCGTTACGCGATAGTGATGAGTTTTATATTAATGGTATTCTGGTTGCTAAGACTGGAAAGCTTCCACCTGATTTCGAAAAAGCAACACTGTACTCCCGCTACTATTTTATTCCCAATCACTTATTAAAACCAAATGAACTAAATAACATTGAAATCAAAATTTTTAATCATGCCCGCTTCGGCGGCATTGTTGATTTAGCGCCTATTTTGGATACCGCCGAAAATACTTCCCATCAGTTACTAAAGAAAAATGGCAGCATTATGCTGTACATAGGTATTTTCCTTATTATCTTTACCATTCAGATATTTTATTATGTAGCGAAAAGAAGCCAAAAAGAACATCTGTATTTCGCCCTTTTTAGTTTATGCAATGCTTTTTATCTCTATACTTTTTCACATTATGCTCTGGCTTCTGGCTTTAATTTAAATATATTTTTCAGACTTAATATCTTTTTATTTGCGGTATTGACGATTTTATTTTGTTTGTTCATCCATGAATTTTTTCGCTATAAACGCAGAATACTGATTAACTCTACCCTTACAGTGCTTACTGTAACTGGTATTACTCAGTTATTTTTCATACCGCTGGACTGGAGCTATTATCAAGTTACTCTCATCTACTTGATCAGCTTTTTTATTTTAGCACCTTTTTATATCTATCTATTCTATCGCTCTATAAGGCAAAATATTCCTTATGCAAAAATTATGGCACTGGTTTCACTATTGCATATTTTTGCTGCGCTAACCGATATGTTGACGGATTTGCAAATATTTCCAACTCTTTTTTCAGGAATTGCCGGGCTGATTTCACCTATCACATTAATGATTCTATTTGTCACCATAAGTCTGATTTTAACGCATAGGCACTGGCGCTATTACCGCCATGCAACTTATGATTATTTAACCGATGCTTTAAGACGCTCTGCCTTTTATGAGCGATTGACAGAGGAAATTCCTCGCAGCCAAAGACTGAAACAACCGCTGTTAGTGGCCTTGCTGGACATAGATAATTTTAAGGATATCAATGATAGCCAGACTCACGTTGGTGGCGATCAGGTACTTAGAGAGGTGGTACAACGGATCAGAAACGAATTAAGAGAGTTTGATCTACTGGCCCGTTATGGTGGCGATGAATTCTGCCTTGCCGCTATTGTTGCTGATACCCAGGATGCCGTCAGATTATTAAAACGCGTGCAAACCCAGGTGGAGTCATCACCCATTAACTTAAATGGCGGTGCACAAATATCTGCCAGCGTTACCATCGGCGCCTATGTTTCTGTCCCCGATACAAATTTATCCCCCGAGGCATTAATTGCGCAAGCCGATCAAATATTGATTAAAGGAAAAGTTAAACAAAAAGGTAAAATCCATATTTAAAAAAGCCTAAGTAACCTTAGCTTTTCGGATCATGCGCGCAAAAAGTTTTGGAAAAAAGCGCTTTAGATAAACCGCATAGGTTTCCTTGCCACCAACATAAGCTTCGTCTTTTCCAGCTAAGTAGGCTTTTATAATAGCTTTGGCACAAAGGCTTGGTTCCATACCATTTGCTTGTGCATCGTCCATACTGTTTTGTTCGGTTCCATCAGCCAATAAAGCTTTATAAGTTAAATTGGTTTTAATAAAACCCGGGTAGACAGTGGTGAATTGCAATCCAGTGTCATGCAATTCGGCTCTTAAGCTATCCATATAAACAGTAATTGCATGTTTAGAGGCGGCATAAGCCGATCTTAAGGGCGTAGTAAACTTTCCAACCAAACTGCTAACGGTAATTACACCACCAGAAGCTCTCTCAATCAGGTGCGGCAATAGGGCTTGGGTTAAGGCAACAGTACCAAAATAATTCACTTCCATAATACGTCTATGGATCGCCATTGAGCTGTCTAAAATTAAAGCTCTTTGGCTTAAACCAGCATTATTAATTAACAGATCAATTTGCCCGGACTTTTCAATTTGTTGTTTAATCAAGGTTTCAAAATCTGCATTTTTTGCCAGATCCAACGCTACTATGCGATGAATTTTTGAATTAACACACTGATCTTTAACCCGGATTAACTCATCCTCTCGACGAGCCGATAAGATGAGTTGAGCGCCCTGCGCTGCCAGTTCATAAGCCAGCGCTTCACCAATGCCAGATGAGGCACCAGTTAGCCAAACGGTTTTGTTTTGCAAACTCATGATCAATAGTTTTTATAGATAAAGCTAATTTATAACCTAAATCCATAGCTCCGACCACTATTAATTTCTTTCATAAAGGCCCCTGTGCATGATATAAAAGTGCCACTTTTAGTAACAAGAATAATAAGGTCTGTTGTATGTCTGACAAAATTTTCCAGGATGCTTTGGCGCGGGTACGTAAAATTGGTGAAAGCGCCAACGTCAATCGCGAAGTGATTGAGTCCTTAATGCACCCCATGCGTACCATGACCGCTTCATTGCCTGTGCGCATGGATGATGGCTCGACTCAATACTTTACCGGCTATCGTTGCCGTTATAACAATGCTTTGGGGCCAACCAAAGGCGGTATCCGTTTTCATCCCGATGTGAATCAGGCGGAAGTACAGGCCCTGGCATTATGGATGACCATTAAGTGTGCCGTTGTCGGTTTGCCTTATGGCGGCGGTAAAGGCGGTGTTACGATTGATCCCAAAAAGCTATCACGCATGGAATTAGAACGTCTATCTCGCTCTTACGTGCGCCAGATGGCAGATGTGATCAGTCCAGAACGCGATATTCCAGCACCGGATGTTTATACCAATGAACGCATTATGGGCTGGATGATGGATGAATATGAAGCCATCACCCGCAGAAAAGCTCCTGGTGTTATTACTGGTAAACCGATTCGCCTGGGCGGTAGCCTGGGGCGTGATGATGCCACTGGACGCGGTGCCTATCTGTGTATCCTGGAACTGGAAAAGAAACATGGCTGGAATCCAGCAGATATAACGGTTGCGGTACAGGGCTTTGGTAATGGCGGTTATCATGCGGTTCGTCTGTTACATGAACGCGGTTATAAAATTGTGGCGATTAGTGACTCTAAAGGGGGAATCTATTCTGAAAGTGGCTTTGATGTGCCAAGTATTTACGAAGAAAAACAGCGCTCCCGTCAGGTACGGGCGGTTTATTGCAATCATTCTGTTTGTGAGCAGGTAGAACACCAAGTCATTAGCAATGAAGAATTATTAAAACTTGATGTGGATATTTTGATTCCAGCGGCGTTGGACGGGGTTATCGGCAGACATAACATTGAGCAAATCAAAGCTAATTATATCGTGGAAGTTGCTAATGGCCCGGTATTATCCGACGTTGATGACATCCTGCATGAAAAAGGTATTCATGTGATCCCTGACGTTTTGGCTAATGCTGGTGGCGTTACTGTGTCTTATTTTGAATGGGTACAGAATCGTTCAGGTTATGCCTGGGAGCTTGAAGATGTGCATGAGCGTTTGGGCAAAATCATGTCTAAAGCTTTCAACGAAATTTGGGAGCTGGCTAAATCTGAAAGCCGCAGCATGCGCAATGCCGCTTATACAGTTGCTATGCGCCGAATTGGTGAAGCCATTGAGGCTCACGGCACTCGGGATTACTTTAATTCAGAGCAATAATAAGACTTAAAACAAAGGCCAGTTTAAATCGCTGGCCTTTTTTATAGTTAAGTCTTTATTAATCGGTTTTAATAAAAAACCTCATCCTCAAAATCATCATTGACTTTGGATAACAGCCATTCACGAAAAGCTACTATCTTGGGTCTATCGTGAGAATTTTCAGGACACACCAAGTCATAGGAAAAACCACTATCCACCACTATGTCAAATGGTGCTACTAAACGGCCTGACTCGAGATCCATTTCCGATAAGACGCTATGTCCCATAGCCACTCCTTGAGCGTGTCGGGCGGCTTGCAATACCATGCCTGAATGACTAAATACGGTTCCTCGTTCTAAATCAAGCCCTTCGACATTGGCGTGCTTTAACCAGATACGCCATTCATCGGTGGAAATATCGTGCAATAAGGTATGGTTCTTTAAATCTTCGGGGCTGTTTAATGGCTTACTCTCCACCAGTTGTGGCGAACATACCGGCGTTAAATGCTCTTCAAATAAACGATCAGAAATCAAGTTGTCATAATCACCTTTGCCGTAATAAATAGCCACATCCACATCTTCTCGTACAAAATCCACTTCAATATCCGAAGCCTTGATGCGCACATCAATATCAGGGTAGAGTTCATTAAATTCCGCCAAACGGGGGACCAGCCATAAAGTCGCAAAAGTTGGAATAACGCTGACCGTTAAGGAACCAGTCGCACCTTTGGCCTTAACCTGCTCAGTGGCATTAACTAATTTTTCGAATACATCACGGATCTTTGGCCAATACAGTTGCCCTTCGTCAGTAAGCAAAAGTTTTCGATTTCTACGAATAAAAAGTTGGACGCCCAAAAATTCTTCCAGCGCCTTGATTTGATGACTAATGGCTGCCTGAGTCACAAACAATTCCTCTGCCGCCTTAGTGAAACTTAAATGGCGCGCAGCCACCTCAAACGCTCGCAAACTATTTAAGGGCGGTAATTTTCTTGCCATAATCGTTCCTCTACTGCTACTATTGATTAGTTTTTCTAATCCAGTGCATAAAGATAAATCGTTTGAAACCATTCAAACAACTGTATAAAATTTGCACTATATTTAAAGCGAGCGCTTGTTGAGAAAAGTTAACCTTCTGTTTTATGGTTCAAGGTTCCTGAGCAACCCCAACAAGCAAGTCAAATTTGCATTAATCCCATTTTGACAAAAGTTTGCTTTAAAAATCAAATGTTTTATTACATTTTTTAATCGACTAAGACACTTTTTAGAAGATTTGAGAGGAATGAAGCATTTTTTAGCTTGAAAAAGGATATTCAGCCGGTTAACTCAGGTTTCTTTCATAAATTGACTCCTTTGATTAGCGAAACTGACATTATTGATATACCTACCCCCATTTGGTTTTATGCTCAGATTGCTAATAAATATGGCTTGCAACTTGCAAGCCTTTTTTTTATCTTGCCGATACTGCTTTAGACTTTAAATTCTTATGAACCACACTACTCATTCAGTAATTATGGTACCACCCACTGACTTTTGTTTTAACGAACAAACCGGTGCCGACAATGAATTTCAACGAAACCTGCATCTTGATCCGACCATTATCAAGGAAGAGGCTATGGCGGAATTTAACCAGATGGTGAATATTCTTCGCGATAATTTTATTGAGGTGTTAATTCTAAATAAAAATCCTGATCTGCCTGCATTACCCGATGCGGTTTTCCCTAATAATTGGTTTTCTACCGATTCAAATGGCTTTATCACCATTTATCCGATGAAAACCCCAAATCGCCAAGCCGAAGTGCGACCCCAAGAATTGAGCGCTTTATTAGCAGCCAATGGCTACTGTTTGAATCGAACTAAACAGATAACAGCTAACCACAAAGTATTGGAAGGCACTGGCTCCATCATTTTTGATCATAAAAATAAAACAGCTTATGCCGCTATTTCAGAACGCTGCGACTTTGATTTATTTAGTTCTTATTGTAATGAGAAAGCTTATCAAGCCATTAGTTTTGCAACTCAAAGCTCTAACGGCAAACCTTTTTATCATACCAATGTCATGTTGAGTATCGGCGAAGGTTTTGCTGCGATTTGTCTGGAAGCGATTCCTGAAAACGATAGAAATAAAGTCGTGGACAGCCTAAAAAGGGCCCATAAACAGATCATCGAATTAAGCCTGGAACAAACCGAGCAGGCTTTTTGTGCCAATATTTTGCAACTTAGAAATAGCCGCGGCGAGCTGATTATTGTGATGTCTGACAGCGCTTATCAGGGTCTTAGTAAAGAACAGAAAAACCTTCTGGGCTTACACGGCAAGCTGGTTCCCTGCCCTATTAATACTATCGAAACCATTGGTGGTGGCAGTGCTCGCTGTATGCTGGCCGAGAACTTCTTACCTAAAGACTAACAACCAGCTCCAAGCACAAAAAAAGCGGCAAACGCCGCTTTTTTATGAGTAATTAGCTTTATCCAACTACAATTAATCTCATCATCTCTGCAGTCAAATAAGCCCCGAAAGTTCCAAGTGCATATCCTAAAATAGCCAACAAAACCCCAACTGGAGCCAAAGATGGGTGGAAAGCAGCAGCTACCACAGGAGCTGAGGCTGCCCCTCCCACATTTGCTTTTGAGCCAACGGCTATAAAAAATGCAGGAGCTTTTATCAACTTAGCTACTACAAATAAAAGTACCACATGAAAAATCATCCATACAGCCCCAACCAAAAAGAGTTCCCAATTTTTAAAAATTTCACCCAAATTCATTTTCATACCAATACTAGCGACAAGCACATATATAAAAACTGAACCAATCTTAGATGCACCGGCATGTTCATATTCTCGAGCTTTCGTATAAGATAAGAAAATACCAGAGAATGTGGCTGTTAGGATTAACCATAAAAACTGGCTATTAAGACTATATTCTTTAGCCCACTCATATTGCTCAAAATACGAGCCTAGAATACTACCAAATAAATGACCCAAAGCTACTACAGCGAAAGCAACGCCTAGAATAATCATAAAATCATTTAATTTAGGTATACGCTCATTTTCCTTAGTGTACTTTTCTACCGTTAATTTCAAATCTTCAATTTTTGAATTATCAGCACCCAAGAATCGATCCATAGCATTAGAATTTTTTGCCATAAATAGCAAACCAATCATCCAAATTTCCGCAACAAGAACATCAACAGCAATCATCGTGGCAAATAAATTTTCATTAACGTGATATAGTTCTTTCATTGCAGCTTGATTGGCTCCGCCCCCAATCCAACTTCCCGCAACTGTGGCCATACCTTTCCAAACGTCTCCAGCCACCCATTCAGGAGATATTAAATGAAAAATCCAAATTGCCAATGGCCCACCTAAAACAATTCCTATGGTTGCTGTAAAAAACATAGCTAGAGCTCTCCAGCCTAATCCCATTATTTTCTTTAAGTCAATGCTTAAAGTAAGAAGGAATAAACTAGCAGGTAATAAATACCTTGAGGCAATATGATAAATATTTTTACCGGCTGATTCTTCGAAAAAACCAAACGTATTTAGAATCCCAGGCACAAAATAACACAATAATAAGGCTGGTATATGTTTATAAAAACTGTGCCAAATACCTTGTTTGCGACTTGAGGTATAAAAAATCAAGCCTAAAACTGCCATAATGACACCAAAGGTAACGGCGTCTGATTGGATAAAAGCTACTTTCTCAGTAGTTTCTGATATTGCCATTGAGCTCCCCTTAAATTATCTAAATGTTAAAATGATCTATTTGATCAAGCCTATTTTCCGAAACAAATAATTTACTTCCCAAGCCGGGCCAACCAATAAAAACTGCACATCCTTGAAAAAGGATGGCTTTTTACCTTCAATATGATGCCCTATGAATTGACCAATCCAAGCGATAATAAAAACCACCAATGCAATTTGCCAAACAGCTGGCGTCACCACTTGAGCCAACCAGTCGGTAAACCATAACATGGTCACTGCCATGAATAGCATCGCGGCCCAGATTTTAAAACCGAAGCTAATGTAAAACAGCATGGCTACTGCCAAAAATAACGTTGCCCAATTAAGCCACGGATGTATTTGCATCACTGCTGGCACAGGAATGCTCCAAAGAAATGCAATCACTGTCCACATAATAGCGGGCACACAAACCCAATGGATTAGCTTATTTGTAGGATTTCGATGGCTTTCACTATATTCGGCTATCCACTCAATGCCTGATTTCATCAGCTTTTATCGCTCTCGAATTATTTCAATGGATAATAACATACTTTTATGCGACTACCAGATCCGATAACTTTGGTTATAAAACAGGGTTATAAAGGACTTGGAGCTGGTTTTTACATCTTATTCCGCTCATGCAATTGCCTAGCAGCTGATAAATGTGTTATTTATGAGCCTGTAATTTTCAAATAAACCATTTTATTAATAATTGAGGGGAAACTTTCTATGGGTATGATGAGTGAATTTAAAGAATTTGCCATGAAAGGCAATGTAATGGATATGGCTGTCGGTATTATTATCGGCGGTGCTTTTGGAAAAATTGTTAGCTCCTTTGTAAATGATGTTTTAATGCCACCATTAGGTATTTTATTAGGCGGCGTTGACTTCAAAGACCTGGCTTTCACCATTCAGGAAGCTGCTGGCGATGTTCCTGCTGTCACCTTGAATTATGGTAACTTTATTCAAACAGCAGTTGATTTTCTGATTATTGCCTTTGCCATTTTCATGATGATTAAAGCGCTAAACTCCTTAAAGAAAAAAGAAGAGGAGAAACCTGCAGAGCCTCCAAAACCGTCGAATGAAGAAGTATTACTTTCAGAAATACGCGACTTGTTGAAAAAAGATTAAGTTTTTACCGAGCGTTTTAAAAGCCCGCACTTAGTGGGCTTTTTGCTCCTGAAGAATGAATTTCTTATAACTAAAAACGCTGTGGAGAAAATTCTTCAACATTGATACTGGTATTCTTACCAACCATCATTTCAGCCACTAACTTGCCCGTTGCTGGTGCTAATGTCATACCGAGCATATTATGACCAGTCGCCAGGATTACATTATCCAGGCTCGGAGCATAACCAATAATGGGCAAACTATCCCAGGTCATAGGGCGCCATCCCATCCAGCTTTGTTCATAGGATTCGGTTAATGCTGTTTTTAAATAAGGCTTGGCTGAATCGAAAAGCTGCTTGATGCGGTGCTGCGGAATCGTTTTATTAAAACCTGCGAACTCCATCATGGAACCCAACCTTAGGCAATCATCAAAAGGGGTAATACCCACCCGATGTTCGGGAAACAATATGGACTTTTTGGGGCAATTTCCAGGACGCTCGATAGTTACTGAATAACCTTTGGCTGGCTCTACAGGAATTTTACAACCTAACTCTTTACCTAAAGAGCGACTCCAGGCTCCGGTAGCAAACACAAATTGTTCCGCAGTTATAAGTCCATGACTCGTCTCTAAATACTCAATAGCAGCGCCTCGCTTATAAATACCTTTTAAGTCGCAATTCTCAATAAAGGTAACACCAGCTTGTTTTAAACTTGCGGCTAAACTTGAAGTCAGTTGATCCGGTTTTAATGAAGCGTCGTCAGGATAAAAAAAAGCTCCGGCTAAACCTGACTTTAGACTCGGTTCAAACTGAGTAAGCTGCTCTGTATTTATAAAATTTGCTTGGGTATCAAAAGACTCGGTTAATAATTTATCCGTTTTAGCGAAATCATCAATCCCTTTTTGAGTCTTTAACACGTACAGCAATCCATCCTCTTTCCATTGAGCATTTAACGATTGATTTTTAAACAACAGATCATATTGGTTACGTGAAAAGTCTAAAATAGATTTCAAGTGAGTAGCACTTTTCATCATCTGTTGGTGATTGCAGCGCCGAGCAAGTTGCCATAACCAATAATAAAAAGAAACTCTTAATTGCGGTTTAATGCGAAAAGCTGACTTAGGGTTAAGTAATGATTTAAGCCCCTCCAGCACTATCCCTGGTTCGGTTAACGGTAACACATGGCTTGGACAAACATAACCACAATTGCCATAGGAACAAGCAGCACCAATGGAACCTTGATCGATGATAGTGACACTATAACCCTCTTCCAGCAAATAATATGCACAAGCCAGGCCAATTACTCCTGCACCAACAATGGCTATCTGTGAGTTTAGATGATCTATATTATTATCCGTCATTAACCGATGCCATTTTTAAAAGGATCATCAGGATGCCGCAAAATAGTGGTTTCTGCATGGATGTAAGCACGTCCTGTTATGGTGGGAATAATCTCAGCTTGTTCATTAAACTCATAAAAAGCTTCAAAGCGACTATTAATGATGCTGTCCTGTACCCAGAGTTGCTTTGGCTTTAATTTTCCTTTAGCAGCCAGACAAGCTAACTTGGCACTGGTTCCAGTGCCACAGGGCGAACGATCATAAGCATCACCAGGACATAGTACAAAGTTTTTACTATCCGCTCCGGCAACTTCTGGTTCACTAAAAAACTCGATATGATCAATTTCAGCACCATCTTTACCAGTAGTATTATTTTTAATTAAAGCGTTTTTAATCAAACGCGCATAATGGGTTAATAACTCCTGATTCGCCAGCGTTAAATCAAGTGGACAGTCATGTGCCAAGAAAAACCAATTGCCACCCCAAGCCACATCTCCAGTAACCACACCTAAAGTTTCTACTTCAACACTAACATCAGCAAGGTATAAATAACTGGCAACGTTTTTTACGCTGGCCTCATTAGCGCCATTCATAGTGACGGTTACCACACCAACTGGGGTTTCTATTTTTATTTCAGACTCTGAAATCAGGCCCAGATAAGCTAAAGTCACCGCAACCCCAATGGTGCCATGCCCGCACATATTCAAATAACCTCTGTTATTAAAAAAAATAACACCCGTAGCGCAGGCAGGATCCGTTGGTGGGCATAATAAAGCCCCCACTAAAACATCGGAACCCCGCGGCTCCAGGATCACTGCACGACGAATGTGATCATATTGCTGTGCCATAAGAGCTCTTTGCTCCAGCAAAGAGCCGGCACCAAGATCGGGACCACCGTCAATGATGACGCGAGTCGGTTCACCTTCAGTATGCGAGTCAATGACTTTTATGGAATTACTCATAAATAATCTTTACCTGGCCATTGTTGCCACCAACGCCTAAAACGCTGCCACTCAGCTTCAATAAAAGCCTGCTGTGATGCAGTCAAAGCATCAAAAGCATTGATCTGATATTGATACTCTTTATGGCCCTCCAATACCATCAAATACTTGTAATAAAGCACCAAATCGGGTTCTTCATCAAACTTGGACAGAACTGATAAGGCTTCACTCAATTCATTGGCATATTGCAATGCAGTGACATCACCCTGTGCCGCTTTTTGGCAAATAGCAACAAAGTAAAGAATTTCTTTAGGCAAAGCATTACCCACTCCAGTAATAGCACCTTGCGCACCGCAACGCACAAAGCCATGCACCACTTGTGTATCGACACCGACCATTAGGGATAAATCCGAATCGCCAGAAGTAATATTTTCTGCAGCATAAGTCAGCGCGGCTGCGCCGCCAAACTCTTTAAACCCTACAAGGTTGGAGTACTTATTTCTAAGTGCAAAAAATAAATCGGCTTTAGTCTCATAACCATAGTAAGGACTATTGTAAATTACGCTAGGCAGATCAGGCGCAGCCGACAGAATTGCTGAGAAATGACTAAATTGTGCAGCAATCACCGTAGCGCGCGACAACAAACGCGGGATCACCATCAAGCCAACCGCACCGACTTGCTGTGCATGTTTAGCGAGCTCTACAGCTGCCGCGGTACTCGGCGCACCGGTTCCAACGATTACCGGGACACCAGCATTCACTAAAGCCTCAACACCTTTTTTCCGTTGTTCTATGGTAATTAAAGGCCAATCACCCATAGAACCACAATAAACTACCGAACGCATTCCCTGTTCAACAAGGTATTGTCCCATTCTGGCTAAGGCCTGGTAGTCAGGGATTCCACTTTTATCGCAAGGCGTCATCAAAGCTGGGATACAACCAGAAAATACTGATAAGTTGCTCATAGATAAATTCTCGACTTGATTTTATATCAAATTACAATTTTAAATTTAAAGTTTGCAATTACACTAATAATACTGTTTATAATATATGTATAGAAATACAGCGTCTATACAAAGCGTAAACTTATAACTTAAATTATTGCACAATAATGAAAAATCAACCCGTTAGCATTGATGTTATTCAAAGCATTTTATCTGAACCGAAAATAGCGGAACAACTATTTGATCAATTACCGGACATCGTATTTTTTATTAAAGATGTGCAGGGTAAGTATCAATTGATTAATCAAAGCTTGGTCAAGCGTTGTGGCTTAAAAGATAAAACCGAGTTGATCGATCAACTACCTTCTGAGGTTTTGGGTATTAAACTAGGGCGTCGATATGAAGAACAGGATAGACAGGTCATCAAACAACATGAGTCGATTATTCGCCACTTGGAACTTCACAATTACCAATCGCAAGAAGTTGGCTGGTGCCTAACTACCAAGCTTCCTATTTTTAATCAGCATAAAGAATGCATTGGGCTCATTGGTGTTTCGCAAGATCTGAAATGGCCTGATCTTAGTGATAAATCCCTAAAGGCCATTTCTGCAGCTTTACTATTTGCTGAAGAACGATTACAAGATACACCAACCATTATCGAAATGGCACAAATTGCAAAAATGTCACCCTACCAATTGGATAGGCGCATGAAATTGGTTTTTGGCTTAACTACTGGTAAATGGCTGCTTAAAACAAAAATTACCAAAGCATCCCAGCTATTAATCGAGTCGAACTTATCCATTTTAGAAATAGCGTTTGCCGTAGGTTATAACGATCAAAGCGCTTTTACGCGACAATTTAAAAAAGCAACCGGACAAACCCCAACAGAGTTTCAAAAACGCAACCGACACTGAAACCGACATTAAAAATTAGATTTGGAGATGCTAATGATTATAGGTAAACATCTTATCGCTGGAAAATGGCTAACAGGGCCAACCCAATTTACCAGCAAGTTGCTCTCAGGTGACACTTTAGAATTTTTCAATGGTTCTGATGAGCTAGTTAATCAAGCGGCTCAAGCTGCAGAAAATGCTTTTATAGCTTACTCACAAACCAGCTCCAAACAAAGAGCAGATTTTTTGCGTACCATCGCAGCCAAACTACAAGAGTCCAGTGAACAAATTATAGCTACCTGCACCCAGGAAACGGGGTTACCAGAAGCTAGATTAATTGGTGAACTGGGGCGTACTACCGGACAAATAGAAATGTTCGCTGATCATATCGAAAAAGGTGATTATCTTGATTATTGCCATGATCAAGCCTTGCCGGAGCGTGAACCGCTACCAAGGCCCGATCTAAAGCGTATCATGCGCCCCTTTGGTCCTGTGGCAGTTTTTGGTGCTTCTAATTTTCCACTGGCATTTTCTACTGCTGGCGGCGATACCGCTTCGGCTTTGGCCGCTGCTTGCCCAGTCATTGTTAAATCGCATCCAGCCCACCCCGCCACTTCCGATTTAGTAGCGCAAGCTATCCAAGCAGCAATTGAAAAGTGTCAAATGGATCCTGGGGTATTCTCCATGATCCAGGATTCTGGTTATCAAGTTGCACAAAAACTGGTTAGCCATCCAACCATTACTGCGGTAGGCTTTACTGGCTCCATCAAAGGCGGCAGAGTATTGTTTGATCTTTGCGTGCAACGTCCAAATCCGATCCCTTTTTATGGTGAAATGGGCTCAATTAATCCTGTATTTGTTTTATCTCATGCACTTGCTCAATCGGTTCAGTCTATTGCCTCCGGTTGGGCAGCCTCTTTAACACTGGGCGTTGGTCAGTTTTGTACTAAACCAGGTTTATTAATAGTGCCAACAGGAAAAGATGGCGATCGACTTATTGAATTAGCGCTAAAAGAACTCAAGCAAACTTCACCTGCAGTCATGATTACCGAGTCTATTGCCGAAGCTTTTTATCATGGTGCTGAAAAAATTAAATCCGAGCAAGACACGGAAAACCTATTGACGCCTGATGCTTGTGAGCGCCAGGCATCACCACAAATTTTTGCCACCACTGCTGAGCAATGGCTACAGAATCAGGCGCTGCATGAAGAAGTCTTTGGTCCATTAGGAATCATTGTTCGCAACCAAAATTTTTCAGAAACCCTAGCCATCGCTAAAAGTCTGGAAGGTCAGCTCACAGCAACGCTCCAGCTTGCAAAAGATGACTATGCACAGGCAAAAGAACTAATCCAAATACTGGAGCACAAGGCAGGGAGAATTTTAGTGAATGGCTTTCCCACTGGGGTGGAAGTTGCTGATTCGATGGTGCATGGCGGGCCTTATCCTGCCAGCACTTTCAAGGCCACCACTTCAGTTGGTTCACTGGCAATACAGCGCTTCTTAAGGCCGGTTTGCTACCAGAATATGCCTGACGAATTATTGCCAACGGTATAATATTTGCAACAATTTGCGGACTCTGTCTATTGAGTCCGCTCACCTTGCAAACCGCCGGTATTGAGCCATAAGACACTAGAACCCTTTTCAATCAATCCTTTGCTGACATAGTCCTGCAAAGCCATCAGAACTTTAGCATTATATTGTTTATCAATAGCAAAGCCATGATAGGTTTCAAACTCCTGTGCCAACACTAAAAGCTGCGAATTAACTTTAGCGAAACCACCACAATGGTAACCTGTTTCCAGGTGCCAATTGGTATGACTTTTTAAATACTGGTTCAAGATTTTTTTAAGGTATTCTGCGCCCTTAAAAGCCGCCACCCCAATAACCTGTGAGTCAGGAAAAACTTTGGTCAGGCCTGCTAGAGTGGCACCACTACCCACTCCACAAAAAACATAATCGTATCTTTTATCCACTTCCTGGGCTATTTCCATCACTCCCTGAACAGCTAATTCCGAAAAACCACCTTCGGATATCCAGTAACTTTCTTTACACTGATCATGGAAACGGTTCCAGTTGGTATTTTCGCGCAGTTGAGCATAATCGCCCCGACTGGTAAAAAGTAATTGCATACCCCAGTCCTGACAATCTTTTAAAGCAGGCGTTAATTCCTGCTTGGGATGAGCCCGAATATAGCCTGTGCTTTTAAAGCCAAGCTCCTTAGCCGTAAACGCCAATGCGTGCAGATGATTTGACCAGTTGCCACCCATTGAGACTACAGTTTTGCAACGTTTTTGCTCCGCATCATGGAATAAATATTTTAGTTTGCGCCATTTATTGCCTGAAATAATAGGATGCAATAAATCGTCACGTTTCATATCAACGTGCAGCTGATGTGTATCAAACAATGCCAATTTGATTGGCTCAAGAGGTGAGTTTTGAAGCTTAATCACATTGCTCTTTTTCTGTATTCTGTGGCACAAATGTTAAGCCGCTATTATCAGTTTCTTGCCCCGTTTTAAATAAAAACAACTCACAATCTGCAGTAAGTCGAACTTCATATTCAGCAGCCAGTGTCGGTGTCAGAGCATGATATTGATAATAACAAATATTGCTATTGTCTTTATCATGCACTTGTGACAAAGATATGGCCAGCGTTATAGGTTTTCCTACCGCAACTTCAATACTCTTAGCGACAGCAGCATCTCTTTGTGATTGATGGTGCAATAACACTCCTAAATAATTTTCATGAGACTTGTTGAGGTTTCTTTTAACCGGACATTCTAAGCTGCTGTAACCTTCCACTACCAATATCTGCTTAGCAGTATCTGCTGATGGCGTTATAAAATGGATCATGGCAGTATTAATTTCATTATTTTTTAGTTGAGTCTGATGGCTACAAGCAAATAGTGAAAAAGCAATCAATGCAGAAAATAGTAATTTATTCATAAAGGTTATTTATTAAGATTTATGCCATTACCTTAACCTTAAAACTCAAACCTAAATAGCACAAAAGTATCAATTTAAAAATCTTTTACTTATATTCGACATAAGAAAACCGGCTCAATTGAGCCGGCTTAGAAAAGGACTTTATGACTTAAAGCCCTATTAATAAAGTATAGAGGGCAAATTACTTCATTAATTTTTTAAGTTGCTTTTCAGCAACTTTTGCAGGCAATGGAATATAACCGTCTTTAACTACCACTTCCTGACCTACTTTAGAAAGCACCATTTTCAAAAACTCAATTTCAATTGGCGCTAAAGGCTTGTTAGGATGCTTATTGACGTAAACGTACAATTGACGACCTAGTGGGTAATCACCAGAAACAGCATTTTCTGGGGTAGCGTCAACAAAAGGCTTACCTGCTTTTTTAGTTAAGGCAACCGCTTTCACGCCAGAAGTCTTGTAACCAATACCAGAATAACCAATACCGTTTTTAGATAAACTTACTGATTGAACTACAGAAGCAGAACCAGGTTGTTCATTTACCGTATTCTTGAAATCACCTTTACAAAGAGCTTTTTTCTTGAAGTAACCGTAAGTACCTGATACCGAGTTACGACCATACAATTGGATATCACCAATAGCGTTAACGCCTAACTCGCTCCAGTCAGCAATATCACCTTCTGCGCCGCATTTACGGGTAGAAGAGAAGATAGCATCAACTTGAGGAATGGTTAAACCTTCAATTGGATTATCTTTATGTACATATACCGCTAAAGCGTCAATGGCTACGGCGATAGGAGTTGGTTTGTAACCGTGTTTCTTTTCAAAAGCTTCTAACTCTTTGTCCTTCATTTTACGGCTCATAGGACCAAAGTTTGAAGTACCCTCAGTTAAAGCTGGTGGTGCAGTAGAAGAACCCGCTGCTTGAATTTGGATGTTAACATTTGGATATTGACGCTTGAACTCTTCAGCCCATAGAGTCATCAAATTAGCCAAAGTATCAGAGCCTACCGAAGAAAGGTTGCCTGAAATACCACTGGTTTTTTTGTAAACATTTAAGTTTTCATCAACCTTTGCCCCAGCGAAAGCGCCTAAAGAAAAGGTTGATACTGCCGCCACTAAGGCAGCTTTTTTGAATAAATTCATTACGAACTCTCCAACTACTATATAAAATTAACAGACGCGATAATTATGAGGGGAGAATATGAAAAGGATGTTACTGCAATATGACGGTTTTATGACAATATTAAATCTTTATAACTAGCCAAGTTTGATAGATTTATAGTATAAATAGCAAAGATAAATTAACATCTTTATGGAATTTATGCATGCTTCCTAGAAAATATAGAAAAAAGTCTTTTCTAAAATTTTCGTGTTCAGTAGATACCAATAAACTTTTAGAAGAATATAGATCAATTCCTGACTCAGCGTGGGGAAGTTCATACTGGGGTAATATTCATTGTTCTGTCGGAATGCTCTTATTGCGAGGAGGGAAACAAGGTACTGAGCATGATTTTTTCAGTGAATTAGTACACGATAAACCCATTCTTGACGAACTTCCATATATAAAACACCTAATTAGCGAAGAAGGGCCCTTTGGGAAAGCTGGTTATGCTTTTATTTTTCGATTAGAACCTAATGGAGTCTCTCTAAAGCATCGAGATATGATTAAAAAATGGGAAAATATGTATAGAATTCATGTTCCTATTATTACCAATGATGGCGCTTTTTTAATAGCTAACGAAAAATCTCAACACTTTAGTTTGGGATCTGCTTGGAGTTTTGATAACCAGTCTGATCATGGGGTTGTAAATGGTGATCAGGAAAGGGTGCATTTAATTTTTGACGTTGAATTTAATCCAAAACTAGCTAGAGCTATTGATAGCGCTAAATTTATTGAAGGTAAACGAATAAAAAAACATATAATTACCATTTCTAAAGAAAATAAAGCCAGAGCTTCTTATCCTGGCGATCAAGTAATGAAAAATGCTATTCTCGACTTACGTCAAAGAGGTGCCAATGAGTCCCAAATCGCCGATTTCTTTAACGCCAAAAATATTCCAAGTAAATCTTACCCTGCAAAGCCTTGGGATAAAGAAATGATTCTGTCTTTATTAAATTAAATATCTACTACATTATTTTTTGTAAAAAGGCCATTGGAGAAAAAGATAATAAATGTAGTTCTTTACTTCGATCAACCCTAAATTGATTGTTTGCTTTCATAAATTTTTGTACTGCTGCGGTTGGCCCAGGTCCAAACTCGGGCCAAGCGGGATAGTAGTCAAAGCACGTATCTTCTGCAATAATGTAATTATTCTTTGTAACAAATTTAGAATACTCTTTGAGCTCTCGTAATTTATATTGAGCTGAATGATCAGAGTCCAAAATAACAGTAACTGATTTTGCTTTACTAGCTTCAGCAGTAAGATAATCTAGTACTTTCAGTTCAACTGAACTACTTTCAATGTATTCAATTCTTGGATGCTGAGGTAAATTTTTCTGTAATTTTAGATCTATACTTATAACTTTCCCTTTACCCATCATATCAAACATATTTGCAAAAAATAATGCCGAGCCACCAAACAGTGTACCTGTTTCAATTAATAAATCTGTCTTTAATGAATGCATAATTTCTTGATAAACCCACATGTCCATAGGGCATTTTGCTGCATTAATTCCCATCCAATTAGTCTTTTCGTATGTTTTTTGCCTAAAGTATAAAATGTTCACTAATCGAACCATTTCTCGAGCATCTTCAAGAGTAATGTTATCTCTATCTATAACAAGTTTATTCATTGTTTTGTACAAATCTGATTAATATATTTCAATCTGCATAATACCTTAAATTTAGCTTTACTTTAACGATAATAAGGTTCTAAAAGTGAAATTTTACTGGTTTAGGCTTTACTAAAGTAACAATAAAAACAACTACCTTTGCCAATTGTACTTTCAATTTTCAATTCAGCATTATGGTATTCAAGCACGTGTTTTACGATGGCTAAACCCAAACCAGTTCCGCCCTGTGCACGATTACGCCCTGGATCCACGCGATAAAAACGCTCGGTTAAACGAGGAATATGGCGAGCATCTATGCCTGGCCCATTATCTTCTACTTTGACGATGTAATGGGTTTGATCTTCTTGCCAGTAAATATTGATTTTCCCACCGACTTGGGTATATCGAATCGCATTAAATACTAAATTGGAAAAGGCACTTCTTAACTGTTTTTCAGAAGCTTTTAAGGTTGCCTTAGTGTGCGAATGAAACAGAATCTGTTGATTTTTATCACCGCTAAGCGCTCTGGCTTCTGCACAAATGGTATCCAGTAAAAGGTTGATATCCAGTTCTTTATGACCATTAGTATCGATTTTGGAGTCAAGCTTGGAAAGTAACAATAAGTCATCCACCAGATGCCCCATATTTAAAGCCTGCTGGCGCATCATCTTTAGTGGTTTTGCTACTGACTCCAGATGGGGGTTAACTTCAGGATCAAGCATTTCCAAGTAACCTGAAATCACCGTTAATGGTGTTCTTAATTCATGAGAAACATTAGCTACAAAATCCTGACGAACCCTTTCTAAATGGTGTTTTTCAGTAACATCCCGCACCATCACCAGACGCTGCCCTTCGTTATATGATGTAATCTGGATGTTTAAAATTTTCTCATCATTAATAGGCGAGGGAATCATCAATGGTTTTTCATAGTCACGCACTTTTTCATACTCAATAAAATCAGGGTGTCGCAACAGATTAAACAAACGCTGACCAATATCCGAACCCGACTTCAGGCCCAATAAAGCTTCTGCTGCTTTATTAAACCAGCGGATTTCTCCCTGATTGCTGATGATCAAAACACCATCCTTTAAAGCACGAGTGGAGGCTCTAAACTCCGAAATAATATCCTGTAGTTTTCTTTTTTCTTTACGGTTTTGACGTTGTAGCGAATAAAAAGAATTAAATATTTCTCCCCAGACTCCTGGAGCTGATGGTGGATAGAGTGCTTTTGATTTGGTTAACCAGCGAAATAAACGCGATAGTTGAATCAGGTTCCAACAGAGGTAAGCAAAAATAATAACTGCTATAACTTCAAGTGTTCGCTCAAACAAGGAGCCAATAAGTGCAGCGACAAAAGTTACGAAAGCCAGTACCCAAAACTCTGCCTGCCAGTAACGACTACCCCACATAAAATTTAAACCTTATTTAGAAGAAAAACGATAACCAGAACCTCTTACCGT
The DNA here is from genome assembly GCA_028284185.1 of Kangiella sp. Lineage (GTDB taxonomy): Bacteria > Pseudomonadota > Gammaproteobacteria > Enterobacterales > Kangiellaceae > Kangiella. The sequence continues at coordinate 307,374 of JANQSG010000017.1, forward strand.
TTGCACATAACTTTCAACCTCAAAAGGTGCTAAAGCTTTTCTTAAGCGACGAATATGCACATCAACAGTTCTTTCTTCAACTACTACCTGCTGGCCCCAAACAGAATCCAGTAATTGATTGCGTGAAAAAACCCGACCGATATTACTCATAAAAAAGTGTAATATTTTATATTCAGTAGGTCCCAGATGAATTTCTTCACCCTTGATCAGCACTCGATGACCCGCAGTATCAATGGAAATATCACCATGTTGCAACTGTTCGCTGGCTTTATTGATCGCACCACTACGTCTTAATACAGCCTGCACCCGCGCTAACAGCTCTCTTGGTGAAAATGGTTTTACCACATAATCATCAGCACCTGCTTCCAGGCCCTGAACTCGATCATCTTCTTCACCACGAGCGGTTAATATAATCACTGGCAAATGTTGGTTCACTGGATCTTTTTTAAGCTTTTTGGTGAATTCAATCCCTGATGCACCTGGCAGCATCCAATCCACCAAAAACAGATCTGGCTGGAAACCTTCTTTCAATAGCCCAAAAACCCGCTCCGCTGTCGCAGCCTGCTCAACTTCATAACCAGCCTGCTCTAGGCAAAAAGCCAGCATTTCGCGAATATCACGCTCATCTTCCAGAATTAAAATTTTTGTGCTCATGAATAAAAATCCTGATTATTTTACTGCACTTGTTTAGCACGACGACGCATATCATCCCAACTCATATGACGCACATCCTGCCCCTGTACCAAATAAACTACGTATTCACAAATGTTATTAGCATGATCGCCAATACGCTCCAATGCTCGAGCCGCCCACATCATATCCAGAACTTCTGAAATACGACGTGGTTCTTCCATCATATAAGTAATCAATTGGCGGGATATCGAATCATATTCATCATCGGCCTGATCATCCAGCTTGGCTACTTGTAAAGCGGTATCCACATCCATACGAGCAAAAGCATCTAAAGCACCGTGCAACATTTTCTTCACATGGTTACCTAAATGCTGCATAGCACCATATTGTAGTTTGCCATCCAAAGGATTAGTACGCTTAGAGGCCACATCTTTACTCAAGCGAGCAATTTTCTCCGCTTCATCACCAATACGCTCCAAATCCGTAATAGTCTTTAACACCGTTACAATCAAACGCAAATCACCTGCTGCCGGTTGGCGCTTGGCTAAAATTTTAGTACAGCCGTCATCGATTTGAATTTCAAGTTCATTCACTTTTTCATCAGCACCAATTACTTCTTCAGCCGCCGACTCATTGTGTTCAATAAAAGCATCCAAAGCTTTATTCATCTGTTCTTCCACTAAACCGCCCATGGTCAAAACTTCTTCCCGAATATTTTCCAGATCAGCATTGAACTGCTGTGAAATATGTTGACCTACTTGTTCGATATCCATCATTTAAATACCTCTACTTTATAATTCAGTTCGCATTTCCTAATTTCAGGATCAGCCGTAACGACCCGTAATATAATCTTCAGTTTTCTTTTGTGTCGGGTTAGTGAAAATCTTATCCGTATTATCAAACTCCACCAAGTCACCAATATACATAAAGGCGGTATAATCGGAAACGCGCGCTGCCTGTTGCATATTATGAGTTACAATAACAATCGTATAGTCTTTTTTAAGGTCATGGATCAACTCTTCAATTTTTAAGGTTGAAATTGGATCCAGCGCTGAAGCAGGCTCATCCAGCAACAAAACTTCGGGTTGTACCGCAATAGCACGAGCGATACACAACCTTTGCTGCTGACCGCCAGACATACCAAGTGCATTATCATGCAAACGATCTTTGACTTCATCCCACAAGGCAGCGCCTTTTAAGGCCCATTCAACTACTTCATCCAAAGTGCGTTTTTTATTAATCCCCTGCAAACGCAAACCGTAAGCAACATTTTCGTAAATGGACTTAGGGAAAGGGTTTGGCTTCTGAAATACCATACCCACATTACGACGCAATTCAGCAACATCCAAACCTGGCTGATAAATATTTTTATCAGCCATACGAATTTCACCACTAATATGCGCAATATCCACTAAATCATTCATACGGTTAAAACAGCGCAATAAGGTGGATTTACCACAACCCGAAGGACCGATAAAAGCAGTTACTTTCTTCTCAGGAATTTGTAAATCAATATCGTATAACGCCTGCTTATCGCCATAAAATAAATTCAGCTTTTCAACTTCAATGGCAATTTTTTCGTTCGCTAAAGGATTGCTATTAGTCATAGCGGCCTCTGGTTTATTTTCCGTCGTTTGTTCATCAGTAACTTTTGTTTCAGTAACTTCAATCATTTTTTCACCATCAAAGTTGATTATTGCTCAAGCGATTTATATTTTTCGCGCAAGTTATTACGGATCTTAATCGCCGCAATATTCAATAAAATAATAATTAATACTAACAATAAAGCAGTGGCATAAACCAATGGTCTGGCTGCTTCAACATTTGGACTCTGGAAACCTACATCATAAATATGAAAACCCAGGTGCATAAATTTACGCTCCAGATGCAAAAATGGTGCATTAGCATCCAGGGGTAAAGTTGGCGCTAATTTCACTACCCCCACCAGCATCAATGGAGCAACTTCACCTGCGGCACGTGCCACCGCTAAAATCAAACCGGTCATCATGGCAGGACTGGCCATCGGCAATACAGTTTTCCATAAAGTCTCAAACTTAGTGGCACCCAAAGCCAGACTACCTTCACGAATAGCGCTTGGAATACGCGCCAGACCTTCCTCAGTAGAAACAATCACTACTGGCAAAGTTAATAGTGCTAAGGTTAATGAAGCCCAAATCAAACCTGGGGTACCAAACATAGGCGATGGCTTAACTTCTGGATAAAACAGCTCATCTATCGAGCCACCCAGAAAATACACAAAAAAGCCTAAACCAAATACGCCATAAACAATCGAAGGCACACCTGCCAAGTTGTTTACTGCAATACGAATAGTTCGGGTTAATGGACCTTGCTTGGCGTATTCGCGCATATAAACCGCTGCGATCACGCCTAATGGTGTCACCACCACTGACATCAACAAGACCATCAAGATGGTGCCGAAAATTGCGGGAAAAACACCACCTTCGGTATTGGCCTCACGCGGTTCATCAAAAATAAATTCGCCTAACTTGGAAAAATAGTGACCAATTTTTGAAAAGAAGCCCATTTGATTCGGCTGGAAAGAGCGCACCATTAACGATGCATTAACGCTTTTGGTTTCACCGCCAATCAATTCAAACTCAGCACTATCACGCTTAATCTGAGCATAAAGTTTTTGTAACTCAGCTTGATAATCTAAAAATTGCTGATTGAACTGTGCTCTTTGCTGATCCAAATCAGCCAAAGCTTCAGGCGTTAATTTATCATCCAGCTCTAAACGTCTTTGCTCTAAACGCAATTGCTCCAGATCGTAGTTAATACTACCAATATCATCCGCTTCAATTTCACGAATTTGATCATGTAAATCGCTGGCACGCTCAATAATGGCTTCAAGATTTTCGCCAGTTGCTTCTACTGACTTACCGTCCATAGAAATACTGTTGATAAAACCGTATAAATTGCCCCATTCGCGACGCTCAACCACCACTACATCATTATGAGTCGATTCTTTTTTAATGTCTTTCAAATCAAGCCAACGGAAATCGATACCATATTGATCACGGTTACCCATTTTGATTAGATATTGCTCACGCTCCACACCATTTTGTATATCTTCTTCATGATTATGGATCTCACCCATCACAACTTCTTTTTTGTCATCCAAATCCAGCTCAAAGGTTTTTACTTCGGCTGGCCAGAAATGACTTAAACCACGTACAGCTATTAATAACAGCAGCCCCACTACCATAATGATTGAGATACTGATAGCACCCGCATTTAACCAAACCCAGTGTTGTCCGCCTTGAAAGAAATTTTTATTGTTACTCATTGCTTAAACTCCTTAAAGCGAACCGTATTTAGTGCGCAGACGTTGACGAACCACTTCCGCGATAGTGTTAAAGACAAAAGTAAATAAGAACAATACAAAAGCTGCCAGGAACAACACTCGGTAGTGCGATGAGCCCACTTCCGACTCCGGCATTTCAACCGCAATATTGGCTGAAAGAGTACGCATACCTTCAAAGATATTCATATCCATAATCGGCGTATTACCGGTGGCCATCAAAACAATCATAGTTTCACCCACCGCACGGCCCAAGCCGATCATCAATGCTGAAAAAATGCCTGGGCTGGCCGTTGGCAACACCACCCGCATCATCGTTTGCCAGGGACTGGCACCCAGTGCCAAAGAACCATTGGTTAAGTGTTTCGGCACACTAAATACCGCGTCTTCGGTAATCGAGAAAATGGTGGGGATCACCGCAAAACCCATGGCAATACCTACAACCAGAGAATTACGTTGATCATAATTAATACCAATGGAATTCAACCAGGCTGGCATATTGCCATCGAACATAACCGCTTCTAACGGCTCACCTAACCAGAAAGCCAACACAGTTCCGAAAATAATCACCGGGAACAACAAAGCTGCCTGCCAACCATCAGGGATACGGTGTTTGAACGAAACTGGCGCCTTGTGCCAGACATAACCAAATAAGACCGTTAAAATGGGCAACAAAATTATAATCATAGTAATGCCCATCAAATTTTCTTCAACCATCGGTGCTAGCCATAAGCCTGCCAGGAAACCCAGAATTACCGTTGGTAAAGCCTCCATGATTTCTACGGTGGGCTTAACCATGCCACGCATCTTTGGTGACATAAAATAGGCAGTAAAAATTGCGCCAAAAATAGCCAGTGGCAGCGCAAATAACATGGCATAAAAAGCGGCTTTAAAAGTACCAAAGCTTAAAGGAACCAGCGAAAATTTCGATTCAAAATCATTGGTCGAAGCTGAAGATTGCCAGGTAAAGGAAGGTTCCTCATAACTTTCGTACCAAACCTTATTCCATAGCGACGACCAGGAAATTTCCGGATGTTCATTCTCAACATCAAATAAATTGGCCGTGCCATTCTGACCAATAGCAATTAACTTGTTGCTGCGCGAATTAATGGCAAAAGCAGAAACTGGCTGAGCAAAATTAATAGTTTCTAAATGGCGCTCCGAAGTAGTATAGAAAATATCAATTCGCCCCTCACTGTCCGCAGCAATAAAACCTTTACGACGTACTTCTGGAATGATGTTGACGACAGGCTTACTGGATAATTCAAAGCTTCGAATATGGGTTAAGATAAAATCATTATTTTGTTCACGAACTGGAAACCATTGGTGGATCTGACCTAGACTATCGCCAATCAACAAAGAAGTCTGTCCCAATAGAAAAGTAGCTTTAGAAACCTCGACTCCTTCTTCCGTTAGACGTTTCTGCTCCGTTTGCACCCAGTCACCCGATTTATAGCGATAAATGCCAATTTCGCCTTGTTTACCAATGACGTAAAGCCAATCAGGACCTTCCGTTGCCAGCACATAATCTGCCTTAAAGCTTGGCGTTAAAGTGGTTATTTCATTTTCCTCTAAACTAAAGCCATCATCCAAAAATGATTCTTCCAGACTATAGGTTTTAACCACCACTTGATTGTCGGCTGTGATAGCTGTAACAAGCAAACCATCTTCCCAACGCTTACCATTAATTGTTTTAATTGCACTGTCAGCTAATTCAAAAGCATCTTCACCAAAAGGATATTCCACACTAGCGGTTATTTTACGTTTATCGTTAGGATAACTGATGGCATATTTTTGATTCACTAATTGAAAACTGCCATCTGCAAAACCTAAAACTAATAAACCTTTGAGATCCATCTTGCTGATAGCTGATAGCTCAGAGTCTGTAACAATTTGTGCTTGACCAATGGTTTGTGAACTCAACAAATCCACAAACTGCATTTGGCCGTCATGATCCAAACTAAAAGCAATTTCGCCATATTCCTCAACCCCCAAATATACAATATTCTGTTGAGGCCATCGGGATTCACTATTAAGTTCCACATGCGCAGGCTTAAAAATGGGCAGAACCACCCAGAACAAATAGAAGCAAATAAGCACAACAGCAGCAATCACTGATAAGCCACCCATAGCAATGCCATAACGAGCTAATAAGTCATTGATTTTTCTTCTTTTATGCTTACCACTATGAGTTTGCTGATCAAGCAACTGACGAGTTTTTTCTTTGATAGAAATTTCCATAGTGCTTTGAAATAATAGTCTTGGAATGTGATGAATTGAGTGCAATTATAACCAGCTAATATGACATTTATGTGAACCTCACACTATTGATGAAGACGGTTTATGACACAATCAGCTTACTACTAATAATCACTAATTTTACTTAAAGTTCCGTAAAATCGGTTATCTTCACGACTCTGTCGTCATTTTGTCATGGAAATGTCATATAAAATCATTACAATGCCGCCGTCTGTTAAATAAAAACCCTCTTTTTTGGAGATGACAATGAAATTAAAATTATTAGCCGCGGCTATTGCAGCTGCAATCTCAACTCCTGCTTTCGCTGAAGGTGAAGCTTCTGCCAAAGCTGGTAAAGGTTTTAATGTGAAAAAAGGTGACGTTACTTTCGAAGTTGGCGGTCGTTTACAATATGACATTGACTACACGGATGGTGATGCTTTTGAAAAATCGGATGTAAGCGCTTCTGATACTGAATTACGCCGTGCTCGCATGTTCTTAAAAGCCAAAATTGCTAAAGACTGGGAAGCCAAGTTACAAGCTGACTTTAAAGATGATGGTTCTACCAAATTGGCTGATGCTTACTTAAAGTATAAAGGCTGGAGTGCCGCCACTGTTACTCTTGGTAAGCACAAGACTCCTTTTGGTTTAGAAGAACAAATTTCATCTAAAGACATTACTGCCATCGAGCGTACTATGGGTACTAACGCTTTTGCAGCTGGTCGTAAATATGGTATCTCTTTAGGTAATGCTTCTAAAGACATGAGCTGGTCTTTAGGTCTATTTGATTTTGGTGATGAAGGTAACCACATCGCGACTGGTTTGGTTGGTCGTGTTACATTCGCACCAATCGTTTCTAAAGACGAAGTGTTGCATTTAGGTGCTGGCTACCGTCAAAACCGTTTAGCGGGCGATGCGTTTAAAGATGCAGATCAACGCCTGGAGATCCACACTGCTGCTGAAAAAGTAGGTTCAGGTACTATCATTGGTCAAAGCTTCATGGCTTACAACTTCGAAGTTGCTTATGCTGCAGGTCCTTTCCATGCACAAGCTGAATACTTTGATGGTGAAGTTGATGGCGGCACTGGTACCGATACCGATCTTTCTGGCTACTATGCTCAGTTTGGTTATATCTTAACTGGCGAGTCTCGCCCATACAGCAAAGGCAAATTCAAGCGTGTTAAGCCAAAAGGTAACGCTGGTGCATGGGAAGTCTTTGGTCGTTACAGCCAATACGAACCAGGCTCAGATGAAGCCAATGCCTTTACTTTAGGTTTGAACTACTACGCCAACAATGCCGTACGTGTAGGCCTTAACTATGTTAAAGGTGATCTAACTGAAGGTGGCGTTGATAAAGACGGCGACGCAATCGCAATGCGTTTCCAATACGTTTTCTAGTAATCTTTTTACCAGAAAATCATAAAGGGCGCATCAAGCGCCCTTTTTAATGCTTGAAATTTATTCCATTAACCAACTCAAACTTAAGCCAAAGCTGCGACCATGAGCTAAAGGCACCAATTCATCCTGAGAGTTATAATAGCGTCTGTCTAAAAGATTGCCTATTGAAAAGCTTATCTTTAGATCTGATTGCAACTCATAAGTCGCACTGGTATCAACAACTAAAGTCGAAGGAGTTCTCCGCTCGCTGAAAGCTACTTTATTCTTATGCTGACGATAATCCAGATCGACTATCCACTGCCATTTATTAAACTCATAATTAGATTTCAGTGTCAGTCGATTAGAAGGAATATCAATTAAAGGATTACCTCTTTCATCTTCACCCTTTACAGAGGACAAAGAAGCTTGCAAATTCCAGGTATCCGCAAGCTTGTAACTGGATTCAAATTCCACACCATGAATAATGCCATCTTGTAAATTTCTAAAACTTAATAACTCAGTTGCAATCTCAATTCTCTCAATATAGTTATCTATTTTTTGCCAATACAAGTTAAAGGCCCAGTCAATTCCATTATTTCGAAACTTCAGTCCCAAATCCAAGCTATGGTTGGTTTCTTTATCTAGGTTTGGGTTACCCATAACTTCACCACGTCCAGTAGTACCTGCAAAAAAACGTTCACTTACTGTAGGAAAGCGCACCCCGGTTCCTAAATTGGCGGTAAAGTATAAGTCGTTTTTAAACGAATGAGATAAGCCAACAAAACCAATTATCGCGTCATCCACAATAGAGTTACCACTTGCGTTTTTCACCCTATGATGAATTATGCGGCTACCAATTTGCCACTTGGTTCCTCCCCAATAATCACTTAAAGTTGCATATACACCGATTTCACTTTCCTGCGCATTAGACAGACTATGGGTAAGGATTGCGCTATTGTCCACAAGACTCCTTCTTAAATCAGTTGCTTCAATATTAACTCTATGTAAATAGTCAAAACCCCACTCACTCTCAAGACTGTCATTAGAAAAGAAGAGTAGTTGCTTAAAACCAAGTCCAATGTCATCAGACTGATTGGTCGCCAAGTTAATGCGGTTGGCAGGCCTGATGGTTTCAGTTTGTATCTTGTTTGGGTGAGTAAATAAGGAGAATTTCCAACTATCAGCATCAAAGACGAGTTGGCTTAGCCAATGTCTTTCGACGGGGACAGTGACAATCTGCTCAGGGAAACGTGTACTGGAACGACCAATATCCTCACCATAACTGGCTAAGTTAGTCCAACTCAAATCAAAATTGTCAAATTTCCACTCTTTAATGAAACTTAATGAATATTGATCATAAGCATCATTCAGTAAACTGCCTTCCACATCTTTTGCTCGATTAGCACTTTGTCGACCTATACCGAGAGACCAGTCTTCTCCTGCTGTACCAATTAATTGATGATTGCGATTACCAACAGAATCATAACCAAGCATTAATTGTGTTCGATTAAAAAATCGAGGAATCAATTTAACAGTTCCACCTAATGACCCCGAGAAAAATATTGTGGATGCAGGGCCACGTATGGCTGCCACTGATTCAAACAACATAGGGTGTAAAAAAGAAGTCGCAACCCCTGCTCTACGCTCGGCTTTAAGTGGAACCTGATCGATATAGGTTAATACTCTTTGCCGCGAAACACCACGAATGGAATAAACCTGAAACAAACCGGCCTGACCATTCTCAGCAATGCCCGGTAACTCAATTATTGCATCTAATACTGAATGCGGTGCAATACCTTTTTCCAATAAATCCACATGACTATTAGTGGTATTCAGTTCAGCAAAATGATTTAGCGCATATCGATTACCCTTAATGATTAATACTTCATCATCTTTTTCAGTTTCTTTCTCTAGTGCATGAAGAGGTAAGTTATAAGCAACCAAGAATGACAAAAGAGCATAACGAAAAGGCATTTGCAAAAACTCTATGAATTTATTTTAAATAAAAAAAACACTGGCAGTATAACTGCCAGTGTTTAAAAGTAGAACTAAAAGTTATGCGTATTTTCTACGTCTTATTAAACCTGTAAGAGCTAATAAAGCAAGGATACTTAAAGTGAAACTACCACCACTTTCCCTATCTCTCTCAATAACAACCGTTGCTCTATTTGAACCAACCGTTGCACCACCTTGAGGATCAGAAAGCACTACACTAAAACCAACATTAGATATTAATTCAGTATCCGTAGTTTGAATAGTAATGACTTTATCGGCGGTATCGCCATCAGTCCAAGTTAATGTTCCTGTAGCTTCAGTATAGTTAGTTCCTGCTAAAGCAAGACCATTTGCTGTCGTGTAGTTAACACTGACAGCATAATCAGAACCACCTGTACGACTAACATTTAAAGTTACAGAGTCACCATTTCTTACGGTTTTTGTAGTTGTGGTAAAGCCTAAAGCACCGTAATTAGGTTCTGCAACATTTAAAGTAACCACACTAGCCTGATCACCATATGGAGTATTATTAGCCGTGATCAACTGAGCCTGATAAGTTCCTGGGTCAAGCTCTGAAGCATCGTAGCCTAACTCTACATCAGCCGTGGAATTAGCTGCAATAGTGCCGCTATTACCACTCAAAACTTTCAACCAAGGAAGCTCTTTCCAGGAGCATACATCAGTTTCACCAGAAGCAACGCCGACAACCACTTGATAAGTGCGACTTGGCGTCCACAAGCGCCCCTGACAGTCAATTGCTAAACCTGACTGCGTATTATCAGGTAGTAAATCATCCGGTTCGCCATCGCCACTGAAGTCCTGGTTTTTGGGGAAATTAAAACCAGAAATTGCTGGGAAGTCTGGTAAACCTGCATCTAATACTACAACGTCAAATGCAGGATCTGCCGCATTAACGTTTACATATAACGCATTACTAACAGGGTTAATTGCCAAACCAGCAACGGCCAAACCAACATTCACAGAACGTAGTAAAGTTCCATCAGTTTTAAACTGATGGATAATACTGTCATTCCAAGAGCCAGAATAAAAGGTATCTGTTAGTGGATCATAAGCAAGACCACGTTGTGAGGCACCGAATGCCGGACAGATTTTATTGCCAGTAACCGTCAATGCTACCGGATCCATTTCATGGATACAGTTGTCATTACCTACCTCTACCTGCCATAACATACCGGTACGATTGTTATATGCGATATCAGCAGCAAAAGCACCTGAGATTGCAGTATTATCAATCGAATTACCAGTTGAGTTGCCCGAAGGATCATACTGATAAACACCATCCACAGGTGCGCCACCGGCAAGCAGATCACCGACCCAGAAATTACCAGTATCTTGATTAACACCCATGCCCCAGGCAAAAGTTTGCTCAACAGGGAAGATACCGACAACTTCTATATCAGACTTTTCAGCAATATTTAAAGCAGCTATATCAAACTTATGACGCATTTTCTTAGCATCCAGGTCACTCAAGGCCTTGGGGCCAAAGTGACGTGTTGTTGGATGAAATGGCCCTGTTACTTTCGCCGGACCAGCTGGCGGCATTGCCATCAACAAGAAGGTATATTCGCCTTCAGCATTACCTGTATTTTCGATAGTTACTGTATCGGACTCAGAGCGACCTTGTGTAATATCGTATGCAGGAAGTTCAGTAGCAATATTTAGCTGAGGTGCGTCCAGTTCTATTGGCGTATTAACCGCAACTTCTGATACAGCAACAGTTTTAGCTACATAATTGTTAGCTTCAACATTAACTTTTGTCTCCACATCAGCAACAAACATACTAAAGTAACCATCAGCGAGAGCATTGTCATCAGGCGTGGCCATTGACATAGTCGTATCACTTCCAGCTGTAATGGTGGCACCATTAATTGCCAAACCAGTATTAGCATCATTAATAATACCCTTAACTATAGAACCAGCTCTTGGTATACAAACACCGCCACCAATTTGTACATCATCTACATAAGCGTACCACTCAAATGTCGCTGAATAGTTCCAACGTAGCTGGAATTCAGTTGCGCCAGCAATTGACGATGATAAATCAACAGCAATTTTTTCTGCTCGATTAGTAGGACTCATCGCTTGGATAGCGGTCCAACCTCCACCATCAACGTTAATTTCAACGTTATAAACATCACTCCCGCCAAATGTTCTAAACCAGCTCATGAACTCAAGGTTATTTGATGCTAAGTCAGCAACTTGAATTACCGGAGAGGTTAATACACCAGCAGTAGTTGAAAAACCACCAGCGTCACTATCAATCACAGCAGCTTCTCCAGTACCTAACAAGTTACCGCGAGAAGTAGATGTTGCAGCTTTCCAAGTTTCAGCAGAAACTCCTGTATTAGTAACCGTCCAACCTGTTGGTGGAACACCGCCTTCAAAATCTTCTACGAACGATGGAACACTAAACTCATAACCGTCGGCTGTACAGCTTGCTAATACCATTAAGTTGAAATCTTGAACCGGAGTATTCTCAGGCAAAATATCAAAACTTTCTGGCATATAGCCATCAACAAGAGCGTTTGCAGTAATTTTAACTAAAGTGCCTTCAAATAAGTCAACACTGTATGTACCTGTTACGGGGTTAGAGAATGCTGTAATAGTAGTGCCAGGGGCAGCAACAACAATCTCAGAATATAACGGTGTATTTAATCCGGAACCATCCATAACTGTACCAGTTACCGTTACCGGAGTTGCGGCATCCAAAGCAATATCCACTGTAACTTCAGCATCTTCTGCCACATCAATACCAGTTGAAGATCCTTCGTTCCAACCATACTTAAAGGCAGAAACATCATAACCTGTGCCAACCGGTAAGGTTGCACTATAATTACCTTCAGCATCAGTCGTTACTGTTAATGCGCCAATAGTAACCTGGGCTCCCACTAATACAGCACCATCAGACGCAGCAGTAATTTGCCCTATTATTTTACCTGAAGGCCCAGCGACACAATCATCAAACTTAAAGCTGCCAATATAAGTTGACCAGCCAGTAGAATTATCATCAGCTGTTTTATAATACTCAGTGGTATACCACATAGTACAATCATCAGTTGGATCAACACTTAAACTTGAATAGTCACCCCAACGGTTAGCACCATTTTGCGAACCTTCACCAGCTTTTAGTTCCATCTCGGTTAAAGTCAACGTATCTGCAGCATCACTTGCACGACGACCAGAGAAACGAATTGAAGGGGACGTAGAAGGACCAGAAACTGAATAAGCAACACCAATGTTACCTACTGCATCCATAGCCGAACTACCCATCCAGCGCGAATTACCATCGTCAAGGTTATAAGTACCGTTATTTGTCAGAGTTGGAGTACCATCATCTGCCAAATCAATTTCATACCAACGTACGCCTGCAATATTATTGTCAGTTGCATGACCTACAACCGTATGAGTAGCTACTAATTTACTTTGGCCATTCAGATTACGGTATGCCAAACGGAACATCATACGCTGACCGATAACATCCAGACGTTGTGAATTTGGCTGAACAATACAATCACGACTAAAGCCACAAACCGCTCCATTATAGGGTGCAACAGTTAGGGTATCGGCTAAGGTGAAAGTAGAGTTAGCAGGTGTATTCCAGTCAACTTTAAAATGCCAGACATTTAGTTCACCTGCATCATCCGCTGTCACAAAAACACCAGGCATATTTGATGGTGGCAGGAAAATACCATCAATATCAGCAGGCATTGGTGTAAAAGCATTCGGGAAAGTCGTTTCTAAATCAAATTGAACTTGTTGTGCAGCCTGACCCAATAACATTTTGTCACGCTCATAGGCAACCACACCAGAACCTGTAAACGAATTATTCGTAAATTGGTTTACGCCCGCGTAGTAAGCATCATGCCATACCCCATAGTGAGGGTAATCGTTAAACTTCGTATCACTCCATGGAAAGTCATACAGGTAATAGGCACCTGTAGGATCACCAGTTTGAGAAATAGCTATACATTGACGGTTATCAGTAAAGCCTGCAGGAAAAGCAAATTGACTGATCAACCAGCGATCAGCTTGCGAATCATATAAAACAATGGGGTCACCACGATTAGTGCTTTCACATAAACCACCAAAACCAGACCATAAATTATTAATCGCCGTCGGAGCAACTAATTGATTACCCGCTTTATCCCATACTGCTAATGCAGTATTAACAGTTTGTACAATATGATTAGGACCAATGTCAGCATTAGTATCTGGTGGAACCGCACCAGTAACATTACCCATACCATCAAAGCCAACTCCAATTGTTGCATTTAGCATTTCACGATTTTTAGGTAGTTGTTTCACCTTTTGGTATTGAAGAACTGTATCGGTTAAATCTTTACCAACATTGTTTTGCTGATATTCTTTGCCAAAAGGAAAGTTTTGATTTGGGACAGGGTTTACTTTGTCAATACCAGGAACTTTTTCACCTGAGGCCTGCATTTTATGTTTTCTTGCAGGAGTTAATTCTGGAATTGGTTTAGCAAGCGCGCTAAATGGCTTACTCAACTTGGGTTTCGATAAATAAATTTTTGCATTTGAGTTACCAGCTTCTACAGCACCGGGAAGGGCTAAAAAACTGACTAGGCTCAAGACACAGGATATCTTCCACTTTGTGTTCATTGTAAATATGACTCCTATTTTTTGTATAATTCCCCAATTAAACGATAAGTATTAGTTTTTTCTAATTAAGCTTTTTTATACTACAGTCGCTGATATAAAGAAATCGTTAACAAAATGTGTCAATTTGTACAAAATAGGAAGAGTTAATTAATCTTTCTTTTTAGGATGATAATCTCTATTAGGAACCTCGCAAACGCCTTGTTCATTAATCCATTCTTTTTCACATTTATATTTCTCTAACTTTTTGTCTTTATTGGATATTTTAGTTAAAGCTTCGCTTGAACCAGCGTCACTTTGCTCTATTTTAGGCTGAGATTTCTTCATATTTTTCCTTGTTTCTGATTCACTGGATTTGAGTTGTTGCTCCTGATATTCGGCAGTTGTATCTTCTGACACGGCTTTGGTTTGCTGTTTACAAGCGACTAACAAAATCGCAAATGCAAATAGAAATAATAGACTCTTCATTGATTAACCCATTAAATTTACTTGAAATTCCAAGTTATCATTGAGGAAAGAAAAATACAATTAGTTGATTATTTAGTTTTATTTCGCCGACTTTTCACTCCTAGTACTATATGAATGATTAACACAATAGGAAAACAAGCCCCATTGATAAGATGGATATAGCTAACAATCAAACGAATTTCTTCATTTGCCAGGTAATATAAAAGGTAAGCTGTCACTACCTGAATAGTAAAGAGTGTGACTAGAGTTAAACCAATTTTTCTAAGCCGTTTAGTACGCCAGCTGGTTGGGATATGATTCATTAAAATACCACCAACCATAATCATTAAAATGAAAGCCATAGCAGCATGGATCATCAAAGTGGGGAATTGCCAGGGATGTTTCTCTGGACCAAAATCCCCCTCAATGGTTACCCAGTTATTAAAAATATAAAAAACAATACCGCTAATCCAGCTAATTGCCAGCACTGTAAACAAAATAGTTCGATAATTTAATGGAATACGACTGGAAATATAGGCCATAACTAATTAAGCCACTCGTTGTTTTTATCATGTTTAATAATAAATGCTTTTGCTTTATAAATTTGTAATAACTCTAGTGGCTTTGGTGATAAAAATACCCATTTGGTTAGTGCATCTGCAATCATACAGTTTTCTGCGAAAACTGAGACACTTAGAGGGCGATTTTCTAATACCATTGATTGTTTTGAAAGTATGGCATGTTTTCCTTCTAGCAAATAATCACCACTGGTAGCTACTGCACTATTTTGCATTAACAACTCAATGTCAGGATTTTCAAAAAAAGGAGTGGGAATCAACAGTGGTTGTTGTTGCCACTGACTAAACCTTAAATCGCCACCGGCATTGATCAGAATTTTTATGTCAGGATCTTTAGAGGTTTCAAGAATCGCTTCATAGGCTTTGTCTACTGCATAACCTTTAGCAATCCCCCCCAGATCTATAGCTAATGGTTTCTTAAAGCGAACACCACTTTCATTGAGAACAATATCTTGCCAGTTAGCTTCTGAATCAATACTGACGTTTTCCATAACAGGTAATAGACTTTGTTCCATAAGCAATGGCGCTATACTTATATCGAAAAGACCATTGGTTTGCTCACTTAACATTAAGGCTTGCTGCAATACTTTATGGATATCACTTGTAATGGAAACAACCTGAGATGAGGCCTGGCGATTGATTCGACTTAAATCACTTTCAGTTTCGTGAAAACTCATTAATTGATGGATCTTTTCAATTTCCACAAAACCCAACTGAGAAAGTTCTAATAACTGACTATCCGTTAATATTTTCGAGCAAAGACTTAATTCAACATAAGTACCCAAAAGTGGTTTACAACGCGAAATTTCAGCCATAACAAGATAACTCTTTTATAGCTGACTAAGCACTTGTGACCAGGTATGAGTTAAGCGATTAATTCCGTCCGTTACATGTCGACAAGAAAGTGTAGCCCCAGAAATATTTTTTATTTGTTTATCTAAGCGCAAGATTTCTGAGTTATCTCTACCGTGAAATTGGGCTCGCCATTTAGGGTTCATAATTTCATCACCATAAGTTTCGCGGTAGGTTAACACTTCAATTCCTTTGACTTCACCCTGATTATCGATACCAACAGCCAAATCAATATTTTCATGTTTACCAATAACCTGATCAAGGATATACCAATGTCCTTCTGCACTCTTCCATGCCTTTATGGTGTTATAACGTACACGAACGTCCGAAGCAGCAGCAATAGAGCGCATTTGCTCTTTAGTTAATTCAACCGTCACTGGCTCCATGACCAAATCACCCCAAATCAAATTTTGTGCCTGCTCAACGCTAAGATAGGTTTTGGCATATAGTGGAAAGCTGGGTAACATCAACCCAGCCGTTCCAATAGATAAAGCCTTTACAAAAGATCGCCTATTCATTTGTTAATAATGATCCTTATTTTTAAAATTCATAACCCCAGGTTAAACCAACATGGGTGCGCTCATGCTCATCCCAATTACGATCACCATAACTTAAAGAGAAAGGAGAGCCACCACCAGCGACTTGCCATAAAATACCAGCTGTTAGCCACCAGTTTCTTTCAGCATAGTGGATACTAGGACCGAAATAATTGCCTCGCTGATGTTGCGAGCCTATCCGAAAATCACTGAAGTCAAAGCTAGAACGATCAAGTTCCGGATTGAATACACCCTCTTCCTGTGGATTCAAATAGTCTGACTGATGACGAAGCTCAAAACCAAGAAACCATTTTGGAGCAAAACGATAAGAGACTGCTAATGAGGCATCTACTGCAATTTCTTCTTCCAACACTCCTGGTGATTTACGACGTTCAAACTCAAACTTAGTATTAGCAACTAATTGCAAGGTATTATCCAGGAAATTCTTTTGAGCAAAAATAGTACCTACAAATGAATCCTGATCAATATCAGCACCATCCAAACGATACTTATCACGACGCTCATAACCCAGACCAAAAGATAAACCTATAACATCTTTATAGGGGCTTAAGACATTATATTTTAAGGATAATTCATAACCACCGATTTGAGTTTTGTTGAATTTACTGCCAGCGCCACCTTGAGTTTCAAACATTGGATTTAAATCAGGATTATCCACAGAATAACTGTGATCAAAAATCATGATTTCTGCGCCGATCGTTAAACTATTAGTCAAACCATATTCAATTTCAGGACGAATATCATGAAAAGTATAGCTACCAGAATCTTTGCCTAAGCGCGAAATATTACTCAGCTTAAACTCGAAACTACCCTCAGGACGGGTATCGGTACCTTTAGCATATAGCCAAAGACTTTCTTCAGCATTAACCGCAGAAACAGTTAATACACCTAGTGCTACTACTGCAACCAATTTACGAAAAGACATAGTTTCCCCAAAAAAATAAAGCAACGGTTATAAAATAACCATGTTTGATAATGAATGATCGCAATTATATGCAAATGATAATTATTATCAATAGCATTTTTATAAACATTACAGATTTATGTCAAAACTAAGTAAAAACATATATTAATTAACGCTTAAATAACGCAAAAGCCTTACTGACAATGTTTTTTTAGATACTTTCCCAAGATTTTTCAAACTTACATTATTCAAACGTTTTTTTGAGCGTTTTTTAGGAAACTGCCGAATAATGAACAAATAAATCCCTGTGATCCATAGGACCAAGAGACCAATAGCAGCAGGCAAAAACAAACCAAGTTTGGCCTTATCATGAAAAAATGAGCCATCATGAATCGATTCAATAATATCAGAGCGACGAAATGCCTTACTTAATAACTGACCATTAGTCAGATCAAGCTGCAACTCCCAATTATTTTTAGTGATAACTTTTACCAGACCTTTTGATGGTCGATAATCCATTCGCTTAATATCTGACCAATTCTTTATTTCAGTTTCTTTAATTGAGCGGCAGGTATCTAATATTTGCTTATAAGTGATGATAGGAACACTGCCCTGCCCTTTCATACTGGGCGGCTGAATCCAATCTGACTCTTTTTTAAGAAGTAATAATATTCCCGTTACAATCACCACGAGCATTGGCAAAGCAATTAAAATTGCCCCCCAATGGTGAATATCACGATTCAGTCGATTCCATTTTATTTTCACGGTTTAAAACAAATGCCAGCACAAAAGATTTTCGATCTTATCCTTAATGATAATTATTATCAAATGAGAATGTGATGCAAATTAACTATCTGATAAGGCATCTATTGCATCCTTAGAAGAAACATTTATCATGGAAATCAAATAATTATTGGGGTTATATCGATATGGATAGCCTGCTTAACGTCCTTTACAACTTCGAATGGGGGAAATTCATAGCCCCAGCAATCACTATTATATTAGGACTTGTTTTTTATAATTTATTGCAGCATTTTTTCAAAATTCGTGAAAAACGCTCAAATAATGCCATTCTGCAAAGGCAAATTACTAATTTTATTTTTATGCTATTTTTGGTTATTGCTTTTGTTCTAGCTCTACCCATCAAAGATAGTTTACAGAGCCAGATTATCGGACTGATTGGTATTTTGCTTTCCGCTTCCATTGCTTTAAGTTCTACCACCTTTTTAGGCAATTTAATGGCCGGGATCTGGCTTAGATCCGTAAAAAACTTCCGCGTTGGCGATTTGGTAGAAATTGGTACCCATTTTGGGCGTATCACTACCCGAGGCTTGCTGCATATTGAGATTCAAAATCGCGAACGCGATCTGGTCACCTTACCCAATATGTATCTGGTCACTAATCCGGTAACCGTCATGCATAATAACGGTACTATTATTTCTACAGAAATATCGCTTGGTTACGATGTGGATCACAGTATTATTGAACCACTATTACTTGAAGCTGTTGAAAAAGCAGGACTGGAAAACCCCTTTGTTTATATTGAATCATTAGGCGACTTCTCGATTGTTTATAAGGTTCATGGTTTAGTTAAAGAAATCAATACCATGCTTTCAGCTCGCTCAAAACTGAATGCCTGCGTATTAGACGAAATTCATAAAGCCGATATTGAAATCGTTTCACCCAGTTTTATGAATCAACGTCAGGTCAATGAGCAAACCTTTATTCCAACTCAGCGCCGGTATAAGAATAAAAACCATATCACTCCAGAAAATGTCATCTTCGATAAAGCAGAGCGCGCCGAAAAATTAGATGATATGCGTAAGAAGGCCCAAGAATTGGATGAGGAAATCACACACCTAAAGAAAAAATTAAAAGACGAAAATGATGCTGAAACTAAAACAAAAATTCAGCAGCAGATAGATAAATTAGTAGAGCGACAAACTCGTATGCATCAATACGTTAAAAATAAAGAAAAAGAAGTTAATAAAGAAGGCAAAGATGAATAAACAAATACAAGTATTTTTTAATATACTCTTAATTCCAATAATAAACTGCCGATAACGCAATCAAAGTTTGAGCTGCAACATAGGTAATCATCACATAAAACTGACCAAAAGCTAATGGCTTGACAAACTTTCTAAACGCCAAAACTCCATCAGAAATTGCAAATAATATAGCACCTGCCAAAGCAAATTTGGCCATTGATGACATTTCAACAATAAATAGAGCACTGGCAAAAAACAGCATTAAGCCAATAGTAATAAAATAGCTGAGCACTGGAAATCGATATTTGCCTAAATGTTTCCAAAGATACGCTAAATAAATCAGTCCGAAAGGTAATAAACTAAAAGCCAGCCAACTGATATTATTGCCTTTTACCGAATCATAAAAAGCAAAAATATATGCAATATGCGCCAATAGGAAACTCACCAGGCCTTCAATAAATCTTTGCGGCCTAAGCATCAAAAAGATATCGCCAATCAAGGATAAAAACAAACCACATATAATCCAGCGACTATAGGCTAACTCCATATCAGCCTTGAACCAAACCAGAGCCAAAATAAATAGCATGGTTAGTGGTTTAAATAGATAAGTTAAGCTCCATTTTTCGTAGTAATCGCTTAAAATATGAACCAAACCCAATATAACGATCAAGCTTATATATAAACTTACCGTCATTACATCTTAATACCCTGATATTTAACTTTATAAAGCAAAGTGTACAACACAGGTACTACCCCTAAAGTTAATAAGGTTGCAAACAAAATTCCAAAAATAATCGCAACAGCCATGGACTCCCATAAAGGACCACCGCCAAGCCATAAAGGAATCATGCCACCAATAGTTGTTGCGGTTGTTAGTAAAATGGGTCTTAGTCTCTGCTGACAGGCAAATAGCACTGCTTCAGCGATTGGTTTGCCTTCTTCTTCATTTTCTATCTTAATCCTATCCAATAGTACAATAGCATTATTAATAACAATACCGGCTAAAGAGATAACACCCAACATAGTCATAAACCCAAAAGGTTGATCAGTAATAATCAAACCGATCACCACACCCATTAAACATAGTGGAATGGTAGTTAATACAATCCCTGTTTTACGTAAAGAATTAAATTGCCCTACCAATAATAACAATATTATCAAGCCAGCGATTGGTAACTGTTTAAAGATAGAACCTTGTGACTCACCAGAGCTCTCGTATTCACCACCCAGTTCCCATCGATAACCAAAAGGCCATTGTTTAGCTTCCAGCTCTAGCCAATTTTTTAACTCATTACTAATTGATAAAGCATTATATCCCGGCTCTAAATAGCTAGAGATGGTTACTGTTTTCAAACGATCCCGCCGCATAATACGTGAGGTTTGCCATTCAAGTTTCATCTCCGCAACTTGACTTAATGGCACCGTTTTATTAGTCGCTTGCGAGTAAACACTGATGTTAGACAATAGTGAAAAATCCGTTTGATCATTTTCTCCACGCTCTGAACGTAAGACAATAGGAATTAATTGGTCAGCCTCACGATAATCTGTAGTTTCCAAACCTTTTAAGTGCGTTTGCATAGCAGAAGCTACTTCATCATTGGTAACTCCTGCCAACTGAGCCCTAGCATTATCAATATCCATTACAATCTTTTTCGAACGAGCGCCCCAATCATCAATAATATTTTTAGTTCCAGCTATGCCTACCATTTTCCTTTTCACTGTATCAACCAACTTAAACAGTTCAGCTTCATCACGTCCCATGACTCGAATTGCGACAGGGGCTCCACCAGCAGTTCCCAAGGGTAAAAAATCCACCGTTGGATTAACATCGGGATAACGCTCACGAATATAATGTTCCACCTCTGAAAAAATACGTTCTTTTGCAATACCAACATCTGAAACATTCGCTAAGATCATTGCATAATTTTCAGCTCTGGCATGAGACGGTGCTGAAAGCGTGAAACGTGGCGGACCTTCTCCAATATAAGTCCCCCAATTTATAAAACCACGCCCATTATTATCTTCCGCCATTAAATTCTGTTTAATGAAAGCTTCTACATCATTAGTAATTTCAATAGTTCGGGCAATAGGTGATCCTTCTGGTGTTTCAACTTCAATAGTCACAATTGCTTTATCATTTTCTGGGAAAAAGACATTCTCAACAAAAGCAAATCCTTTTATCGATAAATAAAAAATAGCAACAACGCCAAATACAGAAATTACCGGCCGTTTAACTAACAAGAGCAAAACCTTTCGATAAACTGCATACATACCTCCATTGAAACCTTGCTCACCTTTAGAGCTTTTTACCTTTAAGAAAAATACACATAAAAGCGGAATTAACGTTAGTGCTAACAACCAAGAAATAAGTAATGTGATAGTCACCACCTTAAATAATGGTGCCGTATATTCACCGACCTGTGACTCAGCTAAAAATATTGGTAGAAAAGCAGCAGAAGTAGTCAATGAAGAAACTAATAGCGGGATCCGTAATTCCTTTGCCGAATTATAAGCAGCACTTTTGACCGATTCGCCTTGTTCAGAACGAACCATAATACTTTCACTCATAACGATTGCATTATCAACCAACATCCCTAACGCAATGATTAAAGATGCCAATGACATCTGATCAATGCCAATATCAAATTGCTTCATCACAAACAAAGTAATAATCATGGCAGAAGGAATTAAAGATGCTACGATAAACCCCGTTCTTAACCCCAAAAATACCAACATAACAATCAACACGATAGCAATGGCTTGATAAACATTTCCTAAGAACTCATCAATTTTCTTATCAACAACATCCGCTTGAAAAGATAAGAATTCAAAATCTATCCCTATAGGATAAACGGTTTTTGCATATTCGATCATAGCTTTCACTTCTGAACCCAAATCAATAATATTGCCGCCTTCTTTCAAAGAAATAGCTAAAGCAATACTTGGCTCACCAGTTTTGTGCATAATCATCTGCTTCGGATCAATAAAACCTCTTTTGACATTAAGCATGTCACTAAGCTTTACTACATTATTTGAACCTGGAATATTAATAATCGTATTGGATATATCTTCAACGCTATTAAAATTACCAGTTGGTTCAATGATAACTTTTTCAAAATTTGTGGAAAAATCACCTCCTGAACGAATAATATTTTTCTGTTTTAAAATATTCTGCAACTGACTCGGAGAGATATTAAACTCAGATAAACGTCCATTGTCGTATTCCAAAAAAATCCGTTCTTCTTGTTCTCCTACGACTTCAACCTTAGCCACATTATCCAATAACAAAAGCTCATTTCGCACTTCATCTGCAATTTTTTTCAACTGGCGATAATTAAAACCGTCTCCTGTAATAGCGACTACAGTACCAAAAATATCTCCAAACTCATCATTTACAAATGGGCCCCTAACTTCCTGCGGTAATTCGGATTTAGCAGCATCAACTTTACGCCGTAATTTATCCCAAATAGGCTTTAGATAAGTGTATTCATCTTTTAAGTCCACATAAACCAAAGAAACTCCGACCAAAGACTCACTGCGAATATGCTTTACTTCTGGCATTTGTTGGATTTCTTTTTCCAACTTATCAGTCACTAATAATTCAACTCTTGCTGGGCTGGCTCCAGGCAACATAGTTTGAATAAATGCCGTCCTAACAATAAATCCCGGATCTTCATTTTTAGGTAAAGTAAAATATGCGGAAATCCCTGCTACCATCAAAATCAGAAAAATAATCCCAAAAACACGGTTTTTCTCTACCGCAAACTTTGTGATCTCCATATTACGGCTCCTAATTATTCTCTAATATTGGTTTTTCCAATAACTTTACTTCCATACCATCTAGTAAACGTCTAACTCCAGCTGTAGCAACTAACTCTCCAGCTTCAACACCTGATAGAATTTCTGCTCCATTATTGCTGCCAGCTCTAAACTCGATAGTACGACGTTTAGCATGATAGATACCATCGCTAATGGGCTCTAAAACAAAAACAAAAGAACCTTGACTATCTTCACCAATGGAGAGGTAAGGCACTAGCAATCTATTGGCTTGCTCAGAACCTTGAACATCAGAAAAGTCAAAAATCAAATTAGCCGACATCCCTGCTCGCATATCAGGGCATTTACCTTGTAATAAAGCTTCTACGGGAAATGCTCCACCAGAGCTTGCGGCAACACCTACTTCTGTAATTTTAGCCATAAACTTTTGCCCAGCAAAAGCACTGGTAGTTACTATGACATTATCGCCTTTATGAATATTATTAATTAACTGATCAGGCACCGATACTTTAACCTTGGGACAGCTCCCGCAATTAATTCGGATCACTCCTTGACCTGGATTAACTGCCTCATTGGTATCAGCAAGAATTTCAGCAATAGAACAATCCTGTGGCGCTTTTAACTTAGTATAAGAAAGTTGTAATCGAGCGGCCTCTGCTTTCCTACGAGCAACTGCAGTAGCCGCTTTAGCCGATTCAGCACCAGCTCTAGCTGCATCTAAATCACTTTTTGAACTGTTATTGTTTTCATAAAGTTCTATTACACGATTATAATTAGCTTGCTGATTACGCTGATTAGCAATAGCCTGTTGCAGGCTTGCTTGAGCTTGCTGATAGGATACTTGTAAATCAGTAGCATCTAATTCGGCAAGTAATTGATTAACTTTTACTTGATCACCAACTTTGATTAATCGCTTAGTAATGGTACCGCCTACTCGAAAACTTAAATTAGCATCTAAATCAGCTTCAACTACACCAGAAAAAGTATCCGTTTCAATTGCTCCTTGTGGCTGCACTTTTACATACTGTACTGGGCGATAAATTTTTTCTGTCACTGGAGCTTCATCTTCACAAGCCATCAAAATAAAACCAGTTAAAATAACAGCAATAAAATTTTTAACTGTAATTTTTAATTGTTTCTTAAACATATAAAGCTCCTTTAACGAGGATTCACCTCGATTCCTCTTTCTTTAAAAAATTTATGCAAGCGATTAAACCAATCAGCACTATATTTACCATTTAATATCGGATTAAAATCTCCTGCCGATCGCATCAACACCATATAATCCTGTAAAAATTCATATTCTGCATTAACAGCTGCTAAGCGAGCATTGAGCGCATTATTTTGTGCATCCAATAAATCAGAAATTGAAACCACTCCTTTAGCATATGCATCTTGTACCAATTCCAAAGCTTCTTCAGCGGCTTTAGTTGCTTCTTTACTTAATTGAATACTAGGATAAGAACTACCTATGCTGAACAATGCTTTACCAGTATTGCTCACAATTTGTTGTTCAGTAGCCTGTCGCGTTAGTGATAATTGATCCTTTTGTAATTGACTACGGCTAATATTTTTATGGCGCTGACCATTAAGATCAATTGCTAATGTCGCCCCTACTCCCACAGTCCAACTGTTTTCTTCAGCTGTATCTAAAGCTCCAACCCCGCTTTGCGATAGGTTCCGGCCTGCTTGAGCTGTTAAATTTATATCTGGAATATAATAACCTCGTCTTTGAGCAACTATGTTACGCTCTGTAGCTTCTAACTGAGCATCATAACTTTTTAGTTCAGGGGCGTTATTTATCGCCTCATTTTTGTAGAAATCCTGGAAGGCAAGCCAGTGGATTTGATTAGTAACATAAGTTTGAAATCGAGAATCCGTTAAAATTGCCAACAAACTACTTACATCAGGTTCTCGTGCATCCACTAAGACTCCTGTAGGCAAATTCATAATTCTTGCTAAATCCAATTCAGCATTTTGTCGAGCTGAGACAGCATTAAATAGACTTTGTCTATCTGTTGCTGCTTGGCTCTGAAAACGCAATACATCCGAACGGGAAGCAGCTCCAATCCTTAATCGATTTTTTGCTAACTCTAAATTCTTTTCCGTTAAATCAAGATTTAAATTTCGGATTTCTTCATTTGCCTTAGCGCTTAATAAGACCAAATAGGCTAGAGCAGCTTGCTGGGCAGTATCAAGAATAGCGGCATGATACAAAGCATCTTGATTCTTTAAAAAAAGCTTATTTACATCATAATTTGCCCATAGCGATTCAGAATAAATAGGCTGACTTAGATTTAGGCTAGCATCAGCTCGTCTTTCTGGATTTCCAACAAAAGCAGAACTTTTTTTAACTTGCTGATAATTAACACCTAACGATAAGCCAGGATATAAATTAGCTTTAGCCAATTCAAAATCCTTTTGCGCTAAATCAATATTAATACTATTAGCTTGTAGTGCTAAATTATTTTCAATAGCAAAAGCAATAGCCTGTGTTACTGTAAAAGCTCGACGATTTTGCCTTTCATCGCGATGTAAAACTTTGGCATTAATAATCTTTTGCCAACTGGGAGCAAAACCTGTTTTAAGTGCCGTAGTTTGGTTATAGACAAGTCGACGATTAAAACTAATATTTACTGGTAAATCTTTAGCATTTTTACCTAATAAAATACGCTGTACATTAAGCGCTAATCGGCGCCCGATCTGGAAGCGCTCTTGATCAAGCTGACCTTCTGTTACCATAAACCCTAAATCTACACCTTTTTCACCCAAAAAAGTATAACTAGGTAGTTGCATATCAATTAATAAGTTAGCCAAGTCTTTTTTCTGAGTATCGTTATAGCGAGATAAAATACCCACCATAACCGCTTCAGTGTCTTTAGGGATTGAATTACGCACTTGGCTTAAATTGTGAGATAATGGAACTTGATGAAACTCAATGTCATAAACTTTTTCAGCTTCTGCTAAAAGCTGCTTTAACTCTATCCAACTTTCAGCAAGAAACGATTCAATTAACACAGCATATTTTTTCTTGCCCACAAAATCTTTAAAAAAACCAATCTCACCACCAGCCTCATTCAAATCTGCTATATATGAAAAATTATTTTTACCACTTGTATTATCAACAATCGGTAAACTTTGAGCGTGTGGATTTAAAATTAAGGCCGCAATAGTCGGCTTTCGAATAGGATTGAATTTAGCTATTTCATTTGAGGCCACTGGATCAAGAGCAATAATAATATCTGTCGTTTTATCTGTATAAAGCTGATTTAATACTCGTTTGATTCCAGCCAAAGTCCAATCAGCATCAGTGCGAGCTTTATCCACATAACGCACCTCAAATTCACCTTTGAGCAAGGTATTAATTTCTTTTTTCACCAACTCTGTCTGTAGAAAACTATCCGCGGGACCATCCCGCACTAAAGCAATATCGACAGTTTTAGCCAATAACGATAATGAAAATATATAAAGAATGGTAAAAGCAAACAATTTAAAGCTGTGGTTCAGCATATCTAAGCTACCGGTTTTATTTTATAAAATCAGTCTAATACTTTGCTTTATCAGTTTAAAGTCATACTCGTACAAAAAAAGCGGCTAAAGCCGCTTTTTTTATATAAGGAAATAATTTTAGTCTTCGCCAAATGACATAAATAGGCGTAATACATATAAGAACATCATGGCAATACTTGAGAAGAGTTGTATTGCCGCACCAACATATTTATCTTCGGGATAATGATGCAGTACATTCGAAGTATCGTACAAAATAGCGGCGCCGGAGATACCAATCATGGCTACACTAAACCAGGTGCCCAAGTTATAGCCAAAAATAAGGCCGCCAATGATAGCAACTACAGCCAAGCCAAAGCCCCACATCACAATGCCACGCAAGAAAGAAAAGTCTTTACGTGTGAAGAACACAATAGCAGTTAAAATTGCAGCACCCACCAAAGTCACCACAGCGGCACTTTGGATCATTTCCGGCGCGATCATGGCTGCTCTTAATAAAATAGGTGAGAAAAATACTGCATATAAACCGGTAAATATCACCAAATTCAAATATTGAACCGCTTTAGACTCGGCAGTAATAGCAAAGCGGGAAGCAAACCAGCCAATCCCAATAAAAGCGGCAAACATACCGAGCATGCCGATGGTGCCCAAAGAAGCGAAAAAGCTCGCGATCTGGAATGAAATACCAGATTGATACAAATAATAACTAACGATTACAAATAAAAAGATCGCAGCTAATAAATGATTATAGGTTCTGGTAATAAACTGACTACGACGATCAGCGCTAACCCGACTGACCGGTGTACGGTAAGCATCATTAACGTCTTCATAACTCATATGGTATTTCTCCCAAAGCTAATATTTTTACTATAAATTTATTCTAATCCTGTTCTTCAAGCGAAACTCTAGAACGGAATATCATCATCAAAATCATCGTCCACAGGCGGTGCCACAGGTGCTTGTTTCTGTGGTTCAGCTGCCGGAGCCTGAGATCCAAAGGATGCTTCACCACCACCAGGACGACCACCCAGCATTTGCATCACGCCATTAAAGTCCAATACCACTTCAGTAGTATAGCGATCAGCGCCAGATTGATCCTGCCATTTACGCGTTTGTAATTTGCCTTCCAAATAAACCTGTGATCCTTTGCGTAAATATTCACCCGCAATTTCTGCTAACTTGCCAAAAATAACCACTCGATGCCATTCGGTTTTTTCCTGTTGCTGGCCGGTATTCTTATCTTTCCAGGTTTCTGACGTTGCTACCGTAATATTGGCGATAGCGCGACCATCGGGCGTATATCGAACTTCCGGATCCCTGCCTAAATTACCCACTAAAATAACTTTATTAATGCCGCGACTGGCCATACTGCCTCCAAAATACTTTTTATATCAATCAGTTATCACTTATGATTGGGTCGATTTGATAAATTTCAATCACACTATCTTAGCTGCTTTTATGCTTGAAAGGTAGCCTTGATTCACCCTACTTAAGTCTAAATCAATCAAACCATTTATTCAGCAGCCTTTGACCATGCAAGCATTGGTCAAATTCTGTTCATCAAGTCAGAGAAAAGCCTGGCTTAAATAGATTTTACGTTTCTTGAATCATAAAAAAAGGTTATAGTTACTGGTTTGTTTCGGCTTCTTTTACCGAGCCTTTTTCTAAAAATAGCAGTGACTCTGGATACTATTTATGGATACCATTGAAATACGTGGCGCTAAAACTCATAACCTTAAAAATGTCGATCTAACCTTGCCGCGCGACAAGCTGATTGTCATAACTGGCTTATCCGGCTCGGGCAAATCCTCTTTGGCTTTCGATACCCTGTACGCAGAAGGGCAACGTCGCTATGTGGAATCTTTATCGGCTTATGCCCGTCAATTCCTGTCTTTGATGGAAAAGCCGGATGTGGATCATATCGAGGGCTTGTCACCCGCCATTTCCATTGAGCAAAAATCCACTTCGCATAACCCGCGCTCAACCGTAGGCACCATTACCGAAATCTACGACTACCTGCGTTTACTGTTTGCCCGTGTTGGTACGCCACACTGTCCAACCCACCAATTGCCATTAGAAGCACAAACCGTCAGTCAGATGGTGGATCTGGTGTTAGAGCAACCGGCAGGTTCAAAATTAATGTTACTTTCGCCAGTAGTACAAAACCGCAAAGGCGAGCATGTGCAACTGATTCAAGAACTACAAGCCAAAGGGTTTGTACGTGCTCGAATTAATGGCACCGTCTATGATCTGACTGAAGCGCCTGAATTGGATCTTTATAAAAAACACACCATTGAAGTAATTGTCGATCGTTTTAAGGTCAAAGAGGGTTTGCAGCAACGTTTGGCCGAATCTTTTGAAACTGCTTTAGAGCTGGCCGAAGGTATTGCCCGCGTAGCTTCAATGGATAATGATCCTGATTTTGAAGAAATGGTCTTTTCAGCCAAATACGCCTGCCCTACTTGTGGTCACTCAATTCCGGAATTAGAACCACGCATTTTCTCTTTTAATAATCCAGCAGGCGCTTGCCAAACCTGTGATGGCCTGGGCGTGGATCAATTTTTCGATCCGGAAAAAATTATTACCAATGATGAAGTGTCATTGGCTGGTGGCGCTATTCGCGGTTGGGACAGACGGAATGTCTATTACTTTCACATGCTAAAATCACTGGCCAAACATTACAAATTTGATATCGAAGCCTCTTGGTCAAGCCTGACAAAGAAAATTCAAAAAGTCATTCTGTTTGGTAGTGGCAAGACCCAAATCGAATTTGAATATAACAATGATAAAGGGGCGGTTTATCGCCGTACTCATACCTTTGAAGGCATTATTCCCAATATGCAACGTCGTTTCCGCGAGACTGAATCTGGCGCAGTGCGTGATGATCTCATAAAATACATGACCACCCAATCCTGTGATGATTGTGATGGTACTCGCTTAAACGAAAACTCACGTAACGTGCTGATTGAAGGAACCGCCATTCATCAGGTCACTCGTTGGTCCATTGAGGAAGCTTTTAAATACTTTGCCAAGCTTTCTTTACCAGGCAAACGCGGGGAAATTGCCGCAAAAGTGCTTAAAGAAATTGGTGATCGCCTAAGCTTTCTGGTCAATGTGGGATTAGACTACCTGACGATGGAGCGTAGCGCCGATACCCTTTCTGGCGGTGAAGCGCAACGCATTCGTCTTGCCAGCCAGATTGGCGCTGGCCTGGTGGGTGTTATGTATATTCTGGACGAGCCTTCCATTGGTTTACACCAAAGAGACAATGATCGCCTATTAAAAACCCTGACCCATCTACGAGATCTGGGCAATACCGTGATCGTGGTAGAACATGATGAAGATGCTATCCGGGCTGCTGATTTTATTGTGGATATTGGTCCTGGTGCTGGCGTACATGGCGGTGAAATTGTGGGCAAAGGTTCACTGGCTCAGGTTAAGAAAAACAAACATTCACTGACTGCTCAATACTTAACGGGCAAAAAAGAAATTGCAGTTCCTGAAGAACGAACACCATTTAACAAAAACAAGACTATCCAGCTAACTGGTGCTCAAGGCAATAACCTTAATAGTGTCAATTTAGAAATTCCTGTGGGCCTTATGACTTGTGTCACTGGCGTTTCGGGGTCGGGTAAATCGACTCTGATTAATGACACTCTTTATCCAATTGTAGCCAAAGAAATTAATCGTTCCAGCTTACAACCCAAAACTTATAAGTCTATTTCGGGACTGGAAAATATTGATAAAGTAGTGGATATTGATCAAAGCCCGATTGGCCGTACGCCTCGCTCCAATCCTGCCACCTACACCGGAATTTTCACGCCAATCCGTGAACTTTTTGCAGGCACTCAAGAGTCTCGTGCACGCGGTTATAAACCTGGTCGCTTTAGTTTTAACGTTAAAGGCGGCCGCTGCGAAGCCTGCCAGGGCGATGGTGTTATTAAAGTGGAAATGCACTTCTTGCCAGACGTTTATGTAGCCTGTGATGTGTGTAAAGGCAAACGCTATAACCGCGAAACTCTGGAGATCACCTACAAAGGTAAAAATATTCATGAAGTGTTGGAGCTGACAGTTGAAGATGCACGCGAATATTTCGATGCCATTCCGGTTATTGCCCGAAAGCTACAAACCCTGGTTGATGTGGGTTTGTCTTATATCAAACTGGGGCAATCGGCGACTACCCTTTCCGGCGGTGAAGCGCAAAGGGTTAAACTCTCCCGCGAACTATCCAAACGGGATACCGGTAAAACTCTATATATTCTGGATGAACCCACTACTGGTTTGCACTTCCATGATGTTAATCAATTGTTACAAGTTCTACATCGCTTGCGTGATCACGGCAATACTTTAATTGTGATTGAGCATAATCTAGATGTGATTAAAACTGCCGACTGGATTGTCGATCTGGGGCCCGAAGGTGGTAGCAAAGGCGGTAAAATCATCGCTACTGGCACACCAGAAAAAGTTGCCAAAACCAAAGGTTCCTTTACTGGAAAATACCTAAAGCCCATGCTTACCCATAAATAAAATCTATAAAAGCTTCTCCTTTTATTCCTGCATTACAAATGCCTTAGTCTAAAAATTAGGGCTTTTGCTCATTTTTATCAATATTTTCTCAAGATTAAGTAAATATTTATATCTGGTTACAATTTACCATTGAGACTTGCCTTAGATATTGGTAGAAAGTGAGTTGGACAAATTTTTCTATCCTGATCAATACGGGGAATATCATGAAAATAAATAAAATTAGCCGGGCACTGGCTATCGCTCTTCTCGGCTCAACAGTAGCCTTTACCACACCTGTCGCAGAAGCCGCAGCTCCTGCCAAAGGTAAAAAAGAGCAGAAGAAAGAAAAAACTATTGCCGACACAGTTAAAGACTTGGAGAAAATAGAAGGCCTATTCGATCTTTATAAAGATCCTAAGACCGGTTCTTTGAAAATGCTGATCAAGAAAGATCAACTGGGTAAAGAGTTTTTGCATTTCGTTCAATTAAGAGATGGTTTGGTCGATGTGGGTATGTTCCGTGGTGCCTATCGCGGTACCCGTATTTATTCCATCAATCGTCATTACAAAAATATCGAGTTTAAAGCGGAAAATACTAGCTTTTACTTTGATCCAGACAATGCAGTTTCAAAAGCTAAAGAGGCCAATATCAATACACCGGTAATTGCCAGCTTGCCAATTATTGCTGAAGATAAAGAATCTGGTGATGTGCTGATTAATGCTGATAGAATATTCCTGTCAGAGTCTTTATTACAAATCAAACCTTCCCCTCGACCGGGGACTAAACCTGGTAAACGTTTAGGCTTAGGTAAATTAAGCAAATCCAAAACCAAGTATGTGGAAGTGGATAACTATCCAGAAAATACAGATTTCGAAGTTGAATATGTTTACGACAACCCCATGCCAATAGTTCCCCAGGCACGCACAGTTACCCCAGGTTTATTTGCGATTACTGATCCTCGCTCTATTGAAATCAGTGTTCGCCACTCCATGATTGAAGTACCGGAAAATGATTATAAGCCACGCTTTGATGATCCACGCGTTGGTTACTTTATGAATCAGGTTCATGATATGACTGCGGTTGGTGATATTACCCCTTATAAGGATGTGATCCGTCGCTGGCATTTGGTGAAAAAAGATCCTGCTGCTGAGCTTTCTGAGCCAGTTAAACCCATCGTTTGGTGGATTGAAAATACTACCCCTGAACATATTCGAGACACCGTTAAACACGCAACTTTAGAGTGGAATAAATCCTTTGAAAAAGCTGGGTTTAAAAATGCTATCCAGGTAAAAGTTCAACCTGATGATGCAGAGTGGGATGCTGGTGATATTCGCTACAATGTTTTACGTTGGACCTCTTCACCACGCCCTCCTTTTGGTGGTTATGGCCCAAGTTTTGCCAATCCGCGCACTGGTCAATTGTTGGGTGCTGATATCATGTTGGAATACAGCGTATTTAACCGCATCGCCCACGCTGAGCAATTGATGGCAACTCAATCTTTGTCGATTGAAGAAGCACTGGAACAAACTCTAGATCAACCGATGGATATTCATGCCTCCATGTATAAAGATGCAATGGATGGCCGCATGATGATGGAAGCCATGACGAATAATCCTGGCGAAGTAACTCAGTTCCTAAACGACTTTATTCACTTTTTAATCTTGCATGAAGTGGGCCATACTTTGGGTTTGAACCACAATATGAAATCAAGCCAGTTGCACGATTTGGCTACATTAAGTGATAAGGCTAAAACTGAAGCTATGGGCTTAACGGGTTCCGTGATGGATTATCCAGCGATTAACTTTGCTACCGACGGCAAAGCACAAGGCAACTATTACACCACCACTCCTGGCCCCTATGATCATTGGGCTATTGAGTTTGGTTACACGCCTTCTTTAGATGATGCTAGTGCTGAAAAAGCACGTATGGAAAAATTATTAGCTCGCTCTACCGATCCTCAGTTGGCTTTCGGTAACGATGCAGATGATATGCGTGCTCCAGGTAAAGCCATTGACCCACGCATTAATGTTGGTGACATGAGTTCTGATGCTATCGGTTTTGCAGTGGCACAAATGGCAAATATTAAAACGGTTGAAGACAAGCTACTGGAGCGTCTAGCAAAACAAGGCGAGTCTTATCAAGGTGTTACCAGTGGTTTTAATGCTTTATACCGTCAATACTTCGGTCATGCTCAAACCATTTCACGCTACATTGGTGGTGTTTATATTGATCGTGGTTTTGTTGGTCAACAAGGTGCTACTGAACCATTACGCCCAGTAGAAAAGACCAAGCAAAAACAGGCAATGGAATCTTTGGCCAAGTATGTATTTGCGGAAGATGCTTTCCAGTTCAGTCCAACTCTGATCAATAAATTGCAATTGCAACGCCGTGGCTTTAACCACTTTGGTTTTACTGAAGATCCAAAATTGCACGATGCTATTTTGAATTTGCAACGTTCCGTATTAATTCAATTACTACACCCTGTGGTGCAAAAACGGATAATTGATACCGGTATCTATGGTAATGAATATGGCTTAGGTGAAGTGATGAATGATCTCAGTGCTGCTATCTTTAAAGGTGACTCCGGTGATGTTAATTCAATCCGTCAAAATCTACAGATTGAATACATTAAAGGATTAGCCAATATCGTTAAATCCAATGGCAAATCCGGCTACAGCAACCAAAGCGTTGCCCAAGCACGCCGTCAGCTAAAAAATATTGACTCAGATACTAATGTTGCTTTCTGGCAATCAGACGAAACTAAAGCGCACAATGAATACGTTAAAGATTTAATTCAGGCGGCTTTGGAAATGAAGAAAATCTAATCAAAAGGTTTTCTTTTTATACATAAAAGCCCGCAAATTGTGGGCTTTTTTTATTTAGAGTCTTGTCCAAAATCAGTAATATTTAAACCAAATTCATCCAAAGCTTCTTGCTTTAACTTTAGCGGCGTTAATGGTGGAATCACCATGGTTGAAATAGACTTGAGCTCAATCTCAGGTAACTCCTTTAAAGGAAACTTCTCAATTCTTGGCTGTTGTATAGGTAAAAAAGGTGCTTCATAAATAATAACCTCATGCTCAATGGGATAATATTTATTGAGAAGCCTAACCGTAGCCTTTAAGTTATCCTTTGTCGTTTTAAAAGTCTTAAGAGTATGTTCTCCAGCTAAACTGATTTGCCATAAAACTAAATAAGCACCAACATTTGGCTCTATTCCACCAAATAAAAATTGGCTGGCTTCATAAGACTGACAGCCATAAGTGCCTGGATCAATGCCAAGATCAGCATATAAACAAGCATCAGCAGATATACCTGGAAGCATTTGCGCCGAATAACCTTCGGCTTGCAAATCACTTATAGCAAAGTGTCCAACACAAGCAAAAATCCCCGGATGACCATAAAGCGCCAATACAACTTTCTTGCCCTCTCGCACAGCATGACAAACTTCTTCAGTCATTTCACGATAAGTCTGCCGCCGTGATTTACCTTCCTGATACAAATATTGCAAGCTCTTATAATTCGGATTTATAGATTTAAGCCACTCTTCGGACATATAATCCGGCATGATGGCAAAAACTTGATCAGCTGACTCTAAATAATTTTTTGCTAAAACGGTTATTTGCCCAGCAAGAGTGATACCTGTTCCAACACAGGTAAGAGAACCTTTATTGTTCATGGTTATTGTCTTTATTAAAGTAAATTATTGAGCAAAACTGAAAACTTGATTACGCCCCATTTGCTTGGCTTTATACATGGCATCATCAGCTGATTGAATAAGCGTTTCCAAGTCTTCAGCTTGGGTAAAGGTAGCAATACCAAAACTGGCAGAAATGTTAAATCCCTTATCAAAATTATCGTGTTCAATGGTGGCAAATGAGTCTAAGCATCTCATTGCTAATCTCTCGGCACTCTTTTTTAAAGTATCAGGCAGTATTAAAATAAATTCTTCGCCTCCTAAACGGCCAAAAATATCTCCTTCTCGAATTTGTTCAGAGACCTTTTGCGCAACTGACTTTAAAACCCAATCGCCAATAGCATGACCATATTTATCATTAATCGATTTAAAGTAATCGAGATCAAAAATGATAACACTAAAAGATTTTTTAGTGCTTAAACTATTACTATGTACATCCGCTGCTAAATGTAATACATAACGCCGTGAAAATATTCCAGTCAAACTATCCTTACGCGACAATTCTCGATATTGCTCTTTCTGTTTTTTCATTCTCAACATCATTAAAGTAACAAGTGCTACAAACAGTGCCGCGATTATAGAAAATAACTGATAAGTTCTTTTTGATTGCTCTTGCACTTCTGAATTCAGTTTCAATAATTGATTTTCATGATCAAGCATTTTGACTTGGGCTTCACTTTCATATTTAGAATGTTTGACCTGCTGATAAGCCAAGTTTCGACTTGCCAAATCTTTTTGAATCGTTGTGTTTAATTGATAGGCCTGATCCATATAGTTTGCTGATTTTGAATATTCACCTAATTGCAAATGGATTTTCGCTTTAAGA
The DNA here is from genome assembly GCA_028284185.1 of Kangiella sp. GTDB lineage: Bacteria > Pseudomonadota > Gammaproteobacteria > Enterobacterales > Kangiellaceae > Kangiella. The sequence continues at coordinate 343,219 of JANQSG010000017.1, forward strand.
TACAAGGCTTCATTTTTAACCTTCGACAAAGGCATATCTTTAGCTGAAGAAATTAATTCATCAAGTTTAGTTATACTATCGCCAAAAGCTTTATTTTGAAAATCAAGCTTCGCCAAATAGAGTAAAACTTCTAATTCCTCAGGTAAATAAGGCGTTTTTAATAAATAACTTTTAGACTTATTAAAATTATCTAATGCCAACGATAGTTGCTTTTTTTGCATATAGCTCTTGGCTAAATTTTTATGTAAATTTGCCAACACCAGATTTGCATTTATATCTGTACAATATTCAATTATTTTATTAAGGTTTTTTGTTAAATTAATCTGAGTATTTTGGTTCAGTTTAATCTCATCAATTTGCGCTAAAGCATAACATTCATCTACCTTATTTTTTTCTTTTCTAGCGATGGTTAAAGCAAACTCTGAATACTCAAGTGCCTCCGGCCAGGCTTCTATATCAAGAAAAAGATTGGCCGTACTATGATAAAAGCTAAAATGATTTTCTGTATTTTCCTCTGAGTCCAATATATTTACGGCTTTAAAAAGATATTCAAAGGACTGTCCATAGTTTTTCAAATTCAATTCAATTTGTGACAAAAGATTATATGCACTTAGCTTATATTTAACGGGGATACCATCCAAATTTAGTGTTTCTTTGAGCTGCGCTAATGCAACTTTATGCTCTGACTTCAGCAAATAATGATAGCCACTATAAATAAAGAATCTGGCTTTTTGCTCATTAGAAGTAAATTCAGGCCATCTTGTTTTTAGTTCCTGAATTTTTTGATAGGCTTTTACAGGCTCAACGGGATTAAGCTTTGTTAAATCATTCAGTGCATCATCAATACTTTGTGCAGCAAATGTTGATGATGCACCTAAAATAGTTACAACAATAAAAGAGAAAACTTGTTTCAATTGGCAAACTACATTTTATGTTCGCTGATATTGTGAACGATGACTAAATAATCACATTCATCACCTGCTAACTCCCTAATTTTATCCATATCCAAATTATGAACTGCTGCAGTTTCTTTTTCTGACAATCCATATTTTTGCATAGTTTTTTCTGGGCTTTCTTTATACGATTCCAATAACTGTGAGTTTGAACCCAATTCTTTCAAAAAGTCTTTTAGCTTAGACATTAGCTTCTCCTTATTTTTATAAAAATCAACAACTTATAATAGTACCGTTTTTATCCAAAGTTTCAAACTGTTTATGACTTATTTAACATTTCAGCCTGCTTTGCCAAACGTTCTTTTTTCTTAAGTAAATTTTTCTGATATCTGGACTGCACAATATCGCTTAATACCAGGACTGCAATCACAAAATAGAAAGTCACTTTGTTCATTGGTGTAATATGGCTGTCAAAGAAAGCCAACTCAGCTTTATGCCCACCGTCTGCCAATAACATCACACCAACAATTAATAGGATAAATAAACCTAGAACCTCAAACATACGATTTTTTTCTAAAAAACTTGATACTGTATCAGCCAACCAGATCATAGCCACACCACTGGCAATTATAGCAATCGCCATAATCCAGAAATTATCGGTTAAGGCCATAGCACTTAAAATTGAATCAAATGAAAAAACCAAGTTCATCATCACAATTAAAGCAATAATCTTGGCCGCCGACTGGGGTTTACGCTCTTCAGCGCCATCGACCTCTAATGCCATCATATGCCAGATTTCCTTGACCGCGGTGTACATAATAAAAACACCACCGAATAACACTATAATGCTTTCTAAAGTAAAGGTTCCTTCGACCACCCCTTCCCAGTTAATGCTGAACATTTCGCCTTGTACATAATCGATCAGTTTCATCAATGAGAATAGCAGGACAATTCTTAAGGCAACGGCAATACCGATACCCAGCCAACGCACTTTTTTCTGCTCGGCGACAGGTGCACGCTTCGATTCTAAGGAAATGTATAAAAGATTGTCGAAACCCAACACTGCTTGTAACACGATGAGCATCATCAAGGTAAATAAGTTTTCAATGGTAAATAGATCCATGAGGTCCCCTGTTTTTACTTTTGCACCAATTTTAGCATAGAAAAATAAGCTTTTAGATCAAAATATTGGCATCGAATAAAGTTTGACAACATTGTTTTATAAATATAAATTTATATTTACGTAACTATTTACATACATTGTTATGGATATTTTTGATGAACTGGGGGAATTGGCCATTGCAGCCCGTATGAAACGCTTATATGACCAGATCATGCTGCAAGGTCAAGAGATCTACCAGCTATATAATATTGATTTTGATCCCAATAATTTTATAGCTTTCTACGTCATCGCCCAGCAACCGAACATTAGTGTAACGGAACTGGCAGATAAACTCGGCTTTTCCCATCCAGCCATTATCAATCAAGTCAAAGCTCTGGATAAAAGAGGCCTGGTTTGTTCGCAACAAGGTCAACAAGACAAACGTAAGCGTTTGATTTGTTTGTCAGAAAAAGGCGAAGCGCTACTGCCTCAATTGGAAATTGCCTGGAAAGATATCGCCACTACCTTGCATCAAATAATGCAAAATCAAAAGCACTCCCTACTCGCTTCCATACTTGAAACTGAATCCGATCTTAAGCAGCAAAGTTTTAAGCAACGCGTACAGAAAGTAAAGAACCAACGCCAACTCTCCGAAGTACAAATTGTCGATTTTGCACAAGTTACAAAAAACTATTTCAAAGGCCTTAATTTAGAGTGGATCGAAAAGTATTTTGTAGTAGAAGCCGAAGATGCGAAAGTCTTATCGACCCCGAAAAAACATCTTATTGATAAAGGTGGAAATATTATTTATGCCTTATATCAAGGTGAAGTTGTTGGTACCTGCGGTTTAAAAAAATGGTCTAACGATGAGTATGAACTGGTTAAGATGGCAGTATCGCCAAAAGCGCAAGGCAAGCAAATTGGCAAAAAATTAGGCCAGGCCATTATCGAACTCGCCCAGGAAAAAGGTTGCAAAAGACTGTTTTTGGAATCCAATCGCAAATTAGTGCCAGCAATTAATTTATACCGCCGACTGGGCTTTCAGGAAGTTGCTCATACCGGCTCTTGCAGCCAATACGAACGCTGTGATATTACGATGGAAATACTTTTTTAGTTGTTAATCTGGGTAGAAAGAATCTGGTCATTCTGCTCAAGTTTCAAAGCTATCTCCATTCCAGAAATGACCTTGCCAAAAATGGTGTAATTGGAATCCAGATGCAGATTGGGCGCTAAATTGATAAAGAACTGAGCGCCACCGGTAT
>JANQSG010000020.1 GCA_028284185.1 Kangiella sp.
TAACTTTCATAAGGCAGACTTTTCATCTTTAGAAGCTCAAACAGCCCTGAAAGATTATGTAAAAGACAATATCGATACTAATGTCAGTATTTCCACACTAAAAAATGACGCATTGCTTGTTCTAAGGATGTACACCCAGTCGAAAACAAACTCAAAAGCCTCTCTGGAGGAAAGCCTAGATTCTCCACTTAGCCTTTTAAGATTAATTAACTTAGGCTCTATCAGCAAGAATTACATTTCGAAGCCAGAAACTAGACCATACTTGCCTTTAGGTGTATTAGGATATGCGGTTTTAAATGTTATGAATGAAAGAAATTTAAAGTCCATACCTATAGAGGATCTAATGTATGCAAATGAAGGTATGGTCGCTCCAGGTGCTGCATTTAGAATTACGGAAAACGACTTTGTTACCAAACTAGAACAGCTAGTCAATTACATCCCTGGAACAATTGTAATCAGAGAAACAGCTGGAATTCATCAGCTATATATATTAGAAGAGAAGCTTCAACCTATTGACTATTTGAAGAGGCATTATTCTATAACATCAAAAGGTAAGGTAGCATGAGTATTGAGAACAAAATATCACTCAACACACATTATACTCGATCAGTAAATATTGAAAGAGACTTCTCTTCCGAAGACATTGTCAAAGCTTATATACCGACTTCCCGTGCTGTTAGAACATTAGAAAGGGTCGTAGATACATTTGGCGATAAGCAAGCCCCAAGAGCCTGGTCTTTAATAGGTCCTTATGGTTCAGGGAAGTCTACTTTTTCAATTTTCCTTAGTCACTTGTTAGGAAATCCTACAAGCAATGCCACCAAAGCAGCTTTTAAAGTTCTAAATGACAATAAGTCCCTAGTAAACAAGTGTAAGCAGCAAACCAAAAGTACAAACGGCTATTTAAAAATCATGTTAAGTGGATCACCAGAGCCCTTAGCAGCGAGACTGCTTACAAGCATGGATCAGTCAGCTGAGCAGTATTGGAGTGATTTAAAGGGTGCCAAACCAAAAGTATTAGCTAAATTAAAGAAAGCATCCAACTTACCTGAAAAGCTTACTCCCAACGATGTGCTATCGTTAATTGTTGATTTGCAAAATGCCTTGGATGGTAAATCTAAAGGGATATTACTAATAATTGATGAACTTGGTAAGTTTCTTGAGTATGAAGCACGTCATTATGGAGTTAATGACATTTTCCTTCTTCAATTACTTGCAGAGCACGCCTGTAGCAATCAAAAAGTAAACCTATATCTATTTGTAATGCTTCACCAATCATTTGAGCAATATGCAAAAGGATTAGGCGAGGCACTGAAAAAAGAATGGTCAAAAATTCAAGGGAGATTCGAAGATATTCCTTTCCTTGAAGGACCTGAGCAAACTCTTAAGGTTGTCAGTAGAGCGATAACACATAATTTCTCTTCAAAAGAATTAGCGAGTATTTCTTCTAAAAATACTAAAGTAATTAGTGTTCTTGAAAAGGAAAAATCTTTACCAGGAGTGTTAACACAAGAAGAAGCATTAGAGCTTTTTAACAGTTGCCACCCTTTACATCCTGTAACTGCATTATTGCTACCTCTTTTATGCCAAAAGATTGCCCAGAATGAGAGAACATTGTTTAGTTTTTTGGGAAGCAATGAGCCAAATGGATTTAGAAATGTAATAAGTCAATTATCTACTATCGATGAGAGTGTAATGCCTCATCATGTATTCGATTACTTTATTATGAACCAACCTGCATCGGTAGGTGATCACTTAATACATAGACGGTGGGTTGAAGTTATAACTGCTATTGATAGAGCTGGTGATATACCGAAAAATGAACTCAACTTACTAAAAACTATTGGTTTGTTAAATATTATCGGAGCTCAAGGTGGTTTCAAAGCATCTAAGACACTATTAGAGACTTTATATCCTAAAGCAGCCCTGAATAGATACATTAAGGACTTGAAGGATAAATCTGTAATTCAGTACAGAAAATTCAGTACTGAATATAGAGTTTGGCAAGGAAGTGATTTTGATATTGAGCTTGCTTTACAGCAAGAACTAGCAAATTTAGGTAAGTTTTCATTATCAAAAATCTTGAATCAAAGGGCTAATTTACAGCCAGTAGTAGCTAGAAAGTACACAGTTGAAAGTGGTGCACTGAGATACTTTATCCCATTCTTTATAGATGCAAGATCGTATGCAGAACTTCCGCAAACTGATTCAAATCCGAGAATTATATTTTATTTATCTCTAGGTAAAGAAGACGAAGATATTTTCCGAAACCAAGTTAAAAAGCACTTTAGTGAGTTGGATATTATTGCTTTTTGTAAAAATGCAGAGTCTTTAAGAGATGCAGTTTCTGAAGTTGAAGCGTTGTACAAAGTCAAAATCTCTCGACAAGAACTTAACTCTGATCCTGTTGCCTCTAGAGAATATTATGACAGATTAGATGCTGCGGAGCATAGTGAACAAACAATATTAAGAGACCTGTTGGATAACCCACATGAAAACGAATGGTACTGGTCTGCTAATATCATCAAAGTCAGAAACAAGCGAGAGCTCCAGGAACAACTATCTTACATTCTTGAGCAAATTTATCACTCAGCTCCAATCATTTTAAATGAACTAATAAATAGAAATAAGCCATCTAGCCAAGCAGTTGCAGCGCGCTCCAAGCTATTACAATACCTTCTGATTAATGAAGCTGAGGAAGATCTTGGGATACAAAAGAATCCACCTGAAAAAGCTATATATTATTCATTAATTAAAGCTACAGGGATTCACTCAGAAGTTGATGGGCGGTGGCGAATAGCAGAACCATCATTGGATGGTAGAAAACATAAGCTGACTCAATTCCATAAAACCTGGCGGTTAATAAAAGAATTCATAGAATCTTCGGAAACGTCTCCGAGATCATTTTCTGAATTAGATCAAATGTTAGTTTCACCACCTTTTGGGATAAAAGCAGGCTTACTTCCTATAATTTATACATGCGCGTACTTAGTGTATAGGGATGTTATTGCTCTTTACGAAAACAGACGATTCATACCTAAATTTACCTCAGAGCAACTAGAAAGATTTATTAAGCGACCAGATGAGTTCGCAATTCAATATTTCAAAATAGAAGGCTTTAAGAAGAGTGTATTTTCAGAGCTAAACCTAGGCTTATTTGACTCTAGAAGTGGAATAAAAAAATCAGGAAGCCAAAGAACTGTTTTAGATATTGCCAGGCCGTTAGCAACTTTTATGCGAGAGCTTCCAGACTATACTCAAAAAACAAAACAGCTATCTAAAAGTGCCTTAGCATTACGTACTGCTTTTAATCTTTCTAAATCTCCTGTAAAGCTCATTTTCGAAGAGCTTCCAAAAGCTCTAGGGTATGAAATAAAAGGTGATTCGTCTTTTGAAGGGTTGTCAAATAAGTTAATGGAGGCTCTTCAAGAATTAAAGTATGCCCATATTAAGCTTAAAGAAAGGCAAACTACCTTACTAGCAAATGCATTGAGAGTGCCTAAATTTGCATCTCTCGATGAACTGAGAACTAATGTTTCAGGAAAAGTATGTGGTCTAGAAAATTATACTGTTGATGTAAGTGGTGTTAAGGCATTCTTAAGAAGACTTACTAATAAGTCCGATAATAATGAAAGTTGGTTAGACAATATATTTATGTTCCTAGGCCATAAACCCATAGATAAGTGGAGTGACTCTGATCAAAGCCAGGCAGAATATAAGCTTGCACAATTAGGACAACAAATAGATGACCTTCATAAGCTATGGGTTCAATATGATGGAACCAATTCTGATAATCCTGGATTCGACGTAATCTTACTTAGAGCTATTAAAAAAGGCCAAGATCAAGTAAATGAAGTTGATAGTATCGTTACAATCAGCAAAGAAACTTCATTGGCAGTTAGAGAAGTTAAGGATGAAGTGTTTAATTTACTCAGAAACATAAAAGATAATGAACTAAAACTTGCAACAATTGCTGAAATAGTAAATGATTTCTTACTTGAAAATGATGACAAAAATAAGGAATCAGGTTCCGACAAGTCAAAACTTAAAAATGTTAAGGAATCATACAAGTGACAGTTCATTTTAGTGAAATAGCTAAAAAAGAAGGCGTAAGACATGTTTTAGGCCTTTCTGGAGGAAAAGATAGTGCCGCCTTGGCAATATATATAAAGGAACATTACCCTGAATTACACTCCAAAATAGAGTACTTCTTTTCAGATACAGGTGCAGAGTTACCTGAAGTATATGATTTTCTTGATAAAATGGAAGCGTACCTTGGAAAACAGATACATAGACTTGCCTCGGACCAAGATTTTGAGCACTGGCTAAAGTTACATAACGATTACTTGCCATCTGTTAGACAAAGGTGGTGCACCCGTGTCATGAAGATCAAACCATTTGTTGACTTTGTGAAAGGGACTCCAGCAATATCCTACATTGGAATTCGTGCAGATGAATTTCGTGAGGGTCTAAGTACCGGCTCTGGAAAAAAACCTAATTATTACGCTATAGATGATGTAGACCCCGTGTATCCATTTATAGATGATGGTTTGGTTAGAGATGATGTGTTCCAAATTTTAGAAGATACAGTAGGTATTCCAGAATATTATAAGTGGAGAAGTCGTTCAGGTTGTTACTTTTGTTTTTTCCAGAGACAAGATGAATGGCTAGGTTTAAAAAGAAACCACCCTGAGCTATTCGAAAAAGCTAAATCTTTTGAGGGTCGAGCTAGGAAGAAATGGCAGTATGGAGAAGGATTGATCGCAGTTGGTGATGGTGAATACACTTGGAGCTCCCAAGGTTCACTTGATGAACTTGTGAAAAAAGCTGAAAAAGCTGAAAAAGAAGGTAGAGCATTTAAAGCTAAGCAATATAGAAGATGGCAAGATGCACTTAGATACGAACAAGAAGATGAGGATCCTGAAGATCAAGCCTGCCTGATCTGTACATTATAAAAAAGGAGAAAAAATGAAGGATATTAGAGATACATTTCACTCTGAAGGAATGTCATTATTTGATACTTTATCTAATAATGATGTGATTGGATATACAGTCCCACTATACCAAAGAAGGTACTCATGGGATAAAACTCATATTGAAAGAGTTTTAAAAGATGTTCAAGAAGGCATGTATTCTGTAAAACATGATGAAAACATCATAACTTTTCTTGGCGCCTTAATTTTTGTAGAAATAGAAGTTGATGCATTTCGCTCCAGAGCTAGTAGCATCGTTGATGGTCAACAACGCCTTACCACGTTAATTTTAATATGTGTTAAGTTACATACTTTGTTAACACGAATTAAAAATGATCTAGATACTGAAAACAATTCCGTACTTGAACTTTTGGACAGTAAGATTGAAGAGCGTTTAGATGAGTTATTTGCTTGCTTCTCGAAAAACAAAGCTGCTATACCTAAAAAAAGCTCTGACTATTATCCTATTTTAATTAGAGAGCATTCTGACTATTGGCACAAGAACCCATCAAAATGCGAATATGTATCACCTGTTTCAGATTACTTACATAAGTACATAGAGTTCGTTTATAGCGCCGAAGATAGGGACTTTTCTTGGAACTCTAAAAAAACCGGTGAAGATGTTAAATACTTTTTGAGAAATGAAGAATTAATAGGGAAATGGCTCGAAGACTTCATTAAGAGCCAGCTAGAAGATGATTTATTGCAAAAAATAATTTCAACTAAGCTCAGCAAACACCTGTTAAGATTAGAAGAGGACGAGAAAAAATTAATATCTAAAGAATATAATAATATTATTAACCATGACGATTCTGCCAAAGCAGCGATCTTGGTGCTTTGTTATTCGGAATACCTCTTAAGAAGAATTGCAATTACAAATGTACGAGTTGCTGATGAAGCTTATGGGTTTGATATTTTTGAAGCTCTTAATACGACCGGAGCTCCTTTGACTGCTATAGAAACCTTCAGACCTGTAGTAGCAAGATATGAAGATAGATTTAATGAGAATAAAGGAGGCTATGAACGCTCTAATTCAAAGCTTATGTTTGACGATGTTGATACATTCTTGGACCAATTTGATAAAAGCTCCCAAAAAACGAAAGAAAGCTCTCAAATAGTTTTAATATTTGCAAACATTATAAAAGGAGAAAAAGTTCCACTTAAATTAGATTTTCAAAGAAGTAGGTTAAAGCAGTGGTATGAAGATATACCCGTTGAATCAAGAACGATTCGTGAAAAGTATGTATCTTATTTATCTAACATTTGCTCATTTAAGAATGACTTTTGGGATAAAAAGAGAATAGCAAATCAATTAAATGACTGGAACGAGCATAAAGAAGAAATTTTATTCCACTTAGAATTTCTTAGAGACACAAATACAACAATGGTAATCCCGATCATTTTAAGGTATTTAAACCAGTTAAGAGAAGACCATAATATACAAAATTTCAAAAAGGCATGTATTTATACGTCTTCATTTGTTGCTGTATGGAGAGCATATACCTGTGGCACTGGAGCTATTGATAGTGCTTTATTAAAAGTAATGAGCGGAGGGGTTATTAAGTCTACTCAGTATAAATGTTTAAGGCTAGGCGATACATTAGATAATAAAATACTTTCCCCCGAAGAATTACGGAAAACTTTTGTGGCTCTTTTGCATAATAAGCGTATTACTACTAAAGAGGAGTGGATTAAAGTAGCGTCGACTCAACCTCTTTATAACGGCTCTAAAGCACTTTGTAAGTATCTATTGTTACTTGCTCATCATAAGGCTATTCTGAATGATAAAAATTTGGTCAAAAATTCGAGGCGTCCATCTTATAAAAATGATCTGGTTAACTATAGAAGTTACGTAGATCCTATCCATTCTACTGTAGAGCATGTCGCTCCTCAAAACTTTGCCAAAGAGTGGGATGAAATGTTTGATAGAGATGCTACCACAGTTCATACTATTGGCAATCTTGCATTACTTCCTGTCAAGGAAAATAGCTCCGCAGGAAATAAATCATGGGATAAAAAAGTTCTTTTATTTAGAGCTTTCGGTGCTGAAACGTCTGAAGAATTAAGCGATGCAATTTCCATAGCACAGAAAGCTGGTCATCAACTCAAAAATGATGTTATTAAGCTTTTGGAAGGAGGCTCAACTTTAGAAATGGCCAAATACCTTACTAAATCCGATAAATGGGATAATGAAACAGTTAGTAAGCGTTCAAAGAATTTACTGGAATGTGCATGGCAAGAGCTTAATTCAGCATTACAAATAGAGGAAAAGCAAGCAACTATGGCTCTGTTTGATTGATTTTTTGTAACATGTGTAAAAAACAGGGGGTTATGAGCTCTAATCAAATACCACCCTCGTCATTTGATAATTAAAGACGTCTTAGGGCGTCTTTTTTATGTCTGAAACTTTTAATCTGCTTAGTTCGTTCTATGTCACAAAATTTTATCATTTTTGTCATAATGTTATCTTTATTACTGAATATGATTGGCGCAAAACTGAATGGTAGGAATAAATTATGGCTGGAAAAAAATTATTTATTATGCGTCACGGTAAGTCGGACTGGAAAGCTAAGTTTAATCGGGATTATGAGCGGCCATTGGCTGAGCGGGGAATTGCGGCGGCGGCTTTGATGGGGAAGCATTTGGCTGCTATTGGTCAGGTTCCTGAGCTAGTTATGAGTTCGAGCGCTAAGAGAACTTTAAATACTATTGAAATTGCTACCTCTGAAGCAGGGTGGGTTTGTTCGCTGGAGTCGAGGCGTCAACTTTATTTAGCGAGTGTGGTCGAAACCATTGAGTTGCTGCAAGCGGTTTCTAATGAGGTTAATAAGCTTATGATTGTTGCCCATGAACCTATGTGTTCTGGCTTAATTGCGGAGCTTGCAATGGGGGCGCATGTTAAGTTTCCAACTGCTGCGGTTGCTAAGTTGTATCTCAATATTGATAGCTGGAAAAAACTTGATAGTGATGTTGGTCGTCTGGATTGGTTATTGACGCCTAAGAGTCTTCAAAAATAATAGTTTGTACAGATAAAAAAGCCCTTTTAATTAAGGGCTTTTATAGATTTGGTTAGAAGTACCAGTTGGCAAAGATAGCGAAGTTATTGCCATCTACAGCGGGGATGTTGCTCAAGTTGACTGTAGCAGAGTTATCACTATATTCTTCAGCGTCGTAATCAATAAAGGTATAACGAGCGCCCCAGCCCCAGCTGCCTTCGTTTTTCTCATATTCCAAGACAAAACCCAAAGCATCTTTGAAGTCTATAGAATATCTATCGCCAGGAAGGTCAACATCAAGGGATGGACTTAGTTCATAAGTGAAGCCAAAGCCAAAGTTATGGTCTCCATTCATATATTGACCAATAAAAGTCAGTGGTAAGCGATCAACGGTAATGTCGCCATTATCGGCGACAATGGAGTCAAATTTATAGCCTAAAGTAGCTTTAAGAGCCCAGTCGGAAAAAATGCTTCTAAAACCAAAGTCAATCCACAGGCCTTCACCTGCTTTTACTGATTCTCTGGAACCATCAGTAAATACAGCGCCTTCAAGTTTGTCACCACCAAAAGCATAGCCAGCACCTAAAATACCGTTAGTGTTTGAAAATACTGGATTTTCTTCGGCGGTTGTCAATGCAGAAAACGCAACTAAAGTAGCTGCTAAAAATAGATTTTTCATTGTTTCGTCCCGATTTGTTGTTTAATGCGCAAAAAACGGCGCAATTATAGTTGTGAAAAACACCGGATACAAGCTTGAAGATATTTCAATTCATCCCAATTTATAGGCATAATGAAGTGAGTTGATTGAATTTAAAAGTAAGTTATGAGCCAACAGGATAATAGTGACCAAAATGATGTAAGCCATGAGCATGACCATGGTTTGGCGGTAGCTGAAGCTAAACCCAAAGTGAAACAACCGCCGATGTATAAGGTCATATTATTAAATGATGACTATACGCCGATGGATTTTGTGGTGGAAGTTTTGCGTAAGTTTTTTAGTTTGCATGAGGAACAGGCTACCCGCATCATGTTGCAGGTACATCATGAAGGCAAAGGTGTGTGTGGTGTATTTACATCGGATATTGCGGAAACCAAAGTGCTACAGGTGAATGAATTTTCGCGTTCACACGAGCATCCCTTGATGTGCGTGATGGAATCGAATGATTAATGCAATGGCTATTGGCAAGTGCGTGTGAGGTGATAAATGTTAGATAAAGAATTAGAACAATCCTTGAACAAGGCGTTTCATAAGGCGCGGGAGAAGCGTCATGAATTTATTACCATTGAACATCTAATGCTGGCCTTGCTCGACAATGAAGATGCTTTAAAAGTGTTGAAGGCTTGTGATGCTAATGTTTCGGTGTTGAAAGGTGATTTAGAAGCGTTTGTAGATAAAACCACGCCATTATTTGCTGAGGAAGAAGAGGATTTTGAGATCCAGCCAACTATTGGCTTTCAGCGCGTTTTACAGCGTGCGGTATTCCATGTGCAGTCTTCTGGCCGCGATTCGGTTACGGGTGCTAATGTGCTAGTGGCGATGTTTAGTGAGCCGGAAAGTCAGGCGGTATTTTTGCTATCCAAGCAGGATATTTCTCGCCTTGATGTGGTGAATTTTATTTCTCATGGTATCAGTAAAGATGAAGATGATTTGCAGCTTGGCCATGACTCAGAAACTGGTGAAGAAGCTGAAACGGTTGAGGAAGCCAGGCCACTGGATCAGTATGCGGTAAACCTGAATCAATTAGCCGTAGATGGAAAAATCGATCCGCTGATTGGACGCGCTTACGAAATTGAGCGAGTAGTACAGATTTTAAGTCGTCGTCGCAAGAACAATCCTTTACTGGTGGGCGAAGCAGGGGTTGGTAAAACTGCTATTGCTGAAGGCTTGGCCAAACGCATTGTTGATCAAAATGTGCCAGAAGTGATTTCTGATGCGGTGGTTTATAGTCTAGATCTGGGTGTTTTATTGGCTGGAACCAAATACCGTGGCGATTTTGAAAAACGTTTAAAAGCAGTTTTGGCTCAATTGAAAAAAGAAACTAACGTTATTTTATTTATTGATGAAATCCATACTATTATTGGTGCTGGCGCTGCTTCTGGCGGTTCTATGGATGCTTCTAATCTGATCAAGCCGGTATTGGCTAATGGCGATTTACGTTGTATTGGTTCGACTACCTATCAGGAATACCGAGGGATTTTTGAAAAAGATCATGCTTTGGCGCGCCGTTTCCAGAAAATTGATATCAAGGAACCGACCGTTGGTGAAACCATTCAGATTCTGGAAGGTTTGCAGGATCGTTATGAAAAGCATCATGGTGTTAAGTATTTACCTGCCGCTTTAAAGGCCGCGGCAGAATTGAGTGCGCGCTATATTACCGATCGTCAATTACCGGATAAAGCCATTGATTTAATTGATGAAGCAGGCGCTCGACAAAGAGTGGTGCCGGAGGAAGAGCGTAAGTCAGTAATCACGGCTTTAGAAATTGAGCAAGTGGTTGCCAAAGTGGCTCGTATTCCGGAAAAAACGGTTTCTACTTCTGACAAAGAGTTACTTAAAAATCTTGAGCGTAACCTTAAGATGGTGGTGTTTGGTCAAGACAAGGCTATTGAGACGCTTTCAGAGGCAATTAAGTTGTCTCGCGCTGGTTTAGGGCAAGAAAACAAACCGGTTGGCTCCTTCTTATTCGCTGGCCCTACCGGTGTCGGTAAAACCGAGGTAACTAAACAGTTAGCGCGTTTAATGGGGGTTGAATTGATCCGCTTTGATATGTCGGAATATATGGAATCTCACACAGTTTCGCGCTTGATTGGGGCGCCGCCAGGCTATGTAGGCTACGATCAAGGAGGTCTGTTAACTGAGGCGATTAATAAAAATCCGCATGCGGTTTTATTATTGGATGAGATCGAAAAAGCCCATCCTGATGTGTTTAACCTGTTATTACAGGTAATGGATAATGGTACCTTGACCGATAACAATGGTCGTAAGGCAGATTTTCGCAATGTGGTTTTGGTGATGACTTCCAATGCAGGTGCTCAGGAGCTTGCTAAAGCCAATATGGGCTTTAAAGGTACTGACGATTATTCACGTGATAATATCGAAGCCATTAACCGTACTTTCTCACCAGAATTTAGAAATCGTTTGGACTCGGTGGTCTGGTTTAAGGCGTTACCACCAAAGGTTATTCTATCGATTGTCGATAAGTTTTTAACTGAGCTACAAGGTCAGTTGGATGAAAAACAGGTGAACTTACATGTGAATGAGGAAGCCAGGCAGCATCTAGCGGATATTGGTTATGATGTGCGTATGGGGGCCAGGCCAATGGAACGAATTATCAGCGAGAATGTTCGCCGACCATTGGCTAATGAACTGCTGTTTGGCGATTTAACGCAAGGCGGTGATGTGTACGTCACTATGCAAAATGGTCAGTTGGATATTCGCATCGAACCACATCGTGAGAAATTGCCTGCCAGTGCAGAATAAACTTTTCCTGACTCGTAAAAAAGGCGCTCAATTGAGCGCCTTTTTCAATTAATGAACTATTTCATTAATAGCAAAGAAGTATTAACGAGCGCGGAAGGTAATTCTACCTTTGGATAAGTCATAAGGACTGATTTCCACAGTCACCGTGTCGCCGGTTAAGATACGAATGTAGTTTTTGCGCATTTTGCCAGAAATATGTGCAGTGACTACGTGACCATTTTCCAGCTCAACTCGAAACATGGTGTTGGGTAGAGTTTCCAGCACTTTGCCTTCTAACTCAATTACATCTTCTTTCGCCATATAAATTCTATACCTTTGTTGCCTAACATATTTTTCCATACTCGAATGGAAAAGACTATATGTTCAAAAAACGCGCGTATAATGCACTATTTGACCAATAATCGCAAAGGATTTTAGCGAATTTGGCTGAATATGAGCTGAATTGGGCAAATTAGTGCTTATTACTGCCGGTAAGCGTTAAAAAATTGTTGAAGCTGGCTTAATCCATGAGTTAATTCATCGGGCCTGGGTAAAAAGACCAGCCTAAAATGATCCGGCTGTGGCCAGTTAAAAGCGGTGCCGTGAACCAGTAGAATATGTTGTTCCATCAATAAATCCAGAATCATCTGCTCATCATTATGGATATTAAATTTCCTGATATCCACTTTGGGGAACATATAAAAAGCCCCTTTAGGTTTTTTACAACTAATGCCATCGATTTGATCCAGCATTTGCCAGGCGATTTCTCTTTGCTTATGTAGACGCCCATCGGTTGCTATTAGCTCATTGATGTTTTGATACCCCTCAAGGGCTGGTTGAATAGCAAATTGAGCTGGCACATTGGCACATAAACGCATGGAAGAAAGGGTGGTCAAGCCCTCAATATAACCCTTGGCTTTATGAGTGGGGCCTGAAATGAGCATCCAGCCAGTTCGATATCCGGCAACACGATAGGTTTTGGATAGACCACTAAAAGTTACGATAAGCAAGTCATTGCATAAAGTAGCCACTGAATCAAAAGCTGTATGGTCATACAGGATCTTATCGTAGATTTCATCGCTAAAAACTATTAGTTGGTGCTTTCTGGCAAGCTCCAATAATTGTAAAAGAAATTCTTTCGGGTAAACGGCACCAGTTGGATTGTTAGGATTAATAATAACCAGCGCCCGTGTTTTGCTGGTAATTTTATTCTCCATATCCTTCAAATCGGGCAACCAGTCTGAAGCTTCATCACACAAATAATGAACCGGATTGCCACCAGTTAATTTCACTGAAGCGGTCCAAAGCGGATAGTCAGGGGCAGGGATCAAAACTTCGTCACCTAAATTAAGCAGGCCTTGCATAGACATCAGGATTAACTCGCTAACCCCATTGCCAATATAGATATTATCCAGCTTCAGATCTTCTATGCCTTTATTTTGATAATGTTGATAAATCGCGGTTCGTGCTGAATGGATCCCTTTGGAATCGGTATAACCTTCGGCATTGGTCAAGTTTTCAATCACACTATTCACAATATTGTCTGGTGCCTTGAAACCAAATGGTGCGGGATTGCCTACATTTAGTTTCAAAATTTGTTTGCCAGCAGCTTCCAGTTTATTCGCTGCTTCCAATACCGGCCCACGAATGTCATAGCAGACACCAGTTAAATTATTGGACTTGTTAATTGTGCTCATCGTAGGAAAAAGTGCTTTATTCATGGTAGGGCTAATTTTTTTGATAAGGGACCCAACGGTTTTGGATAAAAACCTCTGCGGGTTGAAAATTCTGTTTGTAGCTCATTTTATCGCAATTTTGTATGTAATACCCTAAATAACAAAAGGGTAATTGTTGTTGCTGACATAATTCAATGGTCTTTAAAATTAAAAAAGTTCCCAGGCTTTTATAAGAGCTCTCAGGATCGAAAAAGGAATAAACTGCAGAAAGGCCATCGTCCAAAATATCCAGTGCCATAATAGCCACGATTTTATGATTCGGATCATAGGTTTTTAGTAGTAGGCTTTCACACCAGTCAGAAAACAAAAACTCATCGTATTGCTGAAAGGAGGGAGGGTACATATCGCCATTTTTGTGCCGCAGACAAATGTATTTTTCATACAGCTCATAGTCATTGGTATCTGCTTTAGCATGATGTATTTGTACGCTTAAGCTTGAATTGGTGCTTAAAATTCTTTTTTGAGTTTTCGATAAACGAAAATCATCAGCAATAACGCGATATGCCCAGCAGGCGGAGCAATTGGGGCATTGAGGACGATAAACATGATTACCGCTACGGCGAAAGCCCAGACGACTTAATTCCGCATAAAGGTTGTTATCAAAATCTAAAGCGGGATCGGCAAACACAGATATGGAGGTTTGCTCTTCCAGATAGCCGCAAGTATGTTCAGGGCCTGCGTAGAGCTTGATGTGCTGAGTATCTTTTTGCCTGTTTGTCATCTCAACTTAATGAAGTTTGTTTACCAATGTACCAGCCTTTTAGCTACTTTAAACAAATCTTTTGGTTGTTGCCAGTCTCTATGTTCTTTTAAAAGTTGCAGAAAATTATCACGACTAATATCCTCGGCACCTAAAGAATAAAGATGTTCATTAGGTACCTGGCAGTCAATCAGGATAAAATCCGCTTGTTTTAAATAATAAACCAAGTGGGCCAATGCAATTTTAGAAGCATCTGGCTTTAAACTAAACATGGATTCACCAAAGAAAAACTTACCAAGACTGACACCATATAAGCCGCCAATTAAATTTTGCATTGAATCATAGATTTCAATGGAATGAGCCAGGCCTTTTAGATGTAGCTCATAATAAGCCTGCTGCATTTCTGGCAGGATCCAGGTTTCTGTTTGTTTAGCTCTGGGTAAAGAACAACTAGCAATAACTTTTTTAAAGTCTTTATTAACTATGACTTGATAATTATCTTTTTTTAAACTGCGCTTTAAAGACTTAGAAATATGGAGATTTTGATCACTAGTTAGATTAAACACACAGCGCGGATCGGGTGACCACCACAAAATGGGTTCATCTTCGCAATACCAGGGGAAAATGCCATTGCGATAGGCCTCGGTTAAACGCTCAATTGATAAATCACCACCAATAGCCAATAAACCATTTGGTTCTTGCTGCGCTAAATGGGCCGATGGAAATTCCTTGTGTTGATCGAGTAGAAATATTGAGCTCATGATTCGTTCTTTTAGAACTTTTACTTAATATTAAAACAAATATTATTTAAGGCAATAAAAAAGGGCAGTTAAACCGCCCTCATCATTAACTTTGATAGCCTTTATTGATCGAGATATTTCTCCGCATCTAGCGCGGCCATACAGCCAGTTCCGGCAGAAGTAATGGCTTGGCGATAGACATGATCGGAAACATCACCAGCGGCAAATACACCTTCTGCGCTGGTCGCAGTAGCATTACCCTGCAATCCGGACTGAACCACAATATAGCCATCTTTCATTTCCAATTGACCTTGGAAAATATCAGTATTGGGTTTATGACCAATAGCGATAAAACAACCTTGCAGTTCAAGTTCTTCAATTGAGTCATCTAAAGTGGATTTGATGCGAATGCCAGTAACGCCCATATCATCGCCAACGACTTCTTCCAAAGTGCGATGTAAATGTAGTGTCACATTACCATTAGCGGCTTTTTCGCGCAGCTTATCTTCCAGGATTTTCTCAGAGCGGAATTCATCACGGCGGTGGATCAAATGAACTTCACTGGCAATGTTAGAAAGATATAAAGCTTCTTCAACGGCCGTATTGCCGCCACCAACAACCGCTACTTTCTGGTTCCGATAGAAAAAACCGTCACAAGTAGCACAAGCCGAAACACCTTTACCCATAAAGGCTTCTTCCGATGGTAAGCCTAAATACTTAGCCGAAGCACCAGTACAGATGATTAGTGCATCACAAGTATAGGTGCCAGTGTCACCGGTTAAAGTGTAGGGTTTTTGCTTTAAATCTACGGTGTGAATATGGTCGAAAATCATTTCAGTGCCAAAACGCTCAGCGTGTTTTTGCATACGAACCATCAAATCTGGGCCTTGTACGCCTTCGTGATCGCCAGGCCAGTTATCGACATCGGTGGTAGTGGTTAATTGACCACCTTGCTGCATACCAGTGATAACTACCGGTTTAAGGTTAGCACGAGCTGCGTAAACCGCAGCACTGTAGCCAGCAGGGCCTGAGCCTAAAATCAGGCAACGAATATGACGAGCGTCACTCATGTGAAGATCTCCGAATTAGATTTTACTTATAAATTTGATGGCTAGATTGTAGGGGCTTGAGCCCTAAAAATAAACCCAATAGAAAAAACTTCGATAAATTTAATCGATTTTATAGCTATAAGCTATGAGTTAAGCTTAATTAGCACCTGTTGTTTATTAACAAATTAAAGATGTATAATCACTCCACGATTATTTTATACAATTACTATGATTGCTGAACGAACTTTAGAAGAAATCGAGGAACTGAGAAGTACATATGAACAACAAGGATATGTAGAAATTAAGAACTTTTTTGATAATGAATTTGCAGAAAAGCTTCTTAAATCATTTTTACAAGAACAAAATTGGAATATAGCTACCTTGGTGCAAGGTAGACCTTTTATTGTTTCTGTGGATGAATTAATGAAACAAGAACCTGAAAAAGTTCATAGTTTTATCAATGAGGCTGTTTTATATGCAGCTCAGCACCCTTTTCAGTATTTTTATGAACATATTAGATTGCAGGGAGATAATGATCAGCATGGAGGTGAGCAGGTTAAGTCCAGATATGCAGAGTTAATTAAACTCATTGATTCAGATAAAATGCTAGAAATAATTAAGTCGATTACTGGTGAAGTGAACGCAAAAGAAGTAATAGAAGCACAATTAACCAAATATACAGCCAATTATTTTTTGAAGAGCCATACTGATAGTGACCCAAATAACCCTTATGTAAGACATGCGGCTCTTGTTTTTGGCTTCAGTAAAGACTGGATTGCAGATTGGGGAGGAGTGTTAAACCTTAAAAAAGCAAACACTAATGAATATGCAGCTCTATTGCCAGGGTTTAACTGCCTACAGATATTTAAGGTACCAACTGAACATTTTGTATCCCAAGTTGCTAATTATTGCCCGAAACCTAGAATTGCTATTTCTGGCTGGATTGCATCAAAAAAATAATAGTATTCAGCGATTAACAGGCAGATTGATTTTCTTTAACGTATTTAGCTGATTCTTTAATCACCTGGCGCAGGATTTTTTCATCCACATCTTCCAGTTTATTAATATAAAGACAGGCCACACTAGTTTTGCATTTTCCTAGCTTTTCAAGCAGTTCTGGGCGTTTCTTAAAGCCGTCCATAATATATAAGGTCAAATTCTGCTTACGAGGGGAGAAACCGGTATAGAACCAGTCGCCTTCGCGACCAGATTTGTATTTGTAACGATATAGCCCAAAACCAACAATTGAATCGCCCCACATTACCGGTTTTTCGCCGGTGATTTCACTCATCATATCCAGCATCTTTAAACTGTCTTCTCGACGCTTTTGATGTTCCACTGAATTAAGAAAGGCTGCTACATCGGCATCATTGGGTTGGGTTTTGTTGGTGGAGGACATTGCTTGTTCCTTATTCAATCAGACTGAATCTAAACATAAATTAGCAAGTCCGGTACTATTTGTCTAACCAGTTGAATTTTAGGCGTTAATTGCTTTACTTTTAGATAAAATACTGTATTGTGCTAAATGCTGGTTTAATGCAACAGATTTGTGAAGATTTTTAAGTTCGACGGTACTATGAAAGACTCTCCAGTTCCAAAACTGAAATGGTGAGCCCAAAGTTAGTAACACGCCTTAATATCGTAACAGTAGTGTCATTGTGTTCAGTAATATGCCGACTTTGGCAACAGTTTAAAATAAGCAAATAGTGCTTTGGAGAGAGATATGTCAACAATCACGGGTACCGTTAAATGGTTTAACGACGCAAAAGGTTTTGGTTTCATCGAGCAAGAGCAGGGCGAAGATGTATTTGTACACTTCCGTGCGATTCAAGGTGATGGTTTCAAGAGCTTGAACGAAGGCGAAAAAGTTCAGTTCGAAATCGAACAAGGCCCTAAAGGCGCACAAGCCGCAAACGTTGTTAAGCTATAATCGTTAGATTAGTTTAAGAATTGTTGAAAAGCCGCTGCTCTTGTAAAGAGCGGCGGCTTTTTTGATCTAGCAAGGGTGTAAATAGTGTTGAAAATGTAGGATTCAATTGGCACATTGTAATGAGCTAAATATTATTTTCGTCATTCCTGCGTAGTCAGGAATCCATACTAAGCATAAGTAAAGATTAGGATTATTTGCGTTGGCTTTCTTGATGCCTGGAGTTGTACTTCATTGGGTTATCATAATCTAGCCCTGCTTCTTCATAAGTGTCGCGTTTTAGCTGTTCATACTTTTCATATAATTCATTCCACTGCTCATTAGACATGGCAGTAAAATCAACCCCTTTATCGCATGTTTGCTGGTTTCTAAATTTAATCCAGTGTTCATAACCAAATCTTGGCACTTCGATCTCAATACCTCTATCGTTAATAAGAATTACTGTGGGCTCAACTTTTGGTGCAATATAATAGGGTTTATAAAATAATAGTTCTTCAACTTGTGCACTTTTTTTCGTCCACTGGTAGTAAACCTCGAAATTATAAAAAACTGCTGACATAGCCAAAGTAAAGATGAAGATCATAGCTAGTTGAGCTATGGACAATAAATTAAAATTTTTCCTTAATAAAAAAATTACGAGTTCTGACATCCACCATAAGGCGATGAGTATAAATAGAAATAGAAACCAGCTATAAGGGGTTACAGAAAGATAGGTTTCAAACCAAAATTGTTCAAATGTCCAGCAATGAGCATATACGGCGGTAATAACAAATGTTATCCAAAAAACCAGAAAGGATATAAAACAAGTTAGGCTTAGTATATTTAGTCTAAATTTATTCATGTTATTTGATTATTATTCTTACTAAATAGATGGGGACGGTTTTAAATATTCCAAGAAATAAAAAGTAACTCGCCGAGGGGCGAAAAGCTACGATCATTGGTGGTGTAATATAGCGATTAACTTAGGCATTTCCCTATGTTTTGATTAGATTCCCGCTTCTGCGGGAATGACGGAAATCAATAAGGAATAAAAAACGCCACATTAAGTGACGTTTTCATTGAAAAACTAGACTAAAACTTATAACCCTAAAGCCTCTCTAGGTTCTACAAAATCAAAACCTAAGTTGTCAGCTACCGATCTCTCAGTAACTTTACCTCGGTAAACATTTAGGCCATTTAATAAATGTTCATCATCGGCTAACGCTTGTTTGTAGCCTTTGTTGGCTAAATTAATAATAAATGGCAAGGTAGCATTGTTAAGGGCGAAAGTTGAGGTTCTTGGAACCGCCCCTGGCATATTAGCTACGCAATAATGTACTACGTCATCAATAATAAAAGTTGGTTCATCGTGGGTAGTTGGCTTTGAGGTCTCAAAACAGCCACCCTGATCAATGGCTACATCTACCAGTACCGCACCAGGTTTCATTTTTTTAATCATTTCAGCAGTGACTAATTTCGGAGCGGCTGCGCCAGGAATCAGCACACCGCCGATGACTAAGTCAGCGGAAGTTACATGATTTTCTAATGAATCCTGGCTTGAATAAACGGTTTCTACTTGTGTACCAAACTCAGCATCAATACGACGCAATACATCCACATTACGATCAAGCACGATTACGCGAGCGCCCATGCCCACCGCCATTTTGATGGCATTGGTACCGACTACACCACCACCAATTACGACCACTTTAGCAGGTGATACCCCTGGAACGCCGCCTAATAGCATACCGCGGCCACCAGAAGACTTTTCAAGACACTCAGCCCCAGCCTGGATAGACATACGGCCAGCCACTTCTGACATAGGGGCCAATAATGGCAAGCCACCGGTGCGGCCAGTTACCGTTTCATAGGCGATACAAACAGCGCCAGATTTCACCAAATCCTCAGTTTGCGGTAAATCAGGAGCTAAATGTAAATAGGTGAATAGAATCTGACCAGCACGTAAACGGGCACGTTCTGGCGCTAACGGCTCTTTTACTTTTACGATCATGTCTGCCTGAGCAAACACTTCTTCTGCAGTAGAGACAACCGTTGCGCCAATGGCTTCATAATCAGCATCGGTAAAACCAATACCGCTGCCAGCATTGTGTTCAACAATAACTTTATGTCCATGCGCAATGAGTTCACGCACACTACCAGGAACCATGCCTACACGATATTCATGGTTTTTAATTTCTTTGGGTACCCCAATCAACATAATTTGTCTCCAAATGATAGTAATTTGAAAATTGCTCTGTAATAGAGATATAACCTATTATAATGACTATTATCTGGTTTTATTTGCTAAATAAGGTAAAAATGTAGTATAAAATACTGCAAGTAATATTTTTAAAGTGAATAATACTTTGAAAATCCAAAGTGCTAGTAAACAAATACTCGACCGAATTGATTTGCGGATCTTGAATGAGTTGCAAACCAATGGTCGTATTTCTAATGTAGAGCTGGCTAAAAAGGTTGGGTTGAGTGCTACTCCATGCCTTGAAAGGGTGAAACGGTTGGAAGCCAATGGTTTTATTGAAGGTTATAGTGCGCGCTTAAACCCTATCAAGCTTTCCGCATCCTTATTGGTATTTGTTGAAATCCGTTTATCACGAACTTCACCTGATGTGTTTGAAGATTTTAAGCAGGCAGTGATGGAGCTGCCAATGATTCTAGAATGTCATTTGGTTTCAGGTGACTTTGATTATTTATTAAAAGCACGGGTAGCGGATATGCAATCATATCGAAAATTACTGGGTGAAACTTTGCTGACTTTGCCCGGAGTGAGTGCCTCCCGCTCTTATATGGTGATGGAAGAAGTGAAAGAAAGCCCGAACTTGCCAATTTCCGTTTAGCCATTTCGGAAAGTTATTAGAAAGCGTAGAATAGTCTAAAAATATAGGTATTAGATTTGACACAAGCAACCAAGAAACACAAAGCTCGACCAGAAGCTAAAGCCCTACTAAGAAAACGACTCAGTGAAGGTGGCATGATCCTGCTGGTCAGTTTGGGGATCTTTTTATTACTGGCATTGGTTTCCTATAATCATAATGACCCCGGTTCTTTTACCAATGGTAGTGGACAAAGAGTGCAAAACCTGGCTGGCAAGTCTGGTGCCTGGTTTGCAGATTTCTTTTTGCATTTGTTTGGCTATTTAGCTTATTTAGTACCTTTTATTGTTGGCTATTTTGGTTATCTGGTTTATAGCGGCCGAAAGGTTGAAGAACGGCACTCCAAAAGTTTTTGGCTGGTCAAAGCTGCGGGTTTATTAATGGCGATTTTAGCTGGAGCAGGACTTTCCAGTTTGCACTTTTTTGATCCCGGTCTTCAGCCCAGTTATAGCTCAGGTGGAATTTTAGGTGAATCCTTAATATCAGGAGTTTTAGACGGCCTCGGTCTATATGGAACAACCCTGATCCTATTGGCTATATTCCTTTCAGGCCTAACATTATTTACTGGAATCTCATGGCTTAAACTAATGGACAAGATTGGTGAGTGGGCGGTAAATAAATGGAGCCGATTTAGGCAATGGTTAGTTGCTTCTAAGGAAAAACGAGCTGAGAAAAAAGAAATAAAGCAGGCACTGGTTAAGCGTCAGGAAACTTTTGAACAGGAAAAAGTCAAAACGAAAACTCGTGCACCAGTCAAGATTGAGCCTAAAGTTGCGCCATTGGCACCAAGTAAAAAAGTTGAAAAAGCGCGTGTGAAAAAGAGTCAAAAGCCTCTCTTTGATGGCCCGGTAACGCCGATGCCAGAAGTTGAACTGTTGGATGCGCCAGAACCGCCAAAGTTTTCAGTTTCCGCTGAATCTTTGGAAGCTATGTCACGTTTATTGGAATTAAAGCTTAAGGACTTTGGAGTAGAAGTGCAGGTGATGGAGGTGCATCCAGGTCCTGTCATTACCCGCTTTGAGATTGATCTGGCTCCTGGCATTAAGGTTAGTAAAATTACCAACCTTGCACAGGATTTGGCGCGTTCTTTATCAACGATTTCAGTGCGAGTGGTGGAGGTTATTCCTGGCAAGACTTATGTAGGTATTGAAATTCCGAATGAAAATCGTGAGATAGTCCGCTTGCGCGAAGTGATTGCTTCGGAAGCCTTTGACAAGTCTAAAGCACCGCTTTCCATGGCTCTGGGTAAAGATATTGCTGGCAATCCAATTGTGGTCAATATGGCAAAAATGCCGCATTTGATGGTGGCGGGCACTACTGGTTCCGGTAAGTCGGTTGGCGTAAACGCCATGATTATTAGCATGCTGTATAAAGCAACGCCTGAAGATCTGCGTTTGATCATGATTGACCCCAAAATGTTGGAGTTAAGTGTTTACGAGGGGATTCCGCACCTGCTTTGTGAAGTGGTGACCGATATGAAGGATGCAGCCAATGCGCTGCGCTGGTCGGTAGGTGAAATGGAGCGTCGCTATCGCTTAATGTCAGCTATGGGGGTTCGAAATCTGGCTGGCTTTAACAAAAAGGTTTTGGATGCTATCGATAAAGGCGAACCAATTCCCGATCCATTATGGCAGCCAACTGATGGGCTTGAAGAAGAGCCGCCAACTTTAGAAAAACTACCTTCTATCGTAGTAGTGATTGATGAGCTTGCCGATATGATGATGATTGTCGGTAAAAAAGTGGAAGAGCTGATTGCACGAATTGCGCAGAAAGCACGTGCTGCTGGTATTCACTTGATTTTAGCGACCCAAAGACCATCGGTGGATGTGATTACTGGCTTGATTAAAGCCAATATTCCATCACGAATTGCTTTCCAGGTGTCATCAAAAATTGACTCAAGAACTATTCTCGATCAAATGGGCGCCGAGCAATTATTAGGCATGGGGGATATGCTGTATTTACCCGGCGGTACTAGTATTCCAACTCGTGTACATGGTGCTTTTGTGGATGATAATGAAGTGCATCGGGTGGTAGAGGATTGGAAGCGTCGCGGCGAGCCAGATTATTTAGATGCCATTGTGCAAGGTACTAGCGAAGTACCAGTGCCAGGAATGCCGGGTATGGCAGGGGAAGAAGATAGTGAACAGGATGAACTATTTGACCAGGCGGTTGCCATAGTCACTGAGTCGAGAAGAGCTTCAATTTCAGGTATTCAAAGGCGCTTAAAGATTGGCTATAACCGGGCAGCGAGAATGGTGGAAGCGATGGAAGCGGCGGGGATTGTTAGTGAGATGGGCTCGAATGGGACGAGGGAAGTATTGGCTCCGCCTCCTCCTAAAGACTAGTTTGAGCTAGCTTGGCCCGCAGCTACTTTGTTAAAGAAGATATTTTTCAATAGTCATTGACTAAAGTAAATTCCGTCTGAAAAAATCTTCTTTGCCTCGTATCTGCTTCGACGCTAACGCTCAAATAACAGTATAATTATTAGATTTAACAAAAACATATGGAGTGAAAATGAAATCATTAACCGTATTTTTAATTATCTTTTTTTGTTGTTTTAAATTAAATGCCTCAGGTTATTTAACAAATTTAGGGCAGGGCGTGGATATACTAAAAGTTCATGCTCATCAAAATGGTGCAATTACTCTATGGGTACATTCTAGTGATATTTCTAACCCAGATAACTGTGGCCGAACCGACAAAGTACATATTAAGGCTGAGGGTGGTTATCAGACGCTAGTGTCTGTAGTAATGACGGCTTATGCTTCTAAAAAGAAAATAGGTCTATGGAGTCCAGGATGTGAGATTATTCCTTTTTGGGGTGGTACAAAAACTTTCCCGATTGCTAATAATTTATGGATAACTGACTGATTAAGCTTTAATTCATCTATAAAAAACTATACTAAAAATTACAGTTATTAAATAAGGTTTATATGTTAAAAAAGGTTATTACACTGTTTTGTTGCTTTGTAGCATTAGATATTTATGCAGATGCAGCTAAGGATTTGGAGTTAAAACTATCCAATATCCAGTCGATGGACTCTAAATTTACTCAAATGGTGGTGGATGAATTGGGTAGTGAGGTTGATCGTTCATCGGGTAATTTTCAATTGCAACGCCCTATGAAATTTCGTTGGATGGTGGAGTCACCTTATGAACAGGAAATTGTTTCCGATGGTTCGAACTTATGGCAATTTGATCGTGATATTGAGCAAATTAATGTTTCCACTTTGTCCGATTCATTTGCTAATTCGCCAGCAGCTTTATTGAGTCAGTCACAACTCGATATGGCCCAGAACTATGAAGTGGCAAGTTTAAAAGGTGAGTCAGAAAATAGCTATATTTATCATCTACGTCCCAAGTCGGAAGATGCTTTGTTTGAAGTGATGGTGATGGAGTTTAATCAAGCCAGTCTGATGGCTTTTCAGGTAAAAGATAGTTTAGGCCAAACCACTTTGGTGGAATTTTCTGAGCAAAAATATAATTCAGGCTTTGCGGAAGATTTTTTTAAGTTTGAACTTCCTGAAGGTATTGATCTCATTGATTCACGTTCAAACCAAGCTGAATTGACAATTCCGCCTCGCTTAGAAAGCAATACTAAGCAAACTCATGACACAACAAACTAATTTATTTTCTGAAAATAATTTATATATTCCATTGGCTGATCGGATGCGGCCAAGTACATTGGATGGCTATGTCGGACAAGAACACTTATTAGGCGAAGGCAAGCCACTTCGCCAGGCGATTGATTCCAAAAGACCTTTTTCTCTAATTTTCTGGGGGCCGCCCGGAACCGGCAAAACCACTTTAGCCAGGTTGATTGCGCATAATTCGAATGCGCATTTTATTACCATTTCTGCCGTATTAGCGGGTGTTAAAGATATTCGTGTTGCGGTGGAAGAAGCCAAGCAGTATCAATCTCAAGGCAAGCAAACCATTTTATTTGTGGATGAGGTGCATCGTTTTAATAAAGCGCAGCAGGATGCTTTTTTGCCTTTTGTGGAAGATGGTACTGTGACTTTTATTGGCGCTACTACGGAAAATCCTTCTTTTGAGTTAAATAATGCTTTGCTCTCGAGAGCGCGGGTGTTTGTACTTAAGGATTTATCTGAAGCTGCTTTATCACAACTGATTGAAAACGCCTTGTTGGATAAAGAAAAAGGTTTGGGGCAGTATAAAATGTCCATAGATGATGAATGTCGTCAGATTTTGATTTCATCGGCCGATGGTGATGGTCGCCGTTTACTTAATTTTCTCGAAATAGCCAGTGAGTTGGCTATGGCTAAGCTAGAGCCTTTTGTTATCGATAAAAAAGTTTTGCAAGAAACATTAACTCAATCTTTAAGACGTTTTGATAAAGGTGGTGAGCATTTTTATGATCAAATTTCGGCGCTGCATAAGTCTGTGCGTGGTTCTAATCCTGATGCGGCCCTCTATTGGTTTTGCCGAATGCTTGATGGTGGAGTTGATCCATTGTACGTAGCACGACGGGTGGTGCGTATGGCTAGTGAGGATATTGGTAATGCCGATCCGCGTGGTTTAACCATTGCGCTGCATGCTTGGGATGTTCAAGAGCGCTTGGGTAGTCCGGAAGGGGAGTTGGCTATTGCTCAAGCGCTTACTTATCTTGCTTGTGCCGCTAAAAGTAACGCGGTTTATATGGCTTATAAAGCGGTTATGTCTGATGTGAAATCCGAACCGACTTATGAAGTACCATTGCATATTCGTAATGCACCAACTAAGCTGATGAAAGAGCTCGATTATGGCACTGATTATCGCTATGACCATAATGAGTCTGATGCTCATGCAGCCGGGCAAACCTATTTTCCAGAAGAGAAGGGTGAACAGGAATATTATCAGCCAGTGGATCGAGGGTTAGAAAAGAAAATTGCTGAGAAACTGGCTTGGATCCGAAATCGTAATAAGCAATGATATAGCATCAATGTTTTAATGTATGTTTCGCTTTTACAGCGAGTTACTTTTCTTGTGCGGCCAAGAAAAGTAACCAAAAGAAGGCCGCCCCGATATTTAGGCCATTCGATGAATGGCTACCTTCGCAAAATTTGCGTCATCACGCATCATGAAATACGTCACATCCCTGTGTCGGATTTCATTATTCAAATCGTCCTGATTTGAATTGCTATGACTTATCTTTTGCTCAGCTAAATATAAGGGTTTATAAAGAGCAGGAAAAGCAAATGTGGGGATTAGTAATATCAATTGGTATTGGCGGTGCGTTAAATGATTTATTATGGTTTAAGACAAACCTGAAATCCCCACGAAGGCGGGGATCCACCAATAACTTGTGAGTTTAATAATTAAGGTGGACTCCTGCTTACCTAAAGGTACTTCCTTTGGTCGTTCGCAGGAGTTTCAAAATATTTTTTTCTGTTACTTATACAAAGATTTAAACTAATCAAAGTGGAATTACAAATGTGGGGATTAGTAGCATCAATTGGCATCGGCGGGGCCTTGGGAGCTTTAACGCGCTTTCAAATCCGTGAATGGTCATCAAGCAAGTTTGGTGATGAAGTTTATTATGGAACCTTAATAGCCAATGTGATCGGCTGTTTTGTGGCTGGATTTTTATTGAGCTACTGGCAGGAGTCACACTTGTCCATGAATCTAAAACAGGGGGTTATGGTTGGTTTTTTAGGAGCTTTAACCACCTTTTCAACATTTTCAGTAGAAGCTCTTTTGCTGTTTCAACAGCAACAATACCAAAAAGCATTGACCTATATTGTGGCAAATTTGCTGATTTGTTTGCTAATGGTGTTTGTTGGTGCCTGGCTTGGTGATAGAATAGCCAGCTGAATTTTGACTAAGGCTCTTTTGAGCACAAAAAGATATAAGAGATCCGAATCTAATGCTAGATCCGAAATTATTACGAACTGATGTTAATGCTGTGGCTGCTAATTTAGCGAAGCGTGGCTATGAATTGGATATCGCTGCTTACAATAAGCTTGAAGAGGAGCGTAAGCAGATCCAGATTGAAACTCAAGAATTGCAAAATTTGCGAAATTCCAGTTCAAAATCCATTGGTCAGGCTAAGGCTCGTGGTGAAGATATTCAGCCATTATTGGATAAGGTTGCTGATTTAGGTGCTAAGTTGGATGCTGCCAAAGAGCGTCAAACTGAGATTATGAGTCAGTTGGATGAAATTCATTATGGTATGCCAAATTTACTGGATGAATCGGTACCTGAAGGTAAAGATGAAGGTGATAATGAAGAAATTCGTCGTTGGGGTACACCAAGAGAGTTTGATTTTGAGGTTAAAGATCATGTGGAAGTTGGTGAGGCTTTAGGCGGCTTGGATTTTGCTAATGCCGCAAAAATCTCTGCCAGTCGCTTTATTATTAAGAAAGGGATGTTGGCTAAACTACATCGAGCCTTGATCCAGTTTATGCTGGATTTACATACGGAAGAACATGGCTACGAAGAAGTTTATGTTCCTTATATGGTCAATGCTGAGTCACTAACAGGTACTGGGCAGTTACCCAAGTTTGAAGAAGATTTGTTTAAAGCGCAGGGTAAAAATCAAGATGATCGCCCTTTGTATATGATCCCGACCGCTGAAGTGCCAGTAACCAATATGGTACGGGATGAAATTCTTGATGCGGATCAATTACCATTGCAATACACAGCTCATACTCCATGTTTTCGTAGCGAAGCGGGCTCCTATGGTCGTGATGTGCGTGGCTTGATTCGTATGCATCAATTTGAAAAGGTGGAACTGGTGCACATCACCAAGCCATCCGAGTCCATGCAGGCTTTGGAGCGTTTAACCTCACATGCGGAAAAAGTGCTGCAATTACTGGAACTTCCTTACCGGGTAGTAAACCTTTGCTCCGGTGATATTGGTTTTGGCGCAACCAAGACTTATGATATTGAAGTTTGGTTGCCAAGCCAAAATACCTACCGTGAGATCTCATCCTGCAGCAATACCAATGATTTTCAGGCGCGCCGTATGCAAGCTCGTTGGCGTAACCCTGAAACCAATAAGCCAGAATTGGTGCATACTTTAAATGGTTCTGGGTTAGCGGTAGGCCGTACTTTAGTCGCCATTTTAGAAAACTATCAACAGGCTGATGGTTCTATTGAAATCCCACAGATTTTAAAGAAATACTTCTAAAACTTCTTCAATGGGGCTTGATCTAAAGCCCCAGTCCTTACAGAATGGGATAATGTTTAATAAGCTCATCATTAGGTATGTTTATTTCCAGACTGTTAATTTTGTCACTCTGTGGTTTTTTGCTAGCTTCCTGTGCGCAAGAAAAGCTGGTGGTTGAAGAAACTGCTTCACAAACACCTGTTGAAACAAAAGATAGTTTGCTAGCCTTGCAAGTAAATCATAAACGCCAATTTAAAAACCTTTCTGTAGAGCTTTTGCAAGTTACAGGTGATTCACGCTGTCCTAAAGGCGTAGTGTGTGATTGGGCTGGTAATGCGCAATTGGTGTTTTTAGTTTCAACGGCAAGTTCTGCTGAGACTGTGACTTTAAATACCCATGGTGGTCAGCAATATCCTGTTTCGGCTCAAGCAGCGGGTTACGACATTAGTTTACTAAAAGTTAAACCTTATCCTGCAATTAATATTAAGATTGATCCGAATCAATACATGGCACAGTTAGAAATTAAAAAGTCAGAGTCTATTAAACAACCGGTGATTATTGATGTACGCAGTGAGAAAGAATATCAAGCAGGCCATTATCCAAGCGCTATAAATTTGGGTTATGAGAATATTGATCAGACTATTGGTAGCCTTAGCTTAAAGAAGGATAGTGAAATTATTGTCTATTGCCGTAGTGGCCGCCGTTCTGGAATTGCACAAAAAATGTTACAAGAGCTAGGTTATACTAATGTGATTAACGGCATTAATCAGGATGCTGTACATAAGAAGTTAGGCACTACTACAAAAATGTAAGGAGTTTATGATGGGAAAAGCATTAGGCGTTGGTGGGGTATTTTTTAAGTCTAAAGATAGGGATGCTTTAGGTCAATGGTACAAGGATACTTTGGGGTTTGATGTTGATGCCAGTTATGGCGGCTCCAGTTTTTCTCATGAGCAAAGCCCTACTGGTGCTTGCACTGTTTGGGGGCCATTTAAATCTGATACTGAATACTTTGAACCTTCAAAAAAGAATTTTATGATCAATCTGATTGTTGATGATTTGGAGGAGTGTTTAAAGCAGGTGCAAGCTAATGGCGGTCAATTAGTTGGCGACCCTTGTGAAGAGTCTTATGGTAAGTTTGCCTGGTTTATCGATCCTGAAGGTAACAAAATTGAACTTTGGCAAATTCTAAATGACGGCAAGTTTGAATAGAAAAAGGGAAGAGTAATGAACCATAAAGTTGTTTGGTTTGATGTGCCAGTCTTGGATTTGAAAAGAGCCATAAATTTTTATAGCAAAGTATTGAACTGTAGTATTCGCGAAGAATTCGAAGGGGTTGCAGTATTGCAACATCAAGACGAAGAAGTAGCAGGTTGCTTGACAGTGGATAAGAGAATAAAGCCATCACAAGAAGGTGTTTTACTCTACTATAATGTTGCTGGACGATTAGCAGATGCCGTAAGTCAAGTTGAAGTTAATGGCGGTAAAGTACTACAGGCCCAACATTCCATAGGGCCTTTTGGTGAAAGGGCTATTGTATTAGATAGTGAAGGCAACCGAATTGCTCTACATTCCACCTAAAGTTTAACGGATAGCTTGTTGATTATTACTGAACAAGGCATAATTCCAGCACTCTTATAAATATAGTTACTCGTATGTTAATCGTTGTTTCTCCAGCAAAAACTTTAGATTTTGAATCTAAACCGAAGTCATCCATTAATTCAATCCCTGACTTTTTAGACGATTCTCAGTTTCTGATTAATCAGCTTAAGAAATTTAAGTCACAGGATCTGATTGATCTAATGGGGGTTAGCCAAAAAATTGCAGACTTAAATGTTAAGCGTTTTAAGAGCTGGAAAAAACCCTTTACTACGGAGAATGCGAAACAAGCAATTTTGGCTTTTAAGGGTGATGTTTATGCAGGGCTTGATGCGGAAACTATGAAAGCCAATGATTTTAAGTTTGCGCAAAAGCATTTAAGGATTTTATCGGGTTTATATGGTTTGTTGTATCCAATGGATTTAATGCAACCTTATCGTTTGGAAATGGGCAAAAAATTAACCACTAAACGCGGTAAAAATTTATACGAATTTTGGGGTGATAAAATTACTGAAGCACTGAATCAACAGTTAAAAAAATTAAAATCAGATAGCTTGATAAACTTAGCATCTAATGAGTATTTTAAATCGGTTAAACCCAAACTGTTAAATGCTAAAGTCGTTACTCCGACATTTAAAGATTATAAAAATGGTGATTATAAGATGATCAGCTTCTTTGCCAAAAAGGCTAGAGGTTCGTTAAGTCGCTATGTGATTGATAACAGAATTACCAATCCCGAAGACATGAAATCCTTTGATGTGGATGGTTATAAGTTTAATAAGAAATACTCAAAAGATAATAATTGGGTGTTTACAAGAAAGCAGTAGTTAGCTCATTTCTGATATTACTTGATGGATAGCCTGGGTCAGTTTTGATAGCTGCTCAGGCTTAATAATGTAGGGTGGCATAATATAAATCAGCTTGTCAAAAGGACGAATCCAGACACCAAGCTCAACAAAGCGTGGCACTATCCAGTTAAAATCAACAGATTCCTTCATTTCAACTACGCCAATGGCACCTTTGACTCTGACTTCTTCGACTAGTTTGTTTGATGATAAAGCTGATAATTCGGTGAGCATCTGATGTTTGATAGCTTTTACCTGTGTTTGCCATTGATTTTCTTTTAACAGTTCCAGCGATTGATTGGCTACGGCACAGGCTAGTGGATTGGCCATAAAGGTTGGGCCATGCATCAAAACGCCGCCAGCTTTGCCACCTTTAGAGTCAGCATGAATGCCACTAACGACTTTTTTGTTAGCTAAAGTAGCTGCCAGGGTCATATAGCCACCGGTAAGTGCTTTTCCCAGGCAAAGGATATCAGGTATTGTTTGTGCTGCTTGGTAGGCGAATAAAGAACCTGTCCTGCCAAATCCGGTGGCGATTTCATCAAAAATTAAAAGCAAGTTATGCTCATCACATAGTTGGCGTATTTGGCGTAGGTACTCAGGATGATAAAATTTCATACCGCCAGCCCCTTGAACTAAAGGTTCAAGTATGACCGCAGCAATGGTTGTATGATGTTTTTCAATTTGCGTTTTTATTGAGTGGATATATTCATCTTTCCACTCAATATCAGAACCATATACAGGAATCTCGGCAAAATATTGCTCGGCTAAAATTCCTTTAAACATAGAATGCATACCATTATCTGGATCAGTCACGCTCATGGCGGCAAAAGTATCACCATGATAGCCATTCCTAATAGTTAGTAATTTAGATTTTTCTGGATGTCCTTGAGCAAACCAGTACTGAATAGCCATTTTTATGGCAACTTCAACGCTGACTGAACCCGAGTCTGAAAAAAATACTCGGTCAAAATCTTGCTGGTTATTTGTTGAAGTAAGGTTAAGTAGGTTTTGCGCAAGCTTGATGGCTGGTTCATGGGTTAAGCTGCCAAACATCACGTGACTGACTTTATCGATTTGACTTTTTGCGGCTTGATTTAAGTCTGGATGATTATAACCATGAATAACTGCCCACCAGGAGGACATGCCATCAATTAATTTTTTACCATTAGATAAAGTCAATTCGCCCCCAGAAGCGGAGTCGACTAAAAATAATGGGTTATCTTTGGATATATTGGTATAAGGATGCCAGATATTAAGTTGATCATCCAATAATGGTGAATGCATTATTTCACGCGAGTAACTTTTATAATTGTATTAACACCTTCAATAGACATTTTATATGAGCTCAAAAGACCTTTTGAAATGGTTACTCTAGGATTTTTAATTTTATGGTTTAATTCTCTGGAATTTTTAAGTTTCCACTTTTGGCCGTTGTCCAGAGTGATAATTTGACCTTTCTTCCAATTTTTGAAACTACCCATAGCTATAGCAGAAATAGAATTCAGCTTCTCACTACTATTTTTGATTTGTTCCTTACCAAAAAGATCTTCCTTATTTGTATTTACACTAGATTGCTTAGAACTAATAGGTATTTGTTTTTCTTTGCTGCGAGAAAATATTTCGTCATAGCACTGTAGCCTTTCTAAATCGCTCTCGGTGTCAATACATTGTTGAAGTGTTTTTTCTGCAAAGGTTACACTGCTAAATAGGATAGAGATGATTAAAATTTGAACTTTCATGATTAACTTGATTGATAATAATAATTTAAGTAATCTACTAACAATCAGGTTTTAAGGCAAGGATAATATGATTAAGTTAATGTTAGTGGATGACCATGATCTGGTTCGTATGGGACTAGGGCGTTTATTAACAGATCAGAATGGAATTGAGGTTGTTGCCGAAGCTGAAACTGGTGAAGATGCTCTAAAAAAGCAGCGAGCACATAAACCTAGCGTAGTTTTGATGGATGCCAATATGCCTGGCATTGGCGGGCTTGAAGCTACTCGAAGAATGTTACGTTTTGATCCTGATGTAAAAATTATTGCCTTAACCGCACACGTTTCTGAGCCGTATCCCAGCCAGTTTTTAGGGGCGGGCGCTATGGGTTATCTTACCAAAGGCGGTGATATTGAAGAAATGGTTAAAGCTATCCGTTCAGTCAGTCGTGGTAAAGTCTTTTTAGCACCTGAAGTCGCTCAAGAAATGGCTCTGGCTCAGTTTAAGCAAAAAGACGATAATCCATTTAATCAGCTATCTGATCGTGAGATGCAAGTTATGTTGATGATTACCCGAGGTGAAAAGGTGCAGGACATTTCTGATAAATTGCATCTTAGCCCTAAAACTGTCAATAGTTATCGCTATAGATTATTTGAAAAACTGGACGTAGAAAATGATGTGAGTTTAACTCATTTAGCAATACGTTATAAAGTTATAGAACCCCAAGCTTAATTGTTTATTATTGGCAACTTTATGCCAGAGTTTCATTCAAAATTTCCTAAAAAAATCCAAAAAATTCTTTCCCATTTAAGCACCAAGCCTGGCGTTTATCGCATGCTGGATAAAGGTGGTGAAATTCTATATGTTGGAAAAGCCAAGAATTTAAGTAATAGAGTAAAAAGTTATTTTGTTAAAACCCATACTTCGCCTAAAACTCAATTAATGGTGTCCTACATTGCTGATATTGCGACAACCGTCTGTGAAACTGAAACGGAAGCGTTATTATTAGAAAATAATTTAATTAAAAAGCACCGACCAAGATTTAACGTTTTGTTTCGTGATGACAAATCTTACCCTTACATCTTTTTGTCAAAAGAAGATTACCCAAAACTGGTTTATCATCGTGGTGCCAAAAAGCACAAAGGTGATTATTTTGGCCCATTTCCAAGTTCTACGGCAGTACGACAAAGTCTTTCGCTGATGCAAAAAACCTTTCGCATTCGACAATGTGATGATAGCTATTTTTCTAATCGTTCCAGACCATGCTTGCAATATCAGATCAAGCGATGCAGTGCTCCATGCGTTGATTATATTTCAAAAGAAGCCTATGCCGAAGATATTAAACATATCAGGCAGTTTTATCAGGGTAAAAGTGAGAAGGTAATTCAGACTTTGCAGAATCGAATGGAAACTGCTTCAGAAAAACTGCAATTTGAAGAGGCTGCTCGTTATCGAGATCAAATTAAAAATTTACGGCATGTTATACAAAAGCAAACTATTAGCGGTAGTAGCTCTGAGCTTGATGCGGTAGCCGTTGAATATGCTTCTGGCACTTATTGTGTTGTGGTGGTCTTTATACGGCAAGG
This sequence comes from Kangiella sp., assembly GCA_028284185.1. Taxonomy (GTDB): domain Bacteria; phylum Pseudomonadota; class Gammaproteobacteria; order Enterobacterales; family Kangiellaceae; genus Kangiella. The sequence continues at coordinate 33,312 of JANQSG010000020.1, forward strand.
AATGGTGGTGGGAAATAAAAGTTTTTACCCTAAAGCTCCTAAAGGTACAGAAATAGAAGAGGTGTTAACAACTTTTATCAGGCAATACTATTTATCAGAAGCAGAAGTTCCCAAGCGGGTTTTAATTCAATCCAAACCGGATGATTTGGCGGTTATTGCAGATGCTATATCACAAGCGCAGCAAAAGCGGGTTGAGTTTAAGGTTCCTGCTCGTGGACAAGGTAAAGACTGGTTGAAATTCGCACAAAAAAATGCGCTACATTCGCTACGCTCAAAACTTAATAGCAAGACCAATATGTATGAGCGACTATTTGCACTGCAAACGGCTTTGGAGTTGGAAAAACTGCCCAAACGGCTGGAATGTTTTGATATCAGCCATACTCAAGGCAAACAAACCGTGGCTTCCTGTGTGGTGTTTGACGAAGCTGGCCCACGCAAAGCGGATTATCGGATTTTTAATATTTCTGGCATTACTGCAGGGGATGATTATGCTGCCATGAAGCAGGCGATAGAGCGGCGCTACAAACGCTTGTTAGAGGAGCAACTGACCTTACCCGATTTGGTGATTATTGATGGCGGAAAAGGCCAACTTACTCAAGCTGAAGAAGTTTTTATGGAGCTGGGTATTGATAGTGGAATATTATTAGGGGTGTCTAAAGGCAGTGATCGCAAGGTTGGTATGGAGCTTTTATGGATGGTTGGTGAGCATAAACCATTGGTTTTAGAGGAAAGTAGCAAGGCGCTACATATCATTCAGCATATTCGTGACGAAGCGCATCGTTTTGCTATAACTAAGCATCGACAACAACGCAAAAAATCAGCGACCAAATCCTTATTGGAAGAAATTCCAGGGATCGGAGCTAAGCGTCGACAAAGTTTATTAAGACATTTTGGTGGTTGGCAAGAGATTGAAAAGGCCTCTGTTAAAGACATTGCCAAAGCACCTGGGATCAGTTTGGCGATTGCTGAAAAAATTTATGATTATTTACATGGATAGCTTTATATTAATAAACAATAAGTTAGAATAATTCTGATATTCAATTAAGCTTCAAGGGGATGAGCAGTGTGGAATCTGCCCAATGTGCTAACGGTTTTTAGAATTGCCTTAGTACCATTATTTGTTATTTTCTTTTATATCGATAGCGTTGAATCCAGATGGATTACCCTGGTGATTTTTTGTATTGCTTCTGCTACAGATTTTTTTGATGGATTTTTAGCGCGTCGCTTAAAAATAGAGTCGCCATTTGGGGCTTTTTTAGATCCAGTCGCTGATAAATTAATGGTTACTATTACCTTGATTTTATTAGTAGAAAGGGAAGCGACCGTCTGGTTAGCAATTCCGGCTATGGTGATTATTGGGCGTGAAATTACCGTATCTGCATTGCGCGAATGGATGGCTGAAGTAGGAAGTAGGGCTGTCGTCAAGGTATCCTGGGTTGGTAAAGTTAAGACCGTTTGCCAGCTATTTGCTATCTTCTTGCTACTGCTGTCATCGCCAGATATTTTTAATATTTCCAAGAAGTTTGGCTACTTGTTTATGTGGCTCGCAGCAATCCTGACATTATGGTCAATGGTGAGCTATTTAAGGGCTGCCTGGCCTCACTTGACAAGCGAAAAGAATGGCGGATAATAAGTTTTTTTATCATTAGCAGTCTATGTAATCAGACTTAAACTGAGCGAAAAACATCTATTTGATTAAGAGCTGACCAGCGATAGAAAAAGTGCCAAAAAATCGCTTTTTTGTGTTGACACAAGGTGATTTCGAAGTAAAATGCACCCCCGTAACGATGCGAGAATAGCTCAGCTGGTAGAGCACAACCTTGCCAAGGTTGGGGTCGGGAGTTCGAACCTCCTTTCTCGCTCCAAATTTAAAACCTCGGTGCTATCGTTCTTAGACCGAGGTTTTTTATATCAGCACTGCAACAGAAGTAAAAGTAGCTGAATAAGGCTGAGTGGTAGAGTGGCTATACAGCGGATTGCAAATCCGTGGACGTCGGTTCGACTCCGGCCTCAGCCTCCACTTTAAGGCTGATATAAACCAGTCATCTGCTGCCCAGGTGGCGAAATTGGTAGACGCAGGGGACTTAAAATCCCCCGAGGGAAACCTCGTGCCAGTTCGAGTCTGGCCCTGGGCACCATTATTTAAAAACCTCGTAATTTGCGGGTTTTTTTTATTTAGATTTTAATACTTTATCGGTATGCTTTCGTTGTATTTCTATTGTTTTTAAAAGACATATTTCCAACAATAATAAAAAGGCCTTTCACTGCTGAAAGGCCTTTAAAATATGGCTCCCCCTGCTGGACTTGAACCAGCGACATATGGATTAACAGTCCACCGTTCTACCAACTGAACTAAGGGGGAATTGTGCTTTTGTTCAGCTTGGTATGGGTTCCACAATAAGTGCTGAACGGGGCGAGATAATAGACATATTTCGGGATTCGGTCAACACTTTATTGAGAAAATTTCTATTTTTTTATGCCATTTTTTGTAATCGGGCGATGGCTTCTTCCAGAGTTTCCATGCTGGCAGCGTAAGACAGGCGCATATGACCTGGAGAGCCGAAAGCTGAGCCAGGTACCAGTGCCAAATCCACTCGTTCAATTAGTAGTTCTGCCAGATCCAGGTCTGATTCACAACCATGCTTTTCAATCAAGCCTTGCACATCCGGGAAAGCGTAGAAGGTACCATCACTAGGTAAGCAAGTTACACCTTCCAGTGCATTTAGCGCTTTAACCAGGTAATCATGGCGTTTCTTAAATTCGGTTAGCATGGGTTTGATGCAACTTTGATCGCCAGCTAATGCAGCAGTAGCTGCTGCCTGACTTGGAGCTGCCGGGTTAGAAGTACTTTGCGATTGAATTTTTTTCATTGCACTAATCAAGTGGGCAGGACCGCCAGCATAGCCAATCCGCCAACCGGTCATGGCATAGGCTTTGGAGACACCATTAAGCACGATGGTTCTGTCATAAAGCTCCGGATTGGCGTTTAAAATATTGGTAAACGGTTCATCGCTCCAAAGAATGTGTTCATACATATCGTCGGTAGCGATAACGATATCAGGATATTTAGCCAGCACTTCACCTAATGCTTTCAATTCAGCTTTTGTGTAAGCAACGCCAGTAGGATTGCTAGGGCTATTGATCACAAACAAGCGGGTTTTATCGCTAATAGCGGCTTCTAACTGTTGTGGTGTGATTTTTAGGTGCTGCTCAATGGAGGTTTCAATAATAACCGGTTTAGCGCCTGCTAAAATTGCCATATCCGGGTAGGACACCCAATAGGGTGCCGGAATAATCACTTCGTCGCCATCATTTAATAATGCCTGGCATAAATTATAAAAACTTTGCTTACCGCCAGATGAAACCAGGATCTGATTGAGTTCATAATTCAAGCCATTATCACGTGCAAATTTTTCAATGACTGCATTTTTAAGTTCAACTGTACCATCCACCGGAGTGTATTTGGTGGCGCCATTTCGAATGGCTTCAATTGCCGCATCCTTAATGTGCTGAGGGGTATCAAAATCGGGTTCACCTGTTCCCAAACCGACAATATCCCGGCCTTGAGCTTTTAATTCTTTGGCTTTGGCTGCAACCGCCAGGGTTGGCGATGGTTTAACGAGTTGGACTCGATTGGATAAGTTGATTGACACGATAATTCCCCAATTTAATTACAATGATGTAAAACAATATGCGACAATAAGCGCCAATCATACTCCAACTTAAGCTTCTGCCCAAGATCAAAAAGCTATATGGCTCAAGAATTTCAAATAGAATCAGAATTTGCTCCAGCAGGTGACCAGCCAAAGGCTATATCTCAGCTATTGGAAGGTCTGGATGATGGTCTGTCGCATCAAACTTTGCTTGGAGTTACCGGTTCCGGAAAGACCTATACCATTGCCAATGTAGTAGCGCAAAGCGGCCGTCCAACCATTGTTATGGCACCTAATAAAACTTTAGCTGCGCAGTTGTATGGTGAGTTCAAGGAATTTTTCCCCAATAACGCGGTGGAATATTTCGTTTCCTATTATGATTATTATCAGCCAGAAGCTTATGTCCCTGCTTCGGATACTTTTATTGAGAAGGATTCATCGATAAACGAACATATCGAGCAGATGCGTCTATCGGCAACCCGAGCTTTGTTAGAAAGACGCGACTCGATCATTGTGGCTTCGGTTTCAGCAATTTATGGCCTGGGCGATCCAAAAGCTTTTCATAGTATGGTGATGCACCTTAAAGTTGGCGATAAAATCGATCAGCGCTTTATTTTAAGGCGTTTGGCGGAGTTGCAATATACCCGCAATGAGTTTGATTTGGCTCGCGCGACTTATCGGGTGCGCGGTGATTTGATTGATATCTATCCGGCTGAGTCTGAACAAAATGCTATTCGTATTGAGTTATTTGATGACGAAGTGGAAGCCATTCAAACTTTTGATCCTTTGACTGGCGAAGTGCTCAAACGATTATCACGAGTGACCATTTTTCCGAAAAGCCATTATGTCACTTCGCGTCAGACTATTTTGGATGCGATTGAAGAGATTAAAGAAGAGTTAAAAGAGCGTTTGGCACAGCTGTATGAGATGAATAAGTTAGTGGAAGCGCAGCGTTTGGAACAGCGGGTCAAGTTTGATATCGAGATGATGCAGGAGCTCGGTTATTGTTCAGGGATTGAAAACTATTCGCGGTTTTTATCGGGTGCCAAACCAGGCGAGCCACCGCCATGTTTATTGGATTATTTACCACCAGATGCTTTGATGGTGATTGATGAGTCGCACGTTACCGTTTCACAAATTGGCGCTATGTATAAAGGCGATAGATCACGCAAAGAAACTTTGGTGGAGTTTGGTTTTCGCTTGCCCTCGGCTTTGGACAATAGACCTTTGCGCTTTGAAGAATTTGAACGAATTGCTCCACAAACCATTTTTGTCTCGGCCACTCCTGGAAATTATGAAGCCGAACATACGGGGCAAATAGTAGAGCAGTTGGTGCGTCCCACTGGATTGATCGATCCGGAAGTGGAAGTTCGTTCAGTTGCTACTCAGGTCGATGATGTATTATCGGAAATCAATCTGCGGGTGGAAAAAGACGAAAGGATATTGATAACCACTTTAACCAAGCGCATGGCAGAAGATTTAACCGATTATTTATCCGAGCATGGAGTGCGGGTGCGCTATCTGCATTCAGATATTGATACGGTGGAGCGAATGGAGATCATTCGTGATCTGCGGATTGGTGAATTTGACGTTTTGGTGGGAATTAACTTGTTACGTGAAGGTTTGGATATGCCTGAAGTGTCATTGGTGGCCATTTTGGACGCGGATAAAGAGGGTTTTTTACGCTCTGAACGTTCGTTAATTCAAACTATTGGTCGTGCGGCGCGTAATTTACAGGGCAAAGCCATTTTATATGCAGACAAAATTACCGGCTCGATGGAAAGGGCGATTGGCGAAACCAACCGTCGGCGTAAAATTCAACAGGATTTTAATCTTGAGCACAGAATTACGCCAAAAGGAGTATCCAAGAAAATTACTGATGTAATGGATACCGGGAGAGATGCGGCGGTTTCGCGTAAAGTTGCTGAACAAAAAGCTACTTATGCTGCCAAATCAATGGCTGAAATTGTTAAGGAAATCAGTGAGTTAGAGAAACAAATGCTGGATTATGCAAAAGATCTGGAGTTTGAAAAAGCGGCTCAAACACGTGATAAGATCAGCAAACTTAGGAACTTGAGTATCAGTCAATAAGTTTGTTAATTGCTTGAGGAACTTAAATTAAGTGGTGCTTTCCAATATAGCTTGTGGTTATCGCCAGTGGATTATAACTGATTGTTATTAAAGGTATTTATGCAAAAATCAAAGCTATATTTTATTTTAATGGCAAGTTTGTTACTGATTTCTTTGCCAGCACAATCTGAAGCTGAGCCAGTAGTTTCTAAAAGTGCCATTAAAGTATTTTTCCAGAGAAAGTTTGAATCTATTGAAGCTTTTTTATCGCAAAAGGAGGTGATAATTGATTCTGAGCGGTTGATGGAATTCGTTGAGCAAGAGCTTATGACTGTTTGGTCGGCGGAGTTGACGATTAAAGCTATCTTGGGTGTAAAACGTTGGTCCAGATTAAAAAATGAGCAAAAACAACAGCTTATTGAGTCTTATAACCATACCATGAAGCGTTATTTGTATGAAGTAATGCTGAAATATGAAGGTCAAAAGGCCATTGCAGAAAAAATTCAACTTAATAAAAAAGCTACTAAAGGTTGGTTAACTGCAAAGTTATTACTGAAAAATTTTCCTGATATTACTATCGATTTAAAGCTTTTTCATTCGAAAGCTGAAAAGGGTAAATGGCTTATCTATGATTTTCGTTTTCAGGGTATTAGTTTCATCAAGCTAAAACAGAGCGAATATAGAACCATTGTGGATGAACAGGGTGTGTTGGCATTGATTGAACTGCTGGATCATAAAAATAATGAATTTTTTGTTGAAATCTAAGGTGGCAGGATGAGCCAGTGGTATCTCATTCAAGCCAAGCCCAAACAGGAAGCTAGAGCCAAAGAACATCTTGAAAATCAAGGAGTTGAGTGTTTCTATCCAACAATAGAAATAGAAAAAATCGTTCGTGGCAAGCGTCAAAAGCGACTAGAGCCACTTTTCCATAATTATATTTTTATCAAGCTTGATGATGCTGATTCAGCATGGTCCAAAATTCGTTCAACCAGAGGAGTAAGGGATTTTGTGCGTTTTGGTAAGGATATAGCTAAAGTTCCTGTGTTGTTAATAAAAAAAATTAAGAAGGATACTGCAAATTTTGATCCTGACACACTGGAGTCCAATGTACCTAAACCGGGCGATAAGGTTAGAGTTACTGAAGGCGCTTTTAAAGATCTGGAAGGCATTTATCGCACAAAAAATGGTGAGGAACGTTCCATTATTTTGCTTGATTTACTTAGCCAATCCGTTGAAATTGAAGTTTCTAATCGAGATGTCATAAAAGTAGAAAAATAATCCATATTTTAACAACTTTATTACAGAAATTAGGTTTCAACTCTTACTTTATCATTCTATAATAGCGCCTGCATTTTGGCGTGGTTCAAAATTATAAAGTTTCTAATAAATAAGGTACTTTGGGAGCCATAACCTAAGGGCGGTAGCGTATTTGAAAACTTGATGATTAGGCTATAGGGTGTAATGGAACAAACTGCGGAACAGCAAGATAATCAAAATTTAAATTCAATTCTCTATACTTCTATAGAGTTTGTTGAAAAAGTTAATCAGATAGCGCTAACGGCTGGCGCTTTGATTCTAGATTTTTATAATAGGGATTTTGAAATAAAGTCAAAGTCTGATCAATCTCCTTTGACCGAAGCCGATCTGGCTTCACATCAGCATATTATAACTGCACTTAAGGCTTTAACACCTGGTATTCCTGTCTTGTCTGAAGAGTCAGCCGATATTAGTTGGGTTGAAAGATCTCAGTGGCTAACCTATTGGCTGATTGATCCATTAGATGGCACCAAAGAGTTTATTAAGAAAAATGGCGAATTTACTGTTAATATAGCTCTGATTCATCATGGTTTACCTATCTTAGGGGTGGTTTTTGCTCCGGTTTTGGACTTGCTATATAGTGCAAGCTGCGATATTGGAGCTTTTAAAACAGAAGGAGCCAGCTTGGGCTCACAGCCGGCGAAGATTAGTGTTTCTGGGAAACCTCGAGGCGGCTATCGGGTGATGGGTAGTCGTTCACATCCTTCGGAAGCTTTAGCTGATTATTTGGCACAAATTGAGGTGGCTGAGGTGGTTTCCATGGGCAGTTCGCTAAAGCTTTGCTATGTGGCTGAGGGCAAGGCTGATCTTTATCCCCGCTTAGGGCCTACTTGTGAGTGGGATACCGCAGCAGCGCACGCCATAGTGAAATATGCTGGTGGCAGCTGTATAAATTATGCAACGAACTTAGAATTAAACTATAACACTAAGGATTCTTTGCTTAATCCCTTTTTTATAGTGAAAGCTTATTAAGGTATTGAAGATATATGAAAAGATATATAAGCGCATTAATACTTGTTGGATTATTCCATACGTCATTGGCATATGCGGCTAACCCTGATTTATCTCAAGCTAGGCAGCTTTGTAATAATGCAACCCCTGCACAAAAACAAGCGGCGCGTGCAGCAGGTTATGATGTGGATTCCTTGTGTGCCTCTTTAAGAAACCAAGTAGCAAACTCTACCAATCAAATTAATATTCAAACCCCCGCAGTTTTACCACGTGAGTTTAAGGATGAAAACAAACTTGGATTAGAAAAAAACAAACATCAAAAAACCAGTGAGAAAATTGCAAAAGTCGATCAACCACTTAAAAAATTTGGCTATAGTTTGTTTGCTGGCGAGCCGACTACCTATACTCCAGTTGGCAATATTCCAGTTCCTGCCAATTATATCGTTGGCCCTGGCGATCTGGTTCGAGTTCAGTTATACGGTAAAGAAAATCAAAGCTATGAATTGCAAGTTGGACGTGATGGCGCTCTGCAGTTTCCAGAATTAGGGCCAATTTATGTTTCAGGGCTATCTTATGATGAACTTAAAGCAAGACTAAATGAACAAATTCAAGAACAAATTATTGGCGTACAAGCTAATATTTCCATGGGTGAGTTGCGCTCTATTCAGGTTTTTATTGTAGGAGAAGCTTATCGCCCAGGCGCTTATACAGTATCATCACTTTCTACTATTTTAAACGCGCTTTATGTCAGTGGTGGTATTAAAGAAATCGGTTCTTTGCGTAATATTCAACTAAAACGAAATGGTCGCTTAATAAGTACCCTAGACTTATATGATTTACTGTTAAAGGGAGATACTCGTAAAGATCGCCGCTTGCAGGCAGGCGATGTCGTTTTTATTCCATCAGTCAAGAAGACCGCATCTATTGCAGGAGAAGTGGTTCGTCCAGCAATTTATGAGTTGAAAAATGAAAAATCATTAGCCGATTTAGTTAATTTAGCTGGTGGCTTTTTGCCAAACGCTGCAGCAGACGCTAGTCGTGTACAGCGGATAGATACTAAAGGTGTTATGACTGTTGTGGATGTAGATCTTAAAGTTTCTTCAGGGAGAAATAGTCGACTGCACAATGGTGATTTATTACAGATTTTTCCCGTATTAGAAAAGCAGGAAAATATTGTAACTGTGGAAGGCCATCTATATCGCCCGGGCTCTTATAGTTGGTACCCTGGACTTAGAGTTTCCGATATTATTAAAAACCCTAATATACTTAGGGCTAATGCGAATTTAGATTTTGCTTTGTTAGTACGTGAAACCAAACCTTTAAAATCGTTAAAACCATTAAAGGTAAACTTAAGAGAAATATTTAAGGATAAAAATTCAAGCTTTAATTTGCATTTGGAGTCACGAGATAAAATTATTATTCTTAATAATGCGATTGATGAGCTAGCTACAGAAGAAAAAATAAAACAGATAAAGTTAGAGGAAAAAGAATTAAATCAGGCTAAAAATATTTCCCAAAATGCTAAAGCTGCAAATATAAACAAACAAGAAATTGCCATTGAAATACGAAATGAGTTAGTAGCCCAAATTATTACTCAATTACAGGCTCAAGCAAATTTAAATTCGCCAGCCCAGATAATTTCAATAAATGGCGCTGTTAAATTCCCAGGCGAGTATCCATTGACTGAAAATATGGCTGCAGTAGATTTGATTTATGCTGCTGGTGGTTTGGTCGAGTCGGCTTATGCTATTGAGGCTGAAGTGACCCGCTATGATTTAAATGATCCTTTAGAGGCAAAAGTAAGCCATACAACTATTGATTTACAACAAGAGTTTTTAGGCAATGTGAGTTTTCAGTTAAAACCTCATGATCAGCTGAATATTAAGGTCACACCTGAATATAGAGATTTTGCAAATGTTGAGGTAAGTGGCGAGATAAAATTTCCTGGTACTTATCGCATTCAAAGAGGTGAAACACTATCGCAGTTAATGAAGCGAGTTGGTGGAGTTAATAGTTTTGGCTCTGTTAGAGCCGCTGTTTTTTCAAGAAAAGAACTTCGCGAACACGAACAAAAACAATTACGTAAATTACAACAACGATTAAGACAAGATGTAGCATCTGCAGAATTAGAAAACAAGAATATTGGTAAATCAGCTGATGTTGAATCGGCTAAGTCTTTATTAGAAGTATTGGATACCACTGAAGCTACAGGTCGTTTGGTTATTGATCTTGCTGGTATTATTAATGGGACAGTTGAAGATGTTGTATTAAAAGATGGTGATGATTTATATATTCCTGCTCGTCGCCAAGAAGTTACTGTGGTAGGTGAGGTCCAAGTGCCTACATCCCACTTATTCGATACAGGATTGGATTTTGATGACTATATTGAACGTAGTGGTGGTGAAAAAGAAACAGCGAATAGTGATGCAATCTATATTGTTAAAGCTGACGGTTCTGTTATTTTGCCTAATCAAAGTGGTTGGTTAAGTCATAGAGAAGAAGAAATTGAAGCGGGAGATACAATTGTTGTTCCATTAGACGCCTCTCGTGTAGATCAACTGGAGTTATGGTCTAAGGTCAGCTCAATCGTTTATCAATTAGCCTTAGGTGCTGCGGCGGTTAAAAGTTTTTAATGAAAAAATTATTTTTCATATTAATTATCCTTGTCTCTAACTTAGCCAATGCTGAGCCATGGATCGATACTCGTGATGCTTGGCTTCGAGCTGATATTGAGTATTTGGCTGATATTGGAGTGATTAAAGTTCCAGTGACTACATGGCCTTTAATGTGGGCTTCAATCATAAAAGATTTAGAGGGAGTAGACGTTGGTCAATTATCTGATAAAGAATTAAAGGTATTTAAGCGAGTTAAAAGAAAAGGGAAGTTTGAAACTAAATTAAAAATACATAACTACTTAAATTTGAAAGTTGCTAATCAAGGAAAAGTATTACGCCATTTTGGAGATGATAGAAGAGAAAAATCAGAGGTCACTTCAAGAACTACAGGGATGAGTAAGCATTTTGCTTGGAATATAGAGGCTGCTCGTGTTTATGATCCTATTGATAATGAGGAGAATCGTTTAGATAACTCATATATTGCTGGTATTTGGGGTAATTGGGTTTTTTCAGCAGGAGCTATTGAGCGCTGGTGGGGTCCTGGTTGGGACACCTCTTTGATTTTATCGAATAATGCACGACCAGTACCAGGGATTTCAGTTCAAAGGAATTACTCAGATCCTTTTGAAAGTAAGTGGTTATCTTGGATCGGTCCTTGGACCTTTAATGCTTTTGCAGGACAATTAGAAAGTGACCGTTATATTCCTCATGCAAAACTGTTAGGCATGAGTGTTAACTTTAAACCTTATGATACATTGGAAGTAGGTTTAAGGAGAGTGGCTCAATGGGGTGGAGAAGGTAGGCCTCAATCTTTATCGAACTTATGGAATCTATTTATAGGAAGAGATAATTGTGATGAATTAGCAGGAGGTTGTTCAGGTGATCGAAGTAATGAACCTGGAAATCAATTGGCTGGTATAGACTTTAGTTGGCGGATTCCTACAAAAAAATATAATGGTTCGATATATGGACAGTTGATAGGTGAGGATGAAGCTGGGTATTTGCCATCAAGAAAAATATATCAGTTTGGTTATAAAAATGGCTTTGTTGTTGGTGATTTTTTTGTGACTTCGTATTTGGAATATGCTGATACAGAAAATGAATATGCACCTAATATTACATATAATAATGGTATTTACCAAACAGGATATAGAACAGAAGGTTATTCAATTGGTTCAACTTATGATAATGATACTCAATCATTATCGTTGGGGTTATTACTTAACCATAAAGGTGGTAATAGGTATGTATTTAGGCTATCGATAGTTGATATGAATAGTGATAACACAGAAGGAAACCACAGCCTTTCAATAGAAGCAGTGAAATTTAATCAGGTAGAGTTTAAATATCAAAAATTGACACAGTATGGAATGTTTAGTGTCGAAATAGAAGCTAAGGATAAAGCTATAAATCCTTTTAATCACTTTAGCAGCAAGAACAGTATATCTGTGTCTTGGACGATGGAATTATAGTAATGCAAGAAAAAGACCATACACAAGAACAAGTTATAGATTCTCTTTATTATAAGGACTCAGATTCGGAGCAAATAGATATCCTTGCGCTACTTAATATTCTTTGGAAGGGTAAATGGCTTTTAATTTGTGTATGCTTTGTTTTTTTATTGATAGGTGTTGGCGTAGCTTTATATTTACCAAACAAATATAAAGCTACAGTTATTGTCCAGCCTGTTGAGACTGAGAATAACTTAGGATTGAGTTCACTGGCATCTAAGTTTGGTGGCTTAGCATCATTAGCAGGAGTAAATATTGGAACTGATGGTGCGAGTGATTCAAGGATAGCTTTAGATATCATAAAAACCTGGAGTTATGCTGATAGGTTTATTAAGAATAATAATATTCAGGTTCCTTTATTTGCGGCAGATGGTTGGGATAGAGAATCAAACAATTTGTTAATTGATGAAAATCTTTATGATAATGTTAATAAAATTTGGGTGAGAGAGCCTCCGAAAGGTAAAACAATTGAACCAACGAGTTGGGAATTATTTGAAGAATATGATGATAAACTAACTATAAAGCCCACAGGCGACTCTGGTTTGGTAGAAATCAGTTTTACACACTACTCTCCCTATATAGCTAAAGAATGGCTAGAGTTATTGGTCGCTGATGTCAATACTTATATGAAAGCTAAGGCTCTAGAGGAAACATATGGCCGTATTCAATATTTAGAAGAAAAAATTGGAGAAACATCCATTGCAGAAATCAGGGCCGCTTTTTCTGAGCTAATTCAAGAGCAATATAAAAATGCAATGTTAGCAGAAGTTACTGATGAATACGTATTTAAAGTGGTTAGTGAAGCCCAAGTTCCTGAAGAAAAAGATAGCCCTAAAAGAGTAATTATCATTGCCATATTTTTTATACTAGGTGCAATGTTCGGAATGATTTATTTAATCACTAGAGCTTTCTTTAAAAATAAATGAATTATTCACTCATTAAATAGCACAAAAATAGAGAGAAACTTATGAAGTTGTTAGACTGTACCTTAAGGGACGGTGGTTATTACACCTTATGGAATTTTTCAAAAAAAATGGTGGAAAGGTATTTAGTTGCGATGAGTGCAGCTAAAGTAGATGTTGTTGAGCTTGGTCTTCGTAATTTCCCAAAAATGCAGTTTTTAGGAGCTCATGCTTATACCGTAGATTCTTATATTAACTCTTTAGATATACCTGAAAACTTACAAATAGGTGTTATGGTTGATGCAAAGACATTACTTTCATTTGATGGAACTATTGAAGACGGTATTAAGTTGCTTTTTAGTGAAGCTGCTGAGTCTAAAGTATCCTTAGTTAGAGTTGCTGCGCATTTTACTGAGGTTGATAAGTGTGAGACTTTAGCCAAAAATTTAAAAAAGTTAGGTTATATCGTTGGTTTTAATTTAATGCAGTCAGGTGGGCGTTCAGAGGAGCAACTGCGGGAAAAAGCAAAAGCGATCAAAGGCTGGAATAGTGTTGATGTTCTTTATTTTGCTGACTCATTAGGAAATATGGATACTGCAGAAGTTAAGCGAATTTATGATGCAATAAAGCTTGAGTGGGATGGCGATATGGGTATTCATACGCATAATAACAAAGGACAAGCATTACAAAATTCAATGGCTTCTTATGAATTGGGCATTGAGTGGCTTGACTCTACCATTACTGGCATGGGGAGAGGTGCAGGCAATACCGCAACTGAACTTTTAACTTTAGAATTACAAAAATTAAATGAAAAATACCGTTCAGAGGCGTTATGGAAAGTGGTTATGGATGACTTTATGCCACTTCAGAAAGAACATGGTTGGGGAGCTAGCTTTTTATATCACTATGCTGCAGATAAAGATATTCACCCTACTTACGTACAAAATCTATTGTCGGATGGTCGATATACCAGTGAACAGGTTATTCAAGCGTTACAGTTTATTGCTCCATTCCCGACAGCATCATTTGATTCAAAATTACTAGCAAGAGGAGTTAGCGGTCTTGGTGATATATCGCCAGAAGGAACTTGGGATGCAAATAACTGGTGTGAAGGTAAGGATGTTTTGCTACTAGGTGCTGGCAAAAGTTTAGTAGAACATAAAGATGCTATTGAAGATTTCATTAAAAGAAAAGGGGTTTTAACTTTATCCTTGAATGTACATCATGAAATTGACAATGATTTAATTGATTCTTATGTATCAGTTGATCCTATGAGAATGTCTTTAGAAATCAATGAATATAGAAAATTAAATAAACCACTATTTACTCCACTAGGTTCATTCCAACCAGATATGCTATCCAGTCTTAAAGATATTGATATCCGCGATTATGGAATGGGTATTGATGAAGATAAGTTTTCAGCCGATAGCAGCTCGTGTGTTGTACCAGCTAAGCTTTCTATCGCATATGCATTTGCTCTAGCGCAAATTGGTAAAGCTAAAAATATTTGGTTAGTTGGTTTCGATGGTTATTCAGGGGATGACCCAAGACAAGATGAAATGATCAAGGTATTAGATATTATTAAGCAGTCGGGTTTTGGATTGAATGTGACATGTCTAACGCCGTCAAACTATCCATTAGCGCAAGGTTCGGTTTATGCACCTTACTGATATAAAGTGGGCCGTGATCATCCCTGCTAGGTTTGCTTCCTCAAGGTTTCCAGGGAAGCCTTTAGTGGTGATCAAGGGGAAAAGCCTTATTCAACGTGTATGGGAAAGGTGTGTTGAGGCTGTGGGGATTGATAAGGTATATGTAGCAACTGATGATGACAAAATCTCACAACAGGTAAGGTCATTTAACGGCAATGTCATTATGACAAGTGAAAGTTGTATGACGGGTACCGATCGAGTCTATGAAGCAGCCAAAAAACTAGGCTTAACTCATGTTATTAATGTGCAGGGTGATGAGCCTTTAATAAATCCTGATGATATCAATCTTTTCATTGAAGAGATGTATAAGTCGCCAAATGAGATATTGAATGGTATGGCCAGGATCAACGATGAAGAAGAGTTTCGTAGTAGCACTGTGCCGAAAGTGGTTGTAGGGCCTGAAGGGAAGCTTCTTTATATGAGCCGGGCTGCTATTCCGACCAGCAAAAAATTTGAGTATATAAAAGCTTGGAAGCAAGTATGTATCTACGTTTTTCCGATGACTGCTTTAGAGCGTTTTACTGATGTGACTGCTAAAACAGAGTTAGAAAAAATTGAGGATATAGAAATATTAAGGTTCTTAGAGCAAGGCTCTAGTGTGAAAATGTTAGAGCTTGATTCAGGCTCGGCGGCTGTAGATGTTCCTGAGGACCTGGAAAAAATCATAAACTTATTAAATGAATAAAATATTAACTTATGACTTTTATGTGTTTGATTGCGATGGCGTCATTTTAGATTCTAATCGTATCAAAACTAATGCTTTTAAATATGCTTTGAGAGCAGAAGAGCCTGAACTTATTGAAAAGCTGGTCAATTATCATATGGCAAATGGCGGTATAACACGTCATAAAAAGTTTGCTCATTTTTATACCACAATCAGGTCAACAGATGATGAAACAAAGTCAGAAAAAATAGAACAGGCTTTATTAGATTTCGCCAGTTACTGTGAAAGAGAATTGTTTGAAGCTGATATTGTTGATGGTTTTGAAGCCTTTATTAAGGAAATAAACAAACCTTGCTTTGTTGTGACAGGTGGCAAAGAAGATGAAGTGAAAGCAATTTTCAAGCATAAAAATATAGACAAGTATTTTGAGTTAATATTAGGTAATCCTGTTTCTAAAAGAGACAATATGCAGCGTTTAAAAGACTCTTCAAAGTTGAATGGGAAAGGTTTGTTTTTTGGTGATGCATGGCTAGACTATAAATTATCAGATGAGTTTGGTCTTGATTTTATATTTATACAGGGTTACAGCGAATGGAAAGATGGAGAAGCTTTCTGTAAGCAAAATAACTTAAAAATAGCAGATGATTTTTCAACATTTCTAGTTGACGATTAAACTTTGAGATTTCTTCATGTACGAATTGATGCTTATTACCAATGATGTAGCTGAAGCAAAAATATGGGATGCTGCTGGTGTTGATTTGTTGTTTGTTGATTTAGAAATTAATGGGAAAATAGAACGACAAGGTCATTTAAATACTGTTATCAGTAAACATACAATATCTGATGTCTCTAACCTACGAGAAGCAATAGAACGCAGTAAATTATTAGTCAGGATTAACCCTTTTGATGTGAGAACTACAGCTGATGAGGTTGATGAAGCAATAGAGCGTGGCGCTGATGTTATTATGTTGCCAATGTTTACCTGTGCTGATCAAGTTCAAGCAGTACAAGATATGATCAAAGGACGGTGCGAACTTTACCCCTTAATTGAGACTCCGGAAGCATTATCAGACATAGAACGATTAGCTCAGATAAAAGATGTTAGTGGTTATCACTTTGGCTTAAATGATATGCATTTAGCACTAAATTTGAAGTTTATGTTTCAGGTGATGTTGTTACCAGAATTTGAGTATGCGACACAGCTGCTGAAGCAAAAGCAAGTTATGTTTGGTATTGGTGGAATTGCTAGAGTTGGGACTGGTACTTTACCTGCGGAAGTTATTATTAGAGAACATTATAGGCTTGGTGCAACAAGAGCAATTTTATCAAGGAGTTTTAAGGATGAGTGTTCATCAGCTAATGCTGCTCAAGAGATTGCTTTAATAAGAAAAACTTTTGCTAAATCAAAGACTATTAATTTAAAAGAAAATTTAGAGTGTTTCAAAAACAGTATTGAAAGTATTATCAAGAATGCCGCTAAGTAAACGTATATTTGATATTGTTGTATCTTTGATTACATTAATCGTATTGTCACCAGTTTTATTAATAATATTGATCTTGATCTTATTCGATGATGGGCTGCCTGTTTTCTTCCGTCAAGAACGAGTAGGAAAGGATGGAAGGTTATTCAAGATGAATAAATTTAGAACCATGGTAAAAAATGCTTCTAAAATTGGTTCACATCAAACTTCTCGTAATGACGCGAGGATTACTAAGTTAGGCCGAATTCTACGAAAGGCTTCACTTGATGAGCTACCACAGCTTATTAATGTTTTAAAAGGGGATATGAGTATAGTGGGGCCTCGACCAAATGTAGTTGCTCAAAAAGATTTATTCTCAGAAGAAAACTGGAATTTAAGAAATAAATTACCACCTGGGATTACTGGACTTGCTCAAGTGTCAGGCAGATCGGACTGTTCTTTGGAGGAGAGGTTAAACTTAGACATTAAATATATTGAGACACAAAATTTTTTACTGGATTTAAAGATAATCTTTAAAACCTTTTATATTGTTATTTTTGGAAAGAGTAGTTTTTAATGTGCGGAATTTACGGTTTTTTTGAACAATCGGGCAAAATGCTTTCTGAGGGAGTTCTACCTGCAATGGCTAGTTCGTTAACTCATAGAGGGCCTGACGGAGTAGGTTTTTATTATGGAAAGCATGCGGGAATAGGTAATGTTCGACTAGCTATTATTGATCCAGAAGGGGGAGGGCAACCTTTTTATTCACAAGATAAAAGGGTTGTAGTTGTTCAAAACGGTGAGATTTTTAATTATAAAAAACTTAAACAAGAATTAGTTGAATCTGGTGTAGAGTTTTCAACAAATTCTGATACGGAGGTTATTTTACACTTATACCTTAAATATGGCATTGAATGTTTGCATATGTTGAATGGTATGTTTGCTATTGCTATATATGAGGTAGATTCTAATAAATTAATATTAGCTAGAGATCGTATTGGTGAGAAACCTTTGTATTATTATCACTCTGAAGATGCTTTTTACTTTGCCTCTGAAATAAAAGCTTTTCAACCATATATTAAAAAGAAAATTAACTACTCAGCCCTAAATGCGTTTTTAAGATTAAATTACATTCCTGCGCCTCATACAGCTTATAGTAATGTATATCATGTAATGCCCGGTCATTATATGATTATTACTGATGAGGATGTTACTCAAATAGAGTGGTGGGACTTATCAAGTCAAAAAATCAATCATGATATTTCTAAAGGTGAATGGAAAGAAAAATTTTTAGGGTTATTAGATGATTCAGTGAAACTAAGGCTGGTATCAGATGTACCATTCGGAGCCTTTTTATCTGGTGGTGTTGATTCAAGTTCAGTAGTAGGTTTAATGTCGCAGCATGTCAATCAAGCCGTAAAAACATACACTATAGGTTTTCCAGATCCGAGGTTTGATGAAAGTGCTCACGCACAAGAAGCTGCAACTAGATTTAATACAGAACACCATTGTGAAATAGTTGGTTATGACATCGTTTCTGATTGGGCTGATTTTATTTACTTTTGTGATCAACCACATGGAGATGTATCTTTTATGCCAATGCGTAAAGTTTCAAGTTTGGCTGCCAGAGATGTAAAGATGGTATTAACTGGTGATGGCGCAGATGAACTTTTTGCCGGTTATGAAAAGTATATACCTTTCCTTTCTCGTAAAGATATAGAAGATTTAAATTCAGAAGAATTCTTGAGTGGCTATTTACCTTCCATTTCCATGTTTACAAAAGATCTATGTAATGAATTATGGAAAAATGAGCATAAAAATAATATTCAAGAGAATTTAGTTGAATCTGAATTAAAGTCTGCTCTTGATAGAGTGTCACATTTTGATGCAATAAATAAAGGATTATATTTAGACATGAGGTATTTGCTATCAGGAAATAATTTAGTAAAGCCTGATAGAATGGCAATGTCAGAGTCTTTAGAAACCAGAGCTCCATTTTTAGATTATCGAATGATGGAGTTTGCATTTCAAACTCCTGGTAGCTATAAACTTTATCAGCAAGATAAAAAGCACTTATTTAAACAAGCAGTAACGCCGCTAATAGGTGAGAATTTGGCTTACAGAAAAAAGCAGATGTTTACTGTACCAATTGGGGAGTGGTTTAAAACAGAATTAAGTAAATATTGCTTCGATATACTATTATCTGAAAATTCTAAAATAGGTGAAATTTTTAATCTGGATCTTATAGATAGTATGTTAAATAAGCATATAGCAGGTGAAGAAAATTATACTAGAGAGATTAGAGCTTTAATTTCAATTGAACTTTGGTTGAGAAATATTTTTGAGTTTTAGCAAGTTCCAACTTGGAATATACCAGCTAACATTAATAAGTTCTCGTGCAATTGGTTTTGCACGAGACTTTTTTGTTTTATTGCTTGTTGGAGCCACGGTATTAGCTGATGATACGTTTTTCTTATTAGCTTTTTCAGATGTGCTAATGGCTTTTATAGCTGGTGGCGGAGCCAGTTTATATTTGGTTAGTAAATATTCTGAAAAGAACGAATCTTTAATTGATAGTTATTATTGGAGTGCTACGGCGTTTTACGTGTTTATTGGAATAATAATCTGTTTAATTGAAATATTGTTTGGACAGCCTTTAGGTAATATCTTTTATAATGACTTGAGTAATAATGAAACTTTATTAAGTGCTTATAAAGTTTCATTATTCGCAATCTTATTAGGTCTTCCAGTAGTATCTGCTAATGCCGTATTTTTATATAAAGATAAAATTTATTTACAGCCAGTTATGAATATTTTATTTACCTTGGTCCTAATGATCACATTGTCTATAGCATTCATTAAAGGGTTTGATATTAAATATGCTGCTGTTTGTATAATTATAGCTGCATTAGTACGTTATCTTTCGGCGTTTTTTATCAGTAAAAAGAATATTAACTTTAATAAAGCTAGTTTTAAATGGATTAAAAATAACAGCTTTTACAGGGAGTTACTACTTGCAGGGTTGGGAATTGGTTTTTTAATTTTGATTCCTTTTGTTTTTAGATCAGAACTTACACAATTTGGTGAAGGTATGTATGTAGTTGCGACTCTGAGTTTTAAGGTAAATGACCTTATAATGGCTTTGCTAATCATACCTGTTACAGCTTTAATTCTAAAAAATGATAATATAACAAGGAGGGAAATCAAGAAGTTAATTTTAACTTTATTACTTATTTCGTTAGTTAGTGTGTCGCTAGAAATGTTCTTACTATATATCAATCAAAATTATTTATCGATGGTTGAAATAAACGATAATCAGTTAAAAGTAATACAGCTGTCTTTAGCTTATATTTTTTGTTCTGCTATGGCATATATAATCTCTATGGTTTTTGTTAGGAAAAAATTAATAGCGATTGTAAATATATCCTCATTAATTGCTTTGATTTATTTAGTGATTGTGAAAGATGCAATTGTATATAAGAGTATACTAGAGTACTACGCTATTTTATATTCAACATTTGGAATTTATATGTTATTGCTGACTGTATTCTATAACATAAGAAAGTTATATTTGGTGAAAGTTTAGGTGATAAATGGTACACCTTTTTTTTATATCGTTAATTTTATCAGATCTAGTTCATACAAGTTTTGACAAATTAGCTATAATTGTCTTTGGCATTTTGGGTTTATATTCGTGGCTTATTAAGAGAAAGTTAAAACTCTTTGCATTTGAAGCATTTTATCTTTTTTTTGTATTCATGATGTTGGTTACTGCAATAAAAGTTAATTTCTCAGGCAATACATTTCAATATTTATTTTTGTTCATATTGCAGTTTGGGTTGTTATCTTATATTCTGGACCAGCAATTGAAAAACAAGCATTATATTGCAAACTGTTTTGAGCAAATAATCAAATGGAATCTATTCGTTTCTTTAGTTGGCATATTTGATTTTATGTTATATAAAATTGGAATAGTTTCTCCGATAAGAGATTACTTTTACTCTTTTAAAGTAGATTCGTTTTATCCAAGCCCAAATGTTTATGGAGTTATTTCTGCTTTTTGTCTGGTTTTCACACTAAGAAAAGTAGAGCTGACAGGCTATAGTTATACGAGAATGATAACACTCATTATTTTTTCTATATCAGTATTGTTAAGCACGTCATCCATGGCTTTAGGAATACCTTTACTATATTTGATTATAAAACGATTAAACCATTTTTATATGGTGCTAGCTGTTGCAGGAGTAATTATACTTATATCTTACTGGGAATTATACGCAGGTTATCCTGATATACCAGTAGACCTTATACTTAATAAGAGATTAGAAATATGGATTCATGCATTTCAAATGTGGTTAGAGTCGCCATACTTTGGTATTGGGACTGGGAATTTTCAACTTTTTAATGATTTACAATTTTCTGGAAGAGATATTGGAAGTAGTTATGGGCTTCATTCAATTTATATGTGGTTAATTATTGAGACTGGTATTGTAGGAACTTTTGCTTTTATTTTGTTTTTTATTACTGCAGTAGTACGAATATATAACTACAAAAAAAAGAGGATAATATTTTCATTTTTTTTATTGATATTTATTTGCCAGTTGACAGAGTTTTACCTGGATCATGAAGAGGTTTTTGTTTTGTTGTTTTGGCTAATTGTTGTAGGCGCTTGTGTAAGAACACCTTATTTTTTTATGGCTCATAGCAGACCTCAAAAGGCAAAGCGTAATTTTATTAGTGAAGCAAAAATAGTTTAACTAAGAATAAGAGTCATCAAATGAAGAAAAAAGTATTGTTTGTAACTTATGGTGGTGGGCATGCAAGAATGCTTAGGCCCGTCATAGAAATATTAACTTTTAGCTCTGAAGTTGATGTTTACGTAATGGCTTTAAATACAGCTGCTAAAGAGTTAGAAGATTTAGATATAACATTATTTGGTTATAGTAAGTATTTTTTTAATCATAAAGATGTTCAAAAGTATGGTCGTCAGTTAATGGCTAGCCTAGATAAGGTTATTGATGAAAAAGAAACGATATCTTATTTAGGTGTTAATTTTTGCGAATTAATTGAAAAATATGGTTTAGAAGAAGCAGAGAAAATGTATGCAGAAGGCGGACGTTATATATTCGAGCCTGATAGTGCTATGTTTAATATTTTACAAAGTGAAAAACCAGATATATTAGTTACCACCAACTCTCCAAGAACTGAGAGGTCAGCTGTAATTGCAGCAAAAACACTTGGTATTAGATCTATATCACTTATAGATATGTTTGGAATTAGATGTTCATCATGGTTTGCAGATAATAAATTTTCTGACAAAATCTTAGTTTTATCTGAAAGTGTGAAAGAATATTTAATTTCTTTAGGTAGAAATAAGGACTCTATTGTTGTGACAGGAAATCCATCATTCGACTCTTTAGCACAGCATTACGAAGATAATAAGTTAAATATAAATAAAAATCGTCAAAATATGCCTTTTACAGTATTATGGGCTTCTCAACCAGAACCAACCTATTTGCCAGAAACCGGTGAGTATGGTGATCCAGAACTTCCTTTGAATATAGAAAAGGAAGTTTTAAATGTGTTTGAAAAGTATGAAGATTGGCAATTAATTGCAAGAAATCATCCTAGTGAAGTAAAAAGAAACTATCCGGAATTTGTAGGCTACAGCAATCAAGGTGATGATTTGGTAGAGCTTTTTAAGAAAGTACACGTGGTTCTAACTCCGTCTTCTACCTTGGGTTTCCAAGGCGCTATAATGGGCGCGAAACTAGTAACTGTGGATTTATCAATATTAACACCAACTATGCCTTATGCGGATATGGGATTTTCTTTAGGGCTAAAAAATATTGATGATATTGAACAAGCGTTATTAAATTTATATAAAAGTAAAAATGATATAGGTGCCCCTGTTTATTATGAAACAGAAGCTGCAAAAAATGTTGTGAAAGTTATTTTTTCAGAGATGGAGGTTGGGTAATAATATGGACAAAAGTGAAATGGTATTTTTCTTTCAACTGGATCGGAAAGTTAAGAAGGTTTTTTTCTTGACTTTAGATTCTATATCGATTTTATTGGCATTTTATTTAGCAATTGCTATATCAGAAAAAAGTTTTATTATTGGTTTTGATGGGTCTCTGCTTTTTCTTGCTTTAACATGCTACATACTTGGCATGGGGCTATTATTTTTAATTGGGATGTATAAAATTTTAGTTCGATATATAACCTTTCGATCATTTCTCTTGGTTTTCTTTGTCTGTATAGTGTCTGCCCTTAGTGTGTTATTGATTAAAAATATTTCAAATAATGGAAGTGCCTTTGATTTTTATGCGGCAATAATATATGCATTATTGCTTTGCACTCTAATAAGTGGTTCCAGAGTTTTGGTAAATGAACTGTATAGAACGATTTATAACGATGAGAAAAAGAAAGTTATTATTTATGGAGCTGGAGCAGCAGGGCAGCAATTAGCTTTATCACTCATTAATGGTAACGAATATTATCCTGTAGCTTTTGTTGATGATAACAGGTCATTACACAATTCTTTTGTCCAAGGTATCAAAGTTTATTCAGCAAAAGAACTTCAAGGTTTGGGCCAATGTTTTCAGCCTAAAAAGATCTTGCTAGCTCTACCAAGTTTAAGTAAGAGTCAGAGGAAAAAAATTATTTCAAAAATTGAACCTATTGGCATATCTATACAAACCATCCCGGGCGTTTCAGATATCGTTGATGGAAAAATGAAAATCGATGAATTTCAGGATGTTGAAATTGATGATTTATTAGGACGTGATAGCGTTCCTCCAAGCCTAGAATTGCTTCAAAAAAATGTGTTTAATAAGACGGTCATGGTTACGGGTGCGGGAGGTTCAATTGGTTCAGAATTATGCCGCCAAATTATTCGATTGAAACCTCAACAGTTATTGTTGTTGGAAGTCACTGAATATGCTCTTTATTCTATTGAGAAAGAGTTAAAAGAATTATGCACAGTGGAAGGGTTTGAAGTAAGTTTATTACCTTTTCTAGGTACGATACAAAATGAGAATAGACTTAAAAATATTCTGTCTGCATATAGAGTTGATACCCTATACCATGCTGCAGCTTATAAGCATGTTCCAATGGTTGAATATAATGTTGTGGAAGGAGTCAGAAATAACGTTTTTGGTACTTTAAGTACAGCAAAAGCTGCTATTAGTGCTGGAGTTCAGACATTTGTTTTAGTATCTACAGATAAAGCTGTTCGTCCAACTAATGTGATGGGTGCAACTAAAAGAATGGCTGAGCTTGTCTTACAAGCTTTAGCAAAAACTGACACTCAAACACGCTTTTGTATGGTACGGTTTGGTAATGTATTAGGATCCTCTGGTTCGGTGGTTCCATTATTTAAAAAGCAAATTAAGCAAGGGGGACCAGTTACTGTTACTCATCCAGATATAATTCGTTATTTCATGACTATTCCTGAGGCTGCTCAGTTGGTGATTCAGGCAGGTGCTATGGGCAAGGGTGGTGATGTTTTCGTTTTGGATATGGGGGAGCCTGTTAAAATTGCTGATCTTGCTAAGAAAATTATTTCTTTAATGGGGTTGGAAGTAAAGTCAGAAGAAAACCAAAGTGGTGATATAGAAATTCAATACATGGGTCTTCGACCTGGTGAAAAACTTTATGAGGAACTTTTAATTGGCGATAATGTTGCTGGGACTCAACACCCAAGAATTATGACTGCTGATGAGATTTATTTAGAATGGGCAGAAATGGAAAAGGTACTCTTTCATCTAGATAAAGCGTGCCATGATTTCGAGCATCAAACGATTCGCAATATTTTGCTTAATGCTCCAACAGGTTTTAATCCTAGTGATGGCATTTGTGATTTGGTTTGGTCAAAAAAGCAACAAGAAAATATTGTGTCGTTTGATCAGGTAAGAAAAGGCCAATAATCATATTGTCAGATGATTAATCTATGGTAGAATCCTGTTCCATAAAATAGTCGCGTAGCTCAGTTGGTTAGAGCACCACCTTGACATGGTGGGGGTCGGTGATTCGAATTCACTCGCGACTACCAGTTTTAAAGGGCCGCGGTAATGCGGCCTTTTTCTTTTCCATAATTATTCTCTGGCCTGCTTATGGTGATTTGACAGGATGTACAGTATTTTGAGCTGACTTTGGTCAGACTTGAATATCAAGAATGTAGCCTGCAATAATTCACTCACGACCAAAGGAAATTTCTTTTAAAAAAGTGAGGATCTAAAATATCCTTTACTTCTAGTTTGATATGGATTCACCATAGGCGCTTCCTTTGGTCGCCCGATAATTGTTCCTTGTATTATTCTAGCTCCTAACATCCTTAGTGATCGTTCGCGGAAATGAAATAGAAGTTTAGTTTTAGTATCCCCGGGTTTTTATAAATGGTTTTTTTAAGTAAACTTTGGGTTAATCAGAAGTTTTTTCTTTAAATTCACATAGATCTTCAATAATGCAAGAACTACATCGTGGCTTTCTTGCTATACAGGTATAGCGGCCATGAAGGATAAGCCAATGATGGGCGTTGAGTAAAAATTCTTTGGGTACAAACTTGAGTAGGGCATCTTCAACTTGGCGGACGTTTTTGCCAGGGGCTATTTTTGTTCGATTAGATACTCGGAATATGTGAGTGTCGACAGCCATGGCGATTTGTCTAAAAGCAGTATTTAACACTACGTTGGCGGTTTTTCTTCCTACTCCGGCCAGCGCTTCCAAATCTTTGCGATTATCAGGTACAATCGAATCGTGTTTCTCGATTAAATCCTTACAGCAGGAAATAACATTTTTGGCTTTACTGTTAAATAAGCCAATGGTTTTGATATATTCCTTTAAACCGTCTTCACCTAGGGCATAGATGGCCTCTGGCGTGTTAGCTACAGGGAAAAGCTTTCGTGTGGCTTTGTTAACGCCTACATCAGTGGCTTGAGCCGATAAGATTACGGCGATTAGTAATTCAAAGGTTGAGGAGTATTCCAGTTCTGTTTGAGGATTAGGATTTTCAGCTCTTAAGCGCTCAAAAATTTGCTGTCGTTTAGTTTTATTCATGAGCTAAAGCCTCATTATTTAATCCCAATTGAGCCATTTTAACTGCCTTGGCTTTTTCTTCATTGCGTTTATCAATGACATTTTTAATAGCAATCAATAAACCTAAGAATACAAAAGCCCCTGGCGGTAAAATAGCGAATAAAAATTTATGGTCAGTCAGGTAAAAAGACAGGGTGAGGCTTTTTGCCCATTCGCCAAAGAGTTGCTCTGCACCATAAAACAGAGTGCCTTGTCCTACTAATTCTCGAATGGCACCAAGAGCACATAGTATCAGAGTAAATCCCAACCCTTGTGCAATACCATCGAGTAGTGATGGCCAGAATTTATTTTTTGAGGCAAAAGCTTCAGCACGACCAATAATGGCGCAATTAGTTACGATTAATGGAATAAAAATTCCGAGTGTTAGAAATAAGTCGTAAGTATAAGCATTCATTAATAAGCCAACGTTGGTTACAAAACTGGCTATCATCATGACAAAAATAGGAATACGGATTTCTTTAGGGATATAGTTGCGCACTAAAGATACGGAAGCGTTA
Source organism: Kangiella sp. (assembly GCA_028284185.1). GTDB lineage: Bacteria > Pseudomonadota > Gammaproteobacteria > Enterobacterales > Kangiellaceae > Kangiella. Next base: position 59,760 of record JANQSG010000020.1, read on the forward strand.
GAACCTGCTAATACCCAAGTGGTGGCAAGACCCAGTCCCAAACCATTGATAAAAGTATTGCTAACGGCCAATAAAGGGCATAAACCTAATAATTGCACTAGGGCAGGGTTATTGTCCCAAAGACCATTTTTAACGATAATTTTTGATTCGCTATTCATGTTTCATGTTTGCTCACTTGGTTACAATTTTGTGGGCCATTAAATAAAAGTTCTTTATTATTATCAAAAAACGCTAAAGTTTTTGCCACTTGCCCTACGACTGCTCTTGGTGTAATGGTTGCGCCGGTAAAAGTATCAAAATCACCGCCATCTTTTTTTACGCGCCATTTTTTGATAGCAGGGTTCTGTAGTGATTTTCCATCAAAGTTCAAAATCCAGTCACTTTTATTGGCTTCAATTTTATCGCCAAGCCCCGGCGTTTCCTTATGTTCGGTAACTCGAACGCCTGCGATAGTTCCATTTGCATAGATCCCCACTACCAGCCTGATTTTACCGCTATAGCCATTTGGTGCTATTGATTCTAATACTACAGCTATAGGTTCGTCATCTTTCCGCATCCGATAAGCTTGCAATGTTTCATTAGAACCTAACAGTTCAGTATTATTAATCAAGGTACAGTCATGATAGACATCATTATTGTATTCGCTGGCATTAATCAATTGATTTAGAGTTCGCGCAAGAGCTGCTTTCATTTCACCAGCAATGGTATCGCGAGTAATATAATAAGTAACAGCAATCAGGCCAACGCAAACGCTGGCGAAAAGGGCCAAAATTAGACCATTGCGGCTGATCATTTTAGTGAACAAAGATGAGCTAGACATCGGCGGCTGCCCCTTTATTGGTTTTATGACCGTAAGCTTTGGGCTTGGTGTAATAATCAATCATGGGAACCGCCATATTCATTAATAATACGGCGAAAGCGATGGCGTCAGGATAGCCACCAAAGGTACGAATTAATACTGTAATTATTCCAATCCCCAAGCCAAACAGCCAACGGCCTTTAGCGGTAGTGGAGGCAGTTACCGGATCAGTAGCGATAAAAAAAGCTCCCAGCATAGTGGCGCCGGCAAACCAATGGAACAGAGGTGACAGGTATTGATCATTGTCGGTAAAATACAGCAATAGTGACATCAAAAAGATCCCCGCCAATACACCTGCTGGGATTTGCCAGGCAGCTATTTTACGAATGATAAGAATCAGACCACCCAATAAAAACGCAAGGTTAATCCATTGCCAGCCGATACCGGATAAACCTGAAATAATCGGTGAGCTTTGAATTTCCGTAATACGATAACCTTGTGCTAATTCTGTTCTTACATGATCCAGAGGTGTGGCCATAGTAAAACCATCGATCCCTTGACGAGCGTTGATAATATCCTGCCCATTAGTTCCACTGCCGGTAAAAATATAGGAAAGGGTATCTGTAATGCCAACAGGGTTTTGTGCTAATTCCGAGGGCGGCAACCATGAAGTCATTTGTACCGGAAATGAAATCAGTAGTAATACATAAGCAACCATTGCTGGATTGAAAAGGTTATTGCCTAAGCCGCCATAAACCTGCTTGACAAAGGTGATGGCAAAGGCGGTTCCTACCACTATCATCCACCAGGGTAGTAGGGGAGGCAAGGCCAGTCCAATCAACCAGGCTGTAACCAGTGCGCTACCATCGAATAAGGTGGCTTTTACTGGTCTTTTTCGCAGTTTCAAGATCAAGGCTTCGGTGACGATTGCGGTGATACTGGCGATTAATATGTTGATGATAATGCCAATACCAAAGAAATATACCAGCGCAAATAAGCCTGGCAAAGTTGCAGCAATGACCCATAACATGATTTCTGTTACTGAGTTGGGTTCCTTATCAAATGGCGATGATAGAATCACGCTTCCGGCTCCTCAGATGAATTGGTTTCTTCTTTTGTTTGTGTTTTTTTAGCCTGCACTCGCGCCAGGGCCGCCGCTACTGCTGCCTTTTTGGCATCGTTTTGACCTGCTGCCTCGGCAGCTTTTCTTCTTGTTTCAGCCGCTTTACGATGTCTCTCAGCTTTTTCTCTTTTGACTCTTTCCAGACGTTCAAGCCTTGCCTCATGGCGTTGCCGCGCCTTGTCCGATTTAACCTTTTCTATTCGGTTATTGCGAATGTTCGATTTTGCATAACGATAATACTGCACCAGTGGGATATTGCTGGGACAGACGTAAGCACAAGCACCACACTCGATACAATCAAATAGGTCATATTCTTCAGCTTTATCAAATTCATCGGACTTGGCGTACCAATAAAGCTGTTGCGGTAACAGGGAAGCAGGGCAGACTTCCATGCAGGCACCGCAGCGAATACAGGCTAGCTCTGTCTGATTATTGGCCAGTTCATTAGCCCCAGCCATAATGATACAGTTGGTGGCTTTGACAATACCTACGTTAAAGTTCTTCACCTCAAAGCCCATCATGGGACCACCCATAATGATTTTTGTCGCCTCTTGAGCCTGGCAAAAATCAAGCAAATGGCTGAAAGGCGTGCCAAAAGGAACCTTGAAATTACCTTTGTTGGCACAAGCATTGCCCGTTAAGGTCACTACTCGCTCAACCAATGGCTTGCCATGAAGAATGGCCTCATAAATTGCAAAGCAGGTACCCACATTATGCATGATTAAACCCAAATCCGCCGGCAGTTTGCCTTTAGGCACTTCTTTACTTGTTAGTAATTGGATTAATTGTTTTTCACCACCGCTGGGGTATTTAGTTGGGATCACCCCAATTTTTAGCGATTCAAAAGCAAGCTCTTTTCTGGCTTTATCCAAAGCTTCAATCGCTAAGGGTTTGTTATCTTCAATACCAACGATGATATTTAAATCATGGTACAAGTGACTAATAATCTGTGCACCTTGCAAAACTTCTTTGGCATTTTCCTGTAACAGTCTATCGTCACAACTGATATAGGGCTCACACTCAGCAGCATTTATGATTAGGGTATTAACGCCTTCTTGCCGTTGCAGTTTGATATGTGAAGGAAAGGATGCTCCACCTAAACCGACAATGCCACTTTCAAAAATTCGTGCCAGAATTTGTTCGCGACTCAAGTTATGGTAATCACTGACGGGATTCCGGTCACACCATTGATCGCGACCATCAGATTCGATAACAATGCAAAGATCTTGTAAACCCGAAGCATGTGCAATGGGGCGTTTTTCAATGGCCTTTACAGTGCCAGACGTTGGGGCATGTTGGTAGCTACTAAAAACACCGTCACTTTTGGCAATAATCTGGCCTTTTAAAACATAATCACCCGCTTCAACAATTGGCATAGATCGTTTGCCAGCCTGACCTTTTAAATTGATGATTAATTCTTTGGCAATAGGCAGCTCTGCAATTGGTGTCTGATTCGATAGGGTTTTATTTTCTTTCGGATGAATACCCCCCGGGATTTCAAAAACAGGAATTTCGGAAGTAAAACTAGAGCGTTCCATTAGCTCACCTCCTTAAAATCAATCTTCATATTGGGTTGTTGCCACTTCCAGCTGGAAATCGTTTGTGGGATTTCCAACATATCGATGCAATCTACCGGGCAAGGTTCTACGCATAAATCACAGCCAGTGCATTCATCAATAATTACCGTATGCATCAACTTGGGAGCACCCAAAATGGCATCCACCGGACAAGCCTGGATACACTTGGTGCAGCCAATACATTCATCCTCACGAATATAGGCAACTGTTGGTGGTTTTGTTTCGCCTCTTTCCTCGTCCAGCGGAACCACTTCGCGCCCCAGGAGATCGGCTAAAGCTTTAACGCCAGCCTCACCGCCAGGTGGGCACTTATTGATTTCATCACCATTAGCAATAGCCTCGGCATAGGGTTTACAGCCAGGATAGCCACACTGACCACACTGGGTTTGTGGCAGAACTTCATTGATTTGATCAACAATCGGATCGCCTTTAACTTTAAATTTAACCGCAGCAAAACCCAGAATGGCTCCAAAAATCATGCCTAAAGTGGCAAGGATAATAACCGCAGTGATCAAGTCCATAGCAATAACTTACCTAGAGTTTGACCAAGCCAGAAAAGCCCATAAAGGCGAGGGACATGAGGCCTGCGGTAATCATGGCAATGGCTGCACCTTTAAAAGGAAGCGGCACCTCTGCCGCAGCGAGGCGTTCGCGCATAGCTGCAAACAAAATCAATACTAATGAAAAACCTACCGCAGCGCCGAAACCATAAATAATAGACTCGATAAAGTTATGCTGCTCATTGACGTTAAGCAAAGCAACACCAAGCACTGCGCAGTTAGTGGTAATTAAAGGTAAAAATATGCCAAGTAAACGGTAGAGAATAGGGCTGGTTTTGTGGATCACCATTTCGGTTAGTTGCACCATAACGGCAATTACTAAAATAAAGGACAGGGTTTGCAGATACTCCATATTAAGTGGCACTAGAATATAGCTATTGACGATATAACTCAGCGCTGAGGCTAGGGTTAACACAAAGGTGGTGGCGACAGACATACCAATGGCGGTTTCCAGTTTTCCAGACACGCCCATAAATGGACAGAGTCCCAAAAACTTCACCAACACAAAATTATTCACCAGAACAGTGCCAATAAAGAGTAACAGGTATTCGCTCATTTAGATGTAATCATTTGTTTTTAAAAGAGTTTTATTGCCTATGCTAATGACAAAGCACCCTTATATTTCTAATCTGTATTATGCTTGATAGGGCTTTGTGAAACAACCACTGAACCCTAATACTAAGTTTCAAATTTAGATTCCGTTGCTTTCTAAAATACTGTTAAGATAGAGGGCAATTGTAATTTCTCATGAATAAAGAATGAATAGATTAAATCCACCATATGGTGGTGTTTTAAAGGAATTAATCAGTTGGTCAGATAAAGACACTTTGTTAGAGCTGTCAAAAAAATTACCTGATTGGGATTTAACCCAAAGACAAGCTTTAGATATAGAACTGCTGTTAACAGGAGCTTTTTCTCCACTATATGGTTTTTTAAATCAAGATGATTATGAATCAGTAGTTGAAAATATGAGAATGCTTGATGGTACTCTTTGGCCTTTACCGATCACTTTGGATGTAGAGAGTGAGTTCGCAAAACATATAAATATTGGAGATTCCATCGCATTAAGAGATCCTGAAGGAGTGTTGCTAGCAATTTTAGAAGTGCAAAGTAAATGGAAGCCGAATAAAAAGAATGAAGCCTTGAAAGTATTTGGGACTGATAATGAAAAGCACCCAGCTGTTAGTTATTTATTTAATAAAGCCGGAGATTATTATTTGGGTGGAGAGCTTCAAGGTATAAAATTGCCAACTCACTATGATTATAAAGTACTTCGCTATACTCCTCAGCAATTAAGAGAAAAATTTGAGAAGATTGGCTGGCGAAAAATTGTAGCTTTTCAAACTCGAAATCCAATGCATCGTGCTCACCAAGAGTTAACTTTTAGAGCTGCTCGCGAGTTAGAGGCAAATCTACTTATACATCCTGTGGCTGGCATGACAAAATCTGGTGATCTGGATCATTATTCTCGAGTTAGATGTTATGAACATGTCCTTAAGTATTATCCAGAACAAACTACGGATTTAAGCCTCTTGCCTTTGGCAATGCGTATGGCTGGCCCAAAAGAAGCATTGTTGCATGCCATTGTCAGAAAAAATTATGGTTGTTCACATATCATTATTGGTCGAGATCATGCGGGGCCAGGTAAAGATAGCTCTGGTAATGGTTTTTATGGCCCTTATGATGCTCAAGAGCTTTTTAAAAAGTATGAAGAAGAATTAGGTATTAAAATGGTTCCTTTTCAAATGGTTTCTTACGTACAGGAAAAGGCTGAATATTTGCCTAATGATGAAATCAGTGAAGATATGACAGTGTTAAATATTTCTGGTACCGAGCTAAGACGACGCTTGCGAGAAGGGCTGGAAATTCCAGAATGGTTTTCCTATCCAGAGGTCATTCAGGAACTCAGAAAAACAAAGCCTGCAAGAAATAAGCAGGGTTTTACAGTGTTTTTTACAGGCCTTTCAGGTTCTGGAAAATCAACCATAGCTAATGCTTTGTTGGTAAAGTTATTGGAAATAGGTGATCGACCAGTCACATTATTAGATGGCGATATCGTGAGAAAAAACTTATCAAGTGAGCTTGGTTTTTCAAAAGAACATCGGAATTTAAATATAGAGCGAATAGGTTTTGTTGCATCTGAAATTACAAAAAATGGTGGTATCGCCATTTGTGCCCCAATTGCTCCTTATGATAGGACAAGAAAGAATGTGAGGAAGTTAATAAAAGAGCATGGAGGTTTTATAGAAGTTTTTGTTTCAACACCTTTATCAGAGTGTGAACGACGTGATCGGAAAGGATTATATGCCAAAGCTAGAGCGGGTATAGTCAAAGAATTTACGGGAATTAGCGATCCTTATGAAGAGCCTAAAGAACCAGAGTTGATTATAAAAACTATGGAAACAACACCCGATAATGCGGCTCATAAAGTAATTTTAAAGCTTGAACAAATGGGGTATATAAAGTAATGAGAAAGTATTTATTTTTTGCCATTTTTCTTTTGATACCTCTAGCACTGTATGCTTCGAATAAAAAACTTCCGAGTATTATCAACTACAAAAGTGCCCATCATCCAGTAGTGGCGGAAAAGGGCATGGTGATAACACGTCAGTATTTGGCCAGTCGGGTAGGTCGCGAGATTCTGCAAAATGGGGGCAATGCAGTCGATGCTGCGATTGCTTCGGGCTTTGCTTTGGCAGTGGTATTACCGGTAGCCGGTAATATTGGTGGTGGCGGTTTTATGCTGGTGCACATTGCTGAAACGGGTGAGACTATTGCGATTGATTATCGTGAAATGGCGCCGGCCAAAGCTCATCGGGATTTGTTTTTAGATCGAGAGGGTAATGTTGATAATCAAAAAGCACGTTTTAGTTACTTGTCGGCAGGAGTACCGGGTACCGTTGCAGGGTTTGAGTTAGCGCATAAAAAATATGGAAAATTACCGTGGAAAGATTTAGTTGAACCGGCGATTAAGCTGGCTGAAGAGGGTTTTTACGTTAATTGGGATATTGCGCAAAAACTCGATAATCGACGTACCCATTTATCCCAATCTGCCGCTACCAAAAAAGCCTTTTATAAGACTGATGGTTCAAGCTATCAGTTAGGTGAAACTCTGGTCCAAAAAGACTTGGCCTGGTCATTGAAACAAATTCAAAAAGATGGCGCTAAAGCTTTTTATCATGGCGAAATTGCTGACAAAATAGTTGCTGATATGCAAAAACATAGCGGTATTATCAGCAGAGATGACTTGGCCAATTATAAGCCAAAGATTCGTCCGGCGATTACAGGAACTTACCGCGGCCATGAAATTGTAACTATGCCATTGCCCAGCTCGGGCGGAGTACACATAGTGCAGATGCTAAATGTGTTAGAACAGTTTCCTGTAGCAGATTATGGCGTGAATACAGCCAAATCGATTCATGTGATGACTGAAACCATGAAGCGCGCTTATGCCGATCGAAGTAAGCATTTGGGCGATAGTGATTTTTATAAGGTTCCGATCAAATGGTTGACCAGTAAAGAGTATGCAAAGTCTATTGCCAAAAAAATAGTAGCTGGCAAAGTCACGCCATCCAAAGATATTGCGCCGAGCATTGAGCCTGCTAAAGAAAGTGATGAAACCACACAGATTTCAGTGGTCGATCAATGGGGTAATGCGGTTTCTAATACTTACACCTTAAATTACTCCTTTGGCTCTGGTCTGATGGTTGAGGGTACGGGAATTCTGCTCAATAACGAGATGGATGATTTTTCTGCTAAACCTGGAACGCCCAATGGTTATGGTCTAATTGGTGGTGAAGCCAATGCTATTGAAGCTTTCAAGCGTCCGCTAAGCTCCATGACGCCGACTATGGTGTTTAAAGATGGCAAATTAAAATTGCTGACAGGTAGCCCTGGCGGTAGTCGAATTATCAACGCCGTATTACAAATCATTGTGAATGTGGTTGATCATAAAATGAATATTGCAGCGGCAACCCATACGCCAAGATTTCACCATCAATGGCTGCCTGATGTTTTATTTGTAGAGCCAGAACTAAATCAGGATACGGTAAATTTGCTTGAGAATACGGGTTATAAAGTGCGTCGCTCTGGAACTATTGGCGCAACTCAATCTATCCAGATTGAAGATTATATTTATGGCTCAGCAGATCCAAGAAGACCAAATGCGGAAGCGGCGGGTTATTAGATATTATTAATCTTCTATTTTAGGCTCCACCGGCGTTGCCATTACTGCTTTGGTGTCCATTTCTGGAGTGGTTGTTTTATTGGTTTTTAGTTTTTTAAAAATAAACCAGGCGATAATACCCAATACAAAAATGATCGCCCAAATAAGGGTGATAGTTTTTAAATCAGCCATAAAACTGGCTTTATTGCCATCAAACAAATCAACCATTGCATTTAAAACCAGTGGCGAGAAAGTCGAAATTCCTTCGGCAGGGTGAGCAGGAGTTAAGGCGCCTGCAAAAATCACCGATGCGAAAAACCACTTAATAATAAAGTGCCACTTTCGGACTCCGTACCAAATAATGCCAACCATTAAAAGAGTTAAAGCAATATAGGCAAACCAGATCAAACCGTAGCTTGGTATTTGGGTAACAAGTTGTTGCGTGGCTTCAGTAGCTTCCGTTGTTTCAACAGGCAAGTTTTGTGTGGTCATACAATTCTCTATTGTTCTCTTATTATTTAACGCGCATTCCAGGTTTTGCACCATCATCTGGATTTAAAATCCATAAGTCACTACCACCGGGGCCTGCAGCTAATACCATACCCTCTGACAAACCAAACTTCATCTTACGTGGTGCTAAATTGGCAACCATAACGGTTAACTTGCCTTCTAAATCTTCAGGTCGGTAGGCGGCTTTGATACCAGCAAAGACTTGTTTAGTTACGCCTTCGCCTAAGTCTAATTGTAACCTTAATAGTTTATCCGCACCTTTAACCTGTTCGGCTTTGGCTATTTTAGCAATGCGTAGGTCAATTTTATCAAAATCCCCGAATTGAATTTCATCTTTAATGGGATCAGAGAGCTCTACTTGGGCTGTTTTATCCGCTTCAGCTGCCAAATCTTCTTTTGAGTCTTCAATCATTTTTTCAATCGACTTCATTTCAATGCGCTGCATCATGGGTTTGAATTTATTGATTTCGTAATCAACTAATGGGTCCTGAGCACTGTCCCAAGCTATATTGTCCAGCTTTAAGAAGTCCTGGACTTTATCTGTAAGCACTGGTAGTACAGGAGCTAGATAAGTAACTAACACTTTGAACATATTAATGCCTAGGCTGCAAACCTGATGTGCCAACTCTTTGGTTTCATCATTCTTAACCAGTTTCCAGGGTTCTTTTTCGGCAATATAGGCGTTGGCTTTATCCGCCAGTGTCATAATTTGCTTAATTGCTTTAGCAAATTCGCGCTGTTCATAATGTTGTGCGATTTGTTCAGAAGCACTGGTAAATTCGGCTAAAAGCTCTGGCTCGATGATGCTTGCGCTTAGTTTGCTGCCAAATTGCTTGGTAATAAAGCCTGAACAGCGGCTGGCAATATTGACCAGTTTACCGATCAGATCCGAATTCACTCTTTGCGCAAAATCTTCCAGATTCAAATCGAAATCATCAATACGTCTGGATAGCTTCGCTGCATAGTAATAGCGCAAATATTCAGGATTTAGATGCTCTAAATAAGTTTTGGCCTTAATAAAAGTGCCTTTGGATTTTGACATTTTTTGACCATTAACCGTCACAAAACCGTGCGCCCATACTGCGGTTGGAGTGCGATAACCTGAACCTTGCAAAACTGATGGCCAGAAGAGGGTATGAAAATAAATAATATCTTTACCAATAAAATGATAAACTTCAGCCCCGGAATTTTTATTCCAGTAGTCATCAAAGTTTAAACCTTCAGTTCGATCACAAAGGTTTTTAAAGCTGGCCATATAGCCGATAGGGGCGTCCAACCAAACGTAGAAGTATTTACCTTGTTCATCTGGGATTTCCCAGCCGAAATAAGGGGCATCACGAGAAATATCCCATTGGCGTAAATCATCCAGCCATTCGTTCATTTTATTTTGAACTTCCGATTGCACATGATTATCGCGGGACAGCCAGTCGCGTAAGAATGATTCAAAGCCTTTTAAATCAAAGAAAAAGTGCTCAGATTCTTTCAAAACAGGAGTAGCACCTGAAACCACAGATTTAGGATTTTTTAGATCGGTAGGGTTGTAAGTTGCACCACAATTGTCACAATTGTCACCATATTGATCATCTGAATCACACTTAGGACAGGTTCCTTTCACAAAACGATCCGGCAGGAACATTTGCTTTTCAGGATCGAATAATTGGTTAATGGTCTTGGAGCTAATATGACCATTTTCTTTGAGTTTTAAATAAATACTCTGAGTTAGTTCTTTAGATTCAACGCTGTGTGTCGAATGAAAATTATCAAAACCAATCAGGGCACCAGCAAAATCTCGCTCATGGTTGTTTTTCTGTTCGGCAATGAAACCTTCAGGTGTTTTACCTTCTTTTTGCGCGCGTAACATCACTGGTGTACCGTGGGTATCGTCGGCGCACACATAGTAGCAATCATGACCGCGTAATTTTTGAAAACGCACCCAGATATCGGTTTGTACGTATTCAAGCAAATGACCAATATGAATATCGCCATTGGCATAAGGCAAAGCGCTGGTCACTAGAATTTTTCGTTTATCTTGTTTATTTAAAGTGGTCATACTTTAAGCTTTTGGTGCTACTGAAATTTTTCTTGAGGATTAGGCGCAAATATACTGGTTTTCCACATTTTTTTCATTAATTAATTGCCGAAAAGATTGGATCTGGCTTGGTTTTCCGAGGTAAAAGACTTAGACTTTGTGCCACTGAAATCAATAAAGTGGATAAATTCGCTAAAGCATGACGAACTCGGAACTGATAAAACAGAAATTGCTGGGATTTGAATATCCGGCTTTTAGCTTTAAACCGATTAATGACAAGGTTATTCAGTCAATAGAAGAAGTTACTGATAAAATCAAAATCAAACTTAAATTTGGTTTTCCCTTAGGTTCGTATCAAGCACAATTTGAACAAGATTTACTGGTTTGGCTCAACTCGGAGTTAGCAGATCAAAGCTGTGTGCTGGAAATTAGCCATAAAATAACGGCCCATTCGCATCCGGCTAAAGTTAAGGCTATGCCACAAGTGAAGAATATTATTGCCGTTGCATCGGGTAAAGGTGGTGTTGGTAAATCCACGACCAGTGTTAATTTGGCGTTAGCATTGCAAAGTCTGGGTGCCAAAGTTGGAGTTTTGGATGCGGATATTTATGGTCCCAGTATGCCGATTATGCTGGGTGCTGAGGATAAACATCCAGAATCAAGCGACAAGAAGAGTATTTTTCCAGTAACAGCGCATGGCATTCAATCCATGTCGATTGGTTATTTGGTTAAACCCGAGCAGGCAATGGTTTGGCGTGGTCCAATGGCCTCTGGTGCTTTGCAACAATTGATCAATGATACCCAATGGGATGATCTGGATTACTTGATTATTGATTTGCCACCAGGTACTGGTGATATTCAATTGACCATGGCCCAGAAAATTCCCGTGACCGCTGCACTAGTGGTGACCACGCCGCAGGATATCGCTTTGGCTGATGCACGAAAAGCAGTGACCATGTTTAATAAGGTTTCAGTGCCTGTACTGGGTGTCGTAGAAAATATGGCTATGCACACTTGCTCAAGCTGTGGTCATGAAGAACATATTTTTGGCGCTGGCGGTGGTGAAAAACTGGCGGAAGAAATTGGTGTTGAACTGTTGGGAAGCCTACCATTAATGCTTTCCATTCGGGAAGATGTGGATAGTGGTAAGCCGAGTTTGGTTAATGATTCAGAAAGTAAAATATCCAGTAAATACAAAAGGATAGCGTTAAAACTTGCAGCAAAACTTTCACTGCAAGAGGAAGAGTTTAGGGCAGATTTTCCGACGATAACTATTGAAAATTCTTAAAATAGCCTTTTTACTCAATAGCATTGTCAGCTTACCTGCTCAAGCAGTCGAGTATTGTTATACACTCCTGCTTTGCGCGGGCAGCTTTCGCGCTCTTGAGTAAAAATTCGCATTTTAAGTGTTGGTAATATTAAAAAGATTTAGAATAAATTTAATCATTGTTTTAACAATGGCGTGGCAATCTGGCTTTAAAAGTTCGGAAATAAATTAAATAGATTCTCGCCTGCGCGGGAATGACATTGACACATTGGTAAAAAAACGAGAAAAGAACTATGAGCATTAAATCCGATAAGTGGATCCGTCGAATGGCGGAAAGTGAAGGGATGATTGAGCCATTCGAACCAAGGCAAATTCGTCATAAAAATGAGCAAAGAATCGTATCCTACGGTACTTCGAGCTATGGTTATGATGTACGTTGCTCCAATGAGTTTAAGATTTTTACTAATGTTCATTCCAGCGTAGTCGATCCAAAGAACTTTGATGAGCAGAGTTTTGTGGATGTACAATCTGACGTTTGTATTATCCCACCGAATTCTTTTGCCTTAGCCAGAACTGTTGAATATTTCCGGATACCGCGCTCGGTGTTGACTGTGTGTTTGGGTAAATCCACTTATGCTCGTTGCGGTATTATTGTTAATGTAACGCCATTAGAGCCGGAATGGGAAGGGCATGTAACCCTCGAATTTTCCAACACCACACCATTACCTGCAAAGATTTATGCCAATGAAGGTGTAGCGCAAATGCTGTTCTTTGAGTCCGATGAAATTTGTGAAACCTCCTACGGTGACCGAGGCGGTAAATACCAAGGGCAAACTGGGGTAACTTTACCTAAAACTTAACTACACTTTAGAAAGATAATTACTCTTGTGTATTTTCTTTTTCTCCAACTTGTAAAGTTAGGATAGAGTTTTTTCCAGTCAACCGAACACCTAATGTGAAACTTTGAGTATCTCTAACAAATATAGCTCGGAAAGGGTTATCCCAATGAACGTCCATATGAGTTGAAAAGTTATCTCCAAATAAGTTTCCGTTGATCTTAATTGTGCCAGAGTAATTAGTTCTGGTAGGGAATCTTAATTGAGACTCTGAGTCGGAATTTAATTGAAGGGTAATGTAGTCAATATTTGTACTGTGTGTTTTATGGGATGCGGTTAAGCCAAAGTCATCCCAAATGTAGTAATTATCACTGTAATCTCCAGTTTCTTTTCGACTGTATTGGCCAAATTGATCGATTAATTTATCTAGGCTAAAAGGAAATTTATAGCTAATCTTGTTGATAATTATCGCATCCTTAACGTCGCTTATTTCTATGGTAAGGTCAGACGGTTCTATAACTTTCTCTTGCTGTGCTGTGCAGGAAGTAAGCGGAAGAGCTAGTATTAACAGTAGAACTTTTACAGATTTAAACATATACGTATTCCATAAATAACTTTGTGAAAGAGTTGCTACCACTTAGTAGCAACCAATCTCGCTTCTTCTTTACCTTTTTTAATACGCTGGATCTGAACAGGTAGCATATTATTATCAATCGCTAGCCAGAAGTTAGTTTGGCGTTTGCGCGCTTTTTCATCCAGTTGGATTTTGGCTGTTTTAATCTTGCCCATTGGTGTTTCTAACACTTCTTCGCCAACCACTTTAAAGTCATGGATACGAATACCACCGCGATAACTGATTTGTACAGGTACTAATGGTTTTTGCATCAATAACTGACCGCGCACCGCTAATAATTGAGTCAATTGATCAAGTGCACCATTTGGTAGCTCAATATTCCAGTTTTGCTTTTTAAAAGATCCCGTTTCATGGCCCGTTGACCAATCAAACTGCTGAATCAAATTACTATCTTTAAAGGAGCTGTCAGCCAAGCGTTGGTATTGGATCGGGTAGATTTGATGATCAATCACTTCAAAACGGCTGGTTTCCTGACGTTTATCTTTAAAAAAGAAATATTTGATTTTCGATTGCATGGCCAGTTGCCACTGCCCATTTGAAAGCAATTCCAGGCTGCGGCTGGCTGAACCAACTTTATCATCACCTTTGGCAATTACGTCATACTCGATTTTATAGGGTTGCAAAACAGTTTTTATGGCTCTGTCTTTGGTGGTTTCTGCCATAATTTTTGGTATCCCGAACATTAAAACCAGCAGGCCAATCTGGATAATGAGTAAACGTTTATAAAATTTTGCCATCGAATATTGCTCTAGCTGTTCCTGAGTTTGTTTGCTGAAATTTGAGTCGCTCGGCACAGAACCAGCCAACCACTTGTGGGTAGAGTTGGTGTTCTTGTTGCTGGATTTTTTCCACCAGCCTTTGTTCTGTGTCGTTAGCTTCAACATTTATTCGCCTTTGTGCGATGATGGGCCCGCCGTCCAGTTCTGCTGTGACAAAGTGAACCGTGCTGCCATGTTCTTTATCGCCATTCTCCAGCACTTGCCTATGGGTATTCAAGCCCTTGTATTTTGGCAATAGAGAAGGGTGTATGTTGATTATTCTGCCTAAGTAATGCTGAACAAAGTCTGAACTTAAAATCCTCATAAAACCAGCTAAAATTATTAAGTTGGGCTGGTAAATATCAATAATATCAATAAGTTTTGTTTCAAAGCTCGATTTACTATTAAAATCCCGGTGATCCACACAAACGGTATCAATATTGGCATTTTCTGCTCTTTGCAAGCCATAAGCTTCGGGTTTGTTAGAAATCACCGCCTTGATTTCGCCATGAAAAAGCTCTTGCGATTGAGCATCGATAAGGGCCTGTAGATTGGTTCCATTGCCGGAAATTAAAACGACAATGGACTTTTTGTTGCCTGCGTCCGTAGGGTTTTGCATAAGACTACGTTTAAAGCCTATAGTGCGACTTGCTCTTCATCGCCTTCGCGATTGGTAATATGGCCGACTCGATACACCGTTTCACCAAGCGTTTCCAACATCTGCTGGGCATCGTCAGCATCTTGCTCAGCTACTACTAGGATCATGCCAATACCGCAATTGAAAGTGCGATACATCTCCAGCCGATCCACGTTGCCTTCAGCTTGTAACCACTGGAATACCTTAGGCATTTCCCAGGCGTTAGTATCCACCACTGCTTTGCAGTGTTTTGGCATTACGCGCGGTAAGTTTTCTTGCAAGCCGCCGCCGGTGATATGCGAAACAGCTTTAATTTCCACTTCTTTGAACAGACGCAATAATGGCTTCACGTAGATTTTAGTTGGTTCAAGTAAGGTTTCACCTAAAGTTTTGTTATTCTCGAACTCAGCATTGACGTCAGCACCAGATACTTCCAATATTTTACGGATTAATGAATAGCCATTGGAGTGGGGGCCGCTGGAGGCTAAGCCAAGCAATAAATCCCCTGATTTAACTTTGCTACCGTCAATGATTTTCTTTTTATCCACGATGCCTACGCAAAAGCCCGCTAAATCATAGTCATCGCCTTCGTACATTCCTGGCATTTCAGCAGTTTCACCACCAATTAAAGCGCAACCTGATTGTAAACAGCCTTCGCCAATGCCTGTTACCACGTCGGCAGCTACGTCCACGTCCAGCTTGCCTGTTGCGTAATAATCCAAAAAGAATAGTGGTTCTGCACCTTGCACAATCAAGTCATTAACGCACATGGCTACCAAATCGATGCCCACTGTGTCATGTTTATTCATGTTCAGGGCCAGGCGTAATTTGGTGCCAACGCCATCGGTTCCAGCAACTAAAGCGGGTTCGTCATAACCAGTGGGTAGGTCGAAAAGGGCTCCAAATCCTCCAATGTTACCCATCACTTCGGGACGATAAGTTTTTTTGGTAATGTTTTTAATTCGGTCAACTAAAGCATTTCCTGCGTCAATATCAACGCCTGCATCTTTATAGCTTAACGATTGTTTATCGCTCATTGGAGTTCCATCAATTGGTTAATGTGAAATACCGCGCAATTTTACTAGATGTGGCGCTATAGGTCGATAGTAATACAAAAGGTATGTGCAAATAGATAAAAAAAGAGCGCACAAGGCGCTCTATAGTTACATTATCATAGGGAAAATGATAAGTGTGTGATATAAAATTAACCTGCTGGTTGAATTGGGATAATGGTCAATTCAACACGGCGGTTTCTGGCACGGCCAGATGCAGTATCATTAGGCGCTACTGGATGTGCTTCACCAAAACCAACACTTTTTAAACGCTCTCCAGCTACGTTTTTACTGCGTAAATAATTTGCTACGCTGGCAGCACGTTTTTGCGAAAGTTCCTGATTATAAGCATCAGAGCCGGTTGAGTCGGTAAAGCCAGCCACTTCCAGATTAGTGTCTTCGTATTTGTATAAAACTTTTGATACTGAAGTTAATACTGGATAGAAGTCGCCATTAATATCATAACGGTCAGTTGCAAAGGTAATATCACCAGGCATAATTAAGTTAATTTGATCGCCATCGCGCTGTACACCAACGCCAGTACCAGCCAGCTCTTCACGTAACTCTTTTTCCTGGTGATCCATATAAGCACCAATGCCAGCACCTATGGCGCCACAACCAAGAGCAGCATTACGTGCAGATTTACTGTTGCGAGTCGAACCAATAATGCCACAGACTACCGCGCCAATAGCGCCATACTTTACTGCTTTACTGGTTTTTTCTTCGCCGGTATAAGGGTCTAAAACTGTACAACCACTGGTTAAAGATACGCCAATAGCCAAACTTAATGCCAAAGCTAAAGGTTTTTTTGCTTTCAATGTTCTCATAATCATCACTCTTAATATTCAGTTTGAGATTGATTGAAATTATAGATAAGCCTGGATGAATATAATCTGAACTGTATCACTAACTGACTGCCAACCTAACCTTATAAATAGGCTTTTTTGAATCAATTTACGGTTTTTTACATTTTAAACTATTCTAGCGTCTTATCTAAAAGCTGATAGAATAGGCCATTAGCATTATATAAATTGGAAAGAATTCCAGCATAGGATTGTGACATGATCAGTCATTCTAAGTCATTCGGCTTTTTAGTTGTCATTATAGGGTTTTTATTGGCGACTAGTGCTTTGCCGGGCCAATCAGAAGAGATGCGTAAGCTCTATACTGCGAGTTGGCCAGTATCGGATCAGTCGGTAACGGTACGCAATAAAGCTTTAAGCAATGCTTTTGCACAAGTATTGGTGCGCGCTAGTGGTCATAGGAAAGTGCTCAAGTCTTCTACCATTAGGGCCAGTTTATCCGATGCAGCTTCATATATGCGTTTATATTCTTATAAGAAATTAAATTTACAGGAACAAAAAGTTTACGGAAAACCTTTATTGTTAAAGGTTGATTTTGATCCTGGTGCGGTGGCTCGTTTGCTGCAAGATGCGGGACAGCCTGTGTGGAATAATAATCGTCCCTCAGGTACTTTCTGGATTGCCATTGATAATCGTGGTCAGCGTAAAATTGCTGCGGATGGGCAGGATGAAGTAGCGATTACAGTCAGAAGACAAGCCAACAGTCGCGGCTTACCGGTAACTTTGCCTTTAATGGATTTGGATGACAAGTCTGCGGTTTCGATTGCAGATGTTTGGGGCAAATTTGCCGAGCCTGTGAATCGGGCTTCAAGACGCTATAACTCCGATTATGTAGTAATGGGTAGCTTGTCTCGAACGGGCAATGGTTGGCAGGCTAGCTGGCTGGTAGATCTGGGCAACGATGATATGCGTTTTACCACTAATGGAGCCTCTAGCCAGCAGGCGGTTGCCAGAATGGTTCATCGTGTTGCTGATCGCCTGGCAACCAAATTAGCGGTAGTGTTAAGCAACCAAATTGAAACCAATTATGTGTTGATACGAGGGCTTAGCTCGCTTGAATCCTATGCTAAGGCACAAAATTTGCTGGCGGGTTTAAGCATGGTGAAATCAGCTAATGCCATTCAAGTCAGAGAAGATGAAATTTTATTTAAGTTGGAGTTGCAAAGTGCTAGCCGCTATTTGATTGATGCCCTTGAGATGAATAATCATTTGTATCGCTCAGCGGGTTTTGGTAATGAGCTTGCTCCTGATATGGGTGATGGCTTTAATAATCAGCTCAACCAAGATACTTTGGTGTATAGCTGGAGAGGCTGATTTTAATTGGATAGAAATAATAAATTAATAGTATTTTCATGAGTTTAAGTGTAATTCCTAATGTTATAACTATTTTACGTGTCTTGCTGATAGTGCCGTTTATCTGGTATTTGCAGCAGGCAAACTATGAAAATGCCTTGGTTATCTTTTTAGTGGCAGGCTTGTCGGATGGTTTGGATGGTTTGCTGGCGAAACGTTTCAAATGGCAAAGTCGTTTTGGTTCAATAACCGATCCTCTGGCCGATAAGTTACTATTATTTGTAGCTCTATTATTATTAGCTATGAAGGGACATATTTCTTGGAGCTTGTTTTGGATTGCTACCCTGCGCGATATAGTGATTATCGGTGGTGCTACCTGGTATCATTTTAAAGTTGGGCCTTATGAAATGCGTCCATCCCTGATTTCCAAATGGAATACGGTCTTACTGATATTATTGGTGTTGCTTGTTTTGATTAGCCTTGCCTGGTATCCGTTTAATTTCTGGCTGTTACAGGGATTGGAATGGATTATTATTCTGACCTGTGTGATCAGTGGTGTTCATTATGTTTGGTTAGGGCGCCAGGCCTATTTAGCACAAAAAACCGGAGAGCTTTCCAAGCAATCTTAGTTGACTGATTTTCCATGCAACAAATTCCACTAGATATTGAATTAAAAGTAGATGCTACCTTTGATAATTTTATTGAAGGCGATAATCAACTTTTAGTTGAAGTTTTAAAAAACTGTTTGGATAAACCTGAGTTTGTCTATTTTTATGGTGAACAAAGTGCAGGTAAAACCCATTTACTGCAGGCTTTAGCGCATCATGCAATATCATTGGAACATTATAATATTGCTTATATTCCATTGGATGCGGATTTTTTGACTTCAGAGATGCTGACTGGGTTGGAAACTTTTGATGGTGTTTGTCTGGATAATCTTGATGCCATACTGACTATGCCGGATACTGATCTTTGGCAATTGGAGCTGTTTAATTTATACAATCAATTAAAAGAAAAAAATAAAAGTTTTATTATCAGTGCTACTAGAGCACCTGCGCAAATGAATTTAAGTTTGGCGGATTTAAAATCACGCTTGAGTGCTATGTTAATCCATGCGATTAAACCGTTAAGTGATGAAGCCAAGTTATCGTTTTTGGGTTCAAAAGCAGCGGCAAAAGGATTGGAACTTAATGAAGATGCCGCTAGATTCTTATTGACAAGAGGTCAACGGGATTTAGCCAGTTTAAATGGGATCCTGGAACAATTGGATGAAGCTTCACTGCAAGCCCAACGCAAATTGACGATCCCATTTATTAAGGAAGTTTTAAAACTGTAGAGTTCTAGTTTTGTTGTAAGCGCTCTTGTTCTGCAAATAAAAACTCCAAGCTATTTTTAGCATGTCGCAGGTGAGGAATGACGATAGAACCGCCTACCAGCATGGCAACGCCCATGGCCTCATCAATTTCATCACGATTCCAGCCCAATTTAACCGCTTGTTCCAGATGGTAATCGATGCAATCATTACAACGTAACACCATTGAAGTGACTAGTCCTAATAACTCTTTGGTTTTTTTATCGAGAGCACCATCACCATAGGCAGTTTTATCCAGCCCGAAAAAACGTTTGACTAGCAAGCTATTGGTTTGCAGGGCGGCTTCATTTCCCGCTAATCGTTTTTCACGAAACTCTTCAAAGGGGTGCATGAATTTTACTCCTGTCATCTAATTACTCTAAGAAAGGCTTAAGTAAGCTTGCTCAAGCAGCTCTTCAGTCGTTTGCCAGCTGATGCAGGCATCGGTAATTGAAACGCCATATTCCAATTGTTCTTTGGCAGTGTTCATAGACTGATTACCTGCCTTTAAATGGCTTTCTAACATAACACCAATAATTGATTGATTGCCAGCAACTTTTTGCTGCAAAATATTTTCAAGTACTTTAGGTTGATTACGATAGTCTTTATTAGAATTACCGTGACTGCAATCTACAATAAATTTAGGATTGATTGATACTTTTTCAAGCTTTTGCTCTAAATTTTTAATACTGGCTTCTTCGTAATTTGGTGTTTTGCCGCCACGCAAAATAATATGCGCATCAGGGTTACCTTTGGTTCTTAATAAAGCCACTTTTCCATGACTGTCAATACCCATAAAGCTGTGCGCTGACTTTGCTGCAATCAGAGCATTAATAGCGATATCCAAAGAGCCATCGGTGCCGTTTTTAAAGCCTACCGGCATGGATAAACCCGATGCCATTTCGCGATGGGTTTGCGATTCTGTGGTCCTTGCTCCAATCGCAGACCAGCTGATCAGATCGGATAAGTATTGTGGTGATATGGGATCTAGTGCTTCGGTAGCTGATGCTAATCCTAATTCAGCTAGCCAGTTTAACAATGCGCGCGCACGTCTTAAGCCGGAATCAACATTAAAACTGCCATTGAGCTCAGGATCATTAATAAAGCCTTTCCAGCCAATATGGGTTCTGGGTTTTTCAAAATAGACCCGCATCAGAATTAACAATTTATCTTCATACTTATCAGCGAGAGCTTTAAGTTTTAAAGCGTACTCCTTTGCTGCTTCTATATCATGAATTGAACAGGGGCCACAGATAACAATAAGTCGCTTATCTTTACCACTCAATATATCTGCAATAGCACTACGGGTTTTGGTTACTAATTGCGCAGCATTATCGCTTAAAGGAAGGTCCTGTTTGAGAGCTGCAGGTGAGGTTAATATATCTATTTTTTCAATGTTTAAGTTGTTGGTTTTTATGGTCATGGCGGAATCTAATCTCGTTAAGTATTATCAATAGTGCTTAAAGCTTTGGCATCAAGGTGAGTGGCTAGAATATCGTGTTGTGGATAGCAGCCAAGCACCTTGATTTTTCTAGCGCTTTGTTCGATTTCATAGAGCATTTTTTCGATCTCTAAATCTTGTGTATTACCTTCAAAATCAATATAAAACATTTCCTGCCAGGGTTTGCCTGGGATCGGACGGGACTCGATTTTGGTCATATTGACTTGATGGTTTTTTAAGATAACCAGGCAGTCAGCCAACGAACCTGCTTTTTGTTTGGTAGTTAATACAATACTGGTTTTTGCCGGTATTTTTTCAGGAACTTTAATGGTGTCTTTGCTCAACAAAAGAAAGCGGGTATAGTTTTCCTGATAATTATTAATGCCGGCTTTTATAATTTTTAAACCCGAATCTATTGCCGCTTCTTCGCTGGCTATGGCTGCAATACTGGGGTTTTGATACTCCTCAACCAGTTTAATAGCCGAGCTGGTACTGGAGCGGAAGTGACTCACAATATTAGTATGGTTGTCCAAAAAGTCTTTGCACTGGCTAATTGCTTGTGGATGCGAATAGACGTCTTTAATTTGTTCTAAACTTGAGTTTTGAGTGGAAATTAAACAGTGTTTTACCTTGAGTTTTTCTTCTCCAACGATCTTGGCATCATATTCTAACAACAAATCATGAATATCTGTGATATTGCCCGAATTGGTATTTTCAATCGGCACTAGGGCAAAGTTGCATTGGTCATTTTTCAGTGATTCGAAAATTTGTTTAAAGCTTTTAAGATAATGCGGCTTATACTTTATGCTTTTGGTAGCAAAGTGGTTTTTTGCGGCGATAGCGCTGTAAGAGGTTTCACTGCCAAGTAATGCCAACTCTATAATTCCATCTTGCGTTTCTTCCTGTGACAGGAAGTAGTCATATTGAGTACGAATAGAATCTTCAATAATGTTATGGAACAGGCTCAAGGTTGTTGATGAGTCCAAACCTAGCTTTTCAGCATCAGACAATAGCTTGGAAAGCAGTTTTCTTTCCTGCTGTTGGTCTCGTATATTGAGCTGATTTTTATGTTTGGCTGCAGCAACTTTTGCACTTAATAGCCGTCTTTTGGCAAAGATCTCAAGCAACTCTTTATCTAAATTGTTGATATCGTTTCGTAAATGTTTCAGTGGATCATCGGTCATAGTATTCACTTGTTTTTGTTGCGAGCAAAAAAAACCTCCAGTTAAGGAGGTTTCATTTGTTCAATCCAAAAGGCCTCCTACTCAGGTGTGAGCATAAAAGTAACCGTAGTGGAAAGAAGCTAATCTAGTCATAGGGCTGATTGTTTATCGTTCTTTTTAATTTGTCAATAGACTTGATTAATTATTTTTTAAATTTAGCCAATATGGTATAAATAGGCTATTAAGACAGGGGGTTCAATGAACTATTCATACGAAGATGACAATATAAAAAAGAATGACCTGGAGTCAGGGCAGGAGCAGCCATTACTGGATCGAGAGGATTTAGTGGAACTCTTGTCTTCTGGTTCGGTTAATTGGAACGAATGGCGCTATCAAAACCCTAAAGCTAAAATCGTCTTGGACGGCGAAGATCTTCGCGGCTTGGACTTGTCAGATTGTGATTTGTCAGAAGTCAGTCTAATCGGAACAAATTTATCTTATTCCGATTTAAAAAATGCTATTTTAATTGCAGCAGATCTTAGTCAGGCCAATCTATGCTATTGCAATTTAACCAATGCCAAATTAATTGCAGCAAATTTATATCAAGCTAATTTAGCACATGCTAATGTTTTGCACGCTAATTTCCTGACTGCTATGTGCAAACAGGCGGATTTTTCCAATGTGGATTTCAAGGATCAGGATTTGCGTGGACAAAATCTAAAAGAAGCGAATTTATCTGGAGCCGATCTACGACGACAAAATCTGGAAGGGATTGATTTGCGCGGTGCCAGATTAATCGGTGCTAACCTGGATGAAGTGAATCTGATTGCAGCCAATCTAGAAAGTGCAAATCTTTCTGATGTCGATTTATCAAGCTGTGAACTCAATGGGGCTGTTTTAAACAATTGTGTATTGAATAATTGCAACCTGTCTCGTCAGGATCTCAGTGGTTTTAGCTTTACTAATAGCCATATGAAAGGGGTGGACTTAAGAGAGGCCAATCTTTCCAAAGCGAATCTGGATGGTGTTGATTTGAGCTCTGCCAAGTTATGGCAGGTACAAACCAAAGGTTGGTCAATTCGTGGCTTGATTTGTACCCATGCCAGTTGGGATCAAAGAGGGCGCGAATATACGCACTATACCCGTAACCAGTTTGAAAAACTGTTTGCGGATAAAATCAGCTTTCAACTTTATTATCAACGTATGTTGTCTTATCAGGATTTAGCGACCTTACCATTTTTGATTGAGCATATGGAAGCGAGCTTTTGGGGCTGCAAGTTACGGGTCCGTGAAATTCGTAATGAACCTGGCGATACAGTAGTTGTATTGGTGGTAGAGGATACCGGCGGTCTAAACCCTTCGGTGCTGGAAAGTAGCCTGCAACAGGAAGCGGACAAATTACAATCGATCCAGATCAGCTTACAGTCTGAGCGTAAATTGCAGTCTGAGATTCGTGAATCCATGCAAGCGATTAAAGATCGCTATTGGCCGAAATTATTAGAACTTTCAGAGCAGGATAGTGATTCTAAAATGCGCCGAATGGCCGTTTTATTTACCGACTTGAAAGGATTTTCCAATTGGGAAAAGGAGGAAAGAACAGAAAAGCTGGCGCTGTTTAGAGGCTTGTTAAAGCCGGTTATGAAACAATGGCAAGCTAGTTATCCAAACATGGAAGGGGATTCATTAAGAGCAACCTTTACTACTGTTAGTCAGGCACTGGGTTGTGCAGCCATGATGCAAAAGGTCTTACATGGCGCAGGTTTTGTGGTACGTATTGGTCTGGATATTGGCGATGTCAAAATAACCCATAATGAAATTACTGAGCAACTGGATATTGAAGGTGATGCGCTTAATTTTGCCGCTCGTTTGGAAAGCATGGCAGAACCAGGAGCAGTTCTGGTTTCGGAAAATGTTCGCCATTATGCAATCCAAAGTGATGCTCCATTCATATTCAAAGAGCAGCGTTTGGCGCTTAAAAAATCTGTAGGTGATAGACAGGCTGGTGATATAGTGGTGTGCTTTATGGCGCAGCCTATGAGTGATTTAAAATAAATTATCAAAATAATGAAAATATTTAAATTTATATTGGCATTAGTGCTTCTATTTAATGTTTTTTCAGCTCTTGCTTTACCAACAACTGATATTACTATTTTTGATCTGAAAGCGCTTGTTTCTAAGGCCAAGAGTAAAATTTTTCATCTAACTTATCGCGATGGCTATGACAACCAGCCTAAATTTGCCGAAGATGGTAAAACTATTTATTTTACTCGTGGTATCACTGATAAAGATGGAAAGTCACAAACCGATATCATGGCTTATAACTTTGAGTCAAAACAGCTAACAAATATTAGTAACTCAATTGATTCTAGCGAATACTCTCCGACACCATACCAAGAGAGTGCTTTAAGCATTATTGGAGTAGCTGATGTAAATGGTAAACAATATTTAAACCAACTGACCATTAACTCTAGCGAGCAAAGGACCTTTAGCACAGCCGTTGAGCCTGTGGGTTATCATGCTTGGTTAAATGATAAAGAAGCGGCAGTTTTTGTGCTTGGTGACGTGATGACTTTGCAGGTTTTGCATACTGATGGTAATCGAAAGCCAAAGATCTTAGCGAAAAATATTGGTCGTTGTTTGCAAAGAATAGCTGAAAATAAAGTCAGTTATACAGTAGGAATTGATGGTCAGCACCATATCTATTGGCTTGATAAAAATCACCAAAGCCATGATACAGAAATTGTTTTACCGGAAGGCGTACAAGATTATGTTTGGTTCAATGAAAAAGAAGTAATTTTTGGCAAAGACTCAAAACTTTATCGTATGAGCGCTGATTCCAAAACTGAAATTGTTGATTTAGCAAATCTGGGTATTAATGATATTAGCCGCTTAGCTTTTAATAAAAGCAATAATCGTTTAGCAGTAGTTTATAGTCGCTAATAGCTTAACTGTATAAGGTGCGTCGAGACACACCCTACGCTTACTGATATAGATAATATTTTTAGTCTCGAGGCAATAAACCTTGCTCATTCCGTTGTGGAACATCTATTCCTTTCTCTTTTAAGTGTGTAAGAATTTTTTCTTCACAATGTTGAGCCCAGCCATCCCAATTATTTTGATAACATGTTTTACACACGCCGAGTTTATATCTTGGAATATATTTCCCATCATATTTATGGGGGCCCATTTGATACTTTTGGCCACATAATTCACATGTGAGTATGATTTTCTGAGATTCGGTTTTCATATAATGTTTTCAGTGTTTAATACAAAACTTATTAGGGTTAAGTGTAACACTTAAGTTTATAAAGAAAAAACTTAGAAGTGTTGGGAATAATTATATTCTTTGCCGTTAGCATTTTTTACTACCCTTATATTTAGATGAGGAAAATAGAACTTATAGCAATTCAAATCATGGATGATTTGAATAATGAAAATCAGTACAGGGAAGTGCTGTTTTTCATGGTGCGTTAAGTAAGGGATATTTTTTGAAGGGAGTCGCGAAGAGACCTAAATATCGGGTGTCTTTTCTTTTATGAAATACATCCTTGTATTTCACCTTTAGGGCTGGCTTTGCCATTCAAAATTGCTCCTGGCAATTTTGTGGTTCGTTTTCTTTAGACAAGTAAACGATCGGAGGAAGTCTCTTTAGAGAGAAAATGAACAATAAAAGCAGATAGAAAATATTGATACATAAAAAAGCCTGAGATTAACTCAGGCTTTTTTTAATAGCTATCCAATCAGATGGATTCCCGCCTGGGAATGACGGCATCATTTAAACTTTAGGTCCTGCTGCAATTAATGCCTGAGCAGCATCGTTGTCGGCAAAGCGGTTAAAGTTATCAACAAACATGCCTGCCAGTTTTTTAGCTTTTGCATCCCACTCAGCTTTATCTGCATAAGTATCTTGTGGATCTAAGATATTAGTATCCACACCTGTTAATTCGGTAGGAATTGCCAGGTTAAAGTAGGGTAATTGAGTAAAGCTTGAGTTCTCAATCGAACCATCCATAATGGCATCGATAATACCGCGGGTATCTTGAATGGAAATACGTTTGCCGGTGCCATTCCAACCGGTGTTTACCAGATAAACTTCGGCGCCCGCAGCTTGAACACGTTTTTCTAAAACTTCGGCATATTGAGTTGGGTGTAAGCTCAAGAAAGCTTCACCAAAACAGGATGAGAAAGTAGGAGTTGGTTCAGTCACACCGCGCTCAGTACCGGCTAGTTTAGCGGTAAAACCTGATAAGAAATAGTATTGAGTTTGTTCAGGCGTTAATTTTGCTACTGGCGGTAAAACACCAAAAGCATCAGCGGTTAAGAAAACGACTTTCTTGGCGTGACCAGCTTTTGAAACCGGCTTAACAATGTTATCAATATGGTAAATCGGGTAAGACACACGGGTGTTTTCGGTTTTGCTGTTATCGTCGTAATCAATTTTGCCATCTGCATCAACGGTTACGTTTTCCAATAAAGCATCGCGACGGATTGCGTTATAAATATCTGGTTCAGCTTCTTTGCTTAACTTAATGGTTTTTGCGTAGCAGCCGCCTTCAAAGTTGAATACGCCGTTATCATCCCAACCGTGTTCATCATCACCAATTAAAGCACGCTTTGGATCAGTAGAAAGGGTAGTTTTACCCGTGCCCGATAAACCGAAGAAGATGGCGGTGTCACCATCTTTACCCACGTTAGCAGAGCAGTGCATAGAGGCAATGCCGCGTAATGGTAATAGGTAGTTCATCATTGAGAACATCCCTTTTTTCATTTCGCCGCCGTACCAGGTGCCGCCGATTAATTGGATTTTTTCAGTTAAGTTGAAAGCCACAAAGTTTTCAGAGTTTAAACCATGTTTTTCATAGTCAGGATTAGTGGTTTTAGAACCGTTCATTACCACGAAGTCTGGCTCGAAACCTACTAGCTCTTCGTTAGAAGGGCGGATAAACATGTTTTTAACGAAGTGTGCTTGCCATGCTACTTGCGTGATAAAACGCACTTTTAAGCGGGTATCTTCGTTAGCACCACAAAAAGCATCAACTACAAACAAACGACTATCTGAAAGCTGTTTAGTGACCAGTGCCTTTAAGTCAGTCCATACTTCAGGAGAAATAGCTTTATTATCATTAACACCATTTTTTGACCACCAAACCGTATCGCGGGTTACATCGTCCATTACGATATATTTATCTTTTGGTGAACGACCAGTGAAAATACCAGTATCGACTGATACTGCGCCAGATTCAGTTATAACGCCACGCTCATAACCTTGATTATCGGCACGAGTTTCTTCTTCAAATAGTAAGTCGTATGATGGGTTATAGACGATTTCGGCTACGTTTGAAATACCGTATTGGTTTAGATCAAGTGACATTCTCCACTCCTGAATGTGTTGTCAACATTGTTGTATTAACTGGTCTATTGATAGCTGTAAAATTGCGCGACATTATCGCAGAAAATTTAGGCAGGCGCGAGTCCAAATAAGAATTATTTGCAATAGAAATGGCAATCTATTGATTGTCATCCCAAACTTGATTTGGGATCTCATGAAAGCACTTACCAAACTGAAATTTGGAAGTGTCGGCAGGGGATTCTCCCTAAAGGGATTCCAACTTCGTTGGAATGGGTGTTCTATGGTTGGGATAACCGCTTAAGAAGCCCTTTTTAAAGACAAATGGGCTAAATCAATTAAGGCTTGCTTATATGTAGAATTAGTAAGCGCATCTAAAGCCTGAATAGCTTTATCTACGGCCTTTTGCGCAGCTTGGTAAGTGTATTCAATGGCTCCCGTGGTTTCGATAATGGTAAGGATTTCATTCATTTGCTCAAGACCGCCGTTTTCAATGGCGTTGCGAATCAAATTTTGACCGTTCGCATCAGTATTTTCCAGGGCATGAATCAGCGGTAAAGTAGGTTTGCCTTCAGCTAAGTCATCACCAACATTTTTACCCAGTTCTGCAGTATTGGCTGCATAGTCCAAGGCATCGTCAACCAACTGAAAAGCGATGCCAAGTTGCATACCATATTCTTTAAAAGCCGTTTCGGTGGTTGCATCAGAGTTGCATAAAATTGCTGCTAACTGAGTCGCTGCGGCGAATAAAATAGCCGTTTTACGTTCAATCACCTGGTAATAACTGGCCTCAGTTACATCCGGATCATTAACATTCATCAACTGCAAAACTTCGCCCGCAGCAATTTGGTTAGTGGTATCCGACAAAACGTCCATTACTCGCATTTCGCCCACTTCCACCATCATTTGAAAAGCACGGCTGTATAGATAGTCGCCCACCAAAACAGAGGCTTGATTACCAAACATGGAATTAGCAGTTTCACGCCCACGGCGCAAATCAGATTCATCCACCACATCATCATGCAACAGAGTAGCAGTGTGAATCAGCTCGATTACCGCAGCTAGAATGGATTGAGACTTTTTAGAATCTTCCTGATAATTCAATGCCTTAGCGGCTAATAACAACAACATTGGACGCAAGCGTTTGCCGCCCGCAGCCACAATATATTGACCCACTTGATTGACTAAAACCACATCTGATTGGAGGCGATCCAGAATAATCTGGTTGGTATTTTCAAACTCTTGATCCACCAACGTGCGGATCTGATCGAGGCTCATCATAGGCTTTTGATAGATTTTGCTTGTCATTATCATTAAAATGCCCCGCAATCCTAGTGAGCTAGTGGTTTCTGGTCAAGTCTTTGTAGGCAATTTTGTACTAAATTATACCTGATCAGACCAATTCCAGAGTTCTGGGTTGTAAATTAGGTAAAAAAGCCTATTTTATTGGCTTTTTGCTTGCTTGTGGCTGCGGATTAGCTTAAAATTCGCGCCCTCAAACGGTCTATCTCTTTGATTGAAGATATTCCAACTAGCACAAAACAGCGCATATTAACCCCTCTATTGAGATATATAGAGAGGTCATAACCGGAGAATAAATATGTACGCAGTAATCAAAAGTGGTGGTAAGCAACACCGCGTTAAAGCAGGCCAACGAGTACGCTTGGAGAAGATCGAAGCGGAAATGGGCTCTAATATCGATTTTGAAGAAGTATTGATGGTTGCTGATGGCGATAAGGTGACTTTAGGTCAGCCATTGGTAGCTGGTGCATCTGTTTCAGCTGAAGTTGTAGCTCACGGTCGTGACAAGAAAATTAAAATCTTGAAGTTCAAGCGTCGTAAGCACCACATGAAACAAATGGGTCACCGTCAATGGTTCACTGAAGTTAAGATTAACGACATTGTTGTTGGCGGTAAAAAAGCGGCAGCGAAAAAAGCTGCTCCTAAGAAGAAAGCGGCACCTAAAAAAGCCACAGCAAAAACCGAAGGTGATGATTTAACCAAGCTTTCTGGCGTAGGTCCTGTATTGGCTAAAAAGCTACAGGATGCAGGCGTTACTTCATTTGCTCAAATCGCAGCCTGGACTGATGCTGATGTTGTTGAGATGGATGAGAAATTAAGTTTTAAAGGCCGTATCGAGCGCGAAGGCTGGATCGAGCAAGCAAAAGAATTAGCTAAAGGCTAAGAGGAGACTAAACGATGGCTCATAAGAAAGCTGGTGGTAGTACCAAAAACGGTCGCGATTCCGAAAGTAAACGATTAGGTGTTAAGCGCTACGGCGGCGAAGCGGTTTCTGCAGGCTCTATTATTGTTCGTCAACGTGGCACTCGTTTCCACGCTGGAAATGGTGTTGGTATTGGTCGTGACCATACTTTATTTGCTAAAGTTGACGGTAAAGTTAAATTCGAAGTGAAAGGTAAAAACAACCGTAAATTTGTTTCTATCGAAGCTTAATTCGAGTTTACTGTTTTAATTAAAAAGCCTCGGCATTTGTCGGGGCTTTTTTATGAAAACGACATTTATGTCGTCCTGAACTTGTTTCAGGATCTCGTACGGGCGAATACGTTGGTAGAATATTCCAACTTTCATCGCAATGACTGATTATTTTAACTATGGCACAATAACACTATGAAATTCGTTGATGAAGTATCCATAAAAGTTAAAGCAGGCGACGGCGGTAACGGCATTGTCAGTTTTCGCCGTGAAAAGTATGTTGCACGTGGTGGCCCCAATGGTGGTGATGGCGGCGATGGCGGTAGTGTCTATGTGGCTGCCGATCCTGAGTTGAATACATTGGTCGATTATCGCTTTATTCGTTTTTATGAGGCGACTCGTGGCGAAAATGGACAGGGCAATAATATGACCGGTGCCAAAGGTGATGATCTTTATTTAAAAGCGCCCGTAGGTACACAAATTACAGATTTGGAAACTGGTGAAATTATTGGCGATTTAACCAAAGCCGGGCAGAAGGTTTTAGTCGCTAAGGGCGGCTTTCATGGTTTGGGTAATACTCGCTTTAAAAGTTCAGTCAATCGTGCACCGCGTAAAGCCACTCATGGTACTAAAGGCGAAACTCGTGAATTACGTCTTGAGATGAAGGTTTTAGCGGATGTGGGGCTGTTAGGCTTACCGAATGCGGGTAAATCGACCTTTATTCGTGCGGTGTCGGCGGCTAAACCGAAAGTGGCTGGCTATCCTTTTACCACCTTGATTCCGAACCTGGGTGTTGTTCGGGTAGATAACGAGTCCAGTTTTGTGGTGGCAGATATTCCTGGGGTTATTGAAGGAGCGGCAGAAGGCGCTGGGTTGGGGATTCGCTTTTTACGCCATTTGGCCCGCACCCGGATCTTGCTGCATATTGTGGATTTGCTGCCTTATGATGAGTCGGATCCAGTGGCTAATTTTAATGGCATTATGAATGAGTTGTATAAATATTCCGAAAGCAAAGACATTTCCTTAAAAGATAAACCTGTTTGGTTGGTCTTTAATAAAACTGACTTGATGCTGGAAGAGGAAGTACAGGAAAAAGTTAAGGATTTTCTGGAGCGTTTGGATTGGGATGGCTCTGTTTATCAAATGTCGGCGGTGAAAAAAGAAGGTACCCAGGTTATTTGTAATGACATTATGGAATATCTGATTGAGCATCCTGAAGTGCGCCAGTTTGAGCAGGAAGAAGTGGCCCAAGAGTTTAACTGGCCGACGCAAGGTGAATCAAAAATGACGGAAGAAGAGTCTTGGGATGACTTGGAAGACAATGATTTTGACGATGACTGGGATTTCGAAGACGGCGATAACTTTGAAGAAGATGGCGTCGAAATCGAATATAAACAGTAATCTGACTAAAGCCTTTTATCCTGCATTAAGTGTAGAATATTGCCTTCCGAGTCTTTAAAGGCACACAACCAGCTTTCCGAGTCTTCGGTTTTATGGATCATCATAGGTTCTTTGATAATAAAAACCTGTTTGGCTTTTAAATTCTGAAAGTCCGCTTCCAAATTATCTGTGCGGTAATAAACGAAAGCCTTCGAATCATATTCAGGATTCTTACCTAAATAAAGGCGGGTACCACCACAGTCAAAAAAGGCCATATTCTGATCAGGAAACGACATAACCAGCTTGAGCCCAAGTGTATTTTCATAAAAGTTGATGGCTCTTTCGATATTTTCCACCTGGATATGAATTTGTTGAATAGCTGTAATCATGGCTTTAAACCTGTAGAGAATTACGATATAGTTAACAGTGGTTAAATAATTACCCAAAACTTAACTTATGTCAAATTTACCTTTACCTCAAGGGATGAATAGCAGTCAAACCAACCAATTGGCTAACCAATTGCATTCACTGGCGATTCATTTGCTACGAGATGCCAGAAAAACCGACCTGGCTACGGGCTTAACTCCTGAGCGCTTATCTATTTTATCAGTTCTGGTTTATGTAGGCTCTAAAACCGTTAACCAACTGGCGGATATGGAGCAGGTTAGTGCTCCAGCTATCACGCGTAGCGTGAAAAGTCTGGAAAAAGATGGTTATGTGATTAAAGCTAAATCCAAGACCGATCAAAGAGTGGTTTTCGTTTCTGCCACCAGAAAAAGCAAACAATTGATGGAGCAAGCCAGAAAACGAAGGGTTGAAAAAATTTCTAAACTAATCAATGTGTTATCTCAACAGCAAATTGAAGAATTACAGGTTTTATTAGCTAAACTTGAATTTTAGTTACCTATATCACTAGCCATAAAATAGTTTGTCAATTAAAGAATCCTATCAATCAAATTGAAAAGCTTGATTTCATAAATCGCTTCCATAAGCAGATACTAAAAGTTGTCCCGATGATATTGATATCAAACGAAGGGGGTAACTGTCATGAAGATATCTATTAAACCTTTAGCCATTAGTGCCATTTTAAGTATGGTGTTAACAGGCGGCGCTGGAGGCGCACAAGCAATGAGTACTACAAATGAGTTTTGGTGGCCTGAACAGGTCGATTTAAGTCCGTTGAGGCAACATTCAGCAGAGTCCAACCCATATGGTGAAAAGTTCGATTATGCAAAAGAATTCGCCAGTCTTGATCTGGACGCTTTGAAAAAAGACATTACAGCGGTCATGACCGATTCACAGGATTGGTGGCCAGCAGATTATGGCCATTATGGTCCTTTTTTCATTCGTATGGCGTGGCACAGTGCCGGTGTCTATCGAATTTTTGATGGCCGCGGTGGTGCTGGCGGTGGTCAACAGCGCTTTGAACCGCTTAATAGCTGGCCAGATAATGCCAACCTTGATAAAGCCCGTCGTTTGCTATGGCCGATCAAAAAGAAATATGGTCGTAAAATTTCCTGGGCGGATTTAATGGTATTAACCGGTAACGTCGCGATGGAATCAATGGGCTTTAAAACCATTGGTTTTGCTGGAGGTCGTAGCGATGATTGGGAAGCCGAAGTGGTGGATTGGGGTTCTGAAAAAGAATGGTTAACGGATGCTAAACGCTATGAAGGTAAGCGTAAATTGAAAAAGCCATTAGCCGCAGTACAAATGGGGCTGATCTATGTTAATCCGGAAGGTCCTAACGGCAACCCTGATCCTTTATTAGCAGCAAAAGATATTCGCGATACTTTTGGTCGTATGGCGATGAACGATGAAGAAACCGTTGCTCTAATTGCTGGCGGCCATACTTTTGGTAAAGCCCATGGCGCAAGAAAAGCTGATAATTGCGTAGGCAAAGAACCGGCAGCGGCAGATTTGGAAGAGCAAGGTTTCGGTTGGACCAGTAAATGCGGTAGCGGTAAAGGTGCAGACACCATTACTAGTGGTTTAGAAGGTGCCTGGACCGTTAGTCCTGCTGAGTGGACCCATAATTTTTTGCAGAACCTGTTTAATTTTGAATGGGAACAAACTCGTAGTCCAGCTGGAGCGATTCAATGGATCCCGAAAGATGGCCAAGCGGCAAATTTGGTTCCTGATGCGCACGATAGATCAAAACGTCATGCGCCGATCATGTTAACTACGGATTTAGCTTTAAAAGAAGATCCGGAATATCGCAAAATTTCTAAACGCTTTCTGGATAAGCCTGAAGAGTTTGAGTTAGCTTTTGCTCGTGCCTGGTTTAAATTGACCCATCGTGATATGGGGCCAAACCATCGTTATATTGGTAATGATGTCCCAGAGGATAGCTTTATCTGGCAGGATCCTTTGCCAAAACGTGATTACGATTTAATTAATGCTGGTGATGTTAAAAAATTAAAAGCTGAATTAGCTAAAAAGTTAAGCGTTTCTGATTTAATTAAAACCGCCTGGGCTGCGGCGGCATCTTATCGTGCAACCGATGGTCGTGGTGGTGCTAATGGTGCTCGAATAGCTTTAGCGCCGCAGAAAGACTGGGCAGTGAACAACCCAAAAGTTTTAGCCAGAACTTTGGGTGTTTTAAAAGCCATTCAAGAAGATTTCAATGATGATTCCGATAAACGCAAGGTATCGCTGGCAGACTTGATTGTACTTGGTGGTGCCGCGGCGCTGGAAAATGCGGCGAAAGAGAGTGGCTTTAATGTTTCTGTACCTTTTGCAGCAGGACGTGTAGATGCTGCGCAAGCACAAACCGATGCGGAATCATTTGAAGTGTTAGAGCCAATGGCGGATGGTTTTAGAAATTATTTCTCTAAAGAAGATAACTTTAAACGTCCAACTGATGCATTAATTGAGCGTGCCGGTATGCTAAATCTGACGGTGCCAGAAATGACGGTATTAGTGGGTGGTTTACGCGTATTAGGTGCAAATTCGGGCAACTCATCTGATGGTGTTTTTACCGATAAGCCAGGTACTTTATCCAATGACTTCTTTGTGAATTTACTCGATATGTCGACCCAATGGAGCAAGTCGGATAAAGAAGGTTTATATAATGGCACTGATCGCAAAACCGGCAAGCTAAAATATACCGCAACCCCAGTGGATTTATTGTTTGGTTCACATGCCGAGCTTCGAGCAGTTGCTGAAGTTTATGCGGCAGATGATGGTCAAGAAAAGTTTGTGCAGGACTTTGTTAAGGCTTGGCATAAAGTGATGAATTTGGATCGATTTTAATTCATAAAAAAACAGCTCAGCGTCAGTTTGTTTTGAACTGGCGCTGATGCCGTTTCAAAAGCTAATTGATACAGGGAACGAAACACTTAGCGAGTTGTTTAAAACCTCGATTGGTTGGGTGTAGTTCATTAGCCCATTCAGAATCTTTTAAAGTCCCCTGAGTTTGCACTATGGTTATAGCCGTGTTTTGTTTAGCAATACGTTTGAGTAATTTGGCAAA
This sequence comes from Kangiella sp., assembly GCA_028284185.1. Classification (GTDB taxonomy): domain Bacteria; phylum Pseudomonadota; class Gammaproteobacteria; order Enterobacterales; family Kangiellaceae; genus Kangiella. The sequence goes on from JANQSG010000020.1 coordinate 94,453, forward strand.
CTCTTTTAAAAAGAGGGTAACCACTTCTCGTCTTAATCGAACTGGAATTTTACGCATTTCAAGATCGGGTTTTAGCCAGGGGCCGAGTCCGCAAACACCACGACCATCAGGGATGGCAAAATCATAATTATGAAAAATCAATTGGGTCTTGGGGCTGTATTGATCGCGTATGTCGATCAATTCTTGATAATCCTGTTGTAGTAAACTAAAAGCAGCCTTTAAATTTTTATGGTTAATTAACGCTTTGGGTGACATACCCTTTTGATAGTCATTTAACCATTTATGAAATCGATCCACACCAACCAGATCGTTACCACCAGCGGAAAATAAAAAGTAGTCAAACTTTTGTCGACTTTTCGGGCCTGCTTTCAGCTCTTTTATAATGCGTTTTTTCTGCTTGGCAGAGAGTATCTCTCTGGCTTCATCACCTGGAAAGGCTAAATTTAAAATATCGGTTTCCAGCTCATTTTCAAGATAGTAAATAATGCCCTTACCAATAATATAGCGGAACCATGAATCGCCTTCGGCTAAAATGCTAATGGGCTTATGACCAGATTTAGTTTCAGCTTGATACCAGTCTCGATAGCACTGGCAAAAATAATCGATCTCTTTATCAATTTGAGATTCTAACTTTAAATTACTTCTAATCTGTTGGTTAACTTTTTCTTGTAACTTCTTTGAATATTCCATGTTATCTCCACTAGATAATAATCTTTATTTTTATTGTCCTTAAATTTATAACATTAGATAGAATAGATTTCACAAAATTGAAATGCAAAAAGGCCGCGCTCTTAAACAAGAGGCGGCCTTAAAATTCTTACTAAGCTACTAAATCTTTAAAAGATTAAAGTGCTTGAATACGAGCGTTCAAACGGCTCTTATGACGTGCAGCTTTATTCTTGTGGATCAAGCCTTTGTTGGCAGCAACGTCAATCACTGGAACTGCGCGCTCAAAAGCTGCTTGTGCAGTTTTTTTATCGCCAGCTTCGATAGCATAGACAACTTTTTTGATGTAGCTACGCAACATGGAACGACGGCTTGCATTGTGTTGACGACGGCCTTCAGCCTGACGCGCACGTTTTTTGGCAGATTTGATGTTAGCCAAGGTGTTTCTCCTAAAAAGGTTTCACTAAAAATAGATAAAATTAAGGTCGCGAAATATACCTGCAATTGGCTATTTATTCAAGTAAATTAGCTAATAAATGGCTACTTTTTGCCTGAAATATGGCAATTTGCTGGCAAATACTGAGTTTCACTGGTTCAGGCTGCAATTATCCCTTAAACTGACACAAATAATCAATAAGTTATAAGAAGATCGTGTCATCCTGAGCTTGACTCAGGATCTCATAAAATCACTTCGGTGGTATTGATAGGAGATCCCTGCTTAGCTAAAGGTACTTCCTTTGGTCGTTCGCAGGAATGACAGAGAATAAAATGGCAAATTTACTTAAATCCAGCACTATTGTCAGTTTTTGGACCATGCTTTCTCGTGTCATGGGGTTAGTGCGAGATATTGTTATAGCAAACCTTATAGGCGCTGAAGGAAAATCTGATATTTTCTTATTAGCTCAAAAAATCCCCAATTTTTTACGTCGTTTATTTGCCGAAGGTGCGTTTGCCACAGCCTTTGTCCCGGTTTTTTCTGAGTACCATGAAAAGCGCACAAAAGAAGAAACATTAGTACTGCTCAGTAAGGTTTCAGGAACTTTGGGTGGAGTATTATTGGGAATTACTTTTATAGGTGTTTTAGTTCCGCATGGGTTAATGGCTATTTTCGGCTCTGGTTTTTATTTTAATGCTGAAAGCCCAGATAAATTTATACAGGCTTCTGAACTTTTACGAATCACTTTCCCTTATATCTTTTTTATTTCGCTAGTGGCTATGTATAGTGCGGTGATGAATACCTTAGGCAAGTTTGCAGTTCCTGCATTTGCGCCAGTGTTATTAAATGCTTCCATTATAGGAATGGCAATTTTTGCAGCCCCACATTTTCAACATGCTAATGTTGCTTTAGCTTGGGGTATTTTTATTGCAGGTGTTTTACAGTTGTTTTTACTAATTCCATTCTTAAGAAAGTTAGGATATTTACCTAAACCACAATGGGCTTGGAAAGACAGTGCGGTAAGGCGCATTATGCAATTGATGTTGCCAGTAATTCTTGGAGCATCAGTTACTCAAATAAACTTAGTCATAGACTCACAAATTGCTTCTTTCTTAGAAGAAGGTAGCATTTCCTGGCTTTACTATTCTGATCGAATGTTAGAGTTCCCATTGGGTATTTTTGGTATTGCTATTGCTACAGTCTTGCTGCCAACCTTGTCTAAATACTTTGCTAAAGAAGATATGCAGCATTTTAAAGGCACTTTGGATTGGGGCTTACGTATGGTACTGATGATTGGTATTCCTGCGGCTATTGGGCTTTTATGGTTGGCTGAGCCGATTATGATTACCGTATTCCAGCATGGCGCTTTTGATGCCCACGATTCTTTTAAAGCAGGCCAAAGCTTGCAGGCTTATTCTTTGGGTTTAATTGCCTTTATGATGGTAAAGGTATTTTTAACCGGTTTTTATTCACGCCAGGATCCCAAAACGCCAGTCAAGATTGGCGTAGTTTCAGTGGTTTCTAATATCGTCTTGAATCTTGCTTTATTTAAGCCTTTTGGGCATGTAGGTTTAGCCGTAGCGACCAGTATTTCAGCCTTTATTAATGCTATCTTGTTGTACCGCTATTTACATAAGCAGGATCATTTGAAAATTTCTAAATCAACTGCAATTTGGATCTTAAAATTGATCCTTGCCAGCGGTTTGTTGCTCGCTGGTTTATGGTATTTCGACTTTGCCATTGAACAATGGCAGGCGTGGTCTCGAGTCGAAGCCATTGGCATGATTGTGGTTATTATAATGGCTACGGTTGCCGTCTATAGTTTACTGTTAGTGTTAATGGGGATCCGCCCCAGACACTTTAAATTAAGTAATATTTAGGCGCTAAGAAAAACTATGCAAACTTCTTTTTGGCGTTTAATTCTATTGGCTGTTATTGCGGTGTTTTTAATGGCTTTGGTTCCTATCACTATCAAACTGATCCAGGTAAATCCTTGGGTGGTAGGTTTTGTCCGCTTGACGATTGGTGTGGTTGGCCTTTATCTGATTGCAAAAAGCATGAAACAATCAGTTTGGTCAAAGCGGGAGAATTGGCTGGCTATCTGCTTGATTGGTTTTACTTTTGCTATCCATTGGCTGACTTACTTTTATAGCATTCAATTTTCAACGGCTTCGATTGCTGCAATTGGCATTTCAACCTATGGTGCTCATCTATTACTGCTTGGCTGGTGGTTTCATGGACAAAAACCCAGCTTGTTTGAATTTCTCTGTGTACTAGTGGCTTTTACCGGAGTTTTCTTTATTGTGCCTGAGTTTTCATTAAAAAATGAAATGACGCTTGGGCTATTACTTGGAGTTTTTTCAGGTATGCTTTATGCGGCCTTACCGATTCTACATCAAAAATATCAATACATTAATAACCAAAGAAGGGCTTTTGGGCAGTTTTTTATTGCTATGTGGGTTTTTGCGTTGGCTTTGCCTTGGCTTCCAAAATCTGAGCTGGATTTAAGTCAAGAAGCCATCATTGGTCTGGTTATTTTAGGTGTTTTTAGTACCTTAATTGCACATAGTTTGTGGGTCAAAATTTCTACTGAACTCAACCACGTAGTCACTTCGGTGATTTATTATTTGTATGTTCCAATTGCAATGCTTTTAAGTTTTTTCTTTTTAAATGAAGAGCTTAGCTACAATAAGTTAATCGGTGCTGCCTTAGTTATTATGGCCAATATTGCAGGAGTTTATTATCGTTATCGACTTTTACCAACAACCTAACTTGGATTAACGATCTCAATGGCGATAGTAGTTGGAACTTAATAGGACTCTTGCTATTAACGGTTTTTGCTATTAGAAGAAAATATAAACGTTAAGGCATAAAAAACGGGCTTTAAGCCCGTTTTTTATCAGTAATAATCTAATGGATTATTTTGCAGCTGCTACACGACGACGAGCAATTTCATCGGCAATCACGTTAGTCGGGCGGCTTTCGGCATCAGAAGCTTCGAATACTTCAGTTAATGTGCCATAAATTTCGTCTACTTTTTCTAATGCTGCGGCCTGGTCATAGTTTTCTTCAAACGAAACATTGATGATACCACCAGCATTGATAACATAATCTGGAGCGTACAAAATACCACGTTGCATCAGAATATCGCCATGGCGATCTTCTGCCAGTTGGTTATTAGCTGCACCAGCAATGATCTTGGTATTTAAACGTTTTAAAGTATTGTCATTAACGGTGGCGCCTAATGCACAAGGAGCGTAAATATCCACTTCCTGCTCATAGATTTCGTTAATGCCAACTGCAGTTGCACCAAGATTGCCAACCACCCGATCTAAGTTATCTTGATTGATATCCGTTACGATTAATTGCGCGCCTTCTTTTTTAAGGTGCTCGCATAGGTAATAACCTACATGCCCTAAACCTTGAACCGAGATCTTTAAACCTTCCAAGTCATCACGCCCCAACTTGTGTTTAGCTGCAGCTTTAATGCCTTTATAAACACCATAAGCAGTTACCGGTGAAGGGTCGCCTGACTTGCCTTCAAGACCTAAAACATAGTTGGTTTCTTTATTAACGATGGCCATATCTTTAGGATTAATGCCTACGTCCTCAGCAGTAATGTATTTACCACTTAATTTATCAACGAAACGGCCAAAGGCACGGAATAATTCTTCAGATTTCATGGTTTTAGAATTACCAATAATTACTGATTTACCGCCACCCATTTTTAGACCTGCCATAGCATTTTTATAGGTCATGCCACGTGATAAACGCAGTGCGTCGATCAAAGCACCTTCGTCAGAGTTATAGTCCCACATGCGACAACCCCCCACTGCAGGGCCCAGGTTTGTGTTGTGGATACAGATAATTGCTCTTAAACCAGAATCAACATCACGACAAAAAACCACTTGCTCGTGAGAGTCGTATGCTCTTAGGTTAAAAACTGCCATATTATTCTCCTTATCTAGAGATCAGTTTTTCTCGTCACTCTATAAAAAAGTTAGAACCAAAGTTTGTTACAACATTGTTGTAACAAAAATAAAGGCCACTAAAACAGTGGCCTGAAATCAAAAAGTTTAGCCTAGATCGAAAGTAATACCTTGGGCCAGAGTAGGGGTGTCGCCCCAGAAGATAGTGTTGGTTTGACGACGCATATAAGCTTTCCAAGCGTCAGAACCAGCTTCACGCCCGCCACCAGTTTCCTTCTCACCACCGAATGCACCGCCGATTTCGGCACCTGAAGTACCGATGTTTACGTTAGCGATACCACAGTCAGAGCCTACTGAAGATAAGAATAATTCAGCGTTAGGAACGTGGTTAGTGAAGATAGCTGAAGAAAGGCCCGCTTTAGAATGGTTTTGCATTGCAATTGCTTCTTCAATCGTGTCGAAAGGCATTACGTATAAAATCGCTGCGAATGTTTCCGATTGAACAACATCCCAATGATTTTCAGCTTTGATAATTGTCGGCTCGATGAAGTGACCAGGACCATTAATACGCTTACCTCCGAATAAAACTTCACCGCCAGCTTGTTTGGCTTTAGCTACCGAATTTTCGAAGTTTTGAACTGCTTGCTCATCAATTAATGGACCCATTAAAGTATCTTCGTTTAATGGGTCACCGATTTTAACTTGGCCATAACCTTTAACTATAGCGTTTACCACTTCGTCCATACGGCTACGGTGAACAATTAAACGACGAGTTGTGGTACAGCGTTGGCCGCCGGTTCCTACTGAGCCGAATACGATTGAAGGAACCGCTAAGTTTAAGTCAGCAGTCTCGTCCACGATTAATGCGTTGTTACCTGAAAGCTCAAGTAAGCATTTGCCCATACGCTCGGCAACTTTAACGCCAACCATACGGCCAACAACGCTAGAACCGGTGAAAGACATTTTCTTAACTCGAGAGTCTTCGATGAATTTGTTAGCTAATTTATTTTCATCAGTGTCGATAAATAAACCGAAGATGCCTTTTAAGCCAGCTTCTTCTAAAACTTTATTGCAAATGTTCTGTACTGCAATTGCACATAGGGGCGTTTTTGGAGAAGGTTTCCAAACTGTAGTGTTACCACAAATTGCTGCGATAAAAGCATTCCAGGACCAAACCGCTACCGGGAAGTTAAAGGCTGACATAACACCAGTAATGCCTAGCGGGTGCCATTGTTCATACATACGGTGATCTGGTCGCTCAGAATGCATGGTTTTACCATAAAGCATACGGCCTTGACCTACAGCGAAATCCGCCATATCGATCATTTCTTGAACTTCACCGTCGCCTTCAGCCTTAATCTTACCCATTTCTGCAGAAACCAGGCTACCTAAAGCATCTTTATGTTTTCTTAGAGCCTCGCCTATCTTACGAACCAATTCACCGCGTAGCGGGGCTGGAACTCTGCGCCACTCTGCAAAAGCAGTTTCAGCCTCAGCCATGACTTTTTCATAATCATTAGTTGAACTTGCATAAACTTTAGCTATCAACTCGCCAGTAGCAGGGTTATAAGATTCGATCACACCTGCATCCTGAGTATTGGTATAACCTTCGCCCCAACTTGCAGATTGATTGATGTCTTCGATACCAAGTTCTTTTAAGAAATCCATAGAAAACCTCTAAAATTGATTAAAGTCGGGCAAAAGGTTGATAACTGGCCGAATAGTGGCAACTTGCCCTGAAATAATACGCGGCGCTACCATACCACCAGAGACGCTTTTTCGCCAGTGAATTTTAGTTTTTCCAAGTAAGATTTAGCTAGATTGGCTTCAGATCAAACAAAGCTTGAAAAGAAGCTATTGGGATTAGTTCCAAGCATTAGAAAAAGTTATAGGAAGTAGGGTGCGACTTGCTGCATCAGTTGTGATGTTTTTCTGGATATCCTGAAGCGACCACAGGAAGTGCCTTTGGTACCAGGGTATGGCGAGAGTATAGCCGGGTACCTTATTCCGTTATTGGTAATGGGATTCAGTTAGTAGGTTGGTGGTGAGTTTGCGAATCCCGGCAAAATTAAAACTCCCACCAGCAAGTTTCCCACCATTCAAGAAATTCCTTAAAGTCGATATGTCCATCATCATTTTCATCAATAATGGCAAAGCCACGCTTGGCTTGTTCTTCAGTCGCATCAGGACTTAAAATTTTTAATAGTTCTTCAAATTCTTCAACATCAATTTCGCCATTGCTATCGCGATCAAAAAAATCAAAGTTGGTTTTTACGTTAGCGATATGCTCTTCAGTTAATGGTTTCATGGGCATCTCTTTTGGAAATTATTAGTTGGTCTATAAAGTATTTTCATCTAAGCGGTAACGTACATGACGTTCCTCTAAATAGTCAATCACTGTTTTGCAACAATCTGCATGGCCACCAATATGTTCAGGGGCAAAAACGCCAGTTTTGTCGAATTTACCTTTGAGCAATAATTGAGCAATACCAGTGGCGGTAAAGCCGGTGGTTCTGGCCATTGAGGTTTCCTGCTTAACCTTGTCATACTCATCATAAAGCTCATAAATATATTCTTTGAGCTTACCACCTTCCTGGCCGCGAATGGTTACCCGCATAATGGTAAACTCTTGTTCTTTTGGCTTTAGTTTCCACTCATTAATGAGCACTTTTGAAGTAAACTCCAGTGGTGAAATTTCCATGCCATTAATCTGAATCGGTTCCTGACTAAAGAAACCACTGGCACGCAGGGTGCGGATCGATTCCACATGTCCAGGATAACGCAGGGTTTTTTCCTTCATATTGGGAATATCTTGCATGGTGTGCATCAAACTGCGCAAACCATCGGTATTGAAAGCTTCAAGCGTACCGATTTTATCGAAATTGACCAGTTCGCGATCACTCAGGGCTTCACGGGTGACTACCCGACCATGTACCACAAAGCGGGCAGGGCGGGTATATTCTTCAATTACATCAATTGGTGAAAAAGGTGCTTTATACTCAAAAGGTTGGCGTCGCTCTTTAGGCAAACCACCGACTAAACATTCAAAAAACTCAATATCCATGCGAGTCTTATGAAAGCCTAATAGCAGATTGTCCATGCCTGGCGCTACCCCACAGTCGATTACTGCAGTAACATTGTTTTTCCTGGCGAGATAATCGAGTTCCAGGCAGTTTTCCGGCGCAAAAGAAATATCGACAACGTTTTTACCTGCTTCAATAATGTTCTTTAGCGTTTCAAAGCCAAGATGTCCCGGTACAGCACACACCACCAGATCAAACGGTTCTATAGCTGTTTTGAGAGTTGTAAAATCAGTACCATCGAGCTCAATAGTGTTAATTTGTGATAAGCGTTTTTTCAGTATTTTCAAGGTGACTTTATCAATATCAGCAACGCTAACGTCATGATTTTCTGACAAATCGCGAGCCATCACACTGCCCACCATGCCTGCACCTAAAACAATAATATTACTCATTTTTATCCTTTAATTTGCCGTTATTGAGCTTCTAGTGCTTCTTGCTCTTCCAAAGTGGCTTGATAAGGTGTGACCTTGATCAAAATCCCCATGGTTGGATGATCAAAATAGTTGAGTTTATTGATTTTAATTTTGCGGTTTTCCTTTAACTCAAAATAACCTGCTAATGGCTCTGGCGTTTGCTCGTCCGTTTCCTCAATCACAAAATTAGGATCAGCAGCCTTAAAGCCAGAAATAATATTCTCCACTAACAATCCCTGATTACGGCTAAAGCGAATATTACCAATAAAATTTTGCAGTCCTTTTTTTTCGGGCAAATCGGAAACTTCGAACGACAACCAGGGTGTTTGCTCTTTATCATTTAACGGTTGGCGCCAACCAATATGCAGCAGGGGGCGCATATTGGCACTGGCTCTTAAGCGGCGATAAACCCCTTCAAGTTTTTGCTCATTACGCTTTAATGGTACAAAGTCTTCAGGTAAGCGGGTTGGATTTTTCAGCGAGTAACCTTGGCGGGATGCACTGTGAGCTTCTTTGGCTAAATAATTAAACTGGCCAGTTGCATCCAGCCGCTTAAAAAACACTAATTCCACATCAAAAATGGTCTGCGCCTTGAGTCCGATACTGAAAATTGAAAGGCATAGTAGCCCTAATAATGGTTTTATTTTAGTTCGCATAATTGTTTTAGTACCCATTTGGAGCAGAAAGTTTAGCATGATAATTGCTATTCAATAAGCTTATCTTGTTTTTATGATTTTATAATAGAGCATTTTGTATTGTTTTTGGGCTCAGGAATCTTTATTTTGAAAAAAGCTAACACCTCAAAATAACTTTGGCAAACTGACCAGCTGGAAATATTGGATTCAATATTAACATGCTTGGCTCTTCTATCAATAATTTGCCCGAACTCTTCCCCAAATGTTCTGCTATGGGGGATATGATCATAAGGAGGTTTTTTTAGGAAAATCTTTTGTTTTTCTTCATGTTCCAGGCTGGATTCTTTAGCTAGAACCTGCTTCAACCAGTTTTCCGCGAGATCATTGTAATACCAGCAAATATTGGCTTTATAAGGCTCAACAGCAAAGTGGCTATTGGATTTTACCTGGTATCTATCACAATATACTAAGGGTTCACCAGATATTTTTTTACGTTCAAATCCGCGATATAGCTCTTTTAATTTATGTTCCTCAAAGACTTGGTTTTTAGCTCTTTTTGGATCAAACCTGAAATAGTCTTGTAAGTCTGAGTATAGCGCGTATTTGGGGATCTGGTTTGAATTGGAATAGCCGTAATTGAAGTCTTCCTGGGTATTAATAAAAACGATTAGATTGGATACTTTTCTAGCCAGCAATGGCATTATGCCAATATTATCAATATTGCCACCATCGCCATGTTCCAATTCATCTTCCAGTTGATGATAGTCCATATATTCGGGCAGGGAAGAGGATATCGGCCAATGGTGGAATTCTGGCAGTCCTATATCATTAAGTTGCAATAATTTACCCAAGGCTCCGCTGATTAATGCTTGTGGAGCGGCACCACTGATAGCTATTACGTCTGATAGGGTAAAAATATTGCTGCTATCCTCTAAAGTTAATTGATTGGTTCTTTGTTGGCTGAATTCAAATGGCTTGTTTGGTGCCAGTGAGTCATACAAAAAAGGCTCAATAAAGCCACCACCAATTTTATTTTTTTGTCTGGCTAATGCTTCTGTTTTTGTGGGTATGCCTATATACAGTGGTGTTATATCTAGAGGGTAAATGTCTTCAGACTTGCTTACTAACTTGGTCCCTTTATGTTTGGCTTGAACGGTTCCTCCAACAATTAGGAAAGGCTTATCATGATTTGCATAATATAGATCCTGTTTGGAGTTTAAGTAGTTGGAGTTATTATCATCAGTGATACTTTTTGCGGTGGCTTCATTAAGAGTGAAAAACTTTTTTTGATTAAGGTCGAAAGGCTCTAAAAAGATATCATTAAGAATAGAGGCGAAAATTTTATCGCCTTTTAGCGTAAAAACGCTTTTCCAAAAACTAAAGAATACCCTGGCTTCAGTAATGGCTTTGCCTAATTCACTATTATGTGCTTTTAAATATTCTAAAGTGAGTTCATTGGGGGGCAGGTATTTCCCTAAAAATTTTTCAGATTCACTATTGGGGTGATAAATAAAGGGTAGTGAGGCCCAGGAGCCTCCGGAAACTGCTGAAATATATTGTACTTCATCCAGGATGTTTAGTTCGTGTAATGCTCGTAGCTGGCCCAGGGTTAAGGTAGCGGAACGGGTTCCTCCACCAGAAAACACTAACCCCAGGGTTTCCTTATTATTCTGTATTGCTGATTGTATCCTGGTTGGCATTAAGCCCGGTTCTAACTCAGGATAATCAAGATGGTTTTGCGGAAGTTTCCATGCCCGCCCTTTAACATCAATGGTTGCACAGCCTGAAATGATCACAATAAAAAGCAAATTGGCGGTCAAAAATAATGATCTTTTAGGCATAACCATTCCTTGTGCTACTTACTTAGAGTTTTCAAAACTATACCCTAATCTATGGAGATTTTCATAACGACTAAACGTATCATCTTTAATAACTCAGTTAACTCTTCTTCCTCGGTTAAAATCTTTAGGATTACATTATTTTCAAAGCGATACAGTGCTGGATTCATTTGAATCAAGTGGATCAGTCTGGTTGGATCGACAGTGGTATCTTGGGCAAAGGCAATACGTACACCGGATTTTACCAAATCAATTTTAGAAATACCTAAATCAGCAACTTCTAAAGCTAACTGACTGATTTGAAAAAGATTTTTCAAAGGATCGGGCAATAAACCAAAACGATCAATAAATTCTACTTGTAAAGCATCCAAGCCCTCTTTGCTATTAGCATTGGCAATACGTTTATACAAAGACAAGCGCGTTGCCACATCGCCCACATAATCATCCGGGATCAAAGCCGCCACTCCTAAATCAATTTCAGTTTTATGTTTTAGGGTTTGTTGTAGGCTGGGCTCGCGTCCTTCTTTAAGTGCTTTAACGGCAGATTCCAACATATCCATATAGAGATTAAAGCCAACCGCCTGCATCTGACCGGATTGCTCATCCCCCAATAACTCTCCAGCGCCGCGGATTTCCAAATCATGGGTTGCCAGGGTAAAGCCAGCGCCTAAATCTTCCAACTGTGAAATGGCATCTAAACGTTTTTCCGCATCACGAGTAATTTTTCGTTCGGCAGGAGTTAATAGATAGGCATAAGCTTGGTGGTGCGAACGACCGACACGGCCACGTAATTGATGTAATTGGGCCAGACCAAACTTATCGGCACGTTCAATAATCATGGTGTTGGCATTGGGATTATCAATACCGGTTTCAATAATGGTGGTGCAGACCAGAACATTAAAACGTTGATGGTAAAAGTCACGCATTACCTGTTCCAATTGGCTTTCGCGCATCTGACCATGAGCAAATTGAATACGCGCTTCTGGTAATAATTCCTGCAGTTCATTGGCTGTACGCTCAATAGATTCCACCGAGTTATGTAGAAAATAAACCTGACCGCCGCGCAGGGTTTCACGCAAAATGGCCTCTCGGATCAGAGGCTTATGGTATTCACGTATAAAAGTTTTAACAGATAATCTTTTAGCTGGTGGTGTGGCAATAATGGATAAGTCACGCATCCCTGACATGGACATATTCAAGGTGCGTGGGATTGGCGTCGCAGTCAGAGTCAAAATATCCACTTCCGAACGGTATTTTTTTAACTGTTCTTTTTGGCGCACGCCAAAGCGGTGTTCTTCATCAATGATCAGTAAACCCAGACGCTTAAATTCAATATTGCCCTGGATCAGTTTATGGGTACCAATCACAATATCCACAGTGCCAGCTTTTAAACCCACAAGAGTCTGCTTTGTTTCTTTGTTACTGGCAAAGCGTGATAATTGTGCAACTTTTACTGGCCAGTCAGCGAAGCGATCAGCAAAGGTTTCGAAGTGTTGTTGTGCCAGCAGGGTGGTTGGCACTAAAACCGCTACCTGTTTGCCTGCTTGTGCGGCGATATAGGCGGCTCTTAATGCTACTTCGGTTTTACCAAAACCCACATCGCCGCAAACCAGACGATCCATCGGTTGGCTTGAAATCATATCGCGAATAACCGAATGGATACTGGTGCTTTGATCGGGCGTTTCTTCAAATCTGAATTCGGCTGCAAAGCGGTGGTAATCGGTTTCATCCAAAACGTAGGAAATTCCTTCTTTAGCCGCACGACGGGCATAAATATCCAATAATTCGGCAGCGACATCACGAGCTTTTTCCGCCGCCTTTTTCTTAGCCTTGTCCCAGGCGTCGGTGCCCAGTTTATGCCAGGGTGCCAGCTCTGGATTTGAACCGGAATAGCGACTAATCAGATGTAGCGACTGAACTGGCAAGTAAAATTTATCGCCACCTGCGTATTCCAGCATCAGATATTCGGCTTCGATATCACCGGAATTTAACTTCACCATACCCCGATAGCGACCAATGCCTTGTTCATAATGCACTACAGGATCGCCGGTTTTAAGTTCGGCAAGATTGCGAATAACATCTTCGGCTTGCGGACTGGCTTTGGCTTCACGCCGTCTTTGCTGCAAGACCTGTTCGCCAAACAGCTCATTTTCAGTAATTAAAGCAATTTGCTTATAGGCAAAACCTTGATTCAGTGGTGCTATACCAATAGCTATGGCGTTTGTAGTTAATTGAGCTGTACCATAAAAATGTTCGCAATTTTCAACCTTAATCCCACGTCGCAACAATAAGTCTTTTAAAGCTTCGCGACGACCAGCTGATTCGCTGGCAATAAAGGTTTTTCCTGCCCAATGTTTGAGAAAATTTCTCAGTTTGTTTAAAGGATCATCAGCTTTATGTTCAATGGTTAAAGGCGGAATCGGGGAGGCGATAAAATTGCTATCCACTTGTACAGGCTCAAGGTGTAAACGAACTTGTTGTTTAAGCTTTTGGTTAAGCTCCTCGATACTTAAATAAAGGCGATTCGGCGTTAAAATAGGGCGCTCTACGTCATGTCGTCTTTGTTCGTAGCGTTCCTCAATTTCATGCCAGTAATTGGTTAAGCCTGCACCAAAATTGCTTACGGTAAGGCAAACCGTGTTCTCAGGTAAATAATCAAAAAGTGTATTTAACTTATTGAAAAATAAAGGAAGGTAATACTCAATTCCCGCAGGAGTTGCTCCATTGGAAACTTCTTGATAGATCCAGACATTTTGCAGATTAACTTCAAATTCGGAGCGGAAGCTTTGTCTGAATTGGGCAATAGCCTGCTCATCGGTAGGGAATTCTTTGGCTGGTAATAATTCAAAGCGTGTAAGCTTTTCATCGGATAATTGCGATTCCGGATCAAAGTAACGAATGGAGTCAATTTCATCGTCAAAGAAATCTATACGCAGTGGTTTTTCTGAGCCCATTGGAAAAAGATCCAGAATAGAGCCGCGAACGGCAAATTCGCCATGACTAAAGACCTGATTTACCGCCTGATAGCCATTTTGCTCAAATAAGCAGCGAACCTCGTGCATATCCAGCGCTTGACCAGTATGGATTAACAGGCTGTTTTGTTCGATATAGTCTTTGGGCGGCAGCCTTAATAGCAGGCTATTGACTGAAATTAAAACGATGCCTTGTTTTAGCCGTGGTAGTTGATACAGGCTCAATAGCCGTTGCGAAATAATATCCTGGTGGGGGGAAAAATTATCATAGGGCAAGGTTTCCCAATCAGGAAACACCAATAGCGGCAGTGGTTGCGATTGGTATTGTAAAAAATACTGAATCTCCTTTTCCAGTAGCCATAAATCATGCGCATCTTCCACCACGACTAATAGTGGCGCAGTTTGTGTTAATGCCTGTTGTGCAATGGCCATAGCGCGACTGGAGCCAGATAGCCCGTGCCAGTAATTGACAAAACTGGCTTTGAATTTTAACTCGGGAGCGGGCAGTTGTAGAGCCTTGACCATAACAAGAAACTGGTTGCTTAAGTGCTTGATTGGCTGGGGATTATACCTTAGCTTAAGCTGACAATATAGCGTCTTTATGATTGCACTAATGGATGTTTCTCGCTATGGTAAAGGCAAAGACTAATTAAGGAATTATGCTCTTTCTATGAGTTCACACATATGAGTCCACATAGCCCTAATCCTGCTAACCATTCGTTGATGTTTTTTTCTAATGCCGATAACTTTTCGATCAATAAAGCATTGTTTATTGCTGGCTGGAAAGTTTGGTTTAAACGTTTTGCCAATGATTTTTATACTGGCTCTTCGCAAGACTGGAAGCTTGGCAAGATGCCAATTGGTGCCAATAGCGCTAGTTTAAGTGATTTAATTCGTGAGCAAAAACGCTTTAGTCTTGAAGTTTTGTGCCGCATGATGGTGCCCTGGTCCTATCGTAATGAACAACAGGTGGACGATAGATTTTTACAAGACTATCCGGTGTTATTTGAGTTCAATAATTTGATTGCTGCCGATGGGCAAGAAGTCATGAGTGTTAGCTTATCTTCAAAAGCATTGCAAATATGGGACTGTATGAGTTTTGCTGAGCAGGATGATTATATGGCCTATGCCGAAGCCAGAATACAAGCTGATATTGAGGTTCGTTCAAAAGATCCAGTGGTATTGGATGATCAGGGCATTGAGTTGATCGGCGAAGATACTTATCCGCCTTATATTCCTGAGAAAACTGCTTCAGATATTGATTTTGTGCGTGCTATGGTGGATTGGATCCAGGATGCACCATTTCAAGCCTATTATCTAAAACAACCTGCTGGCGATACTGTTGCTGGCTGGGACAATCGTTTATTGGCCTTTTTCTGGCCTAAGCCACGCATTGGTTATGCGTTACATAATGCGACACTAAATCCTTTATATTATCGTGCTAATGAACTAGCTAAAACTCTGGACAAAGACGAAAGTTGGGATCAGGAATGGCGCGATATGGCGGTGAAAACTGCACATGAATTATTTCAAGTCAGTGGCACGCCACAAAAAGATGTAACTATTGAGAATGTTCAGGCGGTGATAGAAGCTGCGGTGCATGGCGACGGAGAATCCAAAGCTAAAATGAATTCTGGTTGGTCTTATTTAGCCGCAGTTTGTACCGATCATTTAAATGGCCAAGTGGGGCGTTTGCCAATGGCCACCTGGAATAGTCGAATCGCTGCCAGTGTGATTTCGCGGCTGGATTTTCTATTAACAGAAGCGGGAATTACGGAGTTAGAAGATCGGTTTGAAGGAATTGGCACTATTCCAGGTTGGGGTGGCACCAGACCACGTCAATATAGTCTTAATTGGCCTAATGGTTATCGTTCCTGGAAGACTCAGGTTAGAGCCAGTCGTTTGGTTAATCAGATTGCCTATATTTTAAATAATGATGAAAATGAGGATGGAACTTCCAAATATCCGAAAATGCCATTGGCTGGAGGTGGTCAAGGTAATTGGACTGTGCGTGGGGTGCAAGGCGTATTATTCGGCGATGGTTATTGATTGGTAGTATTAATTAAAATCTTCTGTTTGCAGCCTAAAAAACAGGGATATTAAGTCTCCCAGCGATATAATGCTTCATGTCCATGCCCACACTATCATCTGCCAATGAACCTGCAATTTGGTAGGGTGAGCCCTGTCTATCTAAAGGCTTTCTTTTTAAATCAAGTGACAGGGGCATGCGTATATTGCCATTAGTATCATAAATTAATTCAACTATTGGTGTTAACTTATGTTTGGCATCGGAGGAAACCACGATGGCTACTTCACCATTGGTCATTTTTACCAGACTTCCGGCCGGATAAATTCCTACCATTCTAATAAAAGCTTTGGCCACATCTGCATCAAATTGGCTGCCTGCATTTTGATAAATCTCTTTAAGTGTCAGTCGTGGTGATAGGGGCTTGCGGTAACTATTGTCGCGAGTCATTTTGTCGTAAGCGTCAACAACGGAAACAATTTTGGTATATACCGACAAATTGGAATTGCGTTCTTGCTTGGGATAACCCCTGCCATCAGGTCTTTGATGGTGGCATAAGGCGATTTCCTTGATAATAGGCTCAAGCTCAGTATCAGCATTAAGCAGCTCATAACCAATAATTGCATGGCGCTCCAAAACTCGCTTTTCAGCTAGGCTTAACTCGGTCTGTTTTTGCAATATTTCTTTAGGCAGACGGGTTTTTCCAATATCGTGCAGTAGGGCGCCGACCCCCAGCTGCTCCAATTGATGGGTCCGCATACCAAGGTAGTGGCCCAATGCGATGGATAAAATAGCCACGCTCATGCTATGTTCAGCTTCTTTTGTGGAACTATCCTGGATGCGATTTAACCAGAACAAAGCATTGGCATTAGATAAAATACTGCTAATACATTGCTTAACTACCGAGCAGGTGTTGTGAACATCAATCTTTTGATTTTGTTCTGCAGCACTAAAAATTTGTTCAATATGATCTTTAACTTCAATATAAACGTGGCGTGCCCTGGCTAATTCGTGTTCTAAGCTGGTCTGCGGCTTTAAGCTTCTAACCGCTTTCTGCTGTATGGATTGGTTTTTGCGAATAGTGGCAGGAGCTTCACTGGCTGCTTTCGAGGGTTTTTGTACCAGCCTTTCGGTATTTGCCAGATCCAGAGATTCACTGTAATCATGTTCAATAAACACGTGTTTACAGTATTTCTGCAAAATACGTATTTCGAATTGGTCTTTAATTTTAAGGCCTTGCAAAAGAAAAGGTAGATCAATCCATGGCCGATCGAGCTCGACCACTGTCATCCCAATTTCCAGGGAAGATACTGATATTTTGGTTTTGACTAACAAAAAGGACCTATCTTTGATAAATAGCACAAAAGCATTGTGATAACTGTATCACAAAAACACATAAAAATGATACTGTATTTTTTGATTATAAAAGCATAAAAGCCCTTGATTTCGCTAAGTTTTTGTTTTTAAAGACGAAAATAGTGTTGGTTTTTTTTACAGTTTTTCCGTTAGCATTTTATTCAATAGCTTAATTTAATCATTGACTTTGTAAAATCGCCTTATATCTGGGCTTTTGATGACGCTCCAAATAGTAGATAAGCTCTTGAGTTTGTGGCTTATATTGCAACATCCAGACGTTACTTTGGGCGGCAGGAATCAGTTTGGCAGTGTATTCGTCTGCATGGAAGAATTGCTGATATTGGGTGCCATCTTGATTTTTATAATCTGCAGCATAACCACCGTACATGGTAATCTTATCCGGGGTTCCATCGTGATGACGATGATCGTGTTTAAGCAATAAGCCTTGTGACGTTTTACTGATAATCCAGGTTCGTGAATGGTCTTCACCCACCACAAAAGCAATTCGAACTTCTGTGTCACTACAGGATTTAAAGGTTGCAACTAACTTTTTACCTGCAAAATCATGTCTGGGATCATCTGGATAGGCGCTTTTGCCAATAAACTGTTTGCCACATAAGAGTTTTAAATTAGCAAAGAAGGCATTTTGAAGAGTGTTTTGAGAAGCATCCTGTGAATTGTTCACACAAGACAAAAGAGTCATAGGAAGAAGGCTCATAAAGAGTGGAGTAATCAATAGTTTTTTCATCGTATAAATTCTTTTTCAATGTTTATAAGGAATGTCTTTACCCATTTGACGTTTAACCGCGATGGATTGATTTTTTCCCAGCAATATTTTCCATTGTGAGAGGGTTTCGCCGGCTAGCAGATAGCGATCAAAGTCTTGCCAACGCTTATGATAAAGTTTTTTGATGGCTTTAATTGCATCGGGTGAGCGTTGTTTGATTTGTTTCGCTAAACCATTTGCTGTTTCATGAGGGTTATCGGATATCTGGCTGATAAGTTTGTGATTTAAAGCCTCTGCGGCCGTTAATTCTTCCGCCGTCATGGCTAGTTTCATGGCTTGATCTTTGCTCATACAATCGCGCAATGCCAAATTGCCAGCCATATCCGGAATCAGTCCCCACTTGGATTCCATGATGGAGATTGAGCTGTTAGGTTTAGCAATCCGGTAATCAGCACCTAAGGCGATTTGCAGACCGCCACCCCAACAACGGCCATGAATGGCGGCTATCACGGGAACATTCAGTTTGCGCCAGCCGACACTGACTTTTTGTGCCAAATTGGTATTACCTGGTAACCATTTCCATAACAATCGAATTGCTGCAATTTTATTGCTCATAACAGACTTGATATCCAACCCTGAGCAAAAATCTTCACCGTGACCAGAAAGAATTACCACTCGAATTTTTTTGTTCTTTTTAATGATTTTCTGGGTTTTTACCAACTGCTGAAACACCTGTATATCCAGTGCATTGAGTTTGTCTGGACGGTTAAGGCTGACAAAAGCAATTTGCTGCTTGATTTGCAACTCTACAGGAGAGTTAGGATTGATCTGAGTCATAAGCTAATTAGTTAATTCTATTAATGTTTTTACCTCGTTTGGCATTTAATAGTGGCATATCTGGAAGTCAAGAACAAATAGTTGTGGATTCCTCGGAATAAAGGTTAATTATTGACCCAATTACCGCTATAATTGCCCGCTTTGATTTATCCGACATCAGCGAGACGATTTACCCTAAATGCGCTTAATTCGCGGTTTATACAACTGTCCGCCAGAACTGTTTGTGCAGGGCTGTGTGGCGACCATTGGCAATTTTGATGGAGTTCATTTAGGCCATCAAGCGATTATTCAGCGACTGACGGTTAAGGCTAGTGAATTGGGATTGCCCAGTGTGGTAGTGCTTTTTGAGCCGCATGCACAGGAATTTTTCCAACCGAAATATGCACCAGCGCGTTTATTTAAGCTCACTGATAAGATCAAAGCTCTTGAGGTTCTTGGCGTCGATTACGTACTCTGCCTGCGTTTTAACCAGGAATTGGTAGAGTTGAGTGCACAGAATTTTGTCAATCAGGTATTGATTGAACGATTACGCCTTGTCTATCTGTTTATTGGTGATGATTTTCGTTTTGGTCATCAAAGACGCGGTGATTTTGAGCTGCTAAAAAGTTGCAATTTTGCGGTGGAGGCCAACCATTCGGTTACTTATCAAATTGGTGGGCAATCCATCCGGATTAGTAGCAGTCAGGTGCGCCAGGCTATTGCCAATAATGATTTTGAGCTGGCTCAACAGCTGTTAGGTAAAGCTTATCGCGTTTGTGGCAAAGTGGTACATGGCGATAAACAAGGGCGGCAAATTGGGGTACCAACGGCTAATATTGCTTTGAAAAGACGTAAAAGCCCGTTAAAAGGGGTTTACGCAGTGCGTGTCTATGGTATAAGTGCTGATTCAAAGCCGCTGAATGCCGTGGCGAATGTTGGTATTAAGCCGACTTTAAACAGTCGAACAGAACGTTTGGAAGTACATCTGCTGGATTTTGCTGGTGATATTTATGGCCAGCGAATTTGTATTGAGCCGGCGGCCAAAATTCGAGAAGAACAAAAGTTTGCTTCTGTGGATGAATTGAAGCAGCAAATTGCTCAGGATATTGAGCAGGCAAAAACACTATTTGCAACTAGTATTTAAAAACATTATTAAAGAGTGACAAAACTCTGGAATTAACCTTATTTTAGTTAAAACCAGATTGGTTAAAAATATGAGTGAATATAAAGACAGCTTAAACTTACCAAAAACCAGGTTTGAAATGCGCGGAAACTTACCGCAGCGCGAGCCAAAAATGTTGGCGCAATGGGCAAAAAATGATCTTTATGGTCAGATTCGTAAAGCACGCGAAGGTCGTGAGCAATTTATTCTGCACGATGGCCCGCCATACGCCAATGGTAATATTCATATTGGTCACTCAGTGAATAAAATTCTCAAAGATATGGTGGTAAAAAGCAAAACCTTAAGTGGTTTTGATTCGCCTTATGTACCAGGTTGGGATTGTCACGGTTTACCCATTGAAAATAATGTTGAGAAAAAGGTGGGTAAGGCAGGAGTTAAAGTTTCACACGCAGAATTTCGTGAAAAGTGCCGTATTTATGCTGAAAAACAAGTGGCTGCACAGAAATCGGATTTTACTCGTTTAGGCGTATTAGGTGAGTGGGATAATCCTTATCGTACTATGGATTTTGCTTTTGAGGCTAATATCGTACGCGCGCTTTCCAAGTTGGTAGCCAATGGTCATTTGAAAAAAGATGCCAAGCCCGTGTATTGGAGTGTGGTGGGTGGATCTTCTCTAGCGGAAGCAGAGGTTGAATATCAGGATAAAACTTCTTTTTCGATCTATGTGCGTTATCCGTTAGCCGATCCTGAAAAGTTTATGGCAGCCTTTGGCAACCCAATCGTTACAGGTGAAACCTCAGTGGTGATCTGGACCACTACTCCCTGGACCTTACCATCCAGCCAAGCAGTAACAGTACATCAAGATCTGAACTATGTTTTAGTCAATGCACAAACTTCTGCTGGTTCGGAAAACTTTATATTAGCTGAAGCCTTAATTGAAAGCGTGATGCAAGAGGCTGAAATTGAGAACTATTCAATTGTTGCAGACTGCAAAGGTTCAGCGCTGGAAAATTTAACCGTTCAGCATCCGTTTTATAATAAAAATCTACCAGTAATTTGCGGTGAACACGTAACTACCGAAACGGGTACGGGTTTAGTACATACTGCGCCTGATCATGGTCCGGACGATTTCGTGGTAGGTAAAAAATACGGTTTGGGCATTTTAAATTATGTTATGGCGAATGGTGTTTTTAATGATGAAACGCCTATTTTTGCAGGTCAGCACGTTTATAAGGTGGATCAGCCAGTGGTGGATTTGCTGGTGGAAAAAGGCCGCTTATTACATCAGGATAAATTACGCCATAGTTACCCGCATTGCTGGCGCACTAAAACCCCACTAATTTTCCGCGCCACGCCGCAGTGGTTTATTTCCATGCAGCAAAATGGTTTGCAGCCAACTGCGATGGCAGAAATCAAAAAAGTAAAGTGGGTACCAGAGTGGGGTGAGGCACGTATTGAAAGCATGATGGAGTCACGTCCTGACTGGTGTATTTCTCGGCAGAGAACCTGGGGTGTACCTTTGTGCTTATTTATCGATAAACAAACCGGTCAGCCACATCCAGAGGCTGCGGAATTGATGCAAAAAGTCGCCAAGAAAATCGAACAGGCTGGCATTCAGGCCTGGTACGATTTGGATACTGCTGAGTTTGTTGATACTGAAAAGTATGAAAAAATTGATGATACCTTAGACGTTTGGTTTGATTCGGGCGTGACTCATTACTGTGTACTCGAAGCGCGTAACTATTTACGTCAGCCCGCAGACTTATATTTAGAAGGTTCGGATCAGCATCGTGGCTGGTTCCAGTCGTCACTATTAACCTCTGTGGGTATCTATGGGCATGCGCCTTACAAACACTGCTTAACCCATGGTTTTGTGGTGGACTCAGACGGCAAGAAGATGTCCAAATCACAAGGTAATGTGATCGCGCCAAATGATGTAATCAATAAACTTGGTGCAGATGTTTTACGTTTATGGGTTGCTTCTGCAGACTATCGCGGTGAAATGGCGGTGTCCGAAGAAATTTTAAAGCGCACAGGCGATACCTATCGTCGTTTGCGTAATACGTCGCGCTTCTTATTAGCGAATTTATCGGGTTTTGATCCCGAAACTGATTTACTGGCGAGAGAAGATCTATTACCACTGGATCGTTGGGCAATTGATTGTGCTTACCAGGTACAACAAGACATCATTGAAGCTTATGAAAGTTACAGCTTCTGGGTTGTGGCGCAAAAAATTCATCATTTCTGCTCGATGGATATGGGCTCTTTCTATCTGGATATCATTAAAGATCGTCAATATACGGCAAAAAAAGGCTCGAATGCTCAGCGTTCTTGTCAAACAGCTCTTTATCATATTGTCGAAGCTCTTGTACGTTGGATGGCTCCTATATTGAGTTTTACCGCTAATGAAATTTGGCAGGAAATTCCTGGTGAAAAAGAGCCTAATGTTTTTGTGGCTGAATGGTATCAGGGCTTATTTGCATCGGATGATTCAAATATTTCGCAGCAGGACTGGGCCAATATCGCTGAAGTAAAAACCGGTGTGAATAAAGCTTTGGAAGAACAACGTAAAGAAGGCGTAATTGGTGGCTCTTTAGAGGCTGAAGTTTCACTGATTGTGAGTAAAGATTTGTTTGCTTCGTTAAATAAATTAGCAGACGAGTTGCGCTTTGTATTGATTACTTCGCAAGCAAAATTAATTCTGGATGAGTCATTAGTAGAGCCCAGTTTTTCAGTGCAAATAGAAAAATCTGCTGCAAAAAAATGCGAGCGTTGTTGGCATTATCGTGTAGATGTGGGCTCTCACCAAGAGCATCCGACGATTTGTAGTCGCTGTGTTGAAAACGTGGTTGGTGATGGCGAAGTACGCCATTATGCTTGATTTACAGAGTTTAAATGAATTATGAGTGAACTAAGCATTAAACAATCAGGCTGGGTATGGCTTTGGATAACGCTAATATTTTTAGCCATTGATCAAGCCACCAAGCTATGGGCTGATGCCAATTTGGCACCTGTATTTGGTGGACCCATTATTGAAGTAATGCCACACTTTGATTTAAATCTTGCCTATAATTATGGCGCTGCCTTTAGTTTTTTAGGTAATCAAGATGGTTGGCAACGCTGGTTTTTTACGGCCATTGCGGCTGCTATTAGTATTTTATTGATTGTCTGGATGCGCAAAACGCCTGTACATAAAAAGCTGCAAAATATCGGTATGGCGTTAGTGCTAAGTGGCGCCTTAGGTAATCTGTATGATCGAGTGGCCTATGGCTATGTAATTGATTTTATCGATTGGTATTTGTCAAAAGATGGTTATCACTGGCCGACTTTTAATATTGCTGACAGTGTGATTTTGATTGGCGTAGGTTTGTTGTTAATTGACTCCTTTAAGAATCCTGAAAAAAACAAAAACTCATGATCAGCAAAGATTCCAAAGCCCTGGTACACTTTAATGTGTTATTAAAAGATGGTTCCGCCGCCGATTCGACCCGAGTCGATGACAAGCCGGTATGGTTTGTATTAGGCGATGGTAGCTTGACTGACTCGTTGGAATCAGAATTGATTGGTATGCATCAGGGTGAAAGCAAAAAGTTTGAAATTGCTGGCAGCGACCTGTTTGGCCCCAGTAATCCTGATAATATCCATTTTATGGATATTGATCAGTTTCCGGCGGATGTTAAGTTAGAAGAGGGTGTTATTATTGCCTTTGAGCAGATGGGTGGCGGCTCCATTCCAGGTTTGCTCAGGGAAGTTAAAGGCCATTCGGTTAAAGTTGATTTTAATCATCCACTTGCCGATCAGGATATTATTCTGGAAGTAGAAATTATTGAAGTGAGAACTTAGAGTATAGAGAAGTCTATGGATATTGTGTTAGCCAATCCACGCGGTTTTTGTGCCGGGGTTGATCGCGCCATTGAGATTGTTAATCGTGCGATTGAGCTTTTTGGTGCGCCAATTTATGTCAAACATGAAGTGGTACACAATAAATTTGTAGTGGATGGCTTGCGCCATAAAGGCGCGGTTTTTATCGAAGATTTAAATGATGTACCGCGCGATTCTACTTTAATTTTTAGTGCACATGGCGTTTCGCAGCAAGTACGCAAAGATGCAAAAACACGCAATTTAAAGGTGTTTGATGCTACCTGCCCATTAGTCACTAAGGTGCATATGGAAGTGGCACGGCATAGTCGTCGTGATGAAGAGTGCATCCTGATTGGGCATAAAGGGCATCCTGAAGTAGAAGGCACTATGGGACAATATGACAACGATAACGCGGGTATTTACCTGATTGAAGATATTGCCGATGTAGAAAAGCTAGAGGTTAAAAATGCTGACAAGTTGTTTTACGTTTCACAGACCACTTTGTCCGTGGATGATACTCAGAAAGTTGTAGTAGCTTTGAAAGAAAAATTCCCCAATATTCAAGGCCCCAAAAAGGATGATATTTGTTACGCTACCCAAAACCGTCAGGATGCTGTGAAGCAGTTGACGGAATCCTGTGATCTAATTTTAGTGGTTGGTGCACAAAATTCCTCAAATTCCTCGAGATTACAGGAACTTGCCGAAACTGAAGGTCGCAAATCCTACCTCATTAACAATGCCTCAGAGATTCAAGCCAAGTGGCTACAAGGGGTAAATTCAGTGGGCATTACCGCCGGCGCTTCAGCTCCGGAAGTGCTGGTTAAAGATGTTATTTCATACCTTGAAAGTCAGGGTGGAAAAACCGTAACTGAGTCTGATGGAGTCGAAGAAAATATCGTTTTTGTCTTACCTTCCGAGCTACGCTCATAACCAAATAAGCTTGTCTTAAGTCTTTGAATTTTAAATAAATAGCCGCTTTATAAACCACTTATCGGCTTTCTGCTACCGATTATCAAAAACCTTATGCAATTGACTCTGCGATTAGTTATAAAGTATGGGTCGACAAATATTGATTAACACTACTTGGGGCTAATAATGCGGATACAAAAAAATAAAGGGCTCACCTTGATTGAATTGATGGTGACTTTAGTTATTCTTGGCATCGTTGCTGCTGTTGCTGTACCAGGTTATCAAAGTTTGATTAATCATAACAGGCTAACATCAGCATCGAATCAGCTTTTGTCTTCAGTGGCGACAGCTAGAAGTGAGGCATTGAAGTTAAAAGAAGCTGTAACTATTACTCCAAAAAGTAATGATTGGACAAAAGGATGGGTTGTTACAGTTGGCACTGGTTCGAGTCAAAAAACGATATTTAGCCAGGATAAATTAGACGATAGTTTGAATTTATCATCAACATCTTCAACTAACGCTGTAGTTTTTGGAGCAAATGGTTATACGAGTTCTTTAAATCCATGGTCGGGTTCAGGTGTTGTTTTTTGTAATAAAGACAAAAGTGGTAGAAAAATTAGCTTGCAAAGATCTGGCAGCACCAAAATTTTAAAGGTGACTTGTTCATGATAAATAAATCTTTAATTAGAAAAAGAGATATTAGCGGTGTATCACTGTTAGAAGTGTTGATAACAATTTTAATCATTGCTATAGGCATGTTAGGGATGGCTGCGCTTCAGGTAAAAACACTCAATACTACTCAGGAAAGTTATTCCAGATCCCAAGCCTTGTCTTGGATTGATGATGCTGCTTCCAGAATTAGAGCTAATTCTGCTTTTATAGTTACCGATCCCAGTACTACATTTGATAATAATGGTGCGGTTGTTGGAGATCCTAACACTAATGCTTATACCAATAATAAAGCATCAGGTACCTTTCATGAATGGTGCAAAAGAGGAAATACTCCTTATGTGGCTAATAATTTATGCACCGGTTCTTGTAATGCCCGACAACTGGCTTTATCCGATATTGACAATGTGTGCTTAAGTTTGGATCGTTCAGGTGTAACTAACGCGAGTATAGGTGTTGCCTGTTTTGATCGTGATGCTGCTTCACCTGCCGATGCCGATAACTGTAGTGCGGGTTCAAAGATGGTGGTTTATGCAGCTTGGTCCCAACAAAAAAGAACAGATTCTGGTGATCAAGTAATACAAAATACACGATGCCAAAAAGCACCTTTATCCCTCGACAATGGCTACTCTTGTGTGGTGATTGAGTTGGTACCCTAAATCAAATAGGCTTAAGTATGAAGAAAATTCAAGTATCTAGATTACAAGGTTTTACCTTAATAGAATTAATGGTAGGTATGGTTTTAAGCCTGATTTTAATCGCGGCCACGATTACTGTTTATTTTTCAAGTCAGCGTACCAACACTGTTAATGAAGGTTTAGTTTCTACACAAAATGATGCTCAATTGGCTTTAAGTTTTTTAAAAGAAGATATTGCCAAAGCTGGCTGGGCAAATAATACCTCTGTTGCCTATACATTACCGAGTCCGCTTACATCTGATTTTGCAAACAATGATGGAGGAACTGGTTCTGACACTTTAAAGATTCGTTATGAATCTTGTGATAATTCAGATGCTATTAATGGCTGTATTAATGTTCAAGTTGACTCTGTTGACTGTATAGGACAAGCGGTAGCTGGAGGCAACATTATCACCAATACCTATACCGTAGATGCGAATAATCAACTTACTTGTAATGGGCAACCTTTGATCAGTAATGTGGAGAGTTTTCAAGTCCTGTATGGACAGATATCGAATACTGGCCTTAATTATGTTACAGCTAATAACATTAGCGATCACTCTAGAATTCAAAGTATTCGATTTGGTATTTTGGTTCGCTCTGAGAATGACACTGCGGAAAAAGCTCAAAGTCGAACTATTAATTTATTGGATAAAACTATCAATGTTAATGACAAGAAGTTAAGACTTAAATATGAAACTACTGTCGTATTGTTAAATAAACCTATTCCATTTGATAGCGGTATTTAGCACTTAGTTAGAGAATTTTTATTATGATGAAAAATAATCAATCAGGCTTTTCTTTACTCGTAACAGTCATGTTATTTGTGGCTTTAACCATCGTCGGTTTGGCTGTAATGCGTTCAGGGATTTTATCCGAGAAACAATCGGTTAATATTCAGGAAAAAAGTGTTTCTTTTTTCGGTGCTCAAAGTGCTAATAATAGTACCATAGAAAGTTATCATTATAATACGGCTATATTAGAAGCGGCAGTAACCGCTGCTGCTGGTGAAGTAGATTTATCAACACATAACAAATCAAGTAAGACTTGTGTTGATTCCAAGGGCATTATAACAACGAGCTGTTCATCTTTACCGGCTTTAGATGATGATGCCGGTATTTTGAAAGCATCGACAGATACCTTTTATCGTTCTTGTTTAACGGCGCTTAAATGTAGTGGTAACTCAGCAGGCCTATACTCTGAAAATAGCGTCGGTTGTAATGTTTTCCAACATAAAGGATCTGGAATTGTGGATATTGATAAAAATGGAGTTAAAAGTTCTGGTGAATCAAAAACTGATATAGAGCAGTGGTCTATTTTGGTTTCTGCTTGTGAAAAGAATATTTAATGTGGAGATGATAATGTTTAATTTGAAACGTAAATTTCAATATTTTGTAGCTTCTGCTTTTATTGGCATAATTTTGTCATCCCCAGTTTTAAGTGATGATACTGAAGTATTCTTTGGTCAAGCTAAAGATATTAATATGTTATTGGTGTTGGATGAATCGGGTTCCATGGATAGAGTGGATGATGGTAGCTCTCCTGTAGAACTTGTTGCTCCGTGGGTACAAACAGGAGATGCAAATATTGCCGATGCTATTGCAAGGTTGCCCAGTACAGAGGTTGAGCCAAGAGCTCGCTTTGCAATTTTACAAATGCGTCCTTATTCTTCTTATCCCGATTATTACGTTGACTATACCGAAAGGAATGTACAGTTCGGTGACTTGTGGTGGGTTGATCTAAATAGGGTTTATAATGGTTACTCTTATAGATGGATTTATAAAAATAGCCGGATGACCCAGCTTAAAGAAGCACTTTATATTTTTTTGAATGACCCTAATACAGAAGACAGTCAACGTATTGGTATGATGACCTATACCTCAAGTAGAACACCATACTCTGAAATGCTGTTGGAAGTTAAAGCTCTTGGTGAAGTAACAGGTACAAAAACCCACCGCGAGAGACTGATTGATGCATTGGCTGGTCTTAGTCCCTTCAGTGGTACACCTACTGGGCATACCTATTATAATGCTACCCAATATTTTGCAAGTGGTTATGGGGGTTTTAATTCACCGATTACCAATACTGGTTGTGGCTATACTAATTCAATTGTATTGCTCACAGACGGTATCCCAAACACTTTTACCAGCACGGATAGAAACAACATAAAAGAATTCAAAGGTGAAAGTTGTTCGAGTAGTGATGATGGTAAAGAATGTACCATAGAATTATCTGCTTACAGTTTTGCGAATGATATAAAGCCTGGAGTTACGGGTTCTAAAATTCAAACAGCAACTATTGCATTTGCTTTAAAAGATGCTACAGCTAAGAAGTTTTTGCAAGATACGGCATCTACAGTGGATAATAAAAAATTGTTTTTTGAACCTACTAACGCAGCTGATTTGGCTAGAGCTTTTTCTGCAGCATTAGAAAGTGCTAAAGATAGTACTACCTTTGTTGCACCTAGTGTACCTTTAAGTCAGAGTAACCGTCTGCGCCATAGTAATAATCTTTACTTGGGAATGTTTAAGCCGGATTCACAGCAAAACTGGTTTGGTAATTTAAAAAAGTATGAGTTAGAAAACGGTAAAATTATTGACAAAAATGGAGTGATTGCAGTTGATCCTAGTACTGGTAAGTTTATAACATCATCAACAAGTTTCTGGAATAATGTTGCCGATGGCAATAAAGTAACTTTGGGTGGTGCTTTACCAAGAATTCAGCAAGAAACGGCAACAAGCTCTCCTGATATTTATACTAATCTAAATACCAATAGTCTGAATAAAATAGATGACTCGTTTATTACGGATTATATATCGACATACAAATCAGAGGCAGACTTTTTAGATAAGCTATTTGGCAGTGATGAGAAAAGCAATATTAGAGATTTAAGTGATGCTCAGGTTACCGAGTATTTTGAATGGATTAAAGATCGTCTAACTACAGTGGATGGTAATAATCTTGATCGTTTCGGTGATGTTTTACACTCAAGACCGCAAATTTTAGAATATGATGCAAATACTTCTACGGCTTTTGTAGCAACTAATCAAGGTTATATTCATGCAATTGATATAGCGACTGGTAATGAACGTTGGGCATTTTTCCCCAGACAATTAATGAAAAATGTTCCTGGTTGGGTTGCTAATACCGGGTTAGGTCCCTCTGATAGTCGCTCTTATGGTATGGATGGCCCTTTAACGATTTATTCCTATAAGGATGCTACTGGTAAAGATAGACACATACTTTATGCAGGAATGAGAAGAGGTGGCAATTATGTTTTTGCTCTTGATGTGACTTTACCTGAGTCCCCTAAAATGATATTTACGGTTGGAAACGAGTTTGATTTTACTCGAACTGAACTCGGTTATAATGGTACCAATGATGTAGAAAGACGTACGGTTATTCCAAATCTTGGGCAAACCTGGGGTAAACCAGTTGTAGCTAAATTACCTCGTAATAATAATGCCGGTTATGCCAGAAGATTAATTCTAGCCGGTGGTTATGACGAGTATTATGATAATCGTGCTAATGCCATTAACCCGGCTAATAATACTATATTGGGAGATGGAATTTACGATATACCATTTAAAGGTTCTGTAAATAGCGATAATAACTATTTACAGCTTGCTACAGAAAATAATATCAGTAACAGCATAGCGGCAGATGTAACTTTATTGGATCTCAATAATGATGGCATTGTGGATAATATCTATGCTGCAGATGTTGCTGGTAAAGTTTACAGACTCGATTTTAAAGCTGGAGTTACTACAAATGCGGTAGAGGTTTTTGCTGATGTTAGTGGCGATGCTAGTGGTTCTTATCGTTTTTATAATAAACCTGATGTTGCTTTTGCAACTTATAAAGGTGAAAGTTTTGCGATTGTTGCTTTAGGATCTGGCCATAGACCAAACCCTAAAGCCAAGACAACAAGAGATAAATTTTACGCATTTTATGATTTTGAGATAACAGGAACCAAGAGTGTTTCTAGTGCTTTAACCATATCAGATCTTTATAATGTCACTAATGTTGGTTCGACAACGCAAACCTTTGCTACAGTAGAGGAGATTCGGGATCCTCAAAATCCAAAAGATGGCTGGTATTTTGAATTAGAAGTTGGTGAAAAAGTTCTTTCAGGCGCTACGACAATTAATTTCGTTAGCTTTTTCACGACATTTAAGCCGCAATCTGGAACTGCTAGTTGTTTAGCTGCCGCAGGTAATAACCGACTGTATGGCGTTAATTTAGTGGATGGTTCTCCTGGCGTTAAAAAATTTAATCAGGGTACTGTGGACAGCACAGATGATCGCTATAATACCGTTGAGTTTGTTGGTATTGCTCCAGGTGTTACTTTACTGTTCCCTGATGATACGAGCATTGCAACGCTGGTAGGTACGCAAACCATCTGTTCTGGACAAGATTGTGACTTTTTGCCTAGTGGTGTAAAGACAGTTAAGTGGAAGCAGACAGAGTAATTATTATGAAACAGAAAAAAATCGAAGGATTTACAATTATTGAGCTTTTAATAACGGTAGCTATTATTGGTGTTATTGTTGCTATAGCTTATCCTGCGTATAGAAATTATGTGATAACTTCAAAACGAGCTGATGCAATGGCGGCATTAATGACTGCAGTACAGGCTGTTGAGCGTTTTAAGGGTAATAATAACTTTAGTTATGTGGGTGTTGATACTGCTAATGTGATTCCAACCCAAGTTCCTGTAGATGGAGGTGCAGCCTATTATAGCATTGCTTTCGTGGGAACTCCTACCACAGCTGCTTATGAACTAAGGGCAACGCCAACAGGTTCACAGCCTACCACAGATGGCTCATTAAGCATCGACCATTCTGGAGCTAAAAAGTGGTCAAAAGGAAATAAATCATGTTGGCCCGAGAGTGGGGGCGATAATTGCTAACCTTAGCTTTTAAAAAACTCCCGATGGGAGTTTTTTGCTTTTGACAATGAAGAAGCTTAGTTTCTTGCCAATTTTACTAGGATATGTAGAATTGAGTCATACCAAAAATTTGGGGATACTTTGTGCGCGCTAAAATTATCAGCTTTGTTCAAATGAAAGGAGGGGCAGGAAAAACCACTCTTTGTGCCAATATCGCTTCAACTTTATCTGACCGAGCCAATGTGCTAATGGTGGATACAGATTTTCCGCAGAGTTCATTAGAAACCTGGTATCAGATTCGTAATGATAAATATGTTATTGAGAATTTAGATATCGCAGTGGCCAAGAATTTATCTCAGCTACAAAAGGTGGTTCGAAGTAACCTGGATAACTATGATTATATTTTGATCGATGGCCACCCTCGAATTACCAATATTACCCGTGCCGTGGTGATCTTGTCTGATTTGGCGCTGATCCCTCTAAGCCCTTCGCA
Source organism: Kangiella sp. (assembly GCA_028284185.1). Classification (GTDB taxonomy): domain Bacteria; phylum Pseudomonadota; class Gammaproteobacteria; order Enterobacterales; family Kangiellaceae; genus Kangiella. The sequence continues at coordinate 125,973 of JANQSG010000020.1, forward strand.
AGTGGAAGTTTGGTCAACTAAACATTTAGCAGGGATTGTTGAAGAAGCTAAGAATATTAATGTGCATCTTGAAACCCGAATTTGCTGGAATCGTTACCGAGTCAGAACCAATTCGGCAGAAGAAGTGGTAGCCGAAGCTAAAAAAGTGCTTAAAATTGAGGACTTGCCTACCAAATTGGGTAATCGTGTGGCTTATTTGGATTCTTTTGCACAAGGTTTAACGGTGGCTGAATGGCACGATCAAGCTGCTAAGATGGAAATCTGGTCATTAACTTCGGCCATTCAAAGAACGCTGGATAAACAAGCCAATCACAGGATCAAAACTGAAGCACAAGTTGATACCTTTGCTAAAGCTAAATAGATTTAAATGCAGGCAAAACCATTATATTTAAAAAAGTTATATATAAAGACTTGACCCTTTAGCTTTATTCAATTACCTTACGCTCATGCAAGGATTAAACACAAACAATATTTGGTGGCACGTTACATAGGTAGCGGGCTTATTGGTGTTTATTTGAAAGTTTTCCAAAGCCCGCAAAATGCGGGCTTTTTTATGGCAGTTACAAGTAAAGATTAAAGAGTATATAAATGCAACTAACTTATTTTTTGAATGAAAGTTTCAGCAGCTACTGGTGGCATTGGCTTAGGCGGCTTTGGTTCGAGGAAGAGTTATGTAATTGACATATAAATCCACTAAAGCCCGCTTCATCAAATGATTAAGCGGGTTTTTTATGTCCAAAAAATAAGCAAGAAATTAAATTTTAAGGAAACAAGATGATTATTATTTTAAAAGCTGATACTAGCGAAGCTGATGCAAAAGAGATATTGGCACAAATTGAACAATCCGGTTTGCAGCCACTGCATATGCCTGGAGTGGAAAGAACGGTGCTGGGGGCGCTGGGTGATGAGCGTGTATTGCAATCACTGCATTTGGAAAATCACCCGCAAGTAGAAGCGATAAAGCCAGTATTAAGCAAGTATAAATTAGTGAGCCGGGAAATCTATCCTCAAGATACTGTTATTCAGCTTGGCAAGACTCCAGTGGGTTCTCAGCAGTTTACCATTATGGGCGGACCTTGTGCTATTGAAAGTGAAGAGCAGTTACTGGAAACTGCGCAGCAGGTAAAAGCGGCTGGAGCTACAGTATTGCGTGGCGGTGCTTTTAAACCAAGAACCAGCCCATATTCATTTCAGGGATTAGGCGTTGCAGGCTTAAAAATTATGCAGCAAGTTGGCCAGGAAACGAGACTGGATACCATAACTGAGTTGATGGATATCAAAGATCTGGATGATGTTGCGCGTTATACCTCAGCGATACAAGTTGGTGCCCGCAATATGCAGAATTATTCTTTGTTAAAGGCAGTTGGTGAAACACAAAAACCGATTTTGTTAAAGCGAGGATTATCTGCCACCATCGAAGAGTTACTGTTAGCTGCTGAATACATAGTAGCTACTGGTAACCCTAATGTTATGATTTGTGAAAGAGGTATTCGCACTTTTGAAACAGCCACTCGCAATACTTTGGACTTGAATGCGGTTGCTTATATCAAAGAAAAAAGCCACTTGCCGGTGATTGTCGATCCATCACATGGTACTGGTGTACGAACTTTAGTCGGCCCAATGGCGAAAGCGGGTGTGGCTTGTGGTGCCGACGGTTTGATTATTGAGTGTCATCGCAATCCTCGCGAGTCGGTTTCGGATGCTGCCCAGGCATTGTCGCCAACTGATTTTTCCGAGCTTGTGCAACAGCTTAGACCTTTTATCGAAGCCAGTGGACGCACATTCATTCCACTACCGGATGCAGACCAGCTTGGTGCAAGCTGATGTACGTTAATACTTTAACTAAAAAGTTGCCTTTAAGTTTAACGCCTTTTGAGGCTTATAATCGTTTATGCGTGGCAGGCAATAAAGCACATAGTGCCTTATTGGAAACTGCTGAGGTGGGTACTCATAATCATCAAAAAAGTGTGATTATGGTTTCAGCAGCGGTAAAAATTTATGCCACAAATCATCATGTAATATTGGAGGCGTTAAATGAAAATGGCACTTCATTTTTGCAAAACTTCGATAACAGTGATTTAAAGCAATTTGTAATTGAACAAGATGAACAGCAAATACAACTAACTCTTAAGAATAGTCCACCAAATATCGATGAAGAGAAAAGGTTAACCGAATCTTCAGTGCTCGATATATTAAAGGAAATCATCAAACAAACCCACTCTGCTAATATCGAAAACAACCAATCCTCCTGCTTGATCGGCGCCTTTAGTTTTGATTTGGTTGATCAGTTTGAACAATTACCAGCGGTTGACAAGCAGGATGAAGATTATTGCTTTTATTTAGCTGATCAACTGCTGATTCAATCTATTGATAGTCAATCAGCAATCATTGTAGTGAAAGGTTTTGCGGATAATGGCAATAATACCATTCGTTTAGGGTTGAATATTGATACGATAGAAAAGAATTTAAACAATCCAGTTAAGCACAGGGTAGCTAAAACAATAGCTAATAATATTGCTCTTGATCTTTCTGATGAAGTTTTTGCAGAAAAGGTAAATGCCATTAAGCAAAACATTATTGATGGTGATGCTTTTCAAGTGGTTTTATCGCGTACCTATCAGGTCGATTGCGCAGACGCACTAACCAGTTATGACGTTTTAAGGCAAACCAATCCAAGTCCTTATATGTATTTTATAAACTTTGGCGATAAGCAGTTATTAGGTGCCAGTCCCGAGAGTGCGTTGAAAGTAAACAGGCAAAAAGAAGTTTTGTTATACCCAATTGCTGGAACCCGCAAAAGAGCTGTTTCTGAGGCAGGAATTGATTATGAAAAGGACTCTAAAACGGAATTCGAATTAATACAAGATCAAAAAGAAACCGCAGAACATATGATGTTGGTAGATTTAGCTAGGAATGATTTGGCAAGAATTGTTCAGGCTGGCAGCCGGCGAGTTACTCAGCTTAAACAACTAGTTAGATATTCTCATGTAATGCATTTGGTTTCCGAAGTTCGTGGGTTGCTAAAACCTGCTATCGACTGCCTGGATGCCTATCGAGCTTGTGCCAATATGGGAACTTTGAGTGGTGCGCCTAAGATAAAAGCAATGCAAATTATTCGCCAGCAGGAACAAAAAGCTCGTGGCTTTTACGGTGGTGCGGTAGCTATTATCAATGCTAACCAGGAGTTTGACAGTGCTATTATTATTCGTTCCGCAGTCGTTAAGGATAATAAGGCTTTTATCAGTGCCGGTGCTGGAATTGTTTACGACTCTAATGAGAAAAATGAAACCCAGGAAACCTATAATAAAGCCAGGGTAGTAATTGATGCCTGTTTACAGGCCAATAAGCAATTATTGGTAAAGCAGGAGGCTGTCATATGAAGATTCTTATTATCGATAATTATGATTCATTTATTTATAACTTAAGTTATGAATTTGAGCTTGCAGGACACCAGGTCAGCATTTGTAGAAATGATGTGGATTATTTAAAACTACAGCAGCTGATACCATTAAACGATGCCATTATATTATCACCAGGCCCGGGAGCTCCAGGTTCTGCGGGACACTGTTTGCAGCTGATAAGAGATTACTATCAGACTAAGCCCATACTCGGTATTTGTTTAGGCCATCAAGCTATTGTTGAAGCCTTTGATGGTGGCGTTTCTCACGCCAAGTCTGTTATGCATGGCAAAACTTCGCAGGTTTTTACCGACAGTTCACCATTGTTTTTAGAGCTGGATGAACAGCAAATGGTAGCCAGGTATCATTCATTAGCGGCATCATCTGTACCTAAAAATCTTAGTGTTATTGCTAAAACCAGTGATGGAGAAGCGATGGCAGTAGAGCATAAAAAATATCCAGTATTTGGGATTCAATTTCATCCAGAAAGTATTATGAGTAAATACGGACAACGTATTATCGGTAATTTTATTAAAATTGTTCAAACCGGCGATTCAGGTGATGGAGGTCAAGATGTTGCAGCTGCTTGAAAATATCTATCAGGGAAAAAGCTTGAACTTGCAGCAGGCTTTGGCTTCTTTTAACGAAGTGTTAACCGGTAAAGTGGAATTACCTGTTGTGGCAGCTATGTTGGCAGCTTTAAAAACAAAAGGTGAATCTATTGAAGAGATTGCTGGAGCGGCTCAAGCTTTAAGAGAACAAGCATTGCCATTTCCAAAAGCGGATTACTCTATGACGGATTGTTGTGGTACCGGCGGCGATGGTTTGAATACGATTAATGTTTCAACTTTATCAGCTCTGGTTGCTGCAAGCCTGGGTATTAAAATGGTTAAACATGGTAACCGTTCGGTTTCATCAAACTGTGGCTCATCTGACTTGATGGAGGCCTTGGGCATTAATACCCATTTATCACCAAAACAAAGCAAACGGTTATTGGATAACACCAACTTTTGTTTTTTGTTTGCCCCGGATTATCATCATGGTGTTAAGCATGTGATGCCGGTAAGACAGTCACTTAAAACCAGAACCATTTTCAATTTAATCGGACCTCTGGCAAATCCGGCCAATCCTGATACTCAGCTGCTTGGAGTTTATGACGTAAAATATTGTGAACCTTTTGCGCAGATTTTAAAAATACTGGGTACAAAAAAAGCCTTAATTGTCAATGGTTCAGGTTTGGATGAGGTAGCGGTACATGCTTCCACCGATGCGGTTTTGCTTGACGGTGATGAAATTAAAAATTTGAAGCTTGAGCCGGATGATTTAGGAATACAACAACATGATATTCAATCCATACAGGTAACAACTGTTGATGATAATTTACAAGCCGGTATTGCGGTATTAAAAGGACAAGCTTCCGAAGCGCATATCGATATGGTGGCGGTTAATACAGGAGCGGTATTATTTTTGAACGATAAAGCCGATACTTTAAAGTCTGCTGTACAAATAGCCAAGCAGCATATTGTATCCGGTAAAGCATTTGACTATATGCAGCACATTAAGGAACATTCTAATGGATAATATACTGCAAATGATTGTTGAGCATAAAAGGCAATTAGTAACTAATAGCCGTGATATAACTAGACTTGAACCAACTAATAAAAGTTTTAAAGAAGCCTTAGTAAAGCCTCAATTTGGTTTTATTATGGAGTGTAAAAAAGCATCACCTTCGAAAGGTTTGATTCGGCCAGAATTTGATTTGGCTGAGATTTTGCCGGTTTATAATCAATATGCGGATGCTATCTCTGTGTTAACTGAAGAACGATTTTTTAAAGGCAGTTATTCCAATTTACGTTATGTCAGTGAAAACACTGATAAGCCTGTGCTTTGTAAGGATTTTATTTTAGAGCCTAAACAAGTTCGCCAAGCTCGGTATTATGGTGCAGATGCGATTTTATTAATGCTTTCGGTGCTCAATGATTTTGAGTATCAGGCCTGCTTAGAGCAAGCCAACAAACTTAATATGGATGTGTTGACAGAGGTGCATAATAAAGTTGAGCTACAACGCGCAATTGATTTGGGTAGTGAAATTATTGGTATCAATAATCGAAATTTAAAAAATTTAAGCACATCATTGGATAATACCAAGCAATTAGCCAGTAAGGTGCCCGCTGACCGCGTGATCATAACCGAGTCCGGTATCTATAGCCATGATGATGTTCTGGATTTAGCACCCTATGCTGATGCCTGTTTGGTTGGTTCTTCACTGATGGGCAGTGTGGATTTGAAGTTGGCAGCGCAACAGCTGGTGTATGGTGATATCAAAATCTGTGGCTTGACCAGACAAGCTGATTTGGAGTTGGTTGAACAACAGCCCAGTTCGAGCCTGGGGGTGATTTTTGCGGAAAAATCCAAACGTAAAGTGACTGCTGAAAAGGGTTGTGTATTAACAGCAGATAAAAAATTAATAGGGGTTTTTCAAAATCAGGATATAGAGTTTATTGCTGCCAGGGTTTCAGAATATCAATTAACGGGTATCCAGCTACATGGCGATGAAACGCAGGAATTTATTGATCAGCTACGAGCAAAACTGGGTGATAGGATTTTTATTTCCAAAGTCATTCATGTTAATGGCAGCTTACCAGAGTTTGACTATCAAAATGTTGATGAAATTTTGCTGGACAGTCAAATTGGTTCGCAGCAGGGCGGTACCGGTGAAGCTTTTGATTGGCAGCTGCTATCAGAGCCTCAGATAAAGCTGCAACAGACAGAACTGAAAAAGAAAAAGCTACGTATTGCTGGTGGGGTGACCGCCGATAATATCCAGCGTTTAAAACAATTAGGTTTTAGTCGGTTAGATTTATGTTCCGGCACTGAGCAGTCAGCAGGAGTCAAATCTCCAGAAAAACTTCAACAGATTTTTGATAACGCCAAAATATTAGCGCGTTATTCTAAATAGAGGTTCATTTATGAATACTACTAATCAGTCACAACCAATATTTGATTATGACGGTGCTTATATTGGTCAATATGGTGGTCAATTTGTGCCACAAATCTTGATGCCTGCTTTGCAGCAGTTGGGGCAAGCATTTGAAGATTCTTTGCAAGACAAAGATTTTCAAGAAGAACTCAGTCAATTATTAAACCAATATGCAGGTCGCCCAACACCTCTTACAGAATGCACTAGCTTTGGAGTAAACAATAAGGTTCGTATTTTTCTCAAACGTGAAGATTTGTTGCATGGTGGTGCGCATAAAACCAATCAGGTTTTGGCTCAGGCATTATTGGCGAAGCGTATGGGAAAAAATCGGATTATTGCTGAAACCGGTGCTGGTCAGCATGGAGTGGCAACGGCACTGGCCTGTGCGCTATTGGGTTTGGATGCCACTATTTATATGGGCAAAAAAGATATTGATAGACAGGCGCCCAATGTTTTTCGTATGCAATTAATGGGAGCTAAAGTTGTTCCGGTAGATAATGGTAGTGGTAGTCTCAAGGATGCTATTAATGAAGCTTTGCGCGACTGGGCGGCCAGCTACGACACGACTCATTATTTGCTAGGAACTGCTGCCGGACCACATCCTTTTCCAAAAATGGTTAAGGCTTATCAAAAAATCATTGGTGAAGAGGTCAAACAGCAAATTCAGCAAATGATAGGGAAATTGCCCGATGCGGTGGTCGCTTGTGTTGGTGGCGGTTCCAATGCCATTGGAATTTTTGCCGACTTTATTAAAGAACCTTCGGTGCAGTTAATAGGTGTTGAACCTGCTGGTCATGGCTTGGATAGTGATGCGCATGGTGCAACTTTACTTAAAGGCAGTGAAGGAATTATTCATGGAGCGCGCACTCAAACCCTGCAAACCGAAGAAGGGCAGATTGTAGAATCTCACTCAGTGTCGGCAGGTCTTGATTATCCAGCGGTAGGCCCTGAGCATGTTCATTTAATGAAAACGGGGCGAGCACAATACGTGGGTATTACCGATCAGGAAGCGCTTGAGGCTTTTCAGGAATTATCACGCTGTGAAGGAATTATTCCAGCGTTAGAGTCTTCGCATGCGCTGGCTTATGCAAAAAAACTGGCACAGGAAGCACAGCAACCGATGAATATTATCGTTAATTTGTCAGGACGAGGCGATAAAGATTTGTCTCATGTTATGGCTATTATTCAAAATAAGGCAGTGAACTGATGCGCTATCAAAATCTTTTTACCAAGAAGCAGGCTGATAAAGAACTGGCTTATATTCCTTTTGTGGTTATTGGCGATCCAACTGCTGAATTGTCGCTACACATTATTGATGTTCTGGTGGACAATGGGGCGGATGCCTTAGAGTTAGGCTTTGCTTTTTCCGATCCGGTTGCCGATGGGCCTGTTATTCAACAAGCCAGTTTGCGCCCTCTAGCTAATCAATTCTCGGTAAAGCAGGGCTTTGAACTGATACGACAGGTTAGAGATAAATATCCGCAACTTCCCATGGGCTTATTAACTTATGCCAATTTGGTCTTTGCACAGGGGATTGATAATTTTTATCATCAGGCACAAGTTTGTGGTTTAGATTCAGTATTGATTGCTGACTGTCCGGTACAGGAAGGCAAATTGTTTACTGAATCTGCGATTCAGTACAATATCCAAAGCGTGTTTATTGCTCCCCCTGATGCTGATGATGAAACCCTACAACTGATTGCTGAAAACACTCAGGGTTATACTTATGTGCTCAGTCGTAAAGGTATTACTGGTACGGAGGTAGCGGCCAGTCAGGCTAACAGTGATTTTTTACAAAAGTTACGCGCTTTTGGTAGTGCTCCTTTAGTGCAGGGCTTTGGGATATCCGAGCCTGAGCATGCCTATCAGGCAGCTGCGGCAGGGGTTGACGGAATTATTACCGGTTCAGCCATAGTGAAGTTGATCAATCAGCATTATAATAAGCCAGATCTTATGCTTGAGCAGGTGGGCCAGTATGCAAAAACTATGGCACAAGCGGCACACCAGGCTCATGACTAATACTTAAAACCAAGAAGGGCCTGGATAATGGCTATAGCTGAGAAAATAAAGTCGCAACTGCTGGATATGGAACAGCAGGTTGATGAAGAAAAATTATTTTTGGTGGGTTATTTAATTCCAATGGTGGATTTGATCCCACAAGATGAGTTAAGCGATGTTGAATGGTTTGCAGAGTTCGCACTGTTTGTTGAAGAGGCGGTCGATGCTGACGGTTTAAATGATCGAGATGTTGAGCAGTTAAGTGATATTTTTGAACAGCTGCAACCTGAATAAAGTAACTAGGATATATTTTGCCTGATAGACGTATTGTTTCCAGTAATATCAATGCACCGACTATAACAGTGCCAGGTAGTAAATATCTGGCCAATCGTTATGTGGCGATTGCTGCATTAGTTGATGGAGCAAGTGAACTAACTAATGTGCCATTAAATGATGATATTGTTGCTGCCTTAAATGCCATTAAAGCACTGGGTGCTGTAGTCAAAATTGAAGATAACTGCGTGCAGATTCAGGGTATAAATGAATTTGCACGTCCAGATCTGATTGAAATTAATTGTAAAGACAGTGGAACCCTTAGCCGTTTCGTGACAGCTTTGGCTGCGAATTTACATTCAACAGTAAGGATTGATGCCAGCGAACAAATGCGACAAAGGCCCATGCAGGAAATTGTTGATTGTTTATCGGATTTAGGGGTTTCAGTTGAATCAGAAAAAGGCTTTTTACCGTTAACTGTAAAAGGTCCCATTGCAGGTGGTGAATGTAAATTGGATGCGTCTCGCTCCAGCCAATTTTTAAGCGCCTTGTTGATAGCCTGTTTGAAAGCAAAAGAACAAACGCTGATTCAGTTAACAACAGATCCTGTGTCAGAAAGTTATATTGAACTAACCTTGAATGCTATAAAACGTTTTTCAGGTTCAGTTCAACGTATCAGTAGTCGTGAATTTTTAATTGATGCGGATCAGGAGTTAAAAGCTGCGCAAATTCATGTAGCCAGTGATGTGGTTAGTTGTAGTTATTTTATGGCTGCAGCTTTGATCGGCGAAACTTCGATTTGCATTAAGCATTATGACTTTGACTCAGTGCAAGGCGAGTCTCAGTTTTTTGAAGTGCTTGAGGAAATGGGGGCACAGGTCGAGCGTGATAAAGATGACCTATTGGTGACTTATCAAAAGCCACTAAAAGGTATAGAGGTGGATATGGGTAATATGCCTGACGCGGTACCTACCTTAACTGCAATAGCTGCTTTTGCTAAAGGAACGACTCATATCACTAATATTGCTCACTTAGCCTTTAAAGAGTCGAATCGAATTGTGGATTTGTGTGAGCAGTTAAAAAAAATTGGTGTGTCATGTGAATATGGTGCTGATTACATTACTATTGCTGGCGGAGCTGCTTTGCAGGCAACAGAGGTTTCAAGTTGTCATGATCATCGTCTGGCGATGTCACTGGCGTTGTTGGGAATTAAAGTTCCAGGATTGATTATTCAGGATGCGCAAGCGGTAGAAAAATCCTTTCCACAGTATTGGCAATACCTGGAGCAGATTGGTATCGTGACAGAAGAAATTAATTAAAAACCCTCATCGAAATAAGATAGAGAGCTTTCAGTTTAACTATGTGGAGAGCCCTCCGCGAAAACAAGGTAAAAAGTACATGGCTGGCGATAGTTTTGGAAAATTATTTAAAGTAACCAACTGGGGCGAATCTCACGGCAAGGCTATTGGTGCTGTGGTGGAAGGTTGTCCGGCAGGATTAGAGCTTTCTGAACAAGATATTCAACCTTTTCTGGATAGACGTCGTCCTGGACAAAGCTCCATTACTACACGCCGTGATGAAAAAGACCAGGTTAAAATTTTATCAGGAACAGTGGATGGAATTACCACCGGAACGCCAATCAGTTTAGTGATTGAAAACCAGGATCAAAAGTCCAAAGACTATTCTGAAATGGCGAAAATATTTCGTCCGAGCCATGCCGATTTTACCTATCAAAAAAAATATGGGATCCGTGATGTAGCCGGTGGCGGTCGCAGTTCTGCCCGTATTACCGCAGGTCATGTTGCCGCTGGTGCTATTGCACAGAAAATTTTGCAAAAATCATTAGGCACTGAAATGGTTGGTTATGTTAAAAGTGTTAATGATTTAGTGTTAGCTATAGATTCAGCAGATATTGATGCTAGTTTGATTGAGCAAACCCCAGTGCGTTGTCCGGATTTGGTTTTAGCTGAAAAAATGATTAAACGAATTGAAATGGCTCGTAAAAATGGTGATTCATTAGGCGGCGTTGTTGAATGTCGAATTAATTCGGTGCCAGTAGGTTTGGGTGAACCTGTGTTTGATAAATTAGAGGCAGATCTAGCCAAAGCCATGTTATCCATTAATGCCAGCAAAGGCTTTGAAATTGGTTCTGGCTTTGCCGGAACACTGGAAACAGGTTCCAGCCATAATGATGTTTTTATTAATGAGCATGGTAAAGTTAAAACCAAAACCAATAATTCTGGCGGCGTTTTAGGCGGTATTTCTAATGGTATGCCTATTGTCTTTAGAGTCGCATTCAAACCAACGCCTACTTTAATTAAAACTCAACAAACGGTAACTATCGAAGGCCAGGAAACCGAGTTTCATGGACGAGGGCGACATGATCCCTGTGTGTTACCAAGAGCGGTTCCAATTGTAGAAGCCATGGCAGCTTTGGTATTGTGTGATCATTTTTTAAGGTTTAGGGTTTATAAGGGTTTGTTTGATTTATAGTGTCATTCCTGTGGACGACTACCAAGGAAGGTGGGAGTTAGAATAATGCAGGAGCAGTTATCGGCAGGAATCTTCTTAGAGTTAGTATTTCGCTTTTTCAGCGAGTTACTTAATGTATTGTTCATTTCTTTGTCCGCACAAAGAAACGAACCAAAGAAAAGCGCCCCAGATATTTAGGCCTTTCTGTGAAAGGCTACCCTCAAAAAGATAAATCACTTAACGCACCACAAACTACGGCACATCCTTATGCCGAAGTTTGTTATTTCAATCATCCAGATTGAAATTGTTATGCTTTATCTTTCTTCGGCTAAATATGAAGGGGGTTGTCAAAACTGAAACTTTAGGAGCTAAAGTATAAAGCATTTTCCCCTTATATTTAGCTGAATAAAAGCAAAGTATTAGCAATCGACAACAGGACGTTGTCGATAGTGAAATTCGACACACGGATGTGGCGTATTTCACGGTGCGTTAAGGTACTTTGATTTTATGAAGGTAGTTTTCGTAGAAAACCTAAATATTCGGGAAAGCTTCTTTTGGTTACTTTTCCAAGCTAGGAAAAGTAACTCGCTGAGAAGCGAAAAACAATTTTTTTAGAAGATTCACGTTTTCACGGAAATGACGGATTATTTTATTCCCTTAACTTTCTTTGCCTCTGCATTAGTTTTAATTCCTTGCGATAAAGCATATTGTTTAACGTAGCTTACTGACATTAAGAAATAAATTACTGATAAAATTACGATGCTGATCGACCACAAGAGTTTGTCGGGTTCGATAATAAAGTAAAAGGCGTAGAAGAAGGGCAGCAGAATGATAAAGCCAGTCCAGCCGTAGGTATAGGTTTTGCCCTTAAACATTCCGGGTAAGGCGAATAATAAGGGCAACCACCAGATAGCTAATGATACCCAGCGCATAGGTGAATAGTCGTGATTAAGCCAGATAAAAATGGGCAGAGTCAGGATAATGGCCACGTAGGAACTAACAGCTATTAGGCGTGCTCTTAGGGCTTTTTTCAGATGGATATTCATGATTTTAATTTTATCGCTAATTGAGCTAAACGCTTACCTTGAGCAATACACAGTTTCTTTTCTTCTTCACTAATGGCTTGGCTACTATCGTTGCCTGCAACATGAGAAGCGCCATAGGGAGTGCCGCCTGTTGTTGTGCTTAACAGTTCTGTTTCTGAATAGGGTATTCCAGAAATGATCATGCCATGATGCAATAGAGGGATCATCATAGTCATTAGGGTTGTTTCCTGACCGCCATGCAAAGAGCCGGTAGAGGTAAATACCGCAGCGGGTTTACCGATTAAAGCACCGGAGAGCCATTGAGCTGAAGTTTGATCGAGAAAATACTTTAAGGGCGCGGCCATATTGCCAAAACGAGTGGGGCTACCTAGAGCCAGGCCATCACAAAATTGTAATTCCTCGATGGAAACATATGGATCGCCATCGGCTGGAATATCGCTTGCAGTGGCTTCATGATCGGCACTGATCTCTGGCACGGTGCGTAATAGCGCCTCGCAGCCATCAAGGGTCTCAATACCGCGAGCAATCAAACGTGCCATCTGGTGCGTATTACCATGACGCGAATAGTATAGAACAAGAATTTTATTCATGGAATGAAGATAGCTTTAGTGGATACCGCGGTCAAGCCGCGGTATGACTTATTTGATTAATTGCAATACATTTTCTGGCGGGCGGCCAACGGCAGCTTTATCTTTAGTGAAAACAATAGGACGCTCGATGACTTTTGGATACTCAACCATTAAAGCAATTTGTTGTTCTTTGGTTAAGGATTCGTTATCAAGACCTGCGGCTTTATATTCGGCTTCTTTTTTGCGCATAATATCGCGAGGTTCAACACCTAAAAGCTTAATAATGGTTTTGATTTTATTTTTGTTCAGCGCATCTTTCAGGTATTCGATAATATTGGGTTCGATACCATTTTTCTGTAAAAGGGCCAGAGTTTGGCGTGATTTTGAGCAGCGAGGATTATGTAAGATATTGAATTCACTCATGACTTTCAGTTAAGACCTGTGTTTTAATGGTTAAAAATAACGATAGGGCTATTTTAGGCGCAAATGAACATGGAAAAAAGGTGGCAATGGCTAAAAGCTTTCACAAAGTTTGTATTTAGCCAATTTAGCAGGAAAAAATGCAGTGCCATGGCATCGGAATTAACCTTGAACAATATGTTGGCATTGGTTCCTTTGATGACGGTGGCGGTCAGCCTGATGGCGGTTTTTCCAGCCTTTGAAGGTTTGAATAATCAGGTCCAAGAGCTGATTTTAAAAAATCTTTTGCCGGAAAAGGGCTTGGCGGTACAGGAATACTTGAACGAATACGTATCCAAGTCGAAAAACCTGTCTGCTATCGGTTTTATTTTTTTGTTTATTACCGCTTTGCTTTTGATGCGCTCGATCGATAAATCTATCAATACCATTTGGGAAACCAGCAATAAACGACAGGGCATTCATAAATGGCTGGCTTATTGGGCCATGTTGACGATGGCGCCGATTTTGATAGGTGCCAGCTTACTGGCTTCATCATCATTTGCGGCTTTGCCGGTTTTTGACAAGATCAGCGGCCTTTTAAGTATTGGTTTGCCTTTTGTGTTGATTGTATTGGCTTTTACAGCCTTGTATATGATTACGCCATACAGTCGCGTGAGTTTTTACAAGGCACTAATTGCTTCATCGATTACTGCTATTTTGTTTGAAGTTGCCAAGTATGGTTTTGCCATTTTCGTAACTAAATTTTCGACCTATGAAGTTATTTATGGTGCTATTACCGCGATTCCACTATTTTTCCTGTGGGTGTTTTTATCCTGGGTAATTTTATTATTCGGTGTGGTTATTTGCTATGCTTTGCACCGTTTCGATGTTAGCTATAAAAAGTCACAGGATCCTTTTGTTTCAGCGCTACAGGTTGCGCAATATTTTGCTGTTGCACAACAGGCCGAGTCGAAAGTAGATTTGGATAAATTAAAAAAGCAATTTCCGTTGATGCATGAGCAAACTTTGTTAAATGTAGTAGAAAAGTTAATTGGCTTAAACTTTGTCGCCAAGTTAGAAGGCGATGAATACTGTCTGACAGTAAATGGCAAGGAGCTTACGATTGCCGATTTATATCGACGTGGTAACTGGCGTTTGCCCAATAGTCAGGAAACGGTTGACAGCAAGGATCCTTTGATCAAAAAGGTAGAAGCAGCCAATCTGCATTTGGATCAAGAATTGAGTGTTTCTTTATTAGAAGCGGACACCAAAAATACTGATTTCTGAATTGGTTTCGATCAAGTGACTGATAGTAAGCTCGCTGGTTTCTTCTTTTATTTTGATCTGGATGCTTTTATGTCCGCCAATAAGATTTTTGGCAGTAATTAAAATAGGATTGGTATTATCAAATGGCCTAACAAGCAGCACCGGATGCGAAATGGTTTTTCCGTTTTTATTGATAGTTAAATAATCAATAACTTCCATACTGCCGTGAATATATTCCAGCCCCATAGTGGCTCCGGAAGCCCCATGACTCTGTAACCAGCGAATAATGGCCAATTGCCACTGCCTTTGAGGCTTTTGGTTGATATGACGTTTCAGTATCAGTAGGTTACCGATCTTTAGATGATCAACCTGCTGTTGATGGTTTTGTAAACAGATACCGCCTTCGCTATGATTAACCGCTTGCCAACGGATCTGTATGACATAATTTTTTCCTAAAAACTCAGCAAGTTCCTGATTGAGCTCCAGCGGTTTATTATCCGTTTGTTCTTTTCGTAAAACCTTTTTGATTGCAGATAAACTCCATGCAGTATCCACATTGGTCATGAGTGGGTAGCGGGTAGAATCGCGCTCAACAAAAGTATCGCAAAATTCATAAATACGGTTTAATAACTTAATGGCATTGGTCGGTTCGATGCCATCGTAAAAACCATTTTTAGGTAGCTGCTCACTAGTATTAAAATGGGAAATTTGTTTTTCAATGCTATCAAGCAGCTGATCGGTTTTTAACAGTCGAATTTGTTCCTCATTATCGTACTCATGTTCTTCTGTGGCGATGTGTGGTTTATTGGCATCGGTTAAGTCAACAATAAAACAGCGCTGTTTACTATATCGTTTTAGGTTTTTGGTAATAGTTGCCAGTTTTGACCAGTGTGCTAAATATTTGAATAGATGCCAATGCTGGTTATCTTCAATATGATAAGGATTAATTACTGACATTAGACAATTACGAATATAGCTTTGCTTGATAGTCAAGCATGGCTCTAGTGGATTTGGTGTCTTTTTAAATAGAACTTTATTCAGCAAACCATGCTTTTCAGCATACTCATAGAGTAAATGCAGTTCCCGCCAGATATAAGAGGGGATTGGAGAGTAAAGCTGATATTGTTCGATCAGCATAATTCCTAAATAGTGTTGGGCATAGTTTATTGCATTGGCAAGGCGTGATTTGCGTAAGAGTATTTTTTGATTGGTTAATTCATCAATTAAGCGCTTAAAGCCGAAGGCCATTTCAGTGGATAGGTTGTGTAGAGCTTTATACTGGGCTTTGTTTACTAAGGTTTTATGGCGGTCATGTTGTTCACGCATATGACGACTTAAGATCAGGTAACCTTTAGTTACTAAAAGCAAATTAGCTTCTAAGTTAACTAGTTTTTGCGGGCCACGATTCAGGGTTGATATAACCCGAGTTAGTTCATGAATGGTTTTATTGGTTTCTACGTAGGCAAGACTATTGAGCCATCGTTCGATAGCTTTAGGAGCGGTATCCGTAATAAATTCTTGTCCACTTTGAATCGAAGGAAAAGTCAGTTTCAACGAGTCCATTTATTGCCCTTATGCAAAAATGCAATTAATTAGTCCAATGGATAGGATATTTTCTTTTTCAGTCTTATCTTAGATTGGTACAATAATGCCCTATAATTTTGAATATTTCCAGCATAGGGCTGGCATATTAACCCTAAATACATGATTTTGCTATGATTATTCTTAAGCAATTAAAATTATTTTTCAGTGCCCTGAGCCTCATGATGATCATTTTGGGCTGTCAGCAATCCAGTGAGTTTAAACTTCTGAGCGGAGAGTCCAAGTCAATCAAAGATTATCACGGGCAATGGCTTTTGATAAATTTTTGGGCAGAATGGTGTCCGCCTTGCATTAAAGAGATTCCGGAGCTTAATGCTTTGTCTCAAGACGGGCTACAGGTGTTAGCCGTGAGCTATGATAAGTTGAGTAATCATCAATTAGAGCAGCTAATAGAAAAATATAAGATTAACTATCCTGTTATTGCGACAAGCCCCATGCCTTATTTACCTATAGAGCGTCCTTCAGGTTTGCCTGCCAACTATTTATTTACCCCGGAAGGGGAAATGATAGGGCCATTATTAGGCAAGCAGGATCGTCAGTCGATTAAAGAATTAATCGAGAAAATCGAAAGTTCTCAACTCAAATAACTAATTGTTTAGTTATTTAACCGCGACGTTTTTGATTTTCCAATAGCTCACGAATTTTTTGTCGTATATTATCCAGTCTTGCCTGAATTCTGGTTTGTGCATAGGGGTCGTGAGAAAAATGCCCCAGCGCGATCTCAAAATGTTTTTTAGCAGTACGATAATCGCCCACAAGTTCCATGTATTGGCCTGTAGTTTCATGCATTTCGGGAACATGGTTTGCCTGTTGTTGCGCTTTAGCTAAGGTAAATAAATAATTGGTATTGGTCTTATTTAAATCCGCATAGCGCAATAACAAAAGTTCTGCCTGTCTGGCTTTGCCCAACGATAAATAGGCATTAGCGGTAGCTAAAATAAGCTTGGTGGAGCCTGGAGCTCGTTGTAACTGCTGCTTCAATAAAGGCAAAGCTTTATCACTGGAGTTATTGGATAAATGAGCTTCTGACAAACTATAGAGCAGAATATGGTTATTCGGCATCTTTTGGTATAGTTTTTGCAAAACTCCAATGGCTTTTTGGTAATGGCCTTGCGCTTTAAGCAATTCGGCATACTGATATTTATCTGCAACAGTAGCTGAATTGGATTTATAGGCTTTAGCCAGATGGGCAAAATGCTTTTCATCCCGCAGTTTTTCAATGCTTTCGATGCGCGCCTTGACCAGTTGATAGTCAATCGAACTTTGGTGCTCTACCTGTGGATATAAGTCGGCACGGCGTCTGGCATCAGCGATACGATGTTTGGATAAAGGGTGGGTCAATAAAATTTCAGGTGGTTTGCGTATGTAGCGACTTTGTTGCTCCAGGGTTTCAAAAAAGCCAGCCGCTCCGCGAACATCGAACCCTGCTCCTGATAACATGGCGATACCAATTCGATCCGCTTCTTTTTCGTTGTCTCGAGTGTGGCTAATAATAGATTGTTGAACTGCGCCCTGAGTAGCAGCTAAAGCACCCACGCCAGCTTCCGGGTTTTGAGTGGCAATAATCACTGCACCAATAGTTGCCAAGATAGAAGGCAAAGAAAGTTCGCTTTGTTTTTCCAGGCGACGAGCCAGATGGCGTTGAGTAACGTGTGCTACCTCATGGCCTAATACTGAAGCCAATTCACTTTCAGACTTTGAGGCGGTAATTAATCCCGAATGAATGCCAATGTAGCCACCGGGCAGGGCAAAGGCGTTAATGCTGGGTTCCTGAATCACGAAAAAACGAAAGCTACGGCCTAAAGCATCAGGATTAGCTGCTACCAGACGATAACCCACCTGCTGAATATAATCATTGATTAAGGGATCCGTCATCAGATAATTGCTGCGTCGGATCTGTGCCATAATCTGATCACCAATTTGCTGCTCTTTGATTACCGAAAGTGTAGCACCAGCGGCATCCCCTAATTTTGGCAAATCATTTTTATGCAAGTCTGCGGCCCCAAAAGCATTTAAACTAAGGCTAAAAAATAGTGTAGAGCTTAATGAAATTCGAAATAAGGCTTTGAACATTAAATAGTTTTCGCAGTCATAAATGGCAATAATTACTTTATATGATGGTGCCGAGAGCAGAAAAGTTCAAATAGACTTTTGTATAAATGGTGTAAATTTGCCTGTTTTGACAAATCTTTAGCCAATATGGAAGTTTTTACTACCAATACAGAGACTCTATTCACTATAATCATAGTCATAATAACGACCTATAGATTTTATGACTTCAATATTTACTCGCTGGTTTAAACGTAACTTTTCAAGTCCAGCAACTATAGTATTAACCATGCTATTGATCTTGGGCTTTGTCTTTATCTTAACTTTAGGGGAGATTTTAGCACCAATTTTATGGGCTTTGGTTATTGCCTATTTATTGGAATGGGTAGTGGGTGCTTTGCAAAAACGGGGTGTAAAGCGCTTATGGGCCGTACTGATTGTATTTATTGGCTTTATCACAACTGCTTTATTGGTAATTCTGGGATTGGTGCCATTAATTTGGGAGCAGGGGACTCGTTTGATTGCTGAACTCCCCAGTATTGGTTTGAAAGCCAAGCAAGCCATTCTGGCGTTGCCTGAAAAATATCCCAATTTTGTTTCTTCCGAGCAGGTGAATGACATTCTGACCAATGTGGGTTCTGAGTTAGGAAATCTAGGTCAAGGATTGGTAACTGCTTCATTTAGTTCTTTAATAGGTGTCGCTAGCCTATTGATTTATATAGTATTAGTGCCTTTATTAGTATTCTTTTTCTTAAAAGATAGAACTCTGATTTTGAGTTGGATTGGGCAATGGCTACCGCAAGACCGTCATTTAGCAGAAAGTGTTTGGGGCAAAGTAAATTACCAAATCGGTAACTATATTCGCGGTAAGGTGATGGAAATTCTGATCATTGGTACCGTTTCCTACATCGCTTTTGCCATAATGGGTTTGAATTATGCGTTATTGTTGGGTGTTTTAGTTGGTTTCTCGGTGCTCATTCCCTACGTCGGTGCTGCTCTGGTGACCATTCCGGTATTATTAATAGGCTTTTTCCAATGGGGCTTTAGCCAGCCGTTTTATATTCTATTTATTGTCTATATGGTTATCCAAATCCTCGACGGTAATGTTCTGGTACCGCTACTTTTTTCAGAAGCCGTTAGTTTGCATCCAGTTGCTATTATCGGTGCAATCCTGCTGTTTGGCGGCCTTTGGGGCTTTTGGGGTGTCTTTTTTGCCATACCGCTCGCTATATTGGTCAACGCCGTACTTGATGCGGTAAAAGAACATCGAGAAGGGCAGGAAGAACCTCTACAAGTTGAAGAATAAGCTTCATTAGCGGATGGTTTCGCTTTTTCAGCGAGTTACTTTTCCAGACTTGGAAAAGTAACCAAAAGAAGTTTTCCCTAATATTTAGGTTTTCTTCGAAAACTACCTTTATAAAAGTAAAGTATCTTAACGCACCATGAAATACAGCACTTCCCTGTGCTGGATTTCACTATTGCCATCCATCCAAGATGGCAATTGCTAATACTTATCTTTTATTCAGCTAAATATAAGGGGAATTCATGTACAGAATTATCCGTATTATCGTGGGGATTTTAATGTTGTATGATGATTTACTAATCTAGATTAGGCTATCAGTCAACTTAAATTCATTGCTTGAAAGTTTAAAATCTTATATTGGCTCTTAAATTCCCCTTAGAGCTAGCCGCAGTGATAAAAACTAATAGCGTAAATTGGGCAGGGATACCCAATTTAGCAAAGGCGAAACATGGATGTTTCGTTTTGCGGCGCGTTAAATTAGTTTATATCGCAAGGGTAATGCGTAGCATCTAGCGACAGGGGCGCTTTTCTTTGGTTCATTTCTTTGCGCGGGCAAAGAAATGAACAAGAAATTAATCAATAATTCGCTGAGGGCAAGGGGCGAAAAACTTGGTAAATGTTCTATCTTGATTCCCACTTTCGCGGGAATGACATCGAAAAAAGTGTGAATGAAATAAATCTATAAAATATCCGACGCATAATCCGCCAGTCTTGAACGCTCACCACGTTTTAAGGTAATGTGCCCTGAGTGTTTCCAGTTTTTAAAGCGATCCACCACATAGGTAATGCCGGAAGTAGTTTCGGTTAAATAAGGAGTGTCAATTTGTGCCACATTACCCATACAGACCACTTTGGTTCCAGGGCCGGCGCGAGTAATCAAAGTTTTCATTTGTTTGGAGGTCAGGTTTTGCGCTTCGTCGATAATGATAAATTTATTAAGGAAAGTTCGCCCACGCATAAAGTTAAGCGAACGAACCTTAATCCATTTGCGCAGTAAATCGTGAGTCGCAGCGGCTCCCCATTCATCATTGTCTGAGGGTGCAAGCACCTCTAAATTATCCATTAAGGCGCCCATCCAGGGAGTCATTTTTTCCTCTTCGGTACCAGGCAAAAACCCAATGTCCTCGCCAACGGAAACGGTAACGCGGGTTACAATAATCTCTTTATAGCGTTTCATTTCAATGGCCTGTTCCAGCGCGGCAGCTAATGCTAATAATGTTTTACCGGTTCCAGCAGGACCTTGCAGGGTGACAAAGTCGATTTCAGGGTCCATTAGTAAGTTCAAGGCATAGCTTTGTTCACGGTTGCGCGCGGTAATCCCCCAGATATTATGGCTATCGGTACGATAATCGGTCAGTAATTCAATTAAAGCAGTCGGATTGCCATCATCATCTTGTTCAATGGAACGTACTATGGCTTCAAAGTGATCGGCTTCATGGAAAAGGCACTGGTTGGTAAACCATTCTTCGACCAGTGGGCCTTTGATACGGTAGTAGGTATGGCCATCTTCCTGCCAGGAATCCATATCACGGCTATGAGTCTCCCAAAAGTCCTCTGGTAACTCGAAATAGCCAGTATGCAGCTGTTCAACGTCGTCTAAAACCTTATCATTAAAGTAATCTTCGGCATGCACTCCGACAATATTGGCTTTAATACGCAGATTTATGTCTTTTGACACCAGGGTGACAGTTCTTTCAGTATCTTTTTCTTGTAGTGCCAGGGCAACGTTTAGAATAGTATTGTCGGCTTTGGAGCTGGGTAATGACTCAGGCAGGCGATCCGTATGTTCGCGGATCTGGAAATAAATTTTGCCGTGTTTTGAAATGTCGCCAATTTGCGGTAATACGCCAATATGGATGCCATGAACCATTGGGTCTTCGTCTTCAGTAGCATTGGACATCAAATCATCAATATAACGGTTTACTTGGCGAACGTTGCGGGCAACTTCGGATAGCCCTTTTTTACCGGCATCAAGCTCTTCAAGGACTACCATTGGGATCAAAATGTCGTGTTCTTCGAAACGGAAAAGAGCGGCGGGGTCGTGCATTAATACGTTGGTATCTAATACGAAAAGTCGTTTACCATCGATTTTTTTTCTTACCATGCGGGTTCCTCTGGACTTATTTCTCTTGAATAGAGTGAGGGTGTAAGAGCGAATATGATGTTTTTAAAGATCTTTGACAGCTGCAAGTACCTCTTCCACATGACCTTTAACCTTGACTTTGCGCCATTCGTGTCGCAATTTACCTTTGTCGTCGATTAGGAAAGTGCTGCGCTCGATCCCCATATATTCACGACCATACAGCTTTTTCAGTTTAATGACGTCATAGGCTTTACACATAACTTCATCGGGATCGGAAAGTAAATCGAACGGGAAACCATGCTTGTTTTTGAAGTTTTCATGAATTCTGACGCTATCTCGGGAAACACCTAAAATTTCAGTATTAAGTTTTTGAAACTTTTGATATAAATCTCTAAAATTTTGGCCTTCAGTAGTGCAACCAGGGGTATTGTCTTTGGGATAAAAATAGATTATCAGATTTTTACCTTTAAAGTCTTTTAGAGAGAGGGTTTGATCGCCAGTAGCAGCAAGGGAAAAATCAGGAGCTTTTTTATTCAATGTTATGGAACCAGTCACTTGTTCTATTATCTTGTGTATATTTGCTTAGCCATTTAGTGAGTGTTAGTTAGCCATCTTTTAATTCTTTTCGATTAAAAAATAAACAGTTGGCTGACTACACAGTCACTGATTTAAAATCCACTTTACGTGAGACGATTGGAGATCGCAAGCCCTAAAATTTAAGTTTTTTAGGATCAGAATTAAGTGCTTATTTTTGCTTGTTTTTAATCTCAAGCATAGCTACCATAACGGGCTAAATACTCGATTTTTCCTACAAGAAGAAGCTTCATGTTTTCTGGCAGCATTGTTGCTATCGTCACTCCGATGAAAGCATCCGATCATAGCGTGGATTTTGATAAGTTACGAGCTCTGTGCCAATGGCATATTGAGCAGGGAACCAGTGGTATCGTGGTGATGGGTACTACTGGTGAATCAGCCACGATTGCCGAAGCAGATTACTTCAGGGCTATTCAAACGGTAGCTGAAGAGGTGGCTGGGCGTATCGCGGTGATTGCTGGTACTGGCTCGATTAGTACCGCAAAAACCATTGAACTGACTCGCAAAGCGGCAAAATTAGGGGTGGATGCTGCTTTGGTGGTCACCCCTTACTATTGTAAGCCATCGCAAAAAGGTCTTTATCAGCATTTTATGACGATTGCTGATGCGGTTGAATTGCCGCTGATTTTATATAATGTGCCTGGCAGAACTGCCTGTGATTTATTGCCAGCGACGGTAGCGGAGTTGGCTGGTCATAAAAATATTGTGGCAATTAAGGAAGCAACAGGAGATGTTTCTCGAGTTAAGGAACTTATTGACTTGTGCGATACTCCAATCCAGTTATTAAGCGGCGATGATGCCACTTGCCGTGAATTTATTAACGCTGGTGGGCATGGGGTTATTTCGGTAACCGCCAATATTGCACCAGCTTTGATGAGTGATATGTGTCGATTGGCGTTGGCTGGACAAAGCAAGCAGGCAGAAATTGTTGACCAAAAATTAACTGCTTTGCATCAGGCCCTATTTTTGGAGGCAAATCCGATCCCTGTAAAATGGGCTATGGCCGCCGTGGGGTTGGTAGAAAATGCAATCATGTTGCCATTGACGACTTTAGATAAAAAATTTCAACCTGCTATTTTAGAAGCACTGGAACAGGCAAATGTTAAAACATAATAAACAAAGATTCTTATTGATTTTGGCTGCAACGGGCAGCCTTGCTCTTTCCGGCTGTAGCTGGTTTTCAGCGAATGATGGTCGTGAAGATATCGATGATTCCTATTTGAAAAGCCGTCAAGACCGAGAATTACAAATTCCTGCGGAGGTCACTGAAATCCAGGAAGGGGATCTGTATCAGATCCCGCAGGGAGCTGTGATCGTCAATCGTGATCCCAAAGGGCAAATGTTAGGCCTGGAACCACCGCAATTGTTATTAAGCAGTGGTGATGGGGTGCGTGAAGATCAGGATGCTGAGCACCCAACGGTTTGGCTGCGTGGTCAATCTTCACGTTTTACCGAGTTCGTTGAAGGCTTTGCCTCTTCCAATAATGTTCCTGTGATTTCAAAAAATAACCGAAATTTTTTAACTGATTGGTTGAGTGATGAGGACGAAGGACTTGGCGAAGGTCTCGGTTCTTACAATATTGATGGACAGCGACATAAATTTAACTTAAGTCTGGTTGCTGAAAACGCAAATGAATTTGCTGTGCAGGCTGTCCATTCGGCCAGTGAGCAGGAAATTGATGGTCAGTGGCGTCAAATTGAAACTTCTGATCGAGTAGCCAAACAGTTTTTAAACCAGTTTATTGGTTATTACGATGGAATACGTGATCGTGAAGCACGTGCTCGAATTTTGGCGGAAGGCAGTATTGATACACGCTTGGGTACGAATCCGCAAGGCCATATAGCCATTGTGACTGAGCGCGAAAAAGCTGCAGTTTGGCAGCAAACGCCTGCAGTTCTGGAGTATTTGAATTTAGTGATTACTGATCGTGATCAAAGCGAAGGTACCTTCTATTTTAAAGTAGAGGAGCCATCAGGTTTCTTTAGTTCCATTTTTAGCGATACGAAGGATGTTAAAGTGGATTTGGCGCCTGGTGATTATCGCATTGATATTGAAGATATTGCAATTGGTACTAGTATCAGTTTTAAAAATGAACAGGGCGAGCGTTTATCGCCTAATCTGGTTGGTAAGATTTATCCTGAATTCAGTGCTGCTTATCGGAGCCGCAAAATTCGAAAATAAAACTAACAATCTATCAATAAACCGCTAGAAATTAGCGGTTTTTTTAATTTCACTCAAGCGGTTTATATGGTTTTAAACGATCATCAATCCAGCTTTAAAGTAGCCTCTTTGGGCTCTGGTTCCAAGGGTAATGCGACTTTGGTTGCTGCTGGCAGAACAAGTCTTATGATTGATTGCGGCTTTACGCTAAAAGAAACCTTGAGTCGCTGTCAACGCCTAGGATTTGCAGCAGAAGATTTGAATGCTATTCTGGTAACACATGAACATCAGGATCATATTAAAGGTGCTGGTGCCTTAAGTCGAAAGTTAAAAATTCCGATCTATACCAGTCAGGGAACCTATTTAAGTGACAAGTTAGGAGCAGTGGACTTTAGACGCATTAAATCTTATGAAGATTTTGTTATTGGTGATCTAAACATTAAACCTTTTTCGGTGCCACATGATGCCAGAGAGCCTTGCCAGTTTATGTTTAGTGCTTTTGGCAAGCGACTGGGGGTTTTGAGTGATTTGGGGTCGATAACCAAACCGATTATAGAGTTATTATCGAATTGTCAGGCTCTGATGTTAGAGATGAATCATGATTTTGAAATGCTAATGAATGGGCCATATCCTTATCAATTAAAGCAAAGAGTAGCTGGTAATCTGGGACACTTAAACAATCAACAAACATTGGAACTATTAAAAAAACTCGATTTTGAACACTTGGAACTCATGATCGCGACTCATCTTAGTGAGCAGAATAATTGTCCGCAATTAGTACGTAAAGAGTTAGACAGGCTATTTTTAGAACGTCAAGTTCAGGTAAAAGTCGCCGGCCAATGGGATGGTTTTGATTGGGTTGATATAATCAATTAAGTATCCTGGTTAGACTTGAATTTTATGGGCAACTTGAGAATAAACCGAGCTCCCCCCAGATTTTCACTACCCGCAACTTTAATGCTTCCCTGATGCCGTTTAGCAATATTTTTAACAATAGCCAAACCCAAACCTGCACCTCCTGAGCCACGGCTACGGCTATGATCCAGGCGAGTAAATGGTTCAAAAATACGTTCTCTTTTGCCAGGCGGGACACCGTTACCATCATCCTCTACAATTAAACTAAAGTCTTCGGTATTTTTTTGTATGGACACTTTAATTCGTGAATGACTAAATTTAGCCGCATTGGAAACTAAATTTAGAATACAGCGTTCCACTAATTTTTGATCCAACCAACAATTAAAAGCATCGTCTGATTCAAGTGCAACTTCAAAATGTTTAGCTTGATAAAGTGGAGATACCTTCTTAATTACAGTATCAATAGTATCGAGTAGATTGAAATTACTAGGAGTTAAGGTCAATTGGCCATCTTTTAGGCGGGAATAATCCAAAACTTCTTTAACCAGCGAATCTAGTTCTTCCAGTGAATTTTCAATATCGCTTTTTAAGCTTTCGGCTTTTTGACTGTCCGGATTACTCGTGAGCAAATCAATGGCAAAGCTGATTCTGGCCATTGGTCCTCTGAATTCATGAGCTACAGCATGCATCAGGTCTCTTTGGCTATATAAATTACGTTTATGCTCTTTCTGTAACTGGAATATTTTCTTTACTAACAGAGGGGTATTATTTGAAACATTATCTAAGGCTTCATTATTTTTATTGATATACACGGAGGAGGAAACCTTATTGATTGCTTCGTTTGCATCTTGGAACCTTGATTTTAAATAGCTATAAGCTGCTAAAGCAGTTATATAATTAAAACCGAGTAGTAGAAAAATATAGACTACTAAGTCTTGAAGGTTAATGTTCTCATAAGTGGCAACATAAGGACCTAAGACCAGATAATTTTGTTCATTAAGCTTTAATATTCCGATAGGACCAGCTTCATATTCCATATAAATTTTGTAACGCTCCTGAGATAAAGCTTCTCGGATTTCCTTTGGCAATTCTAAATCAGACGGTTTACGTTGTTTGATAGAACGATTTAGTTCAAGACTGGCCTGGTCAACAATAGTTTTTGAAAAGCGGTATTCATTAGCTGCTAATCTTATATTAAGATCCAGTAAGTCACTTCTAACAATTTGTTCCTTTTTTCTATACTCGATGTCTGAGACCCAGGGAAAGTAAAAAGAATATAGTAATACCCCAGCCACGCCATTAACCAGCGCTAAAAATAAAACAAAAATAGCAAATTGCTTTTTCATTGTGCTAGTAGGTAACCTTGCCCCCGAATGGTTTTAATAATGTATGGGTTTTTAGGATCGTCACCTAATTTTTTGCGAAGTCTGGAAATCCTCAGATCAATACTGCGATCCAGGCCATCATATTCCAGACGAAAGGTTTTACGATGTAACTCCTCTCGACTTATTACCTTGCCCGATTGTTCTGCTAAAAGCCATAATAAGTTATATTCTGCTGTAGTCAGGTGAACGCTAGTGTTATTCACTGATACGGAGCGGCTTTTGGGATTAATACTAATCTTACCAACAATGATTTGGGAGGATTTACCATTTGATTTATCGTAGGACTCCACTCTGCGTAATAAAGCCCTAAGATGGGCTAATAAAACTCGGGGCTTGGTTGGTTTGGTAAGATAGTCATCGGCTCCAGTTTCCAAACCAACGATTTCATCAATATCATTATCCATAGCGGTTAGCATTAAAATCGGGCCTTGATAAAAATCCCTGACTTGACGGCATACCGTTAGTCCATCTGCTCCTGGTAGCATAATATCAAGAATAATGGCTAGAGGAGGGTTTTTTCCTACATACTCAATGGCATCGTTGCCATTATCTACAATAGTAACTTCATAGTCGTTGATCTGCAAAAATTCTCCGGTTAGTGCCGCGAGTTTATGATCGTCTTCTACTAATAATATAGTGTTATTCATATTCTTTCAGTTAGCTGCTTTACGCAGACTATAATTTATATAAAACAAAGGATTGTCTGCATCATATAAAACTTGCATTTAAAGGTATAGGCCTTAAAATGGTTTCGTGAGTTATTTTAACCAGAATTTTATCTGTTTATATCATGAATAATAAATTATTATCTTTCAGCATCACGCTGCTTATTTTTTTAGCTTGCTTGCCATCAACTTTATATTCAGCGACTAGCATTTCGCTAGGAAGTGCTACTTTACAATTAAATGGTATTGCCATTCAAAGTGAACTGAGAAGCGATTGGTTTATCAATGCACTTTATTTATCTGAAAAAAGCACCAATCCGGAAGCTATTTTGTCTGATGTTAACCCCAAGCGTATGGAAATCAAAGTGTTAGCAGATCATTTGTCCGGCCGTCGCCTTAAGCGATTTTGGGTAGAGAGGATTCGGAATAACAATAACCCAAGCGATGTTCTGGCGTTAGCAAAACAGGTGCGTAACTTTGCTAACGCTATGGGACAAAACTTGGTGGCTAATGATGTAATTACGATTGATTATTTACCAGGTACAGCGACAAGAATTTCTATCAATGGTTCGAAAACTGCTGATTTGAGCCCTAAAATTTTTAATATGGTCTTAAAAAGTTGGATTGGAGAACTACCTCCTTCCAATGAGTTCAAGACTGCCATTTTAGGTGAAACCAATTATGATGCATTGCTGAGCCGCTATCAGGCGATCCAGCCTTCCGAAGCACGCATAGCTCTATTTGACCAGAAGTTGCAAGAAGAAATTGCTAGAAAAGCAAAGTTAGAGGAAGAAAAGCGTTTAGCTGAAGAAAAGAAAAAAGCTGCTGAAGAAGAGAAAAAGCGCCAAGAGTTGTTAGCACAACAGCAAGCTGAACAAGAGCGTCAGACTCAATTAGCACAAGCTGCAGAAGCCCAAAAGCGTGAACAGGAGCAGCTTAAACAGGCTGAAGAGGCAGCCCGTAAGGCAGAAGAGGCTGCAGCAAAACCACCCGTGGTGGAAGTTCCTGCTGGCCCAACCCCAGAAGAGATTGCTGCTATCAAAAGAAATTATACCAATAGCATTAAACGCCATTATTCGCCGTATTTTAAATATCCAACCCGTGAGCTTATTAAACGTTATGGGGGAACGATATTTAAACGACCTAAAAAAGGTAAAACGCATGGTAAGGTGGATGTTCAACTGGAAGTTGATCATGATGGTGATTTAGTCGGCGGCTCTGTTATTAAGAGTTCAGGTGAGAGAATTTTAGATGAAGCGGTTGAAAAAGCCTTATTTGATGCTGTGCCGTTTCCGGCAATGCCGAGTGAATTAAAAGAAGATACTTTTAGCACGGTATTATCAATTAGTATTCCTGCGCCAACTCTATAAGTATTGATTTGATTATCTTAAGGGGCTTCAGAGCCCCTTTATTTTAATTGGCTTTAGAAAATAGTTTGAGAAAAGTATGTATGTTAATAAAAATTTTGACGCTGGAAATATAGAAGTTGTTCAAATAAAAGATTCATCTGTAATTCTAAATATTAGTGCAGATACTAATTCCGAATTTAAGCAATGGTTTTATTTCCAGTTTCATGCTGAAGCTGGAAAAAAGTATCACTTTGAAATTGCCAATGCAGCAAACTGTTCTTATGAAAAAGGTTGGGAAAATTATCAGGTAGTGGCTTCCTATGATGGCGATTATTGGTTTAGAGTGGATACTCAATATGAAGCTAAGAAGCTTATTTTTTCACATGAATTAAGCCATAACAGTATTTATTTTGCATATTTTGCACCTTATTCGTACCAAAGACACCAACAATTGATTCATAACGCCCAATTATCCGAGACTTGTACCCATAGTGTTTTAGGAACGACAGTTGATGGTCGAAATATCGATTTGTTAGTGATAGGGGATACTAGTAATAAAGCAGTTTGGATAACGGCACGTCAACATCCCGGCGAAACTATGGCTGAATGGTGTGCTGAGGGGATAGTTGAGTCTTTGCTGGACACTGATAGTGCTTTATCGCTCACTTTATTAAAAGATTATTGCTTTTATGTAGTGCCTAACATGAATCCTGATGGTTCGGTGCATGGCAATTTGCGTTCCAATTTTGCTGGAGCCAATTTAAATCGGGAATGGTTAGAGCCATCTTTAGAGCATAGTCCTGAGGTTTATCATGTGCGCCGTATGATGAAACAAACTGGGGTTGCAGCTTATTTGGATTTACATGGGGATGAAGGGCTGCCTTATGTGTTTATGGCTGGAAATGAGGGTAATCCAAGTTACAGCAATAGCATCGCACAATTAGAGCAGAATTTTTCTAATAACTTAATGGTGATTAATCCCGATTTTCAAAGCGAATTCGGTTATCCAAAAGACGAGCCTGGTAAGGCCGATTTAAGGATTGCGAGTAACTGGGTTGGTGAAGAGTTTAAATGTTTGGCCTTGACCATAGAAATGCCTTTTAAAGATAATGCTAATATCCCGAATAAAGAAATGGGCTGGTCGGCTGAACGCAGTTATTTATTGGGTACTTCCTTGCTCACGGCTTTATACCAAACTTTATAGCGATTTAAATGATGAAAAATATCCTGGTCCTAGGTGCAGGGTTTGTAGCCGAGCCCGTGGTGGAATATCTTAGTCGTCGTTCAGAGAATCAAATCACTTTAGCCAATTATGTTTTAGCAGAAGCTAAAAATCTGGCATCCAAATTTAGTGGTGTTAAGGCGATACAATTAGATGTTGCTAATCAAGATGAAGTTAAGAAACAGTTAAAGGGATTTGATCTGGCAGTTAGTTTAGTGCCAGCACCGTTTCATGCAGCTATTGCCAAGGCCTGCATTGCCACTAAAGTTTCTATGGTGACGGCCAGTTATGAGTCAGATGAAATGCGCGCTTTAGCAAAAGAGGCCAAAGATGCAGATATTACTATTTTGAATGAAATAGGTCTGGATCCTGGTATTGATCACTTAAGTGCGATGCAAATTATTGATAAGGCTCATGAAAAAGGTGAAAGCATCGATTGCTTTGTTTCCTGGTGCGGTGGTTTGCCGGCACCGGAATTTAATGATAATCCCTTGGGCTATAAATTCTCTTGGGCGCCAAAAGCGGTTTTAATGGCCTTGCTAAATGAAGCCAAGTATCTGCATCAAAATAAAGCTGTTGAAGTTTCATCCGATCAACTAATGGACTGGACTCAGCCATTAGAGGTAAGCGGTTTAAAGCTGGAGGGCTACCCTAATCGTGAATCAATCAGTTATAAGGAAGTTTATGGTATTGAAGAAAGTTCTACTTTATTAAGAGGCACTTTACGGTATCAGGGTTTTAGCGAAATTATCAAAGGCGCCCATCAATTAAAACTTTTATCTACAGAAACAATAGAAACAGCTGATAATATGGATTGGTTGGAGTTTTTAAAGTTGTTAAATGCTAATAAAAAGTTGGATAAACTTTTATTAAATTTAAGCGTTAAAGCAAAAGAAGCTTTAACTTGGCTGGGCTGTTTTAGCCATACAAAAATTTCAAAAAAATCGACGCCATTGGATATTTTTTGCGACTTATTGGTCGAGAAGCTTCAATATTTAAATAATGAGTCTGATATGGTTGTGCTGCAACATAAGTTTGTGATAACTAAAGCTTCTGGTGAGGAATATTTTATAAGCTCAACGCTGAAAGTTATCGGTGATCCTAATGGCTATTCGGCTATGTCGAAAACGGTGGGTTATCCTGTGGCAATTGCTAGCCAATTGATTTTGGATGGCGCTTTTAAAAAAGCGGGTTTACAGTTGCCAGTGAGTAAAGAGTTGTATCAACCTATGCTGAAATGTTTAAAAGATGAAGGGATTGATTGTGTGGAAAAAGAATATACTATTGGTGAGAAAAGTCGGAAAGGTTTTCTATCCGAGCTTTATTCGGTTAATTTAAAAAGATAATTGCTGTTTTAAAAAATACAGTTGTTTAAAGTTTAAATTATCTGATGTGGCTTTATTCATATAAAGAACAGGCTTTGGGACTTGCTGATAATTTTGCAGCTTTGCCAGAAATTGTAAGTTATCACTTTTTTCAGAATCGGTGATGATTAAGCTGGCTGGATAGGCTTTAGGGTGGATCTGTTCAAAAGGACTTAGGCTTAATAACCGTTGGCTGCTCGCTCTGTCATTACTGTATCCAAATTCTTTGGCCCAACCTGGATCAGCATTTTGTGCCCGTAACGCTAGGTTGTAATAACCATTCTGGAAAATAGCAGCAGCAAAAGCATTTTCGGATTGATTAATAGCTTGTGCAATAATAGGGCTATTTATGTGGTTACCGTATATGGCTAATTTTTTTGTTGAACTATAGTTTTTATCAAGTAGCCAGCTTTGTGCTGCAATTAAGTCTGCAACAGCTTTATTTTTATTTTTTCCTGCACCATTGAGATACCAATCAGTACCATAAATCCCGCCGCCTCGGCTATGCACTAAGGCCAGAGTTCCGCCTGAATTGATAAAATCACTTGCCAATGGTTCGTATTGATTGTCAAAAATATTGCCAAAACCATTATTGGCCATTAAAAGGGTAGGCCTATCACGCCGGATCTTGCCTTTGGCCAGCAGAGTAATAGGGATGCGACTACTGTCCAAACTTCTGAAAAAAAACAGTTGGCTTTTTATTTCATTATTTCTTAGGTTTAAGTTCTTTAAAACACCGTGCTCTTTAGGATCAAAAATTGCATTAAATTTTAAACTTTCAATATCGACATGAAAAACTTGGCTACTGTTGCTTAATGAGTTTAAGCTAACCAGTGGAGACGGTTCTGTTTCGGCATTATTCAGCATTAAAGCTTTTGGACTGAATTGCAAATCTGCAAAAACATCAGTTTCAATTAATGTTTTATTGGAGCCATTTAATTGAGATACATATAATCTGTTTCGACTGTTTTCTTTATAATTTAGTAACCATCGATTTTTGTGATATTGAGCATCGACTAATAGATCATTAGTTTGAGCGACAACTTCTTTCCAGTTTCTTCTTGATGGACTTTTGAGATCAATGGAAATAATCCGATTTCTCGATGCAGAAAGGTTGCTCAGAAAATAAAATTTTTCATCTCTGTTGGTTAAAAACTGGAATTTTGCATTAATCTTTTCAATTAGTTTAATGGCTGCTTTATCTTGATTATTAAGAGGTTTAACCCAAATTACATTTTGCTTATGTCTACTCTGTTGGGTGCTAATGACCAGATAATTTAAATCTTCTGTGATTTGCGCATTGAGCCTGGCAATATTGGAAGAAGCCAGTGGCTGTTTCTTAGAATTTGCAGTTTCAGCTTCAACTTCAACTGAAAAAATAACCGAATCATATTTTTGGGGCAGCTTTAAATTTCCAGTTTTGACTTGAGAGTCTGAACTGTAAATGAATTGACTTTCCCCAATCCATTGAAAGTTATTGACTGCCTGCGTTTGTGGAAAGCTTCTGGCCAAAAACTTGTTGCCACTAAAATCATAAAGATGCCAGCGATATTGATCTAGTTGGGTTTGAATTAAATAGGCTGCATAGCGTCCATAGGGTGATAGCTTGAGTGCTTTAACAGCTTTTAAATCAGGCTGCGCAATAGTTATATGGTTAATGCTTTGATTAATTGAGTTATAGCGACTGAGCTGCCACTGAACTTGTTCTTGAGAAAATTTTTTATTGATAAAAAAGAAAAAATAACCTCTCCGGCTGGGCCATAAATAGTTGCTGACAGGGGTGTCTGGCTGCTTACTAATAAAGTCCTGGAAGTTTTCATTATTAAAATACTCTTGAGTAAGCTTTTGCTGGCTTTGGATCCAAATCTGAACTTTATTGGATTGAGTTTCACTTAACCAATGATAAGGGTTTTCTATGCTTATTCCATTAAATTCATATTCAAATGGAATTGTTTCATTTTTTGGGTTTTCTATGGGTGCGGCTTTTGTATAGGGAGTTTCATTAGAGCAGGCAAAGATTAGTGTAAACGCAATAATTACTATTAGTTTTTTATAATCTAAAAAATAACTTGAAAACACTATTTTACCGTTAAGTTATAAGAATTTGAATGAGAACTTCAATTGTAGCAATATACTACCAATTTATTCCAGTCAGTTTGTAAAGGATCGATTGAAATATTCAGCTTCTGAACCAATATCGGCTATACTGATTGTGTTATCAATGATAGAGAAGTTTTATGGCTGCTGAAATCCCCATTCCAGTTGAAATCAATATTCCGTTTCCAAAGCCACCTGCGGTACTGAATAGTACAGAGCAGGAGTATTATCGAGAGCGTATTATAGCTTTATTAAAGCAGCATAATGCTGTTCTAATTGCGCATTATTATACGGATCCTGAGATTCAGGCATTGGCCGAAGAAACTGGAGGTTTTGTCGGCGACTCTTTGGAAATGGCTAAGTTTGGAGCTCAGCACCCGGCAGATACTTTGATTATTGCAGGCGTTAAATTTATGGGAGAAACTGCAAAAATACTGAGTCCTGAAAAACGCGTGTTAATGCCTACTTTAGAGGCGACCTGTTCTTTGGATTTAGGTTGTCCAATAGGGCCTTTTAATGAATTTTGTAATCAGCATCCTGAGCGTACTGTGGTGGTTTATGCCAATACCTCGGCAGCGGTTAAAGCTAGGGCCGACTGGGTGGTGACTTCCAGTATTGCTGTTGAGGTGATTGAGCATTTGCAAGCAAAGGATGAGAAAATCATTTGGGGGCCTGATAAACATTTGGGAGCTTATATTCAAAATCAAACTGGTGCAGATATGCTGTTATGGCAAGGCGCTTGCATTGTACATGATGAGTTTAAATTCCAGGGTTTGGAAAAAGCTATGAACCTTTATCCTGAAGCGGCGGTATTGGTGCACCCTGAATCTCCAAAGAAAGTGGTAGAACTTGCGGATGTGGTGGGGTCGACCTCACAACTGATTAAAGCTGCCCAAACTTTACCGCATCAGCAAGCTATTGTGGCCACAGATAAAGGTATTTTCTATAAAATGCAGCAAGCAGCACCTGACAAGGAACTGATTATAGCTCCTACTGCAGGTGAGGGCGCAACATGTCGTAGTTGTGCCCACTGTCCCTGGATGAAAATGAATGCCCTTCAGCTGTTAGCAGGAGTCTTTGAGGCAAACGATAACGAAATTTTTGTTGAGTCTGCGCTGGCTCAAAAAGCTTTGTTGCCACTAACTAAAATGGTGAATTTTGCACAAGATATAAAAGTGCTGGTAAAAGGAAATATATAGTTTGTGTTTCGATAGCACTTAATGGTAACCTATTGATTATAATGGTAAAAAAAGGAACCACTTCACATATCAGTGGTCATTAATAGAAAAATCAATGAGTGATACTTTGAGCTTGATTTGTCCAGATTTATTGGAAGGGCAAGAGTTTTTAATTTCGGCTGAGCCAAAAGACATTAAGCGAAAGTTGGATGCTGACGATTCCGCTGATTTAAGCGAAGATATCATCCATGCAACAAAGTGCTTGCATGAGTTGAATCGTTGTCCACAGTCACTTTCTGAACAAGAAGCCAATCTTAAATCTTTTGAGCGAAAGTATTCGCTTTTAAGCTTATCTTTACGCAACTATTCACTGGGACAGCTACAAGAATCTGAGCAGCTGGATGCTCTTATGCATGAGTTGACTCTTGAAATGAGTTACGGCTTTAAAAGGTATTTGCTTCAATTAGATGGTAATACCAACTGGGTTTTTGGAATACAAAAAAAAGTTGCTTATGCGGTTAATGCCAGTATTTACTATTTATCCTTGTTAAAAAATGAACGCTATAACTCGAATAAAGCCATCCCGAGTTATTTATGGCAGGAATTGCACCAACTGTATCTTTATGCTGAAAATAAAAAGTTACTGAAAATCAAGTTGAAAGTGGCGGTCACGGGCCTATTATCTGCAGCAGATACTATTAGTGCCAATTATGTCAGGGCTTGTTTGTTATCAGCAATTATTCCTTATGATCTTAGTCGCAAAGAGAGCTGGAATTTATTTCAGTATCTTCAACAAGCAGCTGGCAGCATTATTATTAGTGATGATCTTGATTTGGCTCAGGATAAACATTGTTTTGCGATTGATCTTAAAGGTGGTTCACGTCCAGTTTTGATCAGAAGCGTGATCAATGGTAATAATTTAGAACCCAGATTTATGATTACTAATGGCTTTACAGACTTACTCAAATCTCAATTATCGGACTATGTGAATCAGGGAGTTTTAGCAGACAAGGCTTTTTTAAGTATTGATGAACCCCAGTTAGCTGAAAAGTTAATGCAGCTCATGTATCGGTATTCAGTTCAATTTATTGCCCGAGAAAGTGATCGCTACCCTATTGAGGTGGATGCGGATACGGTATGGGGATTGAAGGCGATCCTAGATTTTTGGCAGTACCAAGAGTTGTCTCCTATGGATGAAAATTTTGCAGCAAGCTTTGAGGAAAACTTGTTAGACCTATTAGACGAATCTTATTCGATGCCAATCCGTTGGCAAACGGTTAATGAAAGCCAAGGAGGTCTTTGTATTCAAGAGCAAAAACACGGGGCTTTAACTATTTCCGAATCAATGCCAGTTTTAATAGCCAAGCATACTCATGTCCGTAATAGTAACTGGGTATTTGCATTGACTCGTTGGCATCAAATGGAAGGAATTAAAAATAGAGTTGGTGTCAAATTTATTAAAGGGAAATTGCAAATAGCTTGTATTAACCAAAAGCCTGATGTGAAGTTGCTGGTTATTGGTCCAGACAGCTCAGGACGCCAGTTTTTACTGGTACCCAGAGGATATTTAGTCAATAAAAACAACATGGTGCTTCAATTGGCAGGTAAAAAGATGCTGGCTCAATGTGTACGAACTTTTCACTGCACTGACGCTGATTTGGTACAAATAGAGCTAACCGGAAATTTTGCTTAATTTATTGGTTCAGGACTTTATTCTTATCTCAGTTTATTGGATAATGCCAGCGGCTCTGCTGGTCCCCTCGCAACGATAGGTTGTGAATCCCGCCAGGCCCGGAAGGGAGCAACGGTAGCAGTTGATTCGTGTGCCGGGGTGTGGCTAGCAGAGTCTTTTACAAAGACTCTTTTTGTTTCTTTCGTTGTTAATCACTTCACTCAATCAGTCATTTATAAGGCATAAACTCCTTCATTCGTTCAGTGATTGCCTAGAAAAAATCAAAAAGCCTACTTTGTAAAATCAGTATGAGTTTGATTTTGAAAGAAACATCTAAAAATATCTCCTAATTATTTTGAATTGGTGCAAAGCTTAATTAAAAACTACCAGGCTTTTATCTCGCGCTGGAACTATGGTACAGTTTGGCAACTGCGAAACCTTCCTAACCATTAGAATACAATATGAGCTATCAGGTGCTTGCCCGTAAGTGGCGGCCAAAGAATTTTGAGGAATTACAAGGCCAAGAACACGTCAGCCGTGCTTTAATCAATGCGATTGAGACGGAGCGTTTGCACCATGCTTATTTGTTTACCGGTACTCGTGGTGTGGGTAAAACCACTATTGCTCGCATTTTATCCAAATGTTTGAATTGCGAAACGCATGGTCTGACTGCTAAACCATGTGGCGAGTGCGCTTCTTGTGTGGAAATTGATGAAGGGCGTTTTGTCGATCTGATTGAGGTGGATGCGGCTTCGCGCACTAAAGTCGACGATACCCGCGAACTACTGGATAATGTCCAATATCGCCCCACCCGTGGGCGTTATAAGGTTTATCTGATTGATGAAGTTCATATGCTTTCCAACAGTTCCTTTAATGCACTGTTAAAAACTCTGGAAGAGCCACCGGAGCATGTGATCTTCTTGCTGGCCACTACAGATCCACAAAAACTGCCAGTAACGGTTCTATCCCGTTGTTTACAATTTCATCTTAAACATATGGATGAAAAAATCATTAGTAAGCATTTGAATTTTATATTGGAGCAAGAGGCCATCAAATTCGAGCCAATGGCTTTAAATCTAATTGCTCAATCGGCCGAAGGTAGTATGCGCGATGCTTTGAGTCTGCTTGATCAGGCCATTGCTTTTGGTCAAGGGCAGGTTAATGAAGTCGATATTCGTTCTATGCTTGGCACTATTGATCACCAGTTTATAGAACGTTTATTAATGGCTTTAGCGGATAAAGACTCAAAAATGGCGATTGAGGCTATTGATGAGATGAGCAATTTCCCATTGGATTTTGCGGATGCTCTGAAAGAGTTATTAAGTCGAATTCACCAGACTGCAATTTTCCAGGCTACCGGCGTTTTATTGGATACTTCTGCTTCTTATGTAGAAAAGTTTGCCCAATTGATTGAGCCGCCGGATTTGCAACTTTATTATCAATTGGGTCTGCATGCTCGCCGTGATTTGGCTTGGGCTGCCACACCGAAACAAGGTCTGGAGATGGCTTTACTTCGAATGTTGGCTTTTAATATAGCGCCACAAGATCCGGCCAATTCTTCAACTTCTTCTCCAGCTTCACACTCATCAACTCCAGAAGGAGTAAAAAAAAAAGCTAGCTTAGTAGCGGTTGAAAAGCCTTTAACTACGGAAGCTTCTGTGAAAAAAATAGTAGCTAAAGAGCTAGGGTCTTCTTCTGATAATGCAGAAGAGCCGCCTTTCGATCCCGATGAATATGCTTGGGTAGAACAAGCTTCTTCTCCTTTGCAGCAACAAGGGCCACAAGAATTTAAATCCAAAAAGGCCAAATCTAATCAATATATAGAGACTCCTGAACCAAAAGTTGAATTGAAAGCCACTATCAATGAAGCTACCGTAAATAAAACAGAAAAAACAGGCAACGCGGATCCAGTGGCAAGCCTGCATGCGGCTCTAGGCTTGCAAACTGATGATAGGCAACCGTCAAAGTCCGTCAGTTTTAGTAAATTAATTGAAGATGAACTGGAAGAAACTACCAGTCAGCCTAAGCAAATCCCAATTGAAAATGAGCCAGTTAGTAATTTTATAGATACCGATGAAGATTTACTAAATGAACAATTAATTGCTGATAATATCCTTGTTAGTCAGTCTGATACGATTACTGCGGAAAATGAGTATCTTGAAGAAAAGCAGGAAATTGAATCAGCGGTAGTTGAATTATCTGCCGATGAAGATGAATGGGCCCACTTAATAATTGCTTTAAGTTTACCTGGGACTTTCCATCAAATTGCACAATCGAGTCTTATGAACTGGTTGGATAATGATAGAATGGCTATTCGGGTATCGCCAAGCCAGGATGTCATTTGTACTGATAGTGCAAAGGCGGGTATTGAAAAGGCGATAATAGAGCATTTTGATCGAGGCATTAAATTTGACTGGTCCTTTGAGGAGCCAACGCGAGAAACTCCGGCCATGATTTTTCAAAGAAAAGCTAAAGAGAAGCATCAAAAGGCTTGTGATTTATTGGAGCAGCACCCATTTAGCAAGCGGCTAATGCAGCAGTTTTCTGCACAGTTGATTCGTGAATCGGTTGAGTATTTAGATTAATTAGAGAAATAGAGGTTATTCATGTTTGGAAAAGGTGGTTTGGGTGGCATGATGAAACAGGCCCAGCAAATGCAAGAGTGTATGCAAAAAGTTCAAGAGGAAATTGCTAATATGGAAGTGTCGGCGGATGCTGGTGCCGGTATGGTAAAAGTCATTATGACTGGTCGTCACGATATTAAGCGAGTAGAAATCGATCCGAGTCTGATGAATGATGATAAAGAGTTACTGGAAGACCTGATTGCTGCAGCAGTTAATGCGGCGGTGAGAAAGGTGGAGCAGACTTCACAGGAGAGGATGGCGGAAGTGACTAAGGGTATGAATCTTCCTCCCGGCATGAACCTCCCTTTTTAAATTGCTTTTTTGCTGTTCTACTTTGCTAGATTTACCCTCTAAAATATCGAGTATTTAGTATACACTCAATTTTTTCGAATAAATCTGCCTCGTATAACAACAAAAATTCTACTTTAAAAATTTAACAATGATTACCAATGCAATCGCCGTTAATTAAGAAACTAATCGATGCTTTTTGTTGCTTGCCAGGAGTAGGGCCCAAGTCTGCCCAGCGTATGGCGTATCATTTATTAGAGCGTAATCGGGAGGGTGGTGAGCAGTTATCGGAATCACTAATGGCGGCGATGAATGGAGTACAGCATTGTTCGCGTTGTCGTGATTTTACCGAAGATAAAACCTGCCAGCTATGTTTATCAGGTTCTCGCGATAAAAGTTTATTATGTGTGGTAGAAAGCCCAGTGGATGTGTTTGCGATTGAAGCTACTGGCGGTTATAAGGGCACTTATTTCGTGTTGATGGGGCATTTATCGCCACTAGATGGTATTGGCCCAGAGGATATTGGCCTTGATCATTTAAAGTCATTAGTTGAGCTTGAAAAGCCAACGGAAATTATTCTGGCCACAAATTCTACAGTAGAAGGTGAAGCTACCGCCCATTTTATCGCGGAAATGTTTAAAAATAGCGGAATCAGCCTGTCTAGGTTGGCATCGGGAGTGCCTATAGGTGGCGAGCTTGAATATATTGATGGCGGCACTCTTATTCAATCCTTATCTGGCCGCAGACCTTATCAAAGTTAACAATTGATACATATTTACTATTAAAGTTTTACCGCATAATTTAGTATTATGGAGACATACATGCTTCGATGGTATTATAGTTACGGTTGTAACGTCATGAAAAATAAGCAAAAAATAATATTTTTATTAGTTTCTGCGATTGCTGTTTTAACGTCCTGCGGTGGAGGATCCGATTCTAATTCTGGCGGCTTAACACCGATTCCCAGATCCAGTTCGCCAACATGGACAGCTGGTGTATTTGAGCCATCCACAAAGTTTGAAGCGCGCTGTGCAAGTCCGCGCTCGGGTACAGATATAGATGGTAATCCTTGGCCTGATATTGCTGGTTCGACTCTAGAAGAGAATCATTGGTTACGTTCGTGGAGTGATGAAACTTACCTTTGGTATAGTGAAATTCCTGATCAAAATCCAGCAAATTTCACAGATTCTATTGCTTACTTCGATACTTTAAAAACCAGTGCAGTTACGGCTTCTGGTAATCCAAAGGATCAATTCCATTTCACCCAAGATACAGATGATTATCAGCAACAAGCGAGCACAGGTTCTTCGGCTGGTTATGGCATGCGAATTCGGCTATTACAAGCTTCACCGCCTCGTAAAGCGGTTATTGCTTATACTGAACCGAACTCACCAGCAACTAATGCCAATATTGAAAGGGGTGCCGAAATTTTAGAAATTGATGGTGTAGATTTGATCAATGGTTCTGATACTGACACTTTAAATGCAGGATTATTTCCATCTATTGTAGGTGAGTCTCATACATTTGTTATTCGCGATTTGGGAGCTTCAACTACCAGAACCATAACTTTAACCGCAGCCAATGTGACTTCAGATCCAGTACAAAAAGAAACCGTATTTGATACAGCTACTGGTAAAGTGGGCTATATGCAATTTAATACCTTTGGTACCCGAATTGCTGAGCAAGAGCTGATTGATGCATTTGTTGATTTTTCCAATCAAGGGGTACAGAGCCTAGTTGTTGATCTGCGATACAACGGTGGTGGCTTCTTGTTTATTTCAAGCCAATTGGCTTATATGGTAGCAGGTCCAGCTCGTACTTCTAATAGGGTTTACGAGACTACAGTTTTTAATGATAAAAATCCAACCACCAATCCTGTGACTGGGCAAACGCTTGCTCCAACACCTTTCTATAATACACCCAGCTCTCAAGCTACAGCCCCAGGCGGGGTTTTACCAGATTTAAATTTGAATCGTATTTTTGTGCTTTCAACCTTTTCTACTGCCTCTGCTAGCGAAGCATTTATTAATGGTCTGAGAGGTATTGATGTAGAAGTTGTTTTAATAGGCGAAACAACTCGCGGTAAACCCTATGGTTTTTACCCAACGGATAACTGTGGCACTACTTACTTTACTATTCAATTCCGTGGTGAAAATGATAAAGGTTGGGGCGATTATGCCGATGGTTTTGTGCCCTCAGCAATTGATGATGGTTTTGGTAATGTAAATGGTTGTACCGTTGCTGATGATTTTAATCACCAACTGGGAGATCAAAATGAAGCTATGTTGGCAGCAGCCCTGAACTACCAAGCGACAGGTTCTTGCCCAGTAACAAAAATGGCGCCAGCACAACCAAATCGTTATGATTGGGGCCAAGATCCGCTGGATCTGCGTAATCATGAGCACTATCAAAGACAAATGTTTTTACGACAAAATCGTATTGATATTAAGCCTTAAGCAAAGCAATTAAATAAAATGGAGCTGGGTGTTCCATTTTTTTGCAAAAGACACTTGAATCTAGTTATACAATCCCCACTTAGCTTTCAGTAGATTGAGTTAAATTTAATTGGGGTTTAGTCATGTCCACAACGGCTGAAAAACAAACACATTCTTTTCAAACTGAAGTTAAACAATTGTTGCACTTGATGGTGCATTCTTTATATTCCAATAAGGAAATATTCTTAAGAGAATTGATTTCTAACGCTGCTGATGCGGCTGATAAACTGCGCTTTAAAGCTTTAGAAAATACAGAGTTTTATCAGGGCGACAGTGATTTAAAAATTCGTATCACCACGGACAAAGACACTAGAAGCTTGACCATTTCGGATAATGGAATCGGCATGAATAAAGATGAGGTGATTACCCATCTAGGTACTATTGCCAAGTCAGGAACTGCTGAATTTTTAAGCCAATTAACCGGCGATCAAAAAAAGGATTCACACCTGATCGGTCAATTTGGGGTTGGTTTTTATTCAGCCTTTATTGTAGCTGACAAGGTTACGGTTATTTCTCGTGCCGCTGGTGATGCTGCTGATCAGGCGGTTATTTGGGAATCACAGGGTGATGGCGAATTTACCATCGAAGATACTCATAAAGAAACTCGCGGTACTGACATTATTCTGCATTTAAAAGAGAACGAAGCCGAGTTTTTGGAAGACTTCCGCTTACGAAATATTATCGGTAAATATTCTGATCATATTTCCCTGCCAGTGGAAATGAAAAAGCAGTACTTTGGTGAAGATAAAGATAAACCAAAAGATAAATCAGAAAAACCTGAATTTGAAGCGGTCAATAAAGCTACTGCATTATGGACTCGCTCTAAAACTGATATTTCAGATGAAGAGTATCAGGAGTTTTATAAACATATTTCCCATGACTTTCAGGATGCTTTAAGCTGGTCGCATAATCAAGTGGAAGGTA
The DNA here is from genome assembly GCA_028284185.1 of Kangiella sp. Classification (GTDB taxonomy): domain Bacteria; phylum Pseudomonadota; class Gammaproteobacteria; order Enterobacterales; family Kangiellaceae; genus Kangiella. The sequence goes on from JANQSG010000020.1 coordinate 168,284, forward strand.
AGCAGGAGTACACCAGCTTGCTTTATATTCCTTCAAAAGCACCTTATGATCTATGGAATCGTGATCGCCAACGTGGCGTGAAACTGTATGTACAGCGTGTTTTTATTATGGATGATGCTGAGCAGTTCCTGCCAATTTATATGCGTTTTGTCCGTGGTTTATTGGATTCAAACGATTTACCATTAAACGTTTCCCGTGAGATTTTACAGGATTCAGCAACTACTCAATCGCTGCGTAGTGCAATGGTTAGTCGTGTGCTAAAAATGCTAGAGCAATTGGCGAAAAAAGATAAGGAGAAATACCAGGAATTCTGGAATGAGTTTGGCCAGGTATTAAAAGAAGGACCTGGTGAGGATTTTGCCAATAAGGAAAAAATTGCCAAACTATTCCGTTTTAGCTCTACTCATACTGATTCCGAAGTTCAGAGTGTATCTTTGGATGACTATATTGAACGCATGAAGCCTGAGCAAGATAAGATTTATTATATTGCTACTGAAAGCTTCTTAGCTGCTAAAAACAGTCCGCATCTGGAAGTATTCCGCAAAAAAGGCGTTGAAGTTCTATTGATGTCAGATCGCATTGATGAATGGACCATGTCACATTTGCAGGAATATGCGGGCAAGCAGTTTATTTCGGTGACTCAAGGTGATTTGGATTTAGGTAATCTTGAAGATGCCGAAGATAAAAAGGCACAGGAAAAAGCTTCCGAAGAAAATAAAGGCCTGGTTGAACGTGTTAAAACAGTTCTGGGTGACAAAGTTGCTGATGTCAAAATCACCATGCGTTTGACCGATACCCCAGCTTGTATTGTTGCTGGAGAAGGTGATATGCCATTGCAGATGATAAAAATGATGCAGGCCGCTGGTCAACCAGTACCTGATGTTAAGCCAATTTTTGAGCTTAACCCAGAGCACGCTTTGATTCAGTTAGTGGATAGTGAACAAGATGAAGGGCAGTTCAATGAATGGATTGAAGTGTTATTTAATCAGGCTCAACTAGCCGAGTCAGGCCAACTGGAAGATCCAGCAAGTTTTGCTAGTAAGCTTAATAAGCTGTTGTTAAAATTGGCACAATAGCATTTAAGGATTAAAAGGATAGCCGCCTTCAGCCCAAAGCTAAGGCGGTTTTTTTATGAAGATATTTTCCAGTAAAGCTTTTAAAATTCTGTTTGCGATTGCTTGTTTGGCTATTTTTTTAGTTTCTTTATTACCGGGACAAAAATTACCAAATTTAATTTGGGATAAAGCGGGACATTTTATTGCCTATTTTGGACTTGCTGTAATTTGTCGTTTTGCTTCCAATAAACATCCAGCTTGGCAGTTGTTTCTTGGTATTTTAGCCTTTTCCTTTGTGATTGAATTACTGCAACAGTTGATTCCGAACCGTAGCTTTGAATGGCTGGATTTACTGGCGAATGGTTTGGGTACAATTGTGGGTCTTTTATTGGCAATACTGTTTAAGCCTTTGTTTTTCAGAGAATAACCAATTTAGATTACCCATAAGCGGCTTTTTTTGTAATAATCACGTTTATAGTGACTCAAAGCATAAAAGCAAAACTAAATCGGGCGAAAGATTTGAATTTATTACAACAAGCGGTCAATGATAATCAGTTATTGTTAGCAGAATTAAGGCAGTTACTGGAGCTTATCTCAAACAGCAGTCCCAGGCTCTATAGTGAAAATCATCCATTGCTAAACAGCACCAGCCTGGGTGGTCATATTCGCCATCTACTTGAACATTATCAAATCTTTTTTAAAGCTTTTCAGAATCAAACCCCAATTGACTATGATCATAGACCTCGCTGCCATCAATGCCAGAATTGTATAGAAAATGCCCAATTAGTGATTGATGATATTTTGCATGATCTAAAAGCAATGCCGCAACAAGATGAGAGCGTGGCTGTCTCTATCATTACCAATCCTGCACTTTCAGATATGGTTTCCCAATCAAGTTTGCTGCGTGAAATGCAGTTTTTGCAAAGTCATACGGTACATCATCTGGCCATTATTGGCATTGTTTTGCGACAAGAAGGTATAAGTTTGGCGGGTGATATGACCAAAGCACCATCTACGGTTCAATACGAACAAGACTTCGCTTAATTTCCCTTATTATAAGCAATGTCATTTTATAAGTTTCGGCGACTAACTTATTCAAAATGGCAGCGAATTTCACGCTGGGAATTTTGGCCAGCCTGGCTATTTTATATCCCCATTGTTATTTATATTTTTTGGCTCGCAATTAAATATCGTGGAGCAACCTTGTTCAGTATCGCTAATCCAAAAATGGGGTATGGCGGTATTTTTGGTGATGATAAATCATCAACTTTGGATCCCTTAGCTAAGGTTTTTCCAAGAACAGTACCACAAAGTTTTTATCTGAAAGGCGATGCTATTGAGCAATTTGCTCAGTTTCAGGCATTAGTTTTTAACTACCCTATGGTACTAAAACCGAATAGCGGCTATCGGGGAGCTGGAGTAAAAATCATTAGTGATTTTGCACAAGCTGAAGATTATTTTAGAACATTTGAAAATGAGCAGACTATCGCGCAAGAATATATTGCAGGCAAAGAATACGGTGTTTTTTATATACGTCAGCCGGATTTAAAGCATGGTTTTGTGTATTCGATTGTGGAGAAAACTTTTCCAGAAGTGATTGGTGATGGCCGTAAAAGCTTGCAAGAACTTATTTTAAGCGATCACAGAGCCGTTATGATGGCCCCGGTTTTTTTACAAAGACATAACAAAAAATTAACAAAGATTTTGGATAATGGAGAAGAATTTAAACTCGTTGAAGTTGGTAGCCATTGTCGAGGCTCGGTATTTTTAGATGCAAATCATTTGATTTCAGATACTTTGGCTAAAAAACTGGATGAATTATTAGAGGTTATACCTGAATATTATTTCGGACGTTTGGATTTACGCTGTCCTGATGAAAGCTCATTACAACAGGCTAAAAATCTCAAAATCCTTGAGATTAATGGTGTTACCTCGGAGGCTGCTTCAATCTATGACCCAGAAAACTCTATATTGACTGCTTATAAAGTTATGTTTAAACAGTGGGATTGGGCTTTTAAAATTGGTAAATTAAATCAAAAGCGTGGTTATCAGCCGATATCTTTATTGGAAATCATTAAACGCTGGATACGCGGAAAAACGAATGACAAAAGCAAGAGAGAAAGCTAATGGAAAAAGGTGTTTCTGAAAAAATTTTACAGAGTGTAAAAGAAATTCCCTGTGAAATCAAAGCGGGGAAATATACCGTTAAGTTAGCTGAAACGGCTGAGGAAATTCGTCAAACTCAAGTATTGCGTGCCAAAATTTTCTTTCAACACTTATCAAAAGCACAGCAAAAATCCGCTGAGACTCGTGATTACTATGCTCATCATTTGATAGTGATTTATCATGATAAAAATGATGGCGATCGAGTCGTAGGGACTTTGCGATTAATTAATAGTGATTATTTACCGGATAGTGAAAGGTTTTATTCACAAGAATACTATCAATTCGATGAATTGTTAAAAGCTAATCAGCGTTGCCTGGAATTGAGTCGTTTTTGTATCGAAGAAAAATTCAGGAAAGGTTCTATATTACTGCTGATTTGGAAAAGTGCCATGGCTTATATCAATCATGTGAAGGTAGATATGATGTTCGGTATTTCAAGTTTCCCAGGGCAAAATCCACAAGAGCATGCGCCTGTACTCAGCTTATTGTATCGCGATTATCTAGCTGAACTAGATGTGATGCCAAAACCTGTGAAAGATGCCTATCCAGTCAAAGAATTATTGAGTGAAAATATTGCTCAAGAACGCCAGTTACCCACTTTGGTCCGGGGTTATTTAAAGATGGGTGGTAAAATTAGCGACCATTATTATGTTGATCCTGTGTTTAATACTATCTTCGTATTCTTATATGTGGAGTTTGATAATTTTAAGGATTATGTCAAAGAAGTAGGGCGTAGTTAATGACCATTTGGTTAAATCTGAAGGCTGTGTTCAGATTATTACTTTTTTTGCTTTGGACAGGAATTTTATTAATTATTTTCTTATTGGCTTTGCCATTTGGTGGTCGTTTAACGGTGACCAAACTATGGCATAAAGGCTGCTTAGCTATCTTTGGTATTAAATTAAAATTGATTGGTGACATCAGTCAACAAAAGCCCATGCTCTATGTGGCTAACCATGTTTCCTACCTCGATATTAATATTTTAGGCTCGTTACTAAATGCTTCTTTTGTGTCTAAAGCTGAAGTGCGTCAATGGCCATTGTTTGGTTGGCTTAGCACTCTGCAAAATACCGTATTTATTAACCGTCGTAGTCGGGAAATTAAGGTGCAGTTAAAAGAACTGTCAGAACGCGTTGCCAATAATGAAAACCTGATCATTTTCCCAGAAGGTACTTCTACCGATGGTAAAAGCGTGCAGCCTTTTAAATCCAGCTTGTTTGCTATTTGCGACTTACATCCAGAGCTTTCAGTACAATCCATTGGCATAAAATATCTTGGTAAAAAAGGTCAGCTTTTAACCGATCAAGAGCGCAATCAATATGCTTTTTATGCGGATTTTCCCTTTGGAGCGCACTTCTGGGGAATGTTAAAGGGGAGGGGCTTATTCGTTGAAGTGAGTTTTAGCTGGGTTTTAACTACTGCAACCTTTGCTAATCGGAAAGAATTGGCATCTATAGCTCATAACGAAACTGATAAGTTTGTCAGGTAAAGATTTTGTTGATTTTCTACTTGAGCTCGAGCCTTATTCCAAGTATCTTTAGCGGCTGATAGCTATTTCTAATTTTGTTCGTTTAGGAGCCATAAATGCGCATTATTTTGTTGGGCGCGCCAGGTGCCGGTAAGGGTACTCAAGCACAGTTTTTGAAAGATAAGTACCAGATCCCTCAGATTTCTACCGGTGATATGCTACGTGCCGCGGTTAAAGCGGGTACCGAGATGGGTTTAGCTGCGAAAAAGAAGATGGATGCGGGCGAGTTGGTTTCTGACGATATTATCATTGGTATCGTTAAAGAGCGTGTTAAGGAAGCCGATTGTGAAAATGGTTATTTACTGGATGGTTTTCCAAGAACCATTCCACAGGCCGATGCCATGCGTGACAATAGCATTGATGTAGATTTCGTGGTGGAAATTGACGTGGATAGTGCTGAAATCGTCAAACGTTTAAGTGGCCGCCGCGTTCATCCAGCTTCAGGTCGTGTTTATCATGTGACTTATAATCCGCCAAAAGAGGAAGGTAAGGATGATGTGACTGGTGAAGATTTGATTCAACGTGATGATGATCAGGAAGAAACCATTTTACATCGTTTAAAGGTTTATCAGGAGCAGACCCGCCCATTAGTTGACTACTACTCAGATTGGGCCGCTAAAGAGCCTGTAGCAGCTCCTAAGTATCTTAAAGTGGCTGGTGTTGGTTCGGTTGAAGATATCCGTGATACACTTTTTGCTGGACTGGAAGCCTGATTAGGGCTCAATAGTAAGTAGGATGGCTAAAAAGCAGGGAGTTCTATTATGCAATTTGGGAACGCCCGATGCCCCGACGCCACAAGCCGTTCGTAAATACCTTTGCCAATTCTTGCATGATAAACGGGTAGTTTCTATTCCCAGAATCATTTGGTGCCCGATTTTACATGGAATTATTCTTCGAGTTCGTCCGACTAAAGTGGCTAAACTCTATCAGGCTATTTGGACTGAGCAGGGTTCGCCCTTGATGGTGCATAGCCAGGCACAACGAAAAGAGTTGCAGCTACGCTTGGATAAGAGTGCTGAAATCTATGATTCGCAGTCTTACGTGCCAATTGAATTAGCCATGTGTTATGGCAATCCATCCATTGAACACGGTTTGGCGACTTTGGAAAATCAAGGTTGTGAGCGGATTATTGTGATGCCTTTATACCCGCAGTATTCTTCGGCGACTAATGCGGCAATCTTCGATCAGATCAACAAATACTACAAAAAACGTTACTTTGTGCCAGAACTTTCTTATGTAAATGGCTATTATGATAATCCTTTATATATCAAAGCATTATCTAACTCTATTAAAGTTTATTGGCAGGAATATGGGCAGGCACAAAAGCTGTTATTTTCTTATCATGGAGTGCCTGAGCGTTTTAGCAAAAATGGTGACCCTTATGAACAGCAATGTCACGAAACCACTCGTCTGGTGGTTGAGCAATTAGGATTAAGCAAAGAACAATATCAGGTGTCATTTCAGTCGCGCTTTGGTCGTGAAGAGTGGATCAAGCCTTATACTGACGCTACCCTGGAAGACTGGGGCAAAGCTGGGGTTAAGTCTGTGCAAGTCATCAGTCCAGCCTTTAGCGCTGATTGTTTGGAAACACTTGAAGAACTGGCCATACAGAATAAAGAGATTTTTCTTGAAGCGGCAGGCAAACTTACTGGAAATAAGGAAAATAGCAAGACAAATAAAGCCTATAGCTACATACCAGCTTTGAACGAGCAAACTGCGCATATCGACGCATTATTTGATATTTTGAACAGCCATTTAATTAGTGATTAATGGTCTTTTGATTCGTGTCCGATCTTAAACCGCTTTCCATAGACTCCTTGTTTTCTGCTAATGGTTTATTGGCAGAGGCTTTTGATAAGTTTGTGGAGCGTGATGCCCAGTTGCAAATGGCTAAAGCCATTGAAAAAGCCATAGAAAAAGCTGAATCTATTTGCATTGAAGCTGGAACCGGCACCGGTAAAACTTTTGCCTATTTAGTTCCTGCATTACTGGCTGCGTATCATAATGGCAAAAAAATCATTGTTTCCACCGGCACCAAAAATCTACAAGATCAATTATATTTTAGGGATTTACCAAATATAGCTGAAGCACTTTCGATTAATAAACAAAAGGCTTTATTAAAAGGGCGCAACAATTACCTGTGCCTTTATCGTATGGCTCAGAATCTCGATTCAGGGCGCTTTCAGAGTCGCTCAATGGCGGATACTTTGATCAAGGTTAATCATTGGTCAAAGAAAACCGTTTCCGGCGATCTGACCCAATGTCCGGAGTTAAAAGATAATGATCCCCTGTGGGGCTATGTGACTTCCACTAATGATAATTGCTTAGGGGCGGATTGTCCTGATTATGCTGATTGTTACCTGGTCAAAGCACGTCAGAAAGCGATGGAAGCGGATCTGGTGGTGGTCAATCATCACTTACTGCTGGCTGATATGGTACTTAAGGAAGACGGCTTTGGTGAATTATTGCCACAGGCAGATATGATGATCGTGGATGAAGCACACCAATTAGCGGCGATAGCTCATAGTTTTTATGGTCGGCGTCTTACCAGTCGTCAGATTAATGAGTTGTGTCGCGATACCGAACTGGAAGCCATGACCACGGCCAAAGATGATCGCCAATTGTCGGTAGCAGTGCGCCGGGTGGAAGGTGCGGTCAATGAAATCCGTATTCAGCTTGGCGATACCGGTCAGAAAATCAATTGGTTACAACTCCATTCTAATATTCGTGAAAAGATGTTTGCGGAGCTTTTACGCGAAGTGAAAGCTCTTTCTCGGCGTTTGGATATGCAGGCTACTCGTAGCAAAGGCCTGGATTCCTGCCATCGCCGCTCAATGGAAATTCTGCAAAGCCTGATGATGTTTGGTGACCAGGAACTGGCTCCGGAATTGGCCCAGGAATCGGTTCGCTGGGTGGAAACCTACCGTACTGGTTTTGCGGTAATTGAAACGCCACTGGATGTAGCTGAAGCCTTTGAGCAGTCACGATTGGAGCAGGGGGCGGATACCTGGGTTTTTACTTCCGCCACCATGACTCAGTCCAAAAAGTTTGAGCACTTTAAATCCTTATTGGGCCTTGATGCATCTAAAGAATTAATGCTGGATAGCCCCTTTGATTATCAAAATCAATCGCTGCTTTATGTACCGAGAGGTTTGCCCGATCCGAGAAATGCGACTTATATTGAGACTTGGTTCGAGCGAATTTATCCTTTAATTGAAATCAATCAAGGTGGTACTTTTTTACTCTTTACCAGCTATTTTGCATTAAACAAAGTGCGCGATTTGATCGAGGATAAACTTAAAGTTTCTTCTCAAGAAACTGCTAGTAACTTATTGTTAATACAGGGTGAAAAACCTAAAAATGAATTGATTGAATTATTCCGCGAAGCGGGCAACGGAATCTTGCTGGCAACCTCCAGTTTTTGGGAGGGGGTCGATGTTAAAGGTATGGCTTTGAGTTTGGTGGTGATTGATAAGTTGCCATTTTCCGCCCCTGATGAGCCACTGGTGGAAGCCAGGATCCAGTCCATGCGTAAGCAGGGCAAGAATCCTTTTTATGAATTGCAAATCCCTGAAGCCATTACCGCCTTGCAGCAGGGCTCTGGTCGTTTGATCCGTGATCAAGAGGATAAAGGGGTTTTGGTTTTGTGTGACCCCAGAATTGTTGCCAATCCCTATGGTAAAGCCTTCTTAAACAGTCTGCCCGATTTGCCCCGTACTCGCGATCAAAAGACTGTGCTAAAATTTTTGCAAAGCTTAACGGATTAACGTCATTGTGAGCTGCAAAGCAGCGTGGCAATCTCTCAACAGGGATAGATAAAATGAACCGGCAAGGGTTTAGTGATAAATATAATTGTGAAAAGTTAGTTTACTTTGAAGCAATAGAAGATATTAAAACAGCAATCTGAAGAGAAAAGCAGGTAAAAGCGGGTTCCAGGCGAAGAAAAGTTGCCTTGATTGACAAGCTGAATCCTCACTGGAAGGATTTATACCAAGAGATTGCTTCGCTTCGCTCGCAATGACAGAGAATGAAATGACCAAAATTTTAGTAATTGATACCGCTACTGAAGCCTGCTCTGTTGCACTAAAAACTGGCACTGAGCTTTATGAGGACTACCAACTGGCACCGCGGCAGCATGGTGAGTTGGTATTACCAATGGTGGACAATCTGTTAAAACAAGCCAATCTCAAACTGGAAAACTTGGATGCGATTGGTTTTGGGCGAGGTCCGGGGGCTTTTACTGGTCTGCGGATTTGCGTTTCTATCGTTCAGGGTTTGGCTTTTGGTGCCAATTTGCCGGTAGTAGGCATTTCCAGCTTACAGGCTTTGGCGCAGCAGGCTTATAACCTTTTTGCTTATGACAAGGTGCTAGCAGCGATTGATGCTCGTATGAATGAGATCTATTGGGGGCAATATGAGCTGGATAATGGTTTGATGCGCTTGGTGGGTGAAGAACAGGTGCTGCAACCACAAGATGTCACTTTATCTGCTGCTGATATGTCTAAAGATATGAGTTTTTATGCAACGGGTAGTGGCTGGAAAACATATTCGCTGCAGCTTACTGAAGCTTTAAATTGCACTTTAAATATTGAGCAAGAAGTCAGTTTTCCACGAGCGAGTGTTATTTTGCCTATAGCAGAAGCGGAGTTTAAAGCCGGTAATGCGGTTGCTGCTGAATTGGCTCAGCCAGTTTACTTAAGAAATAATGTGGCGAAAAAGAAGGTTGAGCAAGGAAAATAAGAGGTTTCCTTGAGGTTTATTCAGTTTAAATTCAGAGAATTATGCTATAACTAGGCTATACATAGGGAAATCACGGGTGTTTGGATCAAAGGTTTGATCAAGATTTATACAGGAGCGGTCAATTGAGAACAAACTTTTTTAAATTAAATCAATGGGTTAGCCTATCAAAAGCTAAGCTAGTAGCTGTTGTTTTAGGTGCAGCTTTACTAACGGCTTGTGCGACTACCCCAGATACGGTTAATTTTGAACAACAAAATACCAGCTTTGTTCAGGTTGCCCAAAATCCTGAATCTTTTGTGGGCAGTCAGGTTCGCTGGGGCGGTATTGTGGCTCGCGTAGAAAATCTTGAACGAGATACGCTAGTGGAAATCGTTAATTTACCATTGGATCGCCAAGCCAGGCCTTTAGCCAGCCAGCAAACTGGTGGTCGTTTTATTGCCATGATCCCGGGCTTTGTTGATCCTTTGATTTACCAGCAAGGTAAAGAAATCACCGTTGTTGGTGTTTTAAATAAACCAATGCCGGGTAAAATTGGTCAGCACTCAGTTAATTTTCCAGTAGTTGAAACCAGTGGGCATCATTTATGGCAAGAACGCCCGGTACGTCAGCATATTACGGTTTTTAGCTCTTGGGATCCTTTCTGGTTTGGTCATGTAGGTTACCGCTGGCGCTACCCCTATTATCATGGTTATCCGCGTTATAATTATTGCCCGACGCATGGTGTTTTCCATCACCATAGATATAGTCGCCATATCCAAAGAGTTGAAAGACCTTTGTTGCAGCAAAGAGCAGCACCATCGCCAACTAATGTAGTGCGTCCTATGTCTAATCAGCGTTCGGTAGTGAACGAAGTAGAAAGAGCAACTTTGCGCGAGCGTCCACAGGCTGTAGAGAAACCTAGAGCGGTAACCAAACCACGTAGAATTCGTGAAGCAGATATCCCTAGAACACCTCGTCGAATTCATCCGAAAATTCATCGGGTAAAAATTCCTAAGCCAGCACCACAGCGTGTACAAAAGGATACAAAGAAATTCAGATAAATAATCGTCGATAACAAAAAGCCCTTATATTAAGGGCTTTTTACTTTTGCTCTCTCGGATCTTCCAGTCCATAAAATTTCACATTGCGTTTAATTCTTGGTCGGCCATTGGATATACGCCAGCGGTTAGTGTCGCGTAGCGAATAAACGCAACCACAGTATTCCTGCTGATAGAATTTCTCTCTTTTTGAGATTTCAATCATGCGTTGGGCGCCACCTTGTTTACGCCAGTTAAATGTCCAATAGCTAACATCGTCATAAGGTTCGGCAGCACGAATACCACAATCATTAATTTGTTCCATGTTTTTCCAGCGAGAAATGCCTAAGGTGCTGGAAATTAAATTAAAACCATTTTCTTCAGCGAATAGAGCGGTTCGCTCAAAACGCATATCAAAACAGCTAGTACAGCGTGCACCACGCTCTGGTTCATTTTCCTTGCCTTTAACCCGCTCAAACCAATTATCTTTGTCGTAGTCGGCATCAATAAATTCAATCCCTAACTTATCGCAAAAACGCTTGTTTTCATCTTTACGAATTTCATATTCTTCAATCGGATGAATATTAGGGTTATAGAAGAAAATGGTTTGCTCAATACCAGAATGATGAACCGCTTCCATCACCTCCGCCGCACAAGGCGCACAACAAGAGTGCATCAACACCTTCTCTTCACCATTAGGCGTTTCAAGAGTAGGGCGCTCATAATTGTCAATGGAATAAGGATTCATTAATAAAGTTTAATACAATTGATTAAAAAAACAGCAGCTTTCTGCTGATGCGATTTTACTGGGCTAAGGTGTGCCTGGCAAGTCTGGTTCTAATTCTTCGGGTAGCTTTTTCGTCAAGCGCATAAAGCGTGCTAACAATAAAATTGCGGCTACAGTGAGACCTGCGATAATGCCAATCCAGAATCCCTGTGCTTGCATGGCATGGACTTCAGCCAAGTAATAACCTAAAGGAAAACCGACGATCCAGTAGGAAAATGCCATGTAAATCATCGGAATAGTCGTATCTTTCATACCGCGTAGAGCGCCAGCAGCATTGACCTGCAAGCCATCAGAGAATTGGAATATGGCGGCTAGGAATATCAAGCTGGCGGCAATATCGATAATGACCAGATCATCGGTGTAGATGCCGACGATTTGGTAACGCAGGAACAGCATAATACTTACAGATATTAGCTGGAATAAAAGGCTTAGGCCGATACCACAGTAGCCTGCCAGCCGCATTTGTCCATAGCGCTCCTGTCCCATCCAATAACCCACACGAGCCGTTACTGCGACCGATAGACCTAGTGGTACCATAAAGGCTACTGCAGCGATATTCATGGCAATCTGATGAGCACCAGCAAGTTGTTCACCATAACGCGCAATAAAAATGCCAATACCACCAAACATGGCAATTTCCATCACCATCCCCATTGCGATCGGTAAACCAATTTGAAAATACTCTTTAGTGAGTTTCCACTTAGGCCATGCAAAATGCTTAAAAATTTCGAATTTGGCATAGGGTTTGTGGGCAAAAGTGAAGATGGCTAAGGACAAAAATAAAATGGTCCAAACAATGCTGGTGGCGTAGCCTGCACCTACTGCGCCCATGGCTTCTACCCCCAAGCCGCCAAAAATAAACCAGTAATTCAAAACGATATTAAAAGGAATGGCTAAAAAGGAACAGACCATTACTGCTTTGGTAGAAAACAAACCTTCGTTGCCGGAGCGTAAAGCGAGAAATAAATAAACGGAAATAGTGCCCCAGCTTAAGGCTTTTAAATAGTCGCTGGTGGTGGATACAATATTTTCTGGTATACCAGCTAAGTTTAGTGGGTATTTTGCAAGGTTAAGTGCGATAAAGCTGATAATACCAAAAACAATCGCCATTACGAACCCCAGTTGGAATACCTTGCCAATAGGTTTCTCGGCTTTTTGTCCGTTTAGTTGTGCTACCATCGGATTAATAGCAATCATCATGCCCATAAAGAGCGCAAAGATAATCATAAACAAGTTAAAGCCGGTACCTACTGCGGCCAGAGCATTGGCTGAGAAATTACCGGCCATAATGGTATCGCTCACCCCCAGAGCCATTTGTGCCAATTGCGCTAAAATTGCAGGAATGGCAATTCTAATGAGCTCGCTGGTTTCACGCTTTATTTGATGAGATTGGTAATGTTTCATCAGGATTCAAATTCTATGGCGGAAATAGCGGCCAGCTCAGCGATTAGCTTACGTGCAGTTTCTTTGTTAGTGACTATCGACTGGGTTTGCACTAACTCATAACTATTCAAAGCTTTAACCAAATTGAGGTTAGAAGTGTCTGACTCAATAAATTCACCATTAATAAACAACAAAATTTTATCAGCGTCCTGATAAAAAGCCATCCGGCTTAGTGGATTAAGTTTTATTGACTTTATAAAAGCCAGTTCAGATAACTCTTCAGCTTCGCATGGGACGATTTCAGGCAATATGTCAGGATATTTTAAACGAGTAACTTCTTTACCAATGGCAATTTTAAGTTTCTGACTAAAAGTCAATTGCTGGATCTCTGTTTGTGCCCACTGACTAATTTCAGTAGGAAGCTCTCCATGATTATGTTGCTTATTTAACAGATCTTGATCCTGCCAAAGTTGGTTGAATTCGTCAGAAGCTTCTTCTAATAATTGTTGGCTAATGGCTTCGATATTCGGCGCACGAAAGCCTACCGAATAGCAGATAGAATTATCAATTGACTCGCCCCAATGAGGCGTATTGGACGGGATATAAAGTAGATCGCCAGCTTCCACTTCAATATCTAAATCTGTGGCAAAAGGTTCTATCTGCAAAATCTCAGAGTGAAACTGAGATTTACTAATGGTTTGATTCTTAGAGCCGACAAGCCAACGTCTTTTGCCAGCACCTTGAATCAAGAATACATCGTATTGATCAAAATGGGGGCCAACACCGCCATTGTCAGTGGCAAAAGACACCATTACATCATCCAGCCGCCAGCGCGGAATAAAATTACAGGCCTGAATCAAAGCTTGTAGTGGAGGATGGAAATAATCCAGGGATTGTACTAACAGTGTCCAATTAGACTCTGGTAGCCGTTGAAACAAAGCTTCATCTAATGGCCCGTGTTGTAGCTCCCAATTACCATCAAACTGACTGATCAGGCGCGATTCAATGTCTGCCTCCAACGAATAACCAGCCAGTTCTTCAGCCGAAATCAGACTCTGTATAAAGTCATTAGCAAAAGCCCCTCGAATCAGGAGGGGCTTTTTTTGCCAATAGTCTTTAAAAAAAGTATCTATTGAAATATTGGAATTAAAGATATTAATTGTTAAGTGCCTTTAAATAGCTTTTGCCTGAGAAACAGCGTTACCAATATAAGTTGCTGGCGTTAATTCTTTTAAACGCGCTTTTTCTGCTTCTGGTAATTCTAAGCTGTCAATAAATACAGCCATATCTGCTTGGGTTACCCGTTTGCCACGGGTTAATTCTTTTAGTTTTTCATAGGGATTTTCAATACCGTAGCGGCGCATTACTGTTTGAATGGGCTCTGCCAATAATTCCCAGTTAGAGTTTAACTCGTCTAGCAAGGATTGTTCATTGACTTCCAATTTGGAAATACCTTTTAAAGTTGCTTGATAAGCAATAGTGCTGTGAGCGAAAGCGACCCCTAAAGTGCGTTGTACTGTTGAATCGGTTAAATCACGTTGCCAGCGGGAAATCGGTAATTTCATGGCCAAGTGATCAAAGAGTGCATTGGCAATGCCTAAGTTACCTTCCGAATTTTCAAAATCAATCGGGTTCACTTTATGCGGCATAGTGGAAGAGCCAATTTCACCCTCAATAGTTTTTTGTTTGAAGTGACCCAGGGCAATATAAGCCCAAACATCCCGATCAAAGTCAATTAAAATAGTATTAAAGCGGGCAACGGCATCAAACAGTTCTGCCATATAATCGTGTGGCTCGATTTGCGTGGTGTAAGGATTCCAGCTTAAACCTAAAGAAGTTACAAACTTCTCGGCAAATGATTGCCAGTCAAATTCAGGGTAAGCTGATAAGTGTGCATTATAGTTACCTACGGCACCATTGATTTTACCCAGAATTTCCTGTGCATTGATTTGCTGCAACTGGCGCTCTAAGCGGTAAACTACATTGGCCATTTCCTTGCCCATAGTTGAAGGCGAGGCTGGTTGACCATGAGTACGAGACATCATGGGGATTTCCGCATATTCAGCTGCTAAAGTGCGAATGGCATCGGCAACCTGGGTTTGCATCTCGGCCAAAACTTCGGTGCCTTCTTTAAGCATTAAAGCATAAGATAAGTTGTTAATATCTTCAGAGGTACAGGCAAAGTGAATAAATTCATTAATAGCTTGTAATTGGACATTTGTTGCTACTTTTTCTTTCAGGAAATATTCAACAGCTTTAACGTCATGATTAGTGGTACGCTCGATTTCTTTAATTCGCATACCGTCTTGTTCTGAGAAGTTGGCAACAATAGTGTCTAACAATTCATTGGCAGCAGTGTCAAAAGCTGGCACTTCGCTAATGGCTTTAGCTTGAGAAAGCGCTTGTAGCCAGCGAACTTCAACCGTTACGCGGTATTTTAAAAGGCCAAATTCACTGAAAACAGGGCGGAAGTCAGTAGCTTTAGAACCATAGCGGCCATCGACAGGAGAAATTGCAGTTAAAGCAGAGAGTTGCATTATTGGGGTCTCAATGACGGATGAATAAATAAAGCAAAGATTTTACCTGAATAATGCTTGATGGTCATGTGTAAATCGTTTTTTGTCCATTATTCTGCCTGTTATCTGGGCGAGGGTTTGGTATAAATTGAATCAACTAATAATCCCATTCGCTATGGTCTATGTTATACTTTTAGGCCAATTCAGTTTCGCATACCGATCTGATAATTTTAGTGAAAAGACCTATTAAGCATAATCAAAGAGGATAGCCGTGTTAGAAGCCTATAGAAAGCATGTTGCCGAGCGCGCAAAGCAGAATATTCCTGCTTTGCCATTAAGCGCTGAACAAGTAAATGGTTTAATTGAATTATTAAAAAATCCGCCAGCAGGTGAAGAAGAATTTCTGGTGGATTTAATCACCAATCGAGTACCACCCGGGGTTGACGAGGCGGCTTATGTGAAAGCGGGCTTTTTGGCGGCAATTGCTAAAGATGAAGCGAGCTCGCCGTTAATTGATAAAGCTCATGCGGTCAATTTATTAGGCACCATGCTGGGTGGTTATAACATCGCGACTTTGGTTGAGTTACTAGATGACGCTGAACTGGGCGAACTGGCTGGCGAGAAGCTTAAGCATACGTTGTTAATGTTTGACGCTTTTCACGATGTAGCTGAAAAAGCTGAAAAAGGAAATGAGGTTGCAAAATCAGTGATCCAATCCTGGGCTGATGCCGAATGGTTTAAATCTAAAGATGCTCTTGCGGAAAAGATTTCCTTAACTGTATTTAAAGTACCTGGCGAAACCAATACCGATGACTTGTCTCCAGCGCAGGATGCCTGGTCACGCCCGGATATTCCTTTGCACGCTTTAGCCATGCTGAAAAATGAGCGTGAGGGCATTACACCTGATAAACAAGGTGAGATTGGCCCTATTAACTTAATCAATGAGCTTGAATCTCGCGGTTATCCACTGGCTTATGTGGGTGATGTTGTGGGTACGGGTTCTTCGCGTAAATCAGCGACTAACTCAGTGTTATGGTATATGGGTGATGATATTCCTTATGTTCCTAATAAGCGTGATGGTGGCTTCTGTTTTGGCGGCAAAATCGCACCTATTTTCTTTAATACGATGGAAGATGCGGGTGCATTGCCAGTTGAGATGGATGTTTCCAAAATGGCAATGGGTGACTTGATCCATGTTTATCCATTTAAAGGTAAAGTTGAAAATGATAAGGGTGAAGTGATTTCCACTTTTGAATTAAAAACGGACGTTTTACTGGATGAAGTGCAAGCGGGCGGCCGTATCCCATTGATTATTGGTCGTGGCCTAACGGCTCGCGCCCGAGAATATTTGGGGATGCCAGAAGCCGATTTCTTCCGTAAGCCTGATCCGGTTGAATCTTCAAATAAAGGTTTTACTTTGGCGCAAAAAATGGTGGGTAAAGCCTGTGGTGTTGAAGGTGTTCGTCCTGGCCAATACTGCGAACCAAAAATGACCACGGTAGGTTCACAAGATACTACCGGTCCTATGACCCGTGATGAACTTAAAGATTTAGCTTGTTTGGGATTTTCAGCAGATCTGGTGATGCAGTCTTTCTGCCATACCGCAGCTTATCCAAAGCCAGTGGATATTGATACACAGCATAATTTACCAGATTTCATTATGAATCGTGGCGGGGTTTCTTTACGCCCTGGCGACGGCATTATCCATTCCTGGTTAAATCGTATGTTATTACCTGATACGGTAGGTACGGGCGGTGATTCCCATACTCGCTTCCCATTAGGTATTTCATTTCCAGCCGGTTCTGGCCTGGTGGCGTTTGCCGCAGCAACGGGTGTGATGCCATTGGATATGCCGGAGTCAGTATTAGTAAAGTTTACTGGTGAAATGCAGCCAGGCATTACCTTGCGTGATTTGGTACATGCCATCCCTTATCAAGCAATTAAAGATGGTTTATTAACGGTCGAAAAAGCAGGTAAGAAAAATATTTTCTCTGGTCGTATCTTGGAAATTGAGGGTCTTGAAAACTTAACGGCTGAGCAAGCTTTTGAGTTATCGGATGCTTCTGCAGAGCGCTCAGCGGCAGGCTGTACTATTAAGTTAAGTGAAGAATCGGTTTCAGAATACTTACAATCGAATGTGGTATTGTTGAAGTGGATGATGGCTAATGGTTATGGCGATGAGCGTACCATTTCACGTCGTGTAGCCAAGATGGAGGAGTGGTTAGCGAATCCATCCTTGATGCAAGCGGATGCCGATGCCGAATATACTGAGGTTATCGAAATCAACATGAGTGAGCTTAAAGAACCGGTCTTGTGTGCACCAAATGATCCGGATGATGCGCGTTTATTAAGTGAAGTCGCTGGCGATAAGATTGATGAAGTATTTATTGGCTCATGCATGACTAACATTGGCCATTTCCGTGCAGCTTCCAAGTTGTTGGAAAGCGTTGAAGCTGGCACTTTACAAACTCGCTTGTGGATTGCGCCACCAACCAAGATGGACGAGCACCAGTTGATGGAAGAAGGTCATTATAATATTTTTGGTCGTTCTGGTGCACGTTTGGAAATGCCTGGTTGTTCACTATGTATGGGTAATCAGGCACGGGTAGCCCCGAAATCTACGGTGGTTTCTACTTCGACTCGTAATTTCCCGAATCGTTTAGGCCAGGGCGCTAATGTTTATTTGGCTTCAGCTGAATTAGCAGCAATTGCGGCTGTGATGGGTAAATTACCAACACCGGAAGAATACCTGGAATATGCTACTAAGATTGATTCCATGGCTGATGATATCTACGTTTATATGAACTTCCATCAGATGGAAGAGTATAAAGAGAAAGCTAATCAGGTAACGATCCCGGTTGAGAATAAAGTGACTGTTGGTGCTTAATTTCCTATAAATTTTCAAAGCCCGCGCTCGAATATGAGTTGACGGGCTTTTTTATTCCCAAAGGTTTACAAAAATATTGAGAGAAAATTATGAGCTTAATTTATACCCCCATTTATGCAGCTATTTTGGCAATATTTATTTTAGTGCTTGCCGCCAATGTCGCTAAAACCCGTAGAAAACTACGGATTGGAGTTGGTGACAAGGGCGATAAAAATATGTTGCAAATTATTCGAGTGCATGCCAATGCCACAGAATATGTTCCTATGGCTTTATTGCTAATGGCTTTTGCGGAGCTAAATAACGCTTCGGCTTATTTGCTTAACACCTGCGGTATTGCACTGGTTATTGGCCGTTTGATCCATGCTTATGGGCTAGGCCGAAATATTGGTGTTAGTTTTGGACGTTTTTGGGGAACCAGCCTGACTTGGTTAGTAATTTTGATTTTATCATTATACTTGCTGGTACAAAGTATTATGGTTATTACTAACTCTTAAATTAGTTTTTTTTACTTTCAAGATCTTCCTTATTCCATTGGATCGGAGCTTTGGAATACAAAGCTATAACTTCGTCATTGGAGAGAGGCTTATTAAAGTAATAACCTTGGAAATAATCACAGTCTATAGATTGTAAAAATTCAATGTGAGCTTTTTCTTCAACACCTTCGGCTAAGATATTTAAACCAAGGTCTTTACCCATTTTAATAATGGTACTAACAATGGTTTGACTACTTTTATCCGTTCCAACATCTTTAATAAATGAACGATCAATCTTAAGTTTATCTAATGGTAGGCGATTGATGTAACTTAGTGAAGAATAGCCGGTTCCAAAATCGTCAATTGATAAGCGTGTTCCTAGCTTTTTCAATTCGTTTAAGGTTTCAAGTGAGTCATCAATCCCTTGGAATAACACAGTTTCCGTAATTTCAAATTCAATTAAGCTTGGATCAATTTGATAACGCTGGATTAAATCTTTTACTAAAGGTACTAAGTTAGCGTCCTTAATTTGAATAACCGATAGATTTATACCAATAAAGCTTCCTGCTACTGGTTTATCTTGCCAGTTTTTAAGTTGTTTAAAGGCTGCTTCGATAACCCAATAGCCAATTGGAATTATGAGGTTATTTTTCTCGGCTGCAGGAATAAAGTCATCAGGATAGACCATACCGTGTTTTTTGTGATTCCATCGAATTAATGCCTCAAAACCTATAGGGTAACCATTTCCTATTCGCATTTGAGGCTGATAATAGAGTTCAAATTCATCGTTATTGATTGCCGATTTTAGTTCATTTTTAATCAGATCACGCTGGAATACAACAGCCTCCATTTCTTTGCTAAAACGCACAATCTGATTTTTACCTTTGAGTTTTGCATGACGCATGGCCGTTTCGGCACGAGGAATGATTTTAGTGTGTCTTTTGCCATCTATGGGATAGATCACTACGCCAATACTTGCAGTTGTGAATAGTTTAACACCTTGATAATCAAATGGTTCGTTGATTTTCCCTTGCAGTTGCTGTGCAAAGTTCATAGCAATTTCATGGGCTGCTTCTGGCTTTATTGATAGCTCATTGAGCTGAATTACAAAGGTGTCTCCGCTGTGTCGAGCAACCGTATCCCCAATTTTAACCAGACTTTTAATACGGTTCGCTAGAATGATTAATAAGCGATCGCCAGCTTTCTGACCATGATCATGGTTAATTGTTTGAAAGTCATCTAAATCCATAAGAATAATGGCACCACTATGAGCTTGGCGAACAGAAAGTGCCAGTGATTGCTTAATACGATCATTAAGTAATACCCTATTAGGCAGCTGGGTCATAGGATCGTGATAGGACATGTGCTCAATCTGCTTTTGATAGGCTTTAGCAGAAGTGATATCTACTCCTACTGCGACTAATGAAGGTACGGCGGTTGTATTACTAACAAAAGGTACCTTCGTTAGTTTTAAATAAATTTCCTGACCCTGTGCATTCAGTATTTTAAGTTCATTTTTAAAATCATTAGAACCATGTTTCAGTAATAATCTATCCCCTCTAAATAAAGAGCGAGACACACCATATTTTTTTATTAAACGAATTTTAGATATGGTTTCATAATGATCCTTGTTAATACCGCAGAAATTTGCGGCATATTGATTCATTAAACATATTTCCCCTCTATTATCGGCAGCATAGATAAAATGAGGAATTAAATCGATAATTTGACGAACTTGTTGACTTTGCATTTTTAAATGAGCGGTCTTTCTTTTGACTTGTTCTCTCAGGAAATAAGAAAGTAGTAAAGTTGCAATAAGTAAGCCACTAATAATTTTTATGGTGGTAATAAGCCATCGAGGTATATAAAAATCTTGTTTTTGATTTAGCCAGTGATTATAAACCTTGTAATAAGGAGATTTTTTATCTTTTCGCCATTCAATGAGGTAATTGTCAATGGTTGTTAAAATATCTGTTGGCTTACCTTTAGGTGCGGCAAATAAAGATTGTCTAGGGTTAAATAAAACAGAGGTAGGATAAACTTCATGTGTTTGTAAAAAATTTAATCCGACTAAATTATCAGATACGGCACCATCAACTGCTTTTGTTTCTAAAAGATCAAAAGCCTTGTCAATCCTTGAAACTGGAATAAGTTGGCAATTAATTTCAAAAGTTTGGCAATGTTTTTTAAAACTGATCCCATAAATTCCATTCTCAAGCACCGCCACTTTTTTATTATCAAAGTCGATGATGCTTTGAAAGGTATTTTTGTCATGAGTATAAACTTGCCCCCAGCCAGTAATGAAGTTTTCTTTGGAATAGTTAAAAAACTGGGCTCTTTCGTCAGAATAAGCAATAAACACAAGCAGATCTAGCCGTTTTTCCTTGCCCATTTGAATAAGGTTTGACCAATCACTTTTTACCCAATTAAGTTGCCAATTTTCTCGTTCAGCAATCTCAGTTAGAAAATCAATTAACATTCCTTTTGGTTTTTTCTCATCAATAAAAATGATAGGGGGAGCAGCGAAAATTCCAACATTAACGATTTTTTGAGGTTGATAGTTTGAGGAAGGTTTTATTTTGTCAAAAGCATTTACTTTTGCTGTAACTGCAACTACAACAAGGAAAAATACGCCAAAGAGCAGGCGTAAGATTGATGTGAATAATAAGTTTGTGTTTATTTATAACTCCAAAAAAGTATTAACTCATTGAAACTACAAAACTTAAACAATAAAAAGGGAGCCTTTAGCTCCCTTAATGCCTTGAGGATTTATATTACCGAATAATAACCATTTCATCAATTAAATTAGTGGCTTTGTCAATGTTTTCCATAACCCAAAGCATATAGGCACTAGAAACATGAATGCCGCGTTTAAGTTTTGGATCATAGTCCCAGTCACCAATAATAGATTCGTAATTGCCATCGAATACCAGACCAACGAATTCAGCTCTATTATTTAAAGTGGATGAACCTGAATTACCACCGGTGATATCTACAGTAGTTAGATAGTTGACTTGTACTGAGTTTAATTTCTTATTTAAGTATTTGCCGTAGGCTTTGTCTTTGATTAGCTTATTTTGTACTGCTGGTGAATTAAAAGGCTCTTTTCCTGTATGTTTTGCTAGTAAACCTTCTAATGTGGTAAATGGTGTAGCATAGATCCCATCTTTTGGTGAGTAGCCCTTTACATTGCCGTAAGTGACACGCAAGGTGCTGTTAGCATCGGCATAAATTGGTTTATCAAGGTGAGCATAAAAATCGATCATAGCAGCCATATATTTAGGACGTAGCTGTTGGAATTGACCTGAGCGTTGCTTGTTTTTTAACTCTCGCTGGTAATTTTCATCATAAGTCGCTACCGCTAATTGAATGAAAGGATCATTCGATTTTTTAAAATCTTCAACCGATTTATTCATCCAAGCCAAACGAACCGCTTCATCCGTCAATTTGGTTTTAGAAAACATACTATCAATGGTTTTAGCGAAATTGTCAGCATTAAAAGTCTCTTCAATGTTCATAGCTTTATCAAAACTCTTAACACGCATGTCCATAGGTAGGGTTGCATATTCAGCTACAAAAAATTTATATAACTCTTTAGCCACTTTTTCATCCCAACGACGATTAAAACGCTTTAGACCTTCTTTGAAGCGAGTCATATCACGTTCTTGATAGCCTGGTTCCCGTTCTGCATCTGGCTTTTGTTTTTCTAGTGCTAAGCGATACAAGCGAGCTGCTGTTGAGCTTAGGGCATCTCGTCCCATTGCCCACAACTTCATTTCAGTTTCCTGCTCTTTTTGATCTTCTTCAATCAAAGCATTCAAGGCCTCAATAGAGCTACGGTGCTTTTGACTCATGGCTTTGTCAGCATCTAACCAATTAGCCAGCTTTGACTCGGTAACTACCTTACGTTGATAAAAATCACCTTTGCCATAGCTTTCCATCATGCTGCCCCAGTTTTTTTCAACATTGTTCAAACTGGCTAAGGTTGAAGCATATTTGACGCGAGCATCAGAGCCTTCAGGTGCATTTTTTTCAATAATATCAATATAGTTATGAACCAGTTTGCGGAAAGTAGGGTAGTACCATTCGAATTGATTTTTAACTTCAACACTGGTGCGGTAGCGATTGGTGCTGCCTGGATAACCAGCAATCATCACAAAGTCACCTTCCTCAACACCATTAGCATTCACTTTTAAAAAGTGCTTTGGCTTATAAGGTACATTATCCTCAGAGTATTCAACGGGTTTGCCGTCTTTGCTGACATATGCACGGTAGAAAGAGAAGTCACCAGTATGACGTGGCCACATCCAATTATCAATATCACCACCATATTTACCGATAGAACCGGCAGGGGCGTAAACCAAACGTACGTCTTTGATTTCCATTTGCTTGATCAAATAATACTCAAGACCGCCGTGGAAAGCGCTTACTCGGCAACGATAGCCTGCTTCAGACTCACATCCGGAAATTAGGGCTTTACGGTTTTTCTCAATGGCTTTGTAGCGATCAATGCCACTCATATTCTCTTTAATATTATTTAAAACCTTATTGGTAACATCAGAAACCTGTTCAGTTACGTAAACGCGGCTACCAGGAGCTGCTTTTAGTTCTTCGCTTAAGTTTTTGGCTAAAAAGCCTTTTTCAATCAAATTGTTTTCAGCAGTAGAGTTAAATTGAATACTACCGTATGTACAGTGATGATTAGTTGCGACTAAACCCTGAGGTGATAAAAATGCTGCTGAGCAACCGCCAAGACTGACAATGGCCCCCATTGGGAATTCAGTCAACTCGGTTAAATCGTTGGGATTTAACTTCAAGCCTGCTTTCTTAAGTTCTTTTTTCAAACTAGGAAGTTGATGCGGTTGCCACATACCTTCATCGGCAACTAATGGTAGGGCAGCTACTGATAAAGCTGCTGAGATTAGTAGTTTTTTCATGTTTTTATCCTAAATTACCCCTATGAAATTACGTCATACATCATAGAGAACTAATTTCAAATTCCTAGTGTTTCTCGGTGTAAAAATGTAAGCGCTTGTTAATTATTTGATTTTTATAGAAAAAAGCCAGCAATCAAGCTGGCTTAATCACGCTGTTTAACTGCGCGAGTGAAGATGAGAGGAGGCAAAAATCATTTAAAAGCGTAGTTTAGAATGATAAATAGCCAAAGGGCTAGGCTCTGAGCACTTTTCAGTGATTGGCCGTAGCCAGTTAAATTAAACCTTCATTTCAGGAATGTCACCTTCCACTACCAAATCAGCTTCAGTTAGGGCTTGAATCTCTTCAATACTTACCCCTGGAGCTCTTTCTAATAGATGGAAAGCGCCATCTTTGATTTCCATAAAAGCTAACTCGGTGATAACGCGCTTAATGCAGTTAGCACCAGTTAATGGTAGGGTGCATTCTTTAAGAATTTTAGAAACGCCATGTTTATTAGCATGAGTCATGGTAACAATAATATTTTCAGCACCAGCAACTAAGTCCATAGCGCCACCCATACCTTTTACCAGTTTTCCTGGGATCATCCAGGAAGCAATAGAGCCCTGCTGATCGACTTCAAAAGCACCTAATACTGTTAAATCAACATGACCACCACGGATCATGGCAAAACTTTCAGCGGAAGAAAAATAAGCTGCACCAGTTACGGCTGTAACGGTTTGCTTACCTGCATTAATTAAGTCAGGATCAATCGTTTCTTCCGTTGGGAATTCGCCCATGCCGAGTAAACCATTTTCTGATTGCAACATCACTTCCATGCCTTCAGGAATATAATTTGCTACTAGAGTAGGGATACCAATACCTAAGTTAACGTAATAACCATCTTGAATTTCTTGCGCCACTCGCATGGCGATTTGATCACGTGTTAATGCCATTTGAGTGCTCCTTATGCTTGCTCTTTTTGTTTTACGGTTCTTTGCTCAATGCGTTTCTCAAATTCGCCTTTGATCACGCGCTGCACATAAATACCTGGTGTATGAATATAATTTGGATCTAATTCACCCGGCTCAACAATTTCCTCAACTTCAGCAACAGTAATTTTACCGGCAGTCGCCATCATTGGGTTAAAGTTCATCGCTGTTTTACGGAAAATTAAGTTGCCCATAGTATCCGCTTTCCAAGCTTTGACTAAAGCAAAGTCAGCTGTTAATGAGGGCTCTAAAACATAATTACGGCCATCAATTTCACGAGTTTCTTTACCGTCAGCCACTTGAGTACCGTACCCAGTCGCAGTAAAGAACGCCGGGATGCCTGCGCCGCCAGCACGAATTTTTTCAGCTAGTGTTCCTTGTGGAGTCAGGATTACTTCCATCTCGCCGGATAGCAATAATTGTTCAAATAATTCATTCTCACCAACGTAAGAACCAATCATGGTTGCAATTTGGCGTTTCTCCAACCATTTGCCTAAGCCAAAACCGTCGACGCCAGCATTGTTAGAAATGGCCGTTAAACTTGTGCATCCTAATTTGTTAACTTGCTCAATTAACCCTTCTGGGATACCGCAAAGGCCAAAGCCCCCGACCATAACGGTCATATTGTCTGTGAAACCTGCTAAGGCTTCTTCGTAACTTGTTACGACTTTATTAAAACCTGACATTTTCAGTCCTCGTTTAAATTTAAAACGTTTAATACTTTTTTATAGTTTTTTTCTGAGTAGGGAATAAAATCAGAATAATCACTATTAACGAATAAAATAACCTTTTCCTTTAACTCTAAAGAAGAGCAACCTGAAGTCTTCATGAAGCTATACTCTTTACCTTCACCTTTTATGTTTTCTGAATGGTATAGTTTGAATGTTTTAGGTTCAGGAATTCTAATTATCTCTTCTTCGGAGTTTTTTAGCTGAGATTCATAACCATTTAAATTTACACCAATAACGTGAGCAATGTAGATACTATCTGCTTGTGAAACTTGTTCAGATAAAGATATGCCTGTAGGTCTGCAAGCGTTGCTGGCATAAGAAGTTAATAATAAAAAGATAGCAAGGTACTTCATTATTTTCTCTTAGCTAGGATTGCATTTGCTGCATTCGAGACAGGTTTTCTTCCTAAAGCATTGGAAATAAATACACCTGCATCAACCAACTTATCTAAATCAATTCCAGTTTCAATACCTAAGCCATTTAGCATATAAACTACATCTTCGGTGGCTACATTGCCTGTTGCTCCAGGAGCGTAAGGACAGCCACCAATGCCAGCAACCGATGAGTCAATGGTCGAAACACCCAACTCCAAGCATGCATATAAATTAGCTAGTGCCTGGCCATAGGTATCGTGGAAGTGACAGGCCAAATGATTAATAGGCACATATTTGGCGACTTCTTTAATCATAGCTTGTGCTTTGGCTGGTGTGCCTGTACCAATGGTGTCTCCTAAAGAAATTTCATAACAGCCCAAGTCATAAAGTGTTTTTGCAACCTCGGCAACTTTTTCTGGTGTAATATCACCTTCAAAAGGGCAACCTAAAACACATGATACATAACCACGAACTACAATATTATTTTCTTTAGCAGCCTTCATTACAGGCTTAAAACGCTCTATGGATTCAGCAATGGAGCAATTAATATTTTTTTGTGAGAAACTCTCAGAAGCTGCTGCAAATACTGCTACTTCTTTTGCGCCACCCGCTAATGCTCCTTCAAAACCTTTAAGGTTAGGCGTCAGCACAGGAAACATGACATCGTCAGTTTCTGGCAAGCTCTTCATAATGTCGTGATGATCAGCCATTTGTGGCACCCATTTAGGAGATACAAAGGCTGTAGCTTCAATATGCTTTTCACCAGCTTCGATTAGACGCTTGATAAGCTCTAGCTTAACTTCTGTAGAAACAGGCTGTTTTTCGTTTTGCAAACCATCTCTGGGCCCCATTTCAACAATTTTAACGTGAATAGGCAGCTCTCTGCTTAATCCTGGTTTTTCTGAAACCATTACCATGAACTTATTCTCCTGAATCTAGGGATAATAACTCGGCACCATCTTCAACCAAGTCGCCAGCAGAATACATTACTTCGGAGACGGTGCCAGCGCTTGGCGAATTGATAGTATGTTCCATTTTCATGGCTTCTAAAATGACTAAAGGCTGACCAGCTTCAACCGTATCACCGGCTTCAACTAAAACATCAATAATAGTGCCAGGCATTGGCGCTGCTAAGCTACCGCCAGCATCATCTGATTCTCCAGCCTGACCTTTATCAACAATTTCAAGCATTTGGGTTCTTGCAAAAAGAGAAGTGCCATGAACAAATACGTGCAATTTGCCAGTATCTTCAACCACTTTGGCATTAAAACGACGCCCTTCTACATCTAAACGTAATTCATCGCCTGACAATTTTGCTGACAATACTTTTAATTCAGTCGAGGGTAATTCAAGTAAAAAACCTTCGCTCCTAAAGTGGACTGTTACCGATAGCTCATTAGCAATACCATCCACCAGATCTTTGTAGTCCAATGTATGGTGATTATCAGTATTTAAACGCCAACCTGTTACTTGATTCCAGGGGGAATAAGGATCTTCGCTTTGAGCTGCGGTTTGCTGAGCTTTTTGCTCACGCTTTAAGATTTGATAAATAGCAGCGGCAACCAAAGTATCATTGTCAGCAGCTAAATCATCTAAGATTAAATCCTCTTTATGGCGTTCGATAAAGTTTGTATCTAAATCCAAATCTTCAAATGCCTGATTTGATGCTAAGGCTGATAAGAACTCTATATTAGTGGTAACGCCGACCACTTGATATTGAGCCAATGCCCCGCGCAAACGTGCTAGAGCTGCATTTCGGTCATGATCCCAAACAATTAATTTTGCGATCATGGGATCATAGTGCACTGAAACCGTATCGCCTTGACGAACACCCGTATCAATACGAACATGCTGAGTTTCAGCTGGCGTATCTAGGTGTAATAAAGTACCAGTTGCGGGTAAGAAATCCTGACGCGGATCTTCAGCATAAATTCTGACTTCAAAAGCGTGACCATTAATTGACAACTCTTCTTGCTTTAATGGTAGTTCTTGATTGGAAGCAACTTTTAATTGCCACTCCACTAAATCCTGACCAGTGATGTATTCAGTTACTGGATGCTCAACCTGAAGACGAGTGTTCATTTCCATAAAATAGAAAGAACCATCTTCATCGTATAAAAATTCAACGGTACCAGCACCAACATAGCCAATGGCTTTTGCTGCACGGATAGCAACTTGGCCCATAGTTTCGCGAGTTGCTTCGCTTAAACCTGGAGCGGGGGCTTCTTCAATAACTTTTTGATGGCGGCGTTGTACTGAACAATCTCGCTCGAATAAATGCATCGCATTACCATGCTTATCGGCAAATACTTGGATTTCAACATGACGAGGCTTAGTGATGTACTTTTCTACTAATACTCTATCATCGCCAAAAGAAGCTGCGGATTCCCGCTTACAAGATGCTAAATTTGATTCAAATTCTTCAGCTTTCCAGACGATGCGCATACCTTTACCACCGCCGCCAGCAGTAGCTTTGATAATTACTGGATAGCCCATCTTGTCAGCTTTAGATTTTAAGAAATCCGTATCCTGATTTTCGCCATGATAACCCGGCACTAATGGAACCTGAGCTTGTTGCATAATTTCTTTAGCAGCGGATTTGGAGCCCATAGCAATAATGGCGCTCTCAGGCGGACCAATAAATTCAATACCATTGGCAAAACAAGCTTTAGAAAAGTCTGCATTCTCTGATAAGAAGCCATAACCGGGGTGAATAGCTTGTGCGCCAGTTTGTTTAGTCGCTTCAATAATTAAGTCACTCTTAAGGTAAGAGTCTCGCGCTGGGGCAGGGCCTAAGTAAACAGCTTCATCAGCCATCGCAACGTGCATCGCATTTTTATCAGCTTCAGAATAAACTGCTACAGTTTTAATTCCTAATTTCTGAGCTGTTTTTATTACACGGCAAGCAATTTCACCACGGTTTGCAATTAATATTTTTGTAAACATTGTTCTTGATTCTCCTAAGATTGGCCAATCGACCAATCAGCAGGTCTTTTTTCTAAGAATGCGTTTAAACCTTCTTTGCCTTGCTCGCTTGCGCGAATATCAGCAATACGTTTTGCAGTTTCGTCTATTAAGTCTTGGTTAATGCTCTTACCTTCAACGGCACGAATTAAGTCTTTAGCAGCAACAACCGCTTGTGGACCATTTGACAGTAAAGCACTAATAACTTCACTAGTTTTATTTTCCAGTTCTTGTTCGGCAACCACTTCGTGCACTAGGCCAAAGTCTTTTGCCTGAGCTGCTTTAAAGCGCTCAGCCGTTAGAAAATAGCGCTGAGCTTGACGCTCACCAATGGCTTTTACTACATAAGGGCTGATTACTGCTGGAATTAAACCAAGCTTGACTTCGGACAAGCAAAAACTTGCTCTTTCTGAGGCAATAACCATATCGCAACATGCTACTAAGCCGACACCGCCACCAAATGCAGCGCCCTGAACCATACATACGGTAGGTTTGGTCATACTATAGATGGTGTTCATTAGCTTGGCTAAAGCTTGCGAGTCTTGAAAGTTCTCTTGCCAGGAATAATCAGCCATACGACGCATCCAGTTTAAATCTGCGCCGGCAGAAAAACTTTTTCCCTCAGCATTTAAAACGATCACTTCAACATCATGATTGTTTTGCATGGCTTCAAAAGCAGAAGTTAAATCAGCAATTAACTGGTCGTCAAAAGCATTATGGATTTTGCCACGAGTTAAAGTAATATAACCAACTCCACGGCCTTCAGTGCCTAGATTATTTTCGTCTATAGAAATTTTTAAAGCTTCTTGCATAATGTTTTCTCCAGCTAATCTCTAAGAGCTTCTATTACATTCTAAAGACACCGAATTTAGTTTCTTCGGCTTCTTTATTCATGGCTGCTGAAAGTGCTAAGCCTAAAACGGTTCTAGTATCAACTGGATCGATAATGCCATCATCCCAAAGGCGCGCACTTGAATAATAAGGATGACCTTGTTTTTCGTATTGATCTTCTATTGGCTTTTTAAAAGCTTTTTCTTCTTCGTCGGACCACATTTCT
This sequence comes from Kangiella sp., assembly GCA_028284185.1. Lineage (GTDB taxonomy): Bacteria > Pseudomonadota > Gammaproteobacteria > Enterobacterales > Kangiellaceae > Kangiella. Next base: position 197,867 of record JANQSG010000020.1, read on the forward strand.
TCGCCACGACGCTCAAAATTATCACGCTTAATTTGTGCTAATACATTCGCTGCTTGTTCCCCACCCATTACGGAAATTCTGGAATTAGGCCACATCCATAAGAAGCGAGGACTATAAGCCCGACCACACATGCCATAGTTACCGGCGCCAAAACTACCGCCAACGATAATTGTGAACTTTGGCACTCGGGCACAAGCAACAGCAGTTACCATTTTCGCACCATGTTTTGCGATCCCTTCGTTTTCATATTTACGGCCAACCATAAAGCCAGTAATATTTTGTAAGAAGACTAATGGAATGCCACGTTGGGAACATAACTCAATAAAGTGAGCGCCTTTTTGAGCAGATTCTGAGAATAAAATACCGTTATTAGCAACGATACCAACTGGATAACCATGTATGCGCGCAAAACCACAGATTAAAGTATTACCGTACATGGCCTTAAATTCATCAAGCTCAGAGTTATCAACAATACGTGCAATAATTTCACGAATATCAAAAGGTTTGCGAGGATCCCTGTTGACTACACCGTACAATTCTTCAGCAGGGTAGAGTGGTTCAATAGGCTGCTCAATAGTAACAAAGGGTTTTTTCTTACGGTTTAAATTTTTAACAACTTGACGAGCTAATTTTAATGCATGCTCATCATTTACTGCATAATGGTCGGTAACCCCGGAGTTTTTACAGTGCACATCTGCGCCGCCTAAATCTTCACTGGAAACAACCTCACCGGTTGCAGCTTTTACCAAAGGTGGCCCACCTAAGAAAATAGTGCCTTGTTCTTTGACGATAATGGATTCATCTGCAATAGCAGGAACATAAGCGCCACCAGCAGTGCAAGAACCCATTACTACTGCAATTTGCGGAATGCCTTGAGCGGACATATTGGCCTGGTTATAAAAGATTCGGCCAAAGTGTTCTTTATCGGGAAACACTTCATCTTGTTGCGGCAAGTTGGCGCCACCAGAATCGACTAAATAGATACAAGGAAGATTATTTTGTTCAGCAATTTCTTGAGCGCGAAGATGCTTTTTAACGGTTTCAGGAAAGTAGGTGCCGCCTTTAACGGTTGCATCGTTGGCAACAATCATACATTCGATCCCAGAAACACGACCAATACCCGCGATTAAACCTGCTGCAGGAACTCGATTGTCATACATATCCCAAGCTGCCATTTGCGAGATCTCTAAAAATGGTGAGCCAACATCTAATAATTTTCTAACACGATCACGTGGCAATAATTTTCCACGAGATAAATGTTTTTCCTGATACTTTGGACCGCCACCTTGAGTGATGTATTCCATCTTGTCGCGTAAGTCATCCACTAACGCACTCATTGCCTCGGCATTTTCCTGAAACGCTGCACTGTGAGGGTTGATTGAAGATTTAATAACTGGCATGTCTGATCCTAAATAAAAAGTTTCTAATCTATTTAATCATTAGCAATTGCACGAGCAATCACCATTTTTTGTACGTCACTGGTACCTTCATAAATTTGCGCAACGCGCACATCACGATAAATTCGCTCCACTGGAAATTCTTTTAGATAGCCATAGCCCCCTAAAACTTGAATCGCATCAGAGCAAACTTTTTCCGCAGTTTCTGAGGCAAACAGTTTCGCCATGCAAGCTTCTTTTAAGCATGGCAAATTGTTATCGCGTAATTGAGCTGCGTTTAAAACCATGTTACGTGCGGCATCAACTTTAGTAGCCATTTCGGCTAGTTTAAATTGAACCGCTTGGTGTTCAAAAATGGGCTTTCCAAATGAGGTGCGATCTTTTGAATATTGTAATGCGTATTCATAAGCTGCACGAGCCATTCCAACAGATTGCGCTGCAATACCAATACGGCCACCTTCTAAACCAGAAAGGGCAATTTTATAGCCTTGGCCTTCTTTACCAAGTAAGTTAGTAGCAGGTATACGACAATCTTCTAATACGATTTGCGCAGTATCTGAAGCATTTTGCCCCATTTTGTCTTCTATGTTGGCAACAATATAGCCAGGAGTATCAGTTGGTACGATAAAGGCGCTAATACCTTTTTTACCAGCACTTGGGTCGGTTACGGCAAAAATTATGGCTATGTCACCATTCTTACCTGAGGTAATAAATTGTTTAACACCATTTAAAACGTATTCGTCGCCGTCTGGATTTTTGTGAAGAACAGCTTTGGTTTTTAAGTCAGCGGCATTAGAACCCGCATGGGGTTCAGTTAAACAAAAAGCGCCCAGCATTTGTCCGGAAGCTAATGGTTTTAAATACTTTTCTTTTTGCTCATCGTTACCAAAATTTAAAATCGGCATACAAGCAACCGAATTGGTAACCGAAATAATAGTAGAGCAGGCACCATCACCAGCAGCAATTTCTTCTAACACTAAAGCCGCTGCAGTATAACCAATTTCGCTGCCTCCCCATTGTTCAGGAACTAGCATTCCGTAAAAACCAAGCTCACCTAAGCCTTGCAAAGCCTCAGCTGGAAAGGTTTTATTTTTATCCCACTTTTCAGAAAAAGGGGCAATACGCTCTTGCACATAGCCTCTTGCCATATCTTGAATCATGGTTTGTTCTTCAGTAAGAATCATAAATTTATTTGGTCCTAAATTTTAAACAAATCTATTTTCGCAGCACTATTTAAAAGCAGAATTTTTATTCAAGAACGCGACAGTTACGCGCACAGAGCTCTGAGTGCACATTAGTGCTCGATGAAGCTCGAGCACGTAACTAACAAAGTTATTGAATAAAAAGGCCATTTTAAACTAGTTCGATAGCTAAAGCAGTCGCCTCACCACCACCAATACAAAGACTAGCAACACCTTTAGTTTTACCATGCGTACGCAATGCTTCAATCAAAGTCACCACGATACGAGTACCTGAACAACCAATAGGGTGACCAAGTGCGGTAGCACCGCCATGAACATTCACTTTAGCATGATCCAAGTCTAAATCTTTGATAGCTGCCATAGTGACTACCGCAAAAGCTTCGTTGATTTCAAATAAATCCACCTCGTCTTTTGACCAGCCTGCAGAAGCCATGACTTTTTCCATTGCGCCAACAGGAGCGATAGTAAATTCAGCTGGAATACGTGCATTTGATTCTTGTGCAACGATTTTTGCTAAAGGCTTTAAACCACGTTTTTTAGCTTCAGATTGACGCATCATGACAACTGCTGCTGCACCATCAGAAATTGAGCTGGCGTTTGCTGCGGTTACGGTACCGTCTTTTTTGAAAGCCGGGCGCAAATTAGGAATTTTGTCTGGGCGCGCTTTTGGTGG
>JANQSG010000006.1 GCA_028284185.1 Kangiella sp.
TTAGTAGCGGATACTTGTTTGATAGGAATATTATCAATTGAGAGCTCAACAGATTCAGATAGTATGCTTAGCTTTTGTATATGAACCAATCAGCGTAAAATCAGTTTTAGTCGACGTATTCAGAGTGAGTTTGTTTCAAATTAGCATGCATTTGCTGATTTAACTATTTGCCTGGTAGTTCAAAGCAGGATAAGCCCGAACGAATTGACGCCATCCAGTTGAACTTGGAATGAGTATGTTGCTAAACTAAAAATTGAAATAGATTAAGAGGATAGATCCACTGGCTTATATTAGCTTTATTCAGGGTTTTGTCTTTTGATCTTTAAAGCTCCATCTTCCAGTTTTAAGGTTCGGGTTAGGCCGGCAGCTAATCGTATGGGACTGACAACAATTAACGGTTATTCATAAAGCAAATGATTTTAATTTGCTGAAGTTAACCGAGTCACGCCGCAAAGAGGGCACTTTCCGAAATCACGCGTAATGATTACCCATTCAATCTACGCGACCCAATGTGATTACCTAAGCATACTGACGACTTAATACTCCACCAGCATCTTACGTAAATAAAACGTTTTACCTTGCGTACCAACTGTAAAATTCCATAGAAGTCATGAACAGCACTTTTTACATATCCGTCCACGTAAGATTCACTGGCTCCAAGCCGCTGCTCCATAAAGTTAATTAGGGAGTTTAAGCAAGGACGAAAGCAACCGCAAAGACAACGCCAGAAAACAATGATCTGATTGGTTAAATGAGGCAAAATAATCGTGCTAGAGGTGCGGCGCGTAGTTTAGTACTGTAGCCTTCTTTGACGTAGTGGATCACAAACTAAGAGTTTGGTTGGTCGAATGAGGAAAACCAAGCGTGCTGCACGTGCGGCACGCACTTGTGAAAGAGTCCGTGTCGTCCTCTGCAAAACAACTGGTAGCTTTAGCATCAACGACGGGAACAGCAACGACAACGCCATCAATTGAGAATTTGATTGGTCTGAGGAAAAATAAGCGAGCTATACGTGCGGCACGCCCTTATGAAGAAGTCCATGCCATCCTCTGCAAAACAATAACGTGAAACTACCACACTACCTTTTTGATGACAACTGGAGCATTTAACCTTAAATGTTTAATTCTGCGTATTTAATTTAACAGCGCACAGACCAATCCAGTGGTGGGGTTCTTCGCCAACAATGTTAAATGCGAACAAGACGAGACAATCGCAAAATTGTCACAATTGCGCAAGTATTTATTTTTA
>JANQSG010000008.1 GCA_028284185.1 Kangiella sp.
CATTTACCTTCTTTTCCTTTCTTGCCTTTTTCGCCGCACTTGCCTTCACCGCATTTACCTTCTTTTCCTTTTTCGCCGCATTTGCCTTCACCGCATTTACCTTCTTTTCCTTTCTTGCCTTTTTCGCCGCACTTGCCTTCGCCGCATTTACCTTCTTTTCCTTTCTTACCTTTTTCGCCGCACTTACCTTCGCCACATTTACCTTCTTTTCCTTTCTTGCCTTTTTCGCCGCACTTGCCTTCACCGCATTTACCTTCACCATCGAATTGAGAAAGGTTATAGCCTTGTGATAGATCATTAACCGCGAATGGACTTGCAGCAACAGTAGTTACAGCAGCAGAAGCAGCTAGCGAAGCTGATACTAAAACGGCTAACTTGGTTTTATCTTTCTTTAACATGAGATTACTCCTGAATTGTGTTGACAATATAATATAATCAAGCAGTTAGACATAATGTCCGGTCATTTGTTACATATAACTGTTACTTTGAAAAGATTAATCTGCCGTTTTGTAGAAGTCAAAGCAATAAGTTCAATACAGGCTGAAAACTACTTCACAGTTTGATCCACCGAAATGTGGAATTGATCACCAGCCTTGAGTTGCGAATAAATATCGGTTTTACCAAATAAGTCACCAGTTTCTGACTTGGCAAAGCCAGATTTTGATAAGCGGATTTCCATATAAATATCAATAGCTTGCCAAAGATTGCCGGATTTAATCATTAAGTCATCAGGAGTGATTTTGATGCTTGCTGGCAGTTCATGTACAGCAAAGGACTTTACTGCAATTGGTGCTCCACCAGCAGCAGGTCTGACAATGGCAAAAGCCTTTGTAAATGAATGTAAAGGTAAGTTAGCAAAGTTATCAATATGAATTTCGATAAAGTTTGTTTGTTGCTCTTTTAATTTTTGCTGAGCCACGACGATTTGCTGTTGAATTAATTTAGCAGAGTCACTGTTTGGCTCGCGTAAACCCAGCAGATAATGCCACGAATCTATCGCTTCAGCATACTTGTGCAACTTAGAGGAATTAATTCCACTTAACAATAACGCTCCCTCATGTTGTGGATTGTGTAAAAGCACTCGATTAATTTTCTCGGCAGCCTGATCATATTGAGCTTTATCAATATAGGTTTGAGCAACTTCCAGCAGCGTTTTATTATCCCCTAATTGAATCGCCCTTTCAAAAGCCTGATCCGCTAAATCATATTGCTCGGACTGCAATAACAAACGCGCAAAAACCATCCAGGAATCCAGATTCTTCGGATCCAGCTCATTACGCAGCCGCACCTCTTCAAATAGTTGCTTAATACTAATTTCTTTATTTGCTGCAGACTCCAATAAAGCTTTCAGATCCTTGTCTTTAAGCGCTTGATGCTGCCTGGCTAACGCATCAATCTGCTGACTGGCTCCCAAGTGATAATAGAGTCCTGCTGAACTGGCAATGGATACCAAGCCAAAAGTTAAAAACAGCCATTTAGCATTTTTGCTTATAAAAACACCCTGAAAAAGCCAAGTCGCCCACCCCAAAGCAACCAGCAGTAATAAAGCCGTTGCCAACACTTAGCTCTGCTCCTCTGATATTTCAGTTTCATCACTAACCCGGCGTTTACCAACCTTCATTACCAAAGCAATGATAATAATGATAAACACCACTATCGGCATAAACCAAAGAATATAATTTTTAGGGCTGACAGGCGGATCGTATAAAATAAAATCGCCATAACGCTGTTGAAAATAACTGAAAATCTGCTGCTTGGACTCACCTCGTCGAATTTTTTGATATACAATAAAGCGTAAATCTTCAGACAGCTCGGCATCCGAATCAGCTATTGACTGATTTTGACACTTGGGACAGCGCAACTGACTGATAATTTGCCGATACATTTGCTCTTGAGCCGGACTTTCAAATTTAAACTCATCGGCTTGAACTTTTTCCGCTTGTAATGACACAGAAACAAGTGCCAGCAAGCAAAAACAACTTAAAACATAAAACTGTTTGATCATCAATTGGCTCCTTGTTCTGATTGCAGTTTTTCAACTATGGGCAAGATTTTATTATGCCAAACTCTATCGTCAATAACTCCTACATGACGCTCACGAATAATACCATTGGCATCCACAATAAACGTCTCTGGTGCGCCATAAACGCCTAAATCAATACCTAAAGTACCCTGTACATCAGCAATTGAATAAAGATAAGGATTACCACCTTTGGCCAAATAAGCCAGAGCATTTTTAGATTCATCTTTATAGTTAACGCCAATCCATTTAATTGGATATTCTTTTGCAAACTTTATTAAATAAGGATGTTCTGCATAACAAGATACACACCAGGTTGCCCAAATATTCAATAAAAATACTTCTTTGGGTAAATCTTCATTGGTTAAAACTCGCTCCAGATCGGTTACTGAAGCTAATTTAAAATCAGGCACTGCCTGGCCTATTAATTTAGTCTCCAATTCACGCGGATCTTTTTTTAAGGACGAATTAAACACCAAGACCAATAAGGCAAAAATAATCAGGGGAATAGAAGCGATTAACAGTTTTTTAGGCTTCATATAACAGCCTCATCTTTTGCTGTTTTAAACTTTGCGAGTTTTTTCTGGCGATAACGTTTATCGGAAACAGCCAGTAGACCTCCTAAAGCCATCAATATAGAGCCAAGCCAAATCCAACGAACAAAAGGCTTATAATACAAACGAATAGCCCAAGCACCTTCGGCCAATGGTTCCGCCATAGAAATATAGAGATCGGAAAAAAAACCAGGCTTGATCGCAGCTTCAGTCATCAATTGCTTGGAAACCTGATAACGACGTTTTTCTGGCTTTAAAGTCGTGAAATAACTGCCGTCTTTCGATATTTCAAATACCGCTTGTGAGCTAAGGTAGTTTTCATGATTGAAATTTTTAAAATCTGCAAAATAAATGGATAAATTTTCAACCTGAACTGATTCTTTAGGCTTAATCCGAATATCTTTTTCAATAGAATAATAGCTGGTGATCACTATACCAATTACCGAAACCGCAACTCCTATATGAGCCACTATCATGCCCCAATAACTCAAGCTGATTTTTGATAAACCTGCAAGCCATGATTTACTCTTACGGGATTGAGCAAATAAGTAGTAAAAGCACGCTATGAACAACCAAATGCCCAACATAAGACCTAATAATGCCAAAGGCTCAATAGCGCCAACAATTAGCCAAATTAACAGGGTTGCAAGCCCTAAACTCACCACAAACAAAACGCTGTAAGGCTTAATAACACTCTTCAGGTTATCCTGTTTCCAATTCATATTTTGTCCAAAAGGGATCAGGAACAAAATAAAAGCAAAGAAGAATGAAAAATAAGGGTTAAAAAACGGTGGCCCAATGGAAACTTTTTCTTGCCACAAAAATTCAGCAATCAAAGGATATAAGGTACCTAAAAGCACCACCAATAAACTACAGAACAATAAAATATTGTTTATAACAATGGCGATTTCCTTTGAAATCAAGGTGTAATTGGTTTTGGATTTTATTTTATCAAATTGCCAGGCGTATAAAGTTAAAGCACCCCCAACTGCAAAACCTAAAAAAGTCAAAATAAAATAGCCACGCTCAGGGTTGGTTGCAAAGGCATGAACGGAAGTTAGAACCCCTGAACGTACCAGGAAAGTTCCTAATAAACTTAGAGAAAAAGTTAAAATAGCTAATAACACGGTCCAGGATTTATAGGCTTCACGCTTTTCAGTTGCCGCAAGTGAATGCAATAGAGCGGTACCCGCCAGCCAGGGCATAAAAGAAGCATTCTCTACCGGATCCCAGAACCACCAGCCACCCCAGCCGAGCTCGTAATAAGCCCACCAACTTCCCAAAGCAATACCAATGGTTAAAAAGATCCAGGCTACTGTAGTCCAGGGGCGTGCCCATTTCGCCCACTTTTGATCCAAGTCACCTTGTAATAATCCAGCAATGGCAAAGGCAAAAACTACGGAAAAACCCACAAAGCCCATATACAACATTGGTGGATGCACTATCATGCCAAAATCCTGCAACAGCGGGTTTAAATCAGCCCCATCAATTGGAATAAAAGGCAAAACCCGCTCAAATGGATTTGAAGTAAAAAGTGCAAAACTCACAAAACCTACCGTAATCAGGCCCAGAGTTGCCAATACTCTGGCTCGAACTACTTGCGTTAAAGTTTTACTAAAGATGGCAACTGCCGCCATCCAGGCAGCTAAAATCAAGATCCACAACAACAGGGAACCTTCATGAGATCCCCAGACTGCAGTAATTTTATAGCGTAAGGGTAATAAACTATTGGAGTGATTGGCGACATAAGCCACTGAGAAATCACTTTGAATAAAAGACAGGGTTAGACAAATATAGCTGGCTAACAGCAATACAAACTGGCCAATAGCTGCTTTGGAAGCAAGTCGCATTAACCCTTGATGCTGCATCTGAGCACCATAAAATGGCAAGGTGCCTAAAATAATGGCATTAACAAGCGCTAGAATTAAAAAGAAATGACCAAGTTCTGGAATCATAAGGTTTATTGTTTATCACCCTGATTGGTCATCTTTTTTACGCCTTCCTGATGACTCTTTTTTAAAGTTGCCGCGATTTCTGGCGGCATATATTGTTCATCGTGCTTGGCTAACACTTTAGAAGCTTTCAAGGTTTTATGATCAATCAATTTACCTTCAGCCATAATGCCCTGCCCTTCGCGAAACAGATCCGGCAGACTTTTATCAAAGGTAATGGTAATAGTCTCTTCATTATCAGTAATGTCAAACTCAACATACAGGCTATCGCTGGAACGCTTTACCGAACCAGCAGTAACCAAGCCACCCACCCGAATGGTTTTATTCAAAGGCGCATCGCCATTGACCACGCGACTAGGTTCATAAAAGGCATCCGCATAGTCACGAATGGCGTATAACAACAAACCAATAGCGGTACTTAAAAGAGCCAGAGCAGTTAAAATGGTTAATAATTTCTTTTTACGATGCGCTTTCATAATTTCAGGTAATGTTATTCTGAGATCTGTTCTGTTTTAATCTTTCTGGCTTTGCTGCTTTTCTCTGTACTTTGGCTTTTAACCTTCTTTATAAGCTGCTTCTTATACCAGGAAAAAACCAGCCAAAGACCAACCACCACCACCAGAGTCATACCATAACTCGACCATACATAGAGCCCGTGTTTACCCATAGTCAAAAATTCTTGAAGACTCATGATTTGACTCCCACTGACCGGTTCGCCAGCACTTCCGCTTGCAACCACTGACTTTTACCTTCACGACTCATAATTTCCAGACGCAGGCGGACAATTACCAAAATGGCAAACAGCAAATAAAAAGCACCAATCATAATAAACAAAGGTGTTTGCATCTGAGGATCGATAGCGCCCCTTTTGGTTACCGAATAGGCTTGATGCAAAGTATTCCACCACTTTACCGAGCCATAAATTATCGGCACATTGATAGCGCCAACAATGGCTAATACCGCCGCGGAACGATCTGCCTTGCTTCTGTCAGCAAAAGAACTGTGCAGAGCGATAAAACCCAGATACAGAAAAAGTAATAATAATTCAGAAGTCAGGCGTGCGTCCCATTCCCACCAGGTACCCCAGGTCGGTATGCCCCACATGGAACCAGTGAATAAAGCCAAAAAGGTCATGGCAGCGCCAACCGGTGCAATGGCTCTTGTCACCATAAAGGCCATTTTCATTTTCCAGACCAGGCCAATAATGGCACAAATTGCCATAGCTAAATAACCAATCATGGATAAGGCAGCCACCGGTACGTGAATATACATGATGCGGACGCTGTTGCCTTGTTGATAGTCAACTGGAGAGTTCCACAAGGAATAATAGAGGCCAAAGGCAAATAAAATTGCTGTAGCAACCCATAACCAGGGAAGCCAGCTAGCGGACTTTTGATAAAACCATTTTGGAGAGCCTAATTGATGAAACCAACGCCAGGATGCCATTAAGAATATCTACTCTAAATCGTTAAATTCACTGCTAATACTAATTTACTACGAGACTAACTCACCGCAATTTTCAGTGCTCGGCCAGTAGCAAAGGGAGTCAATGCCAAAGCAAAAAGTAATAAAGCACCCAGAATCGCCAGCTGCGCATTATACCCGTTATTTTCCAAAGATGCTGTAATTGTTGCACTGCCGAAGATTAAAATTGGCACATAAAGTGGCAAAATCATGACTGCAACCAAGATCCCATTGCGGCTGGCCGCCAGTGACAAACTAATGCCGATAGCACCAAGCAGACAAAGGGTTGGTGTACCTAACAATAAAGACAGCATCAAGATCGGCGTTTGGTTTGCCTCAAGAATACCCTGAGGTAAACCATAGTTAAGCTGCATCAAACCTGCCAATAAGGGTGAAACCAAAACCAATGGCAAGCCAGTCATAAGCCAATGAGCCACAATTTTGGCTAAAGCCACTTGTGTTGGGCTGGCCATGAGTAAAAGCTGCTCTAACGCACCATCACTATAATCACTGCGATAAAACAGATCCAATGACAAGAGAGTTGCCAATAAAGCAGCCACCCAAATTACTCCTGGTGCAATTTTTTGCAAAAACTCAGCTTCTGGACTGATCGCAAAAGGAAATAATACCACCACCATCACAAAGAAAAACAAAGGGATTAAAATGGCAACCCAATTACGGCGTGCTAACATTAATTCGCGTTTAAGCAAGGTGAAAAACACTAGTCAAGCACCTCATCCGTTTGGTGCGCAAGTGAAATCTGCTGATGAATTTTCAAGCCTTCAATAGCCTGATGCGAAGTGAAAATTACTACCCCGCCACTGGCCGCAAACTGCATCATCTGGCTAGAGAGCCAATCACGGGTTCTAGCGTCTAAATTGACAAAAGGCTCGTCTAGAATCCATAGTTTGGCCTTTTCTAAAAATAAACGACAAAGAGAAACTTTATGTTGCTGACCTGCCGAAAGCTCAGCAAAATGCCTATCTAAAAGTGTTTCGATGTCTAATTCATTAGCCACTGAAAGGAGTTTTGACTTGCTGGCTTTTTGCCCTCTTAATGCCGAGTAAAACTGTAAATTTTCCGTGATGGAAAGCTCATGCTTCATGGCAAGATTATGGGCCAGGAATAGTAAGTCCTGGGTAAAATTAGCTTCAGGATGACTGGTTTCATAACCGTTCCAAAATACGCTACCTGAATCCAACGGCAAAAGCCCTGCCAAAGCACGCATCAGACTGGTTTTACCCGTACCATTTTCACCAAAAAGATGGGTAATGGTGCCAGCTTTAAAATTAAGATCAACATGCTCTAAAAGGATCTGCTCAGAGCGTGAAATGGTAATTCCACGCCCTTTTAGACCGAATGAAGCAGTTTCTGACATTAACTTAATATCTAGTTGTTTTTATTCATTAATAGATATTTTACGCTAATGCTTTAAGAACTGCATCACCCATCTCATTGGTAGAAACAAGTTTATCTCCATCTGTGTATATATCAGCGGTTCTATAGCCCTGATCCAATACATTACTCACGGCAGCATCAATCTTATCTGCTATTTGTGCTTCACCGAAACTATGACGCAACATCATGGATACCGATAGAATAGTGGCTAATGGGTTTGCCTTGTTTTGGCCAGCAATATCAGGCGCGCTACCGTGAATCGGCTCATACATACCTTTACCATTAATATCCAAACTGGCCGATGGCAACATACCAATAGAACCTGTCAGCATAGCCGCACAATCCGACAGAATATCCCCAAACATATTGCCAGTAACCATCACATCGAACTGCTTAGGTGCACGCACCAATTGCATTGCCGCGTTATCCACATACATATGGGTTAATTCCACTTCAGGGTATTCCTTAGCCACACGATCCATCACTTCACGCCATAGTTCGGTAGCCTCTAAAACATTAGCTTTATCCACGGAACACAAACGCTTATCACGTAACATGGCGGTACGGAAAGCCACGTGCGCAATACGCTCTACTTCGCTTTCAGAATAAACGTAAGTATTGAAACCTTCTTTTTCACCATTTTCTAAAGTACGAACACCGCGTGGCTGCCCGAAATAGATACCACCGGTTAATTCACGGATAATCATTAAATCCAGGTTTTCCACCAATTCAGGCTTTAGACTTGAAGCGCTGGCTAGTTGAGGGTAAAGCAGAGCTGGACGCAAGTTACCAAATAATTCCAACTCAGAGCGCAATTTCAATAACGCCTTTTCAGGACGCACTGCAATATCATATTGTTCCCACTTAGGACCACCTACCGCCCCCAATAAAACCGCATTCGCCTCACGCGCTTGCTGCAAAACTTCATCGGTTAAAGGCACGCCGTGCTCATCGAATGACGAACCACCTACTAAAGCGCTATCATAAGATACATCCAAACCCTGCTCGATTAATAGATCCAATACCTTCGTTGCTTGAGCAACGATTTCAGGGCCAATACCATCACCCGGTAATACTAAAATTTTCTTTGTCATCAGTTTATCTCTTTTATCTTTTCTTTTGTCATTGCGAGCGAGGAACGAGCGCGGCAATCTTTTGTCAGCAAGATTGCTTCGTCATTTCATTCCTCGCAATGACCTCTTAATTTCAAATAGATTAAAATGCAGAAAATTGTTCTAGTGCGAGGCATTAAGCATTATTTGGCGTGCAGTGTACAAATAGTACATGAGCACACAAATGATGCTTAATAACAAAGCAATTGAACAATTTAACCATTTTAATTAACTAAACAACCAAGGCGCTCTTTCACGTCTTTTAGTTTCATACTCTGTAATTGTGCTTTCTTGTTGTAAGGTAATACCAATATCGTCCAAGCCATTATATAAGCTATGCTTACGATCCGGCTCTACCTCAAACTTAATCACTTCGCCATTAGGACGAGTAATCGTTTGCTCAGCCAAATCAATACCCAGCTGATAACCTTCGGTAGTTTCTGCTTCATTAAACAGTACATCCATAATTTCACTAGGTAAAACAATGGGTAAGATGCCATTTTTAAAGCAGTTATTAAAAAAGATATCAGCAAAACTTGGTGCAATCACCGCCTTAAAGCCATAATCTTCTAACGCCCAGGGTGCATGCTCACGGCTGGAACCACAGCCAAAATTTTCACGTGCCAATAGTACCGATGCACCCTGATAACGTGGAAAGTTTAAAATAAAATCCGGGTTTATTGGCCGAGCAGTATTGTCCATACCCGGCTCACCATGATCCAGATAACGCCATTCATCAAATAGATTAGGGCCAAAACCACTGCGCTTAATCGATTTCAAAAATTGTTTAGGAATAATCGCATCGGTATCCACATTGGCACGATCCAGCGGCACAACCAAACCTTTATGTTGCGTAAAAGCGTCCATTATTCACCTCCGCCATTCTCTATGGCATTCTCTGCAGTAGAGAGCCTAGAAATTTCAATATCACGTACGTCAGTAAAATGACCATAAACCGCTGCTGCTGCAGCCATTGCTGGACTGACCAAGTGTGTGCGTCCACCCTGTCCCTGACGACCTTCAAAGTTACGGTTTGATGTGGAAGCGCAATGTTCACCTGACTCTAAGCGATCAGCATTCATGGCCAAGCACATAGAACAACCCGGCTCACGCCATTCAAAACCGGCATCCACAAAAATTTTATCTAAACCTTCAGCTTCCGCTTGCTCTTTAACCAGTCCTGAACCTGGCACTACCATCGCCAGTTTAACGCTTGCTGCCACTTTACGGCCTTTTGCCACTTGCGCGGCTTCACGCATATCTTCAATCCGTGAATTAGTACAGGAACCAATAAAAACTTTATCTACAGGAATAGAAGAAATCGCTGCATCAGCCTTTAAATCCATATACTCAAGCGCCCGCTCGATGCCCTCTTTTTTCACTGGGTTATCCTCGTTCGCAGGATTTGGAATAGTACCAGTAACCGGTTTAACCATTTCAGGCGAAGTGCCCCAAGTTACTTGTGGCGCTATAGCTTCAGCTTTTAATTCAACTACCGTATCGAAATGCGCTCCTTCATCAGAGTGTAAGTCACCCCAAGCTTTAACCGCCATATCCCAATGCTCAGCTTGCGGTGCAAAAGGACGGCCTTTGACATATTCAATGGTTTTATCATCAACAGCCACCAAACCAACTCGAGCGCCCGCTTCAATCGCCATATTGCAAATGGTCATACGGCCTTCTATGGATAAGTCTTCAATCGCAGAACCTGCAAATTCAATCGCATGCCCGTTACCGCCAGCAGTACCGATCTCACCAATTACTGCTAACACGATATCTTTTGCGGTTACGCCATAACCCAACTTGCCATCCACCTTAACCAACATGTTCTTCATCTTCTTCTGGCGCAAACATTGAGTCGCTAACACGTGTTCAACCTCGGAAGTACCCACACCAAAAGCCATGGCACCAAAAGCGCCGTGCGTTGCAGTATGTGAATCGCCGCAGACCATAGTTAAACCCGGCAGCGTATAACCTTGCTCTGGGCCAACCACATGAACAATGCCCTGACGAATATCATCAATATTAAATTGAGGCACCCCAAACTCATCGCAGTTTTCGTCCAAAGTCTTAACCTGAATTAAGGAAATCGGATCTTCAATTCCTGAAATGCCTTGCTCGCGCTCATTATTGGTGGTTGGAACATTGTGATCTGGCGTTGCCAGATTCGCTTCCAGGCGACGCGGCTTGCGGCCTGCCAGCTTCAAACCTTCAAAAGCCTGTGGCGAGGTGACTTCGTGCAGTAATTGACGATCAATATAAATCAGTGCTGAACCATCAGGATTTTCAGCCACCAAATGATCATCCCATAATTTGTCATAAAGGGTTTTGGCCATTTTTAGTCTCTTTTTCTTTACTAATCAAAGGGTTATTGATATTTATAAAACTACTATCAAAATACCAATAACAAAATAATGGCATTATGCTACCGCCAAGTTTACAATTACTCAAATTCATTATTTTCATGTTGCTCATTCCTTTTTGGAATGAACAACATAGTCCTGATGACAATCAGCTACATTTATGGATACTGAACTACTAAAAAGCTTTTTAAGCCTGGTCAAGCTAAAATCTTTTACCCTGGCGGCCAAAGAGTTGCAGTTGACGCAGCCAGCCTTAAGCAAACGGATCAAGCGACTGGAGACAATTATCGGCTCCAACCTGTTCGATCGAGTGGGAAACCATTTAAGCTTAACTCAGGCTGGTGAATTATTGGCACAAAAAGCACCGCAACTGCTCAATAGCATCGATAGTTCGATTCAGGAAATTCGCGATCTCACCGGAAAAATCGGCGGCCAAGTAACGGTAGCCACCAGCCATTATATTGGCTTGCACTATTTACCTAACTATCTGGAAGAATTTATCAGTCAATATCCTCAAGTGGATTTACAAATTGATTTTATTGATTCAGGACTGGCCTATAGTCAGGTAATTTCCGGAGATATAGAATTAGCTTTAGTCACTTTTCCCCATCAGCAAGATCCCAGGCTGATTCATAGCCAAATCTGGCAGGAACGAATGCAAATTGCCTGCCATCAGGAGCACCCTTTGACCGAAGAAACTCAATCACTAAAAACTTTAAAAAATTACGACATTATTTTACCGCCAGCACACACTTTTCCGCGTGAACTATTTGAACATAATTTACAAGAACTTGGAGTTGAACATGGCCGGGTAAAAACTGCTAACTATCTGGAAGTGGTGGCTAAATTAGTGGCCTGTAAAATGGGTTGGACTATTTTGCCCGAAACTTTAATTGAACCACCACTAATCGCTTTAACCCGAGAAAATAAATCTTTTCGCCAAATGGGTATTATTCATCGCAACAATAAAAGTCTATCCAATGCTGCGAAAGCTTTTATTAATTTGTTACAAAGTAAGCGATGACTGTCTATTTTGAGTTACTATAATCATTAATTAACCAGGTACACAGTTTAAATAAGATCAGGAGTCATTATGCAAAAAATATTGCTCATCGCATTGTCATTAATTGCCATCAGCGCACAAGCTAAAGTACTCGATAAAGCAGCCAATGGTTTTACCATCGAAATCAGCGTTGAAACTGAAGCTTCTGCCGAGCAGGCTTACCAGCAATTTTTAAATGTTGGCGATTGGTGGAATTCCGATCACACCTGGTTTGGCGATGCCAAAAAGATGTATATCGAACCCAACGTCAATGGCTGTTTTTGTGAAATTGATGGCGCTAAACAAGCCATCCATATGACGGTTTCCTATATAGTGCCCAATAAAGAAGTGCGTATGATTGGTGGACTTGGACCTTTGCAAATGATGGGAATCCATGGCGGCATGTTATGGAAGTTCGAGCCCCAAGAAAATGGTAAATTAAAAATTACTCATCGCTACCAAGTTACTGGTTATTCCAAAGATGGGATCGATAAACTGGCTGAAATCGTTAATCAAGTACAAACGATTCAAGTTAAAGGATTACAAAAAGCTTTATCCAAATGATTCAAAGCTAACTTATAGTCAGCTAAGATTCAGTTAACCTGTGTTACTTAATTCATTACTTTAACTAAAAATAATTAACTATGAAAAACACTAAATACATTCCAATTATAATTTTCATAACATCATTAAGTATTTTTACCAGTTTTAATACTAGCGCAAATAGTATAGAACAAGCCAAACAGGCTATGAAAAATAATAATCATTCTAAGGCTAAGCTAATTCTTAATGATCTAATAAAGACCAATTCCAATAAGGCCGAAGCTTATCTTTTATTATCAAGAATTCACATGGCATCTGATAACTATGACGAGGCTGAAGAGTTTATTGAAAAAGCTCTGGAATTAGAACCAAAAAATGATCAGTATTGGCTACAAGCTGCAGGTATTTATGGTGCTCAAGCTCAAGCGTCTAGCATTTTTAGCAAATTAGGTTATGCCAAAGATTCTAAACGAGCACTAGAAAATGCAGTCAAATTTAATCCCAAAAGTGAAGGTGCAATACGAGGCCTGATCCAATTCAATAGAAGAGCTCCAGGTATCGCAGGCGGCGATGAAGATGAAATCCCTGAGCTCCTTATCAAATTAAAAGCTTTAAATCCAATAGGCGCTGTAACTCTTGAAGCATATTTACTTAAGGAAGACGGTAAACCTGAAGAAGCTTATAAACTTTTTGGCAAAGCATTAAAAAAACACCCTGATTCTATTCAGTTACTATTTAGTCGGGGTATGCTTTTACAAAATGATAAAAAATATCAGCAATCATTTGCTGATCTTGACAAAGCAGGAAATACCCCTATTACGGAACAACTCTCAAATCAACAAATTAGCGATCGAAATATGGCTCTTTACCAATCGGCCAAAACAGCTATTTTAGGGAAGATCAATTTGGAAAAAGCAAAAAAGAATTTATACCAATATATGGATTTATCTGAAAAACTTAAAATCGTTGATGAGCCCTGGATACGTTTTCGTCTTGCTCAATTACTTATTTTCAGTAACCAAGTTGATTACGGCAAGGCACAGCTTGATTTAATTAAAACACTTAAGCCTGATGAGGATCTAAAAAAGAAAATCAGGGAATTCAAAAAAAATCTCTAATGATAAAAAATGTAAAATCGTGAACTTAAGTTAGCTTTAAATAAATTTTGGTGGCATATTGAAGCTCATTAGTTAATAGCTAATACATGATAATTAATTCACTCAAAACTTTGGGGGTATATATATGGAAGGTTTAATTCCTTTAATCGTCAATCTTATTAGCGGAGCAGTTGGCGGCAACGTAGCAGGTAAACTGTTTAAAAATTTAAGCCTGGGTACCTTAGGTAATTCTTTAGCTGGTATTTTTGGTGGCGGTTTATTTGGTCAATTCATACTGGGCGCTATGGGTATTGATCCTTCTGCCGGCATGGATCTTACTGGTATCCTAACCAGTATTCTTGGTGGTTTTGGCGGCGGTGGTATTCTTATGGCTATCATTGGCTTTATCAAAAAAGCTATAGGTAAAAGTTAAACCATAAGCCACAAATAAAAAAGCCTGCGAAATGCAGGCTTTTTATTTTCACAATCAGCTTTTATTTTTTACCCATCACCAGTTGCAGCACGCCTAATAAAGCGCAAATGCCACCACCAATCATCAACCAGGTAGCTTTATCTGAAAAAGAACCAGTTAAAGCTTCTGAAAGCTGCTCTGCGGTTGACTGAGTCATATTATAGCCCCAGAAAAATAATGCTACACCGACTACTAATAATACAATTGCAATAACTTTTTTATCCATTACCTATACCCCCATTATTAAGTATATTATGACTTTGAATAAAACAACTAATCCATCATAGTCGCCATACAGAATTTATCAAGTTTGCTTTTTCGCATAATCCTCAACTTGCTTCCAAACGCGAATTAAATTTCCCGATAAAATTTTCTCAATATCTGCTTCTGTATAACCACGATTTAATAAACCTTCAATTAGATTTGGATAAGTTGAAACATCTTTTAAGCCAATTGGTAAAGAATCCCCTACCCCATCATAATCTGAACCAATGCCTACATGCTCAATTCCGACCAACTTAACCACATGATCAAAATGGTCTAACACTATCTCTAAGTCTGCAAACTCAAAAGGTGTTTTTGAACGGTATTCTTTAGTAAATTCTGCAATTTTTGGATCGCTAAGCTCAAGATCATTTTCTTCAGCAAATTTTGCGCGAGCGGCTTTATAGGAATTATGATTTTCTCTAGATTTTTGTGAAACAAAAGTCGAACCAAAATTGATAAAAATCACCCCACCATTTGCAGCCAGTTTTTTTATCATTTCATCTGACATATTACGCTCAAAACCTGGCGTAAAATGTCGTGCCGAAGAGTGTGAAGCAATAGCGGGAACTTTAGCAACCTCCATCACATCATAGAAGGCTTCATCAGAAACATGAGAAATATCAACCATAACGCCAATATTATTCATGGCAACCACCAGTTCTTTACCAAACTCGCTCAAACCGCCATTAGGACGTTTTTCATCATAGGAAGAATCAGAAATATGATTGCTTAAGGAATGCGCCAACGTAATATAGCGAACACCACGCTTGTAAAAATGCTGCAAATTCTTTAAGTCACCGGCAATTGGCGAGCCATTTTCCATCCCCATAGGTAATGAAATTAACCCTTTTGCGAAATTATCCTGCATTTGCTCAATAGAATAAGCTAGAGCAAATTTTTCTGGTGCATTATTCACAATGGTTTCCACGCTATCAATTAGTTTATTTGCTAATGCCGTTGAGTCTCCTCCCTCTTTTTCTAACTTGGCAGGCACATAAATCGACATAAAGGGCGCCGATAACCCACCTGCTTTTGCTCTAGGATAATCGAAATTCCCTGATTCAGTAGCTTGGCTTACATCAGCAGCTTTATTCTCCAAACGGTAAGGCACATCAACATGTAAATCAGTAATGATATATTTTTGGCTTAATTCAATAGCCTTTTTCCTAAGCTGAGCATCATCAGCCAAATCTTTAGCAGTCGCTCTTGCCTTTTCTTCAAGATTATCAATAACCTTTTTAGACTCCTGAGATTCAACAGCTATTTTTTCTGCTGGTGCTTGTTGATTTTGACTCGAATCGCAAGCAACCAAACCCGAAATAAACAATGCTACACCCAAAGCCCCTATTAAATTTATTCTAAATATTGATTTCATCAATACCCATCCTATCGTATGATCTAATTAACAGTGCCAGCCATCATAAAGAGTCTAGTCACATAAAAAAAGCCAAGATGACACAAAATTCTGCAAATCTTGATACGATAAGTAATTCTCAGGAAATACTGGAAGCCGTAAATCAAATAATGCCTTTTGGTAAATATCAAGGGCGCAAACTACTCCAATTGCCAGAACCCTATCTGGTTTGGTTTCATCAAAAAGGTTTTCCCGATAATAAGCTTGGACACCAACTCGCCCTAATTTATGAAATCAAATTGAATGGGCTTGAAACCATCTTCAAACCTCTATTACGGTAATAAGTTGCGTAACGAGTTGCGCGATTTATAGAATTATTCTGACACATGAGTATATTCTTGATAAAATTAGGCACTTTTAAAAGACCAACCTAAGGCACTTCCTTGTTCTCAAACTTGTCTCCAAAACTGCACCCAAAGCTGATTAAAACCCTGAAAAAACTAGCTTTTCATCAAGCCACTGACATTCAAGAAAAAGCTATCCCTATTTTATTGAATGGTCATGATTTAAGTGCCAGCGCAGAAACAGGCTCTGGTAAAACTGCCGCTTATTTGCTGCCTATCCTACATAAATTATTGGAAAAGCCCTCGTCTAAACCTGGTACTCGGGTATTAGTGCTAACCCCTACTCGAGAATTGGCACGCCAAGTAGAAAAACAAGTAGAACAATTAGCGCAATTTACCAGTATTAAAGCAGGCGTTTTAACTGGCGGTGCTTCGATGCAGTACCAGCGCTCTATGCTGCGCAAAGATCCGGAAATTATTATCGCCACACCAGGCCGTCTGTTGGATCATGCTAAAGGCGGTGCTACCGAGCTATCCAATCTTGAATTTTTAGTGTTAGACGAGGCTGACAAGATGCTGGATATGGGCTTTAGCGAAGATGTGCTGGCAATTGCTGATTTTTGCCCCAAAAAAAGGCAAACCCTATTGTTTTCAGCAACCATGAATGCTCGCGGCTTGGAGCAAATGATCAACAAAGTTTTAACAGAGCCTAAGCAGTTAAAGCTCAATAGCTTTGCAGATCAACAAAAACAAATTTGCCAGCAAGTTATTCCTGTAGATGACTTAAAGCATAAAGAAAAACTAGTAAACTGGCTGCTTAAAAATGAGCAATACCGTAAAGCCATTGTATTTTGCAATACCAAAACACAAGTTGATCGCTTAGGTGGTTTATTGAAATATCACCAGCACCCCATTGGAACACTGCATGGTGATAACTCCCAGGAAGTTCGCAACCAAGTCATGCTGCAATTTCGAGATAGCAAGTTCAAAGTACTAATAGCTTCGGATGTGGCAGCACGCGGCATTGATGTAAAAGAAGTGGATTTGGTTATTAACTTTGATATGGCACAAAATGGCGATGACTATATTCACCGTATCGGCCGCACCGGTCGCGCTGGCGAACCCGGGTTAGCAATTTCTTTAATAAGTTCGCGCGAATGGAATCTGATGGCCACCATCGAAAACTTCCTAAAAACCAAGTTTGAAAAACGTACTGTAAAAGCACTTATTGGTAAATACACCGGACCCAAAGCCTTAAAGGCCAATGGTAAGGCCGCCACTAAAGGCAAGCGCAAAAACACAAGGAAAAAACTGACTGCTCGCGAGAAAAAACGTCTTGAGAAAAAACAAAATAAAAAGGCACAAATTAATCAAGAACCTGAAGATACCCTATCTAACAGCAAGCCCAAGAAAAAATTTGGTGGAGTCAGTGACGATCGCTTAGAGCCACGTAGGAAAAAATGATAAAGCAAGGTTTGAAGAAGTCATCCTTTGGTTTAATTTTCTACTTTAACCAAATGTTGGGGTTCGATTAGTCATCCCAACCAATATTTACTTAAATGTCACTTCTTACAAAGTGAGTCGAAATATTTATCCATTATGTTGCTTTCAAACTCCTTTACAAGTGTGGGTTGATTTCTTTCTTTATCAACAATCAAAATAACATTGCCTGCAATATGAAGCTCCTTATTTTTACCAACTAATACTTTTTCTACAGCAAAACTTATATAGCTTTTCTCCCAGCCATTTCTGTTTTCATTCAATAGTCTCTCAATGCTACCGATTTTTCTAGAGCGCTCTTTAAGAGTACACTGTTCTTTATTTACATTAGACATATCAACAACTTCTACATCATCCGCAAATGCAAAATTATCTAACTCACTTTTACTAAAGAAGAAGAAGTAAAAGATTAGTAAAAGTAATGCCGCTCCAATAAAAACTATAGCTTTCATTAATACGGTCCTCCTAAGTTAAATCCCTCTGGAAGATCCGGTAGATTATACGCTTGTCTTGAGTGTATTTGTTCAAATAGTCTTTCCATGTGGCCCATATATTGTGTATGAGGCGATCCAAAAATTGCCTTGAGAGATTTACTTTTATAAAGCAAGTTTTGAAGAAGCACCCCTTTAGTTTTAATTTATTCTACTTAATTTGTCAGAAAGCCTCCGAAGATGCTTTGACTTTACTTGGTATCGGCTTCCGTTATACCTAATGCATTTAAACATTTATCCTTCGCTTCTAACTTTCCACAAGTGCTATTATTAAAGAATACTGTTATTTTATCCTTTCTGGATACGTTTTTAGATAATTTATCAACCAACTCAAAATTTTTAAACCATAAAGCTGAATCAATAGCGGTGGCATCCTCTTTATATTTAAAAAGAGGATCAGCTCCACTCCACAATAAGAAATCTATCTTCCACTCTGGATACTCCCCATTAGCATGAAGTAAAGTCCCGTCAAACAATTCCTTATCCTTATTAAAAATAAGCTTATAATTTAATAATATAGCTAGTAATAACAAAGCTAAAATTACATACAAAAAATTTACCTTTTTCATTATTTAGTCCTACATAAATAGTCATTTTGTATTACTAGATGCTGGCATTGCACTAATCCCCAGTCTGTACTGCGATAAGCTCCCAACCAAAACCGAAATGCTATCCAAACCTGATGGTTAAATATCCAAGCTTTGGACAATAAAAAACCTCCAAAGATACTTTTTTAACTGTATTTAAAGTATGTATGATTTGACAAAATATATATTAACGATCATATAGAATACTAAAAGCAAAACCCAAAATCCTTTTTTAAAGTATAACAATATGGAGGGGCTAGATTTCCACAGATAGTAATATAAAGTATGCAATAAAAACCCTAAAAATACTAATACCGTCAGGTACATAAAATATATAGCTGGTGTAACTTCTAAATACCCCTTCTTTATTAGTGAACTACCCGCAACTAACACAACAATCGAAATATAAAAAAGTATATTCGTAATTTTTTTATGTTTTGCTTTGATTAGCCGCCTCCACCAAGTAGTATATATGCTGTTACACCTTCACCCCAATCTGCCTTTACTAATTCATTCCTTTGATTTCGGTTCGTGATTCTCATTTATCCATTTACGTAAAATGGTATACTCCCCCCACCAAAGTACCAATCTCTTTGACTCCCCAAATTGATTGTATTCAATTAGAACACCAGTACTTATATTCCCTGAGTAGAAACTAATATTGCTTACCTCTTTCCTTAATATGTTTATTTTTGAGAAAAAATAACTAATTTCTAACTTTTCAGGGTAGACTTTTAGCAGCACAAGTGGCCAAGTAAGGTTAAGGTATCCAATGCGTGCCCCACACCTTTTCTTATATATCACTCAACCTCCTCCTGGGTATGAAAACAATTCAGTAGTTTCTGTTGTATAAACAAGACCATTAATCGGAAATCCACCACCTAATCCGACTTCTAGGAAACCACCGTGAACCAACCCTTCCGAAGTAAGTAATAAAGTAGTATCTCTTTATTTACTTTTACCAGGCAAGGTTTGAAGAAGCCATTCTTTGGTTTTCATGGGCTCTAAATTTCAAACTTCCGAAACCAACTTCCACTTACCTTGCTGAACTTTTCTAACATGTTGCTCAAAACTATGAAATAAATACTCCTTATTATAACCAGTCACAAACAAGCATATTAATAGGTAATAAATGAGTAAAAAAGGTTCAACTTCTCCCGAAAATAAGAAAAATGCCAAAGGCCACAGTATTAAAAATAATCAAAAAAATACTTTCTTAAGATTATAGGCCATTTTGAGCTCTACTTTCTTTACTCCTATTCTTTGTGCAAATCTTTTATGAAACCATACCATAGTATTACTAAATCTGGCCTTATATAAAAGTAAATAAAAAAACTGAAAATAAAAAATAAACTTATCCAATTTAACCAATTATTATCAAAAACATAATAATGACAATAAACCACTAATGCTAACAAAGTATGAACACTGCAAAAACGAATTAAATAATTTGTAAAGCTGAGCATTTTCATTGGCAGCGCTCCGATGGCAAATAGGAAAGCCTCCGAAGAGGCTTTGATTATTATTGTTTAAAAAGCTCGTCTAATGCTCTTACTATAGATTCATCTTCTTTAGCTTGCTCATACGCCAACGCCTCTTGCTGCTCTGAATAGTCAGCTTTGAGTAAAGGTATAACATCAATTCGCTTATTAAGCACTGCATTAATTAATATGAAATTATATGGGTTATTTTCATCATTTTTAGTCAGTAGCAGAGGAGATGAAGCATCCCCTCCTAGCCAAATCAGAAGTTTTACTCTGGTATCCGAATAACTACTACTAGGTTTATTTAATTCAACGCCAAGCATTTCGCTAGGTCTATAAATCATCTTTGGTAGTTGAAAAAATGTACCTAATACAATAACCACTACTAATAATATTAAAAATATTATTCTTTTTTTATTATTTGCAGTTTTCATACTTTAATCCTTGCTCAATAATTTTTCCATCTTGTCCATATGTTGTGTATGTGGTGATCCAAAACTTGCCTTGAGAAGTTTACTTGTATAAGGCAAGATTTGAAGCAGCGAAGCTTGGGATTCAGTTATTCTATATCCAAGGCTTGTTTTAAATTTCCCATATAGTCTTTACTCCAAATTCTTGATTGATTTTGCTCATATACTCTCATCCTATCTTCGACGGAAATATGTTCAGATAACTTATTTACTAACTCTAAATTCTGACTATTTATTGCATTTTGAATATTAGAAGTATTAGTTTTGGGTAAAACATATAATGGATCAGCACCTACCCAAAGCAGGTATGACACCCTTAGTGATGGGTACGATTTCTCATTTGAGATACTAGCCATTTCCCACAGTGCTTTATCAGGGTTTAAAAAAAGCTCTCTCTGAAAAAACAACAATATTAATGCTAAACAGAAAAAATACAGTAAAGCTCTTTTAAAAATTTTCATTATCTACACCCCGGAGAACCAGTTAAATCCTCTCTCACCAAATTACCATCTGCATCGTACTCTCTTGTGATCGTATAGTTATGTCCAACATGAGAATAATGAAATTGAACAATAGAGTTCCCCGCAGTGTAAGTTTTATAATCTAAGGGGGTAAAACCTACAGCAGTGGTCAAAGCTAATGCTCCACCTCCCCATACAGCACTTTGTCCAAGTGTTGCAACACCCAAAACAGTTCCTAATACAGCTTGGTCTTGCAACCTTTGATTTTCTGCATTCGTCCGAGCTATCGATGTTAAGTCATTCGCGGTTGCAGCACTTAATGGTCCAAGTGGACGACCTGGTAGGCCTGTTACACCTGTTAGTGTTGGAGAACCATGATATCCTGCACCTCTATACACAGTGGAAGTTCCATCATGATTGTTTACTACAGTACCAGCTGGCGGGTTACTTACACCTGTATCACAACGGCATTGCCTTAACCCTAAAGGATCAAACCAATTAATAGGATTAGCACCAACATAGGCATAAGTATTTACGCCAGCAGCTAAACCTATTGGATCGCTTTGGATATATCGCCCAGTTTTAGGGTCATAGTCGCGGAAGTAGTTGTAGTAAAGCCCCGTTTCCTGGTCCCAGTATTGACCCGGGAAGCCGAGGTTATAACCACCAATGGAGTTTTGAGCAACAGTACGGTCAAAGTCATTATTGTTGGCACGCCAAACGGTAGCTTTGGATTGGTTGGTAATCCGCTCAGCTCGGCCTAAGTGGTCATTATGCACATAGTACAGAACACCATTTCGAGCATAGCCTATCACTTGACCATGCAAATAAATATACTCCTTCCAGATTTTACCCGTCAGCGCATATTCGGCGATGAGTTGCCCTGCCTCGTCGTACGACCGCCAGGGATGGCGGAAGTGCAGGGGCTGTCGGGAACAAGCCCCTGCAAAATAATTACTATTGAAAGCGCGAATAGTCTCTATCCACAACCACCAGAAAATGCTTGAAACAACATCACTGTCGTACAAATCTTGATGAG
This sequence comes from Kangiella sp., assembly GCA_028284185.1. Lineage (GTDB taxonomy): Bacteria > Pseudomonadota > Gammaproteobacteria > Enterobacterales > Kangiellaceae > Kangiella. The sequence continues at coordinate 22,015 of JANQSG010000008.1, forward strand.
TAAACTTGAAAACCTTGCTCCTAACGTTATTAAATGAAAACCAAACTTTACGAAGTAAAGCCCATAAAGCCACAGGCTTTATGGGGCGCTGATTCAAAACCTTGCCCTGAGAAGTTTACTTTTATAAGGCAAGGTTTGAAGCAGCCATCCTTTGGTTTTAATTTTTCTACTTTAGCCAAACGTTGGGGTTCAATTACTCTCCCCAACCCGCATTTGCTAATTACTTATCTTTTATCCTTAAAGATTTTCTTAATCTTTCATCTATTTCCTTAGAAGTTACATATTTTTTTGACAGCACATACATTTCTTGAGTTTTATCATCTGGAATTCGGTTACCAAACCTCTCAATCAGTCCATAATGCTTAAACATTAACATCGCCTCATAAACCTGCCCGTCTTTATAATTAGGATCCGCACCTCTCCACAATAAAAGATCTACCTTCCAATCCCAATACCAATCAGAGGCTACAGTTCTTGCTAACTCTTCACTAGGGTCGGTTACAATACGAAAATTCCATATTACTAACCACAATAATAAAACACCAACAAAATAAAAAAGAATATTTTTCATACAATACACTCCTACTTGATAGAGCAAGCTCCTTCAGTCTTTATGATTGTATCGACTAATTTATTATCATTGTTATACACATACCTTGTCGTATAAGAATGACCATCATGTGTTCTTTGTATATCAAGGTATGTATATCCAGCTTGATAAGGCGTATTGCTTATAAAAGCACCAGCAAGCAGAGAAAGGCCAGCAACACCAACGCCTACAACAGCTGATGTTCCCCCTGAAACACCACTTGCAGATAAGCCCGCTCCGACTGCAGCTCCAGCTACTGTAGAGTATCCACTGAAACGTAACTGGGCATCTTGAGTTGCTATTCGATTCAAATTATTCGCCTGAGTTCGAGTCAAAGGCCCCATTTGAGGGCTTCCGCTTGGATTAGAGATTGTTCTTTGATTGATATATCCATTATTAGAGCCATGATTTTGGCCATTTTGACAAGAACATTTATCTAATCCATATGGATCAAACCAGTTGATAGGATTAGCCCCAACATAGGCATAAGTATTCACGCCAGCAGCTAAGCCTATCGGATCGCTTTGGATATATCGCCCAGTTTTAGGGTCATAGTCGCGGAAGTAGTTGTAGTAAAGCCCGGTTTCCTGGTCCCAGTATTGACCCGGGAAGCCGAAGTTATAACCACCAATGGAGTTTTGAGCAACGGTACGGTCAAAGTCATTATTGTTGGCGCGCCAAACGGTAGCTTTGGATTGGTTGGTAATCCGCTCAGCTCGGCCTAAATGGTC
>JANQSG010000032.1 GCA_028284185.1 Kangiella sp.
CATGCGTTACTTGAGGATTGAGGAATCCACCGATCAGGCTAACCAGCGCAACATTGAAAGCACGTATTATGGTGGCAGTGACTTTGAGTTTATCCGCAATGATGCCACCAATGAAAACATCGTTAAGATCCATGTCAGTGATTACCTCACAGTCACGCGCAAAGCACCTTATGTGCGCTTCACCAAAGCCTTCCTGCAAAAAGACCGATTGGGCTCGACCACGCAGATTTTGGATGAGGATGGTGCAATTGTTGCGACGAAAGGTTATGATGCATTCGGAAAACCCCGAGATGGGGTTGATTGGTCGAAGATGACTGATCCGGCATTGAACTTTGAAGAAGATCAAAATGCCAGCACATTAAACACGAACGATACCGACCTGACCAAGCGTGGCTTCACCGGCCATGAGCACATTGACAACTTCGAGCTGATTCATATGAATGGCCGAGTGTATGATTTTAACACAGGCCGGTTCTTGTCAGTTGATCCATTCATACAAGGAACGAGTAGCCAGGCTATTAATCCATACAGCTATATTCAGAATAATCCGCTTTCAGGAACTGATCCGACAGGTTACATGTGTGAAAGTCCTGATGACAGTGAAGACGGTGGCTGTGGTGGGCAGAATAAGAAGACTAAGAAGGAAAAGAGAAAGAGTAAATTTACTGATGGTATAGCCACTGCTTTTTCTAATGGCTTGGGGGCTCAGAGAGCTCGGTATATTAATAATAGTAGTGATGTTTCTGATACAGAGAATCATGCTGCTAATAACATTTCATTTGGGACTGGAGTTTATAATCCAACGCAATCTGGTAACTTTATTCGAGATAACTTTGGTAAGCATGGGATAGTTAGAGATGGTGAAATAAACTTAGCAGAAGCCTCATTTTTATTTGGAATTGCATCTCATGGTATGTCATTGTCACAACATTATTTAGTCCCTCCTTATATTAGCTGGCAAGGTAAGAATGGCCAGTGGTACAGAGGTGGTTGGGGTGGTAATGGTGCAACTGGTGGCAGGATAGCTGCTATTAGGGCAGGTAATTATGTCAACGCTACTGGTGAATTGCTTGATGAAGCATCACGAAAATTGTTTTACATTGGTACAGCCCTATCTGTGTACGATATTTATAAAAATTGGGATAATCCAAATGTAGGTAGATTATCCTCTATTGGTTCTTCGTCAATCGATATTGCAGCAGGTTATGTTGGAGCATTTGGTGGGCCACCAGGTGCTGGTTTAGCACTTGGTTACTTTGTAGTTGATGCAGCAGGTGCAGAAATTGGTGGTGCAATAGGAACAGGGGCAGCAATGACGGTTGACTATTCGGGACGTTTTTTGAACGATTCAGGCAAGCTTGTTCGAGATTCGTTTAATACATTTGCTCGAACAGAGCAGGAGCGACTTCAAAAAGGGGCTAAACCAATTTTTATGGGGCCTAAATACGAGCCATGAATAAACTAATACGGTATTTGATATACAAAAACTATAAGTGGCAACTCTTTGTAAAAATGAGAAATCCTCTTAGGGCTGGGATTTTCGGAGTGGTTTTTCCGTTAGGAATATTATTAATAGCTTTGCTTTTTATTTTAGCTAAATTATTTAATTTTGAATTTTCGGGTTGGATGTTAATTCTTAACTTTGTTGTGGTTTTCGGTTATGAATACCATTTGCGAAATAAGGTAGCTGAAATAGGTATTGATAAAATCATTATGGAATTTGAGAAAATCGACAAACCAAGAGAAAAATTAACAATGGCTTTAGTTCTTACTTTCTCTCTTTTGGCATTATTTTCACCAATTCTAGTTTTGATTATTATCGGTAAATGATTAATAAAATTAATCAAGAAAACTAATCAAGAAAACTAATCAAGGTGTGTCCTGTCCACACGTACACCCCAATTTGTCCTGATGTCCTGACCAACCGTCCACATCAATAAAACCAACGATTTTGAGGTGATTTTTTAACGAGATAAAACAATCAAGGACAGGCATCGTATAGAGAATAAAAGTTGTGGTTTTAATTTCAGTTTTATAGCCAATTCAGGTTTGAACTAACAGATTATGCGGTTTG
>JANQSG010000001.1 GCA_028284185.1 Kangiella sp.
ATCGAATAATGCGACGCATCATCCAACAAGTGCCCACACAAATTGTCTTATAATCTGTTAAAGAACACGCCCACGAAGAACTCGCTCCGTAAGCAAGGGCGCACATTATATATCGCCCCTAATATCTGTCAACGATTTTCGATAATTTTTTTATGGAAATTAGCGATTTGTTTATCTTCGACCGATTTTTCCTGGCTATGCCTAGAAAGTGGTGCGCATTATAGGGAGTTTTGGGTTACTAGCAAGCGTTTTTTCGACTTTTTAGTTAGTTTTTTCAAACCAGGCAAGCAGGCAGTTTTTTGCAGATCATTTTTTGTACAGAAGCCCTTCAATTGATTAGAAAAACTAATAGGTTGGGCTTGACAAGTAATTAATAATTCAAATTTTAATCAATCTTGCTTTTTCACGATATCTTCTTTATCTGACGTTGCCAGTTGTTTTTTTCGTATCTCACGCTCTTCCCGAATATCCTTTAAACGCCATAGAGTCATGATAGGCCCTGAAATGGCATATAAAGAAAATGCAGAAAACAAGATCAAAGCAGGTTCTGAGGCGATCAAAATAAAGATTATCACCATAGCAATAATGCCCACGAATGGGATTTTGTTTTTCCAGTTCACTTCTTTGAAACTGGAATAGCGGAAATTACTAACCATTAACAAACCTACTGTGATCGTCAAAAGGCCGATATAAAGACCGTAGGGTTTAATCTCCCAGTTATAGTCAGTACCCAACCATACGAGCCCAGCAAGAATGGCTGCTGCAGATGGGCTTGCCAATCCCTGAAAATAACGCTTATCTGCCGTTTCAACCTGGGTATTAAAGCGTGCCAATCTCAAAGCTGCTGCTACGACATAGACAAAAGTGGCCAGCCAGCCAAATTTTCCCAAACCCGATAATGCCCAATTATAGGTTACCAGGGCTGGAGCAATGCCAAATGAGACCATATCAGCCATTGAATCATACTCAGCACCAAAATCGGTTTGGGTATTGGTGATACGTGCCATGCGACCATCAAGTCCATCCATAATCATGGCCACAAAGATCCCTATTGCCGCATGTTCAAAGCTCCCCTGCATGGAAGCAACCACAGCATAAAAACCTGCGAACAAACCCGCTGTCGTCAATAGATTGGGCAGTAGGTAAATTCCTCGGTGCGATGAAAAGCGTTGGCGCATTTTCATAAAAGACTCTAATTTTTTTAGCTATAATATTGATATCAATAGAGTATCACATTCCTCAATTGGTAGAGAAGAACTTTCATTCAGTGAAAATTAGTGGCATATTGGATTTTCAGCTCTGGCAGATTGACAGTTAGAGGATTTCTGGCAAGATAGCCGCAACCTTATAAAAAAACAACAGCATGACTGAATCTAGCGAAGCGAAGCGCTATATCATCAAAGGCTTAACCGAAAACGGTAATAAATTTCGTCCTAGCGACTGGGCTGAGCGTATGTGTGGCAACCTATGTAGTTTTAGAAACCGCCGTATGATCTACTCTCCCCTGCTACGCCCTGCTGTAATTGATGGTGTAAAATGCGTTATTGTTGATTCAGAACTGAGTACAAAACACCCCAATCTTTTTAACCAAATCATTGATTTTGCCAGGAAAAATCATTTACAGCTTCTTGATGAAGCAAAAGCTTTGCCATAACTTTTTGTTGTTGTTGGCGCTTCATTCAGGCATTATTAAGGTTGGGTTGATTAAATTCTGATTGATATTAGCAGTAACAGGAAAGCTCTATGTTTAATGTAAAAACTTTTGCCTTAGTAGCCAGCTCAATATTAGCTTTATTTTTGAGCTTTAGCGCTTTGAGTGAAACCGAAATTATTTATAAATGGGTTGATGCTAAAGGCAATGTCAAATACACACAAAATCGTCCTGAAGGCGATATTAAATATCAAATCATTCGCTATAAGCGAAATGATAAAAAAGTAACCCCATCCATTCCAAAAAGCACAAGCAGCTCCGCTAAGATTAGTAAGGAAGAAATTTCTGCAAATTCTTCGGTACAAGATGTAGCACGTAAAAATCAAGAGATTGAAAAAAAGAATTGTGAGATCTCAAAATCCAATCTGGAAACCCTACAAGGCAAGAATCGGATTAAATATAAAAATGAAGCAGGTGAAGAAGTTTTTCTTAACGATGAAGAACGAGCGGAACGAATTCAACAGGCGAAAGATAACGTAGCCAGGTATTGCAAATAAATAAAACGACCAATTTAAAAAGCGAGCTTAAAGCTCGCTTTTTATTATTCGCTGAAAAAAAAATAACTGCTTATCTTTTAAACTAACTTTAATAGTTTGCCCTTTAATAAAATCACCTTGCAGAATTTTTTGCGCCAAGGGGTTTTCTATATAAGTTTGGAGAGCACGTTTCAATGGTCTTGCCCCATAAACCGGATCAAAACCAACATCCGCTAAATAATCCATAGCAGCTTGAGCAAACTCAATGGATAAATCTATTTCAGCTAACCGTTTATTCAAGTTCGCCAATTGAATTTTAGCTATTTGTTTTACCGCATCCTTATCAAGACTATGGAAGACCACCGTTTCATCAATTCGATTGATAAATTCGGGGCGAAAAAAACTGCCAACCATTTCCATCAATTGTGATTTTAAGTTGGTTTCAGAGGAATCAGGATTAAAGTTTTGAATCAGATCCGATCCCAAGTTCGAAGTCATCACTACCACCGTATTTCTAAAATCAACGGTACGTCCCTGGCTATCGGTTAAGCGCCCATCCTCTAAGACTTGCAGCAATACATTAAAAACATCTGCATGCGCTTTTTCAACTTCATCAAATAACACTACTGAATAAGGTTTACGTCTGACCGCTTCGGTTAAATAACCACCCTCTTCGTAGCCCACATAACCAGGAGGCGCACCTATCAATCGTGCCACTGCATGCTTTTCCATAAACTCGGACATATCGATTCGAACCATGGCATCTTCAGTATCAAATAAAAATTCCGCTAATGATTTACACAATTCGGTTTTACCCACACCGGTTGGCCCTAAAAACAAGAAAGAACCATTAGGTCGGTTAGGATCGGATAAGCCTGCACGGGAACGTCTGACCGCATTGGAAACTGCTACCACAGCTTCATCCTGACCAATGACTCTTTGGTGCAGGTAAGATTCCATTTGCAGCAGTTTATCTTTTTCACCCTGCAACATTTTTGAAACTGGTATTCCTGTCCATTTCGCTACTACTTCAGCAATTTCCTGATCGGTCACTTTATTCCGAAGTAGCTGCATTTCGAGTTCTTTGGAGTCATCTGCTGACGCTAACTTTGCTTCCAACTCAGGTATCAAACCGTATTGCAACTCAGACATTTTAGTCAAATCACCAGCCCGCTGCGCCGCTTCCAAATCGGTGCGCACCTTATCTAATTCTGCCTTGATATTTTGAGTACCATGCACCGCTGCCTTTTCCGCCATCCAAACTTCATTCAACTCAGCATACTCTTTTTCCAATTCTGCAATACTGGCTTGCAAATCCTGCAAACGCTGTTTGGAACTATCATCGGTTTCTTTTTTCAAAGCCTCACGTTGAATTTTTAGCTGGATCAAACGTCGATCTAGTTTATCCATCACTTCCGGTTTGGAATCAATTTCCATCCGAATACGACTCGCCGCTTCGTCAATTAAATCAATGGCCTTATCAGGTAATTGACGATCAGTAATATAACGCTGTGATAAGGTCGTTGCTGCAACAATCGCTGGATCAGTAATTTCCACTCCATGATGCACTTCGTAACGTTCTTTCAGGCCACGTAAAATAGCAATGGTATCTTCGGTATTCGGCTCATCCACCAACACTTTTTGGAATCGACGTTCAAGTGCTGCATCTTTTTCCACATATTGACGATATTCATCTAAAGTAGTGGCACCCACACAATGCAACTCACCACGTGCTAAAGCAGGCTTTAACATGTTGCCGGCATCCATGGCACCTTCAGCTTTACCGGCACCAACCATAGTATGTAGTTCATCAATAAATAAGATGGTTTGGCCTTCTTGTTTCGATAAATCTTTAAGTACGGCTTTTAAGCGTTCTTCAAATTCACCACGAAATTTAGCACCAGCAATTAAAGCCCCCATATCCAGTGAAAGCACACGTTTGTTTTTAATCCCTTCAGGCACTTCACCATTCACAATACGCTGGGCCAAACCTTCAATAATAGCGGTTTTACCCACACCAGGAGCGCCGATTAATACCGGATTATTTTTACTGCGTCTTTGCAGCACTTGAATACAGCGGCGGATTTCATCATCGCGTCCAATCACCGGATCCAACTTGCCACTTTCTGCACGCTCAGTTAGATCAATGGTGTATTTATCCAGTGCTTGACGATTATCTTCAGCATTAGGATCATTGACATTTTGGCCGCCACGAATTTGATTAATGGCTTCTTCCACCATTTGCGTGGTAACGCCCTGTTCTTTTAATAACTTGCCTAAAGTTTTATCGCCAAGCGCTGCCAATAAAAATAGCTCTGACGAAATAAACTGATCATTTCGCTGTTGCGATAGTTTGTCACATACATTGAGCAAAGCGCCCAAACTTTGTGACACATGAACCTCACCCGCAGTGCCGCTAACCTGCGGCAGTTTAGTCTTTTCCTGTTCAAGAGTTTGCCTGAGTTGAGCTGAATGCACACCAATTTGCGATAAAATTCCAGTAACACTGTTACCCGTTTGATTGAGCATGGCCAATAGCAAATGTACTGGCTCAATAAATTGATGATCATTGCCCACCGCTAAGGATTGCGCATCAGCAAGGGCATTTTGAAATTTACTGGTTAGTTTGTCCATTCTCATAAAACAGACCTCCACATTTTCCTAAGCTAATAGCTCAGATATTTTTAACATGACTAAATAATGTGGTTTGTTTGATCTATTTCAAGAGTTGAAACGATTGAGATTGATTTTTATCAACTATAAAGTTTTTCGATGCCCTAATAATAACTCACCTAGCCTGAGCAGGCTGTCATCTTCAGAAAAGTATTCATAAGACAAATTAGGATGCTGAATTACTTTAGAATTTGAACGCAAGAATAAAGGTGCAAAGACACTGCCCTGACCTCTAACTCCAGTTAAACGCGCTACAAAAATAGGCACTTTAGAAAGCTCAGCCAGCTTTTTTATGCCAGGTTTCACTCGATAAGGCTGCTCATGATCAAGGTGAATTTTACCATGTGGAAACAAGGCAATAATTTCCCCTTTATGCAAAGCCCTCTTAGCCTGACGAAAAGCAATGTCAGCACGACCAGTTCTATCCACCGGAATACAACCCGCGCCTTTAAACAACCACTTTAGATACCAGCGCTCATACTCTTCTTTGGCAATCATAAAGCGGATTGGCCGATCACAGGCAGCAATTAAAAAGAAAGGATCTATACCCGATAAATGATTGGATATTACCAGTGCACCGTCTTTCGAGGGCAAATGAAATTGCTGACTGCTTTTATCCAGGCTTTGAAATTCAAGGTTATGAAAACTCAGGCAATAATACCTGAAAACGCCATCAATTTTATTGAGAAAACTGGAACCCCAATCCACATGGTTATAAAGCTTGCCAGTACGATTAAGATCGGCCAGAAGTGCCAATACTATGATGAAAATAAGGCACCAAACCATGATTGATGGCGTCATTTTGTTTGTTCCTTTACTGATCCATCAAACCAAATCATAGTCGCCATACGCCCTGTTTGACCATCGCGACGATAGGAAAAAAACTGCTCAGAGTCAGTATAAGTGCATAAATCACTTTGATAAACTTCTATCCCTAATCCGGTTAACTGAGCTTCTGCAATTCCGGCCAAATCAGCAAGGTATTTACCAGTAGGTTTTACAGCAAAGAATTTACTGAACGGTGGATTAGCATTACAAAAAGCATCAAAAACATCCTGCCCCACTTCAAAATGTTTTTGGCTAATAGCTGGCCCAATCCAAGCCATTAGCTGCTCCGTTTTAGCATATTGCTTAATGCTTCTTATTAAAATTCCGCTAGCCAATCCTCGCCAACCAGCATGAACCGCAGCTACAAAATCAGCTTTTTTGGAACAAAGTAAAACTGGTAGGCAATCCGCAGTCATGACCACACAGACTTCTTGAAAATCATAAGAATAAACGCCATCGGCATCGGCGCCGATAGTTTTCTGATCGTATCTGATAACACGCTCTGAATGAGTTTGAGTAAGCCAGTGTGGTGCTTGCGGGTGCCTGCTAACTTCTTGTAATAACTGACGATTTTTTTCTACTGATGCCTTATTGTCATTAACATGCAAAGCTAAATTCAGGCCCGCAAAGGGTTGCTGACTAATACCACCTGAACGAGTGCTACAAAAAGCTTTTATGCTGGCTGGTGCAGGCCAATTGGGCTTGATAAGAGTTATCGAATTTGCTGACATTTTCGTTTAGTCTTAGCTCTCAAAGTGCACTTTATTTTTACGCAATTCAATCAACAATTGATTCATATCATTTGGCAATGGTGCTCGCCATTCGATATATTCGCCAGTGGCGGGATGTTTTAAACCTAACAAACTGGCGTGTAGAGCCTGACGTTTGAAGGTAGCAATGGTTTGGCGCAGTTCTTCAGTAATTCGAGTTGGCGTTCTAAAACGGCCGCCATAAAGCGGATCACCAATCAGCGGAAACTTTAAATGCGCCATATGCACTCGGATCTGATGGGTGCGCCCCGTTTCCAAGCGCAATTTAATATGACTATGGTCCAGAAATTTCTCAACGATGCGATAATGAGTAATGGCTCTTTTGCCTTCGGGCGTCACCGCCATAGAAGTTCTTTTCGTTGGATGGCGGCCAATGGGCGCATCAACGGTGCTACCTGAAACCATCACTCGATTGGTCACTGCATCATATTCCCGGGTAAAAGCACGATTTTGCAACTGCTCCACCAAATCCGTATGTGCAGCAATGGTTTTGGCTACGACCAATAAACCCGTAGTTTCCTTGTCCAGGCGATGAATAATGCCAGCACGCGGTAAATTGGCCAATTCAGGGGCATGATGTAATAAGGCATTAACCAGGGTGCCATCTTTATTACCAGCTCCTGGATGAACAACTAATCCAGCAGGCTTATTAATCACCAATAAATCATCATCTTCATAGGTAATATCCAACTCTATGGCTTGTGGCTTCCATTCGCCTTGCACTTCAATAATGGCATTGATTTCAATTGACTCAAGACCTTCCAATTTGCTTTTAGGCGAAGTGACCTCTTGTCCATTAACCAACACAAAACCTTTTTTAATCCAATCCTGAATACGAGCACGGGAATAGTCCGGAAATTCCTGCGCCAGAGCAAAATCCAGTCGAAGCCCGTAAACTTTTTCGTCGAATGTGTGTCTGATAGCTACGGTTTGAGTATTCATGTTGTTAGATTCGTACAAATATCAACTCATCAATGCTTAATCTCGCCTAGCAGCCATTGTAAATTCACGTAAAAAGATTGGCGTGGCTGCCCGGCTCGGTTAGAATGAGCCACATTGTATCAGGCTCTTATATAAACAGAAAATTAATATGCAAAAACAATTACTTATTTTATTAGCCGTGATTGGCTTTGGCCTTGTTGGCTGTTCCTCAACTCCCGATGCCGATGAAAAGACGGAAGTAGAGTCTTTAACCGCCCAGGAATTAACCAGCAAAGCGAAAAGTGCCTTGAATGGCGGTAACTATGCCAGAGCCATTGAATTACTGGAAGAAATTGATACGCGCTATCCTTTTGGTCGTATTTCCGAACAAGTAAAACTCGATTTGATTTTTGCTTATTTCAAAAAAGGTGAATTCGAATCCGGACAAACTCAAGCGGATCGCTTTATTCGTCAGCACCCCCAGCATAAAAGCCTGGATTATGTGTATTACATGAAGGGCGTGATGTATTTTGAGGAAGAAAAAGGGTTCTTAAAAGACTTACTCAGTGCCGATATGCATAAACGCGACACCTCAAATTTAAAAGCCGCATTCGATAGCTTTAAATCACTAGTGCAGGTTTACCCCGATAGCCAATATGCGCCAGATGCTCGCCAGCGTATGATTCAGGTGAAAAACCTGTTGGCGCAACACGAACTGCATATAGCGCGTTTTTATATGGATCGAGATAGCTATGTCGGTGCAGCCAATCGTGCGAAATATATTGTAGAAGCTTATCCTAAATCAACGGCTGTACCACAAGCTTTAGAAATCCTAATTAATTCCTATAAATTGTTGGATATCCCAGAATTAGCAGAACAATATCGTCGCGTATTGTTATTGAATTATCCTGACTATAATTTGGCGGAATTTTAAAATTTGCTATCCATAGAAAAGGCGCTTAATTAAGTGCCTTTTTTTAGATTTATTATAAAGAAATATGCTAAAACCGATATAACAATATAATGTGCGCAAAAATAGAAAGGTAAAAGATGTATACTTTTTATTTACTAAATCGCGTCACTGCCCTCTTCGCCGGTACGAATACGCACCGCTCGCTCGATATTGGTAACAAAAATCTTACCGTCACCAATTTTGCCGGTACGCGCGATTTCGACAATGGCTTCAACACTCTTTTCCACAAGCTCATCATTCACGATCACTTCCACTTTGGCCTTAGGCAGAAAATCCACCATATATTCAGCGCCACGATAAAGCTCTGTATGACCTTTTTGCCGACCAAAACCTTTTACTTCAGTTACCGTCATACCGTTAACGCCCAACTCCGTTAACGCTTCGCGAATATCATCCAACTTAAATGGTTTGATAATGGCTTCTATTTTTTTCATATCGACTCTCTATTTATTAAATTGTCGGCCGTAACCGGAAGTAATCGGATAGCGTCTATCACGACCAAAAGCACGTGGGCTGATGCGAACACCAGGTGCCGATTGACGTCGTTTATGCTCATTAGCATCCACCAACCATATCACACGCCGCACCACCGCTTCATCAAAGCCTAGCGCAACAATTTCCGCGATTGATTTATCTTCTTCCACATAGGCCTTCAAAATCGGATCAAGCATTTCATAAGGCGGTAAATTATCTTCATCTTTTTGATCGGGTGCCAGTTCCGCAGACGGCGCTCGAGTAATGACCCTTTCAGGGATCACAGGTGATATGCTATTACGATATTCGGCCAGCTTATAAACTATGGTTTTAGGTACGTCTTTTAGCGGATTAAAGCCGCCACACATATCACCATACAAGGTACAATAACCCACTGCCACTTCCGACTTATTGCCAGTAGTTAGCACAATACGACCAAATTTATTAGATAAGGCCATCAGCAAAGTACCACGAGCACGCGCTTGAATGTTTTGTTCGGTAACATTCGGCTCAGTGCCTTTAAATTTATCCTCGAGCTGCGCCATAAATGCATGATACATTGGCTCAATAGAGATAATATCAAATTCAATCCCCAGCGCTTCAGCTTCAGCCCTGGCGTCCTCGATACTGATGCTGGCGGTATATTTAAATGGCATCATCACCGCATTGACGTTTTCCGCGCCCAAAGCATCCACTGCAATCGCCAAAGTCACCGCCGAATCAATACCACCTGATAAGCCCAGCAGGGCCCCTGTCATACCATTTTTATGGATATAATCACGAGTCCCTAAGACCAAAGCCTGCCAAATTTCCGCTTCACCATCGAGTTGTACCGAATCTTGTCTATCAGTGCTAATCTGATTAGTTGCAGGATCAAATTCAAATACCACAAAATCCTCAGCAAACTCATTAGCGGTAAAAATTGCTTCGCCATTGGCAGCATAAGCAATCGAAGCGCCATCGAATAGCAGTTCATCTTGACCACCAATTTGATTCACATACAACACTGGGATATTGTTTTCTTTAGCGCGCGCACCAACTTCGGCTTCGCGTCTATGGCCTTTACCAAAATAATAAGGCGAAGCATTAGGACTGACGATAATCTCAGCACCAGCAACCTTACAGTTAGCAGTAGGTTCGGGAAACCAGAGATCTTCACAGATAACCACGCCAATATTAACTCCCTTAATGGTAATCACACAGTTTTCATTACCTGGTGTAAAATAACGCTTTTCATCAAAAACCGAATAATTGGGTAATAGTTGCTTGCGGTAACGTTCAAGAATAATACCATTGCTGATAATGCTGGCGCTGTTAAAAATCTTATCCTCAATTTTCTCAGGATGCCCGACAACTAAAGTGACCGGTGAAGCCACTTGGCACAACTCAGCTAAAGCATCCTCAATTAATTGATAGAGATCGGAACGCAAGAGCAAATCTTCAGGTGGATAAGCAGATAACGCCAACTCAGATAATACCAATAGATCAGCATTAGCTTGTTCGGCCTGTTGCAAAGAAGCCTTTATCAGGGCTAGATTATGATGAATATCACCAACAATATAGTTATTTTGCGCAATAGCAATTCGCATGGACACAATCCATTAGTTTTTTGTTTATTGTCCAACATTTTTAAATTTTTTCAATGAGTTATCCCGATAATCCTTGAAAAGCTCAGCAGATATAATTAATCTCATAATCAGGGACAAAGGATAATCATCAAATTGGGCCAAACTTCAGTGTCTGATAGCCATAAAAAAATTGAATTAGGTTGGCAGTTTTTACGCTACTACAGCTTGTTAAGAGTAGTTATTGCCTTTTTCTTATTAATCAGTCCTTTTATCTTCCAGACCAAAACTGAATTTAACAATCCGCAACTCTATAATTCGATAGCTATAAGTTACATGATCGTAGCGACGCTCTTATTGTTTATCGCATTGGCCGAGCAGCGATTTTGGCTCATGTCGTTCATACAACCTACCATTGATATTGCTTTTTTAGTTGCATTAGCCTTTTTTGGCTCCAAAGATACCTCTGCTTTTGCGGTTTTAATGGCGCTGGTGTCTATCTTTGCATTATTGCTACTACGTCACCGATGGGCTTTACTTTACGGTGTTTCAGCTGCTGCCTTTTTATTTCTAATCAGTTGGTTTAAAAACAAAGGCTTGCATAGTGATAATTACCTGGAACTATCGTTGCAGGCCTTTGCCATTCTAACCGTATCCTTATTAGGAAATATTCTGGCTCGAAGATTAACTAATTATGAATCAGAAGCTATAGAAAATAGCTACCTAATTAATGATATGCATCAACTGAATGGCAAAATCATTAATAACATAAAACGAGGCTTTATCGTCATTACTGAAGATGGTACTACCCTCTATATCAATAAAGTTGCCTGGTACTATCTTGGCAATCCGACCAGCCCCATTGGTCAGAACCTAAAATTAATAGCGCCTGAGCTGTACCAGCAAATTTTTGAAATGCAGTCTAATGAACACGAAGGAACCATCGTAAAAACCTCAGTCTCAGGTCCACGCTTACTACCCAAGTTCGTAAAATTGGCCAATGACAATAAAATTCTTATCACGCTGGAAGATTACGCAAAAATTTCCAAACGCATTCAACAGGCAAAGCTGGCGTCTTTAGGCCAACTGACTGCCAGTATCGCGCATGAAATTCGTAACCCCTTAAGCGCCATTAATCAAGCTAGTCAGATGTTTGATGAATTAGAGGGTACCAGCCAGCAAGAAAAGGACTTACTTAAAATTATTCAACGACAGTCCAAAAGAATTAATAATATTATTGAAAACGTGCAGATGGTTTCCAAACGAAAAGCTCCTATTCGTCAAAAATTGTTACTAAACCGTTTTTTACAAAGTTTTATTCATGAGTTCAAACAGGGGCTAAGTTACAACGCTGAATTTTTTGTTAATCCCATCTCTGAAGAGCTCAAGGTAAACTTTGATCAAGGCCAACTAAAGCAAGTATTATCCAACTTATTTGATAATGGCTTAAAGTACAGTTTCATTAATACTAAAAAATATACAATTAATATTTCTGCCAATCAGGACCCTAAAACCAATCAAACTTTCCTTGACATTATTGACGATGGTACTGGAATTTCTGTTAATGATATCGAAAAAATCTTTGAACCTTTTTATACCACCGACCATGATGGAACCGGTCTGGGGCTTTATATCTCAAAAGAATTGTGTGAAGCCAATGGAGCTCAACTAGACTGTATCCCTATTGCCTTCGGTGGTGCATGTTTCCGGATAGTTTTTGACCCTAATTATTATGAAAACACCCATAGCTAATCCCAAAATATTGATCATTGATGACGAAGCAGATATTCGCCATCTGCTGGCCATGAGTCTAGTGCAAATGGATATAGAAGTTGATTGTGCTAAAGATATAGCAGAAGCCATGAAGTATCTACAGACTAATAGCTATCATTTTTGCATCACTGATATGAAACTGCCTGATGGTAATGGTCTGTCTATTGTGGAATATTGCAATAAAGAATTACCTCATATGCCGATAGCAGTTATTACAGCTTTTGGTAATACGGATACAGCCGTCAACGCCATGAAACTTGGGGCTTTCGATTTTTTAGCCAAACCTATCGAGCTGGTTCAATTACGTCAACTGCTGCAAAATGCTTTTAACTATAATCTTGAAACCTCAAATTCTGAGCAGCGCTTACCAATAGACTTCCTAAATGGTGATAGTCAGATTATCTGTCAATTCAGAAGCCAGTTAGAAAAGGTACATAAATCAAATGCCCCTATTATCATTCAAGGAGCAAAAGGGACTCAAAAGGAAAAGGTCGCAAAATATGTACATACTCAAAGCTCTCGAGGTGAATACCAAGAAGTTTACTTGGATTGCAGTACGATTGACTCAGAAAAAGTTGGGCCATTACTATTCAGCTCCAAAGAAAATAATATCTTGATTCAAGCCCATAAAAGCAGCCTAATTATTAGCAATATCCAGCTACTTTCTAAAAGTACTCAAAAACAATTACTGCAGGTTTTAGAATCAAAAGCACTTTATATCAGAGAAACTAACGAAGAAAGAATCATCGATGTAAGAGTGATAGTTTGTACCGATAAAGATCTTGAGAAATACGTTACCAGTCTTGAGTTACGGGAAGACCTATTCTTTAGGCTTAACGTATTAACCTTGAAAATTCCAAACTTAGAACAGCGTAGGGAAGATATGGGGTTTTTAATTGATCTTTATCTGGAGAAAATTGCTCCAGACAAAAGCTTATCCACTAAAGCTCGCAAAAAACTTACACAATATAAATACCCTTTCAATTATCGAGAACTTAATAATTTGATATCCAAAGCAAACAATTTGTCAGAAAGTGATGTAATAGAGATTAATGACTTGTTGTTTGATGACTCTGAATCCATGGCTAATGCCACCCAACATAAATCTAGCAGCTCCATTATATCCTCCAGAGGACATATGCCCCTTGATGACTATATTTCTGCAATAGAAAAGCAAGAAATTAAAACGGCCCTAGAACAAACCCGCTGGAACCGAACAGAAGCGGCAAAGTTACTAGGCATAAGCTTTAGAACTATTCGCTATAAAATCAAAAAGTTAGGTATCGAATAGTAAATTTTCCCTATCGTATTAAGAGATATCTCACAAACAATAGAGTGTAAATCGATTCTATTTTTAGCAGCGCTTTAATTATAATTTAGTTCTTCAGTATGGATGTTGGAGCTAAAATGAATAAAGGATTTACTTTAATTGAAACTATCGTTATCACGGCAATTATAGCTATCATAAGTAGTTTCTCTATTAGCGGCCTTCATTATTTTATTGAAAAGCAAAAAGTTATAGCAGATAGCAACAGTGTTATTCAGATCATTAGTCTTGCAAAAAGCAACGCCATTAAATTAAATCAAGCAGTGATGATTTGTGGTGAAAAAACTGACACGGCTTGTAGTAGTGACTGGAGCTCAATAAAGCTTGTCAGCAAAGAAAACCCTGTTAATTTAATATATCAACTTAAATTAAAATCCAACCTGGCAACTGCTAAATGGAGTGCTTTTCAACGTAAAAGCTATTTAAGTTTTAACGGTAGAGGCTTTACTGAACACTTAAATGGCAGCCTTTACTTATGCCATAACAGATATAAAAACCTTCATCGGGTAATTAAAGTAGCCAAATCCGGAAGAGCCCGCATTGTTAAAACCGGCAACAACTTGAATCAAAGATGTCAATCCTAATAAATTACTATAGATTAACTTTAAGGAATGATAAGATTTAGCTAATCATAATAAACGCTTTGCTTTAATGACCAATAGGATAGCTACTGCAGAAATCACCGCCCAATCAGGATTAGAACTTTTAACCAATGATGAAATATCCCTTTTAAATAAAGATACCAATGGTGAAAATTATTTTCTACTTAAAAAATGTATTTTAGCCGTTTTAAATAGCGGCGAAGCTACTGACAATATTGCTCATGTTACCAGTCAGCTTGATAAGTTTGATCTGGAAATTATCCCGTTAAATAAAGGCCTAAAATTACGCATTTATAATGCCCCGGCATCAGCATTTGTTGATGGCAAAATGATTCAAGGATTACACGAGCATGTCTTTAGTGTTTTGCGTGATATCGTATTTTTAAAACAAGAACTGAAATTTAATAGCAGAATTGATTTTAGAAGCCAAAACGGAATCAGCAATGCCATATTCCATATTTTAAGAAATGCTCAAGCTTTTCAAGTCGGGGAAGATCCTAATATGGTGGTATGTTGGGGTGGTCACTCTATACCACATCACGAGTATAAATACACCAAAGATGTGGGTTACCGCTTAGGTCTGAGAGCTTTAAGTATTATTACCGGCTGTGGCATTGGCGCCATGAAAGGGCCTATGAAAGGCGCACTGGTAGGCCATTCCAAACAACGCATTTGCAATGGTCGGTATCTAGGCATTACCGAACCTGGCATTATTGCGGCTGAATCACCGAATCCAATTGTTAATGAATTGATCATCATGCCAGACATCGAAAAGCGTCTTGAAGCATTTGTCCGCTTAGGTCATGGTTTTGTAGTTTTTCCTGGTGGCGCTGGAACTGCAGAAGAAATCCTTTATATTTTAGGTATTTTACTTAACCCTAAAAACAAAAATATTCCTTTTCCATTAGTCTTTACCGGACCTAAAGAATCTAAAGCTTATTTTGAACAAATGGATCTGTTTATTGGTAAAACACTAGGCAAAGAAGCACAAAGCAAATATCAGATTATCATTAACAACCCCATTGCCGTAGCCAAAGCGATGCAACAAGGCATTTCCCAAGTAAGAGAATATCGAAAATCAGCACATGATGCTTACCATTATAACTGGCAACTGGAAATTGACTGGGATTTCCAGGAAGAATTTATACCAACCCATCAGAATATGTCAGAGCTAGATCTAGGTAAAAATCAACCGGGACATTTATTAGCCGCTAATTTGCGTAAAGCTTTTTCCGGCATTGTTTCAGGTAATATTAAGGAACAAGGTATTGCCGAAGTGGACAAACATGGACCTTATCAGCTGACAGGCGATCAAGAGATCATGGACTCAATGGATGCTTTACTAAGAAGCTTCATCGAGCAAGGTCGAATGAAATTAGAACAAAAAAATTATAAACCTTGTTATCAAATTAAATAATTTCCTGTTCGCATAAAAAAGCCGAGCAATAACTCGGCTTTTCTTTTATATCTGGCAAATTTTAAAGCGCTTCATTTAGCTCTGGTATCACTTTAAACAAGTCAGCCACCAAACCATAGTCAGCCACCTGGAAGATTGGTGCTTCTTCATCCTTATTAATAGCTACAATGACTTTTGAATCTTTCATACCTGCCAAGTGCTGAATAGCACCAGAAATACCCACCGCAATATAAAGCTCAGGAGCTACAATTTTACCCGTTTGACCCACCTGATAATCATTTGGTACATAACCTGCATCAACTGCTGCACGGGAAGCACCAACAGCAGCACCTAATTTATCGGCTAAAGTCTCCAACATGGCAAAATTCTCACCAGACCCCATACCGCGACCACCAGAAACAATGACTCTCGCCGAAGTTAATTCAGGGCGCTCAGAAACCGTTAACTCTTCGCCAACATAACTTGCGGTATCAGCATGCCCTGTTGAATCAATAACTTCTATAGCTGCTGAACCACCTTCTTGAGCTACCGCATCAAAGCCAGTAGAACGAACCGTAATCACTTTCTTACTATCATTTGATTTGACCGTAGCAATGGCATTACCTGCGTAAACTGGACGCTCAAAGGTATCATCAGACTCGATCTTGGTGATATCTGAAATTTGCTGCACATCCAAAATAGCGGCAACACGAGGGGCAAAGTTTTTACCAAAGGTTGAAGCTGGCGCTAAAATATGACTGTAATCATCAGCCATAGAAACTACCAGCTTTTCTAAATCTTCAGCCAAAAGATGCACATAATAATCTGCATCTGCTACCAAGACCTTGCTAACTCCTTGTGCTTTAGCAACTTGCTCAGCAGCCGCTTGGCAATTATGACCAGCCACTAAAACCACTGTATCACCAGGTAATTGGCTAGCAGCAGCAATAGTATTAAAGGTTGAAGCTTGTGCTTGCTCGTTATTATGTTCTGCAATTACTAAAGTTGTCATTTAGATCACCTTCGCTTCATTTTTTAATTTATCCACCAATTCAGCCACAGACTCGACTTTGATGCCCTCAGAACGCGCAGGAGGATTAGTCACTTTCAAAGTTTCAGTACGTGCAGCCACATCAACGCCTAAATCAGCAACGGCAATTTCTTCAAGTGGTTTGCGCTTGGCTTTCATAATATTCGGCAAGGATGCAAAGCGTGGTTCATTCAAGCGCAAATCAGTCGTAACGATTGCAGGCAGACTTAATTCAACCGTTTGTAAACCACCATCAATTTCACGGGTCACCTGAGCTTTACCATCAGCAACTTTTACTTCAGAAGCAAAAGTGCCCTGGCCCCAGCCTAATAATGCACCTAGCATTTGACCAGTTTGATTATTGTCACTGTCAATTGACTGCTTGCCCAATAAGACTATTTGCGGCTCTTCTTTTTGCACGATGTTTTTAAGCACTTTGGCCACCGCCAAAGATTCCAAATCATCATCAGACTTCACTAAAATAGCTTTATCAGCGCCCAAAGCCAGCGCCGTACGTAGAGTTTCCTGAGCTTGTTGCGGGCCAATAGAAACCGCAACGATTTCAGTTGCTACGCCCTGCTCTTTTAAGCGAACAGCTTCTTCAACTGCAATTTCGCAAAAGGGATTCATCGACATTTTGACGTTTGTTGTTTCAACGCCTGTATTATCAGTATTAACACGAACCTTAACATTCGCATCAATTACACGCTTAATGGCAACTAGAATTTTCATAAAAACCCTATCACTGTATAATTCTTGGCAAAATAGACGACCTAGTCGACTATACTTTAGTAAAATAGGCCGCAATGGTGACCTTTTCGAGCCTTAAGGTCAATAGTTAAAGGCTATTTTTGATTCTTTTTTGCCTATTTTAAGCACATTTGACGCTTAATCAGGCACTTATACCCAAGCTACTGAAAAATGCAAATTTTCAGCAAGTGACAAAAGGCATTGAGACTGGGCATTGATTGAAGATAATGGTTATTCCCTTGTCAAAATCAATAACAAAGTCTCAATGCTTTTCAGCCTTGCCCTTTGGGAGCTCCACCGTGTTTCCATTACTGTGTTATGTTAATTTGAAAGATGTTAATATTTCGGCATTAACATGCCGTGTACTGAAAACACGGTGATAGCTCTGAAACATGTATTTTCCAGTAGCTTGGGTATTAAAATAATTATTTGATTAGCATTAAAGAGGTGTTTCGTGGAACGCGAATTTATGGAATTTGATGTGGTGATCGTAGGTGCTGGACCGGCAGGATTGTCAGCAGCCATTCGCCTGCGCCAACTAGCAGAAGAAACGGGCCAGGACTTAATGGTTTGTGTGGTAGAAAAAGGTTCTGAAGTGGGCGCTCATATTTTATCAGGTGCAGTTTTTGAGCCTACCGCTTTAAATGAGCTGATTCCTGACTGGCAGGAAAAAGGTGCTCCACTGAATACTAAAGTAACCGGCGATCAGATCCATCTACTGCGTAGCCAGCAGAAAAGCACCAAGATCCCTAATTTCTTTGCCCCTAAAACCATGCATAATCATGGCAATTATATTATTAGCCTAGGCAATTTATGTCGTTGGCTAGCGGAACAAGCTGAAAACTTAGGGGTAGAAATATTTCCAGGTTTTGCCGCAGCGGAAGTACTCTATAGCGATGATGGTTCAGTAAAAGGCATAGCCACTGGTGATATGGGTATTGGTCGCGATGGTCAGCCTAAAGATGGCTATATGCCTGGCATGGAGCTGCATGCCAAATACACTTTATTTGCCGAAGGTTGCCGTGGCCATTTAGGCAAGGAGCTTATTGCGAAGTTTGAGCTGGATAAAGGAAAGGAACCGCAACACTACGGCATCGGCATCAAAGAACTTTGGAAAATCCCAGCCGACCAGCATCAAAAAGGATTAGTCATACATACAGCTGGTTGGCCATTATCAGAGTCTTGTTCTGCAGGTGGTGGTTTTTTATATCATATTGAAGATAACCAGGTGGTCGTGGGATTAATTACTGATTTATCTTACTCTAATCCTCATCTTAGCCCATTTGACGAATTCCAGCGCTATAAACATCAGGTAACTATCAAACAATATCTAGAAGGTGGCGAGCGTATTTCTTATGGCGCCAGAGCCATTACCAAAGGCGGTTTGCAGTCTCAACCTAAAATGTCATTCCCAGGAGGCTTATTGATTGGTGATGATGCTGGTACCCTTAATTTTGCCAAAATCAAAGGCTCTCATACCGCCATGAAATCAGGAATGATAGCAGCAGAAACACTGGTAGCAGCTATAAAAGCCGAAAGAGCTAATGATGACTTAACCGAATATGGCGAAAACTACCAAGCCTCCTGGGCTTATAAGGAATTGCACACTCAGCGTAATTTTGGCCCGGCACAACATAAGTGGGGCAATATTCTGGGATCAGCCTACACCTTTATTGATATCAATATCTTTAATGGCAAACTACCCTGGACTTTAAACGATCCTCAGGCTGATCATGCACAATTAAAACTGGCTAAAGACTGCCAGAAAATCGACTATCCAAAACCTGACGGTAAATTATCTTTCGATAAGCTTTCTTCGGTTTTTATTTCCAATACCAACCATGAAGAAGATCAGCCGGTTCATTTAAAACTGGTTGACTTAGAAATTCCAGTTCAGACAAATTTAGAAAAATTTGATGAACCTGCGCAGCGCTACTGTCCTGCTGGTGTTTATGAGGTGGTTTATGATGATAACGGTGAAAACCCAAGTTTTGTGATTAATGCACAAAACTGTGTCCATTGTAAAACCTGTGATATCAAAGATCCTTCGCAAAATATCACCTGGGTGGTACCGGAAGGTGCTGGAGGCCCTAATTACCCGAATATGTAAGCCCCTTTAAAAGATATTAAAAAAGCGGCTTTTGCCGCTTTTCTTATTCTTGATTGGTTTAAGCAATTTTGCGTCGTCTTAAACCAAATAAACCTAACAAGCCTAAAACCAACCAACTAAAACTACCACCACTTGAATTATTACCTTCATCAGGAGTTTCACAAATTTCAATAGTACCGCCCGTTGGCATTAATTTAAAAGCTCTAACTTCATTTATGGTTTCACCAGCAACCACTTCTGTTCTTAGGCCATGGCCGATAATTTCACCGTTATTATTAATATTAGTTGCATTATCAATTCGCCATCCTGAGTCGCAAGGGATTAAATTATTCAGGTTTTTAAGCTCGTTATTTTCATATAAAAAGCCAGTATTAATTCCGCTGGTTGGCACCGAGACCAAAGCCTGACCAACAATTTGGCCACTATCATTAATGGCATTGGCGATAGCGTTATCAAAACGACTTTCGAAAAATGGCAAGCGTGTTAATTCCGAGTCATTAGTAGAGTCATAAACAAAAGCCACTGTTCTGCTACTATTGGTACTGTGTCTTGCAGAACCCACAATAACCCCTTGATTGTTAATATCTCTAGCTATGGTTACACGAGTCCCCAAATTTGGGAGTTCTTCTAAGGTAGTAGCCGCATTCACAGAAGTCATAAAAGCGCGTACAACCAGAACACCATCAACATCAGCTTCTGACCAACCAACGATATTGCCCATATCATTTATACTCAGCGCATGGGATTGTCTTGCTACTGAATCGACAGTTAACGAAGGCATAATTTCCAAACCAGTGCCTGCAGTATTAATAACAAACCCTCGCTCAACCGCAACTACGGAATCATCCGGATCAATATCGACTCGTCCAGTACCAACAACAAAATCATTATTATTAATATTAAATACTCGGGTCTGAGTTAATCCAGTCAAGCCTGGGATCTTAGTTACTACGCCTGAATTAAACATTGTTGCAAAGTTTTCGGTAACTTGAGTTTGGTTACCATCACTGTCGGTTTCAGTTCTAGTTTCATCTGAATATCCGACAATAACACCGCTATCATTTATGGAAAGAGCAAAGCTGTTTGTACCATCAACCAATGCTCCCAAATCCACTAAACCAGCATCTGCAAATTGAATGGCGTGGCTGCCAAATTCACGTACTTGATCACCATCACTATTGGTGGTTAAAGGACCATTACCAAAACCGACAGTCTCACCAGTATTGTTGATGCCATAAGCAAAACTGTTAGTTCCCCCTTCAACTTTACCTAAATCAATAATGTCATAAGGTGCTGCAAAAGCAGGATTAAGGGTAATAGCCAAAGAAACGGCGATTAACTTTCTGCTAAATGGTTTTGTTTTCATTCTATTTCTCTTTTCCAATGCTCAAGCGGCATCTGGTTGTGATTCTGGTTGTGCGTCTTTAAACGCATCAAGAGTTAAACAATGTTGCTCAATAGCAACCAAACGTGGATATGCGCTTAAATCCACCTTAAATCTGCGTGCATTGTACATTTGCGCTACGATAAATGCATCCGCTAAAGTTATTTCGGTGCCAAAAGCAAAAGGCCCTTGCTCCTGGTCTCTTGTCAATTGAAGCTCCAGGGCCTTGAAGCCCTGCTGGATCCAATGATGATACCAGCTAGCTTTAGCCTCATCGGAAACACCCAGCTCACCTTTTAAATACTTTAAGATACGTAGGTTATTAATCGGATGAATATCGCAAGCAATCGCCTGGCACACACTTCTGACTTGCGCACGCAGAAAAGGTTCACTGGGCAGTAATTTTGGCCCTTCATGGGTCTCATCCAGATATTCACAAATGGCTATCGATTGACTTAAATAGTTACCATTATCTTCAAGTAATGGCACTAGGCCTTGTGGGTTTTTTTCAAGGTATTCAGGCTTATGCTGTTCACCACCATCTTTAATCAAATGCACGGGAATGGTCTGATAAGACAATCGTTTTAAGTTTAAAGCGATACGAACGCGATAAGCCGCTGTCGAGCGCCAGTAACTATAAAGCTTTAACATAAACCTGATTTACCTCTACATTATTTGGATAAATTTAAACTCCGTACTTTTCGACTGCTTGATGGATCTGGCCAAAAATTGAATCACCATTATCATCAAACATTTCGATAGTAACTGAATCGCCAAAGCGCATAAATGGCGTTCTTGGAGCACCATCAGCAATAATTTCCAACATACGAACTTCCGCCAAACAAGAAGATCCGGTTGATTCATCAACGTTAGAAATAGTACCAGAGCCGATGATAGCACCAGCTGTTAAAGGACGTGTTTTCGCTGCATGCGCTACCAAAGTGGGGAAGTCGAATACCATATCCACCCCGCAATCCGGTTTGCCCAACAGATCATTATTCAAGTGAGTAACCAATGGCAGAAATACTTTTTTTCCATCCCACTTATCACCTAGTTCATCAGGCGTAACCGCCACAGGAGAAAAGGCTGATGATGGCTTGGATTGGAAGAAGCCAAAACCTTTGGCTAATTCGCCTGGAATCAAGTTGCGCAATGACACATCATTCACTGTCATCAATAAGCGAATTTCTTTTTCCGCCATTTCAGGAGTTGCACCCATTGGCACATCGCCAGTAATCACAGCCACTTCCGCTTCCATATCAATGCCGTATTCTTCTGATGCCATTTGAATACTATCGCGAGGGCCCAGAAAGGCATCACTACCGCCTTGATACATTAAGGGATCGTGCCAGAAAGTCTCTGGCATCTCAGCGTTACGCGCTTTGCGCACCAATTCCACATGGTTTACATAAGCTGAACCATCCGCCCATTGATAAGCTCGAGGCAATGGCGATTCACAAGCACCTTGCTCAAAATCAAAACTTTCAGCTACTTCGCCTGCATTCAAACGACCATACAATTCTTCCAGATCAGGCTTAAAGGTATCCCAATCGTCCAAAGCAGCCTGTAAGGTTTTCACATGACAGGGCTTAACTGCTTTTTTCAAATTACGGCTAACCACCACCAAACGACCATCACGGCTGCCATCTTTTAAGGTTGCTAATTTCATTTTTTATTCCTAACTATTTAATTCTAATAATGAGTATTTTTACTATTTGACGAGGCATTCTGTGCACGGAAATGATGATGTGTATGCTAAATACATGAATCATTGAGTACACAGAATAACAAAGTCAAATATAAAAAAGACCATTATTCTGATGCTTTCCAGCTATCGGCATACTCTGGATTTTCAACAGACGACATTTTCTCACCGACCTCTAGCGCATCACGCGTATCCAACATCACTGCCACCTCGTCGGTTTCTTTCTTGGCGTACTCCAACCCTGCCTTAAAAGCTTTGGGATGAGGACCATGAGTAAAACCCGACGGATGAAAAGTCACCATACCTGCATCAATATTATCACGGCTGAAAAAGTCACCGGCATGATAAAAAAGCACCTCATCAAAATCATCATTGTTATGATAAAAAGGTACTTTCAGAGCACCAGGATCCGACTCAATTGGACGTGGTACAAAAGTACAAATCACAAAACGATTCGCCACAAAAGTGGTATGCGCCGATGGTGGTAAATGATAACGGTGCGACATTAATGGGCGAATATCACGCCAGTTAATACGCACCACCGCCAAGTCACCATGCCAACCAATAGCATCTAATGGTGAATAGCTATAATGCACTTTGGACAACTGTCCTCGACGCTTGATTTCAACGGTCCAGGGTGTCTCATCTTGCTGAGCTTTAAATTTTTCGTTAATTTCAGGCACATCCAGCATGGCTTGATCAAAAATAGCCTGGGGCCCTACTAAACCCTTGTCTGGCAACTGATAACTGTCGTTAGTCGCCTCGATCAATAGCATGGTCATTGACTCTTGTGGCTCAAGACGCCACATGGTGCCACGTGGGATCACCACATAATCACCATCGCGAATTTGCATATGACCATAGTCACAGAACAAATCGCCTTTACCTTTATGGATAAATAACAATTCATCGCCATCGCCATTGCGTGCTAAAGCAGGCATGGACTCATGGCAATCCCAAATACGGAACTTGCAATGAGTATTAAAGAGTAAATCTTCTGCTGACCAGGGCGAATTTGAGGCTTTGTCCAGATCATTTAAATCAAAAGCACGCGGCCTTAATGGCCCTTCCCACTTTTCCCAGGCCGTTGGCGGTTTTTTATGGTGAAAATGTGCCGTTGGCCCAAAAAAACCACTACGTCCTGCTTCGCGCTCATAAATACCTTCTTCCGGCAAATCGGCATGCGCCTGACGTGAAATGGTGCCTTCTTTGTGCGGAAATGAAATCCACTTACGCATAAAACGCTCCTATTCTGGTTAAGGGCGGCCTAAATAACGCCACGATTAATTTGATCAAGCTCAATCGACTCGAACAAAGCTTTAAAATTACCTTCACCAAAGCCCTGATTGCCCTTACGTTGAATGATTTCAAAGAAAATCGGGCCAATCACTGTATTAGTAAAGATTTGCAATAAGATACCTTCTTCGTGATCTAAAGAGCCATCAATCAAAATACGGTTTTTGCGTAACATTTCCACATCTTCATGATGCTCCGGAATACGCTTGGGAATCATATCGTAGTAGGTATCCGGAGTTGGCATAAAGTCCATACCGCCAGCCCGCAATTTCTCAATCGTGCCATAAATGTCTGGCGTTGAAAGTGCAATATGCTGAATACCTTCGCCATTGTACTCTTGCAAATACTCCTCGATTTGCGACTTATCATCCGCAGATTCATTAATAGGAATACGCAGCTTATTACAAGGACCAGTCATGGCTTTTGAGAATAGACCGGTTTGCTTACCTTCAATGTCAAAATAGCGAATTTCACGGAAATTCGCTATGTTTTCATAGAAACTCGCCCAACGGTCCATACCGCCGCGCTTTACATTATGAGTTAAATGGTCAAGATTTTGTAAGCCCATGCCCTGTGGAAACTTGTCAATACCATCGTAATAATCAAACTCAGCATCATAAATATTCTCTTCTTGTCCCCATTTATCAACAAAATAAAGAACAGAGCCACCAATACCATAAACCGCTGGATGTGTCATATGCTCCTGCTTATCAAAAGCTTCAGCACCTTGCTCTACTGCGTATTCAAAAGCTTTTTGCGCATCCGCCACACGCCAAGCCATAGCACAAGCGCATGGACCATGTAACTTACTGAATTGATTGAAATAACCTTCAGGTTCAGCGTTGATAATAAAGTTGATATCGCCCTGGCGATACAAGAAAACTTCCTTTACTTGGTGCTTGGCAACTTCCGTGAAGCCTAATAATTTGAATAAATCTTTTAACTTTTGAATACCTTGCGCATCTGACGCTGTATATTCAACAAACTCAAAACCGTCGGTACCCATGGGGTTAAATCTAATATCTTGTTCGGACATGGTAAAAACTCTCCTATTGGCTTAATTTGCTTATCTTTTTGTTGAGGCTTTTGCTCTAACCTTATTACTTAAAGTTTGCGCAAATTAAGAAAAATCTATGGCCTAAGCCGGAAAACAAAATGAATAGCCATAAACTCAGCGAAATAATGGCTAAAAATCAAATAGAGAGTTTAGCTCCACTGAGCACGGATTTGATCGGCTAACCAAAACTCGCTAATCGAGCTTTTAGTTTTACTATTTTCTTTGAAAATCAATAACATAAGTGTTGAAAATGTTAATTTTAAAGGATCGAAATTTAATCCACCTATTATGCAACAGGCTTTCATTTTTCTCAAATAAAAGCCTGTGAAGTAAATGCGCCTGCTGCTGCAGGCTAACTGGCTAATTTTTCTTCTTTCGGCGGATAAATCGGAGCATGCAAGCCCAAACGTTTGGCCTCTTCCACCATCGCCATGATATCGGAATGCGCTACATCATAAAGCTGTTTCAAGCTCTCAATAACAAAATACTGTGGCTGCATAATATCAATACGATATGGAGTGCGCAGAATATCTACCGGATCGAAAGGCTTACGAATCACTTCAGGATTATCCAGACTGTGTGGCGTTTCGCCAATTGAGGATAAGATCCCACCGCCATAAATACGGGTGCCTGCCGTAGTTTTCATTAAACCAAATTCTACTGTAAACCAATATAGCCGAGCTAAAAACACTCTATCCTGTTTAGAAGCAGCATAACCTAATTTGCCATAAGTTTCGGTAAATTCAGCAAAATATGGGTTGGTCAACATGGCACAATGACCAAAAATTTCATGAAACACATCGGGCTCTTGCAAATAGTCCATTTCTTCTGGCGTACGGATAAAAGTTGCGCATGGGAATTTTTTATCCGCCAGTAAAGCAAAAAATTTATCAAAATTAATCAGCGCCGGCACCCAGGCCACTTCCCAACCAGTTTCTTTTCGTAAAACACTGGAAACCTCCTCAAGCTGTGGGATGCGTTCTTTAGGCAAATTTAATTTATCAAGGCCTTCGAAATATTCAGGACACGCACGATCAATAATCAACTTTTCCTGGCGTGTGATCAACCTGTGCCAAGTTTCATGCTCTGTGTCTGTGTAATGAATAAAACCATCTTCATCCATCGGACGGGCTTTATATTTGGTACCTTTTCCAGATTTACCCATTAAATCTCACCTATTTCGTTTAAATTAGCGATACAACTGGCTATTTAAATTTAGTGCTTATTTTTATTAGCCTAGCATAAAAGCGTCCACATTATCTTTAGCTTACTTGGTAAACTCAAGTAAAAAATGTTGCCAACTGCTTTCGAAGCCTTGAATTCGGATTGGTTTCGTTATTAAATTGCAGCGAGACGTAACGACTTCAATGGATTAACGTCAAACATAGTAATTTTACTCAAAATCATTAAACTTATTTACAATTTACCGCTCCAAATAGCTAATGACTTGAGTGACAATAGAACCAGCTAATCGCACAGGGAACTAAAGACAATAATGCGTTCAACTCGTAACATTTTGCTAAACATATTCGGTTTACTTTTATTAAGCTATACATTAAATACTTCTGCCAAGATTCAACAAAATCGCCCGTTAAGTAAGCAACAAAAAACTTTTCTGGCGGCCGAAAAAGCCATTAAACAAAATGACTTCAATCAATACCGAACTTTAAAGAAACAATTATCACATTATCCATTACTTTCCTATTTAGAGTTTGAATACTTATCCAAAAACCTGACGCCAGAAAATCAAAAGGCAATTGATCGATTTTTAGGCATACAGCAAGATTCACCATTAGCTCCCAGACTCAAGGCGCGCTATATCAATGCTTTAGTCGAGCAAAAACATTATGCACTATTTAGTAAATATTATAAGGATTTATATGACTCCAGCACAAACGCCAAGTACAAATGTTTATATTTAAAACAGCAGTTAACCAACGGCATTCCTGAGTCGCAAGTCTTACCCAAAGTTGGTTCGCTCTGGAATGTATCAAAATCTCAAGATAAAGCCTGTGATCTCTTGTTTAATCGTTGGAAACAAGCGGGCTATCTGAGCAAAGCCATCGGCGTCGAGCGTTTTAATAAAGCAGCACGCAAAGGTCCGTTAAGCATGATTAGATACTTAAAACGCTATTTACCTAAACGGGATCAATACCTGGCAAAACTCTGGATAAAAGTGCGCAAAGATCCTGGTGTGGTTAATAAAGCTCGTTTTTTTCCAGGTAAAAACCGCACACAAGAAGCTGCCATTGCTGCTTTTGCAGTTAAAAATCTTGCTTGGGGTGACCGAGATGCAGCCTATAAAGTATGGCGTAAAGTCAATCGTCATATCCTGCTCCCAAAATCCATAGCAAACGATGTGGAAAGAACCCTATTCCTGGCACTGGCTACTGAAAACAATGCCAAAGCTCTACCCTGGGCTAAGCGTTATATCAATCATTATTTGCATGATGAACTTGTTACACACTGGAAATTGGCTACTTTTTTAAGGGCTAAAAAATGGGCGCTGGTCAAAGAACAATATGAACTTTTATCTGAGAAGTTGCAAAGCTCCAATCAATATCGCTATTGGTATGCAGAAGCTTATAGACAAACAAAAAATAAAGTTGAAGCTGAAAAAATTTTTAAAGAACTAGCATTAGAGCGCGATTATTATGGCTTTAAAGCAGCCACCAGACTTAAGCTGCCCTTACAACTTAATCATAAAACTTCACAAATATCTAAAGAGACAATAAAGCAAATCAAACAAATGGCCCACGCAGAACGGGCAAAAGAGTTATTAGCTCTGGAACGTTATATTGACGCCAATCGTGAATGGCGAGTCTTAATTAAACGCATGGCAAACTCTGAACAGCTCCAGGCTGCCGCTAAAGTAGCTTACGATTGGGGCTGGTACAATCAAGGGATTTTAACCATCGCTAAAGCAAAAATCTGGGATGATACTAATATTCGATTTCCTACTGCGTTTAAATATGACTATGAAGTTATGGGAAAAAAAGTCGGTCTGCCACCAGAATGGTTAATGGGGGTGACACGACAAGAAAGCGCTTATGGCCCTTATGCAGTATCTGGTGCTGGCGCCTATGGATTGATGCAGGTGCTACCCTCCACTGCCAAAATCTACTCCAAAAAATTCGACATCGAGTATCATGGCAAACAGGATTTGTTTAACCCTGATACCAATATTGAAGTGGGTAGCCACTATTTGAAATTACGTTATGAAGAATTAAATCAGAACCCAATTTACGCATCAGCAGCTTATAATGCTGGTAAACATCGTATTGAAAAATGGAAAGAATTTGGTCGTTTCCCGACAGAAATCTGGATCGAATCGATTCCTTATACTGAAACCAGAGATTACATTAAAAAAGTCATGACCTATCGCGCCATTTATGCGATGAAACTAGATAAAAAAGATACAGTTTTTGATTATATTTTAACGACCTATACTGGAGTTAACCCAGTAAAAATCTAAAGCAAAATCAATTAATTATATAGCCGTGTCAAATAATGATAGTGCAAGGCGTATCATCTCAGCCAGTATATAAATACGCCAAGTGATACAACAACACAATAGCGCTATTGGAAACGACTAAACTAAAAGTACTTTTCCAAAGAAACTCCAATATAATCATCATTTCTAAATGGATAGAAAATAGATTCTGTTGGCTTAGCATCATCAAAGCCGGTGAAATAGCGTGCCTCAAGAATCAATTTCCAGCTATCACCAAGACGACGAGAAGCTTCCAGATTAATAAATTTCTGCCCTTCTTCACTAACCGAAAATCCGAGCAAGGCTTCGGTAGATTGCTCATCATTCAGGGCCAGACGAAAACCAGTCACAATTGAGTCTTGAGCTTCAAATCCAGCGCCCAGAAAATCACGACTATCGGTTTGGTATTCTAAAATCATACCTAAATCAATACCCGACTCTTTGATGTCATAGAAAGAATATTCAAATCCAGCCACTGCAGCCCAATAGCGATCACTGGAAAAACCCGAACGTGAAATGGCTTCCAACTTCCAAAGCCAGGCGTCAATAGTCGCCTGTAAATCAATACTGGTTTGATCGATGGTTACATAATAGGGTCTTAGCATTGGATTTAGCGGATTGGCAGTATCCAAAACAAATAATGGCTCGCGACTGGTACCTGAAAAGTGTGCAACCCCAAGCTCCCAGTCACCTAAAGTCTGTGACCAGCGAATAGCGCCATCCAGATTATTTTCCTGCTCAGAGCTAGCATATAAAGGATTATCTGTATCGATTGGCAACGGGAATCTTAAGCGGCCATCCATTCCAGCAAAGGTACGCTCGCGGAAGTATGGCAAAATAAAAAGCTCCAGTAAGCCCCAATCTTGCTCAGTTGAGAAACTCAACATAGGTTGACCTAGCTTATCTTCACCGTCAATGTTTTCCACAAAATCAGTTTGATTAATCACATCAACCAAGTGCAGCGATTCGGCTACCCCCCAATAGACTTTGCCGATCCCAGCCTTAACCTCCCAAACATCACCAACATAGGTCAAGAGCAACTCACGAATGTCTCCATGAGTACGCTCACTATCCTCGCTATCCCAGCGGTAGAAAGGTTTAAAAGTAATACTCCAATCACTATTTTCCCATTCATGATAAAACTCAGGCTCAATTGCCAGTGAAAAATTTTCATTTGACTGCCCAAAGTCAGCATCTTGGGTGAAAACTCGCGCTTCTGTCTGGATCTGACCAGTCCATTCAGCCGCGTTAGCCGTAAAGCCAGTAGAAACAATCACAATTGCAGCCAATATCAATTTGATTTTATTAAATAAAGTCACTTTACATACCAAATGGTTTGTTAATGCCACTATTCTAAAAAAATAACCAGTAAAAAGCCAGTTAATAACAATAAAAAGCCATAAACAAAATGCAATTCAGATAGAGTTCACAAGTTTTAAATTTCAAGAAGTCTTTTCAAAGAAAATAGTGCATTTTTTACCCAGTGTGCTACATTGAATTTGAGTCTTGAAAAAGACGGTTTTTATCTATGGTTAGTTCATTGATTCCACAAAGAGGTCATTGGTATAAACGACCTGACCTTAACGATCTGTTCGAAGTTGTCGCCATTGACGATGACGAAGGCACTATTGAAATTCAATATTTTAATGGCGAAATTGAAGAACTCGATAAGTCCAGCTGGAAACAGTTACAAATAGCAACAGCAGCTCCCCCAGAAGACTGGTCTGGCGCATTGGAAGTTGAATCCTATGCCATCAATGATAGAGTAACCGATTCACCTGCAAGCCTTGATGATGCGCTTAATATTCTGGATATCTCGGAATAATAAAAGTTTCGTTTTTATTATTAAACCTTTATAGTTTGTTTATTAATTATTTTTCACTATCAATTAAATGACAAACAAAACTCCTGCAAATTGGCAACAGGCTCTGGATGGCTTAAAACAACAAGCTTTTTATCAGGACATTATGGCTTTTGTGGCCAAACAAAGAAACTCAGGCAAGATCATTTATCCACCAAAATCTCAGGTATTTCAAGCACTAAAATCAACACCTTTTGCTCAGGTTAAAGTCGTTATTTTAGGGCAAGATCCCTATCATGGCCCGAACCAAGCTAATGGCCTTTGTTTTTCTGTCAATCATGACATTCCTCTTCCACCATCACTGGTAAATATTTACAAAGAAATCGAGCAGGATCTAAACTGTACAATGCCAAATCATGGTGATCTTACGACTTGGGCAGAGCAAGGCGTTTTACTACTAAACTCGGTACTTACCGTAGAAAAAGCCCAGGCCGGCTCTCATGCCAATCGAGGTTGGGAACAAGTTACTGACACTATTATAAAATCTCTAAACTATTCAACAAAACGTATTGTCTTTATGTTGTGGGGAGCCTACGCACAAAAAAAAGCAGGACTAATTGGCAAGCATCATTTTATTTTAAAAGCTCCCCATCCTTCACCGCTTTCTGCTCATCGAGGATTTTTTGGTTGTCGCCACTTCTCAAAGTGCAATCAAATACTTGTGGAAAATAACGAAACTCCTGTACTATGGGGCTTCGAATAAAAACCTGAGCTTGCGACTGACTATTTAGGGGTTAGGGGTAGCAATAAAACCACGGAAGGTTAAGAAATAAAATATGAAATTAAAATTTGGATTAGGGCTTATAGGATTGCTCCTGATGTGCTGTATATCAAGCACAGGCATTGCTTTGCAACAAGAAAAACCTCGAATATTAATCCTCGCTCAAGAATTTAAAGGCTACACCTCCAGTATCGCAAAATCCATTGAAACATCCACTCTGAAAGACAATTACCTTATTAGTAGCATTCGCTTGGAAAACTGGCAGCAACAGATGCCGACTACCTTATATATTGCATTAGGTATTGAAGCTCTAGAATTTTTGCAACAACAAAAGCTCAAGGCGCCCGTTTTAGGAGCTCTGGTAACCTCAAATCAATGGTTTAACTATCAACAAAAAAAAGCTCAAAAAGTCAAAGACTTAGCACAATTTAGCGCTATCTTTTACGATCCGGATTTAAGTAAGCAATTAATTTTAACTAAAGAAATACTATTCCCATCAGCCTCTATAGGCTTACTGCATAGCTCTGATTACTGGATAGATAAGAATACGCTGAAAAAGATCGCAACTCAGCTTGAATTAAAAATAAATTTCTCCAGTAATAATAAATCCAAAAACTTTTATAAAAACTATACCGAATTAGTGAATAATAATGATGCCCTTATCCTTTTACCAGATAAGGCAGTCTATAATCACAATACACTACCTAAAGCACTGTTAACCAGTTACCGACAAAATAAATATGTCATAGGCTACTCTAAAGGAACCGTAAAATCAGGAGCTCTAGCCACCAGCTACACAAGTTCAAAACAATATACCCAAGATATTATTGAGTCCAGTATCAAATTAATTACTCAGAAAAATTCAGGTCCCATTAGAAGACATAGCCAGTACTTTTCTATTATGATCAATACTCAAGTCGCAAAGTCTATGGGGATTTTGCTACCATCTGAAAGTAGCTTACTGGAAAAAGTACAGGCTACATGGCTACAACTGAAAAAGAGTCAAGTGAATTTATAAATATGTGGTTAAAACATTCAAAATTTTCTACCCAATCCTTAAGTTTATTCACAATATTCTCCCTAATTATTATTCTTTTATTTAATTGGTATATCATTCAAAACGACAGACAGCTTTATAAAGCCAGCCAGGATAGTCAGGCCAAAACACTACTTGAAGCATTAGCAGTAAAAATAGAGCTTCCTTTAATCATTGCTGATACTGAATCCATTAACCAAATTCTCACAAACTTTTCAGGAATAGATAGTATTTACAGTATAGACATACTGGATAACAATGATGACATTGTCGCAAACCGCCAATTTTTAAATACTTCACTAACAGCACAACAAGAAATCAGTCCGTATTTATACAATAAAACCATTACAAACACTTCTGCCAACTCTGAATTTGAAGATATTTTTGGGGAAGAAGCCGTAACTATTGAGCCACAAAAGATAGGTTATATAAAAATATTGATGCAGCCTTATGATATTGCAAATACTTACAAAAATAATAAACAAAATTTAATTGCGAATTTAATACTGGTGGTAATTTTAATCCTGTTAGGTCTTACGGTTTATTCTCGCGCCAAGCGTAAAGAAGCAAGTTTAAACTTTATAACCTCTATGCTTGATAAGTCAATATTACAACACAAGCAACCGATGGAATCGCAAGAACTTGAAGAGCTACATACAGCTTCAATCAAAGTTATCAATAATTTATTAAAGCAAAATTCTCAGCTGGCAAATTTGCAGCAAGAAATACGTTATGCCCGAGAGGATAGCCAAACAGAACTCAACCAGTTTATCCTTTTTTTACAAAAACATAAGCAAATTCATTTAGGTGAAAGCCTATCGATTTTTGCCAACGCCATTACTACAGAGCAAAGCAAAGAAAAGCAACTGATCGATATCCGAAAAGTTGTAACCATGATCCTGGCTAAATACTCTAACCTGGCTCAAGAAAATAAAGTAATAATTACAGACAATCATCTTGCAAAAATTTTAGAACATAAAGTTCATATAGATAAAGCATTATTTGAACAGTTTTTAACTTTGCTAATCAAACAATTAATATTACTTTGCAAAAAGTCAGAGATAAAAATACATACAGATATCAATGAAGTTTACGGTAAACATCAAATTCTTAGATTATCATTTGAATCTAATTCGCCAGATTTTAGACGCTCTTTAGAACTGCAAAGTCTTTTTGATTTTAATGATAGTGGTGAAATTTCTATTACTTCCAATAATACCAACCTAATCGCCAGTAAGCATTTATTGCAAAAAGCTGGTGGCGATTACTTCTTTCTAAGCAATGAAATTCGGTTTGAATTTCCAGTGCGTGTAGAAAAAAATACTGTTACAGCCATTAATATAAACCTAATCAATCAATTAGATATACCACACAATATTCTTGTTTATGACTCTGACCCTATTGAACGTATGGTACTAATGGGTTATTTGCAAAAACTGGGACAAGAAGTAGATAAAGCAACCACCAAACAAGTTGTGTTACAAAAAGTTCGACAAAATCAATTTGATATTTTATGCGTAAACTCAGAGTTCTTTTCCGAGCAGGATCCCTATTTTTTAACTAACTTCAAAGCCGAATATGAATCAGCAAAAAATAAACCTGTGATTATAGTGATCACGAGCCATCAGCATATTGTCCATAATGAAAACTTTAAAGCCTTTAATGCTCAATATTTAAGTAAACCAATAGAACCAAACCAATTAGCTGAAATTCTTTCAGAGCATTTTTAATCCAATAACTTTTTTAAGGTTTTCTTATAATTATCTATAATGATTGTTTCTTTAGCGTGATAGTTGGATTCAATCACTTTCTTACCTTTTGACCACACCGATTGAATACAAGAATCATTTTGATGATTAAAGATCAGGCCATCCAGTAATTGATTACCTTGTTTGGCAAATAAAGCTAAAGCATTATTATCAAGTTCAATAAAATCTGCTCGATAGCCTTTGGCAATTTGTCCAGCCTGGACATTTAAACTTTGTGCTCCACCCTGAGCAGCATTAGCCCAAAGCCAGTAACCATTAGAACTAGAATCTGCTTCAGTTAAAACTGTTCGAGAATGGCTTTTTAAACGATTTTGATACTCTAGCCAGCGAAGCTCTTCTGTGGCACAAACCGAAATATGACTATCGCTACCAATACCCCAACGGCCATTAGCAGCTTGATACTTTAACATTTCAAAATAGCCATCACCCAAGTTGCCTTCGGTGGTAGTGCAAACTGAAATTATTGCTTTTGAATCAGCGGTTTGCTGAATTTCCTTATCATTTATATGAGTGGCATGCACCAAACACCAACGCTCATTAATCTCAAAATTATTGTGCAGCCATTCCACCGGTCTTTGTCCGTAAAAATCCAGACAATCATCAACCTCTTTGAGTTGCTCGGCAATATGAATATGGATCGGAGATTTGTAGTTAAAACTATCAAGCTGAGCAATGGCGAACTCCATATCATCTTTATTCACAGCCCTTAAAGAGTGAGGAGCTATACCAAAATTATGCTCGGTTTCCTGAGATATATCGGCAACACGGGCAAGCAGCTTTGCATAAAAATCCTGATCATTGATAAATCGGTTTTGTCCATGATTAGGTGCTTGCTCGCCAAATCCTGCATAACGATAAAACACAGGCAATAAAGTAACATTAATTCCTGAATCATTGGCCGCCTGTGCAATTTGCCAAGACATCTCACCTATATCATTGTAATGAACTCCACCAATATCATGATGTAAATAATGAAATTCACCTACAGAGGTGTAGCCGGCTTTGAGCATCTGCATATAAAGTGCAGTGGCTATGTTTTTAAGATCCTCTGGCATGATTTTACCGACAAAATCATACATAACCTTGCGCCAGGACCAGAAGCTATCTTTGCCCTCACCGCTTTGCTCCGCAAGCCCGGCCATTGCCCACTGAAAGGCATGGGAATGATTATTGACCATGCCAGGAATCACCGAGCCAGCAATATAGTGACCTTGAAACTGGCTATCCAACTGCGATTGAGGTTTAATTTCCTGAATAACCCCATTACAATCAATAGTCATTGAAACATCGTGAGCCCAACCGTCATCCAGTAATATGTGCTTAGCGAATACTTGCGTCATTGATATGCCTTTTAATGCCTCTTTAGTGCTTAATAGTAACTATATAGATTGAGATCATAATATGAGCCAAACAGAAACGAAACCTTTTGAGCATTTAATTTTTGATCGGTTAATTCGTCGTGCCAATATTGTAACTATGGCGAAAAAAAATGATTATGGCATTATTGAAAATGGCGCGGTAGGTATTAGTAATGGGCGAATTGTTTATGTTGGCGCTGATAAGTCCAAACTCAATGCCAAAGAAACTATTGATGCTGATGGCCAATGGCTACTTCCGGGCTTAATCGACTGTCATACTCACCTGATTTATGGCGGTAATCGCGCTCATGAGTTTGCAATGCGCTTAAATGGTGCAACCTATGAAGAAATAGCCAAAGCTGGCGGCGGGATTATTTCGAGTGTCAAAGCTACCCGCCAAGCCTCCGAACAAGAATTATTTGATTCTGCTACAAAGCGTTTAGAAAGCTTAATCGCAGAAGGCGTAACCACTATTGAAATCAAGTCTGGCTATGGCCTTGATTTAGATACAGAACTAAAAATGTTAAGAGTGGCAAAAAAAATTGGCGAAACATATCCCATACGAATAGCTCCAACTTTTTTGGGTGCACATGCTCTGCCGCCCGAATATAAAGACAACAGTGATGGTTATATTGACTTAGTCTGTAATGAAATGATTCCTACTGTAGCCAAAGAGCAACTGGCTACTAGCGTCGATGTATTCTGCGAAAATATTGGTTTTAGTTACCAGCAAACGGAAAAAATCTTTAAAACCGCAAAAAAACATGGCCTGCAAATAAAACTACATGCCGAGCAATTATCTGATCAAAATGGCGCAACTTTAGTCGCACAATATGATGGGTTATCTGCCGATCATTTAGAATATCTATCACAAAACTCGATTGAACAAATGGCTAAGCATAGCACTGTCGCCACTTTACTACCGGGGGCATTCTATTTTTTAAGAGAAACCAAACTGCCACCGATTCAAGCCTTACGTGAGGCTG
Organism: Kangiella sp.; assembly: GCA_028284185.1. Classification (GTDB taxonomy): domain Bacteria; phylum Pseudomonadota; class Gammaproteobacteria; order Enterobacterales; family Kangiellaceae; genus Kangiella. Next base: position 36,046 of record JANQSG010000001.1, read on the forward strand.
ACGTACCAATGGCCATAGCAACCGATCATAACCCTGGAACCTCACCCTGTTTATCCATTTTATTGATAATGAATATGGCCTGTACTCTATTTAAGATGACACCATTAGAAGCTTTGCAAGGCGTTACCATTAATGCAGCAAAAGCGCTTGGCTTAAATAATGAAATTGGTTCAATAGAAATTGGTAAAAAAGCAGAGCTGGTTTTATGGAATATCGGACATCCTAACCAATTAAGTTACCAATTCGGATCAAGTCCTGAAAATACATTATTTACCTGAAATTTTTATTTTAGGTAAATAACTAATGCCCAAATTGACATCACTAGGGTCAAAATAGTAGTGCCAAAAGCACCAATAAATCGACCAATATGCGCCATATTTTCACCGATCCCCCAAGCATGAAAAATCCTAAATACAAACAAGCAAATTCCAAATATATGTAGTGCTAATGCAGAAACACCATTTAATTCTAATAATGCCAATAGGATTAATACCAGAGGTACGTACTCCACAAAATTTGCATGGCGTCGCATAGCTTTCAACATTTGAGGATTACCACCATCTCCCAACGCTATTTTTAGCTTTCCTCTTAATGAACCAGCCAAATAAGAAATAACAATTGAAGATAAACAAAGTATAGCTGTATATAGTAAGCTAATTTCTGGCATATAACCCTCCCTACTACAAGTTAAGAGTCTTAATTAAAGATCGAATAGTATCGATAACCTTAATGGACTTTGCTTTTTCATACAATTTTTTTTCTTTATTGAGGTATGTTATTTGAGACAATTCTAGTTGAATTGTAAAAATACTATCTTCCGGTTTTGCATAATGGCGTGTAATAAAACCACCTTTAAAGCGACCATTGATTACTTTGGAATAATCACCAGTATCAAACTCTTCAAGTAGTTTAGCTAATGATTTATTAACGGTTTTGCCATCATTGGTACCAAAATTAAAATCAGGCAGTTTGCCATCAAAAAATCGTGGCACTTCTTGTGCAATAGAATGCGCTTCAAGAACAATGGCATAACCAAATTTTGCTCTTGCTTTGGCAATTAATCGTTCTAATTCTTGATGATAAGGTTTCCAATAGAGTTCAATGCGTCTTTGGACTTCCTGGCTGTCAGGTTCTTCATCTTCTTCGTATAGAGGTTCTAAATCAAAAGTTGATGTTGGACAAAGTTCGGTATTATCGGCATTGGCATACAAAATTTTACCACTTGAATCACGGTTTAAATCAATCAGATAGCGTGAGTAATTGGCACTGATTCGAGTGACTTTTAGCTCAGATAAGAAATCATATAATTGTGATAAATACCAATCAGTATCAGCGCTATCAAGCGCTGCTGGTAGCATTGCTTGTAAAACCTCATGCGAAATAAACTGACCATTATGTGGAATCGAAACGATTAATGGCGATTCAAACTCTTTTAACTCAAAAACGCTGGGCTCTTCTTCGGCTATTTTTAAACTGGCACGATCCAGGATCATTTTATCAGCTTCCACAAATCCCAAACGCGCTTCATCCGACCAAATCACTTCATCGGAATAGTAAAAAGCAACCACTTTCTTAGCATCCTTAATAATTAATGGGCAAGCTTTTTCAACTGCTTGCCAATTGTCAGTTCCTAAATACCAGCGAAGATGAGCCAGATAATCCAAAAAGAAATCAGTCAAAGTACGATGATACTTATCTTGAGCACCAAGTTTGGTTACTAGTCTAAAAACGCCTTTATGAAATTTCTGTTTGGCGATAACTAATGGCTCATGGCAAACGTAATGCCAAGCAATCAATAAATGCTCTAAATGATAAAAATCACCAGCTGCAAATTGGTTTTTTTCAAATTTTTCAACAAGTTGCTCGATTGCAGCATTATTTGTCTTTTTCATAAGCCTCAACTGACTTGATTTTATGGTTATTTTTTGGTTGTATATACAACTTAGTTTACTCCAATAATAAACTAAGTCCAGCTACTATTAGGAAAAGCCGTCAATGAGTCAAGATGAACCTCGTTATCAACTAGTCAAAGACTTTATCCGCAAAGGTATTGCCGCCAAGCAATGGCAGGAACACAAACGCGTTCCTTCTGAAAATGAACTGGTGGATGTATGTGGTGTCAGCCGCATGACTGCTCGTCGAGCATTGGATGAATTAACCGAAGAAGGCGTCTTATATCGAGTGCAAGGTCGCGGTACTTTCGTAGCCCCCAAAAAACTCCATTCTCCATTATTGGAAATCCGGAATATTGCTCAAGAAGTGCATAATCGAGGCGGTGAATATTCAAATGAGCTTTTGTTATTACAGCAAGAGCAATGCCCTTCTCACCTGCTTAATCACTTCGGGTTAAAGGAAGGTGAACAAATATTTCATTCAATTATGGTACATAAAGAAAACCATAAACCCATCCAAATTGAACAACGCTATGTTAACCCCAAAGCTGCGCCTGAATACCTGAAGCAAAACTATAAAAATCTCACGCCCAATGTATATTTATCAGAAGTTGCACCCTTGACTGAGGCTGAACACCAAATTCAAGCCAAAGAAGCCGATCCTTTTATGAAGGTGACTTTAAATCTTCAGGAAAATGAGCCAGTTTTGTGTATTGACCGCATTACCTGGTCTGAACAAACCCTGGTCAGTTTTTGCCAACTTTATCATCCAGCGAGCCGTTTTAGTATCAGTGGTCGCTTTAAAACGAAACATCAATTAACCGAATTATAAAAAATTGTCAGAGGAAACTCATGTCGTCTAATTCATACCAAAATGATCCAAGATTCGATGCCAGCCGTGTGATCCATGCACCAACTGGCAACAAATTAAATGCTAAGTCATGGCTAACCGAAGCACCACTTCGTATGCTTATGAATAACCTTGATCCTGATGTTGCTGAACATCCACAAGGCCTAGTGGTTTATGGTGGCATTGGTCGCGCTGCTCGTAATTGGGAATCTTATGACAAGATCGTTGAAACTTTAAAAAACTTGAATGATAACGAAACCCTTTTGGTACAGTCGGGCAAGCCAGTCGGTGTTTTTAAAACTCATGTCGATGCGCCACGTGTATTAATCGCTAACTCTAATTTAGTTCCACATTGGGGTAATTGGGAGCATTTTAATGAGCTCGATAAAAAAGGCTTGATGATGTATGGCCAAATGACCGCAGGCTCATGGATTTATATTGGCTCTCAAGGTATCGTACAAGGTACTTACGAAACCTTTGTTGAAGCGGGCCGCCAACATTTTAATGGCGAGACTAAAGGCAAGTGGATCTTAACCGGTGGTCTTGGTGGTATGGGTGGAGCTCAACCATTAGCAGCGACTATGGCCGGTTATTGCATGATTGCAGTTGAGTGTGATGAAACTCGTATCGATTTTCGTCTGCGCACTCGCTATGTGGATAAAAAAGCCAAATCGATTGATGAAGCAGTGGCCATGCTCAATGAAGCGCTAGAAAAAGATGAAGCAATTTCTATTGGTTTACTTGGTAACGCAGCGGAAATTTTCCCTGAATTGCATAAGAGAGGTATTAAGCCAAATTTAGTAACCGATCAAACTTCAGCGCATGATCCTGTAAACGGTTATTTACCCATTGGTTGGACTATGCAAGAGTGGCGCGAAAAAGCCAAAAGCGATCCGGCATTAGTGGCACAAGAGTCTAAAAAATCGATGGCAGTTCAAGTTCAAGCCATGCTGGATTTCTGGAACAATGGTATTCCAACCGTGGACTATGGCAATAACATTCGTCAGATGGCCTTAGAAGAAGGAGTTAAAGATGCTTTTGATTTCCCAGGCTTCGTCCCTGCTTATATTCGGCCACTATTCTGTCGCGGTATTGGACCATTCCGTTGGGCAGCACTTTCTGGTGACCCTGAAGATATTTATAAAACCGATCAAAAAGTAAAAGAAATCATTAACGACGATCCACATCTACACAACTGGCTGGATATGGCTAAAAAGCGCATCAGTTTCCAGGGCTTGCCAGCACGTATATGTTGGGTTGGTTTAGGTTTACGCCATAAATTGGGGTTAGCCTTTAATGAAATGGTGCGTAACGGTGAATTAAAGGCACCGGTAGTCATTGGGCGCGATCATTTAGATTCTGGTTCAGTAGCCAGTCCTAACCGCGAAACCGAAAGTATGCTGGATGGCTCCGATGCAGTTTCTGACTGGCCATTACTAAACGCTATGTTAAATGTCGCCGGTGGTGCTACTTGGGTATCTTTGCATCATGGCGGTGGAGTTGGCATGGGTTTCTCACAGCATTCAGGGGTCGTTATATGCTGTGATGGCTCTGAAGCTGCTGACAAGCGTATAGAGCGTGTATTATTTAATGACCCTGCCACTGGTGTTATGCGTCATGCGGATGCGGGTTATGACATCGCCAAACAATGCGCTAAAGAGCAAGATTTAAACCTTCCTATGCTAAACGATTAATAACAATTAATAGAGATTAAATACAATGAATCATTTTACTTTAACACCAGGTGAGCTAACGTTAGCCGATTGCCGAGCTATTTATCAGTCACCGGTTGAGATTGAATTAAGTTCAGATTTTTACCCTGTTATTGATCGTGCTGCACAAACAGTTGCCGACGTGGTCGAAAATAACCAAACAGTTTATGGAATTAATACCGGCTTTGGCTTATTGGCATCAACTCGTATCCCAAAAGAAAAGTTAGAGTTGCTACAAGAATCTCTAGTGCTTTCACACGCGGCGGGCGTTGGCGAATTATTGCCCGATAATCTTGTGCGCCTATTAATGGTATTGAAGCTTTCTAGCTTGTCACAAGGCCATTCCGGTGTAAAACGTGAAACCGTTGATGCGCTAATCAATCTGGTTAACCATGAAGTTTACCCTTGTATTCCTGAGAAAGGTTCGGTGGGCGCTTCTGGCGACTTAGCCCCATTAGCACATATGAGTTGTACCTTAATTGGGATAGGACAAGTTCGCCATAATGGCAAAATAATCCCTGCGGTTGAAGGTTTAAAAATCGCGGAGCTGGAGCCCTTAACTTTAGCTGCCAAAGAAGGGTTAGCCTTGTTAAATGGTACTCAATGCTCTACTGCATTGGCTTTAGCGGGATTGTTCGGTGCGGAAAATAACTTTGCCGCAGCCATTGTTGCTGGCGCTTTATCAGTAGATGCAACCATGGGCAGCGTTGCGCCTTTTGATGCCCGTATTCACCAGGTACGCGGTCATCAAGGCCAACAACAAGTAGCACTCAATTTACTGAACCTGATTAAGGGTTCAGAAATCAATGAATCGCACCAAGACTGTGAGAAAGTGCAAGATCCCTATTCACTTCGTTGCCAACCACAAGTTATGGGGGCAGTGCTGGATCATTTACGTTTTGCTGCATCAGTCTTATTAACCGAAGCCAATGCGGTTTCTGATAACCCATTAGTTTTCCCGGACGATGCTGATATTCTTTCTGGCGGTAATTTCCACGCTGAGCCAGTAGCGATGTCAGCAGATTTATTAGCCATTGTAATTGCTGAAGTGGGAGCCATTGTGGAACGTCGTATCGCATTAATGCTGGATAAACATTTAAGTGGCTTACCAGCATTCCTAGTCCAAGATTCAGGGGTAAATTCAGGCTTTATGATTGCCCAGGTTACCGCTGCGGCGTTAGCATCTGAAAATAAAACTCTAGCTCACCCCGCTTCGGTTGATTCGCTGCCAACTTCTGCCAACCAGGAAGACCATGTTTCAATGGCCACTTTTGCTGCACGTCGTTTAGGTGATATGAATTTTAATACTTCAGGTGTGATTGCAGTAGAGTTATTATCAGCCGTGCAAGGTATCGACTTTAGAGCCCCATTAAAAACGTCTCCGACTTTGCAAAAAGCCTATGATGCGATTCGCGCCAAAGTTCCCTATTACGAAAAAGATCGTCACTTTGGCCCTGATATTGAAGCAATCCAAGACTTGATTAATTCAGGTGTCTTTAATGAATTAGCCAAAGAAATTGAATTGCCGAGTTTAATGTAAAGCAAACCTTTAATTATCAAGAATGAATGCACAAGATTGGTTTAAATTAGGACGTTACCACCAAGTTAATGCTCATAAGGTTTTTACTATTGATAGCAATAGTGAAAACCAAAATAGCCTGCCTTGTTTATGTATTTTGCACGGTTTTCCAACATCATCCTATGACTATTGGAAAGGCCTACCTCTTCTTACAAAACATTTTCGTGTCATTATTCATGATCATTTGGGTTTTGGCTTTTCTGATAAACCAAAAAATTATTCATATTCACTATTTGAACAAACGGATATAGCGCAAAGTCTATGGCAACAGCTTGATATCAATGAAGCTTACCTTTTAGCCCATGATTATGGCACCAGCATTTTAACGGAAATTTTAGCGCGGGATAATCAACAGCAATTTCCAATTAAAATTAACAAAATAGCTTTATGTAATGGTTCTATGCATATTGAATTGGCACAGTTGTTGTTAATGCAAAAATTATTGCGTAGCCCTATTGGCCCTTTAATTGCACAGCTTTCTTCAAAAACAACCGTTAAAAGAAATTTACGCAAAATCTTTGTTAATCCAAGCCAATTAACAGAAAATGAAATTGATGCCATCTGGTCAATGATGCTTTTTAACCAGGGTAAAAAAGTGTTAGCAAAAATCAGTCGCTATACTTTTGAACGTCAGAAATACTGGGAGCGCTGGATTGGCGCTCTACAACAAACAGAATTGCCGATAGAGATTATCTGGCCCAAACAGGATCCCATCGCTATCGCTAAAATGGCACAAGTGATCTATCAGGAAACACAGAATTCGCAATTGCACTGGTTAGAAAACCTTGGCCACTTCCCCATGCTGGAAGCCCCTGAACTTTGGTCAGAAACTATAATTAATTCACTAACTCAATAAATTTTACTTTTGTTTGCGCTTGCTACTTTGCTCAATTAACCCTTTTCCGCTAATCTGGCGTTTATAGGGATAGTATAACCATTTAGGAGCAATATCCGACTATGAACAAAAAATTAATTCCGCTAGCAATTTCAAGTGCCTTATTTACCACCGTTTTTTCAGCAGGAGTTGCCATGGCCAAAGATAAAGATGCCATTACTATCTATTCAAGCGCCCAACCAGGTTCTATTTCTCCAGATATATACCGCCCGATTCCTGGACAACATCGCGGCTATTATAATGTTCCAGGCTATGCCATGGTGAAAAGTATTCGCCAATACAACATCGCTAACGGCGTTAACCAAATTGAAGTGTCGGATGTGGCAGCATTACTTGATCCCACCACGGTTCAATTCAAGTCACATTCGGATAAAGATGCTCGGGTGTTAGAACAAAACTACCAATTTGACCTGGTCAGCCAGCAAAAGCTATTGCAAAAATATTTGGGCCAAACTATCACTGTCGAACAATTAATTGGCGATAAAATTCATAAGAAAACTGGTGAATTAATCAGTGCCGATGGTGGCTTGGTGATTAAAGACTCATCGGGTGGGATTCATAGCATTAACAGCTACCACAATATTAGTTTCCCCCAACTACCCGGCGGATTAAGAACTAAGCCCACTTTGGTCTGGTCATTATTTTCTGATCAACCTGGTAAACAGGATATAGAACTAAGCTACCAAACCAACGGCATGACCTGGTGGTCAGATTATAATGTAATCTACTCTGAAACAGGCAAAAACAAGTGCAAAATGGATTTGGCAGGCTGGGTTAGTATTATTAACCAATCTGGTGCCAGTTTTGAAGATGCCAAACTTAAATTAATTGCAGGGGACGTTAATCGTGCACAACCAGCACCTTCTCCTCATGTTATGCGTAAATCTATGAACGTTGGTATAGAAGAAAGAAATGATGGTTTTGAAGAAAAATCTTTCTTTGAATATCATTTATATACCTTAGGCCGCCCTGCTAATTTACCCAATAATTCTACCAAGCAATTAGAGTTATTTCCGGCTATTAATGGTATTAACTGTAACAAAGAGTTGGTATTTGATGCCTCCAGCCAGTTTTATGGCTATGGCGGCTTAAATACTAACCAAGGCTATGGCAAACATTCACAAAGCGATGTAAATGTATATTTACGCTTTAAGAACGATAAAAAAAATGGCATGGGTATTCCACTGCCCGCTGGCCGTATCCGTGTTAATCAGCGTGATTCTGATGGATCTTTGGAATTTATTGGTGAGGATATTATTGACCATACTCCGAAAAATGAAGACGTTTTAATTAAGATGGGGAATTCTTTTGACATTAAAGGCGAGCGAAAACAGGCCAATTATAGTGTCGATACCAATAATAAGCGTATGTCAGAATCTTTTGAAATTACCATCAAAAATCACAAAGAAGTAGCACAGGAAGTGGTGATTCGAGAAACCCTTTACCGCTGGTCTAACTGGAAAATCGTTGATAATAGTCACGATTTTAGCAAGGAAGATGCTCGCCATATCCACTTTAAAGTTAAAGTTCCTGCCAATGAAAAAGTAACAGTAAAATATCGAGTTAACTACTCTTGGTAAAAATTAAACTACGGAAATACAACAAACTGACATAAAAAAAGGGCTAAGTCTTAACTTAGCCCAAATCCCACCATATAGCTGAAGGAAACCATTTATGTGAAAAGCTTGATAGTTTTCACACTTTATTCATCGAACCAATCGTAAAATCAGTACTTTATTTGCAATAAACTATGTGATAAAACAGGAACATAAGTTATTGCAACGACTTAAGAATAATAACTTGTGTAAGATGTTAATGCAACCCTGCATTAACATCAATGCATATTTGCATCAATATTGTAAATAATTAAATAGTATGAGCGAAGTATTAGAGCAATTAAGAGAATTAATGAAGAGCTTAGGAGAGACGGACTACTCTCTTCAGAATAAGGCTCACATTAGCCAATCAACCATCTATAGAATTGTAGAGGGTAAAACATCTGATCCAGGTGTACACAAAATTGATGGTTTGGCCAGAGCTATGGGACATAGATTGTCTCTGGTTCCTATGAGCGAGTTTTCGTGTAAGTTACAAGACATTGATGATGTGCAATCGCTTAGCCAAATCATTGAAATGATTGAACATATAGCCGAAGTTCGTGGCTATGAGCTCACCCCTTTTGAAAAGGCCGAGTTAATTATCGCTAACTATAAAAGTAACTCTGACCAATCCGAAAAAACAACTTTCTTACAAGCCGTTAATACCGAATAGATTCAATGCAAGCCTTCTTTAAAAGCTACTGGGTTCCCTGTAGTTTAACGCTATTGCTTTTATTACTTTTATTTTTTGAACCCTCTTCCAGTCAATGGCTTGCTTACCAGCGAACTCAAGTTAACGATGGTCAGATCTGGCGATTTTTTACCGCCAATTTAGTTCATTTAAGTCCCTGGCATACTTTAATGAATTTAGCCAGTTTATGGCTTATCAGTTTGATTTTCAGGCCTCTATTAAAAATTAACGACTGGCTGGCATGGTTTATCATTCTCTTTTTAGCCAACATTATCGGCCTACATTTATGGCTACCCAGCCTAACGGAATATGTTGGAATGTCAGGGGCTTTATATGGATTAATAGCCGCCTGCTGTATTGCCGAATTAAGGCTTGGAGTAAAAATCAGTGGTTTGTTGCTATTAATCGTTGCTATTAAAATTTTTGCGCCGCAAATTTTTGGCATAAAGTCCGAATATGACTCATGGATTGGCGGTTTCGTGGTTGAAGAGTCGCATATTATTGGTTACCTGCAAGGTATTATTTTAGGCTTAATCTGGCCGAAAAGCCGATTTAATAAACCGGCTTTTGCAGACCTGATTTTTGGGAAAAAATCAAAGCGTTAAAGTCCTATCTTGGCTCGATTCTTCTCTAGTGTTTTCTCTCCAATACCCTTCACTGCGGTCAGTTCATTGATAGATTGAAAGTCTCCGTATTGATTGCGGTATTCGATAATGGCTTGGGCTTTTTTCAGGCCAACGCCCTTTAAAGCGGCTGCTAACTGCTTAGCATCTGCTTTATTAATATTGACTCGTTCCTGAACTTGAGTAGTGGAAGTTTTAATTTCCTTATCTTTTGCCAAACTGCTTTGTGCAAAGCCCATTGACAGTAAAAAAACACTGGCAACTACCATGATGATTGTTTTCATAAAAAATCTCCTTATTCATTTTATGTTTAAAGCCTTGTTTTAAGGCCTTTGTCCCTAAGACATAACCATCATAAAAAGGAGATTTGCATTCTACAAGTTGCTTACCAAGCTTTCAGAAATATCGCACAAAGCTCTTAGCGGATCATCCGCCTGAGTAATGGGCCGCCCTATAACCAGATAATCAGAGCCCACAGCTATAGCTTTTGATGGAGTCATGATACGGCTTTGATCGCCAGCATCAGAACCTGCTGGACGTATGCCTGGCGTAATTAGTTTAAAATCTTGACCAAATTCACTTTTCAGTTTTTGCGCTTCCCAGGCTGAGCAAACCACTCCATCAAGCCCTGCCTGTTGCGTCAGTCCGGCTAAATGGCAAACCTGATCCCCCAGTTCTCTTTGGTAACCCAATTTTTGGTAATTTTCCTGATCCATGCTGGTCAAGATAGTCACCGCAATTAAGAGAGGCTTATCGTCAGCATAATCTGCAATGGCATCTTTGGCCATTTGCATCATAGTAACGCCACCCGAAGCATGCACATTAGTCATCCAGACTCCGAGCTCAGCAGCCGCTCGACAAGCCTTTGCTACAGTATTGGGAATGTCATGAAACTTAAGGTCCAAAAATACCTTAAAATCTTTTTTCACCAGCTTTTTAACGAATTTAGGCCCGAACAAGGTAAACATTTCTTTACCGACTTTTAATGCGGCCAGCTCAGGATCGAGTTTATCCACTAGTTTTAAGGCAGACTTTTTATTAGCATAATCCAGTGCAACGATTATTTTCGGATCTTGTTTCATGATGCTACTCGCCTTCAATCCCTTGAATGGGTTTAACCGAGCTCCATTCTTTACAGCTTGGGCATTGCCAATGAATGATACGGCCATTAAAACCACAGTTATGGCAGACATATCGCGGTTTTCTTTCTACCAGTTTTTCGACAATACCATCCAATAATTGCAAACTCGGCTTGGCAGATTCCTGTGCATGTTCAATATGTAAACTAATCAGCTGGTGCAAACCTTTTAAAGAAGGTTTTTCTTTTAAATAAACTCCGATAGTTTCAGCCGCAGCCCGATCACCTTCATCTTTTTGCACCAACCGGGATAACTCAATGAGCACAGAAACACCTGCACCCTTTTCCAGGCTTGCCTGCAAAAATTTATGATACCCTTTTTGATCATTTCTATTGAGAAAAGCCGCCTTGATGTTATCCAGAGCTTCGGGCAAAAAAGCAATATCCTGCTCCAAAAGTCGACTATAGGCTTTAATCGCAGCTTTGTAATTACCATCCTCAAAATACAAATCGCCCTGCAATAAACTGGTTCTTACCGAGGCAGGGTTTGCTGCAATGGCTTTTTTAATACTGTTAAGTGCACCTTTAATGTCTTTTTTATTCTGCTTTTCAGTAGCTAACTCGCAATAATAATGGGCAATGGCTCTAGATTGTTGTTCCCCCATAACCATCTCAAGTTGCTCGGCTGTGTTGGCGGCTTGCTCCCAATCCCGAGTTGCCTGATAAATATTAAGTAACTGGTGTAGCGAATCTTTTTTATGCCTGGGTTCTGCTAATAATTTATTGAAGAGATTAGTCGCGCGGTCATACATACCTACCGCCTGATAATCCACCGCCAATTCGTACAAAGCCTGGTTATGATTTCTTTTCGATAACTGGGGGCGGGCAATAATATTCTGGTGCAGCCGGATTGCTCTGTCTACTTCACCTCTTTTACGAAACAAGTGTCCCAAAGCCATATGGGTATCAACCGTATCCGTATCGACTTGTAGCAAATCGATAAAAGTATCAACTGCCTTATCCGGCTGCTCATTTAATAGATAATTAAGGCCTTTGATATAATTACTGGAAAGTCCCGAATTTTGCGTTTTAGGAGTAGAGCCTTGTTTTTTACCAAGACGATAGCCTGAAAATACAGCAACTGGCAGCAAGACTAAGAAACCTATCAAGAACCATTCATTCATCCCTATAAATCTTCCTTGAGCGGCATGGTTCTTAAATTTTTAAGTTCCTGCTCAGCTTTGGCAAGTTTTTTACGACAATTCTTAAGTTGTACTCGGGTT
>JANQSG010000003.1 GCA_028284185.1 Kangiella sp.
TTGCTGCTGCTGCTCTTCCACCATCCCTTGTTTTAATTCAAGCTCGGGCTCCGACTGCACTAGTCCAGTCATTAATTCTTCAAGTTTTGACTCATCAAAGCGCAACTGATCGCGCAAACGATCCAATGAGGCTTGAACCTGGGTTTTATCTTCCAGCAATTGCTGTTTTTGCTGCCTAGTATGCTCAATAGCCTGCTCTAAACGTGCGATATCCGCACCAATACCATAAAAACGTCCCTGAACTTCAGAATGAGCATCGGTTAATTCAGTATGCAAGTCGCGTGACTTTTCAATTTCCGCATCGGCCTTGCGCTGTTCAGCAATTCGAGCTTCTACCTCAGTCTCCAGCTTTTTAATGGCATCATTAAGGCTTTCAATGGTTTGATTAAAGCCTTGCCAGCGAATAGCTGCCAGTTCAGCACGCAATTGACGTTCAGTGGCTTTGTATTCCTTATAACGTGCAGCAGAAGTTGCCTGACGTTTCAAATGAGCCAGTTGTTTGCCCAATTCTTCGCGCAGATCGCTTAAACGATCCAGGTTTTCACGGGTATGCTTAATACGATTTTCAGTCTCACGACGTCTTTCTTTATATTTAGAAATCCCCGCCGCTTCTTCTAGAAAAACCCGTAATTCCTGTGGCTTTGATTCGATTAAACGCGAAATCATGCCCTGCTCGATAATTGCATAGCTACGTGGTCCCAGACCTGTGCCGAGGAAAATATCGGTAATATCCTTACGGCGACAACGAGTACCATTCAAGAAATAAGCCGATTGGGCTTCACGATTGACCTGACGACGGACAGCGATCTCATTATAGTTGGCAAATTCGCCCTGAATGGTACCGTCTGAATTATCGAATACCAATTCAATGCTGGCCTGTCCCACTGGCTTACGACCAGTTGAGCCATTAAAGATCACATCTGTCATGGCATCACCACGCAGATTCTTGGCCGATGACTCCCCCATTACCCAGCGCACCGCGTCAATCAGATTGGATTTACCACAACCATTAGGGCCAACGATAGAGGTTAAATTACTAGGTAGTGAAACGCTTGTCGGATCAACAAAAGATTTAAAACCCGCTAATTTTATTTGTTTTAATCGCATTGAATATTTGTTTAATTATTAATCAGTTATCGTGATTTGTTATAGCCATTTATCCGTTTATGTCTGATGCAAAATCATTCTGTTACAAAAACGGACTTTCTTCTCGTTAACTTTTAAGTTTAAATGATTTTAAGCAAATTAACAGCCGTAACAAATAAAAATTTAACCATGCCGCAAAATAGTTTCCACGGTGCCCATTATCTCGGGCAAGGCTTCCGGATGCTCACCCAGAAAGGAATTAAACGTTTTGTCTTTATTCCCTTAGCCATCAATTTGACTTTGCTCTCTATTGCCTTGATTTATGTGGTGGCGCAAGTTGGCGACTGGATTAATTCCATTAATGCCTGGCTGAGCGACTTTGGTGCTTTCGAATGGATCATGACTGCCGTCTCATGGCTGATTTGGCCACTGGTTATTATTGGCATTATTTTGTTTGTATTTTTCTTCTTCTCCATGCTCGCCAACTGGATTGCCGCACCTTTTAATGGCCTGCTGGCCGAAGCTGTCGAGAATAAGCTAAGAGGTGAAAAAGTACTACCTGATCAGCCTGTTTCCGAGCTTGTAAAAGATGTGCCGAGACTATTAGGCCGCGAATGGACCAAGCTGAAATACTATATTCCCAGAGCATTGCTATGCCTTCTGATCTTGTTTGTACCATTACTTGGAGCTCTGTTGTTTCCTGTGATCTGGTTTATCTTTAACTCCTGGATGATGTCAGTGCAATATATTGACTACCCGATGGATAACCATAAAATACCCTTTGAAGAAATGCTGGCCGAATTGCGTAACTCTCGCTCCGGTACTTTGGGCTTCGGCTCCATCGTTATGTTAGCGACAATGATTCCCTTAATAAACTTACTGGTTATGCCTGCTGCTGTTTGCGGAGCAACCAAACTATGGTATGAACATTATCAAGATTAATCCTATATACAAGAGGTTTAAAATATGAGCAAATATGGCTTAGTAATATTTTTATTCTTTCCTGCTTTAACTTTTTCTGCAGAAAAAGCCATTGAAAAACCATCCTCCGGCCCTTTAATGCAAAATATTATTCAGACAGAGAGTAAATACTTGAGTGTTCTTAAAAATAGCAATTTAGAACAATTGGAGCTTGGCATGCAACTAGAGGCATTTATCGCCTTACTAAAAGAGTCGCAGCAAAAATATACTAAGACAAATCTTACTTATAATATAAAACCTTTAGATATTAAAAAAAGAACAGCTAGCGCAAAAAAAATTAGTGTGCAAATAGAATCTGATAAAGTTCGTGAAGTGACTATCTTTTATAACGATAACACCAAACACTCAAAATATATTTTTATTTCTGAAGGAGCTGAAGAAATAGATAACGCAGATGTTTCTGATGACGATATTTATTAAGTTAAATGTTGGTCAATTGACCAACATTTAACTAAGAGAATATTAATCAGCCTCTACTCTTTTAATAATCACATCCTTTTTGATACCAATGTGTTTCTTTAAAAATTGTTCCATCATCGAATAAAATTCGTATGCATTTTCCCTATCATAAAACCCATGTCCTTCATTAGGCTTAACCATAGACTCATAGGGATGTCCAACTTTATCAAGCGCATCGGTTAATACATTATACCCCTCAATCGGAGTTCTAGGATCATCTCGACCATGTACCAACATGAGAGCAGCAGTAATTTTATCCACATGATAAACAGGTGATCTTTCCCTAACAAAGTCTTCATTATAAGCATTCCAAGCTTCATCTAAAAACTTCCTCCCTGCCTTTATAGTAGCAGTATCACTTTCGTCCCTTTGCACTGCGATGTCATAAGCACCAGCATAGCCAATAGCACACTGGTAAAGGTCAGGTTCTTTAATTACACCCATTAGTGCAGCATACCCACCATAGCTACCACCATAGATACAAATACGATTTTTATCGGCAAAACCGTTTTCAATAGCCCATAAAGTTGCATCAGTTAAATCATCTTGCATTTCCTTACCCATTTGGCGATAGGCTCCATATTGAAATTCACGGCCACGACCTCCAGACCCTCTGTAATTAACTTGTAATACTGCATAGCCACGATTCGCTAAGAATTGAGACTCTCCATCCCAAAACCAACTATCCTTAGGTCCATAAGGTCCTCCATGAACCAATAAAACCATTGGTAAATCTTTTTGCTTTCCATTAGGAAGAGTTAAGTAACCTCTAATTTCTAAACCATCTCTTGCTTTAAATTTTATTGGATAACGAGTTGCCATTTGTTTCTCGTCAATCCAAGGTCTGGCTGCCATTTGAAAAGATAGTTTTCCCGTTTCATTATCAAACAAGTAAAATTGACCAGGATCTTTATCGCTACGTACAGTAATAATTGCTAGTTTGCCATCTTTGGTAGGTTCGCCTATTGACACATATTTATCAGGGAAAGCAGCTTCAAAAGAGGCCTGCAATTTAGCTTTGTCATTATCAAAATCAATAAATTCAGCAGCTGGGAAATCTTTTTGTCTTATTACTCCAACGAATTCAGGATCGTTATATTTGAAATCATAAATATAACGCTCTACATCCGCATCACCTTTTAACTCATGAAGTAATTCAAGTTCTTTAGTGTCAACATCTAAGCTGTATATACCAGAAGGCTCCTTTTCACTGTCATAAAAAGCAATAACTTTTTTATTATCTACAGTGAAATCTATAGGAGAAATACCGCCTTTTGATGCATTAAAACTTTTAAAGAATTCCCACTCTCCCTGGCTATTTTTCAAATATACATCTTGTCTATCAAAATCACTTCTATCTCTATAAAAATAGAGCCTCGCTTGTTTACTTCTATCCAAAATCAGCCCACCTCTTTTCTTTGGTGCAGCTTCTATCAGCTCATAACTACTAGTGAATATATTTACTCTATAAATACCAGCTTTACTTCCGTCATACATATGAGCTAAAACATATTTCGGCTCCTCATCAAGTGTATCTATCACCCTAAAACGCTTTGGTGGGCTTTTTCTTTTACCACCAGCTTTAGATTTCGGTGGCCATAATTGCATTTTTCTTTTGCCATCAGCATTTCCAGCAAAATAGAACCCTGTAAAGGCTGGTTGATCAAGAGCTCCTATTTTCCTAACCATACTCACAATTAACCGTTCATCATTTGCCCAAAAGAATGAACCGGCTTCATCATTATTTGTTTTAAAGGTAAAAGACTGTGTTATCTTATTTGTCTTTCTATCCAAGATATAAACCTGTTTCCTGCCATTTACTTCTGCTCTAACAGCTATGTAATCACCAGTCGGAGATAACTTTAATTGATCTGCTTGGAAAAACTTGAAGAAGTTTTCTAATGGTACTTCTTGCGCAAAGCTATTTGCTGAGAGTAATAATAAAAAGCCAAGCACAGTATTTAATAATAATTTCATAATTAATGGTTTCCCTAAATTAATTCAGGCTACGATATTACAACTTATACTAGTTTAAATACAACCTACATCTAAATTTTGTAACAAAAAAGCCACCTAAAGGTGGCTTTTTGTAGATACAAATAGTTTATTCATTAGGAATTCTATAAGTAGCTTCTAAGTTTACAGTTCTGCCTATACCAGCACCTGGATATGCGAAAATATTATACCAAGGAGCTTGGAAGAAAGCGTGAGTGCTATCTCTAGGAGGTTCTTTATCAAACAAGTTATTAACAATTAAACGTGTTTGTAGATTCTCGCTCCAGTTATAACCTACAGATAAGTTATAAGTGATATAAGGTTCAACACGAACATCACCACTAGCTAAACGAGAACTTAGAACCCGACGAATGGTAGTAGAGCCAACACGTCGCCCTGTTAATCTGGCAGCCCAATCATCATGTCTCCAGGACAAACTACCAACTAAAGTTGAACGTGGAACCCAACCACCAGCAACAGGGTCATCACGTAAATCTTGTGGAGTACCACCTTTAGCAGTGAATTCACGCTTAGTCATTAGAGAGTAGTCTAAACGTAAACCCCAATCACCAAAGTCAGAAGGTATATCCCAATTATAAACAACATCTAAGGCGTCAATAACCAGTTTATCAGCATTTACCGGCGATGCATTAAAACGTGTAATACCTGTAATACCAGTAGTGCCGCCATCAGTACGGTCAATTCTGGCATCTACAGCATCACAAATCGCTTGATTAGGCTGTGGTCTTGAAGCATCTAAACTAGCGAAGAAACAAGTTAGTTCATCGTCTAAGATGTCTTGAATACTTTCTGTTTGCACCAAGTCCTCTAGACTGGTTCTAGTCATTGTTGCCATCAGAGTTTGGCTCTCACCAACTTCTGCAGAGAAACCGAACCAAGCTGAAAAACCAGTTTCATCTTTCAATGGTTCAGAACCTACAGCTGCCGGGCCAACACGTTGTACAAATTGTGATCCAGAAGTACAAGTATCCTGATCAAAGTTTGCACCCGTAAGATCTCCGCCACCACCAGGTTGGCCTTGATTAAAAATATAGGTTTGCAAACACTGAGTTAAATCAGTAGCCGTAGTAAAGAAACCAGTTCGAATATGTACTTGTGCCAAATCAGGAGCACGGTAACTTTCTGAATAGCCACCTCGAATTAATAGGTCTGTTTCTAAAGGTCTCCAAGTAAATTTCAAAGATGGAGTAAAACGAGTACCAATAGAAGATGACTGAGAATCATATCGGTCAAAACGACCAGCTAATTCTAACTCAAACGATTCAGACAAAGGTAACAAAAGCTCACCACCTAAAGCAGCACGCTGTCTATCACCACCGCCAGAGTAACCTGTCAAATTCCACCACCCTGATCCACTTAAATAAGGCGCGATAGGATCTTGTTGAATAAGTTCATCAGGAATATATTCGATTTCTTGCTCTTCATATTCTGCCGTTAACGCATAAGATGCTGCACCAGCATTCATTTCGAACAAATCACCACTCATAATGAACTGTAAGCTGTTTGATTGGCCTTCATTGCCGTAACGCTGAATGCCAATTACATTATTGATTATATCTCTATTAGCATCAGTAATAGGCGTAAGTAGGTTATCACGTAAGCCAAAAGTGCCTGTACCAGACCACCAGTTATCACCAGTAAAACCGATTCCTTGATAAGTACCCAAGAAGGTGTCAACAACCTCTTGTGCTTTAAGCCAAGGGCGCTCGACTTCTAGTTCATTTTTAGAATGATTAAAGCTTAACTCCCAATCATTTTCACCCCAAACACCACGGGCACCAAAAGAGATACTATATTCTTGGTTATCAAATTGGGTAGAAAGATCACGATTAAGCTCTTCACCGGTAAACATACGTTGCGCTAAGAACCAGTTTGGTTGCAAACCAAACGGACCAGTGTCAACAATGTTGGTAGTATCAAAAACATCTTCAGATACAAAAATTCCTCGTCTATATACTGATGAATCACTAGTTGTATATAAAACATCCGAGAATAACTCAGTTGTGTCATTTAACTGCATTGAACCATAAGCAAAGAAAGAGTGTTTTTCGGTAGGATTTCTAAACGTAGTTTCAGCTGCAGCATCAGTACCACAGAAGTAACCAGCGCCAGGACGGAAAGAACGAACACTACCATTAGCTAAAGCTTCACAAGTACCAGCACCTGGATCTTGATAACGCTGAGTGCTATCACCAAAGAAGTTAGTCCACCAGTTCAAGTCTAAAACGTTACGAGTTAAAACACCAGCACCATAAGGATAGTCTAAATCAGAATCGTAGTCATCGAAATCACCGCCACGCAAACGGTCACGATCGGTATATTGATAACCAAGAACTATATTTGCATTATCCCAATTAAAGCCTGTTGAAGCTTGAAATCGGATATCCTTTTTATCGGTTGCTTCTAAGGGAGCACCAACAAGTAGATTGAATACGGTTTCATCCATATCCTTTTTAAGGATAACATTTACAACACCAGATACTGCGTCAGAACCATAAATAGCCGAGGCACCAGTAGTCAAAACCTGAATTTCCTCAACTGCTGCAAATGGAATATTTGCTAAATTCGCCGCACTAGTATCCGAATTGTACACAGCAGGATAATTAGCAACACGTCTGCCATTAATTAAAAATAAAGTTTTACCAACACCAAAACCACGCAAGTTTATTGTTTGTAAGTCAGGGGTAAAACCTCCACTAAATTCACTACCTTGAACTGTTCCTGTGTTTTGGCTTAAGTTCTTCAAAGCGTCAAAAACTGTAATGTAGCCTTTTTCAGTAGCTTCATCTTGATTGATTACAATTACTGGCTGAGCACCTTCAGCTTGTGTTCGTTTGATACGAGAACCAAGAACGGTGATCTTTTTTGTATCTTCCTCATTGTCATCATTTTGTTCAGCAGCAATCAAAGGATTACTGAGAGCAATTGTAGCAGCTGTAGTGGCTAGCAAGGCCATTTTTACAGCATTCGATATTTTGCTACGGGTTGTCATATTTATACCCTCTTTTAAATATAAGTTGTTGCAACATAATATAATTTTAATTTATCCCTTAGTCCTAGATATAACTAAAGGCATAGCATGGCTAGCATAGCAAATTTTAAAATAAAAGTAACTATATAAAAGTAAAATAACATTCACAAGAGAAGGTTAGGCTAAGTGATTGTTATTAAAAGAAAATTTATCTAATTTTCACTAAAAAACAAAGTAGTAATCATATGCTTAAATAGACCTTGATTGAATAAACCACTAGGCGTTTTAATCAAAAAGGTATTTTACAATTACCTATGTTTGGATTTCATATATGTTAAATCACAGCATATCAAAGCAAGCTCCTGCTATTGTCAGACATGTTTATTATTTCGTCATAAATTTAAGCAGTCGTCGAATGCTTAGACCTTGTATCACAATAGAGAATACGACAATACAGTAAGTAACGGCTAGAATAGACTCTCTGGCCGGAACATTAGACAAAGACGAGGCAAGAGCGATGAAAAGTGTAATAGCTCCGCTAAAGTATAACCACCGGCAGCCAAACCTAAAGTAATTAAAACTTCTACCTGATCGTTATCAATAATTTTTTGTTGTGTATTAAAAATATCTCGATTTTAGTTGTTCAATGAATTTCTGCAAACGTTTCTCAGAAATCGGAAACTGAGTTTTCTGCCCCTGGGCGAATAAAGAGATTCGAAATTCCTCTAACATCCATAAGTATTCTTGATATTCAAAATCAGGAATTTTATCAGACTCATCTAAATCGATACGTTCATCCAGCCAGGCATTAATTTGATTGGCAGCTTGAGCTTCTTTTAATAGATTCTCCTTGGCCTTAGTAATGCGGGTTTCTAGCGCCAGCATATAGCGCTGATAATCCTTTAATTTATCAATGCCAAAACGATAAACAAAATTGTCAACAAACAAATAATCCAGCTGTTCTGCCACATCTTCTTTTAGTGCCTTAAAGTTTTTTGATAAAGACTTTATTGATGCCAAAATAGATGACCTTTTCTTAACTATATATTTGAGCTTATCAAGGGCATCGGTAGTTACTGAAATTAGTTGAGGCGAGAGCTCGCTTAGTACATTTTCATAGTCAGTTTTATTGGTAGGTAAATGTTCGGCGACTAAAGACTTAATGCCAGCAAGAAATACCGACTCAACCATATCCTGATAAGTCGCCAGCGAAGTCAAAGCTAACGATAAACTTTGCTTAGCCTGATAGTTTTTAAGCAGGTATTTTAATTTATCCTGGTTAGCTATAGCAATTAAACGGCAAACACCTTGCAGGTGTGTTTTCTGCGCCTGTTTTCGACTGACACTGGAAACCAACCTGATCTTATCCGTTCCAGCATCTTCAATCGCATGATAAAGAGGAATTTCAACACCAGCTTCCAACATGCTCGACTCGGTTTGAAAATCAAAATCCCAACTTGAATAAGTCATTGCTTTGTTTTGCAGTTTCTTTTTAAATTTTGCATCAATAGAGGTCTTGTTAGCCGGATTGTTCTTAATCTCTAGACTTCTGCCCAAACGAATACTTTTCGCCGAATCATCCACTAGCTCAAAATGCATTTTTAAGTGCTCTGGAAGTTTCAACTCACTCCAGGCTTCCTGCGTTAAAATTACCCCTGTCATCTTATAAAGCTGCTTGCTGATAATATCCTGCAGCGCCCCCTGCTGCTCAATCACGGCCTCATAACAAGCCTGTGCATAAACGGGGATTGGCAGGAAATTTTTACGAAAACGCTTGGGCATAGAGCGCAACATAAACTCAATTTTTTCTGCCAACAAACCTGGTACCAACCGCTCAAAGTCTTTATCAACAAATTTGGATTTAAGTGATTGCGGAATCTTAACTGTCACTCCGTCAGCCTCATGCCCTGGCTCGAAATGATAGTTTAATTCCAGTTCAATACCTTTAACTTTAATGGTTACGGGAAACTGGTTATGGTCTTGCTCCTGAGTTTGCAACAGTTGCTCTTTAGTTAAAACCAATTGCTTTTGATTATTTTTACTTTGTTTTAACCATTGATTTAATTGTTTGGTATTAGTAATTTTCTGTGGTAAGCGCTGATCAAACCAACGTGTCAAATCACTGTCGCTGATCCGCAGATCTGCTTGACGCGTTTTGGCAATTTCCTGCTCAACCTGTTGCATGACCTTTTGATTATGCAAAAAGAATTGATGACGAACATTTAATTCTTGCTTGACCAATCCATGCTCAATAAAAAATTTTCGACATAACTCCGGCTCAATTGATGAGTAATCAACTTTTCTATCAATCACCACTTTTAAGCCATACAAAGTTTGTTGCATCGGCGCTAATACAGTACCGCGACTTTTACTCCAAAAAGGTTCAAAATAATGGGTTTTTAACAGATGTCTGGCCGATTGCTCAAGCCACTTAACCTCTATAAAAGCCGTTAACCGGGCATAGGCCTGAGTGGTTTCCACCACTTCAAAAGCCATTAACCAGGCAGGTTGCTTTTTAAAATTGACGGACTGAGGATGAATAAAATACTTACTCTGTCTTGCAGCTAAATAACCTTTTTCAACATCCTTTTGCCCAACAAAACTCAACAGGCCAGATAATAAAGCTTGGTGTAATGCCTGATATTGCACTGCTTCTTGTTTTTTATCCTGCTCATCAAATTGACTCAATTTTCCTAGCGCAGCTTTATCCTGTGCATTAAATAAGGTTAATGATTTTAACTGACGATAAGTGCTTCGCCATTCGCGGTAAGCAGTAAAATTGATCAATTCCTGCTGACAATGATTTCTAAATTGCCGATTAGATAACTCTTCCTGCTGTTGATGCAAATCACGCCATAGATTTAAAATACCGATAAAGTCAGACTGGCTATGCTGATATTTACGATGCTTTTGCTGAGCCAGTTCTTTTTTATCAAAAGGCCATTCACGTGGATCCTTTACTGACAAAAAAGCTGCTATCACCAAAGTATCTTGCAGAATTTTTCTTTTACGCCCTTCTATCAAGATTCGAGCAAGTCTTGGTTCAATGGGTAACTTAGCCATCTCTTTGCCAATTAAGGTTAGACGCTTATCTTTATTATTAATGGCTTCGAGTTCTATAAGCAGGTTCAAACCATCGCTAACCTGCTTTGCTGATGGCATATCAAGAAATGGAAAATCTTCGACCAATCCTAGTCTGGCTTGCTGCATCTGTAAAATCACTGAAGCCAAGTTAGTTCTTAAAATTTCAGCATCGGTAAACTCTGGACGAGCTGTAAAATCCTCTTCTGAATACAATCGAATACAAATACCATCTGCCACACGACCACAACGGCCTTTTCGTTGATTGGCACTGGCTTGCGAGATTTTTTCAATTGGCAAACGCTGGATCTTATTACGCACCGAATAACGACTTATGCGGGCAAAACCAGGATCGATCACAAAGC
Organism: Kangiella sp.; assembly: GCA_028284185.1. Classification (GTDB taxonomy): domain Bacteria; phylum Pseudomonadota; class Gammaproteobacteria; order Enterobacterales; family Kangiellaceae; genus Kangiella. The sequence continues at coordinate 10,960 of JANQSG010000003.1, forward strand.
GAATTCCAGGAACCGTGATCGAAGTTTCGGCAACGTTTGTGGCTAATACAATACGTCCTTTGCCACCTGAGGGCTTAAAAATTTTTTCTTGCTCCGCCATGGATAAACGTGCATAAAGCGGTAACACCTGACAATCAAGGAATCGTTCTTTACGCAAAAACCTGGCTGTTTCGCGGATTTCAGCTTCACCTGAAAGAAAAACCAGAATATCTCCAGCAGCATAAACCATGAGTTCTTCTACCGCATGACCAATCTGCTCAACCTGTGGCAATGGTTTTTCCTCATCATTATCGCGATACCAGACTTCGACTGGATAAGTACGGCCACTCACTTCGATAATGGGCGCTGATTTTCCTTTAATCGCAAAATGCTCAGCAAAACGCTCCACATCAATGGTAGCTGAGGTAATGATAATTTTTAAATCAGGGCGCTTGGGCAATAAATTTTTTAAATAACCCAGGATAAAATCAATGTTCAGGCTACGCTCATGGGCTTCATCAATAATCAAAGTATCATATTGTAATAATAGTGGATCAAAGCTGATTTCATTGAGCAGGATACCGTCCGTCATGACCCGAACTGACGCACTATCCTGCACTTGATCATTAAAACGAATGCTATAACCAACAATTTGACCCAGTGGTGTTTGCAGCTCTTCTGCAATACGCCTGGCTACGCTAGTCGCAGCCACTCGGCGAGGCTGGGTATGGCCAATCCTGCCTCTTTGACCCAGGCCCAATTCCAAACAAATTTTAGGAAGCTGAGTAGTTTTACCTGAGCCGGTTTCACCAGCCACCACCACTACTTGATGCTCTTTTATCAGTTTGGCAATAGCCTCTTTTTGTTGGCAAACCGGAAGTAGCTGATCAAAATCAATGCTTCTCTGGGCAAGTTGTTTTCTTTGCGCTAACAGCTTTTGAGATTTTTCCTGAAGATTTGCAAATTTTGCAAGCAGTTTGTCACTGGGAAGTTTTTGTTTGAGTCGCCTTTGGATAACCTGCGATAACTTTAGTAACTCAGCACTATCTTGTAACAAACATTGCTCTAAGGCTTGCTTATCAAATTCGAATGTCTGCGTTGGCTTTGAGCTGGACGTCATAAAGTTACGGCTATAAATAACAAAATCTCTTGTCCTTTATTGGCTTTATCAGCCAAGAACAAGAGATCAGTCAATTTTTTTTAATGTGCTAGAAAGCTATTATCAAAGCTTCCAGAAATCGTGTGGTGCTCTCACTTCACCCAAGTATTTTGCCACTGGCTTATAGAAATCTTTATCTTCCCAATAGCCGGTATGACAGGCAGGATTCCAGGAAGTCGCAGCAGATCCTACATTAATTTCAAAATCTTCATCAACCGCCTGATTATAGGCTTCGTTCACATTTTTCAACGGATAAGCCACAACATCATCTTTATCGTAGAAGTTTAGCCATTTAACACGATCTTTTAAACCTTCTTCCAGAGCAGAACCTGTTTTGCTGATAGGCTTGCTAAAATCTCCGGTTTGAGTGGAATACATGGGCAGTGGCGATGCAAAAGTGATGATTCCAGCCAATGTTTTAAAAGATTCAAAATTCGATAAGCCTGAATCATTACGCTGCAAATCATAAATATAATTCGACATAAAAACTGAGCCAAAAGAATGCGCCATAATCACCAAAGGAGTATCATCCTGATCCACATTACGGTGAGAAGCAAATTTCTGCATACTACTTTTGATACGCTCGTGGATGGCTTCATAAAGCCCTGTTTCGCCACCCTTATGATAGCTAATGCCCAAACGTGTAAAACCGATAAAAATGTTTCTTAAGTCTTTATAGGTAAGCTCCTTTTTATAGTCTAATCTTTGCAGTAACTCACCATCTTCTTCTTTAACCAGATCACCCCAATAAATTTCATGGAACAACAAATCATCTTCCAACCGATTATTAGGATCAGCTTTGACATACTCTTCAACGATACGGTGTTTAAGTTCCACCGAATAAAATTCTTTTTCCGATCCAATGCCATGAATAATGGCCACGGCTAAGCGTTTCATAGGGGCTCCTCAGTTTTCTTTATTGTTTAGCAGCCCTATATTCTTATAAAGTCTTAATAAGTTCAAGTAGTTAGCGCCAGGTTCTGTAAAAATAACCCTTAACTCACTGGTACGATGTGTTATACTGAATAAATATTAGTCAGCTTACCTAAGGATCTGCAAATGTTAAGTCTATTACTCATTGTATTAATAGCCATCACGCTTTATCACCGAACAAATTTGAAACTAACAACTTTGGTTGTTTTAGGTGCTTTATTACTTTGGGGATTTTTCTACTCAATTCCTTATGTTCACTGGGTTCTGGCCCTACTAATATTGATACCATTAAATATTCCAGCTATCCGCCGCCCAATGTCAGCTCAACTGCTTGAAGTGTTTAAGGGTGTGATGCCGCGAATTTCAGATACCGAACAGGAAGCGCTAGATGCTGGCACCGTTTGGTGGGAACAGGAAGTTTTTGCAGGCAAACCCAACTGGAAGCGTTTACACAGTATCCCCAAAGCCAGCTTAACGCCGGAAGAAGAAGCTTTTATCAATGGCCCTACTGAAGAATTATGTTCCATGGTCAATGAATGGCAAATTACTAACATTGATCGGGATTTGCCCCCTGAAATGTGGCAATTCATTAAAGATCAGGGCTTTTTCAGTTTTATTATCCCGAAAGAATATGGCGGCTTAGGTTTTTCTGCTTATGCTCAATCACAAGTTTTAACCAAACTTAATTCTTTAAGTGCCACTGTCGGTTCGATTGTTTCAGTGCCTAATTCACTAGGGCCAGCTGAACTTTTGATGCACTATGGCACCGACGAGCAGAAGAAACACTATTTGCCCCGTTTGGCGTCTGGTGAAGAAATCCCCTGTTTTGCCTTAACCGCCATTGAAGCTGGCTCTGATGCTGGCGGCATTCCAGATAAAGGCATTGTCTGTAAAGGCCAATGGAATGGTGAAGAAGTGATAGGCATTAAATTGACCTGGAATAAGCGCTACATCACCTTAGCGCCAGTGGCGACACTGCTGGGTTTAGCCTTTAAAATGTACGATCCTGATAGTTTGCTCGGCGATCGAGAAGATCTAGGTATTACTTGTGCCCTAATTCCAACCGATACTGATGGCGTTGAAATTGGTCGCCGTCACTATCCTCTTAGCACCCCTTTTCAAAATGGCCCGACAAGTGGTGAAGATGTATTTGTACCACTGGATTATATTATCGGTGGTGAAAAAATGGCTGGTCAGGGCTGGCGCATGTTAGTGGACTGCTTATCGGCTGGTCGCGCAATTTCCTTACCATCTGGCGCCACTGGCGGTTCAAAAATGGTGGCTTACACCACTGGCGCTTACGCACGTATTCGTCGCCAATTTAAAGTTCCGGTGGGCTATATGGAAGGCGTGATGGAAGCACTGGCACGCATTGCCGGCAAAACCTATATGATTGATGCAGTGCGCAGCTTTACTGCTGCCGGTATTGATACTGGCGAAAAGCCCTCCGTGGCTTCTGCTATCGTTAAATGCCATACCACCAAATATGCTCAAGATTGTGCCATTGACGGTATGGATATTCATGGCGGTAAGGCCGTTATGATGGGCCCGAAAAATTATATGGGACGCGCCTATCAGGGAGCTCCTATTTCCATTACCGTGGAAGGTGCCAATATCCTCACTCGCAGTTTGATTATTTATGGTCAAGGTTCAATTCGCTGCCACCCTTACGTATTAAAACTGATTGAGGCCAGTCAAAATGAAAATAAGGAGCAAGCGGTCAAGGATTTCGATAAGTCGCTATTTGCCCATATTGGTTTTGCCATGAGTAATAAGGTGCGAACTTTCTGGTTAGGTTTAACTGCCAGTTTGTTTGTGCGCAAACCGAAAAGTGATTTCACTGGTCGTTATTATCAGAGGATTACCCGTTTTAGTAGCGCCCTGGCTTTCTTATCGGATGTCATTATGGGCGTGCTTGGTGGCGAATTAAAACGCCGTGAATCTATTTCTGGTCGTTTGGGCGATATGCTAAGTCATCTATATATCGCCACATCCGTTTTAAAATTCTATGACGATAAAGGTCGTCCTGAACATGATAAAAATATAGTTCAATGGTCACTGGAACATAGCCTGTATCAAACTCAAATGGCGGCTGATGGTGTTTTGCGTAACTTCCCGATTGGCTGGATGGGTAAATTATTGCGTCTGGTAGTATTCCCATTAGGACTACCGCTATCACCACCATCAGATAAGTTAGGTCGTCGTTTGGCTAAAGATTTACAAAAAGCCGAAGCTATGCGTGAAGAAGTTTCTCATGGCATTTATAAATCCGAATCTGAATTTAGCAATTTATATAAGGTGGATAAAGCATTACGTTTACAGTTAGAAATGGAACCTATTGTTGCAAAAATATCAAAAGCACTAGGTAAAAAGCCCGCTAACCACCAGGTAGTGACTTTTGCCAAAGAAGCCTTTGAACAGGATTTAATTACTCAGGAGGAATTACAACTAGTCATTAACGCCGAAGATGCGCGATTGGAAGTGATTAATGTGGATGATTTTTCCAAAGAAGAGATGAGCTCGACTTTTGATAAAAACTAAGCGTTGTTAAAATAAAAAAGGCTATATTTACAGCCTTTTTTATTGCATGCCCTTTATTATATTTTTCTATACTATGGTAATGATTCTGACCAATTTTAAACTGTATTGCGACAGAAAATTAAAAATTGGCAAACCAATAATGCTTAACACAATTAAAGCTAAAAAGAATTTAGTGCCATAATTGCTATTCAACTGATGATATTTATATTTTAATGACTTAGGCAACAACCATTCCATAATGTAATGCCCATCCAATGGCCCGATTGGTAATAAATTAAACAGCATTAACAATAAGTTAATAACCGTCAACATGGTTAATACCGTATAAGCAGTCGATGAGGTCAAAACTGCTATTCCGTTTTTGCTGCCATAAGCCAGTAAATTAATAGCAACAAAGGCTATCAAAAGATTCATAAAAGGTCCCGCCGCAGCCACTGCGGCACTACCCCATTTAGGTTTTAAATTTCTTGGGGTTATTGGAACGGGTTTGGCAAAACCAAAACCGATAAAAACTACTGCCAGCAAACCTATCGGATCGATATGGTTCAGGGGATTTAAATTTAAACGTCCCATCCGCTCGGCGGTATTATCACCTAGCATTTTTGCGGAAGCGGCATGTCCAAACTCGTGCAAAGTTAAAGAAAATATAATCATAAATAAAATAATGATAAAAGCAGCATACTGGCCGCTTTGTAACAGCTGTAACATTTGGATCTCCTAAATCTGTTAGCACTAGTGTGGAGATAAAGCTCATAAATATCAATCTGTCATTTGCATTTACTTGGCAAAAAAGGCACATTACTGAGATATGTACAAACCCAATAAAAAAACAAGAGATCAATCCTGATGAAAAAACCTCTATTTTATTTACTTGGCGCAGTTGCCTTGACCTGTTTAAGTTATAGTAACTGCAGCTTTGCAGCAAATACCGATAAAACTTTAGCGTCCATCAAACAGGCTTCGCAATCCATCGAGAAAAAAGTTATCCAATGGCGCCGGCACCTGCATCAGAATCCTGAACTCAGTAACCGTGAGTTTAAAACCGCCGCTTATATTGAAAAACATTTAAGAAGTTTAGGTCTGGAGGTTAAAACCAAAGTAGCACATACCGGACTTATCGCTATTTTAAAGGGCGCAAAACCTGGCCCGGTAGTGGCTTTAAGGGCTGATATGGATGCTCTGCCCGTTAAGGAACGTACTCCTGTGGATTTTGCTTCCAAAGTAACTTCCGAATACAACGGCAAACAAGTTCCTGTCATGCATGCCTGTGGTCACGACACTCATATGGCGATACTAATGGGGGTTGCGGAAATTCTCAGCGCTAGAAAGCAAGAATTAGCAGGCACAGTAAAATTTATTTTTCAGCCCGCTGAAGAAGGCTCTCCTGCTGGTGAAGAAGGTGGAGCCGAATTGATGGTGAAACAGGGCGTATTAAAAAATCCTGAGGTAGATGCGATTTTTGGCTTACATATCAGCGCAGGTACCGATGTTGGTACCATTGGCGTTAAAACTGAAGGAATTTTAGCTGGGGTAGATGATGTCAAAATCATCGTCAAAGGCAAACAAGCTCATGGATCAACACCCTGGAAAAGTATCGATCCAATCGTTACCGCTGCTCAAATCATCAATGGCCTGCAAACTATTGTCAGTCGCCATATGACACTAACCGAGCGTCCTGCGGTAGTCACCATTGGTGCCATTGATGGCGGTGTACGTTCCAATATTATTCCTGAGCGAGTAGAAATGTTAGGCACTGTGCGAACCTTTAGTCAGGAGGATCGCATGGCGATTCGTGAACATATTCGCAATAAAGCAACTTTGATTGGTAAAAGCATGAGTGCCGAAGTTGAGGTTAAGATCCCTTACTCTGCATCCTATCCAGTAACTTATAATGATATTGAACTCACCAATAAAATGCTGCCCACTTTAAAGTCCATTGCTAATAAAGTAAAAATTATCAAGCCGATTACTGGCGCTGAAGATTTTTCTTTTTATGCGCAAGAAGTACCTGGTATGTTTTTCTTTCTAGGCGGCAAGCCGCTCGATGTATCGGAAGAGGACGCCGCCCCACATCATACCCCTGATTTTTATATCGATGAATCTGGTATGCGTTTTGGTATTGAAGCTTTGGCACAACTAGCTGTAGATTATTTAAATATGCACGCTAAATAAACACTTTCAAACTATTTATAAAATAGCCAATTATAAAAAGCAGATGCGGTTACGCCAGGATCGATATTCGCTTCGCATCTGCTGCAACTCCCCCGTATTTAAGTTAATCCTAATAGCGCCACTACAGCCAGTACTCAACTGCTGAATTTTAAAATCACGATATCGAGCAACCACTTTAGGATGTGGCATGCCGTAGCGGTTAAAACGATCCGTTGAATGAATCACTATTTCAGGACTTACACTCTTGATAAAGGGATAGGTTGACGAAGTATTACTACCATGATGTGGTGCCAACAAAATATCCGAATGAATCAATTCTGGCCTTCGCGCTAATGCTAATTCGACCAGTTTCTCAATATCCCCTGTCAATAAAACACTTTTATTTTCAGTTTCAACTTTTATCACACAGGATCGATTATTAGCTTTAACATCAGGATTGGTTTGCGCATAAACAACGGATAATTTCATACCATTGAAAATCCATTGCTGATCCGTCTTACAGTTATCCTGATCAATTTCTTCCAATACTTTAAGCTGAGATTTGATGTTCTGATAACCTCCGGAATGATCCAAATCTTGGTGACTAGTAACTAACAAATCTATTTTTCTTATTCCAAGTTTCCTTAGGCTGGGCAATACATATAAATTCGCATTGGAAAAATGTTCATTGGCAAAACCACTATCATATAAAATAGCTGTTTGCTGATTATAAATTAAATTGGCAAGACCATGCCCGACATCAAACACTATTAGTTTATAATCCTGTTGCTTTGGTTGATTAAAAAAGCCTAAGGTAGCAATAACAAGCAAAACATTCATAGGTATATATTTAACTTTACTTAAGGGGTATAGCATTAATATAAAGATAAGTGCCAATACTATTAGTAACCAGCCTGGCAGATAAACATCTAAAAACAAGCCTGTATCAACCAGTTGCAACTGCTCTACCCAATTAAAGAAGTGGCTTAAGCCATAATCAAAACTTTTTAGCGGCAAAGTCCAATTAAAAATAATCTTGCTTACTACGGATAAAAATAGAAACGGCAAAATAATCAGACTAAATAGCGGAATTAAAATAATATTGGCAAAGAATGAAATTAAACTAAGCTGTTGAAACAATCCGATATTTAACAAGCTCATTCCAAAACTAAGATAAAACTGTAACTTTATGGCTAAAAGCCAGCGACTTGCCTTAAATGGCCTGCCCATTAAAATTAATCCAATCATAACTACTGCTGCGAAAGTTAACCAAAAACCATAAGATAAAACCGCCAAAGGATCGAGCAACAGAATAATCAATAAAGCAAAACCAAGATTTTTAACAAGCCCAGCTTGACGAGCATTCAGTAATGAATAAACCACCGCCAGCCACATCAACAAAGCTCTCAGGGTTGCCACCGAAAATCCCGCCAGGGCACTATAAAATAAAGCTGCAATAATGCTAACCAATAAAGCATAATTTAACGGCGAAAAACTTTTGTTAAGCCAGCCAATTTGACTCACTAATTTCTGTGTCAGCCATAGGCTTAATCCGGCAATAATAGCAATATGCAATCCGGAAATAGCGAGAAGATGACTGATGCCCAATGAGCGAATGATATTTTGCTGTTTAACCGAAATTTTAGCTTTTTCACCAAGTATTAGCGCCTGCAATATTCCTGCATTTTCATAATGATCAAGTTCTTCATAAATCCATTGTCTTAAATAAGATAACGAAAAAAGACTGGCTTCTTCTAGCCGCTCCGCTTGATTTTTTTGAATATTACCTCGAGCGGTCAGGCCTTGAGTAAAAGCATATCTTTCACCGTCAAATCCCGCTGGATTTAAAGCACTATAAATTGGCTTAAGCCTTACCCTAAAGCGCCACTTTTCTCCCAACTTAGGTAAAGTCTCAGACAAAAATGTGGTTGCTTCTTTATCTTTTTCATATTGGTACCAGCTCAATCTCAGCTTTTTCCCTTGCTGATCCATGACATCAAAATGAATCGAGTCATGATAAATTTCTGGAATTGATACCAATTTGGCTTCTATAATGGCTAGCCTGGGCTGTGGTAGCGTTATTTGGTCATTAAGTCGCTGTTGCGCGTGGATGGAGATCCAGGCAAGGCCGAAGCAAAAACCACTAATGCTGACTAGGATACTTTTGAACCAGCCTGGATTTTGCAAAAAACTTCCCCATATCTTCATAATTGGGGACAGCGTTAACAGTAATAATATTGATACAGCCAATAGCAACCAGTGCCATAAACCCAGAGGGCTGGCTAGCCAGAAAATACAGCAACAAGCTAACAGGAAGCTCAAGATCCATTTGAGCATTGAAAATCCTTTTTATGAAATTTTAATAACCAACAGTGTAATATTGAGACCGAATGCCACGCAAGTTTTTTAAGAAGATCTCGCCCGATCCGAAAAAGATTAAAGAAAATCGCTATTTAGGCATTTTCGGTGACTGGTTACACGAACCTCAGCTTTGGCATTTAAACCGTTATAGTGCCTCTGTTGCTATTGCCATTGGCCTGTTTTGTTGTTTTATTCCAGTTCCTTTTCAAATGGTGATTGCTGCCGCACTGGCTATTTGGCTTAGCGCTAACCTGCCGCTGGCAGTTGTTACTTGCTGGGTAACCAATCCGTTAACTATTCCACCCATGTTCTACTTTGCCTATAAGGTTGGCACCTGGGTACTAGGTGCACCAGAAGGTGAATTTGCCTTTGAACTCTCAATGGAATGGCTCAAAACCGAATTGATTTTAATCTGGAAACCATTTCTACTGGGCTGCCTAATTTGCGCCACTATCGCTGCCATTTTGGGTTATAGTGTCATTCAACTTGCCTGGCGCTATCATGTGGTCATGGCCTGGCGGGCACGCAAAGAACGCTGGAAAGAAAAGATCAAAGAAAAACTGCATATTGGCGAGGAACACCATGATTGAAGTGGTCACCGCCATATCACTTTGGGAACTAGTAAAACACGCCGGGAGTTGGCTCAATAATCTCAGGCGTGCGAAAAAATCGCGTCAGCAGGAATCGATAGCAGCTTTACGAAAAGTGGTTATTGCCGCAAGGCAAACCTCCAGTTATCTCAGAAAACTTCAGCAAACTGGTAAACAATCACACAAAGTTGAAGCACAACTATCCACATCATGGACCGAACTTGGTTATGCGTTGGAAGATTTAAAACTCACTAAGCTGGCAAAGCGCTGTCAAATCATGGGCAAACATTGGGCTGATTCCAAAAAACTTGAGCAAGATTATCTAGATAAAGCCGACATCGGCTTAGAACGAATGGAACAATTAGCCAATCAATTACTGCAAAATATTCAAAAATAGTACATGACTATTCTGTCAAGCAAAATCAACAAAAACAGTTAATTTTAAGCCTCTGTTAGCTCCATTAAATGCCCATCTTCCAGTTTTAATTGACGCTGCATTTTACCCGCCAGTTCCAGATCATGAGTCACTGTCACAAAACTGGTGCCTAAATCCTTATTCAGCTCACACATCAAATCATAAACCTTATCAGCGGTAGCGTGATCCAGATTGCCCGTGGGTTCATCGGCTAACACCACCAAAGGCTTACTGACAATGGCGCGAGCAAAGGCAATCCGTTGCCGCTCACCGCCGGAAAGCTCAGACGGCTTATGAAATTTACGATTGCTTAGCCCTACCCGCTCAATAAATTCATCAGCAGTTTTAAGTGCCAAATCGCGTTTGACTCCGCCAATAATCAAAGGCATAGCGACATTTTCCTGGGCAGTAAATTCCGGCAGCAGATGATGAAATTGATAGACAAAACCAATATTTTGATTACGAAACCTGCCCTGCTCCTTGCGTGATAATTGATGAATATTCTGGCCATTGATCAGCACTTCGCCAGTATTGGGCTTATCCAAAGCCCCAACTAAATGCAGCAAGGTACTTTTGCCGGAACCAGAAGCACCAACAATAGCCAATTGTTCGCCTTTTGCCACCTCAAAGCTCAGTCCGTCCAAAACATCCACTTGCAGTTTACCGTCTTTATAGCTGCGGCTTAAATTGTTCACCTCGATCAGCATATTATTGATCTCATTATTCAAAACTGTGTTACTCATAGCGAAGCGCCTCCGCTGGCTGGGTTCTGGAGGCTTTCCAGGCCGGGTAAATGGTCGCTAACACACTGATAATAAAGGCAGATAAGCCAATTCTAATCACATCTGAGCGCAGCAATTCCGTCGGCAAAAAGTTTACAAAATACACGTTTTGTGGGAATACCCGTACTTTAAAGAACTCCTCAATCCACTGCACTATATCCGGTAAATTAAGCGCCAGTAAAATCCCTAAAATCACACCCACTGCAGTACCAATCAAACCGTTAATAACACCTGATGTCATAAAAATTTTCATAATCGAACCAGGACTTGCACCAAGCGTTCTTAGAATAGCAATATCAGCTTGTTTTTCGGTCACCAGCATGACCAGCGAGGTCACGATATTAAAGGCCGCTACCGCAATAATAAAAGTCAGAAGAATAAACATGATCTTCTTTTCCATATCAATAGCATTGAATAGAGTCTGATGCTGTCGTGTCCAATCAGAAACCATATAGTCGCCACTTAAATTCTGATTCACATCAGAAGCAATATTGTACGCATTCATCACATTATCAGTTTTAAGCTGCAAGGCAGTCACCCCATCCTTTTGCCGCAATAAAGCCGCCGCATCGTGCAAATGCACAAAAGCCAAACCCTTGTCTGCATCAGACTTGGTATCAAAAATTCCTATCACCGTAAAACGCTTGGTTCTAGGACTGATTCCAGCCAAGCTCATTTTGGTTTCACCAATAATCAGCAAAGAAACCTTATCCCCAATACCCGCTGCTAATTGACGGGCTAAAGCAGAACCTAAAACAATATTGTATTGACCTTTTTCCAGATAGCTGATTTCACCCACTTTCATATTGCTAGGAACCACTGACACTTCAGAAAGCTTTTCTGGCAAAACACCTTGTACAAAACCACCTTGATTGAGCCCCAAATGGCGGAACATGGCTTCCGATTGAATATAAGGCGAAGCACCAATAATTTGTGGGTTTTGTTTGACCTTTTGCTCGATCTCCTCCCAGTTTTTAAGGGGCTCACCAAAACTTTGTACCAAAACATGCGGCGAAACACCTAAAATGCGATCACGCAATTCGCGTTCAAAGCCATTCATCACTGACATCACGGTAATCAAAACCATCACGCCCAAAGCAATACCAATCATGGAAATCAGTGAAATAAAGGAAATAAAATGATTGCGCCTTTTGGCACGGGTATAACGCAGTCCTACAAAGAGGGAAAAAGGTAATTTCATGAATTTAATTTGCTAGTAAGATGGTGACGAGCTCAATGTCAATGCAGTAATTTTGCCACTAATTGATTGATAAATCACATTATTTCGCCATTAGATTGGCGACATAGTGAATGGTTCACCTTTTAAAATCAACCAATTCGTTATAATTTATATTAAATCCTGAAAATATTTTACTAAGTGTTTGTTTTTGCTATGCTATAGCAAATAAACAAGGAGTTTCATCCATGAAAAATTTAGCGGTTGTATTACTAGCCAGTGGATTAAGTTTTGGCGCGAACCAAGCCCTAAAAGCCGATGAGGTTAAGGTTCCGGTTGGTGCTCAAGCCAAATCTCAGGTGCAAACCCCAAAACGCGGTATTTCGAAATCGAAAGTACGCCAACAATTCGGCGAACCCAGTTCAGTATCTGGCCCAGTGGGTCAACCACCTATTACAACATGGCGTTATAATAAAATGACTGTTTATTTTGAATATAATCACGTCATTCATGCAGTGGTGCATAAATAAGAACTCTTCGTATAAGGTGTGTCATTTACTACGGGCACTTCCTTTGGTCGCCTGCGGAAGTAGAAATAAGCTCGCTACGAACAGAGTTTATTGCAGATACAGCGGTGCATAGCACAATCAAAAAAGAAAATACCGTTCCAAAAACGGAATAAAATAGCAATTTTCAACACAGCCGCAATTAAGTAGTGCTAATGAATACTTTTCCCTGAGTCTTTGAGCAAGCCGTCCCAATAGACTTTATCTTCACTATTTAAGTTATGATAATTACTACGTATTGCTTCAAATACTTGATTCAATAAAATTAGGTATTTAGGATTGTTGCCTTTTGAGATATGGCCTGATAAATGATACCAAGAATTTACAATAGCACTTGTCTTGGTATGCGCTCGATTTCTCATTAGAGTGAGTGTGTTTTTGGCACCAAGCATTTCTATCATTGATTGTATTATCAAATTTGTATTTTGAAGTTCTAAAAGATCTAAAAGCACATCAAATACTTTTAACAATGACTGCTTATTTAGCTTAATTTTCTTAACGATTCTAAGCTTTGAGGGGAGTATGCTTTTATCCTCAATCGCATTTAAAACTTCATTTAACTTTTCATTTTCATCAAGCTCCCTTATTTTAGATGCAAGCTCATTTTCTGAGCTTGCATCAGGTAACTTAATATAAAATTTTTGGTTATGAGTGTCAGCCATTAAAAATTCCAAGGTCTAAAACGATTAAGAGGCAAATTAGCTTGGTTCGCATTATTACTTGATGGTCTATAATGCCCAGAGTTATTAGTCCAGCTCCTAATCTGTCCTCTGGAACTAACATTCCTACCAAAGCTAATAGAGCCAGCATAATCAACAGGTTTGCCTCTAGCAAAGTTTAAATGCCCAGAGTTGTAAGGAGCAACATATACTCTATTATTTATAGTTACAAAGTCATAATTTCCTTTTGCTGTAAATGAATTTCCATGCGCATCAAAAGTCTTCCACTTTCCATTCACATTTCGTAGCTCATATCGTGGTGTCGATTCATAAAGATCAGTTGGTTATGGCTCTGAGGTTTTAGCATTCAAAGCAAACCCCAGATAAGAAAAAAGCTCCCGAGGGAGCTTTTATAATAGAAAACTAATTACTCCCAAGGATCAGAAGTTTCATATGCAAACAACCCATTATCTTTAGCAATAACTTCGACATTCAAACTATCTGGAACACCTATTAACCAGTAATAATCGGTACCGAAAGAAAGATAGTAACCTTGCTCATGCAATAACTTAAACCAAGTTACATGTCTTAATGAAAGTCTTAAAAGGCTTGTGACACTAGAATAATCTATGCTATTTCCATTAAACTGTTTCGGGCTCTTACCTAAATCAATTAATAAGTTTTCTGCAACTAGATGGCATAACTCTTTACCAAAAGCTTCATGATTATCTTGTAAATCAGCATAGTGAAATTTATTGAATTCAAATTTATTAAGCAATGAAAGCGCAAAGTTAATGTACTTTCTCTCTTCATGCCTATACTCTTCGGGGAATTTACCCTCAAGGGTATCTGGGTTAATGAAGTCCCAAACATTTGTCCATTCATTTAAATAATTGTCATTTGAATAGTTATATTTACAAACTTTGTAATGTTTCATAGCTATTTCCCTACCCATTCAAGTCTTACATTGTAAGATCCGGCTCTTTGATTTAAAACTACATCCGTTCTTGTGTTAAATCCTTTAAATGCATCCCCAGTATGAGAAGTATTAGATCTTACTAAATATTTAGGGGCGCCTTTTGGAGGTTTCGGATTGAAGTATACTTTATTTCCCTCACTTTCCAGACTTTTAATCTTCTTGTAACCATTATTCTTTAAAATCTTATCTGCTTGCGTATTATTAAGCTTGGGATCATTACTTCCTCTTTTATCATCTTCTGGATCTTCTGGTGGCTCTGGGAAGTAATTAGGAGCTAACTCAGTGAATGGTCCTTCAATATTTCTCTTCCACTCTTCACTGTCATCGGGGAATAAATCATCAATTGCATCACACATCTGCGCAATTGGATTAGGAATGCTTGGAGCATTTTGCATAGCATTACCGGCAGCATAAATACCAGCTCCGCCTCCAATACCAAGCATGGCACAAAGCATTGGATCTTTGGCACAACTCTGAGTGACTGAGTCGGCATAAAGACCCAGTCTATCAGTATTATTTATCGGGTTAGCTCCAACATAGGCGTAGGTATTCATGCCACCATTCAATCCAATGGGGTCCGATTGTAAGTACCTTCCTGTTTCTGTGTCATAGTCACGGAAGTAGTTGTAGTGCATGCCCGTTTCGCTATCAAGGATTTGTCCAGGGAAGCGGAGGCTTTGGGTCAGGTTGTTAGTCGTTACCGTCACCTTGCCATAGGGGTCATAATGGCCTTGCCATTGGATAGTGCCTTGACTGTCAGTCAGGGCTACAGGACTGCCTAAATGGTCCGTGTGCACATAATAGAGGTTGCCGTTGTCGAGCGTGGCAAGTCTTTGACCATCCAGGTAAATATATTCTCGCTGGAGTTGCCCGGTACCATCGGTTTGGGCAATGAGTTGACCAGCTTGGTCGTAATGGTAGAGTGTGGTTTGTGCCCCACTGCCCTCATCAACCATTTTCTTAACCCGCTGTCCTTGTGCATTGTACTGATAAGTCGCACTCATGCCAGTTTTGTTAGCCGTTACCATTCGACCCATCTGGTTGTAGGTGAAGGTTAAGATACCTTTGCTCAGGACATTGCCTGTGGCATCGTAGCTCAAACTAAACTGCGGTGTCACTACTGGTGTGAAGCTAGAGGCAGCGACACTAAAACTGTCCGATAACGAGCCATAGCTTAAACTGTTCATCCCGTGTTGTGAGCTGGCGGTATAGCTGGATTGTCCTGCTTCCATCGTCACGTCAATCATACCGCCATCCGTCAAGGTAATAACCCCTGCATGAACTGCTGCTCGACACACCGAGGAGAAATAAGTATAAATATCCGTACCCCAAATAGGACCGGAGCTGCCATTAGCAGGACATTCATAGGTATAAGTCATGCCCACTTGACCGCGGAAGCTGTGCATGGTGTGAGTCCAGCTGATTTTCTCAGGGGCCGAGGCATGCTCAGCACTTAACAAACGATGGTTGTTACTGTCATAGTGATAGCTTACCGTACCATCGTCCTGGCTTTTGCTTAAACGATTACCAACCGCATCAAAGCTATAGTGTTGAGTATCATGACTGCCCACCGCTTGTTCCAAACGACCCAACGCATCGTAATGCAGGCTCTGATTGGCTGCGCTGTAGTTTAAATTACTAATCTGACTGAGGTTGTTACGCGTGGTGTATTGATAACGCAAAAAGGCAATGCTTCCTGAAGTCAGCTTTTCGGTGACCCGATAACTTTGGTCAAACTGTTGAGTCAGGGTTTTGCCATTGCCATAAGTCAGGTCCTTGAGCGGCCCAAAGGGTAAGTAGCTAATGTTA
>JANQSG010000007.1 GCA_028284185.1 Kangiella sp.
ACCCTGAAGAATCCCCAAAACTAAAGCTTAAAAATCAATAGGATAGCGAATCTTTTTCTTGTATGCGCATGGTTTTCATGATCAAATAGAATCTTTCTAACAATAAAATTTGGAGAAAACCATGCGCATAAGAAGAATATTAACTAATTTATTAACCCGAAGCCAGACAAAAATTCATGGTGCTCAAACTAATTTTCTTGCCGTAGCGATTGATGCAGTATTAAGAGGTGCAAACCTAACTTGTGCTAATTTGGGGCGAAACTTATCAACACAAACCAGTGAAAAGCATAATATTAAGCGTGTAAATAATATGCTTGGCAATCGAAATCTACAGTCAAACTGCTTACCTATCAGTCAAGCTGTGGCACAATTTTTTCTTTCAAGTCGCCAGACTCCCTTAATTGCCATAGATTGGTCAAGTACCAATTCAACTCTAAAATTTCATATTTTAAGAGCCACCCTTATTATTCGTGATAAAGGCCGAGGCATAACAATTTATGAAGAAGTTCACCCTCAAAAAAAACTGGGAAATGAAACCGTTCAAAGCGAATTTTTAGCTAACCTCAAAAGCATCATCCCTAACCATTGTCGTCCCATTATAATCACCGATGCTGGATTCTATTGTGGTTGGTTTGAGGACGTCATAAATCAAGGTTGGGATTATGTTGGTCGAGTTCGTGGAAATAGACTCTATCGTATTTCGGAAAAATCACGTTGGTCTAGTATAAAAGAGTTATTTAAAGAGGCATCGAACAAAGCAAAGCACCTTGGTGAAATCATGCTAACCAAAAAATCCGAATGGAAATGCAATGCGATTCTATTTAAGAAAACAAGCAAACAGCGTAAAAAGAAAAACTTAACTGGCTCAATTCAAAAAGCGACTGCGGGTCGCAAGATTGCTAAAAGAGAGCGGGAACCTTGGTTGCTTGTGACGTCACTGGATAAACATAATTACTCAGCAAATCAAATAACTGCTATTTATTCAAAAAGAATGCAAATAGAAGAAAACTTCAGGGACTCAAAGAACCATGCTTGTGGTATGGGGTTAAAAGAACACCGCTCAAAATCAGCTGGTCGCATTGCTGTCTTATTGCTAATTGGGATGCTTACCCATTTTATTGCGTATGCGATTGGACTTGCGGCAAAAAAAATTGGAATGCATAAAAAATTTCAAGCCAATACAACGGTAAAGTATCAAGTTTTGTCGTTTGTGTTTCTAGGAACTCAAATATGGAAACGGCAATTCATAGGCTCAAAGAATGATATCGATAAACTTAAAATAGACGATGCAATCTTAGCAATGGCTACTTCCGGCGATATTATCTTATGAGTAATGTCGCTTTAAAACTTTTAGGGATCGTTCAGGGTTTGACACCGTTGAAACTCAAATAAATTTTATTGGCTAACTGTATATGGTCTACATACTGTTTGTCCCGTTTGTGGGCTAGCAAAAGTTAAAACTCCACCTTTGCCTCCATTATCCGTTCCTATAACCAATACCGTTGCATTAAAATCTCCACTTTGCTTGTTCCATTCTGGACTAATAATTTT
>JANQSG010000016.1 GCA_028284185.1 Kangiella sp.
TAAAAATAGAAGATCCCATAATAATCCGTACGGTAATCAAAGGTCACATAACCCTTATCCGCATTCACCACCGTCTTGATTTCCGATATACGGCTCGAATCCGTCGACTGCGACGACAATGAATACACCCCGCCTACCGGTACATCCTGAATTAAACCCCAATCACCCCGAGTCACCACCCAATGCAACGGACTTAATGAACCGCCTTCAAAATCAACTATGGTTACATTAGGGCTATCAGTTGGGTCAGATAAACTGGTACCTGATAAACATTCTTCTTGATTACTAAAACCATCATTATCCAAATCATCAGTCGGAATATCGGAGTTATCTAAAGGATCTAAGCTATTATCAACTTCACATTTGTCATAAACGCCATCTTGATCAGAATCCAAAGAGTTTGGATTTGTTCCTAAACTACCTTCTTGCTCATTGGTTAAACCATCACCATCAGGATCTGCAAGCAGATCAAACTCAAGTGTTCCAAAATATTGAACTTCCCATTTATCAGTAATTGTGTCTGCGTCTGTGTCTATAGAAAGGTTATTAGTGATTAAAATTTCATCTATCCAGACAGTATCTTGGTTTGTATCAACACTCCCATTTTTATAATATTCCCATTTAAAAGTGGGAGTACCTTCAGAGAACTCATACACAACACGCTTGTTAACTGTTCCAGACCAATTTTCCAGTAACTGGCCATCAATATAAAACTTTAAATAATCATAATTAGCTTCAGTGCTAACCTTAAAGGTAAAGAAAACGAGCTGGCTGGTATTACTGGGGGTAAATTCTGATACCGATGTCTGTGAATGTGTAATAGTTCCAGATCTTAGTGAAGAAGAGCCCTCAATAGGAGAAACTGTATCAAGTGCCCATGGTTGTTCGCCAGAAAATGTCCAACCATTGAGCGAAGATTCACCAGATTCAAAGTTTATAGATATATCATTCGCAATAGAACATGCCGAAAAAGCAAGAAGTATAATCCCAACTAGTAGGCGCAAGAAAGAACTCATATTGTTCCCAACCATATTTAAATTATTGTTTTTATGGAAGATTTATTATTTTAATATCTTCCTTAAATAATTTTTATTAATCCAAATAGGCATCAATGCCTCATACTTATGCAATGAAATGTTACATACTTCATATTTTTGATCAAGTTAGAAAATGTACAAATTACAGTATTTTTGTGTACAAAGTTCTAACTAATTGTTTTTAGGATAAAAAATATATTCCTGTAACCTATATAAATTTTATAAATGGTTTACACAAATGCCTTTTCATAAACTTTAATAAAAACAAGTCCAATGCTATTTACTGATCATTTATATGAAATGCATAAAAAAAGATAAATCTACCATCGCCAACATGATTAACATAGGTTCTATAATTTTCGAATTACATAAATACTTTTATATTAAAGATAAAAGAGGTTATACCTTTTTCTCTCAACATGAGCTAAACCAGATTTATAATATATCGCATAAATTATATAATGATTGGTTGTTGTATCTTGAAAACGAAAAAACTATAGCATAGAAAAATGTACTAGTTAGTGATTTAAAAGTGGGAATTTATCCTTTTTAATAGAAGTAAGCCTCTAAATTATTTGGTTTATTCAATAGCCTTTTCCACAAACTCCAAAATAGGCATTTGGTTGATATATAAATTTTCAATAGTGCCTTTACCATTTCTAATTTTGACTGCTACGTAAACCTGGTCATTGCTATTACGGCGGGATCTTTGTCTAACATTAGTTTCAATAGCGTAGGCTTTGCCCTCTGGGGCGTAATAACGATCAAAAGGGATCCTGATATGGTATTTATTTTTAGCGCTTCCATAACGCACTTGCACCCTTAAATAATCATTGCCAGCCTCAGGTTTTTCCATACTTAATTCAGAAAGCTGCGCATACCCTTCCTTATCAGTAATTAACTTAGCATAGATCCAATCATTCCGTTTTGGCGAATCGAAAGAGTTAATTTTAGTCTTACGATCTTTTTCTCTATAAAGTATAGCATTTCTACTAGCATCAAAACTTAATACCACATAACGCCCACGAAAAGGATCATAAGGATCAATGGGGCGAATTTTAAATTTATACAGTTCGCCATATTTTAAGGTTTGCTGCTGCTCAAAAATCATATAAGCAGGTACTAATAATTGAATCGCAAATACCAAAGCTGCCAGAATCAGCCAAACCTTATGTTGATAGAGCTTATTAAGCCAATTAGTCATAAGCGCCCTCCTTTGCAATTAAAGGCGACTTTTTCCTTTGTCGATTAAACCAGATATTCATGCCAATAAAGCCACAACCAATCAGGATAAAGGCAAAGCCTTTAATTAAAATAGAAACATCGCTATCAAAAAAGCGCATTAGAATTAAACTGGAGAGCCATAATAAGCCTGCATTAAGCAGCAAAGCACGATTTTGTTCTACTGCCCGCACAATAATTAAAGTGGCAGTCAGCAAAACAAAAAGGTTCATTCCTATAATCAAAACCAAAACACCAAAAGAACTAAACCATTGTGCAAAATGTAATATGGCAAAGACACTCATCAAGCCCACCATCAGCAATAGACGTTGATAAAGCTTAAATTTTTTCCAGTGACTAATAAGCAACCAGACAATAATCCCAATGGCAATAAACACTAACAACAGATCTAAATAATCAGCAAAGCCACTGATTTCGATTCGGTGCCAGGATGACCCCCACCAGGCCCAGGATTCATTATGGCTGAGAACTATGCTGAAAATACCAATCCCGATAGCCCCTAAACTGCTCAGCGGATTCTTCCAAAAACTATGATTATCAAAACCAAACAGTTTTTTGCCTAAACCATAAAAAGCCGATGCCATCAGTAATAAGGATGTTATTGGATAAAAACTTAAAGGTGTATGGCGGAAAGTAGCAGAAATCATTAAAGCGATAGCAAAACCTGCGGTTGCCAACCAGCTGCTCCAATAAAAACCCCCGCTACGCTGGTTGTTATAAAAATATACCCAAAGTGGAATTAATGTTATCAACAGCAACCAATAGGGCTTTCCCTGAAAGGTGCAAAGCCACACTACCAGAATAGTCGCCAACACCATTACAGCATTAGAGCGCATTAAATAAGCCAGTGGCACGCCTAAAACAAACCAGGTCAATACAAACCGCTCCAAATCACCATAAATATGATAGGTCTGGCCAATTAAGGCGATACTGGCAGCAATAGCCATAAAAGTTAAAGTTGCCGAGGCTTCGCGCCAACTGGCAGATTGAAAGCGCTTTTTAAAGCTATAGATACATAGAGCTTGTGCCAAAACCAAGGGTAAAAAAGATAAAAAAGTTCGCGCACCTTTGCCAAGATGCTCCCAATTGTGGGCAAATAGCATAATAATACCGCCGCCAATCAAGACAGCGCCCAATGCAACCAGAATACCAGTAGTCCAGGCGTTACTAGAAGCTCCATCCAGTTCATTATCAAACTGATATCCGGCTTGGATTTGCTGCGCTTGTTCATCGCTAATAATGCTTTGCGATAACCAGTTTTGCAGTTGCGATTGCAACCAATGATAACGATTTTTTGTTATTTGTTGTTTCTCGCTCGATTCCATCATAGAGTCTCGCTTAACGTTTTGATCCTGATTCTATCTTTTGACCATAGCATAACTTTTTAGTTTCAGCTTCAAAAAGTCCTGACAAGAAGCACTATATCTTTACCTTGAATCAAGCTATATTACTGGTAATAAGAATAACCTTTTACTTTGCATTATTGCTCCATGCTGCTCACTTTAATCATAAGCTTAGTTTTAATTTTTATTTGTGTTGCTATCCATTATGAAGCACTTTACCGCTTTGGAAGCATTTGTCAGGCATTAAAAATCCGTGGTCGAATGACGGTAGCGGCAGGTTCTATTTGGGCTCTAGTAGCACATACAATGCAAGTGTGGTTATTCGGTACAACTTATTATTTCTTTGCCAAAAACTCCCCAAGCAATAGCATCGTATCGCCAACAGGAGAGGAGTTCCACGGCTTTATGGATGCTATTTATTTTTCGTTTATAACCTATACCAGTTTAGGTTATGGCGATCTGGTTCCCGAAGGCCCGATTCGCTTTATGGCGGGGGCTGAGGCTTTGGTTGGCTTGGTGTTTATTGCCTGGACAGCCTCATTCCTCTACTTAAAAATGGAGCATAACTGGAGAGAAGTTGATTAAAGATATTTTAATCACACAAACTTTTATCCTATCAACGGCAAAGTATCAGCTTAAAAGCGAAACTATTGCCTGTTGTTCCTGTTCGGAATTAACATAAACCTTAACGGTAGCATGCTCTTCCGTTTGATAACTAAGCTCGATCGCAACAAAGTCTGTATTAGTCTGTTGCAATTGCTCCTTTATTGTCAGCAGTTGCTCTGGGGTTATATCCTTCACCCCTAAGTCCACGTGATTTTCCGTTTGATAGTCATAGGATAGATCAGCTAAAACACGCTCTATTTGTAACTCATTGCCAAAGCCAAATTTTGCATCCTGAGCAAAAGATGGTAATAAATCATCTTCAATTTTGAGCCTAAAATAATAAAGTTCGCTATCGGGCTTAAATATTTTTCTCAGCATGGAAATCTGATAGCCGCTTTTTAGCGCCTTTAGTCGATCGATAAAACTCTTGCTTGTTTGATTTTTTATAGCAATTAACATATTTTCCCCTATCCATCGCCGGATAATCAACGAATAATTAAAAAAGTATCAAGCTTAGAGAAAATAATTGAGGACCTTGAAAATTAAGAAATATCTTAATCAGATTCGGTAGTTCGGCCATCCTAGCTGCCCTTCACTGCCTCGCAGTCTCTATCAGCCTTAGATCGATAACTTTGCGCTAATGGCTTTCACCATTATTGCCCTTTCGTCCAACCTTGATGAAAGTCAGCTTAACAAAATGTAGAGGGAGTACAAGAAAAGTGTAATCTAGATCACGCTTTATTTTGAAAAATTGTTACCGATAAACACCTTCAAGCTTTATCTATTTGTTTTATAAGGAAATTTATTTGGATCACCCGAAGATATATAACTAAAAGCAATAAGTAAACATAGAGATTGGCAAATATAAGCCGATTTAAAAGCGCAAAAAATTAGTTAAAAGTAACAATTTTTGTCAATTACTTTTACAGGATAATAAAAAAATGGCCCGCTTAGGGAGGCGGGCCAAATCATAATCTCCTTTATGAAACTACCCCTCTGACAAGATAGTTTCTGGAGAACAATGAACGTCTTCATTGTGTTATTCCTGGTCAATAAATTCAAACTTCAAATGTAAAAGCTTTGTAAAATACCTAATCATACAATACAAGTATAAGCCATTGATTTTACAGTTTAATTTTTATTACCCATAAAAAAGCCCTCATTGGAGAGGGCTTCAATAATTAGAGCTATTTGGATTTAGCCAAGATTTGCCGTAGCAAAATCCCAGTTCACTAATTCCCAGAAATGATTTAAATATTCAGGGCGCGCATTACGATAGTCCACATAGTAAGCATGCTCCCAAACATCAACCGTTAACAATGGTGTCATACCTGCTTCTGTTAATGGTGTTGCTGCATTGCTGGTATTAACAATTTCCAGATCACCGGCTGCATTTTTTACCAACCAGGTCCAGCCTGAACCAAAATTACCAATCGCACTGGCAGTGAACTTTTCTTTAAAATCTGCAAAAGAGCCAAATGCCGCATTAATCGCATCGGCCAACGCCCCCGATGGCTCACCACCACCATTCGGGCTTAAACTGTTCCAATAAAAAGTATGGTTCCAAACCTGAGCTGCATTATTGAAAACACCGCCTTCAGAAGTACGAATAATTTCTTCTAAAGTCATATCTGCCATGTCTGTACCAGCAACCAAATTGTTCAGGTTAACCACATAAGCGTTATGGTGCTTGCCATAGTGATAGTTAATGGTTTCTTCAGAAATGTGTGGCGCTAAAGCATCGCGCTCATAAGGCAATGCTGGTAATTCAAATGCCATCTTTGTACTCCTATAAATATAATGACGCTAATCTAAAAGCATAAATTCTAACATGAAGGTGCTAATGACCCAATAGATTAAGGCTAACAACAAATTAAAAAAGCTAATTGTAAACTTGTGTTAGAGTTCTAAAAATGAATAGCCTTAACTGATAAGATGCGGCCACGATACAACTTAATCAATCTTTACGAGGTCAAGGATCATGAGCTCTAAAAAATCAACCGTTCGTCGTAAAATGCTGGTGGACTGGTCTGCCATTGTTTGGTCGGGTATTATATCGGGCATCACCAGCCTGCCGATATTATTCTTTATATTGCCAGCACTAATTGGTTTGGATACCAATAGCATCATCCAATATTGGGCTTCTATCCTATTAGGTAATGCGGTGATCACAGTGCCAACCTCATTTTCCTTTAGCCATTTATTTATCGCTATTTTAGTGCATATAGCTTTAACCCTTTTACTGGCGACTATTGTGGCGAGCATTTTCCATCGTTTTGGAACTTTGATGGGGATTGTGGGTGGAGCCATTATTGGTCTGGCTTATTACCTGATTAATATCTACAGCATGACTTATTTCTTTAACTGGATGTATTTGTTTGAAGGCCCGGCTTTCTTACTTTTTAATATGCTCATAGGCGCTATGACTGGCTTTTTCTACGAATCATTAGAAATTGAGCAGTGGGAAGATGCTGAAAAGTTCAACAGTCCTTTAAACTCTTTACATCATAGCCATTAGCAATATCAGGAACTAGAATCCAATGCGTATTGGCAATAGACAATTCGGGCGCCAACGATTCCCTTTACGAAATGCAGGATTCAGAGGTGCTGGTAAATTTCGATTGATTATAGCGCTAGTCATTGGTGGCTTTGCGCTCTTATCCTACTGCTCATCCGCAACTTACAACCCCGTCACTGGCGAAAAACAGTATTTAAGTATGACGCCTAGCCAGGAAATCGCCATGGGCTTGCAAGCAGTCAATCAAATGGCGGCACAACATGGAGGCTTGCACCCCGATCCGCGCTTACAAGAGTTTCTCGACTCGGTTTGCCAACGGATAATCGTCAATAGTCAGGCGCTAGAAACCGAATGGCAATTTGAATGTCATTTGTTGAACGATCCCAATGTGGTAAATGCCTTTGCTTTACCAGGTGGTCAAATGTTTATGACCTATGCTCTGTTTCGTCAATTGGAAACTGAAGGCCAGCTGGCAGGAGTAATGGCGCATGAAATCGGCCATGTGGTCGCTCGTCACTCAGCACAGCGTATGGCCAAAGCGCAACTGACTCAAGGCATCATTCAAGCCATTATCATGGGCTCTGAAAACCAGGGGGCAGGCCAAATGGCCGGCATGATTGGCAATATGGTCAATATGAAATATGGGCGTGAAGATGAGCTTGAGTCGGATTCGATTGGTGTTAAGTTTATGACCGATGCAGGCTACGATCCAAACGCTTTAAAAGGCGTGATGAAAATCCTTAAAGCCGCTGCTAATGGCCGCTCAGCGCCTGAATTTTTTAGCACTCATCCCAATCCAGAAAACCGTATTGAAAAAATTGAAGAAGCCATTCGACAACAGTTCCCCGATGGCCTGCCAGCAGGCTTGAAGCCATAGTAATCAATTGCTATCGCTAACTCAATTATAAATTAACAACTAATCCGACTGGTTAAAACTGGCCAGATCCCCTATATTAAAGACACCTGAATTTATCACAAATAACTCCATGAAATTTTTGGTTTTAACCTGCGCTTTTATCAGCGGTTTTTGCATTATGACGGTCGAACTACTCGGCGGTAAAATCCTTTCGCCCTATTTTGGTGGTAGTGTTTTTGTTTGGGGCAGTATCATCACCGTTTTTATGTTGGCCCTATCGATTGGCTATTTATTAGGGGGCAGACTCTCGTTAAATAATCCTGGTACTAAAAAATATGGTGTTTTGTTTTTAGCATCAGCGCTAACAGTTTTACCAATCATTTTAGGTCATGATGCTATTTCTGATTGGGTGTTTGAACTCATTGAAGATCCACGCTACGGCTCACTGGTAGCCTCAATTATTTTATTTTTTGTGCCAAGCACTATTTTAGGCATGATCGCTCCCTACTCGGTTCGACTGTTGGTTTCATCCACTCAATCCAGCGGTCAAACTGCAGGGTTTTTATACTTTGTATCGACTTTAGGAAGTGCTCTGGGCACCTTGGCTACCTCATTTTATTTCGTGAAATACTTTGAACTAAACTCGATTTTATATGGTGTTGTAACAGCACTTTCTTTAGCTGGAACTTGCGCCATTTTATTTGCTTCGAAAGCTTTGGTCACCAACTCTGACACTTCCTTATCGCAGGAAACTACAAATGCCTAAATTTATTGTAATCACTGGTTTTTTATTTGTTATTTTATTAAGTGCTCTATCGACTAACGCAAAAACCATTGAGAAAAAACGTTCGCTTTATCAAAATGTTTATGTGGTTGAAGAACACGGTATGCGCTGCCTTCGCTTCCGCAAAAAAAATAAAAACGATCTAAGCCAGTCCTGCATTTTTTTGGATAGTCCTGAACGCTTGGTCTTTACTTACTACAAACAAGCTATGGGCGTGACTTATTTTATCGACAATCCGAAAGAGATACTCATTATTGGTTTAGGCGGTGGTATCCTGGCCAATACTTTTGGCGAGCTATATCCTGACGCTCATATTACCTCGGTTGAAATTGATGAAGTGGTTGCAGAAATGGCTAAAAAGCACTTTGGTTATGATGACTCAGTTACCAACAAAGAAACGCATGTTCGTGATGGCCGCGTATTTGTTAAAAGAGCCATAAAAAGAGGTAAAAAATACGATCTAATTCTGCTGGATGCTTTTAATAGTGACTATATTCCCGAACATATGATGACCAAAGAATATCTGGAAGAAGTGAAGCAACTGGTCACCAATGATGGCATCATTATGGCCAATACTTTTAGCAGCAGTAAATTATTTGATCACGAATCCGCTACCTATTATGAAGTTTTTGGTGAGATGTATCAGATCACCTTTAATGAAGGCAAAACCAATCGCGTGATTATTGTCAATAATAACCAGCTTCCAGGCAAGGAAGAGCTCTTAAAGAAAGCAAACAAAATGCGTAATGAACTTAGTTATTATGGCGTCAATGCATTCCAGTTATACGAAGCTATTAATAATGAAGTCAACTGGGATACTAATGCCAAAATTTTAACCGACCAGTTTTCCCCTGCAAATTTATTAAAAGAGAAATAACAAATAATACAAAAGTAAGACGTGTACCAAAACTAATCTTTATCGTCATTCACGCTTTCGTGGGCGACCGTAGGAAGTGTCCGCGGTGAATGACATAGAATTCCTATTTCAGTACATCTCTTGGGCAAAGCCACTTTTAATCTTCAGACTCTATACTAATGCCCTTGCTTTTTGCCCTGGCTTGCCATTTTAATCGAGCTAATTTTTGCATATCTTCCACTCGATCCACTTCATCCATAATTTCAATCCCTAACAAAGTTTCCATTAAATCCTCTAATGTAACCAAACCTTCAGTAACGCCATACTCATCCACAATTAAAGCCATATGTTGCTTACGTTCAACCAGCAAATCTAAAACTTTAGAGAGCTTTTTATTACCAAAAATAGCAGCCAGTTCGTGCTTGATTTGTGACAGTCTAGTGTCCGATTGATTATTATTGGCCAGTCGATAAATATCATCTTTTAATACAAAACCGGTAATCTCATCAATATCTTCTTTATATACTGGAAAACGTGAAAATGGCTCGCGAATGGCAATTTGATAAGCCTGCTCAATGGTTAATGACTGTTCTAATGCTCTAATCACCGTTCGCGGCGTCATCACATTTTCAGCCACTAGTGATTCAAAACGAAACAGGTTGTTAATAATACGGGATTCATACTCTTCAATATCACCAGTTTCTTCACCCACACCGGCCATGGCAATAAATTCTTCACGATTAAATAAAGGAACTTGTTTATCCTTTGCAATCCAGCGAGTAATTTTTTCAGACAACCATATCAACGGATAAAGTAGTTTTATAATGCCATTAATAAAAGCTGCTACAAGTGGAGCCAATCTTTTCCAATAGACGGCACCAATGGTTTTAGGAATGATTTCGGATAATAATAAAATCGCTAGGGTCATAGCTGCAGAAAAAACGCCAATCCAGGCATTACCAAAAACCTGAGCAGCTTTAGCACCTGCCACAATGGCACCAACTGTATGGGCAATGGTATTTAACGTCAGGATCGCTGCCAGTGATTGATCGATATTTTCCACCCGAACTTTTGCCAGCAATTTGGCCTGCTTTGGGCTTTCTTGCTTACGATGCTCAATATAACCTGGACTAATACTTAATAGCACCGCCTCAGCAATCGAACATATAAAAGACACTCCTACGGAAAGCAGGACGAAAAAGATAAGTAAATAAATGTCTGTTGTCATTTAAAAGGAATTATACAAAAAAATTAAAATGTTTTCTTTTAAGATGTAGCACAAACTAAATTTAACTTGCCATCCCAGCGGAGGCTGGGATCTCATGATACTTTGCAAGATCCTGAATCAAATTCAGGATGACCGGAGTCAAATTCCGAGCATAGGGAATCAATAGACAATTTTTAAAAATCTAGTGCCTGATCGATATCTGTTATCAAATCATCCGCATCCTCAATTCCCACCGACAATCGCACCAAATTATCCAAAATACCTAACTCTTGACGTATATCAGCTGGTACTGAAGCATGAGTCATAATTGCAGGATGGTTTGATAAGGATTCAACACCGCCTAAGGATTCCGCTAGAATGAACATTTGTAAATTTTCCAAGAATTTATTAGCATTTTGTGCCGCTCGTTCCGGTGTATCACCTTTAACCAGTACCGAAATCATCCCGGTATAACCAGCCATTTGCTGTTTAGCCAACTCATGCTGAGGATGTGACTCCAAGCCTGGATAATAAACTTTATCAATCATCGGGTGATTTTCTAAATGCCTGGCAATTTTTAAGCCGTTTGCATTATGCTGATGCATACGCAAGGCTAAGGTTTTTAAACCACGCAAAGCCAAATAACTATCAAATGGGCCTTGTACTGCGCCAATAGAATTATGCAAAAATGCCATTTGCTCACGCAATTCATCGTTATCACCAACCACGGCAACACCACCAACAATATCCGAATGACCATTCAAATATTTAGTGGCTGAGTGCATCACAATATCAAAGCCATAATTGAGTGGCCGCTGATTAAACGGTGTAGCAAAGGTATTATCGGCAACCGCAATTAAGTTGTGCTGTTTAGCAAAATCAGCAATGGCTTCTAAGTCCACCACTTTTAGCATGGGATTGGTTGGGCTTTCAACCCAAACCATTTTAGTATTCGGTTTAAGTGCTTTTTGCAAATTGTTTAAATCGGATAAATCCACAAAATCAAACTCTAAATCGGCACTGCGCTTACGAACCTTATCAAACAGGCGGAAAGTACCACCATAGAGATCATCCATAGCAATCACATGCGAACCTGCATCCAGCAGCTCTAAAATGGTGCTGGTCGCCGCCATGCCCGATGGAAAAGCATAGCCCTGCTGACCATCTTCTAAGTCTGCAATACAACGTTCATAAGCCATACGGGTTGGATTTTGGCTACGTGAATACTCATAGCCGGTATGCTCGCCTGGACTCGGCTGAGCATAGGTGGAAGTGGTAAAAATTGGTGGCATTACCGCGCCAGTCACTGGTTCAGGGCTTTGACCTGCATGAATGACTCGGCTGGCAAATTTTAGCTTTTTATCTGACATTAGAAATTCTCAATCGATAGTAATCTTACATAGCAAAGTTGTTAAATAGAGCATTAAAACTTCGGTTTATTACGCTCTTCCCATTCTTTTTGCTGTTTTTTGACTAGTTTATAAGCCTGAATGATTTGCTTATGAAAAGGAATCATACAAACAATACCTACAACAATCATCACCCACGGATAATAGGGCCAACTAATGGTATTGGTTAGAAAACCGATTCCTGTTTCGTGGATACTATAAATCTCGTAAGCGGCAAACATGATCATCACCATGCCTAACACATTCAATAATAATGCCATTGGTGATAATTTAAACGGTTGCTGAGTCATTTATATAAACCCCTTTGCTTGCATCCATTCATCGTTGTACATTTTTGATAAATAACGATTTCCGGTATCACAAACTAAGGTCACTACACGTTTAGGTTCCGTTTGTTCCTGACAATACTTCAAAGCAGCAGCCAATAAAGTTCCGGTAGAAGAACCACCCATAACGGCTTCTTTCAACATCAAATCTCGTGCCGCCATTAATGACTCTTGATCACTGACATAGTAAGCGCTATCAAAAAGCTGCATTTCACAAATATCAGGGATAAAGTCTTCACCAATACCCTCAATCACCCAAGATCCAGCATCAACTATCTCACCCGTATTATGATAATGAGCCAAAATAGAACCTTCCGGATCGGCTAATACCATGTCCATATTCGGGTTTTGTTGTTTCAGATAACGTCCAAGACCTGTCACAGTACCACCAGAACCAACACCCACCACCATAGCGTCAATCTTACCTTCCATTTGTTGCCAGATTTCCGGACCGGTAGTTTCATAATGCGCCGCAAAATTCGCAGGATTGGCAAATTGATTAATGTAGTACCATTGATTTTCCTTAGCCAGTCGCTCTGCCATATCCTGATAATATTCAGGATGACCTTTGACCACATCTGAGCGCGTCCAAATCACTTCCGCACCCAGTGCTTTTAGGTTATAAGCCTTTTCCATGCTCATCTTATCGGGCAATACAATTTTAAGCTTATAATCTTTTTGTGCAGCTACCAGTGCCAAACCTAAACCGGTATTGCCCGCAGTGGCTTCAATTAGCGTATCACCGGGTTTAATATCCCCTGCTGCTTCTGCTGACTCAATCATGCTGACAGCAATGCGATCTTTAATGGAACCTCCCGGATTTTGCGATTCCAGCTTACCAAATAATTGACAAACGCCAGTCTCCAACTTGGTGAATTCCATCATTGGCGTATTACCAATCATCTCAAGGACATTGTTATAGGTATTCATAAAAAAATATTACTTTAGATCTTTAAATATAGAGCTATTTGAATTGGCGCTACTTTAGCATAAAGCCAGTAAAATTGATGCAAAAAGATCTGATCTGACCAGTTTCAAGTCACAGTGACTTCTACCATGGCTTACCGCATACTAGGCGCACTTTTTAAGGGCAATTGCCAATTTAAAACAACCCAAGTTAAGAATAAAAATGTTAGATCGTGCCAGCGTTATCGACGAAAATTTTAAAATCGCCTTAAAAACCTCAAAATTTCCGCAAAAACTTAGCAACATTTCAGCGGCGGTAACTCAGCTTTCACCGCGAGAATTTGTGGAATTGTTTGAGTCACAAGTGATCAGCCGTCATTTGGACTTACGCGCACGCAAACTGAAAGATCAAGGCATTGGCTTTTATACCATTGGCTCCAGTGGTCATGAAGGTAATGCGGTTCTAGGCAAGGTATTCCGGCATACCGATATGGCTTTTCTGCACTACCGCTCTGGCGCTTTGATGGTGCAACGGTCGCGCCATTTACCCAATATCGATCCAATCCGCGATCAAATTCTATCTTTGGTGGCAGCCAAAGCAGATCCTATTTCACAGGGCCGGCATAAAGTTTTTGGTAGTAAGGAACTCTTTGTACCCCCGCAAACTTCAACCATTGCCTCGCACCTACCCAAAGCTATGGGCACAGCCTGGTCATTAGGCCGGGCTGAACGTAATGATTTTGCTACCAATATTCCCAGCGATAGTGTAATTTTGTGTAACTTTGGAGATGCCAGTTTTAACCACGCCAGCTCCCAATCAGCCTTTAATACGGCTCAATATCTAGCCTATAAAAATGAACCCTTACCGCTGGTGTTTATTTGCGAAGACAATGGTATTGGTATATCCGTATCAACACCGGATAACTGGATTGAAAATAATGTAAAAAATCGCCAATCCATCGAATACATTCAGGCCAACGGCTTACATTTGCCCGATGCTTATCTGGCAGCACAAGAAGCCGAAGAAATAGCGCGGATTGAACGTCGACCAGTTTTTCTGCATCTAAAAACGGTACGCCTAATGGGTCATGCCGGTAATGATACCGAATCTATTTATCATTCGATGGATCATATTGAGAAAAACGAAGCTCAGGATCCATTACTACATAGCGCCCGTATTTGTATTGAATCGGGTTATTTATCAGTGGGGGAAATTCTGGATTTCTACGAAAATACGCGCGATAAAGTTGAAGCTACTGCGCAGCAGGCTATTAAGTTACCAAAACTGGCTAATGCTGAAGAAGTATCTGCATCTATTGCACCGGAACTGCCCCCCCAAGAAAAACCAGCCATTGGCAAAATCACACGTCGTCAGCAATTATTTGAAACTGGTCGCCAATTTAAGTTTTTGGATAAACCACGGAGCATGGCACAACTTATTAACTACGCCTTAACTGATCTAATGGAACAGTATCGGAACATCGTTATGTTTGGTGAAGATGTCGGTAAAAAAGGGGGGGTTTATAACGTTTCCACCCATCTACAAAAGCGTTTTGGAGAAGCTCGTGTATTTGATACTTTACTGGATGAAACCAGTATTTTAGGTACTGCTATTGGCGCAGCCCATTTGGGTTATTTGCCAATACCAGAAATTCAATTTTTAGCCTATACCCATAATGCTGAAGATCAAATTCGAGGCGAAGCCGCTACACTTTCCTATTTCTCAAATAATCAATTTACCAACCCTATGGTTATTCGGATCGCTGGCCTGGCCTATCAAAAAGGCTTTGGTGGTCACTTTCACAACGATAATAGTTTTGGTTTTTTGCGTGAAATTCCTGGCGTCATTGTTGCCTGCCCATCCAATGGTTTGGATGCAGCAAAAATGCTGCGCGAAGCGGTACGCTTAGCAGATGAACAAAAACGTGTGGTGGTTTTTCTGGAACCAATTGCCCTATATCACGCTAAAGATTTGCATGAGGCTGGCGATAATGGCTGGTTATGTGAATATCCACATCCAAGTGAGAGTATCGAATTTGGTCAATTTGGTTTAACACTCGCCGCAAACCAATCAAAAGAAACCTTAATTATTACTTACGGCAATGGTCACTATCTATCTTTGCAAGCCCAGAAAATCTTAGCAGATAAACATAAAACTAACGTTTCAGTGATGGACTTACGCTGGTTAGCACCATTAAATCATAACGCCATTGCCAAAGAAGCAGCTAAATACAAAAAAGTTCTTATCGTTGATGAATGCCGTAAAACAGGTTCGGTTTCTGAAGAAATTATTACTGGTCTAATTGAACACCTGGATACGCCGCCAAAAATTAAACGCATCACAGGACATGATACCTTTATTCCGATTGGCGTTTCCTGGGAATATGTTTTACCAAGCAAAGACGATATCGTTAATGCAGTACTTGAAATCAGAAAATGATATAAAATAAACTCCAACCAATGTTGAGACTTCAAATATCTCACAATGCTTAGAGCTCTTTAAGCTCAAAAATAGCATTGGTGTGGCCTGCATCAAATGCTTTTTGAAACCAACTTTTAGCTTTTACTTTATCCGCTTCAACACCATTTCCATCTTTATAAGCCATACCCAAATTATACATAGCGTATTTACTTCCGTTATCAGCAGCTTTATGAAAATATGCAATGGCTTTTGTTAAATCTTTTTCTAAATTTTCTCCACTTTGGTACTCAAGAGCCAGTTCATTCAAAGCCCCAGGGTGATATTTTGCCGCTGCCTTTTCAATCCACTCAATTCCACTATCTATATCTTGTTCAGCTATTTCACCTTTTAACAACATATAACCTAAATTAAACATTCCTTGGGTATTACCTAGCTCTGCTGCTACTTGATATAAAAATTTTGCCTTTTCAAAATTTCTTTTGATGCCAATACCCTTCTCATAATTATACCCTAGATCTAACATAGCATTGGAATTCTGTTGTTTTACTGCTTGATTAAACCATCGATTAGCTTCTCTAGGGTTTCGCATTATTCCTTTTGCACCTTGTTGCAATAACCTAGCTAACGCCACTTGAGATTCATCATCACCAAAGGTTGCAGCTTTCAATAAGTGATGTACACTTTTTGTAATATTCTTATGCTCCGGAAGGCTATAGTAAAAAGATAACATTCTATGAGCTTTAGGGATTCGTGGTGCAGCTTGTAAAAGCAGTTGCTCAAGTTCAGCAGCTTTATCTTTAATATTCTTTTCGTCTAGTTGAATATACTTAACAGCCTTAATGTATGCTCCCAGATGCGCTCCTTGATTGACAGCAGTGTTCAAATGTTGCTGGGATTTTTCTTCATCATCTTTAGCATAATATAGGTATAGCTCCATGTTAGCTTCAGCATTGCCTTCTGCAGCAGCCCTATTTAACCATTCTAAACGCTTAGGGTTACCCTTATCAAAACTATAATAAGCTTTGGCTAAAGCATGATAAGCCTTACCTTTGCCTAATTTTTTAATGGCTTTACTTAATAATTTATCTGCGGCACTAATATCCTTTTCCAGCAAATTTCCAACACGATACAAATAAGATAAATAAATATAGGCTATTGCATACTCCTGTTCTGCCGCAGAAACCAATAAATCAATCGCATCATCTTTGTTGTAATGGGCTATCTGGGTGCCTTTCAAAATCTCCGCAGCTAACAATTCTTGCGATTTTACATTGCTGCCTTTTGCTGCTTCAATCAAAGCTTTTGGAGCTGCTTCAGGTTCGATAGACCATGCATATCTTGCATAACCATATTTAAAAGCTGGATCGTTATCACCAAGACTATCAAACAAAGTGCCCAAACTATAATCGAAATCGTAAATATCGAATGCATCTTCACCTCTTGCATATCTCTTTTCTAAAGCATCCCAAGTATTGAAATAAAACTCTTTTTGAATGCCATCTTCTTCATCTTCGGCAATTACGACATACGAATATAAACTTCCTCGCGCATAAGGTTGCGCATAAGCATCTATTTTCTTGTAACCAAGTAAATTTAATATATCAACAGGTTCTCCCCAGTCAGCAACTTTAATTGCACTAAAATGACTTAAGCCATCAGCCTCAGAAAAATAACCCTTAATTAAATATTCAAGCATATTATTATGCTTATCTATTATGTCTTGATCATCAGATTGCTCAGCGCAGTCAACAGCTAGACTATGTGCCCTTGCTGATAAAGGCATTTTACGTAACAAATCAACAAAGCTAATGTCACTACAGTTAATTACACCCGAATAAAACTCACCTTCAATTAACTCAAATTCATTAAATATTTCTGCATTCTTTAAGAAAAAATCTGAATCCAGGTAGTCATAAAATAAATCTTCAAACTCAATAGAATCAGGTTTCTGATAAAATTTATTATAAGTCAATAAATACTGCTGATGTAACGACGCTTTTGGTTCTACTATTATTTGTGTTGTTTTACAGGAAGTTATGCCTAACGTTAGTAGTATTAAAAATGTATAAAATTTCATTGTCATTAGTCTTTAATTAAATTGCGTAGCCTTGATTTCCGCTTTCTTTTTTGATCTGAACGGTCCATATTAACAACCATCCTAATACTTGATTTGTCATACACCTCTTCAACTTTTTTAAGGTAATCTCTAATTTCAGATACAGGGACCTGCCCTAATAACGATTCATAACTAAATTTAAAGTTGGCAATATGGCCTTGCTGTATTGTTTCATACTTATAATCAAATACTTTTGACGAAATATCACCACTCTCCTTTATCTCAGTTAAATTGATGTTTTTTGGAAATATAAAATTAATAGCATGTTCAATTTTTAAATTTCCTTTTACCTTAATAGGTGCACTTCTTTCTATGACTTTAGGATAAGTAAGCCTATCTCTAAGTTCAGATGAATAAAAGTCTTGATAGTAATATTTTGAAGAGGATTCCCATAGAGATTTAAGATTATATTCTTCTTCCACATTAATTTGATTCAAAGCCTCATTATCATGAATAGTAACTGGCTTTACTGACTTAATATCTGGGTATTTTTTCTTATAAAAATTTAAGTAACTTTTCCGAATATCTTCAACATTGTTCAACTTATACCAAGCACGGTAACTGTCAGCGGAAATACCTTTATAAATAGTTTTTACATTTAGCTTAGTATTATTTCTAAAATCATCTGTTTGGTAAGTTTCATTCACTACCATACCAAACTCATAATCTGGAATGTTTATATCGATAATATTTTTTGAGTCATCAGATATAACCAAACCTTTACCATAAGCATGGTGACCTAAAGACTCTAATTGTTTACCTTTTTGCTGCTGAGTTGGATCAATAAAATATTTCTTACCATCAACTTCAACCATACTAATAACGTGATCGAAAGCATAAGGACTGGGGAGTCGATTAGCTATAGCTTCTTGAATGTTCATAGAAACTAACACTGGTTTAGCAGAGTAACCTAATTCCTTAAGGATAGTATTCAACAATAAAACTTTATCCTTACAATCACCAAACTTTTTATTAAAAACTTCGTTAGGTTGATGCGGCATATGTGAATTTACGCCCAATTCAAGTCCAAAATACCGAATATCATCTTGAACAAACTTAATAGCATTGATTAAGCTACTCTTTGGCTTAGCCTTCCAGTTCGCAATCTTTGATACCAACTCTGGGACTAGTGCTTCTTTATTTTGAAATAATGGTAACCCCCACCGTGAAACATCTCGCCAGCTATCAAAATCTGAGCCTTGAATATAAGGATAATATTCATACGACTCAGGCAACAAATCGATTTCAGAATATTTGTCCAAATCACTAACGCTAAGTTCGTATTCAAAGTGTTTAGATTTCCTTTTCTTCAAAAAATGTTGATATTTGCTAATGGACAA
The DNA here is from genome assembly GCA_028284185.1 of Kangiella sp. Lineage (GTDB taxonomy): Bacteria > Pseudomonadota > Gammaproteobacteria > Enterobacterales > Kangiellaceae > Kangiella. Next base: position 18,969 of record JANQSG010000016.1, read on the forward strand.
ATTCATTTTCTTATTACTTAACACCTGTAGATACAAGTTGTTAAGAGGCGTCCGCCAACCTAAAGGTTGGTGAAAAAACTGATGTCCAACCATCACAGGATTTTTGCCATTTATAGTATATGAATAATCTACGATATCGCCTTGCTGCAACCCTTTTATAGGAATAGTTAGGGTGTATTTCCCTGTTAACATTAACGAGTTTTGCGCGCTTTCGCTTCTGGCAAACACAATATCGTCTTTATTCAGTGCATTGATAATCTTACCATTTCTAATAATATAAATTTTATGTAATTCAACACTTTGATAGTCTGGATAATAATTGATGTAAATTTGAGAACTTTCGACTAAAGCAGCCTGTTCATCAAGTGCATAAACCAGCCTAAAATAATCTTTCTTCTCATCAATAAATGAAATTTGTCGCTCTAAGAGGTAATAACTAATGCCAAAACCAGCTTCTGAATTATTTTTGTCAGAATAATTTTGAATATTAACCCATGCAGGGATATCTGCAATTGAGTAACTGTCCTTGATATCATCAGCTTTTAGCTGACATATAGACAAAATTAAGAAAAAAGAGATGAACTCTATAAGCCGTATAATAGTAATTTTATTATTCATATTGTTTATTATTTTTCCTGAAATTTTTGCTCTACCAATAATGCCAACAGTTCACAATCAACATTAAAAAGCCCTCAATGGAGGACTTAGATTTTATTGCTTGTTATCCAGCAGGATAAACATAGCTGGCTTGTAAACCTAATGGTATGCCCATTCCCCAATAAGCCAATAAGAAAATTGACCAACCAATTAAGAAAGCAATTGAAAACGGCAGCATCATAGCAATTAGTGTTCCGATACCAGTATCCTTAACATATTTTTGGCAATAAACTACTACCAGAGGGAAGTAAGGCATTAGTGGCGTAATAATATTGGAGCTTGAATCACCCACACGATAGGCTGCTTGCGTTAAGTCAGGTGACAATCCTAATTGCATTAACATAGGCACAAATATCGGAGCCAGTAACGCCCATTTACCGGAAGCAGAGCCGACAAACAAATTCACAAAGGCAGTGAGTAAAATAATACCGACAATGGTAACACCACTGGGAAGCGCCATCGCTTTTAGAACCTGCGCCCCTTCAATCGCTAGCAAGGCACCCAAATTAGAGTTTGCAAAAGCAGCAACAAATAAGGCACAGAAGAATATCATTACCATATAATAAGCCATGCCGCCCATGGCTTTACTCATAGCATCAATCATATCTTTGGTTTTCTTAAAAGTACCCGAAGCAAAACCATATATGGTGCCAGGGATCCAGAAAAGTAAGAAAATCAAAGGAACAATTGATTGCATCATTGGCGATCTAAAGCTGGTTAATGAACCTTCGTATCTCATTGCAGAATCAGCAGGAATAGCCGCCCAAGCTAACAAACCCAAGCCTAGCAACATTACCGCGGTAGCCAGATAAAAAGATTTTTTCTCTTTACCACTGATTTCATCGAATTTAGGTAGATCATCGGTATCACCATCAACTTGTGTTTTTTGTAAGCGTGGTTCGATAATTTTGTCGGTGATAAACCAACCCACCAAAATAATGAAAAGACTTGAAATAGAAGTAAAGAAATAATTGTTTAATGGATTTACCGCCATATCAGGCTGAATAATTTGTGCAGCAGATTGCGTAAAACCCTGTAATAAAGGATCAATGCCTGACGGAATAAAGTTAGCACTAAAGCCACCACTTACCCCAGCAAAAGCAGCCGCAATACCAGCCAGTGGGTGACGTCCCATTGCATAAAAAATAACACCGGCAAGAGGGATCACTAAAACATAACCCGCATCAGTGGCTGTATGGCTGACAATACCCACTAGTATGATCACTGGTGTTAATAAAAATTTAGGAGTTCTCTTGAGCATTAGTTTAATGGCAGTATTAATATAGCCAGAATGCTCGGCCACACCTACACCTAACATGGCCACCAAAACCACTCCTAATGGAGCAAAGCCGGTAAAGGTCTTAACCATACCGGATAAGAAATTAGCCAGCGCATCACCAGATAACATATTATTAACCACAATAGGATTGCCGGTTCTGGGATCAATCGCGCTGAAACTGACGCCCGAGAGCGCCCAGGACAAGATCCAGATAGTGACTAAGGCGAACAAGAAAATAATCGCCGGATCCGGCAACTTGTTACCTACTCTTTCAATAAAATTAAGAAATCGGGCGATAGCGCCCTGTTTAGTCTCGGTATGTGTTGTCATTAGTATCTCCTAAAATCTAACCTTTTTTATACTCAATTCGGTAATGGGATTCAAGAAAATCCGAGACTTATTTAAGAAAATTAATAACTTAGCGTACTATTCAGTTGATTGAGCTGTCTGCTTTTGCAAATCCTTTATTCGCTGCTTCTCACGTTTTTGTAAGTCAAAGTAGCCAATTCCAGTCTTCACTATGATTAATATCACCAAGATAGGCAGCTCACCGCCAAGCCGCATACTGAGCATGGCGCCAGCTAATAACACCACATGAGCAATCACCACCCGCGAATAAGGCTCCACCATTTGCTGGCCAATATCTTTTCTGTCTCGTTGAGCTAAAGCGAACTGAGTAAAATCAAACAGCCAATAAGCAACTATTGCCAAAACTGCTAACCAAAGCTGACCATCCAGTTGACTTATCCAGCTCAGTGCCCAGGACCAAACATCCAAAGGCCCACCGTTAAAATTCTTGTCGAATATATCCAACAAAAACAGACCATGACCACTGGTAAAAAAGCCGTAGTGGATCACAAAGAAAAAAGCCATCGGCAACTTACGCACAATAGCACCTTTGCATAACAACATTTTAGGAACGTTAAAAATACCGATAATGGCATTTTCCAGCCAGAATAAGAAAATAATGGTAAAGACACTCCAATCCAAAAAAATAGCGCCAAATAGAGGGATCAGGTTAGTTATAAGCAACAAAACTAACTGACCTTTAGAAACGGGTTTTGCTGTTAAATTCTGAGTTATTGATGAAGTTGTCATTAAATCAAAGTCCTTACTCTTATAAAATTTCTGCTTGAATTCAGTCCAATTAGCCCAATGATGATATTAACTTAACAATAAACTATAAACATTGTGCTTTATTTATCCATTATCTTTGCCTTAAGTGCTTTTGCTATTTATTGGATCATTAGCAGCAACAAACGTAAAGCCAAAAAGCGTCAGCAGATTGCCAGTATTCCTTTTCCTGTGGAATGGCGCAAGATTTTGCGCAAAAATTTACCTTTCTTTTATAAAATGCCATCCGATTTGCAGTTACAGTTAAAAGACAAAATGCAAATTTTTCTATCCGAAAAACAATTTATAGGACGCAAAGGACAGGAAATCACCGATGAAGTTCGAGTCACTATTGCCGCTCAAGCTTGTCTGTTGTTGCTTAACAGAAGCACAGATTTTTATCCCTTTCTAAAAACTATTGTAGTTTATCCAGCAGCTTTTATTACCCGTCATGCCCAATACGATCATAATGGCATCAAAACCCAGGATGCACGGGTGTTATTAGGTGAGTCCTGGACCCGAGGTCAGGTGGTGCTCTCCTGGCATGACTCAGTTTCTGGCGGTGCCGATTTTGAGGATGGTCATAATCTGGTCATCCATGAATTTGCTCATCAACTCGATGGTGAATCGGGCGTAACCAATGGCGCTCCTCCTTTAAATAGCGACCAAAGTTATACTGAATGGTCACGAGTGCTATCGCAAGAATTTAGCAAGCTGCAATCTCAAGCAAGAAACGGGCAAAGCAGCTTTTTGGATAAGTATGGTGCTACCAATCCTGCTGAGTTTTTTGCCGTCTCCTCAGAAACTTTCTTTGAAAAACCTGAGGAAATGAAACGTTATCATCCTGAACTTTACCAGCAACTTAATAACTACTACCAAACTGACCCTTCGCAATGGTAACCAGTAATTTTTGACCCCTTAATTCAGCAAAAAACACCTGTTTATACTTTTGAATAGCTACTAATTAAAATCAATTATCCAATTTAATATTTGAATTTTGCTGGGATTTATTACAAAGTGATACTGAGTTCAAGTATTGGGGTAATGTAAAAACATCGAAAGGGGTGCAGAATGCATAAAGAGCCAAGCTTTAGCGTAGGTGTCGAAGAAGAATATTGGCTGGTTAAAAAAAATACTGGCGATCTGATTGAAAAGCAACCCCCAGACCTAATGGATAAAATGCACGCTGTTCTTGGCGAGCAGGTTACTAAAGAATTTCACGGCTCACAAATCGAAATTGGCACAAAAATCTGCCATAGCTCCAAAGAAGTCCACCAAGAGCTCACCAGGCTTCGCTCACAAATTGCCAACATCGCTGCTGAATATGAATTAACCATTATGGCCGCCTCGACTCACCCAAGTGCAGAGTGGGATCGACAGATTCACTCCGAAGGTGAGCACTACGAATCATTGGTTCAGGATTTCAAGCAGGTCATTTTGCGCCTGCTTATTTGCGGGATGCATGTTCACGTGGGAATTGAAGATGAAGATCTGCGCATTGAACTGATGAATCAGATGACCTACTTTTTACCCCACTTACTTGCCATCAGCACTTCGTCCCCTTTCTGGCGTGGTAAAAATATGGGGCTTAATTGCTATCGCTTAAGTTTGTTTGATAATTTACCGCGTAGCGGCACACCTGAGCGTTTTAGCAGCTTTGCCGAATACCAACGCTTAATTAATACTTTATTGGAATCAGGTGCCATTGATAATCCGGCTAAAATTTGGTGGGATTTACGCCCTTCAAGCAAATGGCCAACGGTGGAAATGCGGGTTACCGATATTTGTACTCAAGTGGACGATGCAGTTTGCATCGCCAGCTTAACGCGTTGTTTATTTAGAGCCTTGTACCGACTACGCTGCGAAAATCAAAGCTGGCGCAAATACCCTTATATTTTAATCAACCAGAATCGATGGATGGCACAAAGACACGGCATTTCCGAAGGGTTAATTGATTTCGGTCAGCGTAAAACCCGCTCCTATCCAGACTTGGCTGATGAGATGTTGGAATTTATCAAAGCCGATATGGATCATTTTAACTGCCAACAAGAAGTAGAACATATCTATAACATTATTAAAAAAGGCACTAGCGCCGATCGCCAAATTGAAATATTTACCAACGCATTAGAGCAAACTAATTCATCAGAAGAAGCCTTGATGGCAGTGAAAAAATTCTTAATGCAGGAAACCTTAAATTTTTAAGCTCGTCTTTTAACCATACTTAATACTAAGACTCTAAAGCTTAGACAAGCTTTGCCCAAATAAATAAAACTATTAGTGTTGAAATCAAGCACCAAATTGCATACTTTCTTTTTTTGTTTCCAATGTCATCCAAAATTTCAGGCTTAAAAAGCCAGTGTACCGTTAAGAAAGGAAGTCTCGACTGCCCTTCTTTAGTATGGTTATAAGCTATAAACCAATTAGCGACATACAGTAACCCTAAAAGTGCAATCAAAACTATAAAAAAAATGTCCATATAAATTCCTATATCTTACATCTATCAAGGCCAATATAACTTACCTGCTTTTTAGAATAGGTTAGTCAAAAGTTAGAACTCGATTACTCACCCCAACCTACATTTACTTGATTTTTTAGTTTAATTTAAAGAGCTTTTTAACATTTATCGAATAATCTGGACATACAAAATTGCTATATACTTTATCCGAATAATAAAGAACTTGTTCTTTTTGAAAGTCTGATAGCGAAGGCTCTATTTTTTCTAAAAGCTCTAAATTACATTTAGAAGTCGCCAATTGAAGCAGAGTAATATCATCAAACGGGCGATATTCCCAATCTACTCCTCTAGCAATAATATTATCTAGCTGCCAACTTCTGTGTATAGACTTGTCATCTGACTTAGTTATTAGCTCATAAAATCTATCATTAGGGTTAAATAAAAAGTTCCAATTTAATATCACTAGCAAAACTAGAACCATTAAGACTCCTACTAATATTTTTACTTTATTCATTAGTGACAATTATCCCCTTTGATTACTCTACTTTTTACTAATTTACCTTCAGAATCAAACTCATACTCTACTTGGTATGAATGGCTATGATGAGACCAATGTGAAATTACATAAGTGTTACCAGCTGAATAACTATATGATGGCTGCTGTCCTCCCATCATGTAACCCAACAAGCCTGCTCCACGAGGTGAAAATTCACCTACTATTGCCTGCCCTAATTCAGTAAAACCGCCATCGTTCGCATCAGCATAAGCCTATTGATTCAAACCTTGTCTTGAAAAGTTTACTTTTACAAGACAAGGTTTGAAGAAGCCATCCTTTGGTTTTAATTTTCTACTTTAGCCAAATGTTGGGGTTCGATTACTCACCCCAACCTACGCTCTGCTATTTTTTTAGTTTAATATTATTTTTATCTATATAATCTTGAGAATATAGGTATCTTTTAGCTGAAACCCTACAATAAGTTGCATCCTCATAATCACACCCCAATTTTTCTATTAAATTCAACGAATCCATTATTAGCTGTGAATGCTTATCTAAAGATATATCAGAAAACAACTCATCAATACTTGCTTTTAACTTATTCTTATCAGAGGCATCACTCAATTTGAAATATTGGACCAATAACCACTTTAACTTTTCTTCTTTCTGATTATTCTCATCTAAAATCTTTATATAATCAGAGATAGCAGTCACTTCACCTAAGTAAGCGGCCTTTTTAATAATATTTTTCGCTTGCTGTAGATCTCTTTGATTACATGAGCTATCCAAATACCATTCTTTAAGTGGAAAATAAACATCAGCATTAGCTAATGCAAAACTCCTTTTAAAATATGTAAGTGCCTCTTTCTTATCTTTACAGCTCTTAGCATCTCTCTCTAAGAAATATCCATACGCCTGTAAAGCTATTGGGTACTCTTTTTCAACAGCTTTTATCAACCAAAGGTTCTCAACTTCTTTCAGGCCAGGCTCTTTCATTAATTCCTTTATAAAAATATCATAAGCAGTTTTTCCAGAAATCTGCTCTCCATCTTTGGGTACTGCTACTTCAGGAGATGAACACAGGCTTTTTTCTTTACCTGTATCACTGTAACAGTCAGCAATGACGCACCCATGAAGAAAACTACAAACCAAAAACAAATATATTGTTAATCTATTCATACCATTTTTTAATGAAAAAATATTTAGTTTTAGTTTAATTTGTCAGAAAGTCTCCTAAGAGGCTTTATTTTTTTACATAAGTAACGCTTCCAAAACATCATGATCTTTTATTTTACTTGCGCTAAGATAAACTTGCTCTTTTGCTTTTTTTGAAAAGTCTACACTATCATAAAATGTGAGATATAACTTACATACATTTTCATGATTGTTATGACTTCTAGCATCAAGCAACAAAAAGCCTATCAAGTCCTTATCTCTATAATATCTTGAATTTCGGTCAATGACTTTTGAAAATAACCAATCCCAAAAAAGTACACTTTTTGCACTTACCTTAAAAGCTATAGTCAAGTATAAAAATTTAAAAAATTTCATGATTAAGTTGGTCCATTTCCTGACTCGATGTAAGTACTCGTTGAGTATGGGTTTAATAACCATTGATTTAATGATACCGGATTAGCTGATGGAGTGCTTTGAATTGGTTGTACCGTAAAGCCAGACTGAGCACCAAACATATCATCAAGATTCTTTATATGCTTCAAAACCCGCGCTAAAGCACCTAAACCTGTTTCGTTTGGATGTGTCACGGATGGATTTGGCTTAGGGCACTGCTGAACAGTCTCAGTGGTGGGGCCCCTTTGCATAGCTCTAGCAATATGCCTTAAAGCGCTGCCTTGGGCAGAAAATTGCTGAGCTATCTGTTGAGGACTCCGACCTAGCGACGTTCTGACTGACTGTGTGACAGGGTTTAATCTATAAGGAGGTGCCGGAGTCGGTCTTGGAGCAAAGCGAATCAGCCCTAGCGGATCTACCCAAGACGTAGGATTGCTATCTACATAAGCATAGGTATTCACGCCAGCAGCTAAGCCTATCGGATCACTTTGAATATACCGTCCTGTTTTAGGGTCATAGTCTCTGAAGTAGTTGTAGTAAAGTCCGGTTTCCTGGTCCCAGTATTGACCCGGGAAGCCAAGGTTATAACCACCAACGGAGTTTTGAGCAACGGTACGGTCAAAGTCATTATTGTTGGCGCGCCAAACGGTAGCTTTGGATTGGTTGGTAATCCGCTCAGCTCGGCCTAAATGGTC
>JANQSG010000010.1 GCA_028284185.1 Kangiella sp.
AACCAAAATCCGTTATGGCACCTCCTCCGTTTTCAATGGGATCCGTAAGCCATTCTAAAAACTCTTTATTAACCCCAATCTTTTTCGGACCTTTATGTCCGTCTCTAACCACAATTTTGGTGATGTCTCCAATGGTATCTTTATGCTTTGACAGTTCATAGGCTTTATGTGTTGTTGGATACCATGTAGTCTCATAGTTGGTGAGCAAATGTATATTGTGCTTTTCAGCTAAAGCTTGCATTTCTTCCGCATGCTCTAAACTTACGGCAAGCGGTTTTTCTACCATAACATGAATACCTCTTGGTGCGGCAAACTGTACGATTTTCAAATGGTCATAAATGGTTCCAAAAGCTGTGACGGCTTCAGGTTTTGTTTTGGAAATAAGGTCTTCCATGGTATCAAAAACTATTTCCATCGAAAATTTATATTGATCTGCATAGCGCTTTGCAAGAACCTTATTTGGTTCTACGATGCCGACAATTTTAATATCGCCTCTTGGCTCGCTCCCAAAAATCCAATGAACATGTGTATGTGTAAGTCCAATAACTCCAACTTTTAAGGGTTTTTCTTGGGCTTGTATACTCAGAGTGAGAAGGATTGAGATTATTAAAGAAATTTTTTTCATTAAATTGAGAGATAACCTATTAGTATTGCATCTAAATTTAGTCTAATTTGATAAAATCTTTAGCTAGTAATGGCGATTATTTAAAATCTACTTGATTATATAAAGTCTAATTATTTGATATTCTTTAGTTATAACTATTAGGTTGTTATATATTTGCAGCCCTAAAAACTAAATAAATTATCCACCCCAAATTAGGGATAAATAAAAAAGAAATGGCGAGTAAAAAACAAGTAACATTTGATGTACTGATTGAGATACCAAAAGGGAGTAGGAATAAATACGAGTACGATTTTACATTACATAAAATTAGGTTCGACAGAACTTTATTTTCGTCAATGATGTATCCTGGTGATTATGGTTTTGTGCCCGAAACTCTAGCTTTAGATCAAGATCCGCTAGATGTTTTGGTACTTTCTACAGAACCATCATATCCTATGGTTGTTATGGAAGTTAGACCAATTGGTGTTTTTCATATGACTGACGAAAAAGGTCCGGATGAAAAGATCATTTGTGTTCCTGTATCAGATCCAGTATGGAGTAGGCGAGCTGATATCACGGATTTAAATCCGCACCGACTAAAAGAGATAGAACATTTTTTTCAAGTATATAAGGACTTAGAAGAAAAAAAAGTTGACGTTGGTGGATGGGGAAGTGCTGAGGAGGCAGCGGATATTTATCATCAATGTGTAAAGCGTTATGAGGAAAGTGATCACAAGAAAAAAAGAACATTTGTTATCTAATAGAAAAGTCAACTTATAAAGACCTAAATACCAAGCCATCTTTAATGTAAAGTGGCTTTTTTTATCAGGTATATTTTTCTATTTTTGGCATCGTTAAAAATTAAACTAACTAACACATAATTTATATGGATATTTTAATTAAAGGATTACCAGCTTTCGGAGTTTTGGCTTTGTTGTTTGTGTTTATAAAGAGTGCATGGGTCAGCAAACAAGACCAGGGCACAGATAAAATGAAAAGAATAGCAAAGAATATTGCAGATGGAGCAATGTCTTTCCTAAAAGCGGAGTATAAAATTTTATCAATTTTTGTTGTTGCTGTTGCAGTCTTGCTATACTTTAAAGGAAGTTCTGAGGATGGTTCAAACGGAATGGTAGCTGTGTCTTTTATTGTAGGTGCAATTTGTTCAGCTTTAGCAGGGTTTATCGGAATGAAAGTAGCTACAAAAGCGAATGTGAGAACAACTAGTGCAGCAAGAACTTCATTAGGAAAAGCATTAGAAGTGGCTTTTGCAGGTGGTGCGGTTATGGGACTAGGTGTTGTAGGGTTAGGTGTTTTAGGTCTGAGCGCTTTGTTTATGCTATATAGTGGGCAAGGTTGGGAAATAGGAGAAGTGTTAAATGTACTTTCAGGTTTTTCTCTTGGTGCTTCATCTATTGCATTATTTGCTCGTGTGGGCGGTGGTATCTATACGAAGGCTGCTGATGTTGGTGCTGATTTAGTAGGTAAAGTAGAAGCAGGTATTCCTGAGGATCATCCATTAAACCCAGCAACGATTGCTGATAACGTAGGTGATAATGTAGGTGATGTAGCTGGAATGGGAGCCGATTTATTTGAGTCTTATGTAGGTTCAATCATAGGTACTATGGTGCTGGGCGCTGCATTTACTCAAATTCCTGCCTTTGCATCTTCTTTTGATGGGTTAGGCGCTGTTTATCTACCATTGGTTTTAGCAGCAATTGGAATTATAATGTCAATTATTGGTACATTCTTCGTAAGAGTTAAAGATGGCGGAAATCCACAAACCGCATTAAATATTGGTGAATTTGGTTCAGCTGGTTTAATGTTAGTAGCTTCATATTTTATCATTAATCAAATGTTGCCTGAAACTTGGTCTTTTGGAGCAACTGAATTTTCTTCAATAGGTGTGTTTTGGGCAGTAGTTGCTGGTTTAGTTGCTGGTTTAGCTGTTGGTAAAGTAACAGAATATTATACAGGTACAGGAACAAAACCTGTAAACTCTATAGTAAAGCAATCAGAAACTGGAAGTGCTACAAATATCATCGCTGGACTAGGTGTAGGTATGATGTCTACAATGTTTCCAATTATATTAATCGCTGCAGCGATTCTAGTGTCACACCATTTTGCTGGTTTATATGGTATTGCAATTGCAGCAGTTGGTATGCTTGCCAATACTGGTATTCAATTAGCGGTTGATGCCTATGGGCCAATTTCAGATAATGCTGGTGGGATTGCTGAGATGGCAGAATTACCAAGCGAAGTTCGTGAACGTACAGATAAATTAGATGCTGTAGGAAACACTACTGCTGCAATCGGTAAAGGATTTGCTATTGCATCAGCTGCTTTAACTGCTTTAGCTTTGTTTGCTGCATTTATGCAAACGGCTGGTGTAACCGCGATTGATGTGTCAAAGCCAACCGTAATGGCTGGTTTATTAGTTGGTGGTATGCTACCATTTGTATTTTCGGCATTATCAATGAATGCGGTTGGTCGTGCTGCTATGGCAATGATTGAAGAAGTAAGACGTCAATTTAGGGATATTCCTCAATTAAAGGCGGCTTTAGAAGTGATGAGAGCTGTAGACTCTGACATGTCTAAAGCTACTGAAGCGCAAAGAAAAACCTTCGATGAAGCAGATGGTGTTGCAGAATATGACAAATGTGTTGCTATTTCTACGAAAGCATCTATTAAAGAAATGGTATTGCCAGGATTATTGGCCATCGCTGTGCCAGTAGCAGTTGGATTTTTAGGTGATGCCGAAATGCTTGGAGGCTTGTTAGCAGGTGTAACCACTTGTGGTGTGTTAATGGCGATTTTCCAATCGAATGCTGGTGGTGCTTGGGATAATGCCAAGAAGATGATTGAGGAGCAAGGACGTAAAGGTACGGATCCTCACAAAGCTGCTGTGGTAGGGGATACGGTTGGTGATCCGTTCAAGGATACTTCAGGGCCATCATTAAACATCCTATTAAAATTAATGTCTGTAGTGGCCTTAGTAATTGCACCAAGTATTGCAATAACTTCTGAAGGAGTAGCAAATTATACTGCTGAGGAAGAAATCACAAAGGAAATAGTAATGTTAGATGAAAATAATGTTAAGGCAACAGTTGAATATGTCCAGATAGTTAATGGTAAAGAATTAACAGGTACAAAAATATTTGAAGGAACTGATACAGAGGTCAATAAAGAGATAGAAGCTTTTGAAAATCAAATCAAAGACCAAGTTAAAAAGATTGAATAAAGGTTTATAAAACATTGACATAACCAAAGAATAAACTTAAGTTAAAATTGGCAAGAAAAAGCACCTCTATAGGTGCTTTTTCTTTTACAAAATGATAACTTCTAGCTAACGGCATAAGTTTTATTGAGTGATAATTTTATGGAATTCAAATTAATCCAACACAATAAAATCAAAGCCAATGAAGATTCTTTACTTTGAAAAAATCAGGGTATTAACCATGATTTTTTTTATGTTTTCTGGTGCAAATCTAGTTGCCCAGAACTTCGAATTACAATTATTACATTACGCGGATGTTGACGGCAACGAGGAGAGTGCGCTCGATGCTGTGGACGAGTTCTCTGCGCTGGTCGATTTTTTCAAGAGCGACCCGACTTACATCAACAACACCCTAACGGTGACCTCCGGTGACCTTATTATCCCTGGCCCAAGGTATTTTGCTGCTGTGAACAGTGCGGTAAGGGCCTTGACGGGAA
>JANQSG010000024.1 GCA_028284185.1 Kangiella sp.
AGTTTGTGGATGTTGCATGATGCGCTCTACATCACCTTCATCCATAGCGTGAAAAACACAGGAGGCACCACCATTTAGCTGGGCTTCGATAACCAAATCCGCACCATTTTCTACCGTCGGTTCCAGCCCTTTTTGTTCAGACCAGTATTTTAAGGTTTTTCCTTCCAGCTCAGGCATCCATTTTACTTTGGCAAATTGTACTCTATCTAAATCACTGCCTCCCCGATCATTCAAAATATTAAAAACGATGCCTTCTTTTATCTTTTTTCTTTGTTGCGGATTTGCCACCCTTTCTTTGAAGGCTTCGCTGCCTCCGGCCCTGGCCCAGCTGGGGATCAGCACCGATATTCCGGTATAGCTGGCATTATATGGATATTGGTCCATTTTGATATCGAGACCTGCTGCCCGGGCAGAATCTACCATAGCCAATGTTCTGGTACTTTTCCCCCACATGGGTTTGCCAATAACCTTATGGTGAGTGAGTATTACCGGAATGTCTGCTTCTTTGGAAATAACGATGGCTTCCTGAACCGCGTCAAACAATCCCAGTCCTTCTTCACGCAAATGTGAGGTATAGATACCTCCCGCGTCTGACGCTACCTTTGATAGTGCTATTACTTCATCGACTTTTGAAAAAGCTCCGGGCAAATATTTAAGCCCTGTTGAAATACCATAAGCACCTTCCTGCATGGCCTGCCGAACTTGTTCTTTCATTTGGGTTAGTTCGCTTGCGGTGGGTGCTCGGTTTTCCAAATTCATTACATTCTTTCTTACTCTGTTATGTCCTACCAGGTAGGCCACGTTCATCCCTACTCCTATCTGCTCGAGCGTATCCAGATATTGGCCAATGGGCCAGGGGCCTCCACCGTCAGGGCCGCCGAGAGCTGTAGTTACCCCTTGCCTGATATGGCTTTCACAATCAGAAAGTTTAAGAATGGGGTCTAAATGTGCGTGCATATCAATAAAACCGGGCGCAACAGCCAAACCTTTCGCATTAATAGTGTGGGTTGCTTTGGCTTTTGAGAGATCGCCTATTTTTTCGATGGCTCCGTTCTTGATGCCAATATCTGCAGCAAAAGAGTCATTTCCTGAGCCGTCATAGACTGTTCCATTTAAAATAACAGTGTCGTATTTTGCATGGTAACTGCAACCCCATAAGGCAAAAACTGCTAATAAGACACAAAAAGTATTTCTAATATTCATCTTTTTAAGGTTTTATAGTACTCGATTTATTTGACAAATCCTGCTTCTGCAACGGTTAACAATAGAGCCAACTTAATGGCATCGGCACCATCTTTATTAAGCCACCACTCTCCTAGAGAGTGGGCACCGCCTCCTTTGCCGCCACGTCCGATGGTAACGGCAGGAATTCCCATAGAAATAGGAATATTGGCGTTGGTCGAGCCTCTTGTAAGTTTTGTTTTGGCTCCGAAGAAATTGGAAACAGCAACCGCCCGTTGAATTAATGGCGTTTCAATCGGTAATTCTCCTGAAGGTCTGTCGCCAATAGGTACAAGCTCCAGCGTAACTTTATCCCTGACACCCGCAGCATTGTATTTTTTTACCGCTTGCTGCATGGAAGTTCTAAAGATCTGATCGATTTGTTTTAGCCTTTCAGCACTAGCCGAGCGCATATCAACTTCCATCCATGACTCGAAGGGAATGGCATTTACCGAGGTTCCTCCACCAATTCTACCAATGTTAAAACTTGTTCTTGGCCCTTGTGCCGTGAATGCTGTAGCATTTTTTGTGAACTCTGTAATGGCCATACCTAATGCGTGATGTGGATTTGCCAAACCAAAAGCTCCCCAGGAATGCCCGCCTTTTCCTTTGAAGACGGCTTTATAGCGTTTAGAGCCTAATCCGGCATTGTTTACTCGTCCAATGCTTCCGCCATCTATGGATATCCAGGAGTCGATATTGAGTTCGTTATTTTTAAAGATATGCCTTACACCCCGCAGGTCTCCAAGCCCTTCTTCGCCTACCGTACCTATAAACAAGAGGTCTGCTTTTGTTTGTACATTGGCTCTTTTGATGGCTTTTAGTATTGCAATAATCATGGACAAACCACGGGTGTCATCCCCGATTCCCGGGGCATAGAGGGTATCTCCTTTTTGAGTTACGGTAACGTCTGTGCCTTCTGGAAAAACGGTATCCATGTGTGCATCGAGGGCTACTACCTTGCTTCCTTCGGTGCCTTTTTTAAGCGCAATGACATTACCTTCTGTATCTATCCATACTTTTTCGGCACCGGCTTCTTTTAACATCTCGCTAAATTTTTCGGCCCTTACCTTTTCCTTAAAAGGAGGGGCCGGAATTTCGGTAAGCGTAATCAGGTCTTTTATAGTTTGAGGCTCAAGTTCATCAATAATAGCCAGCGCTTTTGTGATTGATTTTTGCTTGCTGAGCTTCTTTATTTCTTTGTTATAAACCTTTGCTGCAACCGGTAAATCTTTTCCGTAAAGCAGAGTATTACCGAATAAAAGGGTTATAAGAATGAAAAAAACAGGTTTTTGGAAAGAGGTTCTTTTTATCATAATTTAGAGTTAAGGTTACTAGTTATAAGGTATTATTTATTTTATAAAGCAAGTCCTTTTTTGTTCTTTAGATCAGAAAAGGCCTGTTGCAATTTTTGGGTAATAAATCCAGATTCATTGTCTTTATAAAGAATATGGTTGTCAATTTGTTGGATCGCTGCTATTTGTGTTGTTGTTCCGGTCAAAAAAGCTTCATCCATATTTGCAATATCTTTTTTGGAAATTGCTCTTTCAATCACTTCAATAGTTAGCTCGTTACAAAGTTGTATTACAATTTGCCGGGTGATTCCATTTAGAATATGCTCATTGGCAGGGTGTGTATATACAACTCCATCTTTTACAAAAAAGATGTTGCTGTGCGAGCCTTCGGTTACACGGCCATCTCTGATAAACACCGCTTCATGGGTTGCTTGTTTTGCAGCATGGTCATTGGCCATTACATTACCTAATAAAGAAGTCATCTTAATATCGCAGCGATGCCAGCGGTAATCCGGTAAGGTTGTAATACGGATGTTATTTTTGTTGATATCAGGCAGCTTAAAAGGCAATGCATACATCATAAATGTAGGTGGAGTATTGGCTGGAAAGCTATGTTTTCTGGGTGCGACCCCTCTGGTCACCTGAATATAAATAAGACTGTCTTGTTTACTTAAATCGGAAGCTTTAAGCAGATCTTCTATTTTAGTGGGAAGCGTTGTGGTATCAAAATCGATATAAACTTTTTTAAGACATTCAGATAAACGGTCGAAGTGTTCTTTACCATAAAAGAAGTGACCGTTTGTCTGGACCATCACTTCATAAACCCCATCACCAAATAAAAAGCCTCTGTCAAATACGGATATTTTAGCATCTGCATAGTCTAAAATATCACCATTAAGATATACTTTTTTGGGGTAATTGTTCATTGTTTTAATATTAAAAATAACATTAAGTTAGTGTCTGTCCATAAAGTAAGGAGTTTGATTCATAATGTTTGAGTTCGAGGCCTGCAAAGTTGAAAAAAAACGGAGTTTACTGAGGTAAATGAGTATTTTTTCAACAAGTATAACGAAGAAATCGGACATTATGGACAAACTCTAATTAATGTAACCAGGCACCGGTATGGTTGCCATAGTATGCAAGCCTGGAGCTACTTTTAAAATACTTTTAACGCTGTTAATAGTAATGGCACAGGTAGCCACGTCCCCATTGATACCAGTATCTATTTCTGAAACAAATGAAGGTTCTCCTTTTATGGTAACCCTATCAAAAGATCTGGGTTCTCCGATGGCCGCTTTAAAGTGCATTTTAATTTTACAATCTCCATTAATATAGCCGTGGGAAATCTGTTCTACACCACGGGCATTGCCTTTTTTAATGTCCATAGATGGAGCGCTAATGTCGTCTTCCGCAATTACAGCTTGAAGGTGTTCAGTCACGCTATCCAGCTTGAAGCCAACACTGTTTGCCAGAAAATAAACAGACTCTTTTAATCCAACATGTCGTAATGTGCCGGTCTGCTCTTTGGCTTTGAATGCCTCGAGGTCAAGGCCGGCACCAATTTTTTGTTGAAAAGGAATTCTTCGTGGAGTGGCATCCTGAAATCGCTCTACGATAATACTCTTTACGTCCTTGCACACTGAACTCAACACCGATGGAAGATAGTCCATCAAAAAACCGGGGTTTACTCCTGTTCCTAAGCAAGCCACATTGTATTTTTTGCAAATGGTATCGATTCTGGTGCTCGATTCTGGGTTTTCTTCCCAGGGATAAGACAATTCTTCACAGGTAGATACAATCGGAATACCATGTTTGGCTATATTTTCTACTTGTGATTCTAATTTTTGAACACTGGACACGGTAGTTAGTATGGCTACATCCGGTTTTTCTGAAAGGCTTTGCAGAGCTTCTTCGATTGAATTTTTAATGAGTACATTAGAAGGGGAGCCGCCAATGATTTGCCCAAAATCCTGATTTCTTAAATTTTCGTTAATATCGACAGCGGCAACGGTTTTCACTTCATTTTTGCCGGCAATGTACCTGCCTATCTGTTGACCCAAAGGGCCAAGACCTATTTGAATTACATTGATCATAATTATAATTTTTAGTTATGTGTTGTTTAGATAATTTTTTATTTAATTATATTAGCAATGTATAACATATTTTACAGTGCGGGGTATAATAATTTTTCAGCATAACAACCGAAAGCAAGTTTGAGTACATGAGTTGTTATAAGTTAGGTATTTTATCAATTATGCACCTGTAGTTGGGAAAAAACGTGGTATTATTGCATTAATTGATAATCGAACAGGTTATGTGATTGATTATCGTTTAAAAGACCCCTGGGCTAAGGAATAAAAAATATGGAATTTAGGGAGGAGTATTGGATCAGGTTGAATCAACAAATACAAATATAGAATATAGAATCTGTTCGCCATCAGGTGTTTATCCTGACCAGTCCTGTGTGACTAATTCTGCTGGTTTAGTTGTTAATGAACAATTGATAGCTGTTTTTTGGGATGCTGCTGTTCCAAATATCGAATCACAATTGATGAGTACTTTGTTATTGGCGACAGACTTCCAAAAAGGTTTTTTGAAGTTGTACCTTTTTCCTTTTTATCACCAAGTCGCGGTTCCGATAGAGCAAATTTCCAGCGATTATTTGGCAAGTGAAATTAGAGAGAAAGTAAATAGTCAGTTTAAACTACCCAGCGATCCTTTGCCGGAGTTCGATCATTATCGAAATGCAAAAGGTGCTTCTTTGCCACTTTTATTGGATGGTATGCCTTATCATAAAACTGAGCAATTAATTGATGAAGAGTTATTTTTACGACTTTTTTCATTGTTAGATGACAATTCCTTTACTGATTTATTTAAAGTAATAGAATTATTGGTTAGCAGCTCGCAATTAAGTTGTCATTTTCAATTTCAACATCAAGCTAACTATTATTTATTACTGGCTATAGAGTGCTGCGAACAATTAGACTGGATAAAAACACACCCTTTAATAAAAGAGTGGAAACAAAAAATAGCAGCTTCATCCAGTTTGGAAGTGGCTGATAATATGAGTCCTATTGAGTTTATAAAACTGTATAAAATTGTTATAACCATAATAAGAAACAGTCTTTTGGAGGTAGGATGAAAAGAATTATTCCATTATGTGTTTTGTTATTGGCATTAAACTTTTCCAATTTTATTAGTGCCAAAGAGGTAATAGTCAGGCCATTAACGTGGGCTCAACCGTTACTTTCTAAAGAACTGGACAATTGCTTTAAAGTATCTGAAAAATTATATCGTTGTGGTCAACCCGATAAAAAAGCATTCAAGATCCTTAATCAACTAGGTATTAAGGAAGTGTTAAACTTGCGTGAGTTTCATTCGGATAAAGGCAAAACTAACGACTTGGTTTTGCATCGCCTGAAGTGGGATACGGGTGAAGTTAGTCAAACAGATTTGGTTGAAGGTTTGAAAATAATTCAAGCCGCAAAAGAGCCATTAGTGGTACATTGTTGGCACGGTGCTGATCGCACTGGAACTTTAGTTGCTGCTTATCGAATTTTGTTTGAAGGTTGGACGAAACAAGAAGCGATAGCTGAAATGAAACAAGGTGGTTTTGGTTATCACAGTTTTTATGACAACCTTATTGAGTTGCTGAAAGGCATGGATTTGAAAACTATGCAAAAGCAATTAGGGTTAAACCCTTGACAGTTAACTAAACTACGGCAAATTGTCCGATAAATTTTGCCTTGATTTTTTCTTCTTCAGTCACTGCAATCTCTAAAGTTAAACGGCCTCTTTTTTTCTTGGTTAATTGCTGATGAAATTGACTAAGCTCATCAGTATTAGGCAATTGACAGCTGGCAATAATGTCACCATTGACCGGTTTTTGATATTTAATTTCGGCAGAAGCTAAAACCACCGAGCCGGGCAAATCATTAATTTTCAGATAGTTGGTTAGCAATGACCAGCCCGCTAAGGTAGCGGTGGTATAAATGCTACCAGCAAAGGCGGTATTGTGAATATTTTTATTTTGATCAAAAGGGGCCTTAACCAGAATATTTTTCTGTTCAAGTTCTAACACCTCTATTGCCAGGGCTTGAGTAATGGGAATTTCTTGGTGTAGTAATTGTTCGAGTTGTTTGGCTTGCATAGTATTTTGAATTTTTCTTAATGACCTTAAGGATAACAATATATTGCATAAAATTAACCCTTTTTTATAAGTCAGGCGTTTATAGAGTTACATCAAACCAATCCAGGATGAAACTATGAAAACGCTAAAACTTCAATCAAATTTAAAGCGCTCGGCCATTGCTTTGGCCGTTGCTACCGCATTAATGGCCTGCCAGAATTTAGAACAAGATCAAAAAGCCAAGTCAGATAAGAATAAGCAAGTTGACGAAGTGATAACCGTTGAAAAAAAAGAAGCTATTGAATTAGAAGATTTACTGACTGAAGTGAGAAATCAGGAGCAAATTCAACGACTTAATTTACAAAAAGAAGAGAAGGTTAAGTTTAGTAAGGTATTACAAAGTCCTGTCAAAGCTCCTCCACAGCCTATAACAGTGACAGGTTCACGGATTATGTCGGAATCTGATGGGGTTTATGCTCATCCTGGAATGATCGCTCCAATAGTTAATAATAATCGTGAAAATTATAATCACTTTGAAGATAATGGCATTTTTGTTACCAGTGAAACTCCCGTTTCAACTTTTAGTATTGATGTAGATACTGCTTCTTATAGCAATGTTCGCCGTATGCTTAATGATGGTTATTTGCCACCAAAAGATGCTGTACGTTTAGAAGAGTTTATTAATTACTTTGATTACCAGTTCGCAGCTTCAAGCGATCAGGATATGCCTTTTTCAGTATCCACCGAAACCATGCCTGCACCCTGGAACAAGGATGCACAGCTAGTACAAATTGGCATCAAAGGTTTTGAACCAGAGCAAACATCATTAGCTCCTTCAAATCTGGTATTTCTGGTAGACGTTTCAGGTTCCATGCAAAGTCCGAACAAATTGGGTTTAGTGAAAAAATCATTGAAATTATTAACTAAGCAATTGCGGCCTGAAGATAAAGTATCTTTGGTCGTTTATGCTGGTGCCTCGGGGGTGGTGCTGGAGCCAACATCGGGAAAAGAAATTTTAAAAATAGAGCGTGCCATCGATAGATTGCAAGCGGGTGGCTCTACTAATGGTGCTGCTGGTATTGCGTTAGCGTATCAAATGGCAGAAAAGGCTTTTATTAAGGATGGTATTAATCGGGTAATTTTAGCTACTGATGGTGATTTTAATGTGGGCGTGACTAACCATCATCAGTTAATGGACTTGATTGAGTCCAAGCGTAAAACCAATATCTTTTTTAGTAGTTTAGGCTTTGGTAGTGGCAACTATAATGATCATTTAATGGAGCAGCTGGCCAATAAAGGTAATGGTAATGCAGCCTATATTGATAGTCTCAAGGAAGCTAAAAAGGTGCTAGTGGATGAACGAGCTGGAACCTTAATGACCATTGCTAAAGACGTTAAAATCCAGGTGGAGTTTAATCCTGATGTGGTGAGCGAATATCGTTTACTGGGTTATGAAAATCGTTTATTAAATCGTGAAGACTTTAATAATGATAAAGTTGATGCGGGTGAAATTGGCGCAGGCCATACTGTTACCGCTTTGTATGAAGTAGTGTTGACGGATTCGAATGCTAAGCGCGTCGATCCTTTACGCTATTCGAATGAGCAAGGCAAAAGTAAACAAGCTTCTTTATTATCAGAAGCAGCAATGATAAAGCTACGTTATAAGTTGCCCGATCAAGATAAAAGTCGATTGATTAGTCAGGTGATTCCAACCAGCGATCTAAAAGAGCATCAAATTGGCAAGAATATTCGGTTTGCTGCTAGTGCTGCTGGTTTTGCACAACTATTACGTGGTGGTCGCTACCTTGAAAGTTGGAGTTGGAATGATGCGATTGCCTCGGCCAAAGCCGCTAAAGGTAAAGATAACCAGGGTTATCGCTCGGAAATGATTCAACTGATGGAGATGGCAAAATTGTTAGCGGATGAAAATTCTGGGAACGAAGACCGAGTAGGCTTGCTTGAACGTAAGAACTAGCGAGCGATTAAAAGGTAATGATAAGTGCTTGAAAGCTTAAGGTTAAATCGTCATGATGGAGTTAAATCAATTAGCCAATTTAAGGTTTTGGATCTAACTTCTTTAAACCAAGACAAAGTTATTAGCAGGCGTGAATCTCAAAAGGTCGAGTTTAGTGATGAAGCCTTAATGGCGGCTTATGCTAATGGTAACCTAGTGGCTTTTGAGCAGCTTTATGGCCGCCATAAAGATCCTTTATTGCGTTATTTTTTGCGGCAAGTCAGCCAAAAAGCGATTGCCGAAGAGCTGTTTCAAGAAACCTGGCAGAGCCTGATTAAAAATAGCAAGAATTATAAGAGCTCGGCTAAGTTTTCTACCTATTTATATACTATTGCCCATAGCCGACTGGTGGATTTTTATCGTAAGCACAGTCGCCAGGATTGGCAATCTTATGATGATGAGAATAATCATTTGGAGTTAGAGGCTGAGGTTGAAACTCAGCCAGAGCGGCAATTAGATGTTGCCGAGCTTGAGCAGCATTTATTGCAAAGTTTGCAGATTTTGCCGGCTGCACAACAAGAAGTATTTATATTAAAGTTTGAAGCAGGTATGAGTGTGCCTGAAATTGCTGAAGCTTTGGGTGAAAACCCTGAAGCAATCAAAAGTCGATTGCGTTATGGTATTGCCAAACTCAAAGGTTGTTTCAAACGTAGTGAGTTAAAGCGCTGATTAGCGATTAGATCAGCAGGAATTTAAGTTATGAGTCATTCAGACAAAACCACCGACAAACAATTTGAGCAGGCTATTAAAGATAGCTATAGCAAAGTGTCGCAAGAAACCAGTAGCCCGGAGTTGGATGCCTCCATTATGGCTATGGCAAAAGATCATTTGCAACAAGCAGAGTCATCAAAACCTGGTTGGCTGACACATATTTTTAACTCTAAGAAAGCCAAGTATGCCTTTTCTGTAGCCACTGCGATGGTAATGACAGTAGGAATTGCGCGTTTTATGGTCTATTTAAGTCAAACCGATCAAAGTGCAGCGCAAAATGTGCAAACTTATAGTGCTAAGCAAACTGCGCCCAGTGATATGGTGGCTTTTGAGGTGACTGAAACTGCGGCACGAGCACCGACTTATACAACAGAGAAAAAAGAAGCTAAAGAAGTCCCCAATCTGGTGACTAATGCAGAAATGGAGAAAATTTTAGCTTCTAGTCCTGAGGTAGCGAGAGTTGACAGTCTTGAAGATACTGTTCTTGAAGAGATTGGTTCTGAGCAGGATTCCAGGGAAAAGATTGTTGTGACCGGTTCTCGAATTAAAGCTAATGAGCATGAGTTGAATGAAGCTCAAATTGCGAAATCAAAAGTTCTGGCTGTTGAATCTAAAGCAGTAAAATCTAAAACTTTGGATTCATTTAATGCTGGAGTGTTGGATGAGGCAGTTTTGGGCTATCCTTTACCAGAAGTTTGGCTGGAGGAGATCCAGCTGTATTTAGCTGCCGGTGATCAAGTGAAGGTTTTGGAAGAGTGGCAGCAGTTTAAAAATACTTATCCTGATTATCAGGTTTCTGCGGCTTTGCTGGAACACATTCAAAAGATTAAAAAAATTGGTCAAAAAAACAACAAAAATTAGTTTGGTTTATTACCTAAACCTTTCATTATAAGGGACTTTTCTTCACTTATTTAATGAATTGGATCTAGCTTAAAACCAGTATCTACAGTAAAATACCGTTCCTAAAATTGACCTAGATCATGGCCAAGCATTATTCGGGGGTATTAGTCCTGTTGGATTATAAAAAATAGTTTGGTTAGTCTAAGTTTTTGATAAATTTATAATTTTCCCTTCTTTTTGGGGTTTCTAACTAGTGGAGAGAAGCATGTCATTGTTCCGCAAAATCGCTGTGGCTGTTGCGGCTCTATCAGTGCTGTTACTGATGGGTTGTTCAGATCAGGCGTACAATATGCGCGAAGGTGTGACTGAGATCAGTAAAGAGGTTTACAAACTGCATATGATCGTAATTTGGGTCTGTGTGGGGATCGGTATTGTCACATTTGGCGCCATGTTTTACTCAATGTGGGCCCACCGCAAGAGTAAAAATCCAAATCCAGCCAAATTTTCACACAGCACTACAGTAGAAATTATTTGGACTATCATTCCTTTTATCATTCTGATTTGCCTTGCTTGGCCTGCGGCTAAGTTACTGACTCATATGGAAGTCGCCGAAGGTGATGAATTTGATATGGAAATTATGGTGACTGGTTATCAGTGGAAATGGCAATATAGTTATCAAGACGAAGATGATAATCCTCGCAATGACGTTAGCTTCTTCTCTAATTTGGAACAAAATTCGCGTGATTTAAGCTTAAATTCTCAAAAGAATACCTTCACTGCTGAAAAAATTGATGATCCTAACTTCTTATTAGAAGTGGATAATCCATTGGTGATTCCGGTTAATAAGAAGGTTAAATTCCTGGTGACTTCTGAGGACGTTATACACTCTTTTTGGGTACCTGATTTCTCGGTGAAAAAGGATGCGGTTCCAGGTTTGGTCAATGACGTTTGGACGATGGTTCCTGAAACCGGTACTTATCGCGGCGTTTGCGCCGAGCTTTGTGGTAAAGATCACGGCTTTATGCCAATTGTGGTAAAGGTAGTCGAGCAAGCGGAATTTGATGAGTGGTATGCAGCTAAAGTGGCTGAAGCCGAAGCTGGCCCTGACCTGAACGAACGCACTATGACTCAGTTAATGACTGAAGGTGAGGCGGCTTACAATAAGTATTGTGCTGCTTGTCATATGCCTAATGGTCAAGGTACAGGACCTTTCCCATCGTTAGTAGGCACAGAAATTGTTAAGGGCGATATTAAGAAGCATGTAGATATTGTATTAAATGGTGTTTCTGGTACTGCAATGCAAGCCTTTGGACCTCAATTAACGGAAGCTGAAATTGCCGCTATTGTAACTTATGAGCGTAATGCTTGGGGGAATGATATGGGTGATAAAGTCCAGCCTCAAGAAGTTTATGACCAGAAAAATGGCGGGGGAGAATAATTATGGGCGATCATAAACCAACCGGCATTTCACGCTGGTTATTTACAACCAACCACAAAGACATCGGTACTATGTACCTGGTCTTTTCGTTCATCATGTTCTTGATTGGTGGTGGCATGGCAATGGTTATCCGTGCTGAACTTTTCCAGCCAGGTTTGCAATTTGTTGAACCAAATTTCTTTAACCAAATGACTACTTTACATGGCCTTATCATGGTCTTCGGTGCTGTGATGCCGGCAACGGTTGGTCTTGCTAACTGGTTAATTCCAATGATGATTGGTGCGCCTGATATGGCCTTGCCAAGAATGAATAACTGGAGTTTCTGGATCCTACCGTTTGCCTTTACATTGCTATTATTGTCTTTGTTTATGGAAGGCGGTGCGCCAAACTTCGGCTGGACTTTCTATGCACCATTATCAACCACCTACGCACCACCTAGCACCACCTTCTTTATCTTTGGTGTGCATATGATGGGTATTTCATCGATTATGGGTGCGATCAACGTGATTGTAACTGTGTTCAATATGCGTGCTCCGGGCATGACATTGATGAAAATGCCACTGTTCGTTTGGACCTGGTTAATCACTGCATTCTTATTGGTTATGGTTATGCCAGTATTAGCAGGCGCAGTAACCATGATGCTAACGGACATTCACTTTGGCACTTCATTTTTTGATACCGCTGGTGGTGGTGATCCGGTGTTGTTCCAGCACGTGTTCTGGTTCTTTGGTCACCCTGAAGTTTACATCATGATCTTGCCAGCCTTCGGTATTGCTTCTGCAATTATCCCGACTTTCTCGCGCAAGAAATTGTTTGGTTATGCTTCCATGGTTTACGCCACCGGTTCAATTGCCTTCCTATCGTTTATCGTATGGGCGCACCATATGTTTACTGTAGGTATGCCAGTTAAAGCTGAACTATTCTTCATGTTTGCGACCATGTTAATCGCAGTTCCAACAGGGGTGAAAGTCTTTAACTGGATAGCGACCATGTGGCGAGGTTCGATTACCTATGAAACTCCAATGCTTTACGCTTTGGCCTTCGTTATCCTGTTCACCATCGGTGGTTTCTCAGGTGTTATGCTGGCGATCACGCCAGTGGATTGGCAGTATCACGACACTTATTTCGTGGTAGCCCACTTCCACTATGTATTATTCCCAGGTGCGATCTTCGGTACTATGGCGGCGGTTTACTATTGGTTACCTAAGTGGACAGGTCGTATGTATGACGAGAAGTTGGCCAAAATCCATTTCTGGTTATCGATTGTATTCGTCAATCTGACTTTCTTCCCGATGCATTTCTCAGGTTTAGCAGGTATGCAACGTCGTGTTCCTGATTATTCCATTATGTACTCGGACTTCAATATGTGGTCAAGTATCGGTGCATTCGGTTTAGGCTTGATGCAGTTATTATTCGCCTGGATCCTTATCAAGGTTTGTATCCTGAAAAAAGGTGAAAAGGCTACTGATCAGGTTTGGGAAGCCGCTGAAGGCCTTGAGTTTACTCATTTGCCATCGCCAGCGCCTTATCACTCTTTCTCTACTCCACCAAAAGTAGATTAAGTGAATTGAAGTAAAGACGGTTTAGGAAAGTAACTAGTTATGAGCCAAGAGCCAAAGTCAGTAGAGACGCCACAGCAAGAAGGCGTCTCGAAAACGACTAAACAGGAAAATCGCATTATGACCAAAAAGTTGGTTACAGTTGCGTTTATCATGTTGGCTTTTGGTTTTGCGTTAGTGCCTTTATACGATGTATTTTGTGAAGTCACTGGCTGGAATAGCTCTTTAAATAAAGGCTTAGCGGTTTATCAAGAGCAAGAAGCTGATATCAGTCGTGAGATAAAGGTGCGTTTTGTCACCAGAACTAAAGGTAATATGCCGTGGGATTTTAGACCACTGCAAACTACTATCAGAGTGCATCCTGGCAAAGAGTATGAAGTTGCTTTCCGAGTAAAAAATCGAGCAAAAACCAATATTGTTGGGCAAGCAACCCCCAGTTTCTCACCAACCAAAGCGAGTCAGTATTTTAACAAGACAGAATGTTTTTGTTTTAATCAACAGACTTTGTTAGCGGGTGAAACTGAAGATATGCCAATGCGATTCTTTATTGATAAGGATCTGCCAAAAGAGTATAAATCTATTACACTGGTTTATACTTTAGAGCGCGCCAGCCCAAAAGAGCAAAAAGTTGCAGCGAAATAAGCTGCTACTAATGGAGAAAAATAATGAGTGAACAATCAACCAATAGTGAATATGAAAGCTATTATGTTCCTGAAACGAGTAAGCTGCCTTTTGTAGGTTCTATCGGCTTATTTTTAACAGCAGTTGGTGCTGGTAGCAGCATCAACGGTAGTAGCTTTTTGGGACTGCCAGGTCAATTATGGTTAATTGCTGGTATTTTAACTTTGATCGGTATGTTAACCACCTGGTGGCGTAGCACTATCAAAGAGTCAATGAGTGGTTTATATAGCGCTCAAATGAGCCGTTCTTTCCGTCAGGGTATGATGTGGTTCATCACCTCGGAAGTGATGTTCTTCTTCGCTTTCTTTGGCGCACTCTTCTATATTCGAGCTTTTGTCTTGCCATTATTAGGCGGCGATTTCAACGGTCAAACAACTCATGATCAATTATTCCCGGGTTATACACCGCAATGGCCAATGACCGAAACGCCGGATAGGTTTGAACCGAACCTGGGCTTTGGTGAAAAAGGTGAAGCCGTTGGCAGCTGGAGTATTATTGGCGCTTGGGGATTACCGGCCATCAACACCGCAATTCTTTTGACTTCATCCTGGACTTTAACCATTGCTCATCACGCTTTGTTAGAGAAGAATCGCCAAACTCTGATCCTGTTTACTTCAATTACTGCAATATTAGGTGCAATTTTCTTAGGTTTACAGGCTTTCGAATACTATGAAGCTTATGCCCATTATGGCTTAACCCTGAAAAGTGGTATCTATGGTTCCACCTTCTTTATGCTGACTGGTTTCCACGGTCTGCACGTGTTAGTAGGAACTATCTTTTTGATTGTATTATCAGTCCGTTGTGCTAAGGGACATTTTACCCCCAAAGATCACTTTGCGTTTGAAGCGGGTGCCTGGTATTGGCACTTTGTTGACGTAGTTTGGGTATTCCTGTTTATTTTTGTTTATATGATGTAATCAAAATTAAATAGATTAATTAGTTTAAAAACCGCCATCAGGCGGTTTTTTTATACTCGAAAAAAAAGGTATAGTGTGTAGGGAAGCAGGATAAAGTAAAGGAATGATTAGATCAGTGATAAAAACAAAATATCCACTAGCTTATATACTTACTGGGTTATGGCTTTGCACCATGACGCAGCCAGTATTAGCTGAAAAGCTGGATAAAATAGTTTTATGGGAGCCTGCTCAAAAGTCTTATGCTATAGAGTCGATAGAATTTAGTATCAATCCCATTTTTGACCCCGAGCAATCGCATGGCTGGCTTTATCAAGTGGCCAATAAGCTGCATTTGAATACCAAGCCCTATGTAATCGAACGATTGCTTCCTTTTAAAGTTGGCGACACTATTAAGCGAGATGATATTTTAGAAGCAGAACGGATCTTAAGAAGCCATAAATATTTGCGCGAAGCCAAGATTGTCACTCGACCAGGAGCTAACAATGAAAAGATCCGGTTGCAGGTACAAACTTGGGAGAACTGGACGCTTTTTCCCACGGTAAGTTTTAGTAGTGAAGGTGGGGAAAGCAAATACAGCTATGGAATTAAGGATGATAACTTGCTGGGTTTAGGTATCGGTACCAATATGGCTTTTTTTTCTGAGCGCGATCGTTCCGGCTATATTCTAAGTTTTCTCTCTAATACCTTAACGGATCAGCATTTTAGAACTGCTTTGAGTTTAGCTAATAACTCGGATGGTGAGCAATATGTGCTATCTGTCGATAAACCTTTTTATGTTTTGGATGATCGTTATGCTGCTGGCATCAAATTCAACAGCCAGCAGCGAGAAATAAGTATTGATTCTAATGAAATCCTGGTCAATCGTTTCGAGAGTGAGCGCCAATTTACAGAGGCTTATTACGGCTATTCAAGTGGCAAAACCCCCGATGGTATTTTTCGTTATTACTTTGGGATAACCCATGATAAAAACGAATTTAATCTTAATCCGCTAACCAGTATTTTGCCACAAAGTCGTGATCTGACTTATCCGTGGATAGAATTTAGTTACCAACGAAATAGATTTGTGACCACGCGAAATCTGTATTTATTAAGTAAGACTGAGGATGTGCAACTAGGTTGGCGTTATACATTTAAACTGGGTTATAACCTGGAAACTAGCTATGCAAAAAAGGGTTGGATATGGCAGCTTAGCAGTGACTATTTCGATCATTACAATGATAAACACTGGTATCGTTATGGTTTAAAAGGCGATGGGGTGTACACTGCCGATAAGCCGCCAACTGCCTATTTTTCTGCATTCTACGAGTATTTTTATCGGGCAAGTAACGCTCATACCTGGTATTTAAAAGCGACCTATCAAGGCGCTGATAATCCATATTTGGATCAACCTTTGGTGTTAGGCGGTGAAACTGGATTAAGAGGTTATCCCAGTGAATATCAACATGGCAAAAAACGCTGGTTGCTTAATTTGGAAAAACGCTTTTACCCGGATATTAACCTGTGGCGGCTAATTGATGTTGGATTCGTTGCTTTTGCGGATGTTGGTCGAAATTTTGGTGAGAGTCCTTATCAGAATCAGGAAATTCAGGCGCTAGCCAGTGTGGGACTGGGTTTACGTTTGTTCTTAAGCCGTTCAAGTGGCCGTAATGTGATTAATATTAATTTTGCACAACCGGTAAATTCCGATTTTGTAAAAGACTTTGACGTTAGTGTGATTGTTAAAAGCAGTTTTTAAAATAATTGCATTAGCAAGTGTGATCGCCATTTACAAATCTTCACAAAACCAGCTCAATAGCATTCATTTTTAAACAAAAGTTAAAACTGACACAGTTGCTTACATCCACTGACAGCAAAATTTTTAAAAAGAGCATCTAATAACTATTAATAGGTTTTAAAGCAAATGAACACAACCAATTTTTAGTTAAGGAGCTGGTTATGGCTGTTATCGATAATGATTCTAAAGCACGTTTGGAAAAATTTGTTAGGCATCAAGAACGGGATGAAGTAGATGCTGAGGATATCTTTTTAGACTTATGTCGGGTATTGATTTTAATGTTGGTGGTTTTTGCTATTATTTATGGTATCGGCTTTAACTAGCCGAGTGGACTAGCTTCTCTACAAGCGCTTCGACTTGGGCAAGACTAATGGCTTGCATTAAGTCATCGCCCTTTAAACGAAGCCCCCAGTCAAGCTGCTCGGCAGCTGCCCCAAAAGTTTGCTCGGCTAAGGGCGAATAAGCATCGGCAACCAGCTCGGGATAAAGATAAGGTCCGGTTCTTCTAGGATTGCTATGGGCATAGAGTCCTATTACAGGCGTTCC
Organism: Kangiella sp.; assembly: GCA_028284185.1. Taxonomy (GTDB): domain Bacteria; phylum Pseudomonadota; class Gammaproteobacteria; order Enterobacterales; family Kangiellaceae; genus Kangiella. The sequence continues at coordinate 17,126 of JANQSG010000024.1, forward strand.
TTGAGTAACTGCCATATGGGCAGGACCAGAATCAGGGGCAATAACAAATTGTGCTTCCTTTAGTGTTAATAAAAGTTGCTGTAGGTTGGTTTTTCCCACTAAATTTATTGGTTGATGTTGGCAGTAACCTGTAATTTTATTAGCTAATGTTTTTTCTCTTGGACTAGCGCTGCCAGTGATAATGACCTTGAGTCCTTGAGTATGGCAAAAGTCATTTATAGCAGCATAATGCTCCACCAGCCAATCACGTTCGGCTTTACTGGCCGCTGGTGAAATTACCGCATAAGGCTCTTTAGGTAGCTGCTGTTCAGCCCATTCTTTTATTTGATCTTCTATCGGAATATGCCATTGTGGTTTTGAATCGGCTACTCCAATTGCGCGAGCAAAATCACGAAAACCATCTAAAACATGGAAGCCTTGTTCATGGCTAATATGTTTGTTGACGGACAAGGAATGCAGTTCTTTGCTGCGCTTCTTTGAAAAACCTAATTTGATTTTGGCAGGAATAAAAAAAGCTGCCAGGTTAGCTCGAAAAGCCAGTTGCATTTGCAAAAGAATATCAAAATGGCGATTTTTTAAGTGCTGTTTTAGATCTTTATAGGCCTGCCAACCTTGTGACTTATCAAAAACTACAAACTCTATATTCGGCAGATTTTTTAATAACTGATATTCAAGCTTGCCGATAATCCAGGTGATTTTAGCTGTTGGGTAGTGGCGCTGGATAGCTTGCACACTGGAAACTGCATGACAAACATCACCAATAGCAGAAAGGCGCATGATGCAAATAGAAGCATGCTCAGCGAGCTTGATAAATTCCATAGGAAATCATAATTTGAGTCTTGTTTGAAGTTTAATGTATAGTGAGCAATAAACCAAACGCAAATCACCCATTCTTGTGAAGCTGAAAAAGATAAACTCACGGCAATGGTTGGTAATGGATAAAAAATACCAACAGATTGTTTCCAGGGATTGGTTTGATATTGATTATTGGCACCAACAGCAAGCCGTTGATGGCGAATCTGTTGGGCGTGGTGTCACCTATTTTTTTCATCAGCAAAAAAAGCGATTCGTTTTACGTCAGTACCGACGTGGCGGCTTTTTGGGTAAATTAGTTAAGAACAGTTATCTCTATAATGGTATTAAAAATACCCGAGCCTACCAGGAACTAAAGCTGTTAAAAAAGCTTAGAAAAGCGGCTTTGCCGGTGCCTAAACCGGTGGCAGCCTTGATTCAAGTTGAGGGTTGGTATTATCGGGCTTCAATTATTATTGGCTTAATAAAAAATGCAGAAGATCTTTTCCATTACTTGAAAAAGTCAGCCCTTAGTGACGAACAGTGGCAGCAGGTAGGTTTTATGATTCGTCAATTTCATAATCAAGGTTTGTATCATTCCGATCTCAATATTCATAACATTATGTTGAATAAAAAAGGTAAGTTTTGGTTAATTGATTTCGATAAAGGCAAATTTATTAAGCCTAATCATCCGCAGTTAGAAGATAATTTGCGGCGCTTGTTGCGTTCTTTGAGAAAAGAAAAAGGCAAGTGTCCGGATTTCCAGTGGCAAGAATCAGATTGGGCCTGGCTACTTCAAGGTTACGCCTCTAGTTCAAAATAAGCATCAAGTCTTTGATAAGCTTTGTAACATTCTAATAGCCTTTCTTGACGGTAATTTTTATTATTTAGGCTAAGCTCATAGTATGGGCTTGCCAAAAATTCTGTTTATTTTTTTACTTCTCTGGTTGCTGATTCAGTCAGAAGCTACGAATGCTGATTCAGATAGTTTGATTGATATAGGTGAGAGTCAAATTCATCTTAGCTATCAGGGAAAATTCAGCCATAAACAAAAGCTGATGTTAAACGGCTGGATCGAGGAAATGGCACAAGCTGTGGCAACTATCTATGGAGAGTTTCCTTTAGACAAGGCTAAAGTCAAGTTAGTTAGAAGTTATTCCTGGCGTGAGCCAGTACCCTGGGGTGAAGTGGTGCGTTGGAATAGTAGCCAGATAGTACTGCATGTCAATCCGAGTTTTTCTTACCAACGTATTCGAGCTGACTGGACGGCAGTCCATGAATTAAGCCATTTGCTTTTGCCTTATGTGGGTAGTAAAAACAGTTGGTTTTCAGAAGGCTTGGCAAGCTACTACCAAAACATTGCGCGGGGTAAAGTAGGCTTATTAAGCGAACGGGAAACTTTCCAAAAACTATTCCATGGTTTTCGACGTGGTGAACGCAATGCGCAACGGCGACCAATAAAGCTTTCCGAGGCCTCAAGTCGTCGTGGTAATAATATGCGAGTCTATTGGTCGGGAGCGGCTTATTTTTTAAATGTGGACTTAAAGTTACGACAAGAATCCAATGGTCAACAAAGTTTAGCGAGTGTTCTAAAGCAGTATAAAAAATGCTGTCTGCCGAATCATAGCGTAACCGCAGTTTGGAAAGTGATTGATAGATTGGATGATTTATCTGGCAGTCGAATATTTTCTCGGGAGTATGAGAAAATTATTAACAGCAAGCGTTTTCCTGATTATGAGAAAAGCTTTGAACAGTTGGGCATCAAAACTGGATGGGGTGGAATTTCTTTTGAGAGGGATGAAAAAAAAGCCAAATTTCGCCGTCAGTTTTTTGAGATCTAGAAAGACTTAAAACCAATTAATTAGCTCCAATAATGACTCCAAACATAATGCCCATAGATGTCAATATGGAGATTAGTATGAAGTACAGGAATCCAAAGATTAGGAACCTCCAAAGAGTAGCCCACCAACCACGTTTATAGAACCATTTTTGCGATAGGTATAAATATACAATAATAGCAATAGAGAGAAGCTCTTCCATCCAAATGGAGCCTAATGGTGCCCATAACTTGGTTAATTTATACCAACCAAGATATAAAAGAACGATACCGAATATAAAACTATGGCTATGCATCAACAAAACAAGATGCTCAACATATAAGCGCTTTGATAGAAAATAAAATATAGCAAGCACTAAGGCTAATATTGGGAGCGATAGAAAAAATACCTGAGGTACCATTTCTATTGCTTTTTGTCCTAAAGATAGTCCCCAATTTCTTTTTGCAACTTGGCGTTCAAACTCGGGTAAGGCTAGAATGGCTGTATAAGAGTCACAAAGTTCTTTGACACCATTATCGATCTTATTATCTAGCCATTGAGGCCAGATTTCGAATATTTCATTAGGGGCTTTCTTACAACCAGTTTTGGTATTAAAGGCGCCTTCACCAGTTATAGAGATATCACCAGCATTGCTTTTGGGTGAGGGTTGTTTGGTGGAGACTTCTTGAGTTTCTTTTTCATTGATGGTTGCTTTGAGTTCTTTAGACTGTTCTTGCTCGGTTTTGGTTGATTCATGGTTATTCCAACCTTCCATGAAGTCATTAGCAAACTCTGAGTTGGTTGGATTCACTTTCTGCTTCTTAGTGTCGGCTTTTACACTGCCAGTAAAGCCATCAACAAAACCTTCTGTAAAGCTCCCTTTATCTTGCTTTTCTGTTTGGTTACTAGAGTTAGTCTGAACGTCATTGAACTCAATTTCAGTAAGACTTAACCCACCAAAGTTGGTCATTAAGAAAAAGATAATAGACAGTAATAAATAAAGTCTAATAGGTGTAATGTAATGACTTTTGTGATGAGAATTATTGAAATAATCTAAGCTAAGTGCTGCTGGCTTGGCTAACTTAGCTGCGGTTTTGTAGATTTTGGAGTCATAGCCTAACCAGTCTTCGAGAAATTCCGTAAAAAGCTCTTTAAGGCTACGGTTAGGACGGAAGTTTTTCTGCCCGCATTGACCGCAAAACTTATCCGCTGTAAAGCGTTCTAATTCACCTTTTTCAGATGTCATAAGTTATTGATGATTATGATTTTATTGCATCATAAAGCAATGGATCTAGTTAGGCAAAATTTGGCTGCGTAAATTAATAATATCGAAATAGTGCAACAACATAATGCCAATGAATAACAAGCTGCTTAAGGCGATTCGCCATTGTAGCGACTTTAGCAGCTGCTTGCTGGATTCAGGATCGCCTTTGCTTAAAAAGAAAAGTCCGCGAAAAAGGCTGAATAAAATAGCCAGCATGAATATAATTATGACTAGTTTTAACCAGGTTAAGCCCATTACTGTTTCCTTCACATTAAAGTTGGTTAGATTATACGATAATTAGCGGCTTAATCCGAAACTTTATCTGATGTTGGATATAAAAAGATGTTGAGTATAAAAAGAGGCTGATTTTTTATGGCACATTCTGTTTGGCAGAAAATTTTGCAACAGCCTGTTTTTCAACTGCCGCTGGGAACTCGGGTATTTGCACCTAAATTGGTTCCTACCTTGGTATTTTTAGTCTTGTTGCCCGTGTTACTGCGTTTAGGGGTATGGCAGCTGGATAGGGCTCAGGAGAAAAGGGATATTCAAACCAATCTAATGCTTAAATCACAGCAAGAGGCTATTTCGTTACAACAAGCTTTGAGCCAAGAGAATCCCGATCAAGCAGCTGTGGTGATTTTAGGACAGGCTGTCAGCCAGCAGTTTTTAGTGATTGATAATCAAAAGCAGGGTAAACGTCTAGGCTACGAAATATTAGCTTTATTTCAGCCGGAAGACTCGAAACAGCCAGTTTTGGTGAGTCGTGGTTGGCTGCCGCGTAAAGATTTTTATGAAAAGGTGCCTGAAATACCCGAATTTAGTGATTCGATCATTAAAGGTAACCTTTATTTCTCCAAAGGTGCTAATCAAGTAGTGGCTAATAATGCTCAATGGGAACAATTTGATAATGCTCACCTAATTGGTCAATTTGATATGCAAACAGTTGCGGAAAAAGTTCGGCAAATGGGGTATCATATCGCGCCTTTTGTGGTTAGGCAGCAGCCGGAGTTGAACTCAATCTTTGTCCGCGAGTGGCCTTTGCTTGCCAGTCCACCACAAAAACATACCGCCTATGCTTTGCAATGGTTTGCGATGGCCTTGGCTTTGTGCATTATCTATGTGGTGGTGAATGTAAAACGCCGTGTGAATTAACTTGAATAAATGGGTAAGAGATGAACGATGAGTGATAATTCCAGCTCAACAGAACAACAAAGGATCAGGAGTCAAAATCGCCGCGTGGTTTCTGGTTTGATCTTCTTGTTTGTAGTACCAGTGATTCTGGCGTATGTGGCTTTTTATCAGGGTTGGTTTACTCAGCCAACTCGTAATCATGGCACCTTATTGGAGTCACCATACCCACGTTTTGAACAGTTTTCCTGGTTTAATGCCGAAGGTGAGCCCTTGCATTTTCGTGATTTTGAGACTCAATGGTGGTGGCTCTATTTCCCAGCATCAAATGAGTGTGATGAGGTGTGTGAGCTTAATATGGAATTTTTGGCTCGTACCCATCAAGGTATGGGCAAGCGAGTGGAAAAATTAACTCGTTTAGCGATTTTCCCAAGTGAAATTTTATATGCGGAGCGTATTGAAAAGTTTGAGCAGTTGCAATTAGCAAAAGGTAATGGTCAGCCACATATTGGCGATAAGGTCAAATTAAAGCCTGGTAAGATTTATGCAATGGATGTGCATGGCAATATTTTTATGCAGTATGAAGCAGTGAAAACTCAAGATGAAGCGCGTATGCGAGCGAAGGATTTGCGTGATGATATAGTGCGCGCTATGCGTAACACTGGCCTATAAAAAGTAGAACTGATCATGAGCAAAAAAACCTTACGAAATTTAGTGGCATTAGCGATTTTACTGGCTTTGACCGTTATTCTATTAGGGGCTTGGACCCGACTGAAAGATGCTGGACTTGGTTGTCCTGACTGGCCGGGTTGTTATGGTCATTTTACGGTGCCGCAAGATGCCGAATATATAGCTAAAGCTGAAATTGAGTACAACCAAATCTTTGAAGCCGAAAAGGCCTGGCCAGAGATGATCCATCGTCACTTTGCCAAGGGTATTGGCCTGGTCATCATTCTAATTTTTGTGGGAGCATTTTTAGGCCGCAAAAAAGATCCCTCTATTCCAGTTGTCTTGCCCTGTATTTTGCTACCTTTGGTGATTTTTCAGGGTTTATTAGGGATGTGGACAGTCACTTTAAAAGTCCATCCTTTTATTGTGATGAGTCATTTGCTCGGTGGCTTTACAGTTCTATCTTTATTGTTTTTGTATTACTTACAGCTACGACCAAAGATTGTTTCCTTGTCGCAAGTAGTAGCCAAGAAGTTTAAAAATTTAGCTTTGGCTGGGCTGGTTTTAGTGGCTATGCAAATTGCTCTAGGCGGTTGGACTGCTGCTAACTATGCGGCAACTGTGTGTAAAGATCTGCCGGTTTGTAATTCGGGCTGGACGCAACATGTGAATTTTAAAGCAGGTTTTGATTTGTGGCAAAAAGGTTTTGAATTTGATGAATTTAAGGCGCATGAGCAAGAAAAATTTGTAGCCGATCTCAACAAATCTCAAGGCAAGCCTTTTAAAAATTACGAAGGTGGAGTCCTTTCTCATGAAGCCAAAGTTGCTATCCATGTGACCCACCGAATTGGTGCTTATATTATTTTTGCAGTGATTGGTTTATTGGCCATTGTATTGATGCGCGAAAAGGACAGTATTTTATTGCGTCAATTTGGGCGTGCCATTGCCTTTATGTTATTGCTGCAAATGGCTTTAGGTATTTCCAACGTGGTTTTTGGTCTGCCGTTGTATGTGGCGGTGGCGCATAATGGTGGTGGCGCTTTATTGTTGCTGACCATGATTGCAACTAACTATTTAGTGAATTGGCAGTTTAAATTAAAAGGCCAGCGTTCATGATAGAAAAGAGTTACAAAATCAATCGTCCGGTAACCTGGCGCGACTATTATGAACTGACTAAACCGAAAGTGGTTTACCTATTGGTCTTTACTGCCATTGTCGGTATGTTTTTAGCCAATGATGTCAGAACCAGCTGGTTGCCACCCTTAAGTGCCTTGCTTTGGGGTACTATTGGTATTGCTTTTGCGGCGGGTGCGGCGGCGGTAGTTAACCATGTGGTGGATGCGCGGATTGATACCATCATGGCCAGAACCATGCAAAGGCCAGTTGCCCAGGGGCGGGTCGAACCCAAAAAAGCGGTACTATTTGCTATTGTGTTGGCTTTAATTGCTATGGGTTTGTTATGGTTCTTAGTGAATCCTTTAACGGCAGTTTTAACTTTAGGTGGCTTAGTGGGTTATGCCTTTATTTACACTATGTTTTTAAAGCGTGCCACACCACAAAATATCGTAATCGGCGGTTTATCTGGGGCGATTCCACCACTGCTTGGCTGGACTTCTGTAACTGGTTCAGCGGATCCTTATGCCTGGTTATTAGTCTTGATTATTTTCACCTGGACGCCACCACACTTTTGGGCGCTTTCAATTCATCGCATTGAAGATTATGCCAAAGCCGAAATTCCCATGCTGCCAGTTACTCATGGTGAGGAATTTACTAAAACTTCAATTTTGCTCTATTGCATCTTATTGATTTTATCGACGTTATTACCTTATTTAACCGGTATGAGCGGTCTGATTTATTTAATTGGTGCCATAGGCTTGGGTTTATGGTTTCTCTATTATTGTATGGTCCTAAAATATAAAGAAACCGAAGGTGTTGCCATGAAAACTTTTGGTGTTTCGATTGGCTATTTAACTTTCTTGTTCCTGTTTTTACTGGTGGATCACTATTTAAAACCTTTTGTGAGCTTTTAACCTTTACTTTTGGGAAAATATATGCAACAAGCTATGCAAAAAATTCTACAAAAAAATCATGCTCATGTTTTGCTTTATCTTTTAGTGGCAATAGTCGCGTTGGTGATTGGTTTTCTAAGTTATCGTTTTTTATTAGCACCAAAGTCGCTTGAGTTAATTAATACTTTTCCTAAATTGAATCCATTGGTGAGTTTTCAAGGGCAGGATCATAAAGGCCAGACTTTCACTGAAAAAGATTTTATTGGCAATTGGAGTATTGTGTTTTTTGGCTTTACTAGCTGTCCTGATATTTGTCCGACTACCATGATGGATATGAATCAAGTGGAAAAAGGGTTGGATGAAAAGTGGAAAAAAGATACACAATTTGTTTTTATCAGTGTTGATCCGGAAAGAGATACAGTTGAAACCTTGGCTAATTATGTTCCTGCATTCAATAAAACATTTATTGGTATTAATCTGGAGTTAAGCCAATTACGTCAACTGACTAAAAATTTAGGTGTGAGTTTTATGAAAACACCGGCACACGATAATAATCCTGATAATTATATGGTTGATCATACTGCGCGTTGGTTTATTATCGATCCACTAGGTCGCCGTTATGCTTTGATTAATCCCAGCGATGCTTATGGTAAAGATCTGGTGTCATTGGTGATTTCGGATTATCAATCTCTGCGTCAACAAGCCCAATAATTTTCCATGTTTATCTGGTCGCGGACAGCGATTAAACAAGATCTAAAAAATAAGAAAAGCCATTCTGAAATTTGGCGGATTGCCGCGCCAATGGTTTTATCTAATCTGACCATACCATTGGTTGGCTTGGTGGATTCAGCAGTTATGGGGCACCTGGATGAAGTGCACTATCTGGCTGCGGTGGGTTTAGGCTCTGCGCTTTTTACCTTTATTATCTGGACCATGGGTTTTTTGCGCATGATTACCACGGGGCTGGTGGCGCAGGCTTTTGGGGCTCAGGATCATCAACAAATTAGACAATGGCTTTATCTACCCATTATTTTGGCGGTGGCAATTGCGGCCATAATTTTAGTATTCAACCCCTGGCTAATTGATCTGATTTTGTGGTGGATTGATGGCTCCAAGCAAGTTGAAAGCAAGGTGATTGAATACTGGAATATTCGTATTTATGGTTTGCCCATTAGCCTGCTTAACGCGGTACTTATTGGTTGGTATTTAGGCATGCAAAATGCCCGTATTCCTTTTTTGATGCTGATTACTACCAATATTAGTAACGCCATTTTAGACTGGGTTTTGGTTACACTGGGCATGGATGTGGATGGTGTGGCTATTGCCAGTGTGATTGCAGAAGCTTTAGGTCTGAGTATTGCCTTAAGCGCGTTACCAAAATTGCTTAAGCAGCACCCAATTTCGGAAAAAATAAAATTGGCATGGCACAAACTGGGTTATTTATTAAATTTGAATAAAGATTTATTACTAAGAACCTTGGCTTTGGAAACGGTATTTTTTACCATTCATGCGCGTGGTTCGGAGCTGGGCGATCAGGCGATGGCGATTAATGCAATTTTGTTGAATTTTTTACTGTTGGTCTCCAATGGTCTTGACGGTATAGCTAATGCGGTTGAAGCACTGGTTGGCAAAGCCATTGGTCGGCAAAACTGGCTAGAGTTTCGGCGCTCAGTAGTTGTTGGTGGTTTTTGGTCACTGTTGGTTAGTTTAATACTAAGTTTGCTTTTTTTGTTATTTGGATTCTGGTTTATTGGTTGGTTAACGGATATTGAAAGCTTGCGACAAGCGATCCAGCCTTACCTGATATATAGTATTTTGGTGCCACTGGTTTGTGTGGCAAGCTTTTGGCTAGATGGTATTTTTGTTGGTGCTTCAGCGATAAATACCATGCGTAATTCGATGCTGGTAGCACTGCTTATTGGTTTTATTCCACTATATTATTTGACCAAGCCATTAGCTAATCACGGCATCTGGATTGCCTTCTTTGGCTTTATGATCATGCGAGCGTTGGCTTCCTGGTACTGGCTTAATCGCGGTTTAAAGCAAGGGCGTTATATTGATAATGAGAAGATAACCAGGCAAGTATGAATATAGCTTTAATTCGATTATCAGCGATTGGTGACTGTTGTTTAGTATTACCAGTCGTGCGAGCAATTTTGCAACAAAAACCTGAAGCACATATCCATTGGCTGATTGGCAAAGCTGCTTACGAATTATTGCAATATTCAACCCATCCAAGATTAACCTTTAAGGTTATTGAGAAACCAAAATCTTTATCTGATTACAAAAGCATTAGGAATTATTTCAATAATAAAGAAATTGATACGGTTTTGGCGATGCAGGCGTCTACTCGAGCTAACCTTATTTATCCCATGATTAGGGCTAAGACAAAAATAGGCTTTGATAGAGTGAGAGCGCGAGAGTTGCAATGGCTTTTTACTAATAAAAAGATACCTTTTGCCAATGAACATTTACATGATAGTTTTTGCCAGTTTGCTAAGCAGCTGGGGGTTAATACCGAGCAGTTAGACTGGAGTATTCAATTGCAACCAGATCTGGAAAAAAACTTAGTAGAAAGATTTGCAATTGGTGAAGATTATATTGTTATCAATCCGGCTGCCAGTAAGTTGGAACGTTCATGGCAAGAAGAAAAATATGCAATGCTAATAGATTGGTTGACGGTAAAACACAAGTTGAAAGTGATATTAACCGGAGGTGTTGCGGACTTTGAGCTAAAAATGGCAAAGCATATTTGTGATTTAACTCAGAATAAGCCACTTAATCTTGTGGGGAAAACCAGTCTTTCAGAGCTGGCGGTTGTTCTGAAAAGCGCTCAATTAGTGGTTGCACCAGATACAGGTCCCGCGCATATTGCTAATGCGGTTGGTACACCAGTAATAGGTTTATATGCAGTGGCGCCAGGTCGCTTATCTGCTCCTTATAAGCATAAAGATCTACTTATTGATAAGTTTGAAGATGCTGTTAAAAATATTCTAGGAAAAGATCCAAAAACAGTGCCCTGGAAAACACGAGTTCATGATCGAGCAGCAATGGATTTGATCAGCTTTGAAGAAGTTGCGGAAAAAATCAATCAAGCATTATCAATAAATTGATTGCATGCCTTCTGGTAAGGTTTTAAAACGGCGGTGTACCCAATAGTACTGTTCTCGTCCCTTATTGACACAATTTTCCAGTACCTGATTCATTAAGGTGCAATCTGCAATATCATCCCCGCTAAATTCTATTTCAGGTAAAACTTCCACAATCATTTTGCCATTTTCTTTATGATAGCTCACGGGTAATACAATGGCATTGCCGAGTTTGGCAATGCGGATAGGTGAGTTGAGCGTTGCCATTGGTTTACCATAAAAAGGTGCAAAGACAGTGCTTTTAGTGCCCATATCCTGATCGGGCATAAACCAGATGTTATTACCAGATTTAAGCCACTTACCGATGGTACGAATATCATTGCGGCCAAGAGTTTGTGTACGGTTATTGCGGCCTTTTTGGATATGGTAATCCAGCGCTTGATTTTTATTAGGGCGGTAAAAGGCTGCAAAATCCAAATATTTTGACATTAAGGCACCAGCTAATTCCAGACTGGTAATATGGTAGCCAAGAAATAGAATGCCACGATCTGTGGCTTTGGCTTTTTCATAGTGCTCCAGGCCGCGGATCTCATGATATTTTTCTAAATCCTTAAAAGGTTTGTACCAGGCAACCGTAAGTTCAATAAAACCAATGCCTAAGCTTTTAAAGTGAGCACGACATAACTTTGCTTGCTCACTTTCTGACATATTGGGAAAACAATAGTGCAGATTAGCTTCAACAATTTTACGGCGGCTTTTTACCAGATAGAGCAGTTGACCGATACCTGAACCGAGAAAATTGATAACTGGATAGGGCAGTCTGCCAATTAACTTTAAACAGCCAAATAAAACCGCATAGAAATGCACCGATAAGCCAGAGGGCTTTTTCGTAATAGTGGCTGTAGGTTCTGCTGACGACATAAAGTTGAGGGCTTTTTGTATTGCGAACTATTGTAACGAGAAATGGATTAATTACAAAGCTAGGGTTTTTTGCCATAATGAATATTGAATCAGTTAATTGTGTTATTAATGAAGAAGCATTTTATTTTACACGGTGCCATGTTTATGGCACTGGCCGTAGCCTTAGGCGCTATGGCTTCTCATGGCTTGAGTTCTTTGTCCGAACATGCGCTACATCTGTTTCGTTTAGGGGTTCAGTATCAGATTTATCATGCCATCGGTCTATTGGCGATTGGAATTATGATAGGACAGTTGGCTAATAGACCGCTGTTTTTAGCCGGCCGCTTAATGTTTTTTGGTATTATTTTATTTAGTGGCGGTTTGTATTTTTATGCCATTACAGAAATTAGCGCGATTAAATTTATTATTCCGATTGGTGGTGTTTGTTTAATTTTGAGTTGGCTGTGTATTGTCTGGTCAATTTTCTCAAAAGCCGAACCTCAAGCTCCAGAGGATAAAAATGCAGACTCTTAAAGTTGATCATTCGCAATTATTTGAGCCTGCCCAATCCGAGAAAATGATCGAGGAGTTTTGGCAATGGTCATGTCATATTTATCAAAACAAGGAAGTGGCTAATTTGTGCCTGGCGGTGCAGGATACTTTGGACTTAAATGTTAATCATTTATTATTGGCTTTATGGTCCCAACAAAAAGGCCTGCTGATAGACGAATCTTTGTGGCAAAACATTGAACAAGAGTCGCAACAGGCTATGGATGCAGTGTTATATATTCGACAAAAGCGTTTGCAGTTAAAACAAAAATCGCCAGATGCCTATCAACAGGCTTTATTGATTGAGTTGAAAGCCGAACAGCAGCACCAGCGTCAGGCTTTGCAGACTATTTGTAAGCAACAATCGCTATTTATTGATAAAAATCAACCGCTTAATAATTTATCCCATTATTTGCAAGTTAAGGGAATCAGTGCAAGAGATCAGGATACCTTGCAACAGCTAGGCCAATTGGTTCAAAACATCAGCTTATAGAACTTGATTTTGCGACTAACTCCTGCAAAATGCACCTTTGTTCGTACAACACTAAGGTAAAATCATGAAAAAAATAACAGTAGCAGTAGTAGCTGCTTTGGCATTAAGCGCATGTCAGCAAGACAAACCTGCAAAGCCGGTAACTCCAACGGAACAGGCAGCTCAAGCTGAAGCCAAGTTTGACTTAAATGATCTTAATCAAAAAGCGGCTTACTCTATTGGCCAGAATTTCTCCAAGCAAATGCAGCACAATTTTGATTCCTTAAAGGAATATGGCATGGAAATTGATACCGCTTTGGTGGTGCAGGGCATTAAAGACGGTTTTGAAGGTAAAGGTCAATTTGATGAGGCTCAATTGGCGGCTAATATGCAGGAGTTCCAAACTAGCCTGCAAGCCAAGATGAAAGAGCAACAAGATAAATTAGCTGCTGAGGCCAAGAAAAAAGCTGAAGAAAGCAAAGCCGCAGGTGATAGCTTTCGTGCAGAATATGCAAAAAAAGAAGACGTTAAGACTACTGATTCTGGTTTGATGTATAAAGTATTAAGTAAAGGTAAAGGCGGGGATAAGCCAAAAGTTGAAGATACAGTGAAGGTTCATTACAAGGGTACTTTAATTGATGGCCAGCAATTTGATAGCTCTTATGATCGTGATGAGCCAACCAGCTTTCCTTTAAGTGGTGTGATTAAAGGTTGGACGGAAGGTTTGCAATTGATGGAAGTGGGCGATAAGTTTGAGTTTGTGATTCCGCCTGAAATTGCTTATGGTGAACATGGTAGCTCGCGCATTCCTGGTAATTCGACCTTGATTTTTGAAGTTGAGCTATTGGAGATTAATCCTAAAGCCAACGCAGAACAGTAAACTATTGATGATGAGCGAACAAAAGATTTCCAGCTTTCAGGATTTTTGGCCTTATTACTTGGCCGAACATCGTTTGCCAAGTAATCGTTTGCTCCATTATATCGGTACTGCTTTATCTTTAGCCTTGCTGATTTATTTATTGATAAATCAGCAATGGCTTTATATTCCTTTATGTTTTGTCATAGGCTATGGTTTTGCCTGGGCAGGGCATTTTTTAGTGGAAAAAAATAAACCTGCAACTTTTAAATATCCTGTATGGTCTTTATTGGCAGATTATAAAATGTTTGGCATGGCACTTACTTGTCAGCTTAAAAAGGAATGGCCTAAATATTTTTGAAAATATCAATCAGCTTTATATTGAAAGACTTCTTCTAATCCTATCGCAAAAACTATTGCTATTTTAAAAGCTACCTCAAGAGAAGGTGAGTATTTATTTTGCTCAATTGCAGCGATAGTCTGACGAGTGACTCCAATCTTATCGGCTAATTGTTGCTGAGTCATTTCACCGTGCATAAAGCGTAGAGTGCGGACCTTATTGGTAATAGCGCCTTTTGCTCGAGTCACCATTAAAATCCTCGACGGTAAAATAAAAACTGCAATCCGTAGTGCAAAATCTCGGCGATTACTAAAATGGATAAGACATTGACTAGGTTTAGAATAGGGATCCCAAGCAACATATTGGCAGCCATATAGCCGATGATTAAAAAAGATAGCAAGAAACCTGAAAAGTGAGAGGCTTTGTATTCGATTAACTTATCCCTTTCGTCGGGTTTTTCATTGGCCTCTTTACGATCCCGGATCGCCAATAAGCTGTGTCCAATAATTTCGATAAGAATAAAACTTATGATGGCAATCCATAGATGCTTGATGGGCGTTGCGGCTGGATCTAAAGCCGGCCATACGCTTGAGCTAGTGATGATATAAATCAGTAGGAATACAAGAGCTGCTATGTGCATAAGAGCACTTTTTTCTTTATAAGACATAATAAGTTCTCTAGTAACAATATACAGGTATTGTTGTATTTATTTTACTTAATGTCAAATATTTTTAACTTAAAGTTAAAAATGTTATGCTCTTCAAAAAATAAAAAAAGCTAGAAAATCTAGCTTCTTTAGTAAGTTAGGTAAGAAATCAGGTTATAGTCTATTTGAGGCTGGTGGACTCTAAAATAGTGACTTTTTCATCAGTTTCTAATAAAGGTCTCATGGCTTCTAATAGATCTAAGCGCTGTTCAGAATCAGCCCAGACTTCCCAGGCTTCGAGCGAGTCCCAACAAGACATCACTATTACGTGATTATTATTTTCCATCACATGAAATAACTCACCGGATAAAAAGCCTGGAACATTGCTGGCTTTGTTTTTGGCTTTACGAATTAAGCCATGATACTCATCAATTTGGCTTGATTTGATTTTGCGTTCAATAATAATGCGAATCATATAAATCCTAGTTCTATGGTAACTACAGGTATTTTGGTGCTTTGAATGCCTGAATCAAGCGGTAGAGCATGATCAGAGCGGTAACACTAAAAATTACTAACATCCAGCCAGGCATAGTTAAGCCTAACCATTGAAAATTCACTTCGGCACATTTGCCATCACCTGCCAAGACTTCTTTGATCACATCAAATAATGGCATTACATTCATTAAAACATCTAGTGGTGCGCCACAGTCCATGATTTGATCTTTAGGTAAGTTTTGAATATAGACGTGCTTGGCGGAAATCCAAATCCCCAAAATAGCACTTAAAAGGCCCAATATTTGAAAAACTTTATTCCAAATCGATTCATGGCGCGGCTGAAAAATAGCATTTAATAAAAGTATCACGCCTAAGCTGAAAATTGCCACTCTGGAGAAAATGCACAAAGGACAAGGATCCATAAATTGGACGTATTGGAAATAGTAGGCCGTGACTAATAGTTGATAGCAGATAAAAGCGCCTAGAAAATTGAGTGGCCTGGTGTTTAAATTCATTGTCAAACCTTTTTCAGGGCTTACGACTGCCCCTGTAGTGGAAACTGACCTGATTGTTACAGTTAGTTGTTACAGATTTAGCGCACACTACCTTCCCTTAGGCAAAAGTTCAAGTAGTAGTGCTTAAATTTTAATCGATTATAGGCTTTTAACCTTTTTTCAAGGCGTTAGCTAAAGCATCTGCAAAGGCGCCCTGAGGTTTTGCTGGTTTTTGTGAGTTTTTGCGATGCGATGGGGCGCGATGCTTTTTGCTTTTTGGTTTCTTATCTTCAGGCTTGCTGTGTTCAACTTTAGCTGTTGTAGCTTGTGGTCCTATCATCGAAAGGCCGATACGTTTACGCTGCAAGTCCACATCCATCACCCAAACTTTAACAATATCGCCAGCTTTAACCACTTGTGCTGGGTCTTTAATAAATTCATTGGCCATATTGGAAAGATGAACCAGGCCATCTTGATGCACTCCAATATCCACAAAAGCACCAAAGGCGGTGACATTGGTGATCGCACCTTCCAGTGCCATGTTAGGTTTTAAATCATTTAAAGATTCTATTCCCTCTTTATAACGTACCATTTTAAATTCAGGACGTGGATCGCGACCAGGTTTATCCAGCTCTTTTAAGACATCCTTAACTGTATGCTCACCATAAGTACCATCAATATAGTCTGCTGCATTAATGGCTTGCAGTCTCTCGCCATTGCCAATCAGTTGCGCTACATCTTGTAACTGTAAATCGGCCATAATCTGTTGCACCAGGGGATAAGACTCAGGATGCACTGCTGAAGCATCCAGCGCATTGGAACCACCACTAATGCGCAGGAAACCGGCGGCTTGTTGGTAGGTTTTAGGGCCCATGCGCTCAACTTCTAACAATTGCTCGCGCGACTTAAAATGGCCATGTTGGTCGCGCCAATTAACAATATTCTGCGCTATGGTTTTGCTTAAGCCGGAAACCCGTGTCAATAATGGTACTGAAGCCATATTCAGATTGACGCCAACTGCATTCACACAATCTTCCACCACTCCATTAAGACTGCGTGCTAACTGGCTTTGGCTAACGTCATGTTGATATTGGCCCACGCCAATGGATTTAGGTTCGATTTTGACTAATTCTGGCAATGGATCCTGTAAACGGCGGGCAATGGATACCGAACCACGATAACTGACATCCAGTTCCGGAAATTCTTGTGAAGCCAAAGCTGAAGCTGAATAAACCGAGGCGCCAGCTTCACTGATCATAATTTTCTGCATTTTCAGTTCTGGGTTAGCTTTGATCAGTTCTGCAACTAATTTATCGGTTTCGCGCGAGGCAGTGCCATTACCAATACTGATCAATTCTACCTTGTGCATTTCACACAGAGTTTTCAGCTTACGGATTGACTGGTTCCATTGATTTTGTGGTGCATGCGGGAAAATGGTGCTGTGGGCCATCAGTTTGCCCGTTTTATCCACAATCACCGCTTTACAGCCAGTGCGTAAACCTGGGTCAATACCCATAGTCACTTTGGCACCAGCGGGCGCAGCCATTAACAGATCTTTCAGGTTTTTGGCAAAAATACGAATGGCTTCTGTTTCAGCTTGTTCGCGAACTTTGCCCAACAGTTCAGTTTCAAGGTAAAGACTCAGTTTTATTTTCCAGGTCCATAGTACCACTTGTTGCAACCAACCATCAGCCGCACGTTTTTGATCACGAATATTAAAATGTTCGGCAATCATGCCAAGACAAGGATCGATTGCCTGTTCGTCTTTAATCAACTCCAGATTGGAAACCATTTGCAGGTTCAAAAAGCCCTCATTACGGCCTCTTAGTAAGGCCAAAGTGCGGTGTGATGGGATCGAGTTAAAAGCTTCATGATGATCAAAATAATCTGAAAATTTGATGCCTGCTTTTTCTTTGCCAGGTAGTACTGAAGCTTTGAGATAAGCATGGCGCCATAAATAATCGCGCAGGATCTTTAATAAATCGGCATTTTCCGCGAATTGCTCCATCAGGATTTGCTTGGCGCCGTCCAGCGCATCTTTATTGCTCAGGATTTTATGCTCTTCGTTATGATATTTAGCGGCCTCTGTTTCAGGATCGAGCTCAGGGTTCTGCCATAAAGCCATTGCCAATGGTTGTAGGCCCGCTTCGCGCGCAATTTGCGCTTTGCTGCGCCTTTTTGGCTTATAGGGCAGGTAAAGATCTTCCAACTCACTTTTGGTGGCTGCCTGCTGAATGGATTTTGCCAATTCAGGAGTCAATTTTTCTTGTTCTTCAATACTTTTTAAAATTGCTGCACGGCGCTCTTCCAATTCACGTAAATAAGTCAGTCTTTGTTTAATATCGCGTAATTGGGCATCATCCAGCGCGCCCGTAGCTTCTTTACGATAACGGGCGATAAAGGGCACGGTAGCACCTTCGTCCAGCAGTTTAACCGCGGATTCGACTTGCTGCGAACGCACTTGAAGCTCTTGGGCAATTTGCTGATTAATTTGTAACATCTTGTAATTGAATCATTGGGAAAAATAAAGCGGCATAGTATAGTAGCTATTGAAGTTTGAAAAGAGGGCGTGATCAAGTTACGCAAAAAAAGAGCTTATAAAATAAAAGCCGTATGACCTCTTTCTGATAAATACATGAATAATGCATTGAATAACAAATACTTGGGTGATTAACTAAGAAACTGGCAGCTAGCTAGAGTGATGCAAACTAGTTAAGAGAAGGATAAGAATATGACTGAAGAAACTCCCAAAATTTTAGTGGTAGATGATGATGTCAGACTGCGCAGTCTGCTCGAACGCTATTTGAAAGAGCAGGATTTTATCGTGCGCACGGTGGAAAATGCCGAGCAGATGGATCGATTTTTGGAACGTGAAAATTATCATTTGATGGTACTGGATTTAATGTTACCAGGTGAAGATGGGCTTTCGATTTGTCGCCGTTTACGCGCCGATAATAATGCTTTGCCGATCATTATGTTGACCGCCAAAGGTGATGAAGTGGATCGCATTGTGGGTTTGGAAGTGGGAGCTGATGATTATCTGGCCAAGCCCTTTAATCCACGTGAACTATTGGCGCGGATCCGTGCCGTGTTACGTCGTCAGGCCAAGCATATTCCGGGTGCGCCGAGTAATTCAGAAACCATCGTTTCTTTTGGTCGCTTTACCTTGAATTTGGCAACCCGTGAAATGACTGATGATGGTAAAGCTATTTCATTAACTAGCGGTGAATTTGCAGTATTAAAATCTTTGGTGGAACATGCCCGCCAGCCATTATCACGCGATAAATTAATGAATCTGGCGCGTGGCCGTGATTATTCAGCCTTAGAACGCAGTATTGACGTACAGGTCTCGCGTTTGCGGCGCCTGATCGAAGCTGATCCTGCTCAGCCGCGCTATATCCAAACCGTGTGGGGCGTAGGTTATGTGTTTGTGCCTGATGGCGGAGCTGCCTGACTAGTCATTGATGCGTATCCTGCCTAAAACTGCCTTTGGTCGAATTGCCTTATTGGTGGGTTTTCTGCTGGTGATTAACCAGCTGGTATCTTATTTCACTATTTCCTGGTACGTTACTCAGCCCTCAGTAAAACAGTTAGTGCAATTGCTGGCGGCTGATGTGAACACCGCTATCTATATTCAACATAAGGATTTCCCGGCAGAAGTACGTCAGGAAATTATGGCCAAGCAGAATATGGAATTAGTCTCGACCCGTAATGGCGAACCAACGGCTTTGCGTAATGCACAGCCTTATGTAGTACTAACCCAGCGTTTGGCCGAGTATTTGCAAATTCCGATTGAGCGTACCGAAATGCGGGTGGAAGAGTCGGATAAAATCTATTACTGGATTAAATCGCCACGTCATACCAATGTGTGGCTGAGAGTAGCAATGGAACCGTTTGAAGGTTTTAATATTCATCCGCCAGTGGTCTATTTTACTGCTATTTTATTGTTGAGTTTATTGGGCGGTTGGATTTTTACCCGCCAAATCTCAAGACCATTAAGGCGGTTAGAATTTGCCGCGCGTGAGATTGGACGTGGTGATAATCCAGGTCAATTACAGGAAAAAGGTCTTGAAGAAATGGTCACAGTGACTCGAGCCTTTAATCAGATGGCGCGCAATGTTCAGCAATTAGAGGAAGATAGAACTTTGTTATTGGCGGGCGTTTCCCATGATTTACGTACGCCACTCACTCGAATTCGTTTGGCGACTGAGTTTATGGGTGATGCGGAAGCGGAAACTAGGGAAGGCATTATTCGTGATACCGAAGATATGGATCAGATCATTAATCAATTTATCTCTTTTGTACGTGATGGGCGTGATGAGCGAGCCAAGCAGGGCGATTTGAATGCTTTAGTCGAAGAGTGTGTACTGGCCAATCGTATTCAGGATGAAGATATCAGTTTTGAGCTCGGTGAAATGCCGGCAACAGTGGCTTTTAAACCATTGGCCATGAAACGTCTGGTGACCAATTTGATCCAAAATGGCCTCAAATATGCTGGTGCCCCATTGCACGTGATGACAGGTCTTTATGGCGATAAAATTCGCATATCGGTTTTTGATCAAGGTAATGGTATTGATGATAAAGAGATTGAACGTTTGTTCCAACCTTTCTCACGTGGTAACACTGCCCGTTCCGGCGGTGGTTCAGGTTTAGGTCTTGCCATTGTTAGACGGATTGCTGAAATGCACAGAGGTAAAGTGAGTTTAATTAATCGACCTGAAGGTGGTTTGGAAGCCAGGTTTGAAATGCCGAGATAGTCTTGTTTTTTTGTCTAATATAAAGTAAGTACTATTTTTTCTTGTTCGTTTCTTTGTACACACAAAGAAACGAACCAAAGAAAAGCGCCCCGATCACTGCTGCCTACGGCTCCCCTCTAAAATAATTTTCATTAACGCGTCGTTACAATGGGACATCCCTGTCCCTTGTAACTCAATTTGCCGTCCAGCAAATTGCCGCTATTCAAATCATTTTTTCGGCTTGTGATAAGGGGTTTAGGTGGGCTCTTAGGTCTCCCATATATTTAGCTGAAAATTACTTTTTGTTGTAGCAATTCAAGTCATGGATGACTTGAATAATGAAATTCAGCATAGGACGTGCTGTATTTCATGGTGCGTTAAGCAGCAAAAGTAATTTGAAGGAAGTCGCGAAGCGACCTAAATATCGGGTGTCCTTTCTTTTGGTTCGTTTTCTTTGGACAAGTAAAGAAAATGAACAAGAAAAACAGTAAATACTTTTTTAACATGAAGTTCTGATTAACTCATGCTTGTTTTATTAGAACTACTAATTCACTGAACCCTGATCGGCTTCTGCCATAATAAGTTTCATGATTTCATCGCGGTTAAAAACTTCTTTATTACTGCAAAAATCGCAGACCATTTCTAAAGCGCCTTGTTCTTCGACAATGCCCATTAATTCCGCTGGATCGAGCGTGGTTAAGGCGGCCATATTGCGTTCGCGTGAGCAGCTGCATTGAAATTGAATGGCTTTTTCGGGATACAGGCTGACTTCGTCCTGATGGAATAAACGATAAAGCAGATCTTGATGTTCCAGCGCAAAGGCTTCTTGCGATTTAATGGTGTTGCTTAAAGCAACCACGTGATCGAATGCCTGCTGACTTGGCTCATTACCAATACTGGAATCAGCTTCCTGTGGTAGGGTTTGCACAAACATGCCAAATGCCTGGTTTTGATCCGCGAAGATTTTGATATGAGTGGGCAATTGCTCAGACAGGTTAAAATAATCTTCCAGGCATTCCGCAAGAGAAGTTTTGTCCAGTGGTACTATGCCCTGATAACGCTGGCCTTTTTTAGGTTCGATGGTAATGGCTAACTGACCTTTGTCAGTCCACTCTTTGAAATCAAACAGCTCTTCTCTAATCAGATGTTCCAAAGCTTCATTGGTTTGCAATAAGCCACGAATATGGCCTAAGTGATTACATTCAACCAGCAATAATTTCACCAACGATGGACTTTGTAGTTGCAGAGATACGCGACCTTCGATCTTGATAATATCGGCTAACAAAGTACAGGCAGTCAGTGCTTCGGCCAATAGGTGGCGTACCTCGTTGGGATAATCATGCTGATCGCAAATAATGCCAATCGAGTCTTTTAAACTGACAATTTCGCCACGAACCGGCAGTTGGGCAAAGCTGAAGCGTTGGATTTTATCGAGTATTTGATCGGACATGGAGACTTAAAATGACGCCTGATTTAAATGTTAGCGCAATTATATAAGACTTTACTCATGCTCGCGACGAAATTTATGGATTTGGCGGCGTTGCTTTTTATCCGGTTTGGTATTGGAGACTGGCATGGATTTGCGTTGTAATTGCAGCGCTTCTCGTTTTTCAATGCTCTCTTGAGTCTCTTCATACAAAGTTTGTGCAACAGGAGCTGGCCCGCGATTAGCAGAAAGAGCTTTAACGAGCACGGTTTTTTGCTGATGGCCCTGCATTAGACGAATTTCCATACCAATAACCACTAGCCGATTAGCTTTGCCCCTAACGCCATTACAATGCACTTTGCCACCATCGATGGCTTTTTTGGCAATACTGCGGGTTTTATAAAATCGAGCAGCCCATAACCACTTATCCAAGCGTATATTTTTGTCAGTTGACACCTTGAACCTTACCTATCTTTACAGTATCGTGGCTTGCTAAACGCGATTTCGCGTGGGAAACTTTGATTATAAATCAATTTAATCTGAAGTGTTGGACATTAAGGTATAAGAAAGGCGAAGAATAACCATTAATAGAGCCTTTTAAAACAAACTGTTGGTGAAAATTAAGGGATATAAAGGTTTTATACCACTGAGGCTTATCATTCACCAATAGAATTTTATTATAAATATTACTAATGAGCAGTTCGAATTTAAACTTTTCTTTATTATGGCAAAAATATGCGCAACTGGTGGCTAAGGTTTTAGCAGCCCTATTAGCACTGCTTGCCCTGTATTTTATCGCCAAGATGATTTGGTTATGGGTCGATTATGCTCAGCCAAAAACCATCCTGGCGACCAGTAATCCTAATTCAGTCAATTCTTCGGTACAAACAATAAATGCCAATAAAATAGCCCAGATGCACCTGTTTGGTGCTGCTAATCAAACTGCCGAGCCGGTTGAGGAAGTTGTGGGTGAAACCCACCTTAACCTGAAATTACTGGGTGTTTACGTGGATTCTGATGAATTGCAAAGTAGCGCCATTATCAAAACCGGTGGTAACAAGGAAAAAGTCTATTGGATTGGCGACAAACTGGAAGGTGTGGGTGCTAGTCAAGTCAGTCTAAAACGGGTAGAGCCATTAAAGGTTATTATTAATAATAATGGTAGAAATGAAACCTTGACGTTATTGGAAAAGCTGAATGAACAGGTTATTGCTTCGGTGGATAGCAATAAAAAAGAGGCGGATAATAATACTAATGGTAAAACCATTGATAAGCGGCGCGATAGCCGTTTGACCAAAGATTTAACCGATATGCGCAATAAGTTAGCTCAAAGCCCCCAGTCCTATGCAGGTTTAGCACGATTTGAGCCAGTGGTGGATAACGCTGGTCAGATTGCTGGCTTTAAGGTGGCGCCAGGCAAAGATCCTCGAATGTTTAGTCGTTTGGGTTTGCGTCGAAATGATGTAGTCAAATCTATCAATGGGCAAGGGTTAAGTAATGACGCCTATTGGACTGCGCTTAAACAGCTACGGACGGCTGAAACTTTAGAAATTAGTATAGAACGCAATGGGCAACCAGTGACCTTGTTATTGAATTTAGGAGCGAATAATAGTTCGCAAAAGCAAAATATTCAGCCTGAAGTTAGACAAGAAATAAAAATTCAATAGATTTCAGGGAAGATATTTTTAATAGAGAAGATAGTATGAAAACAAAGATAAAATTATTAACCACCGCAATAGCTCTTGGATTATTAATTGGCTCTTTTGCCGCTGATGCTGAGCGCTTGAATGTACGTGATGCGGATATCCGTGAAGTGGTGGAAACGGTTGCTCGGATCACCGATAAAAACATGATTGTGGATCCGCGGGTGTCGCAAAAGAAAATTACTATTATCTCGAATCAGGATAGTAGCAAGGACGATATTTATCGTATGTTCTTAGCAACTTTAAAAATTCATGGCTTTCAGGCCATTCGAGTTGATAAAAACACTATCAAGATTATTCAAGAAGCGAAAGCACGCTCTGAACCTGGTCCTGTTAATGTGCGCAATCATGCCGAGCTTGGGGATACTTATGTCACTCAAGTGATTCCAGTTAACAATGTCAATGCACAACAATTGGTCAATGTATTAAGACCAATGGTTTCACCAACCTCAGGGCAAATGTTAGCAGTACAGGGCACCAATACTATTATCCTGCACGATTCAGCAACTAACGTAAAACGTATTCAGGAAATTGTGGCACGTACTGATAAGGCCAATGACGAGGAAATTGAGGTGATTCCATTACAGCATGCTTCGGCCTCGGAAATAGTACGTATTTTGGAATCTATCAGTAAAAATCAAGGTGGTCAGCAACAGGTGAATCAAACGCGTGAGCCGAAGTTTGTGGCTGATGAGCGTATGAATAGTATTTTATTAAGTGCTACGGATAAAACGCGTATTCGCTTGCGTGCTTTAATTGCCAGTCTCGATCGTCCGCAAAACTCTGCGGGTAACACCAAAACCATTTTTTTGAAATATGCTAAAGCTGAAGAGGTTAAAGAAGTTTTATCGGGTATTGGCGAATACAAACAAAAAGAAGAGTCTGGTGCTGCTGGTCAGGGTGGAGCTGCAGCTAGATCGAATAAATCGCTTTATAGTATTCAGTCCCATGAAGAAACCAATGCGTTAGTGTTGACTGCACCGCCGGATATGATGCGTGAGTTTGAGTCAGTGGTTCGTAGTCTGGATATTCGCCGCAGACAGGTGCATGTAGAAGCGATTATTGTTGAAATTTCTGATCGCAAAGCACGAGAATTGGGTATTCAGTGGTTATTCTCACCATCTGGTGATGGCACTCAGCCAGCAGGTATTATTAATTTTGGTTCGATTGGGCAAGTGGCTGGAGGTGCTATTGCAGCTCGTGGAACGGAAGAAGAAGTTTTTACGCGTGATCCACAGACAGGTGTGATAACTGGTACAGAGACTATACGTAACCCAGGTGATGGTGGTGTCGCATTAGCTCAAGTTTTAGCTGGCTTATCTGGCGCTGGCATTGGTTTGGCGCGTACCTCTGATTCAGGTTTAAGCTGGGGTGCTTTTATTAATGCATTGGAAGGCGTGACCGATTCCAATACTTTAGCTCGCCCCAGCATCACCACTTTGGATAATACTGAAGCTGAGTTTAGTGCTGGACAGGAAATTCCGATTATTACTGGCTCAACTTTAGGCAATAACAATTCGAATCCATTCCAGAATGTGGATCGTAAGGATGTAGGTGTTTCGCTAAAAATCAAACCACAGATTAATGAAGGCAACCATGTGCGTCTGGATATTGAACAGGAGGTTTCTTCATTGGCTGGCGCTACTTCGGTAGATGTGGTGACCAATAAACGTAAAGTCAAAACTTCGGTGTTGGTTCCCGATGGTGGTATGGTGGTGTTGGGCGGTTTAATTGATGACACTATTAATGAAAGTGAACAAAAAGTGCCTTTATTGGGCGATGTCCCTATTATTGGCAACCTTTTTAAATCACGTGGCACCACTAAGGAAAAACGTAATTTGATGGTCTTTATTCATCCGCGAGTGCTTAAAGATGATTTGGAGCTGAGAAAAGTAAGTTCTGCTAAATACAGTTATATGCGGGCGCAACAAATCGAAAAGGCCAATCGAGGTATTAGTTTAATGCCGGATGAAGATGTGCATGTGATGCCAACTTATGATGAGGCTTTGGTATTGCCGCCGAGTTTTGAAGAATATATGGACGAAGAAGCAAAAAAAGACGGTAAGGAATAGTTAATGGCAGAGCAAGTGTCTTCAGAAACCATAAGCTCAGAAGCGGTTATCGACAGTTTCCGTCCTTTGCCTTTTAGTTTTGCCAAGCGTCACGGTGTTTTTCTTACCAAAGGTGAAGAGGGTTTAAATTGCTTTATGCGAGAAGGCACTTCACCAGCGGCTTTGTTAGAAGTAAAGCGCCATTATAGTGACCATTTTAGTGTGCAGAAGTTGGATGAAGAAGCTTTTGAAGCAGAATTAAGTGCCTATTATCAATCAGGCACTGGCGGTGCACAGCAGGCGATGGATGATTTGGGCGAGGAAATGGATCTGTTCAAATTGGCTGAAGAGCTGCCAGAAACTGAAGATCTGTTGGAAGCTGAAGATGATGCGCCGATCATTAAATTGATCAATGCGTTATTGACTGAAGCGATTAAGGAAAATGCTTCGGATATTCATATTGAAACTTTTGAGAAAACTTTGTCAGTGCGTTTTCGGGTAGATGGAGTTTTACGTGAAGTTTTGCAACCGAGTCGTAAATTAGCACCCTTATTGGTTTCCCGTATCAAAGTTATGGCCAAACTGGATATTGCCGAAAAGCGTGTACCACAAGATGGTCGTATTGCTCTGCGAATTGCCAATCGTGCAGTGGATGTGCGTGTTTCTACTATGCCATCAAGTCACGGTGAGCGAGTGGTGTTGCGTTTATTAGATAAAGAAGCGGGCCGTTTGGAATTTTCCCGCTTGGGTATGCAGCAAGATACGATGGATCTGATGAGTGGTTTGCTGCATAAACCGCATGGCATTATTTTGGTGACGGGTCCTACCGGCTCGGGTAAAACCACTACCCTTTATGCTGGCTTATCGCTGCTGAATAATTCCAGTCGCAATATTCTGACGGTAGAAGATCCGATTGAATATCTGATCGATGGTATTGGCCAAACTCAGGTTAATCCCAAAGTGGATATGACCTTTGCGCGTGGCTTGCGCGCTATTTTGCGTCAAGATCCGGATGTGGTGATGGTGGGTGAGATCCGTGATTTGGAAACAGCACAGATTGCAGTACAAGCCAGTTTGACTGGCCACTTGGTGCTTTCGACCTTGCATACCAATACTGCGGTGGGTGCGGTAACTCGTATGCAAGATATGGGGGTTGAGCCGTTTTTATTATCCTCAAGTATTTTAGGGGTTTTAGCGCAACGTTTGGTGCGTCGCCTGTGTTCTGAATGTAAAACTTCAGCACCTGCTAATGAAAAAGAATGTGAATTGATGGGTTTTGATGCGTCCAATCCGCCAATGATATACCACCCTAATGGCTGCGAAGCTTGTAGTTATCGTGGTTATTATGGTCGTCAAGGCATCTATGAATTGGTGGTGATTGATGAAGAGATGCGCACCATGGTCCACAATAATGCCAGTGAACAGGAAATGGAACGTCATGCACGTAAAGCCACGCCAAGTATTCGTGCTGACGGCCGTGCCAGAATTCTTCAAGGTATTACTACTGTGGAAGAAGTCTTAAGAGTGACTCGCGAAGATTAATGCAATAGAAGATTGGTATTGTTATGGCTGCTTTTGAATATATTGCATTAAACCCAAAAGGCAAAGAAAAAAAAGGGGTACTGGAAGGCGATACACCACGCCAGATCCGACAACAGCTGCGTGAAAAAGGCTTTACCCCATTAGAAGTGCTGCATATTGGCGACTCTGCTAAAGCCAAAGATAAATCCAAAGGTGGTATTGGTGGCGGGATTAAAGTTGCCGATTTAGCTTTGATTACCCGTCAGTTAGCAACTTTGGTGAAAGCTGCTTTGCCGATTGAAGAAGCTTTAAAGGCAGTGGCTGAACAAACCGAAAAATCTAAAGTCAAAACTATTATCCTCGGTGTTCGAGCTAAAGTGATGGAAGGTCATACTTTAGCCGATGGTATGGCGGAATTTCCCAAAGTTTTTAATGAGTTATACCGCTCGATGGTGGCTGCTGGTGAAAGAGCCGGCCATTTGGATACGGTACTTAACCGTTTGGCCGATTACACTGAAAGACGTCATAAGATCCAGGGTAAGATTTCAGCGGCTATGGTTTATCCGATTGTTTTGATATTGGTGGCGATAGGTGTGGTTTCAGGTTTGATGGTGTATGCAGTGCCCAAGGTGGTGGGACAGTTTCAGGCTTCAGGTCAGGAATTGCCTTTTATTACACAGATCTTAATTGGAATCAGCAATTTTATTAGTGGTTATGGGCTTTATTTGCTGATAGCCATTATTTTGCTGGTGATAGGCGCTAAATATTGGTTAAGGAATCCTGAGCATAAAGAAAAATGGCATAACAAAATTTTAAAGATGCCAGTGTTTGGTCGTTTATCGCGGAACCTGAATACGTCTCAGTTTACCAGCACTCTAAGTATCTTACATTCCAGTGGGGTGCCCTTGTTAGAGGCTATGAAAATAGGTGGTAAAGTTCTGACCAATTTAAAGATGCGCACTGCAGTTAATGAAGCAGCAGTTAAGGTGCGCGAAGGTGCCAGTCTAAAAAATGCTTTGCAACAAACCAAACTGTTTCCACCCATGATGATCCATATGATAGGTAGCGGTGAGGCTAGTGGTGAGCTGGAGGATATGTTAAAGCAGGTTTCTGATAATCAGGAGTCACAGTTTGAAAACAGCGTGGATGTGGCACTTAATATTATGGGGCCAACCATTATTTTATTTTTAGGTGGTGTGGTCTTCTTTATTGTGTTGGCCATGATGTCGCCAATTTATGAATTAACTAAATCGATTACCAGTTAGTAATCAAAAAGTGAGAGTTTGAAATGCAAAAGATGATGAAAAAAATTGATAAAAAACAAAAAGGTTTTACCTTAACGGAAATTTTGATTGCGATTGCTATTGTGGCCATTATGTCAACGGTAGTTGCGTTAAACTTTTTAGGCGAGACCGATAAAGCGCGTTTAATCCGGGTTAAAAATGATTTAACCTCCCTGCAAGCTGCACTGAATAGTTATTATTCGGATAATGGTTTTTTCCCAACCACCGATCAAGGTTTGCAGGCCTTAGTACAAAAACCAAGTCAGGAGCCAGTGCCAGGAAACTATCGTCGTGGTGGCTATATTTCTGGCGGTTCTATCGTTAAAGATCCCTGGGATTCCAGTTATCAATATATTTCTCCTGGTCAGAATGGAGAATATGATTTGTTTTCGATGGGTGCTGATAAACGTCCTGGCGGTGAAGGTAAATTCCAGGATATTGGTACCTGGAATATGAACACCGTTAAGTTTAATGACGAGAATTAATTCAAAATATGTAGCCTTGAATAAACCTCAAGCCGCTTTTACTTTGCTTGAGGTCTTAATTGCGGTTGCCATTATGGCAATTGTAGTTACGGGAGCCTATCTTGCGTTTGGTGATAGCCGTTCTGGCGAATTAAAAAATCATGCTTATAAACTGCTTGGGCAACTGCAAATTGCACAAGAGGAGTCCATTATTCGCGGCGTTGAGTTTGGTTTGCGAGTAGAAGAAGATGGCTATCACTTTATGATTTATAACAATGAAAAGTGGCAGCCATTAGAAGATCATCAAGTGTTGACTGAACAGAAATTTGATAAACCTTTTGCCTTGTATGTGAATGTGCAAGGGCAGGAGTCTTTGTTAAAAAATGCAGAGCCAGATCAAACTGACTCTAAAGAGACTTTGGATAATAATCAGCAGATTGCTGAAACAGAAAAGAAAAAATTAAAAACACCACAAGTGTTTATGCTTTCCAGCGGTGAAATAAATGAATTTCAATTGACTGTGGGATTGGATTTATCGGAAGGCAGGTTCTATCGTATCGTGGGTAATTATCTTGGTGAGCTAAAAATCAGTCGAATACCAATTGAGGGTCATTATCGTAGTGATTGGGATAAAGATCTCGAAGAAAACTAAGGATAATAGAAAGTGATAAATAAGTCGAAACAGTTAGGCTTGAGTATTTTGGAGGTATTGGTGGCTACCGCTATTATTGCCATATTAATTGCGCCGATGGTTTCGAATTTATTTAATGCCACTAGTCAGAATTTAAGCGCTAATCGTGAAATGACTTTAGCCAGTTATATTGCAAAAAATCATATTGCAGAGTTACAGCTGGAAGATAAATGGCCATCGACTGGCACCAAAGATGGTGAAGTTGAGTTTGCCAATCGTACTTGGAAGTGGCAACAGCAAGTAGTGGATACCAGCGATCCCAATATGCGCCGAGTTGTGGTGACTATTTTGTTTGGCAAAGATGGTAGTTTTGCCATGACAGGCTTTGTGGGAAAAAAGGATAGCAAAGGCTGATGCTAAGCATGAAGAACAATCAGGGCTTCAGTTTAACCGAAGTATTAATTGCTTTAGCTATTTTGGGCTTAATCATGGTGGCGGTATTGGGTTTGTTTAATGCAGTACAGATCAATATGGAGGTATCTGAGAAACAAGGCCATCGTTTACGTGAGGTGCAGCTGGCCGTGCGTCAGATTGAAGATGACATTAATCACTTGGTCTTTCGTGAAAGGCGTAATGAGTATGGCGATAAAGTGGCTTTGCTTAGAGGTGATTCAGCCAGTGCTAATAGCTTTATGGAATTTACTAGAACCAATTGGCGCAATCCGGCAAAATTAGCACGTAGCAATTTGCAGCATTTGGTTTATCAGCTTGAGGATGAAACATTAGTCCGTAATCATTGGTTGTATGTGGATAATGCGCAAGAAGGTCAGGAATTAAAACGATCTTTATTAACGGGTATTAAAGAAATCACTTTTGAATTTCTGAAAGATGATGATTGGAAAAAAGAATGGGAAACCGAACAAGATAGTCTGACGGATATGCCAAGAGCAATTAAAGTGACTTTGAAATTAACCGATTTGGGTGAAGTTTATCGTCTGTTTCCAATAGCTTCTTTTAAAGGCGTTAAGGCTTCATCCCAAAATGAAACCGCAAGAGCTCTTACTGAAGAAGCCACAAAACCACAGAATTAAGTTTAAAAAATGATCAAGTCACAGCAGCAACAATCAGGTATCGCCTTAATCACCGTTTTAGTGATTGCTGCAGTATTGATCATTTATGCGACCTTTATTCTAAACGATCGGCAGATCGGTGATCGCCGAACTTTTAACATCATCAATGCTTCACGTGCGCAGCAATATATGGTTGGTGCTGAAGCTTTTGGCAAAAGTTTGCTGGAACAATACTTTGAACAAAGTAAAGCCAAACGCGTGGTACGTACTCAGCCCTGGGCGACAATACCAATGCAATTTCCTATTGAAAATAATTTAGGTAATTTGGAAGGTAGCGTCAAAGATATGCATAGCTGCTTTAATCTCAACTCCATTTTATCTGAAGGTGCGCCAGCGAGCACAGGCACTTCCGGATCAACTCAGACAGAATTGCAGGCTCCTTCAAGCCAAGCTGTCAGTCAGGGTGCTGGCAGACAATTTGGCGAGCAATTAGCTGGCGAGAAAATTTTTGTCAAAATCATTGAACCGTTAATGCCTGAGTCAGAGGCTACTCCAACAGCACTGGCGGCAGCGCTGCGTGATTGGGTGGACGATGACCAGGAAGTTTCCGGTGCTGATGGTGCTGAGGACTATACTTATACCGGTTATCAGATCCCTTATCGTACTGGCGATACCTTGCTGGCACACACTAGCGAGTTATTGGTCATCAAGGGTTTTACCCCTGAAATTTATGATGCCATTAAAGATTATCTTTGTGTGTTGCCGATTAAAGAAGGCACCATTAATGTGAATACGGTTAAGCCGGAACAGGCAGAATTGGTGTGGGCTTTACTTGACGATGTGGATTTAACAACTGTGCGCCAGGTGTTGCAGGATATGCCGGAAGAGGGCTATAGTGAGAGTGATTTTTTTACTGCACTTGGTACTGGCAAAGTATCAAAAGAAGCTGCCGGGCGATTAGTGTTTGATAGCAAATATTTATTGATGACGGCGACTGCTAATATCAAGACTGGGCGAGCACAAACACATTCGTTACTACTAAAAAATAACAATCAATTTCATGTGGTTTCGCGCCACATTGGAGAATAATATGAAAGGTCGATTATTGATTCGATTATTAGCCGATCAGGAAGCGGTGCAGTGGGGTTTGCTCAATGAGCAGGAGGCAACGCCGAGTTTTTTAGAACGAGGTGATTTGCTGCTAAATGATATTGTCGCTTTGGCAGAAATGGCAGTGACTTCGCCAGTCACTGTGTTGATTCCGGCAGAAAAGATTCGCAGCTTTGTAATAGATGCACCGACCAAAAATAGTAAGCACTTGGAAAAAGCCATTCCTTATTTATTGGAAGAACAAATTATTGAATCGGTTGATAGCCAGCACTTTGCTTTTGGCGAGGTAGATAGCAATAGTAAAGTCACGGTTAATGTTATTGCCAAAGACTATTTAGAGTCATTATTGGCAAAGTTGCAAGAAGCTGATATTGAGCCTGATGTTATGCTGGCAGATGCTGCTTGTTTGCCAGTATTTGATGATGCTTGGA
Source organism: Kangiella sp. (assembly GCA_028284185.1). Lineage (GTDB taxonomy): Bacteria > Pseudomonadota > Gammaproteobacteria > Enterobacterales > Kangiellaceae > Kangiella. The sequence continues at coordinate 49,072 of JANQSG010000024.1, forward strand.
GTCTATTGGATGGCAATCCGGTGTTGGTGCGTCAGGATCTAAATAACTTTTGGTCGGCACAATCTGAGTTAGTGGCAGATTTATTGAATTGGAACCTTAATGAAAGTTTTGAAGAAACTCAGGCCATTAGTCAGGCGGTCAGATTGTTTTCGGCCCAAGAGGTACCATTGAACCTGGAATCCATGCCCGGTCTTGCGGTGCAACAAGTGCCATTGGATGATGAACTGTTATGGTTAGCCGGCCAGCCGCTTGATAAAACCATTAATTTATTGCAACAACAATATACTCCCAGTAAGAAAACTTCTGTTAGCGCCACTACCTGGAAACTGCCTTTAATTGCAGCGTCGGTGGCAGCTGTTTTGGGTTTGATCTATTTTACAAGTAATCTATTTATTCTGAATCAAGAGCGCAACCATTACCGCCAATTGGCCTTAACTGAAGTGCGCAAGCTTAGTCCAAACTTGGATGAAGAGCGTCTCGATTCAAAGATGATAGAGATCGCTAATAATTACCGTAAAGTGGCGGCTGGTTCTGGTCAGACTGGTGGTTTTATGAACTTGTTGGATCAGGTTTATAACCAACTGAATCCACGGCAAGTGCAACTGGAGCAGATGGAATATATTGCCAAGCAAAGTGTGCTCAATCTGGATGTTGCGGCTAAGGACTATCAAATTTTAACGGCGGTTCAGCAAAAACTGGAGCAAGCAGGTTTGAAAGTGGATATGCGCAATGCACGTGATAATCAGGGCAGTTGGACAACTCGTTTAGTGGTGAAGGCAAAATAATGAATGGAATTAAAAACTGGTATGCTGGCCTCAATCAGCGCGAAAAAACTATGGTATTGGCATTAGCTATTGCTTCGCTTTTACTCTTGCTGACGCTGTTAGTGGTAACACCATTAAAAAGATATCAAGCTAATCTAAAAGCTGATCGTGATGCCATTGCAAGTCAGGTTGGAAGTTTAAAACAGCAGGTTGCAGTTTTACAAGGTGGCAGTCGTCCTGTTAGTAAGCAACCTTTAAACCAATTAGTAAATCAAACCGCCAGTCAATTTGGTTTGAAGTTATCCAACATTCAAGAGCGAAAGCGTAACCAGGAAATAATTTTACGCTTGGATGATGTTGAATTTGATAATTTGATTCGCTGGGTTTCCGATCTGGAGCAGGCAAAAGGATTGTTCATAGAAAATATTCGTGTTTCTAATACTGATGCTATAGGAAAAGTTGATGTTTCTTTGAAAGTATTAAAAACAGGATAAATTCATGAAAAAAATCATCCTCGGCATTTTGCTGGGAATAGTGGTGTTATTGCTAATGCTGGTAGCAATGGCACCAGCCAGCACAATTTTACCCATGCTTAAGAGTGCCTTACCACAGCAGGTAAAAGCGTTGCAGTTTGGTCAGGTGGATGGTTCGATTTGGTCTCCTTCAATCAACAATGTGTCATATCAAAATTTTTCTCTGAAAAAAGTTGATATTGAATTAAACCCACTGAGTTTATTTATCGGGAAACTAAAAGGGGATATCTCTATACAAGACCCTAAATTGCATTGGCAAAGTCAATTGAGTGTTGATCAAAAACAAGTTGCAGTTAAAGCTGCCAGTTATCAGCTGCAAGCCAGTCAATTTGATCCTTTGATGAAATTTCCGGTAAAAGGTTTAGCTGGTGAATTATCTGGAAGCCTTAAGCAATTTATCCTAACGCCACAAAATAAAACTATCCAGGCTCTGGACGGTGAAGGGACTTGGCAAAATGCTGTGATTTATTATTTAGAGCAACGGCTGGCTTTGGGTGATTTAAATTATCAGTTAACCACTAATGAGCAGGGTGATGCTATAGTACAAATCATGGAAAATAGGGGGCTACTGGATCTTAAAGGCAATTTACGCTTAAGTCAGTCCAAAGAATATTTTTTAGAATTAAGCACCCAACAGACTTTGCCAGCTGAGCTTGAACAATGGATCAAGCGGTTGGCACAATTACAGAATAACCGTTATCACATCAAATGGAACGGCAGACTATAATTACTTCCACTCAGTGGCAGTCCATAGATACGATTCTGCTCGATATGGATGGTACCCTGCTTGATTTGGCTTTCGATAATTATTTTTGGCTGGACCTAATTCCAAAAGAATATGCCAAAAAACATGGTGTCACAGAAAATGAGTCGCACCAGTTCCTTAGGCAGCTTTATCAGACTCATCATGGTACTCTTGATTGGTATTGCATCGATTTTTGGAGTGAACAAATGCAACTTGATATTGCTGCTATCAAAACCAGAGTTGCTGAAAAAGTGGAATATCGCAAAGGTACTCCAGAGTTTTTGCAGCAAGCAAAAGCTGCCGGAAAAAAGCTTTATCTGGTAACTAATGCTCATCCGGATACTTTGCGAATTAAATTAGCACAAAAAGATTTTTCTATCTATTTTGATGAAATACTGTCGAGCCACGACACAGGCTATCCTAAGGAAGATGATGGATTCTGGCAGGTCATAAAAATGAAATGGAACTTTAATCCCGCTAATACATTATTTGTGGACGACAGTGCTAACATACTAGAAACCGCTCAGAATTTTGGCATCGGTTATCTTGTGGGGGTAAATTATCCTGACTCTACTAAAGCTGCTAATCATTTCAAGGCATTTGCAGCGGTTAATGAACTAACGGAACTTTTGGTATAAAAACTCATGAGTAAACTGCCTGAAATCAAGCGTACTAAATTGATTGCAAAAACCCGAATTTTTGCAGTGGAAGAATTGGCAATGGAATTTGCAAATGGTGAGCAACGAATTTATGAACGTTTAAAAGCCGGTAGTCATGGTGCAGTGATGATTATTCCTGTTTTGGATAGTGAACACTTTCTACTGATTAAAGAATATGCGGCAGGTGTGGAGTCTTATGAGCTGGCTTTCCCAAAAGGATTAATTGAAGCAGGAGAGGCGCCTGAAGTAGCAGCTAATCGTGAATTGCAGGAAGAGGCTGGCTATGCAGCGAGCAACTTATCACTATTAAAGCAGATTAGTCTGGCTCCTGGTTATTTAAGTCATAGGATGCACCTGGTTTTGGCGCAAGATTTATATCCTTCAAAACTTGAGGGCGATGAACCGGAGCCGATTGAGGTGATTCCCTGGAAATTTTCAGAAATCGATCAGTTATTGGAAAGGAACGATTTTACCGAAGCAAGAAGCATTGCTGCACTTTATTTGATGCAGCAACATTTTTCAAAACGCTGAAATTTAAAAAAATAATCTGCTATTTACAGGTTAGATGCCCTGTTGTCGGTTATTGTGCTTTTAATAGCTGCTGTTTTGGTGACAACTCATTAACGGCGGCTACCAGCTGATTATCAGTTTTATAGGCTTTTTCATCTGCTACTAATTCACCTGCAAACTCTTGATAATCGACCACTAGATCCGGCGTGATACCTGAATCCTGGATCGAACGATCATTGGGGGTATAATAAAGTGCGGTGGTTAATTTGATACCACCGCCACCATGAATTGGATAAATGGTTTGCACAGAGCCTTTGCCGTAAGATTGGGTGCCAATCACTTTTGCTCGCTTATGATCCTGCAAAGCACCAGCAACAATTTCAGATGCCGAGGCTGAAACACCATTAATTAAAATGATCATAGGGCGGTTACGTAAAATATCGCCAGAAGTGGCATTATACTCTTGATTGGTATCCGGCAAACGGCCTTTGGTGGCGACAATTAGGCCTTCATGTAAAAACAGATCACTAACATCAACCGCCGTATCCAAAAGTCCACCGGGATTATTTCTTAAGTCCAGAATGAATCCCTTTAAGGCAGCCTTGTTTTGTTTTTCCATTTTAGTGATGGCCTGAGTTAAATCTTTAGCGGTTCTGGTTTGAAATTCACCAATGCGAGCATAGCCGATATGGGGTTCAAGCAGCTCGTAATTAACGCTGGTAAATTGGATGATTTTGCGGGTTAATGTAATTTCTTTTATTTCATCGGAGTCTGCTGAAATAACGCTGAGCAAGACTTTGCTATTGGGAATACCACGCAGTAACTCACTACCACCATCAACCGATAAACCTTCGGTGCTTTTTCCATCAATCGCCATAATGCGATCATTGAGCTTTAAGCCAGCTTTTTGAGCAGGGGAGTTGTTAAAAATAAAACGTACATGAATGGCATCTGCTAAATGTTCTGCGCGAATACCAATACCAGCATATTCACCACGAGCAGACTCTTCCAATTGCTCAAAACCATCACTATTTAAAAAGCGTGAATGAGGATCGAGATTACTTAACATGCCTTTAATGGCATTTTCCAGAATTTCTTTATCCGATAGCTCTTTGACATAGACCTTTTTAATTTGTGCATAAACGTCGGTTAAAGTAACCAACTCGTCTAAAGGCAATTCTTCAATCGGCTTGTCTTGGTTAGCTTCTGACTTAGCGGTTGCTGCTTGGTGCTCTGCATTGGCAGAAAAGCTAATGAATAAACTTAGAATGAGTAAAAAAAGTGTACGCATATATTTCTGCCAATCTATATTTTAATTTCTAATCCAGCTAAGAGGATTTTGGGGTTTGCCTTTATAACGGATTTCAAAATAAAGGCCCGTTTGAGAAAAACCACCACTTTGGCCTATAGTAGCAACTGGCTCACCAGCTTCTACAAAGTCGCCCGCATTTTTTAATAAAGTTTGATTATGCCCATAAAGCGACAGATAGCCTTGACCATGATCGATAATCGTCATTAGGCCAAAACCACGTAACCAGTCAGAAAAAACTACCCGTCCTTGAGAAATGGCTTGCACTTGTTTACCTTCTCGACCGGAAATAATGATGCCGTTCCAACGTAATGAGTCGCCAAGTTTAGTACTTCCAAATTTATGTAACACTGAACCCTTGATTGGCCAATTGAGTTTTTTCTTAAACTTTGCCAGACCATTTAAGGACTGTGGCGGGCTAAAGTTCTTAAGCGTTTGTTCCAGTTGTGCTAACAGCTTTTGCAGTTCCAATTCATTACGTTTTAGCTTGCTCAAGCGCTGGTTGTTATTGGAGTATTCTTTTTTTAACGAAGCCAGAGCAATTTGCTGCTGCTGTTTTAATGCTTGTTTATTTTTTTGTTGCTGTTTTTGCTTGAGACTTAATTGTTCCAGTTGCGAAATTTTATCAGTAATTTCAATGCCAATTTGATTTAGTCTGAGCAAAGTTCGTTGCAATGATTTTATATCATTAATACGAGCTTTATTCAGGTAATCATAGTATTTGAGTATCCGTGTCACTTTGGCCGGATCTTCCTGGTTTAACAATAATTTGATGTATTCTTCATTACCGGATACATAGGCACTACGCAATTGGCTGGCTAGCAATTTTTTTTGTACACGGCTATCTGTTCGTTTTTGTTGCTGTTCTATTTCCAGCTGCTTGAGCTTATGGCGATTAGTTTTGATGGCTTGATTGGTTTGATTTAAGGCTTTAGAGGCTCGTGCTAATGCCTTATCAGCTATGACCAGTGATTTTTCTGCTTTGGATTGCAGTTTTCGATTGTTGTTAAGTTCAGTTTGAACTGCTTGAATGGCTTTCTTAAGTTCCTGCAGTTCCTGCTCGGCTTTTTTCTTGTCGGCATAGGTACTGCTTGCCATAAGCAATAGCAGTATGCTGAGAATCAATTTGCTGATATAAAACTTCAACTTATTGTACTAATTCAAAAATTGGGCGTCCGGTCATTTCGGCCGGAATCGGTAAATCCATTAGTTGCAACATGGTAGGAGCCAAGTCAGATAAAACACCGTCAGTAACTATCGCTTTGGCATTACGCCCAATATAAAGTAAAGGCACCGGTTCTGAGGTATGGGCGGTATGAGCTTGTCCCGTAGTGGCATCGGCCATCTTTTCCGCATTGCCATGATCGGCGGTGATCAAGGCTTCGCCGCCAACTTTTTCCAGTGCCGTGACGATCCGGCCCAGGCAAATATCCAGAGCTTCAATGGCTTTAACCGTTGCGGCAAAATTACCGGTATGACCCACCATATCCGGATTGGCAAAATTGCAGATGATGACATCATGGCTTTGATTTTCAATTACCTCAACCAGTTTATCAGTAACCATTGCCGCATTCATTTCCGGTTGCAAATCATAGGTGGTAATATCGGGCGAGGGGATTAATTCGCGATCTTCACCATTAAACGGTGTTTCAATACCGCCATTAAAAAAGAAGGTTACGTGTGCATACTTTTCCGTTTCTGCGATGCGTAATTGTTTTTTACCCAGATTTTGCAGGTGTTCGCCCAACACGTTCTGCATACTGATTGGTGCATAGGCTACGGAAGTATCAATATCGGCAGCATACTGCGTTAACATCACAAAATCGGCCAGTTTCGGACAAGCTTTGCGTCCAAAACCATTAAAGTCGCTATTCACAAAAGCACGGCTTAATTGGCGAGCACGATCGGCGCGATAGTTCATAAAAATCACTGTATCACCATCTGCAATTGGTGCTTCGTCGCCAATAATAGTGGTTTTAACAAACTCATCATTTTCATCACGCGCATAAGCCGCTGCAAGCGCTTCTGTAGCAGAATCAAACTGAAATTCAGCTTTAGCCAGAGTTAACATATCATAGGCCGCTTCGACTCTTTCCCAGCGATTATCACGATCCATCGCATAATAACGTCCGGTCATAGTAGCAATGCGGCCAACGCCTGTTTTCGCACATGCTTTCTCAAGCAGTTCAATACTGGGCTGGGCCGAGCGTGGCGGCATATCGCGACCATCCAGAAATGCGTGGATATAAAGCTTCTCGGCGCCCCGCTGTTTTGCTAATTGGATGGCTGCGTGAATATGTTCTTCATGACTATGAACACCACCAGGCGAAAGCAAACCCAGCAGGTGAACTGCTTTATCATTGGCTACCGCCTTATCAATGGCATTAACTAAAACTGCATTTTCAAAAAAGTCACCATCAGCAATGGCTTTGCTGATGCGGGTATAGTCTTGATAAACCACCCGGCCAGCCCCTAAATTCAGGTGACCAACTTCGGAATTGCCCATTTGACCTGCAGGCAAGCCCACGTCGGCTCCAGAGCCTGATACTAAGGTCTTGGAATATTGAGCCCAGTACTTATCCCAGTTAGGAGTATCCGCCGCCATAATAGCGTTGTCTTGCGGATCTTCCGAGTAGCCCCAGCCATCAAGGATAATAAGTGCCATAGGTTTGGGTGATTTAATCATAATTCTGCCTATTAATTATTAATGAGCGTAAGTCTCATTAGTTTATATTTTAAACCAAAGAACTTACTGCTCATAGCCTTATGATCCCATGTGTTTTTTCAAGAAGGCCAGCGTTTGCTGATAAAATTCTTCAACATTTTCTGGATTGGTAAAACCATGACCTTCTTTTTCTTTGAACATCCACTGGTAAGGCAAGTCCAGATCATCGAGAGCTTCTTTTAACTGGAAAGCATGCTCATCAGGGACTCTTTTATCTTTTCCTCCGTGCACAACAAAAATAGGGGTCTTCAAATTCTTGATATGGGTTATAGGTGAGTTCTGTTTGAGTAGTTTGGGATCGCTACCGTATATTTTTTTTGCTTGTGCATTTACTGAGTCAACTTCTGTATAGTCAGCTTCACTGGCTTGTAACTCAAGATTATAAGGCCCTGCGGCGGCAATTGAACACTTAAACAAGCCAGGTTCAATTAAGGGAGCCATAGTGGCAGAGTAGCCTCCGAAGCTCCAGCCCATAATGCAAACCTTATCATTATCAATATAAGGCAATTTTAAAGCCCACTTGGTACCATCAATAATATCGTTTTGTATCAGGGTTCCTCCCTTTTGGTAAGCAATTTCCTCAAAATCAAGGCCGTAACCGCCAGAACCACGGTAATTAACCTGCAAAACGGCATATCCATTGTTGGCTAGCATTTGCACTGTATCCTCGTAGCGCCAAGTATCTTGGACTTTATAAGGACCACCATGCACATAAACCACTAAGGGGTGCTTGGTATTTTTATCATTATTGGGCAAAGTTAAGTAACCGTGAATATTGGTTTTATCTCGAGTCTGGAATTCAATAGGCTCTTTGCTTGCCATATCCTCAGGTTTGAGCCAGGATTTTTTACTGGCTATATAATCAGCGCCATTGGTGGAAGTGTTGTATAAGTAAAAATCACCAGGATTCTTATCGCTACTGACGCGAACGATCATTAGGCTTCCATCTTTATTAGAGGAGAAGAATTCGACATTGTGTTCAGGGAAAGCTTTTAATAATCCTTTGTGTATTGCTACGAACTTATTGTTATCGTCAAAATAAGTATAAGATACCTTGCCCGACATTAGACTAACACCCAGAATATCATTAGTGATGGGATCTATTAGGAAGTCATCAATATCAAAGGTTTTATCCTGAAATAATACTGACAGTTCATCTTGTTGGATTCGATATTTATATAAAGTTAAAGGTCCGCCTGCGCGATAAGCCTGTAAATAGAGGGTGTTATTATCTTCGCTGGTAATAATTGGCGATAGATCTGAAAGTTGGTGGTTATCTGCAACATCTTGCCACTCATTTTTTTCATATTTGAAAGATCTATATTCACCTTTTCTATCGATCCCAAAACCCAAAATAGGCATTCCAGTATTATTTAATGCCATCTCCATATTACCAATGGGAGTCATGGTAATCCGTTTCCGCTTTGCGGTATATACATTTAATTTATAAAGGAAAAAACCACCATCTTCATCTCTGGCATACGGATATGACAGTATCATGATATGTTTAGGATCATTGGGTAAAAGATGCACGATTTCCCCGTATGCATAAATTGCTTGGACCCCTTTACGCAATTTGCTTATTGTCCCTGCGGCTTGCCCCTGAAAACCAAAAATAACCTCTCGTTTTGGGTTATCAATACTCATAGCATAAATCTGGCCATAGCTTACCGGCTGCTCAGCCCAGCCATGCTGAAAGCTCTTGGTAAAAATAATTCTTTCGTCATTTATCCAGTGGAAGTTTCTAACGTGCTCATTTTCTCCAAATTTCTGGCCAGTAATCACTTTTAAATCTTTTATATTCAGAACTACTAGAATAGTGCGATCCTTGACTGGAACCGTTGCTGCCAGATGTTTGCCATCAGGAGAAATTTTGATCTGTTCAAATTGATTTTTCTTGGCAAAACTACTTAAAGGGATTGGTTTGCTATAGGTCACAAAAGGCACAAAAACTAGTAGAAAAAGCCACTTTTTCATTGGGTTTCCTGATTATTAATTATGTTTTATATGATGGATTATAAAGTGGTGTTAATTAAAGTAAAACCATATGATGCATAAAGTTTGTACTGGGCTGTAAATAATTGGTAACACTAAACTTATTGAAATTGTTAGTATAATCCCCATATATTAGAGTAATAAGTCGCTTGGTAAGCGACGTTTTTAAAACTAATTTTTTATAACTATAACAGGAGCTTGCTATGGAAGTTGGTGTCATTGGTGCAATAGTTGCATTTGTTATCTTTTTATTATTTTCGGGGATCAAAACTGTATCTCAAGGCTATGAATATACGGTAGAGCGTTTTGGCAAACTGCGAAAAGTGTTGCCACCAGGGTTACATATCATTATCCCTGTTTTCGATAAAATCGGCGCTAAAGTCAATATGATGGAGCAGGTTCTGGATATTCCAGCACAACAAGTGATCTCACAAGATAACGCCACTGTGACGATTGATGCGGTCTGTTTTTATCAAGTGGTGGATCCAGTAAAAGCAACTTATGAAGTGAATCAATTGCACCGCGCTATGCAGAACTTGGTGATGACTAATATCCGTACTGTTTTGGGTTCGATGGATTTGGACGAAATGTTATCGAAGCGTGATGAAATTAATGCGCGTATTCTAGGAATTGTGGATGAAGCTACTAATCCCTGGGGTGTGAAAGTCACGCGTATTGAGATTAAAGATATTTTACCGCCACGTGATTTGGTGGATGCGATGGCGCGGCAGATGAAGGCGGAGCGTGTTAAGCGTGCGCAAATCCTTGAAGCCGAAGGCTTGAAACAATCGGAAGTATTGGAAGCGGAAGGTCAAAAGCAGGCACAAATCCTGAAAGCAGAAGGTGAGCGTGAAGCGGCATTTCGTGAAGCGGAAGCACGTGAGCGTTTGGCCGAAGCGGAAGCAAACGCAACCAGCATGGTATCGAAAGCGATTGCCGAAGGTAACGTGCAGGCGATTAACTATTTCGTAGCGCAAAAATATGTGGACGCTTTAGGCCAAATCGCTACCTCGGATAATCAAAAAGTTTTGATGATGCCGGTGGAAGCGGCTTCGGTTATCGGTTCGGTGGCTGGTGTCGCTGAATTGGCCAAAGAAGCCTTTGGCGATAAAGCGAAATCTTAAGAGGTGTTGCTATGGAATTTTTCATGAACATGGAATATTGGCACTGGCTGGTGATTGGCCTGGTGCTATTAATTCTGGAAATGTTTGCCCCGGGCGCCATTTTATTATGGTTTGGAGTAGCTGGTTTAGTGGTTGGGGTTTTGCAACTGATCTTTGGCGATTTGCTTGGCCCGCAAATGCAATGGTTGCTATTCTCGGTGTTCTCAATCGTCAGCATTGTGGCCTGGAAGTCCTATGCTAAAAAACACAAGATTGATGTGCGTGATGAAAACGATACCTTGAATCAGCGTGGTAAAGCCTTGATTGGCAAAGAATTTGTCTTAAGTGAAGCTATTATTAATGGTGTCGGTAAAGCCAAAGTCGGTGATACTCATTGGAGGGTATTAGGACCGGATCTGGGTGTAAACTCCCGTGTTAAAGTGGTTGGATTTGAAGGTGCCAGTTTAAAAGTTGAGGCGGCTTAAAAATTAATTCATTGATATTTGATGGAAAGGCAAATCGTAAGATTTGCCTTTTTGTGTTTTACCCCTTGAAAAACTGGGCTTAAGGGTTGATTTGTGTATAATGCTCTATCTTATTTTGTTGGCTGAATCAGCAACAATTCCATAAAAGCAATGAATTTTATTATGGATCAGTTAATCGAATTTTTTACTAATCACTATATTTTGGGTAGCGCCTGGATTTTGACGGCTTTATTAATCATTGCCAGTTATATCCAAACTGCAACCAGTGGTTCATTGGCTTTAACGCCTATGTTGGCGACAGATCTGGTTAACCGTCAAGATGGACAGTTGGTGGACTTGCGCGCCATTGCCGATTTTAATAAAGGCCATATTCCAGGCTCTATCAATGTCCCTTTCACTAAATTAAAAGATAGCGTTAAAGAGCTTGAAAAGTACCAAGAGATCCCAATGATTATGGTTTGTAACACTGGTGTCCAGGCGGGTGCGGCCTCAACCATTTTGCGTGGTCATGGTTTTAAGCAGGTACATAAACTTAAAGGCGGTATCCAATCCTGGGTGGCTGATAATTTGCCACTGAAAAAAGGCTAGATATTGCTGAAATCCAGGTGTAAGCAGTGATGAAAGAACAAGCAAAATTAGTGATCTATACCAAAGTGTATTGCCCTTATTGCATAAGAGCTAAACATTTGTTGAATTCACTAAATTTGAATTATCAAGAGATTTCAGTGGATGGTAAGCCACAGTTGCAAGATGAAATGGTGCGGTTAGCTGGCGTGCGTACCGTTCCACAGATTTTCATCAACGATAAACCGATTGGTGGATGTGATGATTTACATGCTCTGCATAGAGCAAATAAATTGGAAGCCCTGATTTATCCGGCTTCTTAAATGAATCTATTTTAAAAGATAAAGAGAGAAAATAATGGCTGAGAACGATCAAATCGAAAATAACCAAGAGCAAACCGTAGAGACTCCTGAAGGCGTTCAGTTAAATATTCAGACTATTTATGCTAAAGACGTATCTTTTGAGTCGCCTAGCTCACCAAACATCTTTTTAGAAGAATACAAGCCAGATATTAACGTTAATCTTGGTAACAATGCTAAAGATCTGGAAAATGATGCTTACGAAGTCGATTTACAAGTGACAGTAACTTCTAAAGTTGGAGAGAAAACGGCTTATATTGCGGAAGTAAAATACGGCGGTGTATTTACTATTAAAGGTTTGGATGATGAGACAAAATCCCGTGTGTTAAGAACTTTCTGCCCGGAGCAATTATTCCCATATGTGCGTGAAGCAGTTTCTGAAACCATTGCACGTGGCGGTTTCCCGCGCTTTGTATTAAATCCAATCAACTTTAATGCTTTGTATGAGCAGGCGTTACAGCAGGCTCAGCAACAACAAGCACAAGCTGGCCAACCAGCCGAAGGCCAGGCTTAATAGCACTTGTTTAGACGCCTATCTGTTAAAGAAAGTATGTCTAATATCCAATCCATAGCGGTTCTGGGAGCAGGTTCTTACGGGACCGCTTTGGCAATTCTTTTGGCCAAAAATGGCCATCAAGTTAATCTTTGGGCACGTAATTCCGAGCAAGCTCAATTGATGCAGGCCGCAAGGCTAAATTCGCAGTATCTGCCTGATATTGCTTTCCCCGATACGCTATCGGTGACTAGTGATATAAAAGTCGCTTTATTTAAAGTCGATATCATTCTCATTGCTGTTCCCAGCCATGCTTTTCATGGCTGCCTGGAGCTTTGTAAACCTTATTTGAGCGAACAGAGTCAATTGGTTTGGGCCAGCAAAGGACTTGATCCAGAAACTGGCGATTTACTCGGCAATGTACTACAGCAAGAGTTGGATTTTAAAGTGCCCCATGCCATCTTGTCAGGACCAACTTTTGCCAAAGAAATGGCGGTTGGAATGCCCACAGCAATTACCCTGGCTTCACAAAATAAAAAATTGCGTAAAAAGTTCGCCAAAGCACTACATAATGATCGTTTCAGGGTTTATCTGAGTAAAGATATTATTGGTGTGCAAATCGGTGGTGCGGTTAAAAATGTAGTTGCTATTGGTGCTGGCATTGCTGATGGCTTAGGTTTTGGTGCTAATGCCCGAACTGCTTTAATCACCCGTGGTTTAGCCGAAATGATGCGGTTGGGTAAAGCGCTGGGCGGAAAACGCAAAACCTTTACTGGGATGGCTGGAATGGGCGATCTGGTGTTAACTTGCACCGATAATCAATCGCGCAACCGTCGCTTTGGTATGGCTCTGGGACAAGGTAAGGCGCGAGCTAAGATAGAGGCTGAAATTGGCCAGGTAGTCGAAGGCGTGCGTAATGCCAAAGAAGTGAAGATGTTGTCAGAACGGCATAATGTGGAAATGCCAATTTGTGAAGCGATTTATCAGGTTATTTATCAAGGTGTTGATCCTAAGTTAGTGGCCCATCAATTGTTGACCAGGGATTTGAAAGAAGAGTCTTAGGTGTCCGTCAACATAACTTGAAATTCCCGCGGAAGCGGGAATCCAGATTTTAACTCTTATAGCTGGATTGCTATTCATCATTCCACACTTGATGCGGAATCCAGTTTTTATTTGTCATTGCGAGCTTACGCAGTAAGCGTGGCAATCTCTTTTATTAGTAGATCTATCAATCCCTGAGTTAATCGCCATATTTGTACTATTAAATAGTCAATTAGCTGCTTATCCTTAACTCTGTTTTTCGCTTTTCAGCGAGTTACTTTTCTAAACATACGACCATAGGAAGTCTCTTTAGAGAGAAAAGTAACCAAAAGATGTTTTCCCGAATATTTAGGTCGCTTTGCGACTCCCCTTAAATTAATTAAATCACTAAACGCACCACAAACTACGGCACATCCCTGTGCCGTAGTTTGTTATTGCAATCATCCAGATTGCAATTGCTATGATTTATTAATTTTCGGCTAAATATAAAGGGGAAGAGAACTCTCTTCATAACGATACGTTAATGAAGCTTACTCAAAACTCTTAAAATTAAACTGTCTTAATGCCTCATAGGCCAATATAGCTACGGTATTAGATAAATTTAAACTACGACTATCCTTTTTCATGGGGATGCGTAGTAGCTGTTCAGCGATATCGTCTAAGATCCAGTCGGGCAGACCGCGGGTTTCGGGGCCGAAGATAAAGTAGTCTCCATCCTGGTAGTTTATTTGGTGGTAATAAGCTTTGCCTTTTGTGCTAAGACCGAATAAGCGCTTTGGCTGTTCTGATTTTTTAAATTCATGGTAGGATTTATGAATCTTAATATTGGCCCATTCGTGATAGTCCAACCCTGCACGGCGCATTCGTTTATCGTCGATTTCAAAACCCAGTGGTTCGATGAGATGTAGTTGAAAACCGGTGTTGGCGCAAAGACGAATAATGTTACCCGTATTGGGAGGGATTTCTGGTTCAAATAAAACGATATGGAACATTAGCTACCCTCCTTCATTATTATTTTGTAGTTTTTGTTCGGCGGCTTGCCATGATTGTAATTTACGGGTTAACGTATTGCGACCCCAGCCGAGTAATTTTGCTGCTTTCTGTTTATGACCCTGACATAAATCCAGAGCTTGTTTCACCATAAATTGTTCAAATTCGGTTTGTAAATCCGCTAGGATGCTTTGATTGCCCTGATGATATTCAGCCATCAAGGTTTTCTGAATTTGCTCCTGCCAGGGAGCTAATTCTTGTGGATTTTCCAAAGCAATGGCTTTCTGGCAAATGGATACGGCCTGGTGCAAATCAAATGGTTTGGGTAGATAATCGAAAGCACCAATTTGATGGGATTCCACTGCCATTTGAGTGTCAGCGTTGGCAGTAATAATCACTACCGGTAAATGCGGGTAGCGATTTTTAGTCGTTTCCATCAGCTCCAAACCACTCATACCTGGCATCTGTACATCGGTAATTAGGACTTTAGGAAGATCTTTTTCCATTAATTTTAAGGCATCCTGCCCATTATCCGCTGCTATGACCTTAAAGCCTGCATTGCTTAAGGCTTTGCTTAACACCCAGCGAATGGAGCTGTCATCATCCACCAACAAAATTAGTGGTTTATCCATTTGCAGCTTCCCGTTTAATAGACTTTAGTGGCAAGAAGCAACTGAACTGAGTGTGGCCTGTTTGAGATTCAAATTCTATTAAGCCCTGATGTTGCTGCATTAAACTTTGCGCGATTCCCAGTCCCAGTCCAGAACTGTTTTTGCCGCTGATCATGGGGAAAAAGATATTCGGTTGCAGTTCTTCAGGGATACCAGGCCCATTATCGATAATGGACACCAGTAAGACCTGCTGATCGATGACTTCAATCAAAGGATGCTCTTTAGTAACGCGGGTTTTAAAAGTGATTTGGTGGCTTTTTTGGTTTTTATTCTGGCTTTTATCGTTGCTAATGGCGTCAAGTGCATTTTGCGCCAAATTAAGAAAAACTTGATAAATTTGTTCTGGTGCTATTTCCAGTTCAGGAATACTGGGATCATAATCTCGCTTCAGCGAAATATCGGGGGGTAAGTTAAGTATCAGAAATTCTATGAGCTGCTCGAGGATTTCGTGAATATTAAACGGTATGCGGCTGGCCACTTTTTGCCCTAATAACATTCGATCCACCAGCATGGTCAGCCGTTTTACTTCTTTGCTGATAACCTGACTAAAACTTAGCGATTCTTGATCTAAAGACATTTCTAACAATTGGGTAGCACCAGCAATGCCGCTGAGTGGGGTTTTAATTTCATGCGCAAGGTTTTTTAGCAATTGCTGATTAATTTGCTGGTTGCGTTGTAGCTCCTTCTCAAGCTGATATTTTCTGGCAAGAGTATTATTTTGCCATTCAATTAATAGGTATTCCTTGTTTTCAAACAGGGTTTTTTGTAGGGCAAGTTCAACCGCTATTTGTTGACCGTTTTTCAAGTGAATATGGCGTTGGTCAAACAGGCGGCTTTCGGACTTTGTCAGTTGCGATAACCAATTGCGAATTGGCAGGGAGTCTGGATCTATAAAGTAGGAATAGCGCTTACCGAGCAAGTTACGAGCAGTGATCCCCAGTGTTTTTTCAGCGCTTTGGTTGAGATAACGAAAGCGACCATTTAAATCCAGCAGGATAATTGAGGTGGAAACATGATCAGTAAGATTTGGCATAGCCTTTGCGATACAGCAAAAATACTATAATAGCAAAAAAAGATAGGATGCACCATTTTGGTGCGAATCATTAAAAATCTATTAGCAAAAGTCCATGAAGAATCTATTTTTAGCGCATTCTAAATGATATGGATTTGCTGGTTTGGATAATATCGCCAGTTTCATCGTTAACAATCTGAGCCGTCAATTGATGATCGCCTCTTTTTACTTTGGTCAAATTAAAATAAGGGACTTTCTGTTTTTCGCCTATGGGTGAATCATCCATGCTTAATATAATGCTATGTTTCCGAGACAGCTGTGGAGTCAAGGCTACAATCGCGTATAAATTTCCATTCCTATCGCGAATAATCTCATTATTAGCAGGTTGCTCAATGGAAATAATGGAATAAGGCAATCCTTTAGCTTCAGTTTCATCAAGTGATTCTTCGGCTGTTCTAGGCCTGGTAATAACGTTTCGGCTGATGTCGATTGAAATTTTCTTGGCACCTGGTAGAGCTTTATCAGTAAAAATAACACGACCATTTTTATCAATTTTTTTGTACATGATCTTCTGTTCGGCTGTTGCGGTTGCAAACAGCATGGATAAAATAAACATCAGTGTAAGATTCAAGTGACTATTCAGAATCATACCAATCCCCCTTGTTTACTGGTACCTAATGTATTTAGAGCAAACAGGAGGCTTTGTCAAAATAAAAAAGCCCAGCGGTTGCCGGGCTTTGATAAGCGGTTTGATTTATTTTAATATCAAATAGTTACAGGCTGTAATACATTTCAAACTCGACTGGGTGAGTGGTCATATTTAATAACTCAACTTCACCGCGCTTAAGTTCGATATAGGCGTCCAGCATTTCGTCTGAGAATACACCACCGCGAGTCAGGAATCCACGATCCGCATCCAATGCATCCAACGCCTGTTCTAAAGATGAGGCAACGGTAGGGATATTACGTGCTTCTTCTGCTGGTAAGTCGTACAAATCCTTATCCATCGCATCACCCGGGTGGATTTTGTTCTGAATACCGTCGAGACCGGCCATCATCATTGCCGCAAAGGCCAGATATGGGTTAGCCATTGGATCTGGAAAACGCGCTTCGATACGGCGTGCTTTAGCACTTGGTACGTGTGGAATACGAATGGAGGCAGAACGGTTACGCGCTGAGTAAGCAAGCATTACTGGTGCCTCAAATCCTGGAACAAGACGCTTGTAAGAATTGGTCGAAGGATTGGTAAGCGCATTCAAAGCTCGCGCGTGCTTGATGATACCACCAATATAATAAAGTGCCTCTTCTGATAAACCACCATATTTATCACCTGCAAAAAGATTTTGTCCGTCTTTTGCCAGTGATTGGTGGATATGCATTCCTGTACCATTATCGCCAACAATTGGCTTCGGCATGAAAGTGGCCGTTTTGCCATAAGCATGAGCTACGTTGTGGGTAACATATTTCAGAATCTGAACTTCATCAGCTTTTTTTACTAAGGTATTGAACTGGGTCGCAATCTCGTTTTGACCGGCAGTGGCTACTTCGTGATGATGTGCTTCAATCACCAAGCCCATTTCTTCCATTACCAGGCACATTTGCGAGCGAATATCTTGCGAAGAATCTACTGGTGGTACTGGAAAGTAACCACCTTTCACACGTGGACGGTGGCCAGTATTACCATCTTCATAGCTCTTGTCTGAGTTCCAAGCAGCTTCTGGATCGTCAATCTTAACCATAGAACCGCTCATGTCGGTTTTGAACTTCACATCTTCAAACATGAAAAACTCAGGCTCAGGACCAAAGTAAGCCGTATCAGCAATACCAGTGGATTTCAAATATTCTTCCGCACGTTTGGCCACTGAGCGAGGATCACGATCATAGCCGGTCATGGTAGAAGGCTCCAAGATGTCGCAGCGCAAGTTTAGTGTTGGATCTTCAAAGAAAGGATCCATTATCGCCGTTTCAGTATCCGGCATTAATACCATGTCTGACTCATTAATACCTTTCCATCCCGCAATTGAAGAACCATCGAACATTTTACCATCCTGTAGGAAATCCTCGTCCACTTGATGGGCAGGAATCGTAACGTGCTGCTCTTTACCTTTAGTATCGGTAAAACGTAAATCCACAAAACGAACATCGTTTTCTTTAATAATCTCTAAAACCTTTTCTACAGACATGGCAAGCTCCAAACAAATTGACAGGGGTATAATTTAAGTTGCAGCTATTATATGAAAGTGGTGATTGGAGTTATAGAGACACTCAAACAGATTCAAAAAGATTGATGCACCATAATGGTGCAAACAGCAGTTCAAACAGCAAAACGCCTGTAATTGTGCAATGTTTGAGCAAATTTAAAAAAGTTCCCTAAAAATTTAACAAAATCGTAAATTTTGTTGACCTTCTGCTTTTATATATGGTACTTATGGAAATCACCAAGGCCTTTCTAACTTTGGCACTGGCTAGTGCTGAGGAATAAAGGTCTGTTTTAAGGTGTAATAAAGTAAATTTACTAACTACTAAATAGGTAGGATTTTATGACTAACAAGACAATGATAGCTAAGGCTGTGAAAACAGCTTTATTTGGCGGCTTAGCTGCTTCTATCGCTATCACTTCTCCAGTGACTTTTGCTGCTGAAGAAGAGAGCGAAACAATAGTTGTAACAGGTTCGAGATTAAAGAGAACTGATATAGAGGGCCCAAGCCCCGTTACTATTATTGATATTGAGCAAATTGAAAACTCAGGTAAAGAAACTGTTGCAGATGTTTTGCGTGAAGGTCCTTGGAACAGCTTCGGTTCATTTAACCAGCGTTCTGGATCCAGTGCCCAATCTCAGGCTACGGTTGATTTGCTTGGTGCAGGCGCTCAACGTACCTTAGTATTGCTAGACGGTAAGCGTTTACCAGGTTCTCCTTCTTTGGGTGGAACATCAATTAACTTAAATACTTTGCCTCTAGCTGCAGTAGAGCGTATTGAGATCTTGCGAGATGGTGCATCGGCGATTTATGGTTCTGATGCTGTATCAGGTGTAATTAATATTGTCACTAAAAAAGACTATGAAGGTTTAAACATCACTGCTAGAGTTGATCGCCCTAGTTTGGAAGGCGCTGATTCTGAGTCAGTTCAGATGGTTACTGGTGTAAGTAGTGATAGAGGTAGTATCACGTTTGCCTTGGATCACTATACACAGGATGCTATTTTTGATGGCGATCGTCCATATACTGCTGCTCGTTTTGCAGATTTAGATGGTGATGGCATCATTGAGCGTGGTATTGAAACGGATGGTATTAGTAACTTTGGTGCTACTATTACAAACCCAACTACGGGTCTATTTGAACCATCGCCATTATGTGACCAGTTAACTCAAAATGTGCCTGGTTTTGTAGGCGTATTGGGTGAAGGTAATAACGCTTCTCGTGGTTTTGTTTGTGGTTATGCCTATGCAAACATTTCTGCTAATTTGGCATCTACCAAACGTAAAGCAGCTTATGTAAATGCTGATTACCAAGTTTCTGATGATGTTAACTTTACAGCAAGAGCTATGTACAGCCATAATAACTCGTTTGGTCGCTATGCACCTCCTGCTGCTCCATGGATAGGTGGTGTGCCAGTTGGTAACGCTAATAACCCATATTCAACTCCTGTAGCTGGTCGTTTTCGTTGGTATCAATTAGGTAATCGTGATAACAATATTGATGATTATATGCAAGATTACATCATTGGTTTTGACGGTACCTTTGGTGAATCCGCTGAGTGGGAACTTTATTATCACTATAACCAACAAGATAATAAATCGGTTGGTGCTACTTACTTAAGTGTATCTGGTTTGTTTGCGAACATTTTGAACAACGTTCCTTTTGATTCAGAAGATGGACTAAATGCATTAAGTGCAACAACTCTTAACGAAGATCGCAACAGATTCCATCAATTATTTGCTGGTGTAAGTTTTGAAGCTGGTGAGTTAGGTGGTGGTGCTATTCAGCATTATATCGGTGCTGAAACATTTGAAATTGCGTACCAGGCTTTGGTTGATGCTCAATCTGAAGGTGGTAATGTAGGTGGCTCAGCAGGTAACTCTGCTGCACGTGATAGAGATATTGAAGCTGTTTTCTATGAAGCTAACCTACCTTTTACGGATAATTTTACGGTAAATCTTGCTGCTCGTTATGATAAATATAACGATTTTGGTAGCGAAGTTTCACCAAAAGTATCATTTGAATATCGACCAACTGACGGTTTGTTATTAAGAGGATCTTGGGGACAAGGTTTCCGAGCGCCTACTTTACAAGAACTTTCTCGAGCTGATTCATTCTCAGCATCTGATGCTTTTGACTATGTTTCTTGTGCTGCTCAAGGTATTTCTGCTGTAGACTGTTCAGAAGATCAACATAATGATACTCGACAATCCAATGCGAATTTAGGTGCTGAAACAAGTACTTATATTAATTTCGGTGCTTCTTGGGACATTAGTGATGACTTCAATGCGACATTGGATTACTCACAATTGGAAGTTGAAGATGTTATTACCTTTATTAATGTACAAGATTTAATCTTCAATGAACTAGCCGGTAACTTAGTGTCTACTTCAACTGATTTAGACGGTGATGGTGTTAATGAAACTGTATTAACATTACCTGGCTATGCTGATGTAAGTTTAATTCGTGAAAATAATGGTATTATTCGCGAAGCATTTACTCAAAGTGTTAATGGTCCAACATTTGAAATTAAGAACCTAAGTTTAGCTTTTGATTACACACTTCCGACTGATAGTGCTGGTGACTTCCACTTCTACTGGAATACTAATTATATCTTGGAATATAACCTAGAAGCTTACTTCTTAGGCCCTGTTCAAGATCAAATTGGTTGGAATGCTAATCCTCAGTGGAGAAGTAATTTATTAATAGATTGGAAATTGGGTGATCACTCTATTGCTTGGAATACAGATTATATTGATGGCCACGGTGCCGCGACTGATTTGATCTTCGATTCAAGCGGTAATTTAGATGGTCGTTTACGATCAGTAGGTGAGTTAGATTCTTTCATGACTCATAATATTCGTTATCAATATGATGCAGGTGATTACGGCCGCTATTTCTTCGGTGCCCGTAATTTATTTGAAGAAGATGTAGTGTTAGCTAGTGATGGTACTTATCCTCGCGGTCACTTTGATCTTTATACTGCAGGCCATATTGGTCGTACGTACTACGCTGGTTTCAGCATAGATCTATAAGTTAGTTTTTAACTTAGTTAGGGTGGCTTTAGCCACCCTTTTTATTTGTAGGTATTTTTATGGCGAATCACTGGGATCAATATTGGCAACAAGGTTTTCTAACTTCATTCTGTGGCGATTATTTGGGTAACTACCAAGATGAATTTAGAAGGTTCTGGATAGATGCTTTTAGAAATGAAAGTATTTCTGCAATGTTGGATGTTGCAACAGGTAATTTATCTATTCCATTACTTGCCGTTGAAAAATTACCATCTAATGCAGATATTTATGCGACCGATTTAGCTCATATCTCAAAAGATTTAATCGCGAAAAAAAACAAAATTGCAAAAGATAAACTAGCAAGAATTAATTTGCGAACTGGTGAGTCAGCTGAGGAATTAGAGTATCCGTCTAACTCTTTTGATTTAGTAACTTCCATGTTTGGATTTGAGTATGCTAATAAACAAAAAGCTATACAAAGTATAGCTCAAGTAATGAAGAAAGGTGGAAAGTTTATTGCTATTGCCCATTATGAAAATTCTTTAATTATTAAAAAAAATAAACATTCTATGTCATGTTTAAAGGAAATTTTATATAAACAAAAATTCTTTAATCACTTTATTAATTTATCAAAAGTGATGGGCGATGTTAGGGGGAAAGAAGATTTGTATTCTCTCAAGTTCAATAAAAAAGCTGAAAAGATAAGAAAGAAGATTAATGATTCTTTACATTATCTTGAGTCGAAATATGGAGAAGTATTTCTAGAAACAGGGATCTTCGATTTTGTTCAGTACTTTTTTGGTCGAGGTATTACTGGTACTGTAAAAAATAGAGCGGCTATAATTAACTCAAAATTAAAAGAGTTAGAGATCCATTTGCTAAGGTTAAAAGATCTAATTGGAGCTGCATTTACAGAGAAAGAGTTGGAGCAAATAGACTCAATAGCCGTGCAACATAACATGAAGGTAACTAAAAAAGCTCCTTTTTATAAAGGACAGGATTTAGTTGCTATCGAATTAGAATTAGTCAAGTTGATATCCGATTAAATATACCAATCTTCTTTGATCTTATGTGGCTGCATTGGTGTTGCTTCAATAATATAGGAGGTACCTTCAAAGTTTTCTACTTGAATAGAAACTTTATCGGCATTTTTACCACCAGAATATCTGGCAACAATCTGCGCTGCTAATTCAATATCCTTTTTATCGAAACTGCCATCGAGTAAAGTTAATGGTCCGCCATGACTGATGGTTGATAGTGAAGTGAATTCTTTTTTATAGCCACGCAAGAAATTATTTTCGCCTTCTTCACGACTGACGATTAGTTTGAAGTTTGCTTTTGGTCTGATATGACGCCCAACTTTTAACAGCATAATATCATCGAGTTCATAGCGTTTTTCGCCACGAGCTTGCCATAGATCTTCTAGTTTTTTGGAATAGTTAGCGTCGGTTAAGAAACAGCAGCCACCAGCTGGTTGCGCATAGTCTTCAAAGCCAAACTTTTTGGCTAGTTCAAATTGCGGTTTACGGCTACGCCCTGAAAAATCATAAAGGTCTTCGCGATTCACCCAGCCTTCGCGCTCCGGAAAAGTTGGCATTAAATTTTTAGCACATAGTGGACGCAAAAGCCGGTCATCGGCACCAGATTCACGGGCAATAATTGGCATGGTTTCTTTGCGTTGTGATTTAGGGCGCTGACCAATAACTTCACCAGTAATAATGAAGTCAAAACCGTTTTCTTCGGCCCAGGCTTTGGCTTGATTCACCATATAGATTTTGCAATCAAGGCACGGATTTAAATTGGCACCATAGCCATGTTTTGGGTTATAGACGATATCTTTGTATTCTTCTGAAATGTCTATGATATGCAGCTTGATACCAAGTTGCTCAGCACTCCATAGCGCATTATTGCGCTTTTGTTTTTGTTTGTCTTTTTTGCGAATAGCGTGAGTATGACCTTCGACACAAAAGCCAGTATAAAAATTAATGCCTTCAACATGAACGCCTTGTTCGATGACTACTTTGGTAGCCAATAACGAATCTAAACCGCCAGAAATTAAAGCAACAGCTTTAGGTTGAGAGCCATTTTGATTGGAATTTGCTTCAGTCATATAAAGTATCAATAGGTTGCGGCTATATAACCACTTAAAAAATGGACAGCGATTATATCGAAACTTACAAGAGGGGGCAAAGGCCTATTTTTTTAATAGAAATTCGATGGAATGATCTTTTAGTTCGGCATAACCCAGCACTTGTATGTCATTGATCCGACACCAGGTAGGGATATCCGCTATAGTACCTGGATCGGTACAGATAACTTTTAAAATTTCGTCTTCAGCTAATTCTTTGAGTTTATTTTGTGTTTTAATCACCGGCATGGGGCAAAGCAAACGGCTGCAATTCAGCGTTTCAGTGATAGCTAACTCTGATTCTAATTGCCTAAACTTTTCTTCACTAATTTTGCTCATGATTTACTCTTTTACTGAATTTAGGCCGATATTGGCTAAAGCAGCTGAATTATAAGGGATTAGGGCTGAATGAGTAAATTGAATAAATGTGATTATTTTCTGTGCTGCTTCCCTTATCTAGTGTAGAATTGCGCCACTTTTTTGCTCAAATTCAGATCGGCGAAACTTCATGATCGAAAAATTACGCAATATTGCGATTATTGCTCACGTTGACCACGGCAAAACCACTTTGGTTGACAAGCTATTGGAACAATCTGGCACTTTGGGGGAGCGCGCTGGTGCTCAAGATCGTGTGATGGACTCTAATGATTTGGAAAAAGAGCGCGGCATCACTATTTTGGCTAAGAACACCGCCATTACCTGGAATGATTATCGCATCAATATCGTGGATACCCCCGGTCACGCCGATTTTGGTGGTGAGGTTGAACGTGTCATGTCAATGGTGGATTCGGTATTGTTATTGGTAGATGCTGCAGAAGGCCCAATGCCCCAAACTCGCTTCGTAACACAAAAGGCATTTGCTCAGGGACTAAAACCAATTCTAGTCATTAACAAAATTGATAAACCAGGCGCCCGCTCTGACTGGGTCATGGATCAAGTATTTGATTTGTTTGATAACTTGGGTGCAACCGATGAGCAGCTTGATTTTGAGGTGATTTATGCGTCAGCCTTAAATGGCTGGGCCAGTGCCGAAGAGGGCGAAACTGGCACCAATATGGAACCATTATTTAGCGCCATAGTAAATAATGTACCATCGCCGCCAGCTAACACTGATGGTGGTTTCCAGATGCAGATTTCGCAATTGGACTATAACTCTTATGTGGGTGTTATTGGCGTTGGTCGTATTAAGCGCGGCAGTGTTAAACCGAATCAGCAAGTTACGATTATTGGTGCCGATGGGCAAAAGCGTAATGGCAAAGTTGGTCAGGTTTTGGGTTATTTGGGGCTGGAGCGTCATGAAACAGAAATGGCGGAAGCGGGGGATATTATTGCGATCACTGGTCTTGGCGATTTAAAAATTTCCGATACTATTTGTGATCAAACTGCAATAGAGGCATTACCAGCGTTAAGTGTTGACGAGCCTACAGTAACCATGAATTTTCTGGTTAACACTTCGCCATTTGCCGGTAAAGAAGGCAAGTTTGTCACTTCACGCAATATTCTTGATCGTTTAAAGCAGGAATTGGTGCATAACGTGGCACTGCGGGTGGAAGAAACGGACGACCCTGATACTTTTCGGGTATCGGGCCGTGGTGAATTGCATTTGGGGATCTTGATTGAAAATATGCGCCGAGAGGGCTTTGAATTAGCGGTATCTCGTCCGCAAGTCATTATCCGTGAGGAAAATGGCCAATTGATGGAGCCTTATGAAACGGTAACCATTGATGTGGAAGAGCAGCATCAGGGTGGGGTCATGGAAAATCTTGGTTTACGTAAAGCTGAGTTAACCAATATGGCACCAGACGGTAAAGGTCGAGTGCGTATGGATTTTATGATGCCCAGTCGTGGTTTGATTGGCTTTCAGACGGAATTTATGACGCTTACTTCAGGTTCGGGTTTGATTTACCATACTTTTGATCATTATGGTCCGCATAAAGGGGGAGTTATTGGTCAGCGTAACAATGGTGTGTTAATTTCCAACGGTCAAGGTAAAGCTTTAACCAATGCACTCTTTAACCTGCAAGAAAGAGGTCGTTTATTTACCAAACATGGCGATGAGGTTTATGAAGGCCAAGTTGTAGGTATCCACAGTCGTTCCAATGATCTAACGGTAAATCCATTAAAAGGTAAGCAGTTAACTAATATCCGTGCTGCAGGTACCGATGATGCACAAGTTTTAACGCCACCGATTAAAATGACTTTGGAGCAGGCTTTGGAATTTATTGATGACGATGAATTAGTAGAAGTAACGCCTGATAATATTCGTTTACGTAAAAAGCATTTAACCGAAAGTGAGCGTAAAAGAGCTTCGCGTCCACCCAAGACTTAAATTCTATCGAAAGCCGCTAATTATTAGCGGCTTTTTTGTAATTAGTTGTTTAGAAATAGTTAGCAGTAAATTATTGCAAGTCAGTTGGACTTTTTGTGAAACGTTTTCTTGCTATACTGGTCTTAATTCCACCACAAGAATAAAAGGAAAGTTATGCGCTTAACATTACAATTAACAATAATTAGCGGTTTAGTGTTTTTATCAGCTTGTAGTTCATCATCGGTGCAAACGACTGCTAAAATCATACGCGGCTTAACTGGTGGTGATGTGCCTCGTAAAGCATTTTTAGATCCCAGCGTTAAAGAAGCTCTGGATCACGAAATGAAAGTTTGCATGGACGGTGTGGAAGATGATGTGGAGCTGCGAACCAAGTGTATACAAATTGCTTATGCCAAAGTTAAAGCACAAAAAGGCCTGGATAAGGAAATTGATTTGGGTGGTGAAGTTATTGTAAAACAGGTTGATGATGATGAAGTGATTGATGGAACAAAGAATGTTAATGAGGATGAGCAAAAAAGTAGTGATGAAAAAGACAGTGATAGCGAAGGTAATGATGGCCAATGATAGGTTTAATGCAAAGAGTTACTTATTCAAGCGTTACTGTTAATCAACGAATCATAGGTAAAATCGACCAGGGTTTGATGGTTTTAGTGGGTGTGGAAAAACAGGATTCTCAGGAAATTGCAGATAAGTTACTAAAAAAGCTGTTGAACTATCGGGTTTTCGCCGATCAAGAAGGTAAGATGAACCTATCGTTGCAAGCCGTTAATGGTGGGCTTTTACTGGTGCCCCAGTTTACTTTAGCGGCTGATACCAATTCCGGTTTAAGGCCAAGTTTTTCTAGTGCGGCGTCACCAGCAAAGGGGCAGGAATTATTTGAGTATTTGGTAACTAAAGCCAAACAACAATATCATAGGGTAGAGTCGGGTCAATTTGGTGCTGACATGAAAGTTGAACTGTTGAATGATGGTCCGGTAACTTTTAACCTGCGAGTTTAAAGCGTTTTAATATTTTATGGCTTATTGTCTCTAAGCTCGGACACTATGCGATGAAGTTTTTCTTTAGTAACTTCTTCTGGCGCAATGGGTTCGCCTGCTATCAGACCAACTGATGTGCGTAAGCGCTTAAGCCTATGGCTAAATTTATTGACTTTTTTACGGCTGAATAAACTGTGCCATAAACCTTGCAGAGCCATAGGAATAACTGGCACGGGCGTACTTTCGATAATTTTTTCGATACCTGCTTTAAACTCGTTCATTTCGCCATCGGAAGTGAGTTTGCCTTCCGGGAAAATACAAACCACCTCACCATTTTGCAAAGCCTCGGCAACCTGATACATGGCTTTCGTTAATAATGCTTCGTCCTCGTATTTGCCTGCAATTGGAATGGCTTTGGCAGTTTTAAAAATAAAGCTTAACACTGGAATCTGAAAAATCTTATAGTACATTACAAAGCGCACCGGTCTGCGGATATAGCCGCCAATAATCAAGGAGTCCACGTAACTGACGTGGTTACAAACTAGGACACAAGGGCCGTCATGTGGAATATTATCCAGTCCTTTTGGTTTAACTTTATAGATGGTACTAATCAATAGCCAAACCAGAAAGCGCATCAAGAATTCTGGCACTAAGGTAAAGATATAAATCGCGACTACCGCGTTCAAGATGGCAGTGATAAAAAAGATCTCAGGAATGGTTACACCAAGCCATAACCAAACGGCGGTTAATATTGCTGCCACTACCATAAATAAGGAATTTAGAATATTGTTGCCGGCGATAATTCGAGATAATTTGCTACGATCAGAGCGTTCCTGAACCAGTGCGTATAAAGGCACTATATAGAAGCCGCTAAAGACACCTACCAGCATACAATCGAGTAAAGTCCGAATGGCGCCATCAGATTTTAAGTATTCCATAGCGCCTAAGGCACCTTCGTAACCAGTTTGTGGATTAGCCAGATATAAATCAATGGCAAACCAGGTCATGCCAATAGCGCCAAAAGGTACTAAACCTAATTCTACTCGTTTTCCAGAAAGTTTTTCACACAAAGCCGAACCCAAGCCGATACCTATTGAGAATAGAGTGAGAATTAAAATGGCAGCAAATTCATTACCATTGAGGCTGAGTTTGGCGAAGTTATTAATTTGCGTCAGAAAAACGGAGCCATAAAACCAAAACCAGGAAATACCCAATATGGCCAGAAAGACTACCCGATTTTCCCGGGCAAACTTCAAGGTACGCCAGGTTTCAGTAACCGGGTTCCAGTTGATCGTTAAGTCAGTTTGAATAGCTGGTGTTTCAGGGATACGACGACTAGCCAGATAACCGCTGACTGCAACTGCAACAATTAATATGGATAATAAAAGCTCACCGGTTTCCTGATAAGATACTAAAGCACCACCAACAATAGTACCGATCAAAATAGCCAAAAAGGTGCCCATTTCCACCATGCCATTGCCACCGACTAATTCTTCTTCCTTTAAATGTTGCGGTAAAATGGAGTATTTAATGGGGCCGAACAAGGTCGATTGCAGGCCGAGTAAAAACAACACTAACAATAAAAAATAAATACTATCAAAGTACAAACCAATGACCGCCAGCACCATAATAGTAATTTCCAGAATTTTAATTTTCTGAATCAGGCCTGACTTTTCATATTTCTCTGCTAATTGACCAGCAGTGGCGGAAAACAAGAAAAACGGCAGAATAAACAGGCCCATAGCGATAGTAGTCATAATCGCGGGATCATGAGCAATTTTGCCAACAGAAAAGAAAGTGATAATGGTGATCAGAGCCTGCTTAAAAATGCTGTCATTAAAAGCACCTAAAGCCTGGGTAATAAAATAGGATGAAAAGAATTTTCGTTTAAAGAGTTGGAATTGGCTTGCCATTAATCACCCTATTTTTGTTATTCACTTTTCTGTTCCAGTTGTGTCATCAGGTTTTGGGTAACGGATCATTGGTCTGGAACCATCTACCATGACGATCATCATAAACATGCGCTATTGGATGTGCAATATCATCAAAAATAAAAGCGGCTCATCAGAAATTTACTCATTAGGATGTTTTTGGCTTTAAATTGAAAAACTCCATGCTGTTTTTCTGAGTGAGTGCTGCCAGCGTTTCAAAACTTTGCCCTCTTAACCTGGCCAATTGCTGAGCAATATGGGGTAAATACTGCGGAAGGTTACGATTGGATTTTGGTTTTGGTGTTAAGTCTCGCGGGATCAGGTAGGGGGCATCAGTTTCCAGCATGAGGCGATTGTCGGGAATTAGATGTACGATTGAGGCCAGTTCCTGACCGCGTCTTTCATCACACACCCAGCCTGTTATGCCAATATAAAGACCAAAATCCAAATAGCTTTCCAGAGCTTTTTGATTAGCGGTAAAACAATGGATTACTGCGGCAGGCAGTCTGTTATGATAATCGCTTAGAATAGTCAGCATAGTTTCTGTGGCATCGCGTTCATGTAAAAATAGAGGCTTTTGAATGTCACAAGCCAGTTTTAAATGCTGACGAAAAACCTGCTGCTGAATTTCTGGTGGTGAAAAATTCCGATTAAAATCCAAGCCGCATTCACCAACGGCGACAACTGTGTCATGAGTTAAAAGCGATTCAATTTGAGCAAAATCCTCATCAGTCATTCGCTGTGAGTCATGCGGATGGCAGCCGGCAGTGGCAAATAAACCAGAATATTTTTGGCTAAGTTCAAAAGCGGCCTGGCTTTCCTGTGCATTGGTGCCAGTGACAATCTGGTATGCAACGCCTGCGGCTTGAGCTTTTGCTATGACCTCAGCACGATCCTTATCGAATCTTGAATTGGTCAGATTTACCCCTATGTCTATTAAAGATGGGCGTTCAGAATGACAAGTGGATACCATAAAGCAGTGATTTTATTAGAAAAAACTTAACCAGATGGTATAAACTAAAACCTATAAATACAAGTTTAACCAGAAAAGGAAGAATAGGGGAAGGCAATGCACATTAGTCGCGCAACCAATGTCTTACTAGCCATCGCAGCAACTTTTATCGTTATTGCTGGTTTGAAGGCTGCCAGCAGTTTTGTAGTACCAGTAATCTTATCCATTTTTGTTGCTATTATTCTTAGCCCTTTGTATTTCTTTTTTGCTTCCAGCAAAATTCCTTTTACCAAAAAAGATATTCCTGATTGGCTGGCGATTATTTTAGTGATGCTAATTGCAGGTTTTATTTTCTTTGTGATTGGTAAATTAGTGGGGAACTCGATCCAGATATTTACTGACCAACTTCCTCAATATCAAGCGCAACTTGAGAACAAGCTAAATAGTGTATTGAATTGGTTACGAGGACTTGGTTTACCAATTCCAGAAACTGGCCTGTCAGAAAATTTTTCACCAGGCATGATCATGAATGTTTCCAGTTCGGTACTTAATGGTTTGGGTTCCTTGCTAAGCAATACCTTTTTAATTGTATTTACTTCAATTTTCTTGTTGATGGAGGCCAGTGTCTTTTCGGATAAACTGCAGCGCGCTTTTCCAAGTAGCGATCTAGGTGGTAGCAAAGCAAAAGATGGCACTACTCAAGTGATTGAAAAAATTAAACGTTACGCCACCATTAAATCCATTGTCAGTTTAATGACAGGCGCTATTATTTCTGCCTGGCTCTGGGCCATTGGTGTGGAGTATCCGTTCCTCTGGGGATTAGTTGCATTCTTGTTTAATTTTATTCCGAATATTGGCTCGATTATCGCTGCCGTACCTGCGGTATTATTGGCATGGTTAACTTCAGACACACTAACAACGCCAATTTTAGCTGCTGTAGGTTATTTAGCCGTTAATTTTATTGTGGGCAATATTGTTGAGCCTAAGTTTATGGGTAAAGGCTTGGGACTTTCCACCCTGGTCGTATTTCTTTCCTTATTATTTTGGGGTTGGGTTTTAGGGCCGGTAGGAATGCTATTATCGGTACCGCTGACTATTATTGTGAAGATTATTCTTGATGCCAACGAAGAAACGCATTGGATTGGGATTATGTTAGGTGACAAATGACTTTAGAGCTACTTAGCTAGCATCTTCTTTGTTAAAAGCATATTTTGAAATGCTCATTGGTTAATACCAACTCCACTTTAAAAATATACTTTTGCCCGAATATGCGTCGCACGTAACGCTCTAAAGAGTTATAAATTCTTTACTAAGTCATCCTGAATTTGATTTAGGGCCTACTAATACTAGCCCAAGTTAGAATTTATATTCTTCGATATTTAGCTTGAGTTGATTTGGAGAAAGTTCCTTATGAAAAAATGTGTATTCTTTTTTATAGTTTTAGCTTTTTGTGTTATTGCAAAAGCACAAGAATTTGAACAAGGATTAGAAGTTACTGTAACTCCTGAAATTTTAAATCATAAAGAAAGAGCAAAGGTTCAAAATGATATCTTAAATTATCGTTTGGATAATTTGTTGCCGCAGTTAATGAAAGAGTCTGGTCTAGATATGTGGTTGGTAATAAACCGTGAATATGGTGAAGATAGGCTTTTTTATACCTTAGTACCACAGCCAACCTTTGCCGCAAGAAGAACTACACTTTTAGTATTTGCTTTAAAGGATAATAAAGTCGAGCGTTTTAGTGTAAGTCGTTACAGCATTGGCGATATTTACAAAACCCGTTGGGATGGTGGTTCTAAAGATCAGCAATGGCAGCGTTTAGCAGAAATCATTGCTGAATATAATCCGCAAAAAATTGGTATCAATGTCAGTAAAGATTGGGCAATTGCTGATGGTTTAAGTCAAGGCTTATATCAAAAACTAAATAAATTTTTACCAAAAAAATATCAAAATCGACTGGTGAGCTCCCAAGATATGGTTATCCGTTGGATGGAAACTCGTACGGAGCCAGAACTAGCAATTTATCCAAATATCGTCAAAATAGCTCGTTCGGTGATTGCTGAAGCCTTTTCTAGTAAAGCTATTACTCCTGGAGTTACTACTAGTGATGATTTATCTTGGTATATTCGTGAACGCTTTGAAGCATTGCAGTTAGATCCTTGGTTTCAGCCTTATATTACTATTCAACGTCAAGGAGATAAAAACGATCTTGAAGCGCCATTTTTTGGTAAATCAAAGCGAATCATTATGCCGGGCGATTTAATTCATACTGATGTTGGTATTTGTTATTTAGGTCTGTGTACTGATACCCAGGAAGTTGGTTACGTTGCCAAAAATCATGAGTTTGCAATAGCGAAAGGTTTTAAAAACGCTCTTGCTAAAGGTAATCAATGGCAAGATATATTAACAGAGTCTTTTAAGACCGGAAGAACTGGCAATGAGATATTAAAAGCAACTCAAACTGAGGCAAAGAAGCATGGCTTAAAATCAAGCACCTATACTCACCCTTTAGGTTTTGTTGGTCATGCCGTAGGGCCAACTATTGGCATGTGGGATAATCAAGGAAAAACGCCAATTCAGGGTGATTGGAAGCTCTATCCTAATACTGCTTATGCCATTGAAGGCAATGTAAAAGTAAAGTTACCTGAATGGGATAACCAATGGATCCAGATCCCCCTGGAGCAGTCTGCTTATTTTGATGGTGATAAGGTAATTTATTTGGCTGGACGGCAGACTCAGTGGCACTTTGTAAAGTAGAGCTACTGCGCTTGATGCTTCTTTGTTAAAAGGTAAATTTAAAATACTCATTTAGAGTTACTAAACTCCGTTTTTAAATTTACCTTTTGCCTGTGACTATAAGGAATCCCTTTAGGGAAATCCTCTTCGCTCGTAACGCTCTAATACAACCCTGAAATAAAAGAATATATAAGAATTATGGCTGCAATGATTGCGGTAATTGCTGAGGAAAAGAAAAAATAAGGCCAAATTTTTAAATATGTAGTGTTCTGCGCGTTTAATTTTTTATTAAAATCATCAATTGAAGAATTATCTTCACTCTGAGTTTTACTAAGTTGGTCTAACCAATCTTTTAACTGTGTTCCTCGTAACCATGCACCATAAAGTTCAAAGCAAATAAAAATCATTAGAGATATTATTGTTAATAAGCCTACTATTAATACTTGCCAGTGTACTAGATTTTCCTTTGTTAAGGTCCAAACTGAAAATAGACCAGCATAGCCTGCAAAAATTATAATATTAGTATAGGATTTATTTTGCTCAAAAGAAGTATTTATTAGTTCTTTTTGTTTTTCTATGTCGTCAGAGTTTTCGCTTGTCATATAAAGAGTTTACAAAGATCGTTTTCTGGCAATATAAACCGTTTTCCAAACCTTAGCAATTAATACACCATCGGTATCCATAATATCCACTTCAAATACGGGCTGGATTTTATCCTGGGTTTCGAGTTGCTGTTTCAAATCCGCAACTTGCTCTGGTGTGATTTTAAATTCTGCAAAGACATCTTTGCGACCAGGTTTGATAAATTTTATTTCGGATTTTTTATCCCAAACAATATAGTCCTTGCCCATAAGATGAAGCAATATCAACATATAAAAAGGATCGGTCATGGAAAATAGGGAGCCACCATAATGGGTATTGACATAATTTCGATTAAACCAATATTTACGCAGCCGAACTTTGGCATAGCTCCAATCTTTTGCAAGTTGTATAACTTTAATGCCTGCTGCCCAAAAGGGTGGCCAAATGTTTAGCAAGAATTTAAGTTTTCTGGCAGTTACACGCATATTGGTTTCTTATTAATTTTCTTCTACCGGATCTTCATTAGTTTTCACAGACTTAGGGAATAATTTGGCAAAGATAAGCCCCATTTCAAATAATAACCACATAGGTAGTGCTAACAGGGTTTGTGAAATTACATCGGGAGGTGTCAGTAACATACCAAAAATAAAAGCACCCACAATGATATAGGGGCGTTTTTTTGATAAGCTTTCGACACTTGATATTCCAGACCAGATTAATAGTAAAGTCACAATGGGAACCTGAAACGCCAAACCGAAAGCAAAAAATAATTTCAGCGATATATCTAAAACACTAGTGATATCCGGCATATAGATGACATTTTCGGGTGCTATGCTGGGTAAGAACTTGAACAATATGGGCAAGATCACAAAGTAGGCAAAAGCGATGCCAGCGTAAAATAAGAATACGCTTGAAACTAACAACGGTAAGGCAAACTTTTTTTCTTTGGCGTATAGTCCTGGTGAAACAAAGCCCCAAGCCTGATGTAGAATTACCGGGATAGAAATAAATATCGAAGTTGCAAAGGCCAATTTTAGTGGTGCCAGAAAAGGTGAAATAGCACCAATGGCAATTTGTTTCGATTCTTCAGGCAGATTATTGCTTAAAGGTATTGCTAAAATTTCATACAGCTTATTGGCAAAAAGCGCCAATACAATAAACACCAATCCCACCACAATAACTACACGTAATAAACGATCACGTAATTCCATTAGATGGGCAACTAATGGCATTTCTTTATCGTTATAATTTTGTTGGGATTCTTTGCTCATACTTAATAGTAGGAAATAGTTAAGAAATTAGGATTTTTGCTTTAGGTGTTCTTCGGCCTGCTTTATGGTTTCTTCAGCTTCTTTTTGTAGCACTTCAAGCTCCGTACCAGCAGCTTGTTCCTTGATAAGACGCTCGTGTTCAGCAACACGCTGGCGTAAATCATCAAGTTCAAGTTCACGATTAATTTGGTGATTAAACTGATTAACGGTGGACTTGGCTTTACCAAACCAGCGGCCAATAGTTTGCGCGGCTTTGGGCAGACGCTCAGGGCCTAATACAATTAAAGCGATCACCAAGATGATCAGCCATTCAAAAATACCAGTATCGAAGGGCATTGCTTTGCTGGGATTTATGAACGATCGGTTGGTGACTGATCTTCTGAAGTTTTTTCGGTGCTTTCAATATTTTCAGAAAATTCAGCGTCTTGCTTTTCAACCGTTGGTGATTGTTTCTCTTCGTCTGCTTTTTCTTGGTCTTTAACCGCATCTTTAAAATTTTTCAAAGCACCGCCTAAATCACCGCCAATATTTTTTAATTTTTTAGTGCCAAAAAGCAATATTACAATCAATAAAACGATTAATAATTGCCAAATACTAAAGCCCATAATAAACCTCTATCTTGAGAAAATTAAAAAGGTAACGGACCGCCGCCACCTAAAATATGAAAATGAATATGAAATACGATCTGGCCACCATCAGCACCCGTATTAATAATGGTTCTAAAGCCTTCCAAGCCAGCCTCTTTAGCAATTTCAGGAACTTTGGTCATCATATAACCCATCAGTTCACTATCTTCGGGCATAATTTCTGCCAAACTATGGATATGCTTTTTCGGGATCATCAGCAAATGCACTGGTGCTTTTGGTGCTATGTCTTTAAACACCAGAATCTGTTCATCTTCATAGACTTTGCTGCTCGGAATTTCACCATCAATGATTTTACAGAAAATACAATCGCTCATAGTTTCAGGCTCGTTGTTACTTAATTTCATTTTACCTTATTTGTTAGCTGGCCACAGGCTTTTTATTAGGAAGTAGGCAGCGCCGACACCAAGCCCAACCGCAGGCCACCAATTATTTGGCAGGGCGCTATAAAGCAATCCTGCCGTTATGGCTAAACTCGAACCAATAATGGCATGTTTTTGCGCATATTGTTGGCGCAATTTATGGGCCTCTAATTCAACCATTTGCTTTTTAATCTCATCAAAAGAATCGGCCAGTTGATTTACCTGATCAAGTGCCTTGATGACCTTATTTGGCACTTTCGGCAGTTCTTCTAAAATTTGTGGCGTTTCTTGTTTCATTTGCTTAAAAAAGTTAATTGGTGAATATTTTTCTTTAACCCATTGTTTTAGGTAAGGTTGGGCCGTTTGCCATAGATCTAACTCAGGATACAGTTGACGGCCCAAACCTTCAATATAGAGCAAGGTTTTTTGCAGCAAAACCAATTGTGGTTGCACTTGCATATTGAATTCACGAGCTGTTTGGAACAACTGGATCAGGAAATGACCAAAGGAAATTTCAGCAATTTTTTTACCAAAAATCGGTTCACAAGCGGCTCGTATTGCCGATTCAAATTCTGGGATGGAAACATGCTTGTCGATCCAGCCTGATGCCACATGCAATTCAGCAATGCGGCGATAGTCTCGCTCAAAGAAAGCCAGAAAATTATCGGCCAAATAGCGCTTATCCGACTCATCCAGAGTGCCCATAATTCCGCAGTCAATGGCAATATATTGTGGCTTTTCAGGATTGGAAGCATCAACAAAAATATTGCCCGGATGCATATCGGCATGAAAAAAACTGTCACGAAAGACTTGAGTAAAGAAGATCTCTACGCCGCGGTTGGCAAGTTCTTTCATGTCAATACCAGCATCAATCAGTTTTTGCACTTCACCAATTGGTAGGCCGGAAATTTTCTCCATCACCATGACTTTATTACGGCAGTAATCCCAATAAATTTTGGGTACATAGAGCAGCTCTGAATCTTCGAAGTTGTTTCTTAGATTTGAACAATTGGCCGCCTCAATGCGTAAGTCAATTTCACGCTTAATGGTGGAGTCATAGTCAGCTACCACCTCTTTTATACGGAATCGTCTGGCTTCACTGGAATAGTGTTCCGCCCAATTTGCCAGCGAATGCATCATATTGAGATCTTTTTGGATCTTTTGACGAATACCGGGTCTTAATACTTTTACCACTACCGCTTGGCCATCTTTTAATGCAGCGGAATGCACTTGGGCTACAGAAGCTGAAGCCATAGGTTTTTCTTCAAATTGAGCAAAAATGGCATCAATTGGCTGTTCCAGTTGTTGTTCAATAATTTGCCTGGCTACGGTGCCATCAAATGGTTCAACCTGATCCTGTAACTTTGACAATTCGTCGGCGATATCGGCCGGGATCAGATCGCGTCGGGTAGAAAGCATCTGCCCCAGTTTGATATAAATAGGGCCTAATTCGGTAAGTGCTAAAGCTAAGCGTTCACCGCGAGGCCGATCTTTTGCCACTCTTGGTGTGAATGAAAATAATTTGGCAATAGGACGGAATTTTGCCAGTGGGGTTGGCGCTAAAAATTCGTCCAGACCATACTTGATTAAAGTACGGTTGATGGTCATGGCATGATGAATGTGTTTTAGACTATTCATCGTCATTTTTTTGACTACTGAGAGCTGCAGTTTGGCGTTTGAGAGTAAGGCGGTTAACTTTTTGCTCTAACCGTTCAACATCTGATTTTAAATCGGCAATGTCTTCATAAAAATTCTCTAGCTCTATGGATGCTAGCGTAACTTGAGCTTCAAACCGCAGGTATTCACTCAGATTTTGTCTGGCGGTATCAAAAGTATTGGTTGCCCAGGAATGGAGACTTTTACCGCTTTTAAGCAGCTGATGAGCAAAGATATCACCAGTATATTGAGATAGATGCTCTTCCCAATCAATATCCAGCTGTTCAAAGAACTTTTGGAATTTTTGTGCAGTTTGAATTTCACCAGAAAAAATCACTTCGC
Source organism: Kangiella sp. (assembly GCA_028284185.1). GTDB lineage: Bacteria > Pseudomonadota > Gammaproteobacteria > Enterobacterales > Kangiellaceae > Kangiella. Next base: position 86,153 of record JANQSG010000024.1, read on the forward strand.
CTTTAAATAAAGGATCCTGTTGCTCCGACAGGGCGAGATTGAAAAATGCTAAACTATTGCCTTTTAACTCAGCATTAACTTCTTGCTCTACAGAATCCTTTACTAAAATATAATCTTCATCAATGTTAAAAAAAATAGCCTGGTTCAGATCGACAAGTTCAAATTTTATAATTTTACCATCAAGACTTTTTAAGCGTTCTCTGGCTTCAGGATCGAGCTTAATAACCTGGTTGATAATAGTCTCAATGGTTGGCGCAAATAATTGGATTAACATAATTCTAGAAAAATGAGGGCTTTCTTTTGAGTATGCTTTTGACAAAGTTAGCGTAAGAAAAGGCCATTTTAGTATTTTTTGCCTACGTGCAGGGCAACTACTCCGCCCGTCAAGTTGGTATATTCAACCTCATCAAAACCGGAAGTTTCCATCATGGCTTTCAGGCTGTTCTGATCAGGGTGCATACGGATAGACTCGGCCAGATATTTATAGCTCTCAGAATCATTGGCCACCACTTTACCCATAAAAGGCAACAGTGAAAAAGAATAAGCATCGTAAATTTTCGATAAGGCAGGCAATACGGGTTTGGAAAATTCCAGCACCAGTAATTTCCCACCGGGTTTGAGAATACGATACATGGATTTAAGGGCTTTGGCTTTTTCGGTGACATTGCGCAAACCAAAGGCTATGGTGATGCGATCAAAATAATTGTCGGGGAAGGGTAATGCTTCAGCATTGGCTTGTACATAGTCCACATTACCGACAATACCATTATCGATTAATTTGCTACGACCAACCTTGATCATGGAGTCATTAATATCCGCAAGAATCACTTGTCCTGATTCGCCGACGATTTTTGAAAATTTGGCGGTGAGATCGCCAGTACCACCAGCAATATCTAAAACTTTATGACCCTTACGAACCGCGGCCCGCTCAATGCTGTAGCGTTTCCAAAGGCGATGTACCCCAAATGACATCAGATCATTCATAATGTCATATTTGCCGGCAACTGAATGAAAAACGTCTGCGACCTTGTCTTGTTTTTCTTCTTTGGCAACAGTTTCATAACCAAAATGAGTGGTTTCTTGTGCTTGTTCTGCTTTTTTATTGCTTTCTTGTGTCATTAGTTACTCTATTTCGGTTTTATTCAATTAGCTTTTGGATCGTAATGTCCTACGCTTGAGTCATTGGAGCGCTTTAAGCCCGCAGCTTCAAGTCGTTTTAGATAATACTGCCAATTGACCTGATAATCACGACCCAGTTCATATAATGTTTGCCAATTATACAGGCCGCTGTCATGGCCGTCATCAAAAGTCAACTTAATGGCATACTGACCAACCGCCTCGATATTGGTTACTTGGACCTGTTTTTTACCGCCAATAATTAAAATTTCCTGATTACCATGCCCGCGAATTTCCGCCGAAGGTGAAAAAACGCGTAAATACTCGTAGGGCAATTGGTAAATAACACCATCAAATGACACTTCCAGTTGCCGCGATTGTTGGCGTAATTTTATGGCGCTAGGAACAGGGTTTTTCATTGGATTTCAGGAATGTGTTTATAGCTAAATTTTAATGGATATTAGCAGTAAAATATAGCTAAGATAGATTGATTAGAATCGATAAAAACCTTCTTTATGTCAAATATGCTCTATTTGGTTTTAGGTTGGTTAGCCGTGGCTTTAGGTGCTCTTGGCGTACTATTGCCAATATTACCAACCACTCCATTTATTTTGTTAGCAGCTTTTTTATTTGGTAAAGGCTCACCAAAAATCAGGCATTGGCTGCTTGAACATAAAATTTTTGGTCCTATGATTCAGCGTTGGGAAGAAAAAGGCGCTATTAGCCCAAAAATAAAACTCTTTGCCTGTTCCATTATGGCCTTGAGCTTTTTAGCAAGCTGGTGGTTTGGAGTCAAACCTATGGTTTTAATCATCCAGGCCACCATCTTTTCTATTACTGCTATTTATATCTTAAGCCGTCCCAGTTAAGGAGAGCTAGAGTAGTTTTTACAAAATAAAGCGGCTTAGATCTTCATTGTCGGCTAGCTCGGCTAACTGTTGGTTTACATAGTTGGCGTCGATAATCAGTTTTTCACCACTATCAGTGGCTTCAAATGAAACTTCTTCCAGCAACCGTTCCATGACGGTATGTAAGCGTCGCGCGCCAATATTTTCCGTACGCTCATTGACCTGAAAAGAAAATTCGGCAATACGTTCGATACCGGAATTGGTAAATTCGATCTGCTTACCTTCAGTTGCCAATAAAGCTTCATATTGCTTGGTTAAGGCTGCATCCGGTTCGGTTAATATACGTTTAAAGTCTTCAGTGGTAAGGGCACGAAGTTCTACTCGTATCGGTAGACGGCCTTGCAACTCCGGAATAAGATCTGATGGTTTAGCTAAGTGAAAAGCACCGGAGGCAATAAATAAAATATGGTCAGTTTTGATCATGCCATATTTGGTGCTGACCGTTGAGCCTTCGACTAATGGCAATAAATCACGTTGTACCCCTTCGCGCGATACGCCTCCCTCAGTGTTTTCGCCACGTTTAGCGACTTTATCGATCTCATCTAAAAATACGATACCGTGTTGTTCGACCGCTTCAACTGCCTTGACCTTTAATTCTTCCTGATCGATCAATTTAGCCGCCTCTTCTTCTGTTAGCAACTTCATGGCAGCTTTAACTTTCAGCTTGCGCTTTTTGGTTTTTGATGGCGTCATATTTTGGAACATGGACTGCAATTGACTGGTCATATCTTCCATACCCGGTGGTGCCATAATATCGATACCAACGGCCATTTGTGCCACATCAATCTCAATTTCACGATCATCCAGGTCGCCCTGGCGCAATTTTTTGCGGAATATTTGGCGGGCGGAAGAATCTTCCGGGGTTTTTTCATCGTCTTCCCACGGAGAGTCGGTAGCGCTTGAACGAGCGGGAGGCAATAAAGCATCCAGCACTTTTTCTTCAGCGGCATCAATTGCCCGGTTTTGTTGCTTTTCCATTTCCTGTTCACGTAGCATCTTAAAGGCCGCATCAACCAAATCACGGATAATCGATTCAACATCACGCCCTACATAGCCGACTTCGGTAAATTTGGTCGCTTCAATTTTAATAAAAGGGGCATTGGCTAGCTTTGCCAAACGGCGGGCAATTTCTGTTTTACCGACACCTGTTGGGCCAATCATTAGGATGTTCTTTGGAGTAATTTCGTTGCGTAGATCTTCTGCCACTTGCATGCGGCGCCAGCGGTTACGCAAAGCAATGGCCACCGAACGTTTTGCGCCTTGCTGGCCAACAATGTGTTTATCCAGTTCGTGGACGATTTCACGAGGAGTCATCGACATAATAGTATTCTCTTTCTTTTTGCCTAAAGCAGTATCTTTAGGGTGGATTCCTGCTTACCTAAAGGTACTTCCTTTGGTCGTTCGTAGGAATTTCATTTATCTAAAATATTATTAACTTGGATTTTTTAGTGAGTACAAGGAAACAATTTGGGAAGCCTATTATCAATAGGTGAGCAAATTGATGACAAAGTAATCGCTAAAAAAGATAGTTAATAAGCAAGTTCTTCAATGGTTTGATTGTGGTTTGTATAAATGCAGATATCGCCCGCAATGGTCAGGCTGGTTTCCACAATTTCACGCGCACTCAAATCAGTTTTCTGCAACAAAGCACTGGCTGCTGACTGGGCAAAAGCACCGCCAGAACCAATTGCAATCAAATCATTTTCAGGCTGGATCACATCACCATTACCAGTAATGATTAATGAATGTTCTTTATCCGCAACTGCCAATAGGGCTTCTAACTTGCGTAAAGCACGATCCGTACGCCAGTCTTTGGCCAATTCCACCGCAGCACGCATTAACTTGCCGCCATGAGATTCCAATTTAGCTTCAAAACGCTCGAACAGGGTAAAAGCATCAGCCGTTCCGCCAGCAAAACCAGCAATTATCTGATCATTGTATAAACGACGTACTTTACGTGCGTTGCCTTTCATAATGGTATTACCAAGCGATACTTGACCATCGCCACCGATCACCACTTTGCCATTACGACGCACTGATAAAATAGTGGTTCCACGATATTGTTCCACTAGGGACTCCTATTTCTGGAAAAAGCTTATTTTTAGGGTTAGAGGATATGTGGGGGCTAGAAAATAATATTCAAGAAATTTACCAAATCTGACAATCATTAAAGTCATTATTTTGTAGCTTATGACGGTCACTTTCGGCGGCGCGTTTGGAGCTATAGGGGCCGAGGCGAACGCGATACCAGCCGTCTTTTTCACTAACTTCCGCTTGCAGGCCGATAAAAGCGATTTGTGCCTTCATGGATTCAGCGTGTTCCAATACTTTGGAGGCGCCGCATTGCATGACATAGCGTTTATCCGAGTTTGTAATGACTACCGGATCTTTTTCCACTTCTAATTCTTTATTGGTCAGCATTTTATGATAATCAAGTTGCTCATCGGTTTGCTGGTTGGTGTTAGTGTTTTGTTTGTTAGCAGAAGGTTTTTTTTCAGTCATCTGCTCAGACTTTTTTGTTGGAATCAGGTTTTTTAGGGTGTCTGGTTGAGTCATAAACAGCCAGATACCAACGGCAGTTAAAGTCAGTAAAATACCGCCAAAGAAAAATAGCATTGGAGAAGATTGCTTTTTGGCAGTTGTTTTTTTACGCAATGTTCGGGTATTTTTGCGTTTATTGGTTTTTCGGGTTGCCACTGACTTTTATCCTGCTCGCTCAACTTAAAATTACAGTTCTATTCTAGTGGTTTCTTATCGCAGCGCCAAATGATAAGTCGGGAAATTTAAGTAAAAATTTGTCATGGTCGTTGTAAATCAGCTTTGAACTAGAAAACTTCCTGTGGATCCACATCAATCGACCAGCGAACCTTTTTTGCCATTGGTAAAGTTTCAATTACTTCTAAACTGGCATTAAGCACTTGTTGCAATTGTTTTTTATTAGCAGCCTGCAATAAAAGCTGGACACGCATTTTTCCGGCACGTTTGACCATCGGTGCTGGATAGGGGCCATAAACCTCTAATTGTGAATATTGCTTAAAAACATTGGCCGCATCCTGTAAGAAGGCCATTGGTTGTTCCAGTTGATTGGCTTGGGCTCGAATTAAAACTTGTGCGGAATAAGGCGGAAGTTGTGCTGTTTTACGTTCAGCTAACATCTGTTTACTAAGCTCTTGATAATTCTGAGTAAAAAGATTGACCAGTAAGGGGTGATCGGGATGATGACTTTGAATGATGATTTCACCTTTGGCTTGGCCGCGTCCTGCTCGTCCTGCCACCTGAGTCAATAATTGGGCGGTACGCTCGGTAGCGCGATAGTCGGCACTAAACAGACAACCATCAATATCAATCACTGCAACCAAAGTTAAATTCGGAAAATGATGACCTTTGGCTAACATTTGAGTGCCGACGATAATGTCCGCTTTCCCCTGATTAATTTCATCAATAATAGTATGCATGGCATCTTTGCGGCGGGTGCTGTCGCGATCTACTCGTACGATTTGTTTATCGGGGAACAGGGATTTTAATGCTTCTTCCAGCCGCTCGGTGCCAAGCCCAATTGGTAACAGCTGTTCCGACTGGCAGTTGGGACAGGATTTAGGAATAAAAATCTGTCGGTCACAATGATGACAATGGAGACGTTTAAGTTGTTGATGCAGGGTCATATTGCGATCACATCGATTACACTCAGCCAGCCAGCCGCAATCATGACACAGCATACTGGGTGCAAAACCGCGGCGATTCAAAAAGATCAGGCATTGCTGACCTTTCGCCAAATGGGTTTCAATATGCTCTTTTAAGGGCTGCGAGATACCTTGATTGAGTGGCCTTTGCCGTACATCAAAAATTTTGCTGTGCGGTGCCTGGGCATTGGCGGCGCGACGGGTCAGACTTAAACGCTTGAACTTGCCTTGCTCCACATTAAACTGGGATTCCATCGAAGGTGTAGCCGAACCCAGTACAATGGGAATATCCAATTGCTGCGCTCTAAACAAAGCCAAGTCACGTGCGGAATAGCGAAAGCCTTGCTGCTGTTTAAAGGATAGATCATGTTCTTCGTCAATAATGATCAGACCCAGGTTTTTAAAGGGTGTAAAGAGTGCCGAGCGAGTGCCTATAACAATTGAAGTAAGTCCTTGCTTAGTCTTTAGCCATTGGTTCAAGCGTTGTTTGTCGGTCATACCCGAATGGAGCATGGCAATAGGGCAGTTAAAGCGCGTTTCAAAGCGGCTTAGTGTTTGTGGGGTTAAGCCAATTTCAGGGACTAATACCAAAACCTGTTTTTGCCGTTCTAACTGCTGGGCAATGGCTCTTAAATAGACTTCGGTTTTACCACTGGAGGTTACACCATCCAGTAAAAAAGGCTGGAAGCTATCCTGTTTGGCATAAATTTGCGCCAGTGCTTGATGCTGTTCTTTATTCGGCTCAAGCTCGGTTGGATTGACTAAATTTCCTGTTAGTGGCGTATTTTGTGCGCTGAGCTGTAGTTGTTCAAACCAGCCTTTACTCGCTAGTTTTTTCAAGTCGGAAGCTGTAAAACTATTTTTCTGTAGCAACTGGGCGTTGATTTTTCCCTGATGAGCTTTAGCCAATTGTAAAATTTTCTGCTGTTTTACTGCATTAGTTGCAGGAACGGCTAATTGGCCTGCTTCGGTTAATTGCCAGTAATATTCTGGAGTTAACTGGGCAGCGGTTCCTTTGGTTAATAAACTCGGCAAGCAGGCATTAAAAACTTCGCCAATGGGGTGCTGATAATAACTGGCAGCCCATTGAATTAGCTTAAATAAATGTGGGTCGCATAACGGCTTATCATCAATAACTGCTTTAATGGGCTTTATCTGCTCAGGACTTAATGAAGTTTTTTTAGGAAAATCAACAACATAAGAAATTACTTCCTGTCTGCCAAAAGGTACTAGCAGCCGTCCACCTAATACTGGCGATTGGCTTTGGGTATAGCTGTAGTCGAACTGGCGGCGCAACGGAACTGGCACTGCCACTCGAACCAGGCGCTTTGGCTTGGACATGCAGTATAAGATTTCAGGAAGAATGATGTTTTATGTGCTAAGCATAAGCAGACATGAGCAAAGTGGCAACTGGCTTGGATGAAATTATCGGACAAGATTCAGTTGAAGTAATGATTACTGGTCAGACTAGTGATTGTAAAAAAGTCTGATAGTCTTAGCTGAGCAACTATATATTGCTAATTTTTATATTAAAAAACACTATATGTGCGGGATCGTGCATTAGTGATAATCCATATGGGGGTGACAAATGAAAATCGGTAGTATCGCATTCTTGGTAGGTCTGGTTTTGGCTATCGTAGGTGCTTTTGTAGACGTAAGCTGGTTCCCGGCTTTATTAGTGGTTCTTGGTTTAGTTATCGGTTTCTTAAACGTATCTGGCGGGGAGTCGCGTCGTTTCTTAATTGCCTGTATTGCTTTCATGATGGCGTCAACGGCTTTATACCCAATTGACAATTTATTGGGCTTAGGTGGCACTATTGGCGAAATCATGCATAACATTGGCTATCTGGTAGGTGCTGCTGCATTGTTAGTAGCGGTAATGTCATTGTTTGATATGAGCAAAGATTGATTAAGTACGAATAACTTCAATAAAAATACAATAATAACAAATAGTTAGAATATTAAAGCGGCTTTAGGCCGCTTTTTTTATGGATGCTACCTATTGGTAATTATTTGTCTATCGAGGATAGCTGAAAGGTAAATTAGTGTAAAAAAAATTGACATTTTAATTGATCTTGATGAATTTTTGGTTAAAATGCGCACCAAGTCACATTTGCATTGCTCGAAAAGTCGTATTTGCATTGCTCATTTTTAAGAGGTGCCCAAGATTATGATTAATTTAAGAAAAGCGCTACTAGTTACTGTTATCTCTGCTAGTTTAGCGGTAATTCCAGCTCCATCGGTAAAGGCAGCAACGTTAGACGTTGATGTTGATATTCACTTCCCACAAATTGTAGTTTTGTATGCCTATACTAATATAGAGCTATCAATTACTACGGCTGGATTAGCGGATGCTTTACACACAGGTGCGACTGTTAGTGGTTCTGATGCTACTTTGGCTGATGCTTTGCCTAATAACACCACAGGCATAACCGATATGACTACTGCTATTGATCTTGATATTGCCTCTGATACTCAGTTTGACTTGAATGCTGATCCAGTTATGACACTGAATAATGCTTTTGGTGTACGCTCTTTAGGTTATACGGGTTATAGTGCAACTGTTTCGACCACAGGTACTGAATTAATATCACCTACTGTTACCACTCCTGCAAATACTGGTTTAACTCTATCAACTGGTAATCTTAGCTATACTGTGGATTTAGATGCGGTTACAGGAACAGCAGCGAGCGGTACTTTTACCATCACAGTGACTGGTACTTAATCTTATTTAAAGATCAATATGAGTTTACTCAAGAAAAAGCTGAGTTTTTTTTACTCGGCTTTTTTTTCGTCAATTTTTATAGTCTTTGCGTCTAGCGCTTATGGTGATGTTATTTGCAGAGGTTTTGATCGATCAGAAACCGTTAGCCGTAACCAAATTGCTTCTGGGGGCGGAGGTAGTTCTGAACGGGCCTTTACTACTGGCTCTAAAGCTATGGTTGGTGTGTTAAATGGTAGTATTGATCTTAATATTAGCCTGGATGCAGAGTCTTTTGCTCATGGTATTGTCACAGAAACCACTGGCTTTATCTGGCAAGTAACCTCAAGAAGTAGCGATAATGTAACCGGGTTTATTACCGCAGATTACCAATTTAATGGTTTGGTCAATGGCGATAATAAAATTTGTAATGGCCCCACTTCATGTATACAAGTTTTAGATATTACTCCAATTAGCACTCAACATGCCCATAGAGGCAATGGAACTATACGTCGTGCACGTGAGCGAATTCGTATTCGTATGGATGTTACAGGGGTTACCAATAATGGAACCCATGTTGGAAATTTACAAATGCAGTTATTTAATGGACCTAATGCAGATGGTTCAGGTCGGGTAAATTTAAATTGCGATAGAATACGCTAAAATTTTAAGGGATCTTTTTATATGCGAATTATTAAATTTATAGCTCTTTGTACATTATTGACTGCTTCAGTAGTAATTGCTGCTCAAAAACGGTTGCAACCTAAATTAGCTATTTCACCGCCACGATTAGAGTTATATCCCGAACAAAGCCGCAAAGGTGAAAGTATTACGGTACTGAATTTGGGCAATATGCCAATGAAGGTTCAGGTCAGTGCTCAGAACTGGGATCTGGATGAGCTTAATCAATTTCGTGCTTTGCCATCTACCGAGCAAAGTCTTGACCAGTGGCTAATTGTTAATCCGGTGCGTTTGGTCATTCCAGCAAATAGTCAGCAGACGGTTCGTTTAGCAGTACGTCCACGGGTAAAACCGGAAGCTGGAGAGCATCGGGCTATGGTATTTTTCAGACAAATGCCAGAAGAGAATCAAGAATCACAGGTAAATTTTAATGTGGGTGTTCCAATTTATGCCTATTTTGGTGAGGTGGAGCGTAAAGCAAAGATTCATTCGGTAAGTTTTAACCAGCAGAATCATGCAGTCATTATGGATGTTAGTAACATGGGTAATGCCTATGTGCGACCTCGGGGTGTTTACGCCATAATGCATAAAAAGGATTTGGATAAAGGAACAGAACTTTTGGAGTTGTTGGATCTTGATAATGAAATTATTGATGATGAGCGTATTATTGATAGCGGTAAATTTGCATCGCAGCCAGTATTTGCACCCGAGCGTCGCCAATTGAATCATCAGATCCTATTAAAAGAAAAGATTAAGGAGCCTTATGTGATTGGAATAAAGGTGGATATAGCAGGACAAATAATTACAAAAACGTTTGATATTTCTATACGCTAATCAAGTTTTGAAGTTGACTGCTTGTGAAATTCTATCAAATACTCTTATGGATTATTTTGTGTACACCGCTCATGCTGTGGGCGCAAGACAATGATATAAGTGATGATATTGATGCTATAGAGATTGCTTATGTTGACGAAAATTATTCACAAGCAAGCTCTTCTGAACCCGCAGGTTATAAAAAGGTTTTTGTTGGATTAGAAGTCTCTGGTAAAGAGGTTGATTCTTTAGATATTATTCAGGTTAGCGATCAATATCTTCTTCCTATTGCCCAAATTGCCCCTCATATACAAGCTGCTTACACTCTTCAAAAGCGACACTTGATCATTACGGTTCCCAGCGGGCAGGTTTCAATACCTTCAGCAAAAACCTATGTCTTTGATAAACAGGTTTGGATTAGCCTGGATGAGTTGAATAAGCAGTTATTACTGAAAGGCATTTTTGAACAATCAAAGTTTTCCATTCAATTATTTCCGCCATGGAATAACAAGCAGGTGGATAAGGTACAGAGTTCTGAAGGTTTGGAGGTAGATGTTAGGCCTGAGTCTTTCAGCATACGTCAAATTCAATTCGCGCATGAAGTACGAACTGAAAATTCAAATGTTTTATCTGAGCGCTCAGAGTTTATTGCAAGCGGTGCTGCAGTTGATGGAACCTGGCATCTTGAAGCAGCAAAGAATGATCAACAAGACTGGCATTTGGATGATTATTTTTGGATAAAACGAGATGCTAATAGCCAATGGTTGTTTGGTAAACAGCAAGTTAGTCCATCCGTAGTGAGCCCTAGTGTAACCTTAACGGGAGCGCAATATTTTTATAGTAATACGGCTATTCCCTATGATTCTTATGAAGATATTAGTCAGTCAGGATTTTTCAGGCAACTAGGTAATTCTATTCAAACTATTCGAGGCCAAGCTGCGCCAGGTTCCTTATTACAGCTATACGTTAATGGGCAGTTGCTTAAAGAGCAGTTTGCTCGTTTGGATGGCAGTTATGATTTTGGCAACGTACAAATGCCTTCGAGTTTGTTTAACGAAATTGAGGTCTGGGTGCTTGATTCGGTTAGTCGAGTATTGATCGAAAAACAAAATAAAACGCGTGCTAATTCGGAACACTTACTGGACCAAGGACAGATTGTTACCAGTATTGCTTTAGGTAAAAAAGGAAACCTGTTGGACGAAAATTATCAGGATCAAGGTGAAGCAGGGATGTTGTTATATCGTTATGGAGCAAGCGATAAAATTACTATTGAAGCGGGGTATTTATTGGATGATTTATCAGTGGCCAGCGTCGGTATTGCAGCCGCTGTGGGGGAAAACTTCGTTAGTGCTAGCCGCTTTGCTTATCGTAATAATGCCCAGGCTGTCCAGTTTGAGCTTAATGGTTATGGTGAAAAGTGGCGCTTTAATAGCTATGCTCGACATGAAGAGGCGGGATATTTTGAGCAGTCATCAGAAGATAAAAATACCGCAAATTTTAATTATTATTATTTAACCCAGCCTAATTTCAGATTGGAGTTGTACGGACGTTATCAAACTGGAACTCGTGAGATAAGTTTTATTAAGCCAGGATTTCATTATAGCCCAAGTTCAGCCTTAAGTTTTGGTTCAAGACCTGATTTTGAAGGGGACTATCGGCATGAACTGGTTTACCGACCAAGTCGAGATAAACGCTTGCGTTTAATTTCGCGTTCACAAGAAGATAGTGGCCGCTTTGATTGGAATATTAATGATAATGTCACGACCTATGCTTCAGCACGTCGTTATGAGCATGGTGACGATACACAAGAAGAATCCGTGAGTGAGCAAGCATTGGGCTTTTATTGGCGTCCCGATGATTGGGATAGTTACAGCTTTTTTCGTTTAGAAGCCAGACATTCAGATAAATATGATACCGGTGCTTATGCTGAGTTTCGTACTCGTATTTTTTCAGGTGTTTATTTTGATCTTAGAGTGCAAACCCATGATCCGGAGTTTGATGGGAAGCTATCGGCTTTTGCCCGGGTTTCTTTTGATTTTGCCCTGGCGGGTGGCCGCTTTATTCCTGCCAGAAATAGGACTTCATACAATACCGATGGAACCATAGCAGGGCGTTTGATCACTGATAGCGGTGAGTGTGATATTGACAATATCAGCTTATTACTAAATGGTTTATCCTATAAGGTTCCTGTGCAAGGTTGTAATTTTTATCTGCAGCGGGTAACTCCTAAAATTTATCAGGTGGGATTGGATAGCGAATTTTTGCCCATTGAGTTAATTCCTCAAGCGGAAACTTATGTTGCTGAAGTTGCTCCAGCAGCGGTAACTCGAATTGATTTTGTATTGCGCTCTGAATACAGTGCTGCTGGTAAATTGCTTGATATTAATGGTCAAGCTTTAGCCAATGGTCGTGTGCTCTTGTTGAATTCAGAGCTGCAAGCATTGATGGAGACTCGCAGCGATCAGTTTGGTAATTATCGGGTGGATGGTTTGGCTAATGGTCAATATTGGGTGCAGCTTCTTGATGAAGAAGGAAACTTGTTAAAACAGCGCTCGTTTAAAGTTGATAATGACTTTTTATTTGGTATTGATCTGAGTTTGCAGGAATAGCCCTTATTCTATTCGAATAGCTTGATCTTCTTGATATAGAGGCGTATGATCGCCGCTCGAATTTGAAAGTACTCGAATCGTGTTTGGCGTGGTTATGATTAATCAGCCATTGCCCAGATGGCGATTCATTGAATGAGAGCTAAGACTATGAAACAAGATATTCATCCGAATTATAAAACTATCAAAGCTACTTGTAGTTGCGGTAACGTGATTGAGGTTGGTTCAACAGGTAATGATTTAAGCTTGGACGTATGTTCAGCTTGTCACCCATTCTTCACTGGTAAGCAGAAAATGCTTGATACTGGTGGCCGTGTTGACCGTTTCCGTAAGCGTTTTGGTAGCCGTTCTTTAAATAAGTAGTTTAAAGAACTCTCTTAATAGAGATGGGAAAAAGAAAGGCGCTGCTCTTTAAGAGCAGCGCCTTTTTCATTTCTGCTTCTTAAAGCTTTCTTCCCAGTCGCTTTTCGACTTGTTTCTTTTCCCATTTTGCTCCCAGATTAAAGAAACCAAATAAACTAATAGCATGTCCAGCCAGACCTAACCCCCATCCAATAAGGGGATAGACAAACCAGTAATGATTGGGTGTATTAATCAGGTTCAGACTGATTAAGAACAACATAATAATTAAAAACATGGCTATGTGTATATACAAGCCTTTTAACTCTTTTACATATTCTAGTGCATTCGCCTCTTCATAATTAAGTTGGGTTTCTGGTTCCATAAATAATTCCTTATCGATATTAGATATCATCGAGGGGGACGATGATATCTCTTTGGTGTTAAGTAGATAGTGCTGAGTAAGATCAGCTACGTCGATTTCAAACACTGAAGCCAAAGATTTTAAAGTTTCATAGCCAACACTTTCACCGCCCTCAATTCTTTGAATGGTTCTAGTGCTTAAACCGCTTAATGTAGCCAGTTGTTCCTGAGACCAGCTTTTCTGCAATCGTAACTTTTTAACTAACATCTTTATTGAGGCTTAGTATCTGTAGGAATTAATTTTGAAGAAATAATAACACAGCAACCACGCCAAATAAGCGAAAATATAGTGACAGCTCAATAAAATCAATCAGATAGATAATATTTTGTCGTTGCTTTGTCGTCTTGAATTGATAGTAAACAGTGGTTAGAGCTTTCTACCTAGACGTTTTTCAATTTGCTTTTTTTCCCATTCAGCGCCAAATAAACCAGAACCACCGAATACGGCAATGGCATGCGCACCAAGCCCAATTCCCCACCCCATAATTGGCCACCAAAACCAATGATATTGTGGACTAGTTAGTAAATTTAGCCCTATTAAGAATGGAATGATTAGTAAGAAAACCGCTATGTGCATATAGAACCCTTTGAGTTCTTTCACTTCTTCAATGGCTTTGGCTTCTTCGTAGGTTAATTGAGTATCAGCTTTCATCATAGGTTCCTCTTTGCTTTCAATCAGGTAATGATCGGTGAGATCGGCAACATTGATTTCAAACACAGCAGCTAAAGATTTTAAGGTTTCCAGGCTGGCATTTTCACCACGCTCAAGGCGTTGAATGGTGCGAGCGCTAAGGCCACTTAAGTCAGCTAATTGTTCTTGTGACCAACCTTTTTGTAAGCGTAATTTTTTGATTAACATAATCTTTGATGCTTATTGTTTGATAGGACCTATTGTGGAAAATAATTATGCCATAAACCACGTCAGCAAGACGAAAGTTAGTTGACAATGAAGTCACATATCTTATAAATCAATGAGTTATGGTGCTTAGTGACGACCTTAAGTCGGGTAAATGGCGCCTAATAAGGGCAGCTACTGACGCGAATTATCTCCTGCCCATTATTTGATGTGTTTGCGAAAGACTCATAGTGAGTTTTTATTTTATCATTATTTTCAGTGACAAATAAGTATCTATTTGAGGTACTTTGATCTTTAAAAAACACACGATAGCAGCGAGTGTATATTTTGCAATCAGCACTGTCAGTTATATCAATAATTTCACTAAAATCACTTTTAGTCCAATTACACCCATATAATTCATTTGCAGAAATAGTGATAGATTCAAGAAAGTCATCAGCTTGATAGTGATTGCAGGAAACAATCAGTAAAATAGTGGTAAATAGTAATTTACGCATAATAGATAGCGCCTAAAATTGTCTCTTGCGAAGCACCAGTGACACTGGAAAGGTTGCCAGTTTGCTGATTTATGGTGCGATAGGCTAGCCAAGCGAAAGTCATGGCTTCAACCCAATCAGGATCGATTCCCAGTTCAAAGCTGGATTGCACACTAAATTCAGGAATAAGCACATTGATTCGCTCAACCAAAAAAGCATTATGAGCGCCACCACCACATAAATAGATGGCACCTTTTGTAAGATGGTTATCAATAGCATCAGATAAGGAATGAGCGGTTAGTTCCAGTAGGGTTCGTTGTACATCTTGTGGCTGATATTGCTCAGGTTCAAACTGCGCTAACCATTCAAGATTGAAGTATTCGCGGCCAGTGCTTTTCGGTGCTAGTTCAGCAAAATAAGGATCGGCTAACATTTGCCCAAGCAATTCAGGAATTAAATCACCAGACTTAGCCCAATTACCGTCAAGATCGAAATCTTTATCTTGATGCTGCTTGATCCAGCAATCCATTAGGGTATTAGCTGGGCCAGTATCATAACCAATGACTTCCTTATCTTTAGCCAGTACGCTGATATTGGCAATACCACCTAAGTTCACAATAACTCGATCTTCTTTATCTGAGCTCATCACTATTTGATGAAAGGCCGGTACTAATGGTGCGCCCTGGCCACCATAGGCCATGTCGCGGCGTCTAAAGTCGGCAACCGTAGTAATATCAGTATTTGCTACAATAATATTGGCATCGCCTATTTGCAGGCTAAATGCTTGCTGGTGATTGGGAATATGGCGAATGGTTTGGCCGTGAGAACCGATAGCTGTTATTTGATCGGCCGTCATATAGGCTTTATCCAACAGGGCATCTACCGCTTGTGATAATAGCTGGCCTAATTCCACGTCCAAAAAGCCCATCATTTCAATCGGATCGTCAGCATACTGTCCGCTAGCAATTTGATGGATTTTTTGCTGGATTTGCCTGGGAATCGGAAAACAAAGCGATTCCACTAAGGTTATGGTGGAAGGTTCGATCTGGCACAATACCGTATCGATACCATCGACACTGGTGCCAGAAATAAGTCCTATGTAATAGGCCATTGCCTGCCTTAAACGCTAAATTATTGTTTCAATTTAGTGCTTTCTGGATTGAGATTCAAGCGGGCAAAATGTTCAATACGCTGAATTTCAAGTTGCGCTAATAGATCTTTGGTTTGATCTTTAAAACGAGACAGTTCTTCTTTGCGCACGGGTGCGGCGTGTGGCAATTTTACGGTTCTTGGATTGCGGTGTACGCCATTGACCACAAATTCATAGTGTAAGTGCGGTGCTTGTGACATACCTGTATTGCCTACATAGCCGATGATTTGACCTTGCTTGACGCGTTCACCTTTTTTCACGCGACGTTTGGAAAAGTGCAGGTACTTGGTCATGATATTGTTGCCGTGTTGCACAAATACATGATGACCGTTGTATTTATCGTAAGTGGAGCGGATCACGCGGCCATCACCAGAAGCTCGTACCGGAGTACCAGTAGCTGCCCGATAATCAACCCCACGATGAGGTTTAACACGCTTTTGGATCGGATGAAAACGTTTGGGATTAAAGTTTGAGCTAACGTAGTTAAACTTCAAAGGCGCGCGTAAAAAAGATTTGCGTAAAGCTTTGCCTTCCGGTGTGTAATAAGCGGTGCGGCCTTTGCTGTCGGTATATTGAACCGCAGCGAAATGGTCACCCTGGTTTACAAATTCGGCCGATAAAATATCACCATAACCGACTTTTTCACCAGCAATAAATTTTTCCTGATAAAGTACTGAAAAAGCATCACCTTTGCGAATATCCAGCGCAAAATCAATGTCATATTCGAAAACCCCCGCCAATTCCATAATCACACCATCAGGCAAACCAGCGGCAATTCCTGCATTATAGAAACTGGAATCGATGGTGGCGGTGGCAAAACGCTGCTGGAAGCTGATTTCCTTTTGTTCAGTACGAACCTCAAAAGATTTATCAGCAATTTTGTCAATGATCAGAGTCTCGCTCAAGCTATAGGGATAACGCAAACTTTGGAAGTCTTCCTGCTGTTCAATCTTGGCAAATTCGATGGTGTCACCTGGGCGGATTTTCTTTAAAATTTTAATGTCATCGCCGCCTTGCATCAGATAATGCAAATCGGAAGCACTATATCCTTGATCTTGAAAAATTTTGGCTAAAGTATCGCCCTTTTTAACCTCGATAGACTGCCACTCAATTTGTGGTTCTTGAGGTTCAGGAAGTAGATTTTGCGTAGTCGTTAATTCTTTTACTGACGTTTCTGCCAATTCCAGTGGCAAGGCTTCAGTTGCCCCTGCAGTTTCAGAATTGACTTGGCTAAATAAAGCTAAAGACTCGACCACTGGAGTTTCAGGTTGGGAATTCGAGCCTGTAAAAAACACACCATTGAAATAACTGAAGATTGCAATCAGTGAAATTGCACCTAGAGTAGATAGGAATAAAGGTTTTTTTGAACGTTTTTTGTCTGAAAAAAGATTTTTTCTTTTGTCAAAGCTTTTGAAGTCTTTATTAATCATCAGTTGTCTATGCCAGCCAATATTGGCGATTGTCAGAGGTTGTCAACATTTTATACATTTGCTTTCAGCGCAGTAACCATACCCATTGTAGGGAAATTGATCAATGCTAAAATGGCTCTAAAACGTTTGTTTTAAGCTATTTTCTCACAAAATGTGAAAAACTAGATGTTTTATAGCCTTATTTGCCATTAAATTCTAGTATTTAAACCGATTATTTCGTTGCATCCTGCGCTAAATCCTATATCCTTGCCCATTATCCAAAAGTGTGATTAAAGGCACTATTGAAGCTGTTTTGTAGGACTGAACAAGCATTAAAAAGTAAAGCACAAAAGTGTGAAAGCTATCAAAAAAATCATGAATTGAGGCAAGAATGACCGAATTTAAAAAAGCATTGGCGGAAATTAAGCGTGGCGCTGATGAAATTTTAGTAGAAGAAGAGTTGATCAAGCGTCTTAAAAGCGGCAAGAAGATGCGTATTAAGGCAGGTTTTGATCCTACGGCACCGGATCTGCATTTAGGTCATACCGTATTGCTCAATAAAATGCGTCAATTTCAGCAATTGGGGCATGAAGTGGTATTTCTGATTGGTGATTTTACTGGCTTGATTGGTGATCCAACGGGCAAAAATGTAACTCGTAAACCATTAACTAAAAAAGATATTTTGGCCAATGCAGAAACCTATAAAGAACAGGTTTTTAAAATTCTCGATCCTGAAAAGACGGTGGTGGAATTTAATTCCAAGTGGATGGATGAGTTGGGTGCAGCGGGCATGATCAAGTTGACTTCGCTTTCCACCGTCGCTCGTATGCTTGAGCGTGATGATTTTAAAAAGCGCTACGCCAATGAACAGCCGATTGCCATTCATGAATTTATCTACCCATTGGCACAAGGCTATGATTCAGTGGCACTTGAGTGCGACGTGGAATTAGGCGGCACTGACCAGCGCTTTAATTTGTTAATGGGGCGTGAGCTACAAAAGCACTATGGGCAAAAGCCGCAAGTGGTTCTGATGATGCCATTGCTGGAAGGTTTGGATGGCGAAAAGAAAATGTCCAAATCTTTAGATAATTATGTAGGTATTACTGAAGCGCCTGGAGTCATGTATCAAAAACTCTTGTCCATTCCTGATTCCTTGATGTGGCGTTATTTTGATTTATTGTCTTTTAAACCGCTGGAAGAAATCGAGCAACTGAAAGCGGACGTAGAAAATGGTGCTAACCCACGCGATATTAAAATCTTATTGGCCAAAGAAATTATTGAACGTTTTCATGGAAGTGAGGCCGCTGAAAATGCCCATAAAGGTGCTGGCAACTTAATTGTTGAAGGTGAGGTGCCAGATGGTACACCGGAAGTGGAGGTTTCCCTAGAAGGTGCTGAACAATTCCCGATAGGTGCCATCATCAACCGAGCAGGCCTAGCGATGAACGGTGCTCAGGCCAAAGATATGTTGAAAAATGGTCGGGTCAAAGTGGATTGGCAAGTGGTGGAGCCATCACTAATGTTAGGCCCGGGCAAGTACCTCATACAAGCCGGCAAAAAGAAAATTGCTTTTGTAGAATTGAAATAACATTGCTTCTGTTAAGACTTTAGAGGTTTATATTCGGTGGTAATTCTCTCTGCGTCGCTCAGTTTTAGCTTAATTAGTCTGCTTTCAGTGCTGATGCTGATGGTATTTAGAGACGCCAGGCATCTAATTCAAGGCAAATTATTTATTGCTCTAAGTTTATGTTTTATTTTATTAACGCTGGTAACACTGCCGTTAGAGGTTAAGCCTAGTGGCTGGTTTTATTGGTTGGCAAGGCTTTTAGCTTGTTTGAATGTAGGGTTTATTTGGTGGTTTTGCTTATCACTGCTCAAGGATGACTTTAAATTATTTTGGTTTGAATGGCTGGGCTTTATCTTTTTAACGCTACTACCACTGGCTTATGCTTTGTATGATTTTGGCTTTAAGTTTATTTCGGTTGATTTTCTCAATAACTTAAGAGGGTTTCCTTCATTATTGATGGTAGCTCATGTCGTCTGGATTGCTATAAAGGGAAAAAATAACGATCTAGTCGAAACTCGTAGAAGTGCAAGGAACTGGTTGGTAATGGCTTTAGCATTGGCTAGCTTCCTGAGCATATTGTCTGAGAGCTATTCGAACATTATGCCAGAACAATTATTGCGCCCTTTATTGGCATTGCCGATTATTCTATTTACTATTCTTTGGCTTAGCCGTGTTAACCCAGAAGCTTTAATCTTTGAAACCAAATCTTTTAAGCAGCAGAAAGAATCCAGTGGTGAACCCAAGATTTTAGCTAAAGATTATGACTTGTTTAAAAAGTTACAGAATGCAATGGATGAGCAGGAAATATACAAAGAGGTCAACTTAACCGTTAACCAATTGTCAAAACATCTTGGTTGTAAGGAACATCAATTAAGAGCTTTAATAAACACTGGTCTTGGTCATCGAAATTTTTCAAGCTTCCTGGCGGGTTATCGATTGAAATTGGCTAAATCAATTTTAGCTGAGCCTGCTAATTCAAGAATGCCGATGATTCAAGTCTCTGAGAAATCAGGTTTTGCTTCACTACAGACCTTTAATCGAATCTTCAAAAAACAAGAGCAATGCTCTCCTACCGAATTTCGCAAGCAAGCGTTAGAAAAACGTACTCAAAACTGAAAATAATTGCTCAAGTTTAAAATTGAGTAGTATTTTTCACTTTCTTGCAGATCTTCACTCAATTAATTCGATTTAATAACGATTCGAATTTATCTAGTTAGTGGAGTTATCTATGAAGAAGTATGGTTTGTTGCTATTTATCTGTGTGTTGTTCCTCAGTGCTTGCGCTCAAAATAAAGTGATCGAAAAGCCCAAGTTGATTACCAAGCTAAGTGGTGATTTGTTAAATGTAGCCGATTTTGAGCAGCGGCTTGAAGAAAAAATGGCTTTGCACAATATTCCAGGCCTTTCTATGGCAATAATCAATAACGGGGAAATCGTTTATAAAACAACGAAAGGCTTTGCCAATAAAGCACTTAAAAAGCCAGTGCTATCATCAACTATTTTTGAAGGTGCTTCTTTGTCAAAGCCATTGTTCGGTTTTCTTGTGATGACATTTGTCGATGAAGGTTTATTGGATTTGGATAAGCCCTTATACCAATACCTGCCTAATCCTGATTTAGAATATGATGCTAGATATCAAGATATTACCGCCCGGATGGTTTTGTCACACCAAAGTGGTTTGCCAAATTGGCGCAGTGATTACCCAGAAAATAAGCTATTCCTTAAATTTGCTCCAGGGACTGGCTATTTTTATTCTGGAGAGGGTTATCAATATTTAGCAAAAGTACTTGAAAAGTTAGCGAGTACCGACGCAAAAGGCTTGGAAAAGATCTTTCAACAAAGAGTCGCTAAGCCTTTAAATATGAGCCAATCGCAGTTTATTCCTGACGAAAAAATCTTGCGGCAAAAACCCACGCCTTATAAAAACGGTTTAGCAGTAAGTGCAGTTAAGGCAAATACAGAGTTTGGTGCCGCTTACTCGATTCATAGTGAAGCAACAGATATGGCCAAATGGCTTATCGGTATAATGAACAAAAAAGTGTTATCCCCAGCAAGTTATGAAATCTGGTTATCGCCGCAAGGGATTAAATTGCCGGTAGAGGATCCTGCCCTGCAATACGGCTGGCGTGATTGGGCATTAGGCTTTTCCTATTATCAAATACCTGAAACGGTATATTTCCACGGCGGTAACAACTATGGATATACCAGTATTATGGGGTTAGAGCCGGATAAAAAGTGGGGCATGGTACTATTTACCAACGCTGACCAGGCCAATGAGTTTACAATAGACGTTATGTTATCTTTAAAATAAAGCTTGAAGCTATCTCATTGAAAATTAAGCTATGGCACAAAACTGTCGTAGCTTTTCAAGCTGGTTGGCATATAAACTTCGTCACAGAAAAAGGTGCTATGAGCGCAAACTCTAGGTTTTAAATAACCAAGAGATTGCCAATAATGAATACAGGATATATGAAGCTAAAACCTCACCAAGTTAAACAATTGCGCGAGCAAAAAGCCTGGAGCCAAAGCCATTTGGCAGAAGTCAGCGGTTTGAGTTTGCGCACCATCCAGCGGATCGAAAAAGAAGATACCGCTTCTCAAGAGTCGGTCCAGGCATTGGCGTCGGTTTTTGAAACATCGACCAATAAGCTGTTAGCTGAAACTAGCCCCAAGAATAACAGGGTGTTGTTTCCAGCGACGGCTTTTGCAGCATTAATAGCTTTTGTTGTTGCCTATTTTTGGGTAACGCCGTCAACAGCGAGTAATCTGACTTTAGATATTTCGGCTTCATTTAAACAATTGGAAACACCGTTACCAACTGCATATCCGGAATTATCTAAAAAAGCCGAACAAGCCGAAAACTTATATACAATTGATACCAGCATTATTTTGCAAGAAAAAGAAATAACGACGGTAAAGGTTAACGATCATGTTGAAATGGATATTGCTGCATTTTTTGTGGAAGATGGAAAAATACTATTAACCGCCAGAATTGTTGATATATCAAAAGACGCTAAACCAGTAGTCGCGGCTCCTAAAATTATAACTGACAATCATGTTGAAGCCTTTTTGATGGTTAATGATGAAGATACAGGCGCAATCTATAAAGTTGGTATTACTCCGCATAAATAAACTAGTCTATATGGTATTTACAAGGTCAGCTATTGCTGGCCTTTTTAGTCTGTATTTTGGTTAAATGATTTGATAAATCAGCAATTTGTATGCTTTATAAACTACTTTTAAACATCTAGTAAAAAACTCTCTAAAAGGTGTTGACAGGGACATGACTCTCTATATAATGCGCTCCGCTTCGGCTGAAAAGCATATTAGAAGCAGTCAAAAATGGGGTTGAAAATAAGTTGATGTCTACCCTGGAAATTGGCCTAAAAAGGCGGCTCAAAAAAAGAGTTAAAAAAGTTTCTCAAAAGGTGTTGACAGGTTTGGGGTGCAATGTATAATTCGCCCCCTTGCTTACGGAGCGAGTTCTTCGTGGGCGTGTTCTTTAACAGATTATAAGACAATTTGTGTGGGCACTTGTTGGATGATGCGTCGCATTATTCGAT
>JANQSG010000028.1 GCA_028284185.1 Kangiella sp.
AAACAAGGGATGGTGGAAGAGCAGCAGCAGCAACTGCTTGATTTTGAAGAAGAAATGCGTATCTGGCAGCAGGAATGGGATGCTTTCAATCAGCAGGCATCAGCCAATGCCCAAAAAACTGAAGTGGAAAAAACGCGTATTCAGCATCTTGAATCGCATATTGCCCGTTATGGCAAACGTTTAGAGCAGGTTACTGCCGAAATCGAGGCTCATAAGTCTGAACCAATGGAAGCTGAGATGCTGAAAATGGCGGAAGAGCTTGGAGTGGTTGAAGAACAATCTGGGCGCTTGGATGAAGAAGTTAGTTTTGCGGTTGAGCAGATTAATGGATTACGTCAGCAACAGCGGCAACAGAACCAGAAAATCGAAACCAGTCGTTCTGAAATTCGCCAATTGGAATCGCGCAAGATTTCACTGGAAGCCTTGCAAAGTGCGGCTTTGGGTAATGATAACGAAGCTGCCATTCAATGGCTTTCAAAAGAAAATATTAATAATAACAAAAGATTAGCCCAGCAAGTTAAAGTTAATTCGGGCTGGGAAAAGGCGCTTGAAACGGTTCTTGGTGACCATTTGGAAGCGGTTGTAGCTTCGGATTTAGATAAATTAGCGGGCTCATTAGCAGGATTAGCATCGGGTAAGGTGTTGATTGTTGATCAGGCCTGTGACGGTGCGACTGCCAATCCCGACACTTTATACGGCAAAGTGCAGGGTGCCGATGCACTTGCTGAGCTTTTAAGTAAAGTTAAGGTAGCGACTGATTTATCACAAGCCTTGTCTATTCGTGGCCAGTTGGCGGATGATGAATCGGTTATTACACCAGAGGGCTTGTGGATGGGAGCCTCTTGGCTACGAGTATCGCGCCAAGAGGAAAACGCTGCTGGTGTGATTGAGCGTGAGGCCGAACTTGGTCAAATTAATCAAGATTTGGATGAAAAAACTGCTATTTTTGACGAGCTACAAGCAGTTAAAGAGCAGCTTGCAGAAAAGCTCAAGCAGCAAGAACAGGATTGGCAAACTAAGCAGGCTCAGCTGGCGGGTGTTAATCGTCAATATACTGAATTACGGACTAAAGTTGGTTCACAACAAGCTAAATTAGAGCAAACCAAAACGCGTATGGAACGCTTGCAAAAAGAAGCACAGGAATTTGCTTTACAGATCCAGGAAGATGAACAAGCATTAAGCAAAAGTCGTCAATTGATTGAGCAGATGGTGGATGCTATGGCGAGTGATACCGATAAACGCGAGCAATTGACTGCTGAGCGTGAAGCCAAGCGTCAGGAGCTCAAAAATAAACGTATTGCAGCGCGCGAAGCGAAAGAATCTGAGCATCAATTGGCTTTGCGCGTAAGCTCTTTGCAGGCAGAAGTTAATTCTACTCGTTCCGGGTTTGAGCGGGTTAATAATCAAATTGGCGATTTAACCGCGCGTAAAGTTGAGTTGGATAATCGCTTGAATCTGGAACAGGATCCAACTGAAGAACTGCAAATTGAACTGGAAGCTGCTTTGGAAAAGCGCTTGAGTGTTGAAGATGAGCTGAAGCAGGCACGCAATAGATTGTCGGAAGTTGATGAAGCCATGCGTAGCTTTGAGCGTCAGCGCCATGAGGCAGAGCAGCAGGCTCAAGGGGTTCGTTCTCGTTTGGAAAAATTACGCATGGATTGGCAGGAAGCGACAACCAAGCAAAATACTCAAGCAGAAACTTTATTGGAAGCCAAACAGGATCCGCGCGATATCTTGAAAGAGTTGGTAGAGTCGGCCAGTGAAGCGGATTGGTTAAGTGAAATCGAACAGATCACAGGCAAGATCCAGCGCTTAGGTGCTATTAACTTGGCCGCGATTGATGAACATAAGGTTCAAGAAGAACGCAAGGTTTATCTGGATTCACAAAATGAAGATTTAACCGATGCTTTGGAAACTTTGGAATCGGCTATTCGCAAAATCGATCATGAGACTCGCACCCGCTTTAAAGAGACTTTTGATAAGGTTAATAAAGGAGTGCAAGAGCTATTCCCGAAAGTTTTTGGTGGCGGTCATGCTTATTTGGAATTAACCGGCGACAATCTGTTGGATACCGGTGTTTCGATTATGGCAAGACCCCCAGGCAAGCGTAATTCAACCATTCACCTGTTATCGGGCGGAGAAAAAGCTTTGACTGCAATTTCTTTGGTCTTTTCGATTTTCCAGCTAAATCCAGCGCCTTTTTGTATGCTGGATGAGGTGGATGCGCCATTGGATGATGCTAATGTTGGCCGTTATGCTAATCTGGTCAAAGAAATGAGCGAACAGGTGCAGTTTATTGCCATTACCCATAACAAGATTTCGATGGAAATGGCGCATACCCTGTTAGGGGTAACAATGAGTGAACCCGGAGTTTCGCGGGTGGTCTCAGTAGATGTAGAAGAAGCTACGGCCCTGGCAGCTTCCTAATTAATTTGAATGTATAAGGTAAATTAATGGATCCAATTCTTACTCTATTACTGGTTATTGTTGGAGTTATTATTATCGGCTTTATCTATTTCGATGCTAAACGGCGCCAGCGGTTGCGTCAGGAAAAGCGCGATCAACGACTGTTTGAACAGCATTTAGATAATACAAAAGATAATGGTGATTTTGATATTGATGGAATTGGAGAAGTTCGTTTAGTGGGCTCTGCCCAGGAAAAGGCAAAACAAGCAGCTAAGCAGGAAACTGTTTCGAAAACGCAAGCAACGCAAGCTACTGAGCATCTGGAGCCAGATTTTGGCGATGACGCTCAAGTTACTGACAGTTCACAAGATGCGCAAGTGCCAGTGCTGGATGACATGTTGTTTGGTTTTGATAAAGACAAGCTGGAGGAGCAGGCCCAGCAAGCTCCTCGTAAAGAACCTAAAATAGCACAGCCGAAACAAACTTCCTTATTTGAAGAACAGAATGAACCTAAGGTTAAGGTGCCAGAACCAGAGCTGATTTTTACTTTGTACCTGGTTTCTGCCAGTGAGGCTCCGTATCAAGGAGAGCAATTAGTACAGACTTTACTGGATCAAGGCATGCGTCATGGTGATATGAATATTTTCCATCGCCATAGCCAGGCAACCGGACGAGGGCCAATCCAGTTTAGTTTAGCCAATGCCTATGATCCAGGCACTTTTAATTTAGATAAGCTGGATCAATTGGAAACCAAAGGCCTAGCTGTATTTATGGCTTTGCCTGGTCCAAAAAAGCCCATCAAGGCCTATGAAATGATGGTTGCTACCAGTAAAGCGATTGTGCAAGAGCTTGGCGGCTATATTATTGATTCCAGCAAGGCTCATTTCAGTCGTCAGATTGAGGCTCACCATAAAGAGCAAATCCAGGAATTTGAGCGTCGGCAGCTACTAAAACAATCCTGATATGTCTGAAAAATTCGCTATTGATGCTCGCCTTAAGCAGCTACGCG
Organism: Kangiella sp.; assembly: GCA_028284185.1. Lineage (GTDB taxonomy): Bacteria > Pseudomonadota > Gammaproteobacteria > Enterobacterales > Kangiellaceae > Kangiella. Next base: position 3,416 of record JANQSG010000028.1, read on the forward strand.
CTGAAATTGACGAACATAATTACCGCTATTATGTGTTAGATGAACCGCAAATTCCTGATGCTGAATATGATCGCTTGATGCGTGAACTTCAGCAAATTGAGCAGGAACATCCTGAGCTTATTAGTCCAGATTCACCAAGTCAGCGAGTTGGTGCCAAACCCGATTCAGGTTTTGCTGAAGTAATCCATCAATTACCCATGTTGTCACTGGACAATGCCATGAATGGTGATGAATTCATGGACTTTGATCGGCGGCTTAAAGAACGCTTGGATGTTAGTGATACAATTGAATATGTGTGTGAACCCAAATTAGATGGTTTAGCGGTAAGTTTGATCTATGAAAATGGTCAATTGACTCGGGCTGCCACTCGTGGTGATGGTAACAAAGGAGAAGATATTACCCTTAACATCAGAACCATCAAATCCATACCTCTGAAATTGCGCAGTGATCAAACGCCACAAACTTTGGAGGTGCGTGGCGAAGTTTTTATGCCTTTGTCGGTATTTGAAAATCTGAATATTCAAGCAAGAGAAGAGGACGGTAAGACTTTCGCTAACCCTCGCAATGCGGCAGCAGGCAGTTTGCGTCAGCTGGATCCTCAAGTTACCGCGAAACGCCAATTGGCCTTCTATGCTTACTCGACAGGCCTGGTGTCTGAGGACTTCAAGCTTGGCGGCACTCATTTAGCACGCCTGGAGCAACTTAAAAAACTGGGTTTGCCAGTAACTTCTGAATTGCAGTTGGCTACAGGAACCGAGCAGGTCCTCAATTACTTTGAGCAAATCCAAACCAAGCGCAATCAACTGGCTTTTGAAATCGATGGGGTGGTTTGCAAGGTCAACAATATCGATCAACAAGAACAGCTGGGTTTTGTATCGCGCGCGCCACGCTGGGCAATTGCGATAAAGTTTCCGGCGCAGGAAGAAATGACAAAGTTGCTTGGTGTTGATTTTCAAGTGGGGCGTACTGGCGCTTTAACACCGGTTGCGCGCCTGGAGCCAGTGTTTGTTGGTGGTGTGACGGTAAGTAATGCTACCTTACATAATATGGATGAAATCGAACGTTTAGGCCTTATGGTGGGCGATACGGTCATTATCCGTAGAGCAGGGGACGTTATTCCACAAGTGGTTAGTTTTGTTAAGTCTAAACGTCCTGAAAGTGCGAAAGTGATTCAACAACCGAGTCATTGCCCGGTTTGTAATTCCGAAGTTGAAAAAACAGAGGGTGAAGCTGTCATTCGTTGTACCGGTGGTTTTATCTGTGATGCCCAGCGGACCCAGGCGATTAAACACTTTGCTTCTCGCAAAGCAATGGATATTGATGGGCTTGGCGATAAATTGGTGGATATACTTTCAGAACTGGATTTGATTCATCATATTAGTGATCTCTATAAGTTGGAAAAAGAGCAAATTGCCAGTTTGGAAAGAATGGGTGAAAAGTCGGCACAAAATCTTATTGATGCGCTTGAAAAGAGCAAAAATACCACCTTGTCGAAATTTTTATATTCACTGGGTATTCGCGAGGTCGGCGAGGTTACTGCCAAAAATTTGGCGCAGCATTTTTTAACGCTTGATGCTATTGCCCAAGCTGATATAGAAGCATTGGAGGCGGTTGATGATGTAGGTCCCATAGTAGCAAAACATTTAAGACAGTTTTTTGATAATCCAGCTAATCAAGTAGAAGTTAAAGCGTTAATTGATGCTGGTATTCACTGGCCGACAATTGAAAAAAAATCAGATGACGAGTTACCTCTAAAGGGCAAGACTTTTGTTATTACAGGAACCTTAAATAATCTAACTCGCAGTCAGGCTAAGGCAAAACTAGAAGCGCTCGGGGCTAAAGTTGCAGGCTCGATTTCAAAAAATACGGATGCTTTGATTGCTGGCGAAAAGGCCGGTTCTAAATTGAAAAAAGCCCAGGAACTGGGTGTTAAAATTCTTTCAGAAGATTACTTGATCAATCTTTCTTAATTTATTCTTAGCACAGATTGATAAGATTCATGATTTTCGATTGGTTTTCGGTAAAACCAGAATAAACTCATCGCTGCCAAATTGTCTTAGATGGCAAGATAAAGGTAAATTTTCTTTAAAGGTTTGGCTAATTCGATTAATTCCTGAGTCAGTTTTTTGAACAGTATGTACCATTTTCATGTTGTAGCACTCTTTCATTACTTTCATTTGTTTAGTTGAACCATTTAGATTCGGTTTTACTTTTTCGCATTTTTATAATAATATAATTTAATAATTATCAATATTTTAATATTTTATGAATAAAAAAATTAATAGTAATTTGACCAATATTGAGATTTCAAGGCGAATTAAGCAGGAGCTTGACAATAGAAAGTGGACACTAGAAAGATGTTGTTACGAATATAACCTATTGTTTTCAAAGGAAATTGATGCAAAGAAAGTGACTTCACTTAATAAGGACTTTTTGTCCAGAGTCAGTAGAGAAGGCGGCTTTAAGGTGCTTTCAGAACGTATCGCAAAAATTTGCGAATTCCTAACTATCGATATTGAAAATGAAAGTAGAGCAAAATTGCTGTCAGAAGAAATCAAGTCCTTTCAGGAAGAAGTATTAACCAATAAAAAAATGGAAAGGAACTACAAAACATTGACTGAATTTTTAACCGAAATTTCATCAGTCAGGTTGTAATCACATATAGCAAACTGTAAGGAGAAGGTATGAAGTTTATCGATTTATTCGCAGGGTTGGGCGGATTTCACACGGGGTTTTCTAACAATGGATTTGAGTGTGTGTTCGCGTCCGAATTAGAGCTTGAGCTAAGAGAGCTTTATAAAAATAATCATGGTATAGAACCGCAAGGGGACATCACGAAAATTCATGAAGATGATGTTCCTGCACATGATGTGTTATGCGCTGGGTTTCCTTGCCAACCATTTTCATTAGCTGGCAAGAAAAAAGGAGCCAAATGTCCTGAGTCTGGCAAACTAATCGATGATGTTTTACGGATCACCAAAAAGCACCTACCAAAATTCATAGTACTAGAAAATGTTCCTAACATTTTAACTATTGAAGAGGGTAAGTTTTGGAGTTATATAAAAAAAGAGTTTGGGAGATTAGGTTATACGCTTGATTTTAAAATAATGAACCCTACAGAGTTTGGCATTCCACAAAATAGAAAACGTATTTTTGTGGTTGGAGCAATAGATACTGATTTACTTGAGAGTTTTCAATGGCCTTGCATCAGCATTGAAAATAAACCTGTAATTAAAGATATTTTAAATTCTAATCTTCCGTTTAAAGAACTTGAGAAAGCTAAAAAGCAACAGTTAAAAATATGGCAAGAGTTATTGATTTCAGTCAAATTAGAGCAGCTATCAACAGTTTCAATTGTAGCTCCTGAGTTTGGTGCAACATACCCCAATAATTTTAATAAACTTTCATTGACTGAGCTAAAGAAATACAAAGGTGCATATGGTGTTTCATTGAAAAATTGTAAAACCTGGAAGCAAGCACTAAAAATGATGCCTAACTACGTAAGGAAAAATAGATCAGTTCCTAATTGGTTAAAAGAATCTGTTGAGTTTAGCCGTAGCCTTTATAAATCAAACAAAACTATATGTGATACATGGAAAGAAAAGCTAGACAAAGCCAACAATAGCTGGCAAATTTTAGAATGGAGAGGTTACAAGGATAATAGAAAGCTAAAGGAGCATATTATTCAGTTTAGAGCATCTGGTATTAGAATATCGAAACCAATAAATGCTCCATCTCTGGTGGCCATGACACCAACGCAGATACCAATAATTGGATCAGAAATGCGTTATTTAGGAAAACATGAAGCTGCGAAATTACAAAATTTACACACATTAAGGAAATTGCCTGAGAATACAACAAAAGCATTTAAAGCTTTGGGTAATGCAGTAAATGCAAAAATAGTTGAATTAATAGCTGACAATATAAAAAGAACAATTAGTGCGATATAAAACTTAACCATATAGCAATAGTAATGAGGGATTCACATGACGGATAAATTTAAGGTTGATGTATCACCAGAGATGCAACTTTATAAGATTTTACAGAGACAGTCTTATGGGGTTGAAACAGCACTCGCAGAGTTTATTGATAACTCCATCCAATCTTTTCTCGATAAAAGAAAAGCAATTACTTCAGTCAGCAACCAAAACCAGCGTTTAAATATAAAGATTAATGTAGATACTATAGAAAAAGAAATATCGATTGAAGATAATGCTGCAGGAATTAATAGGAAAGATTTTCAGCGTGCAATAAGAATGGGGCACCCTGAGGATTCACCTCACCATCAGAAAAGTTTATCGATTTATGGAATAGGCATGAAGTCTGCAGCTGTTTGGTTTTCAGATTATTGGACAATCGAAACCTCTTGCGTTAGTTCATCAGAAAAACTATCTATGACTTTCAATTTAAATGACTTACTAGCAAAAAATGAAAGTTCTGTCACCGTAGAATCTCATAGTATAGAACCGAAAGCTCATTTTACAAAAATAACGTTGGTAGGACATTTTAGAGATGATAGTGAAAGCTTCTTTAGTGAAACGGTATTGCCATATTTAATAGAAACCTTTTATAAATTTTTAAACTTTTTAGATATAGAAATTTATCACGATGGAATTAGGCTTTATACGAACAAGGCGAATATAACAGCACCACAGCCAATGAATTATCCCATCGTTGATAAAAAATCTATACCTATAAACAAAGATTATATAACCTGGAGAAAAAGACTTGAATTTGATTATAACAATAAAAAAGTTAAAGGAGTGATTTTAATTAGAAAAGTAGGTAGTTATAAACAACCTGGAATAAGGCTTTTGAGAAATAATAGAGTGATTGTTGGAACAACAATTAAACCTAATATCCCAGATGAGTTATTAGGTACGAAAAACAAATATGCTGCTCAGAGAATATACGGTGAGTTTCATTTGGATGAATTTCAAGTGAATTTTATGAAAACAAATTTTGATGAGAGTTTAGGGGATTTTTATAAAAAAGTTGGAGAATTAATCTCAGAAGAAAATTCTGAGCAAGATTTTATACAGCAAGCGACCAACTATAGAAAAAGAGTAGCTGATAAGTTTAAATTTGATGAAAATAACGATATGAGGTCATCAGGAGAAACGCGAGATAATTCAGAAGAGGAAGCACAAAATACTGCCAATAATGAATCCGAGAATCATTCAGAAGAAGGGGCGCAAGATTCAGAGAGTTCAGTGAATCAAGAAGAACAAAGTAGTGCTACCCTTAATACTAAAATTTCAGCATCAAAAGGTATTGTTAAAAGACTAGATGAAATTGACAATAAGAAATTGTGCCGACTATATAATTCATTGTGCAAAGTTTCATTGATAGAACATCCAATTCTCTTGTATGTGGGGGCTTGGACATTTTTTGAATCTTTAGCCACAGAAATGAATAAATCTGACAATGATAATTTCCATTCATTTTTTAATAACAAAATTAATAACTGGTATACTGATAGAGGGCAGAAAAATGATTTTAAAACCACCTTGGAAGATATCCACAAAAAAGGAAATTGCACTAAACATTCTGGGAAATATCAAGTTATAGATGCAAGGCAATTAGATAATGACTTCACTGTGTTAGAACCTTTTATTATATATGCTCTTGATGAAATCATTAATGCTGTATCTAGTAGTTAGATAAATCTTGTATTATAGAATTACAAAGCTTCTTAGGTACTATAGTTAGACTAGATTCTCAAAATTCGATAATAAATTTAAAGCCTATTCTTGTAATAGGCTTTTCTATTTAAACATGCTATTAGGCATGAGTGAAATTAAGACTTCAAACACAAAAAAGCCCCTGGTAAGGGGCTTTAAATATTGGTTTGATGGAGTGAGAGTTTAAGGGTTTGTCGACTCATCCAAAGTAGTTTTGGAAGCTGGGCTGAAACTGTGGTTGCTCAAAGCATCTTTGCTATCTTGGGTAATTAGCTCACCAGTAGCAAAGTGTACAGGTTCAACCTCAAGCTCTAATGGCACTATTGGCAATTGATTTGCAGCTTTAGTTGCTGGTGCTGAAGCGGAGAAAGCAATGTTAGTAGCTTTAGTTTTGGTTACAGAGGAGGCCTCAGTTTCTGGCTTTGCTTTAACTTCGGTATTTTCTATTTTAACTGCTTTTTCAGTTGGCTTGGTTTCCGAAGTTGCTCCATTTGCCGTTAAAGGTGCTACAGTTTCTTTGGTTTTTTCTACAACAGCTTGTGTTTCGTCTTCGGTAGCTGAAACCTTGTTGGTCGTTGATGGTACAACCTGTTTAATTGAGCGTTCCAGAGACTTCTGAGCTTTATAAATCATTACTTCTTCTGGGTTGGCTTTTGGCTTTTTAGGCGCAGCTTTTTTTGGCTTGGATTTTTGCTCCGTAGCCGTTTTCTCTAATTGTTTAGTTGTCGCCGAATTTTGTACCTGTTCAGTATTATTATTTTTATCGATGGCTGTATCGGTGGTTTTATCAGTGACCATAGCCATACGTTCCTCACGCGTTTTACGTTCAGGACGCGGTGGATGCTTGGGCTTTTGTGGCCGAGCTTGTTTTTGTTGAGGCTTTTTTTGAGCTTGCTTCTTGTTTGCTGAAGCTTTCTGCTTGGAAGCCGGCTGTTTATCTACAAATTGTTGCTGTTCAGACTTTTGAACAGTATTTTTTTGCCGATTTTTATTTTGATAGTTGCGATTACGTTTTTTACCTTGATAGCGATTATTTCTGCCGCGATTAGAATTGTTGCGCGATTTTTTCGCTGGCTTTTTCTGTTCCTTGCCTAACAGCTTATTCCATAGGCGCTTGAAAAACCCTTCTTTCTTAGCCACTTTTTTCTTGTGTTGTTGCTTTTTGGACGCTTTCTGTTTTGTCTTGCGAGGAGCTACCGGTTCGGCAGGTGTTGGTACCGACTGGATCGCTGCTTTTTCAAGAGTCGCAGCAACATCAGGATTGGTGGAGCGGACATATTCAACCTGGTTAGGCTTGTCCGCTAAATTATAGCTGGCACCTTCGTGTATTTCGTCGGCTTTAACACGCAAGACTTCATAATGAGGTGTTTGCATATGAGGATTCGGAACTATGATAATGCGAACTTTTTGTTGTTTCTCGATTTGCTCAATTTTGCGGCGCTTTTCGTTTAATAGGAAAGTGGCCAATTCCACTGGCGCAATCACTTGCACTTCTGCGGTTGATTCTTTCATGGCTTCGTCGCCAACCAGGCGTAAGATAGAAAGACCGAGCGAGTCAGTGCCTCGAATCACACCATGACCAGTACAGCGAGGACAGACGTGCTGACTTGATTCTTCAAGCGAAGGACGCAGGCGTTGGCGTGACATTTCGAGTAAACCAAATTTTGAAATACGGCTAATTTGAATACGTGCGCGATCACGTTTAACTGAATCACGTAAAACATTTTCCACTTCGCGTTGATTACGCGGTGGACCCATATCGATAAAGTCAATTACGATCAGGCCACCAATATCACGCAAACGCAATTGACGTGCAATTTCTTCAGCGGCTTCCTTGTTAGTGTGAAGGGCGGTTTCTTCAATATCACCACCTTTGGTTGCGCGCGCTGAGTTGATGTCAATGGATAATAGAGCCTCGGTTTGATCGAATACCACCGAACCACCGGACGGCAAGCGCACTTCGCGTTGGAAAGCACTTTCGATCTGACTTTCTACCTGATAGCGGTTAAATAGTGGAATATCATCCTGGTATAGTTTAATTTTATTAGCAAATTCCGGACGCTGTTTGGCCAACTCAGTTTTGGCGTGTTCGAAAATTTCTTTTCTATCCACCAGAATCTCGCCAATGTCCGGGCGCAGATAATCACGAATGGCACGATTAATGACATTCGATTCCTGATAGATAAAAAATGGAGCAGGGCGTTTTTCTGCTTCTGCTTTAATGGTATTCCAGAAATTTAACAAATAGGAAAAATCACCATTGATCTCATCAAAGTCTTTGCCTACGCCAGCAGTACGGATAATACAACCCATACCTTTGGGTACATTGATTTGACTCATGATCTGCTTGAGTTCCTGGCGTTCTTCGCCTTCGATACGACGCGAGATACCGCCAGCACGAGGGTTATTTGGCATTAACACCATATAAGAACCAGCCAGGCTGATAGAAGTAGTAAGTGCTGCACCTTTGTTACCACGTTCTTCCTTATCGATCTGTACGATTAGTTCCTGGCCTTCTTTTAGTGCGTCCTTGATCGTAGGGCGACCACGTGCAGGCGGCTTGTGCATATATTCACGAGCTACTTCCTTTAATGGCAAAAAGCCATGCCGTTCGGCACCATAATCAATAAAAGCTGCTTCAAGACTGGGTTCGATACGAGTGACTTTGCCCTTATAAATATTGCCTTTTTTCTGCTCGCGACCGGCAAGCTCAATATCCAGATCGTACAAACGCTGTCCATCGACCAGCGCAACACGCATCTCTTCATTGTGATGAGTTGCGTTAATTAACATTCTTTTCATGAATTATCTCTCTATGTAACGAACGCCAGAGAGCAGAAATTGAAACTGAAAAAAGTAAAACAAAAAAACCAGCTTCTATAGTTAGAAACTGTTTAAATAGATCCTGTTTTTATGAAATATCAATAACTTAATGGTGATACCTCAAGTTGAATTTTACTTTTAATGATGGGCTATTCCATGTCTTACCGCAATGACCATTTTACTTTTTGGTTAAATGTTCGTGCATGAAAGAAGCCAATCTAACCGCGCAATTTACCGTGTTTTCACACTTTTTCGTTAATTGCGCTACACAATTCTGCTATTCCGCGTTCGGATATAACTGTTATTTACTTAAATACTATTTACTTAAATAGTTTGCCTGGAATTTTCATCGCATTGCTTTCAGTTAAGTACTTTTTGTTACTTGGTTTTTGCTGAAAGTTGCTCATCAAGCATCTTATCGGAGCATTTGCTCACGGTAGGCATTATAACCAGTGACTTGGATGACGGCAATCTTTATATGTAGCTAACTTATTGATTTGAATATTTGAATTTACCTATGAGTTCTTTTAGCGCCAGTCTTTTAGCATCGGGGCTTTTCGGGTATAGTGCGCCCGATGACCGACACCTCTTATCCTAAAGTCCAATTTGTTGAAGTGCAGCCTGAAGAAGCAGGACAGCGGATCGACAATTTCTTAATGAAAAAACTTAAGGGTGTGCCCAAAAGTCGTATTTACAAGATGCTGCGCAAGGGTGAAGTCAGGGTCAATAAAGGTCGAGTAAAAGCGGAATATAAGATTAATTCAGGTGATTCGGTGCGGATCCCGCCAGTGAGAGTATCCGCATCCAAAACGGAAGTGCCGACTTCGCTAAATAAGGTACAAGATCTGGAAAAATCCATCTTGTACGAAGATGAACGTATTATAGTTCTGAATAAACCGCATGGTATGGCGGTACACGGCGGTAGTGGCATGAGTTATGGGGTGATAGAAGCGTTACGGGCGCTTAGGCCTAAAGCGCCATACCTGGAATTGGTGCACCGTCTGGATCGAGATACTTCTGGTTGCTTGTTGATTGCGAAAAAACGCAGTGCTTTGCGCTATTTGCATCAGCAGTTGCAAAAAAAGAGTATGAGCAAACGCTATTGGGCATTGGTTAATGGTCAATGGCCAGAAAAATTGAAGCTAGTGGAAGCACCGCTAGCCAAGAACCAGGTGAAATCAGGCGAGCGACTGGTTAAAGTCACTGAGCAGGGTAAAGCCTCAATCACTTCATTTAGAGTGTTAGAAAAGTTTGCTGGTTTTAGTCTGGTCTCGGCGGAACCCATTACTGGTAGAACTCATCAAATTCGAGTGCATGCTCAATATGTAGGGCATGGTTTAGTGGGGGATCCCAAGTATGGTGATGATCTGGTTAATCAGGCCATGAAGGCCCATAAGTTAAGCGATAGATTGTTCCTGCATGCTTATTCGTTAAAGTTTAAGATAAAACCCGATACAAAACCGATTAGCGTGGAAGCTCCCTTACCAAAGGAATTAGAAGCTATTTTAAATCATTTACGTACAGGAAAATCATTAGGTTAAACTTAAATGCAGCAGTTAACTGATATTAAATTGATCGTATTCGACTGGGATGGAACCCTGATGGATTCCACTGGACGGATTGTTTCTGCGATGCAGCAAACGGCCAGAAATTTAGAACTTCCAGTACCAGCAGCCGCAGCGGTTAAGGGTATTATTGGCTTGGGAATCACCGACTGCTTTAATCTGTTATTTCCTGAACTGGATTGCCATAAAGCTATTACTGAAGAGTACCGTTACCAATATGTGGAAGGGGATAAAACGCCAACTCCTTTATTTGCCGGGGTGCCAGAGCTTTTGACAATTCTTAAAAATCAGGGCTATCAATTGGCCGTAGCCACTGGTAAAGCTCGGCATGGCCTGGATAGAGTTTTGCATGAAACTGGACTGCAAGAGATTTTTCATCATACGGTTGGTGCGGATGAAGTGGCTAATGCCAAACCTAACCCGGATATGTTGCATTTGTTGATGAATAAAATGGATTGCCAGCCACATCAAACCGTAATGATTGGCGATACCAGTTTTGATTTGGAAATGGCGCAAAATGCAGGTACTCATGCGATTGGCGTTAGCTTCGGTGCCCAATCTGTTGAACAACTAAGCAGTTACCAGCCATTTGCCATAATTGATGATATTAATCAGTTAAAAGGGACCCTAGCTAATGGCGCTTAAAGCAACCATTTACAAAGCTACGGTTAATATTGCTGATTTGGATCAGCAGTTTTATGGCGAATTGAATTTAACCATTGCCCAACATCCGTCAGAAAGTGATAAGCGCATGATGGTGCGTTTGTTGGCCTATATTCTAAACCGGCAGGAAGGGTTGGAGTTTACTAAAGGCTTGTCGGAAGAAAGCCAGCCGGAAATCTGGAAGAAAAATTATATCGATGATATTGAGTTGTGGATTGAGCTAGGTCGCCCTGATGAAGCTCGATTACGTAAAGCCTGTCATAAGTCGCAACAGGTTTTGCTTTATTGCTATGACGATAAGGCTGTGCAGATTTGGTGGAAAGCCAACCAGAGCAAGTTACGTGACTATAAAAATCTAAGTGTATTTAGCATTAATGATGAGCAAGTGGCAGCTTTGGAATCGATGGTGGAGCGAACCATGCAGTTACAGGCCACCATTGAAGATGGCCAGTTATGGTTAAGTAATAGCCAGTCAAGCCAGCTGGTGGAAGCGAAAAGGTTACAATAAAGCAGCAGTAGATAAAGCCTTAGTGCTTTGGTTTTAAGATTCCAAACTAAATTTGGAATGACTCTTTTCTTTGGCTGCTACTTCTGTTGGATGCGTAAACTAAATTTGGAATGACATTTTGGTTGCTGACTCTGATCTTGAATTTGAGAGGTGCATTTTAGTGCTGCCTTAAGGGCATTTTAGGAGGTATTTCAACCGATAAGATAATTTGCCATACCTCTTTTCGGTTGTTTTAAGGCTGTTCCAGGGTGTCATCCCAGCGGAGGCTGGGATTTTATATTTCAAACAAGTTTTGTATTAATTGAATGGATAAAATTTAACCAAGTTCTTTTTGCAGCTGCTTGAGTCTGGCCATAACATTTTTAGAATGTTCTTTAGCATTCACTTTTTCAAAGTGATAAACAATATTGCCCTGAGGATCGATAATAAAGGTCTGGCGTTTGGTATATTTTACTGGCCCAAAACCGCCAAGAACCTTATAGGCTTTGGCTGCTTTTTTCTCAGTGTCCGATAAAATATCGAATGGCAGTTGATACTTTTTGCTAAAATCCTGATGTGAGGCGTTATCATCCAGAGAAACTCCGACAATTTCAGTTTCAAGTGATTGAAACTTAGCGTAAGCGTCGCGAAAGTTTTTTGCTTCTGTAGTACAGCCAGGCGTGTCGTCCTTAGGATAAAAATACAAAACCAGCCATTTCCCTCTATAATCATTTAGGGATTTATGGCTACCGTCTTGCGCCATCAGCTTAAAACTTGGCGCTAACTGACCGACAAAATTACTGGCATAAGCGCTATTAAACGCAAAAATCAAAATAACAAAAAATAATTTCTTCATGGCAAACCTAATGTATTCCAGTTAATGGTATAACTATAACTTAAAAGCAAGCAAGTGAATATCTTGTCAAGGTAACTAGCAGTTTAATATTAAGATTCACAGGCAAGATTTTTGGCCCTGACATGACTGCAAACGAAATATTAATGACTTACAACACTAATAGCGAATTTCTTAACTAATTGATTGGAAATGACTATTACCAAAGGCATGATTTTATGAAATAATCAGCGACTGCTTCCCAGCGATTTATTAAGATTAACAGAGAAAGTAGCAAGCGATGCAAGCTGTAGGCAAAATTTTGCGAAATACCGGAGTTTATATACATAAATGAGGATTTTTAGCAAAGTTTTAACACCCAGATTGCAAGCGCAGTAGCTCGTATTCAATAAAGATTAGGTAGGTATCCACAATGGATGAAAACAAAAAGAAAGCACTTGGCGCCGCATTAACGCAAATCGAGCGTCAGTTTGGTAAAGGTTCGATCATGCGCTTGGGTGATAACAGCGCTGCCAAAGGTATCGAAACTGTTTCGACTGGCTCACTCGGTCTTGATATCGCACTGGGAATAGGTGGTTTGCCAAAAGGCCGTATCGTTGAGATTTATGGTCCTGAGTCTTCTGGTAAAACCACGCTGGCATTACAAGCGATTGCATCCTGTCAGGCTGCTGGCGGAACTGCTGCCTTTGTTGATGCAGAGCACGCATTGGATCCGATTTATGCTGAAAAGCTAGGGGTAAACTTGGATGATCTAATCGTTTCTCAGCCAGATACGGGTGAGCAGGCACTGGAAATTACCGATATGCTGGTGCGCTCAGGTGCTGTGGATATTTTAGTGGTCGACTCGGTTGCAGCGTTAACACCAAAAGCGGAAATTGAAGGTGAAATGGGTGATTCGCACATGGGCTTGCAGGCGCGTTTGATGTCGCAGGCTTTGCGTAAATTGACCGCCAATATCAAGCGTTCCAATACTCTTTGTGTTTTTATTAACCAGATCCGTATGAAAATTGGCGTTATGTTTGGTTCGCCAGAAACCACTACTGGCGGTAATGCATTGAAATTTTATGCCTCAGTACGTTTGGATATTCGCCGTATTGGTCAAATAAAACAGGGCGACGAGATTATTGGTAACGAAACCCGAGTTAAGGTGGTGAAAAATAAGGTGGCACCACCGTTTAAGCAAGCGGAGTTCCAAATTTTATACGGCGAAGGCTCTTCTTTGGAAGGCGAGATTTTGGATTGGGGTGTAAAACACGATCTGGTCGATAAGTCTGGTGCCTGGTATGCCTATAACGGTAATAAGATCGGTCAGGGTAAGCAAAACGTGATTAACTTCCTGAAAGAAAATCCTGAAATTAAAGAGGAAATTGAAACCAAGTTGCGTGATATGTTATTAGTAACGGCTTCAAATGATGAAGATTCTGAGGAAGAAGTAGAAGCTTAAATGTTCAACTAATGGCTTTCAGAAAGTCTCAAAGAGACTATAAACATATTGCTATGGATCTATTAGCACGCCGGGAACATTCCCGGCGTGAGCTTATTAATAAGTTAAAAATCCGTGGTTATGAAGGCGAAGAAATTGAAGCTTATCTGGATCGATTGGCCGAAAGAGGCCTACAATCTGATGACAGGTTTGCAGAAAGTTATGTGCGGATGCGTAGCGGTTCAGGCTATGGCCAAAGACGAATTTCGCAGGAATTGCAGCAAAAAGGTATTAGCGAGTCGAAAATCAGCCAGATATATGAAGAAATGGCGCTTGATTGGTACCAAATAGCTTTAGAAATTTGGCAAAAGAAATATAATCAACTACCGGGGAATGACTTGAAGTTAAAAGCCAAACAAAGCCGTTTTTTGCAGTATCGCGGTTTTGATTTCGATATTATTAACTGGATCTTTAGTCAAAGTCCTGAAGATTAGAAATGAGAAGAATAGCTTGTCATTGCGAGAGCCATAAGGCTCGCGGCAATCTCTTAATGCTCAACAATAAAAATATAGAGATTACTTCGCTACACTCGCAATGACGTAAGTTACTTGTAAAATCAAATAATTAGTTAAGAAACTTAAAAAGAAATAGAGTATGAAGGTGCTAGTGTGAGCCAGCAAAATTTTATGACAACGAACCAAATTCGTGATGCATTTTTAAAATACTTTGAGTCGAAGGGCCATCAAGTGGTGGATTCGAGTCCATTAGTGCCAGTCAATGATCCTACTTTGCTGTTTACCAATGCGGGTATGGTGCAGTTTAAAGATTGCTTTTTAGGCACTGATAAACGTAGCTATACTCGCGCAACCAGCTCACAACGATGTGTGCGTGCTGGTGGTAAGCACAATGATCTTGAAAATGTCGGTTATACCGCGCGCCACCATACCTTCTTTGAAATGTTAGGTAATTTCTCTTTCGGTGATTATTTCAAGCAGGATGCTATTAATTTTTGCTGGGAGTTTTTAACCGAAATTTTAAAGCTACCAAAAGAAAAACTTTGGGTTACGGTTTACCAAGAAGATCAGGAAGCTTTTGATATTTGGACGAAAGAGATAGATTTTCCTGAAGAGCGTATTAGTCGTATTGGTGACAATAAAGGTGCGCGCTATGCTTCGGATAACTTCTGGGCAATGGGTGATACCGGCCCGTGCGGTCCCTGTACCGAAGTGTTTTATGATCACGGCGAGCATATCTGGGGCGGCCCTCCGGGTACACCGGAAGAAGATGGCGACCGTTTTATTGAAATCTGGAATCTGGTCTTTATGCAATATAATCGCCATAAAGACGGCACTATGGAACCCTTACCGAAACCCTCGGTGGATACCGGCATGGGGCTGGAGCGTATCGCAGCCATTATGCAAAATGTACACAGCAACTATGAAATTGATATTTTCCAGAATTTGATTAAAGCCAGTGCTGATTTATTGAATGTTAAAGACCTGGATAATAAGTCTTTGCGTGTGATTGCCGATCATATCCGTTCCTGTGCTTTTATGGTGCTCGATGGAGTGGTGCCATCGAATGAGGGGCGAGGTTATGTGCTGCGCCGCATTGTGCGTCGCGCTATTCGGCATGGGCATCAGCTTGGTGCAGGCTCTCAAGGGGAAAAAGCAGCCTTCTTTGCTGATCTAGTTAAGCCATTAGTGAAAGAAATGGGAGAAGCTTATCCTGGGCTTAATGAGCAGTACGACTTTATTGTTAAAGTGCTTGCTAAAGAAGAAGCAGCTTTTGCCAAAACGCTGGATCGTGGTATGGCAATTTTAGAAGCTGATATTGCAGAAATCTCTGGTAAAACAGGTTCTTCGAAAGTAATTGCCGGTGAGACCGTATTTAAGCTATACGATACTTTTGGTTTTCCGAAAGATTTAACCGCTGATATTGCACGCGAAAAAGAATTGGAAATCGATTGGCATGGCTTTGAACTAGCGATGGAAGCACAGCGTGAAAAAGCGCGTGCTGCCAGTAATTTTGGAGTGGATTATAACGACAATCTATCCATTGATGAACAATCAGAATTTACTGGCTATGACCATTTAACTCAAAGCTCAGTAGTGACGGCACTACTTAAAAACGATACTGAAGTTGATAGCATTAATCATGGCGATAAGGCCATTGTGATATTAAAGAATACGCCGTTTTATGCCGAATCTGGTGGTCAAGTAGGGGATAAAGGTGTTTTAGAAGGCAACGAATTTAAGTTTATAGTTGAGGATACCCAGAAACTAGGCGATGCCATTGCCCATATTGGCTATTTGCAGTCGGGTAGCATTAACACTGGAGCAGAATTAACTGCCGAAGTGGATGCTAAATTACGCCAGGATACTATGCGTAACCACTCGGCAACTCATTTAATGCATGCTGCTTTGCGTGAGCTACTGGGTAGTCATGTGCAACAGAAAGGCTCGTTAGTTGAACCGGATAAATTGCGTTTCGATTTTTCACATACAGAAGCAGTAACGCCAGCAGAATTGAACCAGATCGAAGCTTTGGTCAATCAAAAAATTTATGAAAATCATCCGGTAGCTGTTGAACTAACCGATATGGATACTGCTAAAGCAAAAGGCGCTATGGCTTTATTTGGTGAAAAATATGGTGATGAAGTTCGAGTATTAACCATGTCGCCATTTTCGGTGGAGCTTTGTGGCGGTACCCATGTGGAGCGTACGGGTGATATAGGCCCATTCAAGATTACCTCTGAGGCAGGTATTGCTGCTGGGGTGCGCCGTATTGAAGCAGTAACCGGTGAGGGTGCAGTGGCCTGGATGCAGTTGAGTGAAAAAGCTCTTACTACCATTGGCGGTTTACTAAAATCGGATGCTGGTCAGGCTGCTGATAAAGTTTCGCAATTAATGGATAAAACACGCCAACTAGAAAAAACCATTGAGCAATTGCAATCCAAATTGGCTTCCAGTCAAGGTAGTGATTTGGTTTCACAGGCTATTGATGTACAAGGGATTAAGGTATTGGTATCTAAGCTAGAAGGAGTGGAGGCCAAAGCCTTACGTGATATTCAAGATCAACTTAAGAATAAATTAGGTTCTTCAATTGTGTTGCTGGCTGTAGCAAAAGAAGGGCGGGTGAGTCTGATTGCTGGAGTGAGCAAAGATTTAACCACCAAAGTTAAAGCCGGGGAATTGGTCAATATGGTGGCGCAGCAGGTTGGCGGTAAGGGTGGTGGTCGCCCGGATATGGCGCAGGCTGGGGGCAAAGATGAAACTGATTTACCGGCAGCTTTGGATTCAGTTGTACCCTGGATCAAATCAAAGCTTGATTAATAGATTAATTTCTAGTCATATTTGCATTAAATTGTTAAAATTACAGACACTGGAGGATCCAGTGTTTTTTGTAGATAGTTATTTTGTAGATAATAGTAGCCGAAAGGCATTTTTTAGATTTGTAGTAGAAAGGTTTTAGGGAGAGTTATATGTTAATTCTTACTCGTCGTGTTGGCGAAACTCTGATGATCGGTGATGAAATCACTGTGACAGTTCTTGGCGTGAAAGGTAATCAAGTGCGTATTGGTATTAATGCTCCGAAAGAAGTGGCGGTGCATCGTGAAGAAATTTACATGAGAATTCAGCACGAAAAGAATGCTCAACAATATGGTGAACAGCCTGCTTTTGTGCCAAATGATGAATATAAGTATTAACCTGGAATTCAGGTTAAAAGGTTAGAAAAAGTCATCAAAAATCGCGATTTAGATATTGCATTATCTTTTAGATCAGGTAATATCTCGCTCGCGATTTAGGTGAAGTGGCCGAGCGGCTGAAGGCGCTCCCCTGCTAAGGGAGTATACCCTAATCCGGTATCGAGGGTTCGAATCCCTCCTTCACCGCCATTATCGCACTTTAGAGCGATAAAAGGTGAACAGGATGAGAGCCCGAGAAGAGGGTTCGACAAAATACGCAGTATTTTGAACAGACTTTAGTCTGGCCCGTTAGGGTAAAATGATGTGAATCATTTTATAATCCTCCTTCACCGCCATTATCGCGCTTTAGAGCGATAATAAGAGGGGCCGACAAAGTACTTGATATTTTGTAATTCCTTCTAAAAAATTTAGGTGAATGCAACTGCTAAAGCTGTCATAAATCTTTTCAAAAGGTGATTGACTTATATCAGGCTGGTGGCATAATACCGCCCTCAAAGCGCATGTAGCTCAGCTGGATAGAGTACCTGGCTACGAACCAGGCGGTCGGAGGTTCGACTCCTTCCATGCGCGCCATTTTAAAAACCCTGACTTGTTCAGGGTTTTTTTATGCTCGAAGATTAAGAGTCGAACCGGAGACCGTAGGGAGGAGGTTTGACAAATGCAAAGCATTTGAATGTTGGAGCTTGGCGACGACAGCCCTTTAGGGCGAGGCGAAGCCGATTACTCCTTCCATGCGCGCCATATTAAAAGCTCTGACTTGTTCAGGGTTTTTTTATACCTGTATTTAACGGAGCAAACGGGGACCGCAAGGAGGGGATTTGACAAGTGCGAAGCCGAATGTCGAACTTCTTGCCCTGCATTCGAACTTTATGCAGTGGATATCACAGGTTTACATTAGATGAGTACGGATTCAGGTTTCGTATGGAGTTGTAACAGTAAAAAATTACTGAGTATATTTAACATCCAATAAAAGCTTCAATTGAATGATGATGAGATAAATGCTATTTTTGCCGCAATTTATTTGACAATTTTTAATTCAATGCAAACTAAAATCGCCAGGTTAGTAAACAGTAAAGGTTTCGAATATTTCATTATTGGCGTTATTTTGTTAAGCGCTACATTAATTGGTTTGGAAACCATAAAAGGGCTGTCTGCAGTTTCTTTAGAGTGGATAAAATGGGCTAATAGAGTCGTTTTAGGCATTTTTGTTATTGAAGCAGTGTTAAAAATTTATGCGGTAGCACCGCAATTTAAACGTTATTTTGGTGATGGTTGGAATCTGTTTGATTTTTCTATCGTAGTCTTTTCCTTGATTCCTTTTGCTGGTCAGTTTGCCATGATAGGGCGCTTATTGCGTTTATTAAGAGTTGCCCGTTTGGTATCAGCTTTGCCTGAGCTGCGGTTAATTGTCAGCACTTTGCTGAAAACCATTCCATCTATGATTCATGTGGTTTTGTTGATGCTGGTTCTGTTCTATATTTACGGCGTTGCTGGTTATCACTTTTTTCATGAATCGAATCCACAGTTTTGGGGTGATTTAGGTACCTCTCTATTAACGCTTTTCAGGGTGGTTACTTTAGAAGGTTGGACTAAGGTGATGTATTTGGATTTGGCTAATCATGACTGGGCCTGGATTTATTATGTCAGTTTTATCGTCATTGGCACCTTTATTATTATTAACCTTTTTATTGCTTTGGTGATTAATAATCTGGATGAAATAAAACAGCAAAAAGAAGTGTTAGAGCGGACCCAAAAAACGGAAGAAGATATTCTGCATAATATTGTAGTAATTCGACAAAAGTTACAGGAACTGGAAAAGGATTTACATCCCAAACAATAAACGGTCTAAATATTAATGCAAAAGTGCTTGAGGCGGTAATTGTTTGATAATTTCTGCTTCGGCTTCTAAAAGTTCTTCAAGCCGGGCCTTAACATCTACTGTTTCCGCATACTGATGAGCTAATTCTAAAAATAACTCATAATGCTTAGCTTCGCTACGAGTGATCACGCGGTAAAAGTCTTTTAATTTTCCTTCAGGTAAGGCTTTTGCGATCATCCCAAAACGCTCATGACCACGTCTTTCCACAATAGCGGCTATCAGTAACCGATCGATAAGATATTGCTCTCGGCCTTGCCCAATCAAATCTTTTAGCTGATTGATATAAGGATCTTTTACATCCGCAACCAAAGCTACCCCTTGTTTCTCCATAATGGCATAAACCTGTTTGAAATGATTCAGCTCTTCTAAAGCCAGATCCATCATGGCTTTAATCAAGTCCGGCTTATCAGGATAGTGTGATATAAATGATAGCGCCATTCCAGAAGCTTTTTTTTCGCAAGAAGCGTGATCTTGCAAAAATCGGTTAAAGTCTGCCATCACAGCATCTAACCAGGCTTGAGGTGAATTTGCTTTTAGTTCCATATAGATCGAGTTTTCACTAGGCTTTCAAAATTAGCCATTATGATAGCAGAGGGATTTTGGCTGTAAACTGGAATCTAACTGCAAAATAAAGCATAATTGCGCCACTTTCTTATGGCTTATTAATGACACTTTTGTGGACTATTCAAAACTTATTGACTCTTTGACACCTGAGATGATTGAGCGCTTTTCCGAAGCAGTGGAAACGGGTAAATGGCCGGATGGTAATCACTTGAGTGAGAAGCAAAGAGAATCCTGCATACAAGCCATAATGTTGTATAAAGCACGTTACTCAGAACAACAGGATGAACCATTTACCATCTCTAAAGATGGTGAGCTGATGACCGCTAAAAAACTAAGAAGTGACTTTCAGGGTGTCTCCTCTAATGATAAAGAAAGCTTAAAAAATCAGATTGATATTCATACCGATATTTCCAGTAAAAATGATTAATAGTAGAGATCAGGAATGTTAAAAACCATTATTCGCAAAGAGCATAAAAATCAGTGGGAAAGGCGAGCGCCTTTAACGCCAGAAGCGGTTAAAGTTTTAACTGAGCAAGGTTTGGATATTGAGCTTGAGTCATGTGATGTGCGTATTTTTTCTGATCAGGAGTATCAAGATGCCGGTGCCAAGTATCCTGCTCATCCGGATAATGCAGAATTTGTTTTAGGGATTAAAGAGCCGCCTGTTGATTCAATTAAATATGGTCAGGTGCATCTGGCTTTTTCCCATACCATTAAAGGCCAAGACTATAACATGCCCTTGTTGCAGAAGTTTTTAGACGAAAAAGCAACGCTTTTAGACTATGAACCAATTATTGATCCAGTAACCGGACAGAGAACCATTGCCTTTGGTCGTTATGCCGGAATTGCTGGTGCAGTGGATAGTTTCCATGTTTTGGGTCAAAAGCTGGCGCAAAAAGGTTTTGAAACGCCATTGTCGAATCTAAAAATGACTTATAATTATGGAACTGTTGAACAATTAAAACAGCATTTAGCGGACTATGACTTGCAGCAAGGTGAGCCGATTCGAGCGTTAGTGATTGGTACTGGAAAAGTAGGCAAAGGCTCAATTGAAGTGTGCAAATGGTTGGGTTTGCCACAAGTGTCAGCCGAAGATTTCCTGGCGGGAAATTTGCCAAAGGGTAGTTTTTTTGCAGTGCTTTCTTCGCGTCATATTAATCGTCACAAGCAGGAAAAAGCTTTTGCTATGAATGATTTTATAGAGCAGGGTATTGAAGCTTACGAAAGCTCATTCGATCAAATTTTGGGACAATTTAATATCTTATTGCAAACACCTTACTGGGAAGAAAAATACCCAAAGCATTTAGATAAAGCACGTATGCTAGCCAATAAAGATAAATTACCATTAGTGGTTGGCGATATTTCCTGTGACATTAACGGCAGTCTGGAATGCACCACTAAAGCCTCGGATATTGATAACCCAGCCTTTACTTACAATGTGGAAAGGGATGAATCGATCGATGGAATTTCCTGGGACGGCATTACAGTTATGTCGATCGATAACTTGCCTTGTGAATTACCGATTGATGCCTCTAATGATTTTTCTGCAGCACTAAAAACCTATGCTCCACAAATTATGGCAATGGATTTATCCAAGCCATTTGAGGAGTGTGGCTTGCCCGATGACTTAAAACAAGCGGTGATTACCTATAAAGGTGAATTAACGCCTAAGTATCAGTATTTGCAAGAGTTTTTATGAATTCTATATATTGGCATACGCACCGGGGGCAAATGATTTTTGCCTTTATTGTTTTGTTCTTTCTTTCTGGATTTATAATTTCTTTATCTTTGACTAAACAAGGTTCAGAAAAAACTTTCGATGGTTTCGTAAAATCAATCTCTACAGAATCTAATAGAGGTTTTGGTCAATCAGATCTTAAGCTTATTGTTGAATTAGATGATGGGCGAATAAAAAAAATTAGAGGAAAAAGGTATTTGATAAATAAGTCAGTAAAAGTAAGGTGCCTAAACACTTATTTTTTTAATGCTGAAAGGTGCCATATCATCTTAGAAACTAACAACCAATAGTGCATTCTATAAATTGGTAGCGTTATCATATCTAAAATATTTTGAGGGTGACTCTATTGATTTTTGATGACTTAGATCCTAGACTTTAAATTATAAATTTGAGATGGACTTCAAATATAAACGCTTCAAAGAAGTTCAAATAATAAAAAGGGATCTCTATGAAATATTCTATTCTTTTTTTATCCATTTATTTATTTTCTATTGCTTTACAAGCTGACTCCGAATGGACTTCACCAGACTCTAGAATCGTAGACAGGTACATCGCTGTTGATAATGGTAATTGGGTATCTATTCATATTAGTGTGTCAGAAGCAAAGAGTGCTGTAGAACCATTAGCTGCCAAATATTGTCCAGATGAGAATGTTTACTCTAGCGAATGGGTATGGCCCTTAACCGGCCCTCATTCAGCAACTACCTACGAGTTTAGATGTGGTAAATATGAGCGTCCTAAGTATATGTTGTGGGTCAAGTGGAGTTTAGATAACGAACTCACCTGTCCTGCGAGTCATCCTAGGGGTATAGACTCCGATAATAACGGTAAAATTGATCAGTGCTATAAAGATTTTGAATGCGATTGCACAGAAGATTTAATCGATGGTCAGTGTGTATTGCGCAGTTTAACCGATGGCGGTTCAGGTTTCGATCCAATTACGGGTATTCTGGAAATCATCAGCGGGCCAAATAATCAGGGCAATCAATGCTATACCCCGAAGCCTGAGCAATGTGATGGCGATGCCTCCTCGGTAATTTCTCCTGAGGTTAATAATCCGATTAATTGTACCAGCGGGGTCAAACGCCAGTCAGAGCAAGATTATGCGTCATCGGTCGGTAATCTCAACTTCACTCGCACGTATTTTTCCAACGAATTACCACAGCAGCTAGGGGATAAGGTTTTTGCTGCTCGCTCAGAAAGCAAGCCTCCTCATTATTTATACGGTGGTAATGTTAATATTGCTACGCATGAATGGCAAGTTGAAGGGATGCCGTATCTGAACATTAATACCGAATATTCGGGTATTAAAGTTGCCAGTCTTTCGATGCCATCGGGTAGAAGCAAAAACTTCTTGTATAAAAACTCTGCCTGGTCAACGGGTAGAGCACGCAACGGCACTCTTGCTGATAATGGCTCCGGCTATCAATACACTAGCCTGGCTGGTACGGTATATCAATTTGATAGCGAAGGACGCTTAACGTCTAAAACTTTCAGAAATGGTCAAAGTCAAACCATCAGTTATCCTTCTTCAAACCATGCAGTGATAACGGACAATTTTGGTCGCATGGTAGAGTTGTTCTACACGGTTGTTCCCATCACTAACCAAACTTCAAAGCGGGTTATCAATAAGTTTATTGACCCAGCGGGCAATGAGTATCTTTATGAGCATAATGCCAAAGGCTATATCACTAAAGTTACTTATCCTGATGCTACCAGTGGTGACTTAACGGACAATCCGTTTAAAGCGTATCTCTATGATGACCGAACCTATACGCATGCCTTAATCAATGTTAAGGATGAACTGGATAATACTTATGCCACTTATGGATACGATAATCAAAATCGTGCCACTTCTACTGAGCATGCTGGCGGTGCAATTAAAGCGACCATCGATTATAGCAATACCGCATCAGGACAAAGTAAGGTTCGTTTTTATCGGGATGCGACTAATTATTCAGAAGCCACTTACGGATTTGAGCTTAAAAACGGGACTAATAAAATCACCTCGATGGGATATTCTGCCTGTACCGGTTGTGCGGTGGGCGAAACCACCTATGACTACGATACGGCGGGCTATTTAAGTCAAATTAACCATGCCGATGGTACCGTGACCCAGTATCAATACAACACCAAAGGACAGCAGCTTAGTCGTACCGAAGCCTTTGGTACGGCTCAGGCCAGAACCATTAGTACCACATGGCATGGCAGCTATAACTTGCCCTTAACGGTGGACGAGCCTTTACGCTTAACGACTTACTCCTACGATGCCAATGGCAATCTGCTATCACGTTCGGTCAAGGACAAAGCGACCAATGAAACCCGAACGGTGGCTTATACTTACAATTCGGTAGGGCAGGTGCTCACCGTCGATGGACCGCGCAGTGATGTGTCAGACGTGACTACTTATGAATACGATGCTTCCGGTAACGGTAACCTCATTAAAGTCACTAATGCGTTAGGCCATCAAACTTTAATCACCAGTCATGATGCGCACGGTAAGCCTTTATCGGTCACTGACCCTAATGGCACTATCACTAGCCTGAGCTATCATCCGCGCGGTTGGCTCACCTCCATTACCACTGATGGGGATACCACCACTTATACTTACGATAAAGCCGGACAACTCAAAACCGTGACCATGGCTAATGGGGTAGTTTTAAACTATGAATACGATGCAGCCCAGCGCTTAAGCGCGATTGTGGATGCTGCGGGTAATCGTATGGAGTACAGCTATGACTACATGAGTAACCGCACCAAAACGGAGATTAAAGACGCT
>JANQSG010000029.1 GCA_028284185.1 Kangiella sp.
AGCGTCTTTAATCTCCGTTTTGGTGCGGTTACTCATGTAGTCATAGCTGTACTCCATACGATTACCCGCAGCATCCACAATCGCGCTTAAGCGCTGGGCCGCATCGTATTCATAGTTTAAAACCACCCCATTAGCCAGGGTCACACTTTTAAGTTGCCCGGCTTTATCGTAAGTGTAAGTGGTGGTATCGCCATCAGTGGTAATGGAGGTGAGCCAACCGCGTGGATGGTAGCTCAGGCTGGTGATAGTGCCATTGGGGTCAGTAACCGATAAGGGCTTACCGTGCGCATCATGACTGGTAATCAGGGTTTGATGGCCCAATGCATTGGTGACTTTAATGAGGTTACCGTTACCGGAAGCATCGTATTCATACGTAGTCACGTCTGACACATCGCTGCGCGGTCCATCCACGGTGAGCACTTGGCCTACGGCGTTGTAAGTATAAGCCACCGCTCGGGTTTCATGGGTCGCTTTGTCCTTGACCGAACGCGATAGCAGATTGCCATTGGCATCGTAGGAGTAAGTCGTTAAGCGTTGCGGCTCATCCACCGTTAGGGGCAAGTTATAGCTGCCATACCATGTAGTTGTGATGGTTCTGGCCTGTGGTGTACCAAAGGCTTCGGTGCGCGATGTTTGCAAACCACGGGCATTGTATTGGTATTGAGTCACGGTACCGTCGGCATGGTTAATTTGACTCAAATAGCCCGCCGTATCGTAGTCATAGGTGGTTTCACCCACCGCACAACCGGTACAGGCCTGGTCTTTAATGCTCACCGGTTTGTTAGCACCGTTTAAACGCTTAAACTGATAATCCGTGATGCGTTTTTGATTGCCTTCCCGGTAGTGCGTCACTCGACTGTGACGAATATCTGAACCCGCCGTGGGATTGGTGTAACTAATCGACACCCAATCCGCTTGTCCGGCATGACTCGATGAAGTAGCACGCTCAGCCGCATCATAGGTCCAGCGGGCATAATCATGACCCAGTTCATCGTGAAGCCCCACCAGCCCTTGATTACCTCGAGCCAAACGGTGGTACTGATACGTCTTAAACGGATTATCACTGCTATCACTTGGTGTCTCATCCGGAAAGATAACCTTGCTTAACATGGCATGACTGTCGTACTCATAACGATAGACATTGCCGGCCGGGTCGGTGAATGAGGACACCAACTGTTTAGTAGTCCCCGAAGGTAAGGTTACATTGGTATAAACAATGCTTAGCTGACGACCAAAATTATCGGTAATCAATAACTGATTGGCGGTAGGATACGTAAAGTCCTGGTATTGCCCATTACGGTACCGTTTTTTAATCAGCTTATCGTTGCTGTCAAAATGGTATTGAGTACCGCCTGGACTGGTGTGAATGGTGACCCCATTGCTCTCGGTTAAGCTACCAGTATGGCCATTGAATGCTAAAGAGCCATTAAAGTTACGACGAGTACCGCTTCCTGAATTAAAACTAACAAAGCCATAGAAACGTTCTAATTGTGGCACATTGGCCTGCCAAAAGGTTGTATTATCAGCAAAATGACCATCTACAATCAACTGCACATCATCGGTCACACTCGGGAAATCGGCCTGAAGGGTCCCCGTGTAATTCTCATCCGGATTATTGATATAACTGCGGGTAAAGCTTAATGAACCTACACTCGATTGATAATCGGTTTCCAGCTGCAGCTTACGACCCGAAGCACAACTAATTGGATTGCCCGTCTTATCAAGGTTTTTAATCGGCCCTTCTGCACAACCATCATCGGCTATTTTTATCGAACAGCGAAGTCCTTGATTGTTTGCATCGGACAGTAACAACTTGGCTGCACCACTGATACTTTGCTCCTCGCCACCATTCCAAGTCACATCACGAGACTCACAACTATTGGTTGCTGCATTATGGTTCTGCGTACAATGGCATTTAGGAGGAATGGTGCGCTTGGCATAACTATTAATCTTTGTTCGACCTATCTTAGTGTGAAAATCTGGCACTACAGAGCTATTGGTTCGGAAAGTGCCATAAACATCCCAGTAAAAGTAACTATCATTGCTCTTTTCTTCGTTCTTCTCACAATACACATTGTAATATTGGTCACCATAGTAACCTGTTTGGTCGGTACATCTTTCCCAATAACCAAGAGCAAACGTTTCTAAAGCATCTTTTGTGGGAAACCATAAATCCTTACCCATTAAATCAATATTCGCCGAACGTGAACCGATAGAATACTCCGTACCGGGTGGGTCTTCGGCTTTAACATTCACAAACAGTAATGAAACAAAAAATAGGCATAGAGAGAGAAACAAAAACTTTTTCATAGGGATCCCTTTTTATTATTTGGACTTCTTTGAAGCGCTTATATTTGAAGTCCATCTCAAATTTATGGTTTAGAGTCTAGGATCTAAGTCATCAAAAATCAACGCTCTAACCAGAAAAGATTAAGACGCCAGGAACAAAACGTTAACAATGATTAGTGGTTCACGTTTCTCATCTTCTGGTGACAGCGATAGATAATTAGTTTTGATGTTATATCCAATAACTACTTCAACTGTGCCAAAACATAAGGTGCTACCACTACAGTCCAAAACTCAGTTTCAGGCTTGCAGTTAGCTTTGACAAATTTTATTGGCATAGCCTGGATTTTTTCTTCGTTAATCAATTTGCCAATTTCTTCACCATTATCCAATGACATATCGGCAGCACAATTAATCAAATCAACGCCCTTCTCTACTAACAGCAAATTACCTTTGGCAAAAAAACGTTCAATTTCATGCCAGGCTACGATAGCAGTTTCACCATTGAGTTTGGCAATTAACTCTTCTCTTGGCGTTAAAGGTGAGAGCTGAGTGAAGCTATCAGTTTGCTGTTCAGTTTCTTTGCTCATTATTAGCCTCTAATTGCGAGTTATTGACATATAAAGTTGATGTTGGAAAAGCTATCTCCGCGCCCTCTTGCTCAATAATACCCATAATCTTTAGCAATACATCTTGTTTAATTTGATGGTATTCCGCCCAATCACGAGTTTTGGTAAAGGTATAAATGAAAAAGTCCAAAGATGAGGCTGCAAATTTATCAAAGTTCACCATTAAAGTGGCATTTTGGTCTATATCCTCATGTGCCAGCAGCATGGCTTTGACTTTTTCAACGATAGTTTCTACTTTATTCCAATCATCATAACGTAAACCGATAACCTCATTGATTCTACGATTTGTCATGCGAGAAGGATTTTCTACTGAAATATTAGTAAAGGTCGCATTAGGAACATATAAAGGTCGTTTATCAAAAGTTCTGATTCGTGTTTGGCGCCAACCAATATTTTCTACAGTTCCTTCAATTTCTTTATCTGGCGATCGGATCCAGTCACCTACCTTGAAGGGTTTATCCAAAAAGATCATTAAACCGCCAAAAAAGTTAGCTAATATGTCTTTTGCTGCAAAACCAACCGCAATACCGCCAATGCCACCAAAAGTTAGAACGCCTGCGATAGGAATATTTAGTAATTGAAAAACTATTAAGATACTGATGACAATAACAATTAGTCTTAATAATTTACTGACAGCTAAAACACCAGTTTCGTCTAGTTTCAGTTCATAACTGCTATCACTATCGAGTACCGTTAGCTCGACTTTATTAATTAGTCGAATAAGGCCCAAAGCAATTGCAAATACCACTAGTACTCTTTTTAAACTAGCAAGCATTTCACTTGAAAGCACCGCTTCTTCTAGATAAGTATTTTGTACAGACTCCAAACCAAACAAAAAACCAATGATAATAATGGCCATTGATATCGGTTTGTTCAAAGCATGCAGGATCGCATCATCCCAAAGGTTTTTGGTAGTATTAAAACGCTTCGCCAAACGGCTATTAATAAAACGCCAAATTAAATAAGCCAAAATGGTAATGATGGCTATGGCAATTAGTTGCCAATAACTGGGTAAAGATGCCATCCATTGCTCTAATTTCGACGTGGTTTCAGTAAGTGTGGTAGTCATAAAAATGGTTGTATTAATAAGGTTTAAGTCAGTTGGCTATGGATTTGACTCCACTTATCGGAAGCTTGAACATTGGCCAAATTATAGTTCAAATCCTGTCCAGCCATTTTCGCTATTCGTGCAGAATTTTCTGTGTTCACAGAGAGTTTATCGGCATCTGCCAACTCCTGTGCCTCTACAGGGTGATTACAAACCAAAACCATATCGCAACCGGCAGCTAAAGCAATATCGGCACGGGCATGGTAATCCCCCGCCACAGTTGCGCCTTCCATTGATAAATCATCACTAAAAATAACACCTTCAAAACCCAGCTGTTGCTTTAAAATGTCTTTAAGCCATATTTCTGAAAAACCTGCTGGATGCTTATCTATAGCAGGATAAATCACATGTGCAGGCATCACCGCTTGATACTCATAAATAAGCTCAGAAAAAACGCGCATATCTTGTGAGATTATTTGCTCACGCGGTCTATCATCTACCGGGATTTCAATATGCGAATCGGCGCGAACCGAACCATGGCCTGGGAAATGTTTAGCGGTAGTTGCCATACCATAATCGTTCATACCTTTGATGAAGGCTCGGCCAAGCTCAATTACTTCATCTACATGACCCGAAAAAGCTCTATCACCAATCACTTCACTAACTTCACGATTAAGATCTAAAACAGGTGCAAAACTAATATCGATCCCTACCGCCTGCACTTCCATCGCAATCATGGCACCCCAGCCATAGGCTTTTTGCTTGGCCAGCTTAATATCTTTAGTTTGCTGCAAGATTTCACCCATTGGTGGAATGGCACTAAATCCTTCACGAAAACGTTGTACACGGCCTCCCTCATGATCCACTGCAATAATAATATCGCCTGCCGACTCTTCACGAACCGCCATACACAGATCGGCTATTTGATTAGTGGAAGCAAAGTTTCGGGTAAAAAGAATTAAACCGCCAACCATTGGATTTTTCAGCAAATCCATTTCGCGGGCATTTAAAGTAAATCCTTCTAAATCCAGCATTAGAGGGCCATACATAGGAAAAATAACTCCTAAATTGCAGCTCAATATCGCTGCCATGAAAATTTGGCTTAGTGTACCCAATTCTGCAGCAAGACTCACCCGCTAAATCGGCTAATAGTGTGGAAACTGCTGCTCAATAGTAAACAAGTCCTCTATAAAATAAGCAGTGACTAACTTCTAATCCTTTATAAAACCGCTATAATAGTTCGTTGGATATTTGTGGGTATTTATATATTTGAGCCATTTAGCTCACTGAATAATAGAAGAGAGAACAGAATTCTATGAAAAACTTTAGGAAAGGCATCAGCAGCACTTTAATTATCAGTGCTTTGTTTGGTTTAGTTGCTTGTAATAATGGTGACAAACCTCATGGAGTCAATGATCACGTTGAAAAAACTAAGGCGCCAACCGCCGAGGGTGCGGCAGCATTTGTCGCTCGCGCTGAACAAGAACTATCTGACTTATCGGATTACGGTTCAAAAGTCGCTTGGGTTAACGCTAACTTTGTTACCGAAGACACCATTGCGCTAAATGCAGAAGTTGGTGAACGTTATACTAAATTAGGCGTAGATTTAGCTAACGAAGCTAAGAAATTCAATGGTTTAGACTTACCTTATGATGTAGCACGTAAACTGGAAATGATTAAACTTGGTCTGACTTTGCCAGCACCATCTGACGATGTTAAAACTAAAAAGCTCGCTGAAATCACTTCTAAGTTAGACAGTATCTATGCTCAAGGCCGCAGTCCTGATGGTCGTTCGCTTGGCGAATTAACACAAACGCTAGTGAAATCCCGCGATCCGGAAGAATTATTGAAGGCTTGGCAAGGTTGGCGTCAAATTTCCAAGCCAATGCGCCCTTTGTATGAAGAAATGGTTGCTATCGCTAACGAAGGTTCAAAAGAACTGGGGTATGCCGATACTGGCGCTATGTGGCGTTCGAAATACGATATGCCTGCGGATGACTTCGCTGCAGAGTTGGATCGCTTATGGGGCCAGGTAAAGCCATTGTATGATGCCCTGCACTGTCACGTTCGTGCAGAGTTGAACGATAAGTACGGCGATGAAGTGGTAGCAAAAGAAGGTCCTATTCCAGCCCACTTGTTCGGTAATATGTGGGCACAGCAATGGGCCAATATTTACGATATCGCTGGACCAAAAAATGGCGGCAAAGGTATCGACATCAATCCATTGTTGGAAAAGTACTATGGCGTTGATCACGAAGTAGTCACTCACGCTGAAAAAGAAAAAGCCGTTAAGAAAATGGTTAGAACTGGTGAGCAATTCTTCTCATCATTAGGTTTCGCTCCATTACCTGATACTTTCTGGAAACGTTCTTTATTCGTAAAACCACGTGATCGCGATGTACAATGTCACGCTTCAGCTTGGGATCTGGATAATAAAGAAGATGTCCGCATCAAGATGTGTACTGAAATTAATGCTGATGATTTCCAAACCGTACACCACGAGTTAGGCCACAACTACTACCAACGTGCTTATATGAACCAACCATTGCTGTATAAAGGTAGTGCTAATGATGGTTTCCACGAAGCGATTGGTGATACCGTTGCTTTATCCATTACGCCAAAATACTTAAAACAGATTGGCTTGATTGACGAAGAACCGGATGCCTCTTCAGATATTGCACTATTGATGCGTTCTGCACTGGATAAAGTCGCTTTCTTACCATTCGGTTTATTAGTCGACCAATGGCGTTGGAAAGTTTTCAATGGTGAAATTGCTCCTGAAAACTACAATCAGGGCTGGTGGGATTTACGTGAAAAATATCAAGGCTTGAAGCCGCCAGTAGCGCGTAGTGAAAACGACTTTGATCCAGGTGCTAAATACCATATTCCTGGTAACACGCCTTATTCGCGTTACTTCCTGGCACATATTTTGCAATTCCAATTCTTCCGCGACATGTGCAAAATGTCTGGTAACGAAGGTCCACTGCATCGCTGTTCTTTCTATGGTGACAAAGAAGCTGGTGCCAAACTAAATGCTATGTTGGAAATGGGTGCTTCCCGTCCCTGGCCTGATGCATTAGAAGCCATGACTGGTCAAAGAGAAATGGATGCTACCGCCGTACTGGAGTACTATGCCCCACTTAAAGCATGGTTAGACGAGCAAAACAAAGATCGTCAGTGTGGTTGGTAATTAACAAAACAAAAAGCCGCTCATTGAGCGGTTTTTTGTTTAAATTAAGAATAATGAAGGACAATAATAATGGAACTATCCAATTGGATCTCACTAGTAACAGGTCTATTTGCTGGCTTAGGAATTGGTACTGCATTAACAAGTTTAATACAACATAAACTTAAGAAGTATGAAGCTGTACATTCCAGCCTAAGAAAAGATTTAGAAAGCCGGTATAGAGTAATTATTTTACTAATGTATGCAGCTTATGATTTTGAGACGAATAAAAGTGCCATAAGAATTAATCGCCCAGATTTGAAATCAAAAACTGATGTTTTAGAAGAGCTAAAAGCAGAATGGTTTAATATGCTTTTATTCTCGTCGGATACTACGCAAAAGCTTTTACATATTTTTATTAGTTCTCCAAATATCAAAAATTTAAAAGAGTGTGCTTTATCTATGAGGAACGATCTTGGAAGAGGCTCACTATCCGACGAACTTAACAAGCTTGAATTCAAAAACGTAAATAAACTTGAAAATAGTTAATAGTTCTTATTCATTTTCTTTGTTTGTCCAAAGAAAACGAACCAAAAGAAAGGACACCCGAAAATTAGGTGCTTCGCACTTCCCTCGTTCATAAAAGTTACTTAACGCGTCGCAAAACGAAACTTCCTGTTTCGTCTTTGCTAAATTGGGCTATCCCTGCCCAATTTACGCTATAACTTTTCATCACTCGGCTAATTTTATGGGAAATTGGTGCAAACATGCGCTTTTAATCCCCTTTAATTCCCACCGAGTGAGGGTGAGAAATAGCAATTGCCATCTGGATGATGGCAATAATGAAATTCAGCATCAGGGATGTGCTGTATTTCATGGTGCGTTAAGTTTCGAGGCTGAGCGAGGGTAGCCGCAGGCTGGGAATTTCGGGGAAACATCTTTTAGTTACTTTTCCATGTTTGGAAAAGTAACTCGCCGAGGGGCGAAAAACAAAGCTCATTTATGTTTCAAGCTATATGAAAATATGGTTACAGCAAGCGTAGATACCGTCAAAATACAGATTCCTGCTTTCGCAGGAATTTCAAATCCTGATTAAAAATCTTCTATTAAATTAGAAATTAAATTAATCGCCTGCTCAGTGACTTGCTGACGCACCTGAGCTCTATCTCCATCAAATACTATTTTATGTGCTCCCGCTCCTAATGCATGGGCATAACCAAACCAAACAGTGCCAATGGGCTTACCTTCTGAGCCTCCATCAGGACCTGCAATTCCACTAACCGCTATGGCAATGCGTTTACCCTTACCTGCTCGGTTATAGGCTCCTTTAGCCATGCTTTTAACCACATCCATAGATACTGCACCACAAGCTTCGATAAGCTCCATAGGCACACCGAGCATTTCATGTTTAGCCTGATTGGAATAAGTAATAAAAGCTCTATCAAACCACTTAGAACTTCCAGGTAAATCAGTACAGGCAGCAGAGATCATACCGCCAGTACAAGATTCAGCAGTTACCACCATTAATCCTTTATCGACTAACTTTTGTGCAATTACTTCTAGCTGGGATTTAAAATCCAATTTATAACCTCGTAAATGATTTATGTTTAAAGCCAGATCCGTTAAGCTTAGGCTTATTAACAAAAGCCCATTGACTATTGGCATCATAATATAATAATTCTTACATGGCTAAATCCGATCTAAAAAGCGGTAAAAAAAGCGATCAAACCGCTGCAGATTTACAACATCATACTCCAATGATGCGCCAGTACTGGCAGCTTAAGCAGCAGCATCCTGACTATCTATTGTTTTATCGCATGGGCGACTTTTATGAGCTGTTTTATGAGGATGCCAAACGTGCTGCGGAAATGTTGGATTTAACCCTGACCAAACGCGGTGCTTCTGCTGGTGAGCCGATTCCTATGGCTGGCGTACCTTTCCATGCAGTGGATGGATATCTGGCACGTTTAGTCAAACTTGGCGAATCGGTTGCGATTTGTGAACAAATTGGCGACCCGGCTACCAGCAAAGGGCCTGTTGAAAGAAAAGTCGTTCGCATTGTTACGCCAGGCACCCTTTATGATGAAAACCTGCTAGATGCCAATTCTGATCAACTGCTGGCTTCTGCTTATCAAAAATATAATCAATTTGGCCTGGCCTGCATTGATATGGCTTCTGGTCGCTTCTGGTTATCGGAATTTGATAATAAAGCAGATTTTCAGGCCGAATTATTTCGCTTAAAGCCTGCAGAAATGGTGATTAGCGAGGCTTTTCAAAAAAATGGACAACAGCAGTTAATACAAAATCTTGATACTGCGATAAAGTGGCAGCCTGACTTTGCTTTTGATTATGAACAAAACCTGGAAAAGCTGACTCGCCATTTTAAAGTAACCAGTCTCGATTCTTTTGGCTGTGAAGATCTAAAGTTAGCCATTTGTGCTGCTGGTGCGGTTTTAGAATATGCCAAAAACACTCAATTGAATCAATTGCCGCATATTCGCATAATGCAGCGTTTGCAAGACGCCGATCAATTGACGTTAGATCCGGCAACTCGCCGTAATTTAGAACTTACTGAAAACTTACAAGGTGGTGTTAATAACACTTTATTTGAAGTGTTAAATAGTACCAAAACCGTTATGGGCGCACGATTATTAAAGCGCTGGTTGCACGCACCATTGACCAATAAAAACATTATTAATAAACGTTTTGATACGGTTGAATCCTTGCAAGCAGAGCATCGTTTTGTATCGCTGCAAGAAACCCTTAGCTCCATTGCCGATATTGAGCGCATTGTCACTCGGGTAGCATTAGGCAGTGCCAATCCACGTGATTTAAAGCGTTTACAACATGGGCTGGAGCAATCGCAACAAATCTTAGAGCAACTGGAATCTGAAAATTTACCTTTAGATCTTCTTAAGCAGATTTATCCATTACCCGATGTTCAAGAGTTGCTGAAAAAATCCATAGTTGAACAGCCACCAATGGTCATTCGAGATGGAGGCATGATTGCCATTGGTTTTAATACCGAACTGGATGAACTAAAAAATCTAGCCTCAAATGCCAGTGACTTTATGCTCAAACTTGAGCAACAGGAAAAAGAACAAACTGGCTTAAGCACTTTAAAAGTTGGCTATAACAAGGTGCATGGTTTTTATATTGAAATTTCTCGTGCTCAATCGGATCAAGCGCCAGCTCATTATATTCGTCGTCAAACCTTAAAAAACAACGAGCGTTTTATCACACCCGAACTTAAAGAGTACGAAGAAAAGGTTTTATCGAGCAAATCAAAAGCCTTAGCACTGGAGAAAAAACTTTATCAAGAATTAATTATAGAGCTGCAACAATACGTAGCCGAAATTCAATCCACCGCCAGTACCATTGCTGAACTGGATTTATTAACCTGTTTTGCTGAGCGAGCCGAAAGCCTACAATTTAATCGCCCTATTTTGAATTCGAATTCCAATATTGACATCAAAAAAGGGCGACATCCAGTAGTCGAATACCACTTAAAAGAGCCTTTTATTGCTAATGATTTAAGCCTGAATCAATCGCGCCGTTCCATTATTATTACTGGACCAAACATGGGCGGTAAATCCACCTATATGCGCCAAACCGCTTTAATTGTATTATTGGCCCATATCGGCTGTTTTGTGCCAGCAGAATCTGCCACCATTGGCACTGTGGACAGGATTTTTACCCGTATTGGCGCATCGGATGATTTAGCCTCTGGCCGCTCGACTTTTATGGTAGAAATGTCAGAAACCGCCAATATCCTTAATAATGCCACCAATAACAGTTTGGTGTTATTGGATGAAATTGGTCGCGGTACCAGCACCTTTGATGGTTTGGCTTTAGCCTCTGCCACCATTCAGTATATCCATGAAAAGCTCAGCGCCTTTACCCTTTTTGCAACTCATTACTTTGAGCTAACCCAACAAGCTGAAGAGTGGGACTCAATGGTAAATTTGCACTTTGGCGCCACCGAACATCACGACAAAGGCCAACAGCATTTGATCTTTTCCCACCAGGCCAAAGATGGTGCAGCCAATCAAAGTTATGGTATACAGGTGGCCCAATTAGCCGGCCTACCTGACCCAGTAATAAGTGCGGCAAAACAGTTATTAGCACATTTTGAGCAGGCTGGCACCCATGAAACCGAGCTGCCAAAGCTGGATTTTGCCCAGCAAACTGCACCTAATCCGATTGATAGCGAAGTCAAAGCCATTCTGGATTCAGTGGAAATTGACGAAATAACGCCTCGCCAAGCACTGGATCTATTGTATAAACTCAAAGAATCGCTAAAATAGCGCCTGCTTGACCATTTAGTTTTAGGAGTTCGTCAATGGCATTTGTAGTCACTGATAATTGTATCAGATGTAAACACACCGACTGTGTCGAAGTTTGTCCGGTAGATTGTTTCTACGAAGGACCAAACTTTTTGGTGATTAACCCAGACGAATGTATCGACTGCGCCTTATGCGAGCCAGAATGCCCGGTTGAAGCCATTTTCGAAGAAGACGACCTTCCTGAAGGTCAGGAAGAGTTTATCCAGTTAAACGCCGAATTATCTGAAATCTGGCCCAATATTACTGAAAAGAAAGACGCACCAGAAGATGCTGAAGAATGGGATGGCGTGAAAAATAAACTTCAATATTTGGAAAGATAAATCCCTTTTCAGTATTCTTGTCATTGCGAGATTTTGAAGAAGCCGTGACAATCCCACTAACTCATGTTTTCGCCCCTCGGCGAGTTACTTTTCTATGCTTAGAAAAGTAACCAAAAGAAGCTTCCCCGAATATTTAGGCCTACGGCTACCTTCGCAAAGCCAAAGTCATTTAACGCACCAAGAACAACAGTACTTCCCTGTACTGATGTTCTTTATTCAAATCATCCCGATTTGAATTGCTATTACTTTTGCTTCGCTCAGCTAAATATAAGGGGGGCTTAGTGCATACCTTAAAGAAAGCAGAATTTTGGACTGAAAGGCTTATTCAATCTCTATCGACTTAGTAAATGGCTTTACACCTATGGCTTGATAAATTTCATCAGGTTTGTAAAGGTTTTGCCCTTTAATCACCACAGTAATTTTACGTAGTGCATTCATGTCCTCTAATGGATTGCCATCCACAAAGACCAGATCCGCCTGCTTGCCTTCTAAAATAGAACCATTGGTTTTATCCGCACCGACCACTCTAGCCGAACCAATTGTAGCCAGCTTTAACACATCCGCATTGGAAATACCGGCTTGAGCATAATCAATCAATTCTTGATGCAAAGTAAAGCCTGCAATACCATCAGTGCCCGGAACTACTTGTACGCCACTATCGTGCAGTTTTTTAACCATCTTGCCGAGCGCTTCGGTAGATTTATTGTAAGCAGCTCTTTCTTCATCCTTGATATCCAAAATAGCGGTTTTAAAATTACGGGCAATGGTTACGGGCAAGTGATCATAAATATCAGCTACTTCCGGATTAATCCGCCCTGCTTTGGCCTGCAATAAAGATTTGAAAACGGAAAGAGTTGCATCAATCACAGTGCCTTTTTCTTTTAGCAATTGAATAAAACCTTCCACTTCTTTGCTATCCAAATCCAGCTCGCCTGCTTTTTCACCCACCATAGTGAAGCGCAAACGCTTACGAGTATCGATTTTGCCCATAAAGTTAAGGAACAACATATTGATATGCTGAATTTCGTCAAATCCCGCTCGAACCGCCTCCTCAGCAGTCATAAAGGCAGGAATATGACCACTTAACTTCATGCCCTTACTATGAATATGTTCAGCTAATGGCTTAACCCACTCTGGTTCCATAGAGCTGTAGGTTTTAATTTGTGGGTAACCGTGTTCAGCATACCAGTCCACTGCTGCTTTAGCTGACTGCAGCGAGTCCACCGTCTTGCCCATTTTCATAGCATAAGGGCTTTCGCGATCCATAAAACCGGAACGGTACACATCACCACCCATAATTTCATTGGCTTCGCTCATACGTTCAATATCAATAATATTGTCGTGAGTATTGCCCATATCACGCACATTGGTGACACCGGCAGGAATATTTAACAAGCCATCGGATTTCTGCAAATGACCATGCATATCCCATAGACCAGGAATTAGCGTTTTTCCTTGTGCATTAATCACTTTGCCATTGGCTAATTTTGGTAATGTAGTGCCGATCATACTGATCTTGCCATTATCAATAACAATGTTCTGGCCTTCGATCAAGTTGCCAGTTTCAACATCCACATAATTAGCATTTTTGATTAGAATCGGCGCTTCAATGGTATGAGTTAATTTTTGCGCTAATTCTTTTAGATAGTCATTATCGGCACGCTTTTGGATCTCGCTGAGTTGCTCTAAGTGCTCACGCCCCCAACCTTCAGGAATAACACCAAACCAACCACCGCCATCGGTGGCAAAGAAATTGTAATCATCGTCATACCAGGCAAAATTAGGGGTAAAACCAAAGCCGGCGATACCTAGTAAATGAACCTTTTTATCTTCTTTGCCATTGTTCAATGTCACCGTATCCAGCTTAACCAGGCTGGCAGTTCCAGCGGGAATTAGATCAATTTTATTATCCAGATCTTTGGCTAAAGCTTTGACCAATAGACTACTGGAAACACCCGTGCCGTTGATCGGCACATAATACTCATCACCATTCGATTCAAGCTGGCCGGATTCATTCAAACTTTTCCAAACCGCCAGACCATCGGAATAACTATAGCTTTCATCAATCGGCGCACCAAAAGCCGAAATACCTTTAATTTGCTGTTTAACAATAAAACCCTGCTCATTAACTTCTAAAGTTTCTTCCGTTTCAATACGACGGTTATTCCAGCCCATTTTTAACTTGGCACTGACAAAATTACCGTCCTGCTGCACCTGCATATTGCCCGCAGAATCTTCTTTGTTAAAAATATTGTATTGAATGGAAAACTTTTCCGATTTAGTAGCTGCTTCGGCTTTTGACTCTGTAGTTGCTGCAACATTTTCCGCTGTTTTATTTTGTTGCTCTTTTTCTGCTTGATTACAAGCTGTTAACGATACGCTAAGTGCTATTGTCATAGCTATCGATAGCCTGCTTGGTATAAATTGACTCGACATAATGACTCCCCATCCATTGTTTATTCCGATAAGAATAAAATGAGCATATAAACTAATTGCTGGTAACTCAAGCAGCGACTAATTAATCTTCAATTTTCGTTACAATTTTGCTAATTGGTCGAGCAAACACCATAACCATGTAAAAAGTCCATACACAAAAAAGGCCCCAAACTGGAGCCTTTTAGCTAAAGTAGTACTTTAAGCATACTGTTTCGCCAGTTGTAACCAGCTGGCTTTTTGCAATTCAAAGTTTTTCTTTAACTGTTCATATTCCTGGCGCAAGTTCAATTGCTCATAAGATTCCAGTAACTTATTTTTCTTTGCTTCCAGCCACTGCTTTTGTGCTGCATACACTTCACTTAATTTGCTTACTAGCTGTTCATATTCATCATGCAGTTTTTGCATAATCTCTTCGGCATTGGCTAAATGAGCAGTTTTTTCTTTGGCTTTTAACAATAAGGTTTCTGCTTTGGCCTTTTCAATTTTCTCAACAGAAACCGCTTTTAGATTTTTAGTAATGCCAATCCAGCTTAGAGCTTTGATCCACCATTTGGAAGGATCAAAATGCCACCAGCGAACCCCATTACGATAATCATATTGGAACTTGTGGTGATAATTATGATAACCCTCGCCGCCAGTCAATACCGCCAATACGATATTATCGCGTGCTGAGTTTTCTTCCGTATATGGGCGGGTGCCCCAGATGTGGGCCAATGAATTGATAAAAAACGTTAAGTGATGTGACCAAACTAAACGCCACACCCCTGCTACTAACAGCATTTCCCAGAAAAGCCCATAAGCCAAACCTAATAATAGTGGAATAGCAACGTTCACTCCGACACTCAATAACCAATAATATTTATGCTGAAACATGACTATAGGATCACGTTGCAGATCTGGCGAATTTTTATAGTCTTGATCATAACGGCCATTATCTTCACGCTTTAACAACCAGCCAATATGCGAATGCCAGAAACCTCGGCTCGCGGAATAAGGATCCAATACATCATGATCCACATCTTTATGATGCTTTCGATGATCCGACGACCAATGCAGAGCACTATTTTGCAATGCCAGACAGCCACCAAAAGCCAAAATCACCTTCAATACCGGATGCGCCTCATAAGCTTTGTGTGACCAGAGACGATGATAGCCCATGGAAATCGAAGTACTTGAAAAAAGCCATAAGCCAATGCCCCAAGCCCAGCTTGAAAAGTGATAACCGTATTCAAAGCCATACCAGGGAACCAGAATAATGGCAGCAATAAAGCTTAAACCGAAAAAGATGATATTAATCCAAATAAACTCTGGTTTGGAGTTGGTTTGTTCTGACATGGAGGCCTCAGTTGATGATTGCTATTCAAAACAGCGTACAAGTGTACGCTAAAAGTGTGCCTAGTATAGCGGCCTGAAATAATATTTGCAATCCGGCGTACAACTGTACACTTAACTATTTGTTTTCTATACTAATGGTACTCAATTAAACGGAGTCTTTATGGCTGGTGCTCGAGCAATACAGAAGGAAAAAACGCGTCAGGCGATTATTGAAGCCGCTTTATCACAGCTCACAGCAGAGCATGGTTTCAGCAATTTAAGCCTACGTGAAGTTGCCCG
This sequence comes from Kangiella sp., assembly GCA_028284185.1. Lineage (GTDB taxonomy): Bacteria > Pseudomonadota > Gammaproteobacteria > Enterobacterales > Kangiellaceae > Kangiella. Next base: position 15,846 of record JANQSG010000029.1, read on the forward strand.
CGAAGCTGGAATTGCCCCTACCTCTTTCTATCGACATTTTAGCGATATGGAAGAGCTTGGGCTGACTTTAGTTGATGAATGTGGTGTCACTTTGCGCCAATTAATGCGCAAGGCACGTAAGCGAATAGAAAAAAAAGGCAGCATTATTAATACTTCTGTCGAAACCTTTATGGAATTTACCCAGCAAAACGCCAATATATTTCGCCTTTTGCTTAGGGAACGCTCAGGGACTTCCACTGCATTTCGGGACGCTATCTTGCGCGAAATCAATCATTTTAAAGATGAGTTAACCGATTATTTACTCAATGAAAGTGACTATGATCATGATACTGCTTATGCCTTAGCCGAAGGCCTGGTCACTTTGGTTTTTAATGCCGGTGCTGATGTTCTCGATCTGCCCGCTAAGAAATCTAGGCTTTTGAAACAAAGGCTCATTAGACAACTCCAATTTATTGTCATTGGCGCTGCCGTAATTCATAAAAAGGAACAAAATGATGGATAAAGTTTTTGTTGGGCTTGCTCAAATAGCCCCGGTTTGGCTCAACCAATCAGCCACTATTGAAAAAGTTTGCAGCCACATCGAAAAAGCATCGAAACAAGGCTGTAACCTAGTGTGTTTTGGCGAAGCCTTATTACCAGGGTATCCCTTTTGGGTAGAAAGAACTGGCGGCGCTAAATTTAATGATGAATTTCAAAAATCTTTATTTGCCTATTATTCCTCACAAGCCATCAATATCGGTAATGGTGATTTGGAGCCGATTACCAGAGCTTGCAAAGAAAATAGCATTGCCTCCTATTTAGGGATCATTGAACGCGCCCATGATCGCTCTGGCCATAGTTTGTATTGTACTTTAGTTTATATTGATAAATCCGGAGTGCTTCAATCGAGCCATAGAAAATTAGTGCCTACTCATGAAGAACGACTGGTCTGGTCAATTGGCGATGGGCATGGTTTGCGAACTCATAGGCTCGAACAGTTTACAGTTGGTGGACTTAACTGTTGGGAAAACTGGTTACCGCTGGCACGCACCTCACTCTACGCGCAAGGTGAAGATTTACATATAGCCGTTTGGCCTGGTGGTGATCATAACACTCACGACATTACCCGCTTTATCGCCAAAGAGTCACGTAGTTATGTGGTTTCAGTTTCGGGATTTCTGACTAAAGAACAAATTCCCAAAGATTTACCTTTCTATAAAGACATTATTGATTTAATGCCTGAATCTTTAGCCAATGGTGCCTCTTGTGTCGCCAAACCCAATGGTAACTGGTTATTAGAACCACAAATAGGGAAAGAAGATTTATTTATTGCAGAACTGGATCATCAGGAAGTACGCAAAGAGCGTTCATTAATTGATGTTACTGGGCATTATTCAAGACCTGATGTCACTAAATTAATAGTCAATAGAGAGCGCCAAAAAATAGCTGACTTTGAAGACTAAAAGGTGGCCTTAATTCTTATCAACTTCTATGCGCTTGCCGTGCTTTTTTGCATACAGCTGACTGGCATATTGTTTCAACTGATTATGACGCCATAACAACAAACAGACCAAAGCCACGGCACCCACAAAAATCAACAGGGCTAAAATGCCTCGTGCAAAAGCCAGTGACATAAATGCCAATGCAAAAACGCCATAAGAGAATTGGCGGTAATAAACTGCCGCTGCCATGTGAATTTTGCGCCAGATTTCTTCATCGGCTAAGGTTTCAGGAGTTCTAATACCGCTTAATCCATTCGGCTTAAAATCTGGATTCGCCATTTTTCCAGACAAGTAATAAAACACCAGGCCAACCACAAACAAGCCAACAAAATAGAAAATCACGCAAAAAACTCCTTAACTTTTTCCGATATAAATTTTACATCGGAACTGGACACATCTAAGTGCATTACCCAACGCATAGTTTCCGCTGGAATAATAATGATATTGTGCTGTTTTAAGGAATTTGCAAGTTTGATTGCAGTTTCCATATCAGTTTTAACAAACAGCATATTGGTTTGCACCAAGTCCTGATTAATGGATAACTGCGGAATAGCTTCTAATCTTTCGGCTAATACTTTTGCGTTGGCATGATCAATCGCCAAACGCTCAATATGTTCATCTAAAGCATAAATTGCCGCTGCCGCCAACACGCCCGATTGGCGCATGCCGCCACCAAGCATTTTACGCCAGCGACGTGCCCACTTAATGATTTCTTTATCCGCACATAACACCGAACCCACTGGTGCACCCAAGCCTTTGGATAAACAAATAGAAACTGAATCAGCATATTGTGCCAAATCCTTTAATTCACAATTTAATTCAGTAGTCGCATTAAAAGCACGCGCACCATCCAAATGCACCGACAAACCTTTTGAATGCGCAAACTCATAGGCCTTCTGCATATAGTCTAAAGGAATAACTTTGCCGTTATGAGTATTTTCTAAACACAATAATTTAGAACGGGCAAAATGGTAATCATCTTTTTTAATCACCGATTCAACTTTCGCTAAATCAAGGGTTCCATCTTTTTCCACAGGTAAAGTCTGCGGTACCACACTGCCTAAAACTGGCGCCCCACCCGCTTCGTATAAATAAGTATGGTAACTCTGTCCAACGATATACTCCTCACCACGCTGACAATGACTCATTAGAGCCACTAGATTCGACATAGTACCCGACGGCACAAATAAAGCATCCGCCTTACCCGACATCTCTGCCAGCTTATCTTCAAGCTTCTTAACCGTCGGATCATCCTGGAAAACATCATCACCAACCGCCGCCGCAGCCATAACCTTACGCATTCCTTCAGTCGGCTGCGTCACTGTATCGCTTCTTAGATCAATCATTGCTATAATTTTTCATATGTAATTATTTTAAAATATTAAAGGATATTTAATGAGAACAATAGCATTTATATTGATAATTTTTTTAGCAGGGTGTAAAACTACCCAGCCCATCCAAGAGTCTCCTCTTCTGTTAAACCTAAGCTGGTCTCCTTACAATTCAAACCTACAGAAAGTAAACTATATAAATCACAAAAAGCCAATTACGTTAATATTTCCAACATTCGGTGGTTCAATTTTTGGAAATCCCTCACAGGAATTTACTACACTTGAAGTCGATAAAAACAATTTTACGTTAACTATTCCTGTCTATCTATCTAGTCGTGCCGAAAAAATGAGGCTTAGCGATGACTTAAAAATCAAACCTAATGGTACTAAATCTCTAAGAATTGCCACTTTTCACCATTACCCTGAGTATGGCAGCAATATTGGTGGAGGTTATTTTGCAAATAAGGCTAATGGAAATCCTTTACTTTTAATGTATTTTTCAAACCCTGTTTCGATTACTGGTACAGTATTGCATGATAACGAAAAATATATCCATGACATACAAACCTCTGAACAAGGCTGGTTTTGGCTAGAAGTTGTAGAAGTAGCCTCCAAACAGTTTGAAGTTAAAAAATATGCTGGAGATACTACTAATATAGAATTTGCAGCAATTCTAGCTCAATAAAAACCCTTATATTTAGCTGAGCAAAGCAAAAGTAATAGCAATGGACATCATGGAAGATGGCCATAATAAACTCCAGCGCATGGACGCGCTGTAGTTTATGGTGCGTTAAGTTACTTTAATTTGCGAAGGAAGCCGAAGGCCTAAATATTGGGGCGGACTTCTTTGTTGGTTACTTTTTCTTGTCCGCGCAAGAAAAAGTAATTCGCTGAGGAGCGAAAAGCTGACTTTTTAAGCCCTCTAGAGCTAAGAAATACTAGATTCCGCATTCCTTAAAGGGATTTCCTTTGGTCACAGTGCGGAATGACACACTTGGATTCCCGCTTTCGCGGGCGACCAGAGGAAGTACCCGTGGTGAATGACGAGCTTTAATAATTCAACTTTGGAAAAAAAGGCGCCAATTGGCACCTTTAATTGAACGAGAGTTTTGCTCCTAGATCACTAGCATAGGAGCAAAAAGACCGTTTTATAGAACTGCTAATGCATCATTAAGAGTCTCACTAGGACGCATCGCCTTAGCCATCAACTCCAGACTTGGTGAATAATAACCTTCAATATCCATCGCTTGACCTTGCACAGAATTTAACTCATCAACGATTTTAGCCTCGTGATTAGTTAGTGACTCTGCAAGTGGTGCAAATTGAGCCGCTAATTCGGAATCATCCGTTTGTTTGGTTAATTCTTGTGCCCAGTACATAGCCAGGTAGAAATGACTACCACGATTATCCAGTTCGTTCACTTTACGTGATGGTGATTTACCATTTAACAACAAACTTTCAGTGGCATTATCTAAAGCATCGGCTAAAACCTGTGCCTTTTTGTTACCTGTGGTTTGAGACATATGTTCAAGCGAAACTGCTAATGCTAAGAACTCGCCTAAAGAATCCCAACGCAAATGGTTTTCTTGATTGAATTGTTGAACGTGTTTAGGTGCTGAGCCACCTGCACCAGTTTCAAATAAACCGCCACCATTCATCAGTGGCACGATGGAGAGCATTTTCGCTGAGGTACCTAATTCCAGAATTGGGAATAGATCCGTTAAGTAATCGCGTAATACATTACCGGTGGCAGAAATCGTATCTTTACCCTCTTTGATGCGCGCTAAAGTAAAATGAGTCGCATCCACTGGCGACATAATATGAATTTCCAAGCCAGAAGTATCATGTTGCGGTAAATAAGCTTCAACTTTCTTAATAAGCTCGGCATCGTGCGCACGATTTTTATCCAACCAGAACACTACTGGGGTACTGGATAAACGTGAACGATTAACTGCTAACTTCACCCAATCCTGAATTGGTGCGTCTTTTACCTGACAAGCACGCCAGATATCACCAGCTTCAACTTGATGCGACATTAATACATTGCCATCAGCATCAATCACGCGAACGGTACCGTCAGTTGGAATTTCAAAAGTCTTATCGTGCGAACCATACTCTTCCGCTTTTTGTGCCATTAAACCAACGTTTGGCACTGTACCCATAGTGGTTGGATCGAATGCTCCATGTTCTTTACAAAAATCGATCGTTGCAGTGTAAACCCCTGAATAACTGCTATCCGGGATGACTGCTTTAGTATCTTTTGGATTGCCGTCTGGCCCCCACATTTGACCAGAATTACGGATCATTGCTGGCATGGAAGCATCAATAATTACATCCGATGGTACGTGCAAATTAGTAATGCCTTTATCCGAGTTGACCATCGCCAACTCAGGGTTTGCAATATAAATCGCCTGAATATCTGCTTCGATTTCCGTTTTTTTATCCGCTGACAGCTCTTGAATACGGTTGATTAAGTTACCAAAACCATTGTTAACATTAACGCCAATTTCAGCAAAAGTATCACCATGTTTGGCGAATAAATCTTTAAAAAAGGTTTTTACGCCATGCCCGAAAATAATCGGATCGGACACTTTCATCATGGTTGCTTTCATGTGCAACGAGAAAAGCACGTCTTCCTTTTTTGCATCAGTCACCTCTTGCTCTAAAAAGCTCACTAAAGCTTTCTTCGACATAAAAGTTGAATCCATCACTTCGCCAGCCAATAATGGCACTGAACCTTTTAATACCGTTACTGAACCATCTTTAGCGACCAGCTCGATTTTCACATCAGTAGCAGCATCGATGGTTATCGACTGTTCATTGGAGCAGAAATCTCCAGCCGTCATACTGGCTACGTGTGATTTAGAAGTTGATGACCATTGCCCCATTTTATGCGGATTATTTTTGGCGTAGTTCTTAACCGCTTTTGGCGCCCGGCGATCCGAGTTACCTTCACGTAACACCGGGTTTACTGCTGAACCTTTGATCTTGTCATAACGTGCTTTAATGTCTTTTTCTTCATCAGTCGATGGCGAATCCGGGTAATCCGGCAAAGCAAAACCATCCTCTTGTAACTCTTTAATGATGGCTTTTAATTGCGGAATAGAGGCACTGATATTGGGAAGCTTGATAATGTTAGCTTCCGGCTTTTTCACCAAAACGCCTAACTCCGCTAAAGCATCCACAATACGCTGTTCTTCCTTTAAATAATCTGGGAATGTAGCTAATACACGACCCGCTAAGGAAATATCGCTGGTTTCAACTTCAATCCCTGCAGCTGAAGTAAAAGCCTTTACGATAGGTAAAAATGACTGAGTTGCTAGAGCTGGAGCTTCGTCTGTAATGGTATAGATAATTTTGGACATACTTTTTCCCGTATTCTTTTTCTGTATTACGCTTTCTCTATTCGAGGTTTATGAAAGCCAGTGTCAAAATGTGTTTTATTGATGGCGGACATTATACGGTAAAATATCGCCATCTGCACCGCTATCCGGCGCTCATAGCCTGTAAAATTATAAAAATCCAGTTACAATGATCACAGCGACAACTTACTTGATTAAATCTTGAACAAAAATAGTAAAAAATCATCAAACAAAGCTCAGCTGTTCTTGTTCAACAAGCCTTTCAATACCTTATGCCAGTTTACTGGCGAAGAAACTGATTCGACCCTTGCTAACTACATACCTATTCCCAAAATTTATGCCGCTGGGCGTTTGGATAAAGATTCGGAAGGTTTATTGCTATTAACTGATAATGGGCAACTACAAGATAAAATTGCCAACCCTCAAAACAAAATGGAAAAGACCTATTGGGTACAGGTGGAAGGTGAGCCACTCAACAGCGATTTAGAAGATTTACGTCATGGCATCAAAATCCAGAATTATGTCAGCAAACCCGCTCAAGTGAAGATTATCGATGCACCTAAAATTTGGCCACGAAACCCGCCTATTAGAGAACGCAAAAACATCCCAACCAGCTGGCTGGAAATCAAGATAAAAGAAGGGAAAAACCGCCAAGTACGTCGAATGACAGCAGCTATAGGCTTCCCTACCTTACGCTTGATTCGAGTAGCTATTGGCGAATGGCGACTTGAAGACTTACAGCCTGGAGAGTATCGAATGCTTGAAGTAGAAGCCCCTAAACCCAATAACAAGAATCGAAGTTATACAAGATGGTCAAAAGCGCCAGCAAGAAAACATCAGTTTAGCCACAAATCAAAATAAGCTAGAATAGATCAATTGACTAAAAAGTTTTTAGGATAAGTATCTTTTTATGTTACCAGTGCATGTAACTGTTGCCGCAGTCATTGAAGGCAAAGGCAAACATCAAGGCAAGTTTTTAATGGTAGAAGAGAAATCTTCTTCTGGAGCTATTGTTTTTAATCAACCTGCAGGCCATTTAGAAGATAATGAATCGCTGCAAGATGCCATTATGCGCGAAGTGTTGGAAGAAACAGGTATTAATTTTAAACCGACCGCTTTAGTCGGCACCTATTTACTGAACCCGGCGATCAATAAGCGCTATTACTTACGCTTTTGTTTTACCGGTTATGTGTGTGGCGAAGGTACTTTAGAGCCTCAAGACAGCGATATTATTGCTGCTCACTGGATGAACAAAGAAGAAATCCTGAATATAATGCCGCAGCATCGTAGTGGCTTGATTGTGGACTGCTTACAAGACTATTTATCCGGTCAACGCTTTCCATTAAAGTCGCTATTGTTTAGTAACAATGAAAGCGCGCTGCAAACCAATGGTATTGAATTTTTAAAGCACTACAAACTATGAATTTAAATAAACCCATACCCGAAACAAAGGTCATTGTCGGTATGTCTGGTGGGGTTGACTCATCAGTTTCGGCTTTTCTGCTTAAAGAGCAAGGTTATCAAGTGGAAGGGTTATTTATGAAGAACTGGGAAGAGGATGATGATACGGAGTACTGTACTGCCGCCGAAGATTTAGCCGATGCTCAAGCAGTTTGTGAAAAATTAGCAATAAAGCTTCGCACCATCAATTTCGCGGCTGAATATTGGGATAATGTCTTTGAGTATTTTCTTGAGGAATATCGTGCCGGACGCACACCTAATCCTGATATTATGTGCAACAAAGAAATTAAATTTAAAGCTTTTCTCGATTATGCCCAGCTCTTAGGTGCCGACTATATCGCTACAGGCCATTATGTCAGACGTGGTGAAAAAGACGGTAAAGCCACTCTACTTCGTGGTCTGGATCCAAATAAAGACCAGTCTTATTTTTTATATGCAGTTAGTCATGACAAGATAGCCAAAACCTTGTTTCCTGTTGGCGATCTGGATAAACCTGATGTGCGCAGAATTGCCGAAGAACAAGATTTGATTACGGCCAAGAAAAAAGATTCGACCGGTATTTGTTTTATTGGCGAACGTAAATTTACCGATTTTTTACAGCAATATTTACCAGCCCAGCCAGGCGATATTGAAACGCCTGAAGGTAAAGTTATTGGCCACCATAATGGCCTGATGTATCACACCTTAGGACAACGAAAAGGTTTAGGTATTGGCGGGATGGCAAATGCCAGTGAAGAACCCTGGTTTAGTGTGGATAAGGATTTGGAACGCAATGTTTTAATTGTTGCTCAGGGTCACACACATCCACTGTTAATGAGCGACTCATTAATTGCCACTAAACTGGATTGGATTGCTGGTAAGGCTCCAGCAGATTCTTTTGAGTGCACTGCCAAAAATCGCTATCGACAACAAGATGTTAATTGCCAGGTCACCTTGCAAACCGATGGACGCTGGCTGGTAGAATTTGAACAGCCAGAAAGAGCAGTAACTCCCGGACAATCAGTAGTGTTTTATCAAGATGAGCTGTGTCTTGGTGGCGGAATCATTGATCAAATAAATAGAGTTTAATATGTTTTCTCAACAAACTAATTTCACTGATATTACTCTGGCACTAGCGGGAATTTGTCAAGCGATAGATGGTGTTCAATCTATCGCGCGTAATGGTCAGGCTAACAAAGATGATATGAATAGCCTGTTTAAGGCAACACTTAAATTAGATGCCAAATCTACTGAAGATGTCTTTGGCAGCTATAAGGAACTTTATACTGGCTTTAAAACATTAATTGCACAATTATCCGGCTCAAAAACAGATGCTGATTTTGGACGTTATCTGATCAACATCATTAACCTGGAAAAGCAATTCTCCGATAATTCTAAAATGAATTCATTAATGGGCAGTCGTCTAAATCAAGCAAATCGTTTGTATCAATATAATGACTCAGAAGAATTTAACATGAATCTGGTTCAGCAGCTGGCGGAAACCTATAAAGATACTATTTCAACATTGGCGACCAAGATCCAGGTTACCGGCAATAGTAAATATCTTGAGCAAATCAATAATCAACACTATATAAGGGCCCTTCTGCTCGCAGCCATTCGCAGCGCGGTATTGTGGCGGCAAGTAGGTGGTAAAAAACGTCAGTTTATCTTCAGTAAAAATAAAATTATTGAAACCGCTAAGGCTTTTATAGCTTGATTATTATCTAGAAATTTAATTGCTGAGCCTCACAAAGAAATTTCATTAACGGCAAAGCTTTTTTATATTTCTTTGCCACAATTTTAACCAGTTCTTTGTCATACAACTCTTTTTTTGAAATGGCGCTAATTGCAATAAAATCCTTGCGTTTTAAATCTTCAATATTAGGGTGCTCTTTAGCATAACCACGCGGTGGATTGGTTAGGCTGCCTCCAACCAATTCAAATTCAGCATTAAAAGCTTTATTTGATTTTATTTTTTTCCAGGCTGACGGCGCCTGATCGATTAGCTCACGAATATTTCTTAACGCTTTGGATTCCGGATGCCAAATTCCTGCTCCTAAAAAACACTCATCAGCAGCAATATGAAAATAAAAACCTGGTGCATGGACATCCTTACCTAGTTCATGGCGAAACTGAACTCCCACATTGGTTTTATAAGGTGTTTTATCTTTGGAAAAGCGGGTATCACGATAAGGTCGCATCATAGATCCCCCCACTTTCTTTGGAATAGCCAAAAAGTGCGGTGATAGCTTTTTAAGTTCGGGCCTGAATGCTTCAATAAAATTTAATGCAGGCTCTCTAACATTCGCTTCATAAGACTCTTTGTTATCATTGAACCACTCACGATTATTATTTTCTGCAAGCTGTCTTAAAAATTTTATGGTCTTTATACTAAACAAATCTTTTCTCCTTATAGTTCACATTTTCTATCAACCACTTTCCAAATTACTGGATCCCAATACTCTTCATTTCTTTGCTTATATCTATTTTTACTATCAAATTTAGCAGCTAAATAATAAGTTTTATTTGGCTCAATTTCAATTTCAATTGGTTTTGCCCGATTTAAGGATTTCTTACGATAACGAATTTCCCTAAAAGGAATAAGCTCATGCATATAAAGAATATGCTTACCTGGCGTTAGCTTAATGGATTCACGACTTCTCAAAAGATTTTTTTCATTAATCTTAGAAAAATAAGTATTGTATAAACGTTTAGTCTCAGGCGGTGTAAAAAATACTGAAACACGTCCGCAGGCTGAGTCAGATAAATTTCCATTATCAGTATTTTCTTGATTATCATTAAAAACACGTAATTGCCAGGCAGGAACTACAGTATCGGTAACTTTATTGACTAATACCAATGATTGATTATCACGGAATACTTGTAACTTTAATTCATCTCCTGACTTTAGCTTAAAATCTTTTGTTGCATCAATTTTTTGATCATTAATATTGAACACTTGAATTATATCGCCAGCAAGCAAACCCATAGATTCTGCCTGACTATCATGGGTAATCAACAATACGCGATTATCCTTATCAAGCACCGCGCCAAGAGAAGTTTGAAGTCCAGATTCTTGTTGGATGGTTATAGATAGTTGCTCTTCTTTAACACCCGCACGCTTTTCATATTCAACAATTTTTACCATAGTTCGGTTAATAGATTGCTTTAATTTTTCCGCAAGAACCTTCGCTTCTTTACTTTTAAAATCTGAAGCAAAAACATTTGCTTGAGTGACCCATAAGCTTAAAAATAAAAGTAAATACTTCACATTTAACTCCTAAATTTGGTAGAGCCTGTTACTTGCAGAATAAATTTGCTGCAATTGTTCCAGTTTCTCTAACCGTTCATTGACTAAACCAAGTTTTTGTTTTGCCCCACCTCCAGATAGATACATTTCTTGCAACTGATAATCAAGCAAATTTATTTGTTCAAGAATCTGACTTACTTCTACAAAAATTCCTGGATTAAATTCAGATTTTTGCAGCTGATGCAATTCTTGCTCCTTAGTGTTTGATAAAAAAAGAGCCATTTGTAATTCCTTTTCATAGTTATGACCAGTTTCAAAATAAAGAAAACTTATTAATAATACTGAAGCAGCTACAGAAGCTCCTATCCAATTAAAACCTCGCCATTTTTTCGAGCTGATTTCTTTAGTTTTACTCGCACTATAATTTTCAATAAAACTTAAAATTTCTTCATCCGTTTTTGCAGATGGAAGCATTGACTGCATATTCATCAAATCTGCTTTTAATTTCGCTTCTATATTTTTCTCTTTCACTTTAATCACTCAACCTTTTAGTGGTGATTTAGACTGCCACTATAAGCACCCTTAGCTGATAAATTATTGAGCTTTAATAAAGCTCGTCTATAGATTTGTTTAGAATTTGATTCACTAATGCCTAAAGTCTGAGCTACTTCATTATGAGTATAGCCTTCAACTAGAAACATAATAACAACCAAACGCTCTCGCTCATTCAGACTTGCTAGATATTTCATCACATCGAAACTTGATTCCTGCATGTCAGTTACTAATTTTGGAGCTACCTGATCCCACTCTGTGGTAGTATCAAGCTCCACTTCTTTTGTTCTAGCATTCACATAATCAATAGCTGTGTGGTAACTGATGGCCTTAAGCCAGCCATTAAAACTTCTGGCTTCTTTCAAACTTGAAATTTTTAGCATCACCTTTTCAATCACTTGATGCAGCACATCTTCGGCAGCAGCTTTATCCAGTAAAATGCGGTAAGCCATACTATAAATAGGCGATTTAAATTCATGATAAATATGTGCAATTGCAAACTTATCACCTTTTTGCGCTTTCTTTATAATGGATACTGGCAATTGTTTTGAAAAAGACACAAAAACCTTTTTTTACCTTTACAATTTAGACCGCAGACAAGTTTCTTTAGTGACACTTATTTTCTTCTGCACAAATTTCTTTTTTATCAATTGGGGCAAAATAAATTACCCAATAGTCAATATGAGGGCTGCGCCATTTGTAATAATGAGCAACACCTAACTCTGTTTGATTTAAATAATATGGATTCTCGCCTAAAAGATGAGTTTTATGAAGAAAAGAAGCTTGTAATGTCAACCAGGTATCTTCAGCCTCGGATTCACCGCCAAGAATAGCTTCCACTGAGTTAAAACGCTCTATCTCTTCTTTTGGTAAAGGATAACCCGCTTTAATTAACTTTTCGTTAGGGCCGCCATCAACCCCTTTATGGCTAACCTTACCAGATTCAGCCATTTCTTTAGCTTTTTCCTGCGCAATTCTAGCTAATAAAGGATTACAGCGTATCAGGAGTCTTTGCTGTTCTGAATCCTGCACAATAAGTGCCGCCAATTGGCGCGCTTTATTGCTTAAGCCACACTGAGCAAAATTTGTTGGGTGTTGTTTTTCACTGGCTTTGTGTTGAGGCTTTAAGGGGGCAAGGCTTGCTTTTGAAGCATTAGCAAAGACGGCAGGTTCAGCAATTGCTGAACCTAATATTAAACACAAAAAAAGACTATTCAGATTCGGTTTCAAGCCTTTTAATGTATAAATCTTGTTTGCTATAAGGTATTTCAATAGCTTCCTCACGAAATCGCTGGTGAATAGCTAATATCATGTCATGAGTAATACGCCCACGCAATTCTGGTTTATCGATCCAAAACTGCAATTGAAAATCTACCCCAGAAGCTGCGAATAATTTAGCTCGCACTCTGGGTTCAGGCATTTTAGCAACACTTTCATTTTGCCTGGCCACATCAACTAAAACGTCAGTCACTTGCCTAAGATCGGATTCATAGGCCACTGCTACCGGCAATCGGATTCGAGTTTTTTCCGACGGACCACCGCTTTCATTAACAATTTTGGCATTTCCCATGACAGAGTTTGGTACGGTAACCTCCACATCATCACGCGTCATAATACGTGTTGAACGAATCCCCACATGAGAAACTTCGCCCCTTTCACCTGTATCTAAAACAATATAGTCGCCTAACTTATAAGGCGAATCAGCAACAATAAAAAAGCCGGCGAACAAATTAGCCAGAGTATCTTTGGCCGCAAAGCCTATCGCTATACCTATAACCCCGGCAGAAGCCAGCCAGGCAGTTGGATCTTTCCCCCATAGTAAAATTAATAGGTAAGAAGCAGTACCTATCATTAAAAGCTGGGTAGCAATATTTAGTAATGGAATAGTTCTTTCTTCGACAAAGGTAAAGCGCTTGCGATTATGACTTAAGGCTTCTAAGACTACTTTAGCTCCTTTCCATACGGTAATCATGATGCTAATTATCAATATGGAAATAACGATTCTCTTTAAAGCGGTATCTATAGAATGTTCGAATTGGTAGGCTTCTATGGCTAATACCAACGAACCAAAAAATATAATAGAAAAGATTAGCTTGCTTATTATGCCAATAAAACGATTATCATAATTATTTTTGGTTTTATCGGTTATACGACTGGCTGTTTTCTTGAAAATCCATTGCACTACTTTTGCAACAGAATAGCCTAAAAATAACGTCAACAACATTAATAGCATCGGTTGATCTTGCAGCTTGTCCCAATAAGGCAAGATAAAATCAGGTAACCAGCTTTTAACATTACTAAAGGTTTGTTCCGCAACCTCACTGGAAGTATCGATAACTTCTTTACTATTATTTTTTTGTTCTGCCATTAGATTTCCATCAATTCAAATTCATAAAAAACGGCCTAGGGTTTATTCTAAGCCGATTTTACAATAATTTATATTAACTGGTTAATTCTAACCAATATAAATTTTAGGGCATATCAAACTCGGCACCTTCTTTCTCCACTTCCGGTGGCATCAAATCTTCTTTCTTAACACCTAGCGCCAAAGCAACAATACTGGCCACATAGATAGAAGAGTAAGTACCAATAAAGACACCAGCAATCAATGCGGCCGAGAAGGCGTGAATGGTTTCTCCACCAAAAAAGAATAGGGCTAACAACACTAATAATGTTGTAAAAGAGGTCATTAAGGTACGAGTCAATGTTTGGTTCAATGAGCCGTTAATCACCTCTTCTGAAGTTCCTTTACGCATTTTCAGGAAATTCTCACGAATCCGATCAAATACCACAATGGTATCGTTTAGAGAGTAACCTATCACTGCCAATAGCGCGGCTAAAACGGTCAAATCAAACTCCATCTGAGTGATCGAAAAGAAACCCAAAGTAATGATAACGTCATGTGCCAAGGCAGCTACCGAGCCGAGTGAAAATTTCCATTCAAATCGCAAAGCAACGTAAATCATAATGCAGATCAAGGCCACTAACATGGCCAAAGCACCCTGCTCCTTTAGCTCTTCACCGACTACTGGTCCCACATAACCTTTATATTTTTCAATTACGCTTGAATCATGGGACTGTAATAATTTTATCACTGCAGCACCCACTTGATCGCCAGGAATAAAGTCTTGATCCGGAATGCGAATTTTCACATCACGAGAGGTGCCAAAGTTTTGCACTACTGCACCCTTATAGTTAGCGTCTTCCAGTTGGCTACGAACCGCACTTAAATCGGCACTTTGGCTATATTGTACTTCCACGGAAGTACCGCCAGTAAAGTCCAAACCAAAATTCAGGCCTTTGCTGAACAAGGATGTAATTGAAGCAATAATCAAGATTGCTGAGAACACAATGGCAATCTTGCGAAATTTTAAAAAGTCGATACGGGTTGCTGTATTTAATATTTGCATCTTGATTCTCCCTTAAATCGACAACTTCTTAAGTTTTCTGCCGCCATAAATCAGGTTGACAAATCCACGGCTAACAAAAATCGCAGTAAACATAGAAGTCAGAATACCCACGAACAAAGTAATGGCGAAACCTTTGACTGGCCCGGTACCAATAGCATACAAAATAATCGCTGCAATCATGGTAGTAATATTGGCATCAGCAATGGTCGATAGAGCTTGCGCATAACCCTTATCAATGGCCTGTGCCGGGCCAGTTCCAGCCCGCAGTTCTTCGCGAATTCGCTCAAAGATTAAAACATTAGCATCTACTGCCATACCAACTGTTAATACAATACCGGCAATCCCTGGCAAAGTAAGGGTTGCACCAAGAATTGACATAATAGCCATAATTAATACCAAGTTTAGGGTCAAAGCCACATTAGCTACTAAACCAAAAAACTTGTAACGAATTAGCATAAAAATAAGCACTAAGGCGAAACCAATAACAACCGACTTGAAGCCCTTTTCAATATTTTCCGCACCTAGTGTTGGGCCGACGGTTCTTTCTTCAATAAAGAAGGTTGGAGCAACCAAAGCACCAGAACGTAAATTTAGTGCTAAATCTTTAGTTTCAGCTTGAGTAAATTGACCAGTGATATAAAAATCAGTACCAAACTCGCCGTTAATATTAGGTGCACTGATCAAACGCTCTTTTTGCGTCGAGCCAACTAATTTACGCTCACCATCAATAAGTTTAAATTCCGGCACTGACTCGACCAACACCATGGCTAAACGCTTGCCGACATTTTTAACGGTCGTTTCAAGCATCTTGCCGCCACCAACACTATCCAACTTAACGTTCACAATCGGCTGCTGAGTGTCTGGATGCAAACCAGGATAAGCATCAATCAAATGGTCACCTGTTACCTGAACCTCATCATAAACCACCACTGGATAACCATCTTCAACAAAGGCCGTACTGCCTACTGGCACCCGATCACCAGAACTATAGCCCGCCATAGCATTCTCATTGACCAAACGAAACTCTAAAGATGCGGTAGCCCCTAGCACTTGCTTGGCTAAAGCAGAGTCCTGGACCCCTGGCAATTGCACTACGATACGATCAGTGCCTTGACGCTGAATTTGTGGCTCCGCAACGCCCAGAGAGTTGACACGTTCACTTAAAATCAAGCGATTTTGATCGACTGCCGCATCCTGAATTTCTTTAAGTTTTGTATCCGTAAAAATAGCACGAATAATATCGATACCATTACGAGTCACCCGCTCCAGTAATACCCGATCTGAATAACTTTTAAATAGTTCACTATAGGCGCGTTCAATATCCTTTGGTTTAACCTGCAGGATGACACCATTATCGATCATCTCAAGGCGGCCACGTACTCTCGGTTCTAGATCCAGCAGAGTTCGTTTAAAATCACTGCTGATTTGCTCTTTTTGTTTTTCAACTGCCTTTTCCATATCCACTTGCATCAAGAAGTAGATACCACCACGCAAATCCAAGCCCAGTTTCATCGGTTTCCCGCCCAAATTGCGTAACCAGTCTGGAGTTGCTGGGGCCAGGTTTTGAGCGACTACATAATCAGCATTTTTAGAATCAGGATTCAAAAAATCATTCGCAACTTCCTGAGCCTTTAGCTGACTTTCACCATCATTAAAACGTGCAATGACTTTTTGTGCATCAGCCTGCTCAACAGCAATTGGCTCTAAACCTTGTGCCTGCCATTTTTGCTCAACTTGTGACAATTGTTGCTGCGTAATCTTATGATCGAGCAAGCCCGTCATTTGAACGGCAGGATTTTCGCCAAAAATATTTGGCAAAGCATATAAAGAGGCAATGGCAATCACAAAAACAATTAAAAAATACTTCCACTTGGGGTAAGTATTAATTGGCCTTTGCACCTGATTCGGTTGGTCAAAAAACATAAGTTATCCGTTATTTAATTTATCATTTTTAGAGAAGTTTCTTTATCAACTTCTTTATAGATACTTAGATATTTTTGTTTTTGGCGAGGCAAAAGTTGGCGCAATGACAAAGCTTTATTCAAATAAAGCGCGAATTGAGCACAACTTTTAACAAAGCCAAAAGGAAAAATAGCAAGTAGCTAAAAATTATTCTTCGATGGACTTGATAGTCCCCTTCGGTAAGGTCTGCGCAATCGAAGCCTTTTGGAACTTCAAGTCAACGCCTTCACTGATATTTAACACTACAAAATCATCCTTAACTTTACTGATACGACCAATAATACCGCCGGTAGTCATGACTTCATCACCTTTTTCCAGACCAGCGGTCATTTCTTTGTGCTGCTTCATCTTCTTTTGCTGTGGCCTGATCATCATGAAATACATGATCAAAAGCAAAGGAACGAACATCACCAAAAAACTCATTAAACCGCCACCCTGTGGCTGTGCAGCTGCTAAAAACATGAATATAACCTCTTAATATTTATATTAATCTTGTCTTTCCAAACCAGGAACTGGCTTATCTTGTTTGGCATAAAATTCTTCAACAAAGTGCGACAATGTACCCTTTTCAATGGCACCACGCAATCCTGCCATCAGGTTTTGATAAAAATGCAAATTATGGATGCTGTTCAGCTTCGAACCCAATATTTCATTACACTTATCAAGATGATGCAAATAGGCACGGCTATAGTTTTCACAGGTATAACAATCGCACTCAGCATCTATTGGCCCAGTATCAGTCTTATTGCGACTATTTCTAAGTTTTACAACCCCTGTGGAGCTAAAAAGATGACCATTTCGTGCATTTCGGGTCGGCATCACACAATCGAACATATCAACCCCGCGCCTAACGGCTTCAACAATATCTTCAGGCTTGCCTACCCCCATTAGATAGCGCGGTTTATCCATTGGCATTTCTGGGGTTAAATGATCCAATACCTTAAGCATTTCTTCCTTTGGTTCCCCCACCGACAAGCCACCAATGGCAAAACCATCGAAATCGATTTCGCTCAGCCCTTTTAAAGACTCTGAGCGTAACTGTGGATACATACCGCCCTGCACAATGCCAAACAGTGCTGTTGGTTGCATATTAAGCTCTTCAAAACCGGCGTAATGGGCATCTTTTGATCGTTTGGCCCAACGTAGGGAAAGCTCCATCGATTCACGTGCTTCGGCTTCGGTAGCAGGATATGGCGTACACTCATCAAAAATCATTACAATATCCGAGCCTAATTTACGCTGCACTTGCATGGCTTCTTCCGGCCCTAAAAAGACTTTTGAGCCATTGACTGGAGAACGAAATTCCACGCCTTTTTCGGTAATTTTGCGTAATTTACCCAAACTAAAAACCTGGAAACCACCCGAATCCGTCAAAATGGGTTTATCCCAATTCATAAAATCGTGCAGATCGCCATGCTGCTCGATAATCTCAGTGCCAGGACGCAACATCAGGTGAAAAGTATTTCCCAAAATAATTTCTGCACCTAAAGCCTTAATATCTTCCGGAGTTAATGACTTAACGGTGCCATAGGTCCCAACCGGCATAAAAGCTGGTGTTTCAATGGTGCCACGCTCGAACTTTAACTGGCCGCGACGTGCCATACCATCGGTTGCTGATAACTTAAATTCCATCATTTAAACCTTTTAGGAGGACTGATTTTGTAAATGAAAAGCAGGATTAGTAATAAACATAGAATCACCGTAACTAAAGAAACGATATTTTTGGTAAACCGCTTCATTATAAGCCTTTAAAATAGTGTCTTTCGAGGAAAAGGCGCTTACCAGCATCATCAGAGTTGATTCCGGCAAGTGGAAATTGGTAATCAGGGCATCCACCGATTGAAACTGATAACCCGGATAGATAAAAATATCCGTTTCACCTTGAGTCGGTTCGATCTGACCACCTTTTGAGGCTGATTCCAGGCAACGAACTGAAGTAGTACCTACGGCAATGACCCGCCCACCTTTTTTACGTGTTTGATTAACCTTATCGCAAACCTCTTGTGATAGCTCAAACCATTCAGAATGCATTTTGTGCTTAGTAATATCATCAACACGAATTGGCGAAAAAGTACCCGCTCCTACGTGCAGGGTCACAAAAGTGGTATCAACGCCTTTAGCCCTGATTTTTACCAGCAAATCATCGTCAAAGTGCAGACCCGCCGTTGGAGCTGCCACAGCACCATCAATTTTGCTATAAACCGTCTGGTAGCGCTCTTTATCTTCAAGTTCATCTTCTCGGTCAATATAAGGCGGTAGTGGCATATGCCCTACTTCTGCCATAACTGACTGCCAGTCAGTATTTTGCAACTCTAGTTCAAAAAGTGACTCTTTTCGTGCTTTTATCAATAACTTAACACCATTATCTAAGGTGATTTCAGTATTCAATTTAGGGGTACGATTTGAGCGAACATGAGCTAAAGCTTGAGTTTCTGAGTCAATTCGTTCGATTAAAACCTCAATTTTACCGCCCGTCACCTTTTGCCCAAAAATTCGTGCCGGGATCACGCGAGTATTATTAAACACCAATAAATCGTTAGGGTTTAGCTGTTCGACCAACTGATAGAAATGACGGTGCTCAATTGCACGACTAGTACCATCAAGACATAGTAAACGGCTATCAGTACGATTTTCCGTAGGATAACGGGCAATCAACTCATCGGGTAACTCAAAATGAAAATCAGCCAAACAAAGCTGAAAATTGCCAGATTCAGGATTATTTAGAGACATTAAGCGCACTCTGACCTTACGGGGTCATAAGTAAAAGTGCGCTTAGTTTAGCGATTAAAGATAAAAAGGCAAGAATTTAAGCACTACCTAATCTTATAAACTTACCTCAAAAGCTATTTCTGTAAAATTAGCATTTTGATCAATCACGGTAAGTTCATAGGTGCCTTTACCTAAATCATTAATGATAATTTTCTGATCGTATTGATCCTTATCTTTAAGCAGCTTTCCATTTAAAAACCAATAATTCTTACCTTTCGTACCTTCTACTTGCAATTGCACTTCATCAATTTTTAAATTTCTGGGTTCAGGAAAAAGTATCATTCCGTCTTCCAAACCTACTAGCTCTAGTTTGCTTTTACCTTGAGTTTGCAAACAGGCAGGCAAAATACTGGTGGCTCGCTGTGGTTCTGCTAACCAGGGTTCCAAAGATTTAGGCCAAAGTGCATAACCTTTTATAAGGTCTTCGTTATCACATTGTGTATTGAAAGTATTTCCAAGAAAGCTGGTTAAGCCACTTTTCCAATCTTTATCTAGCCGATCTTTAAGCGTTGGTGGAGCAGTACCGTCAAGCAAATAAGCTCGTCGCTTTTGATGACAATGTGCTTTTTCCTGTAACGAAGCATGAGTCCCTAATGGCCAACAAATAGTAGCTAAATCCACATTAACAGGTTGAGGAATTGGAGTAAGTAGACTCTTATCTAACTGTGTAATAACTCTTTCCAATAAAGGCACTGCAGTCGCTCTACCGCTATTGCCAATTGAAAAAGATCCATCTGGTGATCCAACCCATACACCGATAGTCACTTGTTTGGAAGTTGCTAGCGCCCATGTATCTCTAGCACCATAGCTGGTTCCTGTTTTATAAGCTATCTTAAGATCTGGCATCAAATAACGCGAAGTAACCGAATTTCTTAAAGGAGCTTGAGACAAAATGTTCTGAATAATCCAACTAGCACCAGGCGTTAATAAAGGTTTTTCTACTAATTGATCGTTATAAGTCAATTTTGGTTGAACTGCCTTTCCTGAGGAAGATAGAGATCGATAGAGCCCAACCAATTGCTCCAAAGAAGCACCACCGCCACCTAGCGCTAAACTTAAATTAGGTTTGGCATTATTAGGCAGCTTAATCGATAAACCTGCATTGGAAAGCTCAGATACAAATAATTCTGGTGAGATTTCATTTAACACTTGTACCGCAGGCATATTTAAAGAACGGCTTAAAGCTTGTGAAACACTAACAGGACCATTGAAATGCTCATCAAAATTTTGTGGTTGATAGCCATTAAAAGATTGTGGAATATCGAACAATAAAGATTCCGAATGAATAATTCCTTGATCAATGGCCAAGCCATAAATAAAAGGTTTTAAGGTTGATCCTGGTGAACGAATGGCTTGTATCATATCCACATAACCTGCCCGCTCTTTATTGGCAAAATCAGCACTGGCAACATAACTTTTTACCTGAGCTGTTTCATTATCCATAACCAAAACTGCTGCAGATAAATTATTTGGCTTGGACAAAATATAGTCCTTAACCAACATCTCAAGCGGCACTTGAATAGATGTATCAATATAAGTCTGAATCAATTGTTGAGCTTGCTTTTGCTTTAAGCGTTGTGCTAATAATGGCGCCAACATAGGGCGAGAATGATATTCAGCCCAAACGTTTTCTATTTTGAGTTCTTCGATTAAATCTTGCTCCCACACATCAAAAATAGCCAAACGATCCAACAGCTTGTTTCTGGCCTTTTTCGCTCGAAGTGGATACTTATCCGGTCGAAAACGTGATGGTGACTGAGGTAAAACGGCCAATAGTGCTGCTTCAGAATGAGTTAATTCTTTAGCTGACTTTCCCAAATAAGTAAAACTGGCTGCTTCAATACCTTCAATCGGTCCACCAAAAGGCGCATAATTCAAATAGAAAGTTAAAATTTCTTTTTTATCATAATGCCACTCTAATTGTAGCGCCCGGAACATTTGCCATAATTTTCCAGCAAATGTTTTTTGATGTGGCTCCATAATTCTGGCCACCTGCATAGTCAAGGTAGAAGCGCCCGATATAATCCGACCATGACGAATAGCTTGCCCACTAGCACGGATTAAAGATAAAGGATTTATGCCGAAATGCTGATAAAAATAACGGTCCTCATAATTAATAAGCGCCTCAAGATACAAAGGTGAAACCTCATCAATGCTCACAGGGTAACGCCAAATACCACTTTGATCTGGAAAAGCCCTTAAAGGTTCACCATTACTAGCCACCACCAACTGTGCAAAAGTTCTCTCCTCAAATTTTTCAATCGGCAAAGGTTTAAGCCAATCAAGCACTTTAAAAGAAACAATAGCTACTATTAATAAAAGCAATAAATTTCTTATAAACTTCAACCAAAATAATTTAGTTCCAAGTCGCTTTATAGTTGCTTTAAAAAACTTCATATTAGTTATTTACTTCTTAAATCCGATTTCCTTAACTGTAATGTCCTTGATTGTGCCACTGTATTGGCGTATTTCCGGACGATACATATCTTCGACTAAAGCAGGAGGAACTTTATACTTACCAGGAGTAACTACTCGAACCATATAGAATAAATTTGAAGCTCTATAGCGATCCAGATTGATGGCAGCCACATAGCGGTCATCTCTAAATTCTTGATGTTCAACTTGATTATGCTTACTCCACTCCTGAATGGTTTGGCCTCCTATTTTTATATCGCCGATCTGATAATTATGTTTTAAATTTGGATTTTCAATTTCAAAAGCAGCAGGCAACAAATCAATCAGCATGGCATCAGGTAAACGTCGATATTTATCTTTAATTTCTACCGCAATATGTACAATAAGTTTATCGCCCGTTTTTAAATTAGATAAGTCCACTGGTTCACCCTGCAAGTTAAAATAATTTTTCTTCAAAAATAACTGTTTTGAGCCATCTTTAGGCAAGCTTACCGGATAACCTTGAACTTTATAGTCCATATACAAAGTAGCATCACCACTATTATTGATAGTAATAGGCATAGTTGTTTCATCAGATGATAAGCCGTTAAAATAATCGTATTTTTGGGTTAAAGACTTCGGGGTTCCTGCAATAGTTAAGTCTGCTTGCCATTGTTTGTTAGCCTGATTTAAAGCATTTAAACTTTTTGCTAACCTAAACAAAGCCCCTCTTTCCTGGGTAGATAACCAGCGTCGTTCTTCAAGGGAACGCCGCAATAATTCAAGTTTAGATAAGTTATCCAACGATAAACTTTTTACCAATCGGCTTTCTAATGATAACTGAATGGTCTGCGCCAGGTTTCTAGGCAAGGTTCCATAATCGCCATAATAGTAACTTTCGGCAATATTATTAAAACTTAAGGCCTTGCTCCAAGCTTCTTTAGCACGCTTTTCATCTCCCATAAGCTCCAAGGCCAAAGCCAAATGGGCAAACGGCAAACTTGATTTAGCTTTATCCTGTGACTGATCATAGAGACGGCGAATATCTTGTAGATTAACTTGCTTTATGCCAGCCAAAACGTAAGCTGCATAAGCCTGATAAGCTAATTGATAATGAGCCTGATTATAAACATAAGAATTTTGAATAAGTCGACTATTGTTACGGCTATAGCCCTTTAATTTTTTTATCGCTTTGTCTAAGGACTTTTCGGAAAAGCTATAGCCATATTGCTTGGCTTTAATTAAAAAGTCAGTGGCAAAGACCGTTAGCCAGGGATTTTCCGGATGGTTGTTAGACCATAAACCAAAACTACCATCAAAACGTTGCATACTTAAAATACGGCTGATAGCAGCATTAATCAGTTTATCTTTCTGTGCATAAAGATTATTTTTATCCTTTAAACCTATATTACCAATATCGGATTTTTCCATTAACAATAAAGGCCAAGCTCGGCTAGTGGTCTGCTCAAGGCAGCCGTAAGGATAGGCTAAAAGCTGTTGCAGATGTTCTGATAGATTTAATGGCGGTTTATCAGAAAGATTCAGCACCGATTTCAAACCACTGGTATCAAAGTGTTTAAATAAATCCGGCTCAATAACAAAGCTTTTCCCTGGTTGAACTGCTTTAGTGATAGCGGTTATATGCGCGGGCAGTATAGGCCTAAAACCAAGACTCCACTGACGATTAATAGCAAAATTACGGCTTTGGCTAGATACTTGTGCCCATAAATTTATATTTGCCTTGCCGGTATGCCTCTTAGCATTTAAAGGCAGCTCGATCAGGGATTTCTCATTAGCAGCAAGCTTAATTTTTTTGACTATTGTTGCAGCACCTAACTCGTTATCAGCAGTTAATTGTAACTCGATGTTCTGAGCAAAATCCTCCATATTTTTAATATCTATTACGGCAATACTATGATCACCTTTAGCCAAAAAACGCGGTAGCGATGCCTGGATCACTAGTGGCGCAGCCACTTTTACTTTTGATTCAGCATGACCAAATTGATTTTGATTAAAAGCCAGAGCCATTAACCGGAGTTCGCCATTAAAATAAGGTAATTTTATTTTAGCTTTGGCTTTACCCTGTGCATCAAAAGTCAGTTTATCGGCCAGGATTGAAACAATTTGTACCTCTGACATGGATGCATCACCACCGCGAGTCAGGTCAGCATCACCACCAAATTTTTGACGAGCATTTTTGCCATCTATCAGCTCAATTAATGAACCATAATTATCCTTTAATGAAGCTTCATAGGATCTTTGGGCAAAAAACCATTGGTGCGGATTCGGAGTATCGAAATCACTAATATTCAACACTCCAGTATCGACTAAAGCTAAGGTTGCAAAGCTATTACTAGCTAGGCTTGAGGTCGCCTCCAGCTCAACTTCAAATTCCTGCTCCGGTAATAGTTTCTCTGGATGCTTTAAACTAAAATGGAACTCTCGTTCAGTTCGCTCAAGTGGTAAATGCAATAAACCATAAGAACGCTTTGGCAAATATTTACGCTTTACATCACTGGCTTTAATCACCATTACCGATGCATACAGATTATGACTTTGCCAATCAGGAGCTGTAGGAATATTAATCGATTGCTCTTCTGTATCTAGCTCAATGCTTTTTTTCCATAACAGCTTATCCGATTCAATCGTGATTAACGCAGTGCCGACAAATGGCGATTTAATGCTAAGCTCAAACTCTTTTCCTGGAGTGATATATTCAGAATTTAAACTTAGTTTGACTTGATCCGGTCTTTCTCCTTTTGCTTCACGATCCATCCAATACCAGCCGGCAAAAAATCGATAGCTGCTAATTAAAATCCCTTCAGAATTTTTCACCTCCAGTCGGTAATTGCCATACTCTAAAGGTAAAGCCAGTGTTTCTTTTTGCTGCTGAGAAAAACGTAAGGCTTTAGTATAAACCAATTGATTTTTCGCCGATTGGCGATAATTCCAACCATTCGAACCCCACTGCCAATAATATTGAGCATTCTCACGAATTAAATTGACTTCCATCGCTTTGCTAGCAACCGACTGTCCGCTTTGATCGATAGCTACTAATTCCACTAGATTGTTACTGTTCGGCCTGGCAAAATCGCGGCCATTCTGGCTTTTCCAAAGCGGCCGGACACCTACTGCAACAGGGTATGGCCAAACTGTTTGTTTGATTTTTCGACTGATAGGACGACCACCGGACTCATAAACATTAATATTGGTTTTGAGCTCTAATGGAAATTGAGTCTGTTGCCATTGATTCTTTAAATCAAGCTCAGCAAAACCTTTTTCATCTAATTGCCCAGCTTCTAAATTGATCAGCTGCTCAAAGTTTCGATAATGATTAGAGCCAAAAATATAATCTACGTATTCTTCAGATAAATTAGTAGCAGCTTTAATACGTAAATTGCCATCAAAGCGATTGTTTGCTGCGGGCGCACCATAAAGATAGTCACTCTGAATTTGTATCTTGGGACTTTGACTAGCGCTTAAAACTTTAGCATTTTTACTCCTTAACTCTAATTTTAGTCGCTCTGGTAAAAAGTCTTCGACATGAAAAACGTAATCAAATTGGGTTTTATTACCTAGTCTTGCAACAAATCGCCATTGTCCTCTTATCGCATCTGCTGGTAATTGAAATTGCGTTTGATAAAAAGAAGAAGCATCTCCCTGCCAATTAAAACTGCGGAAAACCTTATTATCAGGTTTTTTGATTTCCACAAAAATAGGTGTAGCTGGAACTAAATTAGCATCAAAATCACGTAACAAACCATTAATGGATACAGTTTCTCCTGGACGATATAAGTCGCGTGGTGCATATAAAAATAACTCCTGAGATTGTTGCTTGCGGCTGGAAAGTTTAAAGTCTGATAAGTCCAGGCGAGGTCCGTTTAACCTTAAAATATTGGTATTTTTGCCATAAGTTGCGATTAAAAAACGAGCTTTTTTTAACTCCGTGGAATTAAACTCCGCAAAACCTGATTGATCAGTTTTAGTATCGGCAATTTCGTTAGCTTCACTATCAATCAGTGTGATATCGACATTAGCATAGGGCTTAGCTGAATCCAGTTGATGACTAAACACTATAAACTGATCTTTATATTGGCGGCTGTGCAAACCTATATCACTAATCACAAACCAATTAAAAGCATAGTTATAAGGGTAGTCGTTGGCTGATTGCATGGTTACCGCATAGAGACCATTATCAGCAAGAGCCTTGATCTCAGAAACCTTGATTTGATGCTTTGCGGTTACATTAGGTTTGCTGTCTAATTCATAACGTCCGGTGTGCACCAGATCAGCGATACGTTTTAGTGACTGCAGTTGATAACTATTGGACAAACTGGAGCGTGCAAAAAAGCTCTGGTACTGGCTAGGTTTTAATTTCCAAAACTTTACATCCACTTGTGATACGTTAACTGCCTCAATGGGTAAAACTCCGCTTTGCCTTAATACCGTAGAGCCCTGACTTATAAATCTAAGTTTTGGCTCGAAATAACCAATTCGAATATTCTGACGGTAATCCTGTCCTAAAATACGACCATTGGTAGTCGCTAAATTAGCAGATAAATAAACCTGGTATTCTTGCTCAGGTTCAAGGTAAGGAAAATAAAGTTGTCGTCCATCATCACTTAAAATCCAGCTGCCTTTAACTGTCTCAAGAGCCTCACCAGATCCCGAGTCAAGTTTATAAACCACTGCCTGCTGCTTAAGTTGAGTGCTAGCTTTAACTGGCAAACTGAAATTCAGACGTAGAGCTAGCTCATCTCGATATTGATCTTGATACAAACTTAACACCTTAAACGCAGTTAAGTCGTCTATAGCGCTAGAGGATTCTTGAGATTGTTCTTTTTCTGGTGTCTCAATTGTAACAGACTCCGCTTTCTCCTTGTTTTCAGTCGAGTTATCAGTACAAGCCAATAACCAAAAACAGATACAGATAGCGAGAAATTTACTGTAAGCGTGCATTGCTTTTCCTTTAACAATTAGTGGAATTATTATCTTAAAAAAATATTATTACCAAAATCTTATGCAATTCTGACCAATTATGGCAACTGATCCTTGTTGGAATAGTTGTGCTTAAGCAAATAAAAAACCCAGTTGGCACATAACCTAACTGGGCTCTAAATTGCTGAAATAAGCTTTAAATATAACTTTTCATTCCAGTATTATGAAACTGCTCTCTACCTTCGCGCCAACCCCCTAACCATTCCTCTTTGGCGTTTACTTCTTCATAAGGGCAAATTTCTTTAGATTGTCCATGTAGAGCAGCATGAAAACCCTTTGCATGAGCTCTTTGTAGCTTATCTCGCTTTTGTCTTTTCATAGATACTACCTCTTGTTGTGGTTTTAATGTTGTTATTGATGGTCATGAGCAGTTTATCCAAAGCAAAAAAAACCGACTGTCTGAACCTCAGACAATCGGTTGTTTTATTCAGTATTTGTTATTACTTGAGCGCTAACCATCTAAAAAACTCTTTCCTATTTACAATAACAATACCTTCTCCAGAAACAAGGTCAAGCACAAAAAGCATAATTTTGCATATTTTTTGAACAATCAATAGCTTACTTTCATTTATTAAAAAATAATCAAAAAAATCTACTTAACCCATGAAAAAACAGACCAGGCTTATGGATAAATTCAGAAACAACAAGGTTTACGTTTGCGTAAAGGTAAGGTATATTGATACACCTTGATGTTACAGCTAGTTTTTCAGCCATGACGGTAGCAAAAAAAGAATACACAATCAGTGACTTAGCTAAGGAATTCAACATAACTTCTCGCTCAATCCGCCATTATGAGGATGAAAGGCTGATTACCCCTGAACGCCGAGGTACTCACCGTATTTATTCTTCGCGCGATCGAGTCAGGTTACAACTGATTTTGCGTGGTAAACGTCTTGGTTTTTCGCTGGCTCAAATCCGGGAAATTATTGATTTATATGACCTCCCTGAAGGCAAACAAAAGCAAACACAGCTGCTGCTGGGTTTAATTCAGGAGCGCCGGGACGCTCTTTTGCAACAACGAAAAGACATTAACTTTATGTTGAAAGAGCTCGAAATGTTGGAAACCAAATTGGACTAACAGCTTCAATTAGCTCAATTAAGATTAAATTAACTTTGTAACTTATTGATTTATAAGATTTTGAGGAATACCCATGTATCCATCTTTAAACTTTGATTTAGGTGAAACCGCTGACATGATTCGCGATATGGTGCGCGGCTTTGCGGAAAAAGAAATTGCGCCAATCGCTGAAAAAACCGATGAAGAAAATTTATTTCCACATCATTTGTGGCAAAAATTAGGTGAATTAGGTTTATTGGGTATTACCGTTGAAGAGGAATACGGCGGCTCCGGTATGGGCTATTTGGAACATGTGGTAGCAATGGAAGAAATCAGCCGTGCCAGCGCTTCGATTGGTTTAAGCTATGGTGCCCATTCTAACCTTTGCGTGAATCAAATTCGCCGTAATGCCTCAGAAGAGCAAAAGAAGAAATATCTGCCAAAATTGTGCTCTGGTGAGCACGTAGGCGCTTTAGCCATGTCAGAGCCTGGCGCTGGTTCAGATGTAGTTGGAATGAAGCTAAAAGCTGAGCTTAAAGACGATAAATACATCCTTAACGGTAATAAAATGTGGATCACCAATGGTCCCGAAGCGGATGTATTGGTGGTTTACGCTAAAACCGATATGGAAGCTCACTCTCGTGGTATTACCGCCTTTATTATTGAAAAAGGTATGAAAGGCTTCTCTACTGCACAAAAGCTCGATAAATTAGGCATGCGTGGTTCAAACACTTGTGAACTAGTATTTGAAGACTGCGAAGTACCTGTTGAGAATGTTATGGGTACAGTTAATGAAGGCGTCAAAATCTTAATGAGTGGTTTGGATTATGAGCGTGCGGTACTTTCAGCTGGTCCATTAGGCATTATGCGCGCTTGTATGGATGTGGTAGTTCCTTATGTTCATGAACGTAAGCAGTTTGGTAAACCCATCGGTACTTTCCAATTGATGCAGGGCAAGCTTGCTGACATGTATACTATTATGAATGCTAGTCGTGCATACGTATATGCAGTGGCTAAAGCCTGTGACCGTAAAGAGACCACTCGTAAAGATGCTGCTGCTGCTATCCTATTTTCATCAGAAAATGCAACTAAATTAGCATTGGATGCGATCCAGGTATTAGGTGGTAATGGTTACATTAACGAATATCCTACTGGCCGCTTATTACGTGATGCTAAATTGTATGAAATTGGTGCGGGCACTTCTGAAATCAGAAGAATGCTAATAGGCAGAGAGCTATTTAGTGAGACTGCCTAGGACCTTAAAATAATGACACTTGAAATCCTGCTAACTATTGGTGGTATTTTCCACCTGGCCTTTTTAGTTTTCCATCTGCTGTTTTGGAAACTATTTAAATGGGACAGCCAACTGAAGAAGTTACATCCTGTTAATAAGGGCGCAATGCAAGCTATGAATATTATTCTGATTGCAATCTTTGCTCTTTTCGCCATGCTTTCATTAGGGTTTCAACAAGAATTATTGAATACAAAATTAGGGTATGTCCTGATCATTTGTATAGCAGCTCTTTGGCTTTTAAGAACTTTAATTCAAATCCCTTTGTTCACTTTAAAAGCCACTACTTCTAAAATATTTTTTATTACAACATTAGTTGGAACCAGCATCTATACTTATCTTGCGCTGGCTCTAAACTCAAAGGAATTATTATGAGTAATCAAGATCCAATCGTAATCGTTGCCGCCGCTCGTACCCCAATGGGCGGTTTCGGTGGTTCACTATCCACCGTAAAATCTACTGAGTTAGGCGCTATCGCCATCAAAGCAGCCATTGAGCGCGCAGCTATCCAAGCAGAAGATGTGCAAGAAGCCATTATGGGCTGTGTATTACCGGCTGGCGTCGGCCAAGCCCCTGCGCGTCAAGCAGCTTTAGGTGCTGGCATGACAGTCAACTCGACTGCAATGACTATCAATAAAGTTTGTGGTTCAGGTATGAAAGCCATTATGTTGGCGCACGATTTATTAAAAGCGGGCACCAATGACGTCATGGTTGCAGGTGGCATGGAAAGTATGAGCCTAGCTCCCTACCTATTACCAACAGGTCGTTATGGTCAACGTTTCGGTCACGGCAAAACTTTAGATCATATGGCATTTGATGGACTTGAAGATGCCTATGAAGGCCAGGCGATGGGCGTTTACGCTGAACAAACCGTTGAGAAATATGGTTTTACCCGTGAAGATCAGGATGCATTTGCTATCGAGTCATTAACTCGTGCTAATGCAGCGATTGAAGCCGGTCACTTTAATAATGAAATCGTTCCAGTAACGGTTAAGTCGCGTC
>JANQSG010000030.1 GCA_028284185.1 Kangiella sp.
CAAGTCCCATCATCGCGCCACCTTCGAAAATAGCTATAGACCGTTGACCAACAGGGAAAATCATGGGGTAGCTGTCTCCACTGGCAACCCGTAACCACAAGATAAAAAATGGCATTGAGAACACTGAGCATATCAGTGGTGCGAGGTCTACCTCCAGGTTTAGCAGCAGGAATCAAAGGCTCAAGTAATTCCCATTGGAGGGTGGTGAGGTCGCTATCATATGCTGTAGGCATTGCTCTCAAAGTCCTGTCCAATGTTTGTGTATTGACAGATTACTCCCTTGAGAGCTTTACTCACTTCTCAAACAGCCTCTAAGCCCCAAAAGCCCAAGATGTGGTGTTCTTAACGACAGGCAGTTTTGCCTTCAGTATTCTCAATCAACGCTTGAGTTAGCTCGTTGGTATATTTACTAACGCTACCCCTGTGCATCAAACCATTATCTTTAGCAAGACTCAGTGTTACCCAACAGTTGCCTATACGCAACTCCTACGATTAAACGTGCTTTTGCTTTTTATATCCAAGGGCCATAACTCATCAGTATTAGTGCCGCCAGTCACAACATCCTGCACTTCTTGGTTGTGTTTCTTTTGGGTTTTATGGCCAATAGAACAGACCACGCTCACCCAGGGCCTAAAAGCTTAACCTGTAATACGAGACAACCCTCGCTGACTAATCCCTCTAGCAAGGTTTAAGGAAGCACCTGGAATCTTATTACGATAATCGAGGGTTGCTAAGGTCTCACTGAGGGTATTTTAAAAAGTTCAAGCAACAATAGTGTTATCTGCTTTTATTGATCTTGCCTTGTTTGGGTCCTAGGATAACAACATAGAAGGCATTGCATTAGTGAAAAGGACAACTCAACTTCCTATAGGTTAAGCATATCCACTCTTTTTTGATGCACGACCAACAATCGTTTCGCGCTTCTAGTTGCGCTTGGCATCGTTTGAATCATTTCATGGCAAAACGTCCTGTGAGGTCTAGGGCATACCTTAATCGTTAAGGTTTTCAATATTTCGAAGTATCTTTCAAGCCATGTTGAAATCTGCTATTCATTCGGGGTTGAGATAGATAAATAAAAAACTTAATTTGCTAGAATATTAGCTAGTATTTTTAATTCTAATAAAAATACCTTAAGCAACTTTTTTGATGCAAATATTAGCATTTTCTGGTCTTAATATACAATAAAATAATAATATGATTTCACTACAATTTATAAGAAAAACTCGATCGCCATCTATCACAATGGTGTTTATATAAAAACAAATAATTTTTTTTAAAAAT
>JANQSG010000019.1 GCA_028284185.1 Kangiella sp.
AATCCGCAAATGAGCACAAAGAACTAGTAATGAAATGGGCTCAATGCGCATGGGAAGCATGGGCAATTCACCATGATACCATTCGGAGTTGGCTGCCTAACAAGTAACTAAAGCGGGACAAATAAAGCTTGGCTTTTGTCACTGCGTTCCATATTTTAGCCAAGCTAATTATTTGCCCCTTAGTTGAGCGTTAAATGCTATGGACTATGTAGAACCAATAAACGGTGCAAGCATTCAAGACTGGGAAACCTTCCACGATGAATTCCAGAAGAAACTGGGGCTCTTTGAAGGATATGGTAGAAATCTTGATGCATGGATAGATTGCATGTCTGATATATATACAAATGGTGAGTATCAGAGTCTGACAAAACACAATCTAAATGAAGGAGATAAGCTAATACTAAATGTCCTCAATGTGGAGGTCTGGCGAGAGGTAAGTCCGGAGACATTTGAGGCCTTTATTGATTGTTGCATTGCGGCCAATGCAGTAAGAACGAACTTTTACATGGTCATCAAGTAATGCATTTAATGAGGCGTTAGGGCACAAGAGTATGCAATGTATGTCTAAATTTGAATACGCACTTTTCATATCAATAGCTTTGGTATTTATGTCAGGATGTGGAGAGCGAAGAGCTGAAATCAAAAGTAGTAATAATTATTCTAATAACGGAGTTTCATTCCAATACCCAGGGAGTTGGTCAGTCACGGGGGATCTTGAAGATGAGGGCTACAGGTATATTTTTGTAGAGTCGCCTGGCGATGCGATATCAAAAATAGAGATCTATCCTAAAGGAGCCAGCTTTTCTCTTCTAGAGTTCGTTAAATTGGATATAGAAAACCTCAAATCAAACATGCCGAAGATTTTTAGTTTGAAGGGCAATGGTGAAATATCAGAGGCTATAATGTCTGTTGAAGGTAAAACAATTGCCGGATATAAATATATGTTTAACTTGTCTGTTCTGGGGGTTAACGTTCCCCATGTTTCGGAATTTTATATGTTTCAATCTGATACAGAAAGCGCTTACATTAATAATCAAGTTGCCGTTGAAGATTTGGATAAAGTTAAAAGCGGGTTTATACAAATTGTTCGTAGTTTTGAAGTAAAAAATGCCCTAACAAAGCTATCAAATCAACTCCAAAGCCGCAATTTATAGTGGCGTTAAATGTAATGAAGAAACTAATCCCACTTATTCTTTTCTTTTGCTGTTTGGATAGTCAAGCAACTACATGCATTCCATACAGCCCTGAATTGGGAGAAGAAATATCTATTATCAAAAGTGACAATTCACCTCAGCTTTACTTTAAAGCTCCGCTGTCGGCTGGAGGCAGTAATCTACAAACTATGTACTTGAGAGCATTTCACCTAGACAATAATAAAAACGGAACGCAAATGTTTCTACCTATAGCTTTCGAAATCGAAGACGACTACGCAAAAGCACAGCTTTGGCTTATGCCAGAATTTGTAAAAGTGAGAATTGAAGCAAAATATGGAGTGAAGCAATGTGGCCCGAGGCTATATAAAGATGTTCATATTTAACAAGGCAAAGCACTTCCACTTTGCTCGGACTGGCTTCGCCAGCCCGTGTTTGCGGCGTTATGTGTAAATTAGGAATTATATATGGCATCTGAAAATACTAATAAAAATTCAATATCAAATATGTCTGACCAAGAGTTAGTTCAGGCATATGAGTGTACGGCTGACCCAATGGCTATCGAGCAATTAAAAGCCGAGGAACGCCGCAGGAATTCTGATAGAGCATTAAAACAAGCTACCAAATCAAATAAAATTGCTATAGCTTCTTTAGCGGTGGCAACTTTAAGCTTGATAGTAGCAATTATGGCTTTGGCTAAAGGTAGTTAAATATAATGCTACTCAAGTTAACCACGCATAATGAAACGTTGGGCACCAAAATGAAAAAATTTGTTTATTTAGTAACAGCCATCCCTATTTTGCTTTTTATACTCTTCGTATACATAGCGAATCTACCGCATGGATTTAGCATTATGAGTGAACCAAATCATCCATGGTACACTCCTTATACAAGTGCAATTTTTCCTTATTTAGCTATTTTATTTTTTCCGGTAACAATTATATTTGACTCTCTAGGAATCGAACCTCTTGGAGTACTATATATGGTTTTCTGTGGAGTTTATGCTTTTTGCCTCTCGTACTTAATTTACTTTTGCGTATATAAAATCAGAGACAAAAGGAATACCTAACAAATACATCATAGTTTTAGTTATTACATAGCTCAGACTTTCATTAGGGCCAATATTTGAAAGTTATGCATTATAAGAAAATTAATTTTGGATAAAAAAGAACTTTGAATATAGCATTTAATGTAAACCTTGAATTTTTAGATGAAGCTGAAAAGCAAATCTTTGATATATTATTAAAACAACGCTTATCTCATAATGAGCGCTGGTCAAACAAACCTACTTTTATCAAAGTTAAACCTATCTTAAGAATAGGTGGTCTTGTGCTCAGTATATTTGGTGCAGCACTTTGCATTGCTTCGGTATTAGGGAAGGCTAATTGGAGCCTATTTTCATTAAGACCTGAAATCTATATTATATTCTTTACTATATCTGGAGTGCTTTTCTACTTTTTACCTCACTGTGAAATAAAAATAGAAGGTTGGGTACGCAATCTTTCCATTAAAAGTTGTAAAAAACTATCTGCAAAAAGCGTAGTAAATGCAAAAAAACAAGCCCCTTATAAAGCTGAATATAATATCAAAGGCGGTTCTATT
Source organism: Kangiella sp. (assembly GCA_028284185.1). Lineage (GTDB taxonomy): Bacteria > Pseudomonadota > Gammaproteobacteria > Enterobacterales > Kangiellaceae > Kangiella. Next base: position 2,754 of record JANQSG010000019.1, read on the forward strand.
TCATACTACCGGGAAAAAGATGGTGAGGTAAACCTGGTTTGGACCAGGAAGTTAAAAGGAGTCTCTATACAAGGGGATTTTGCAACTATTGTCTTTAAGAAATGGACATCTTTTATACCTAAAATTGTTATTCTTCACGATAATTCTGAGGTTATTGGAAGATTATTGAATGAACAAAAAATTGAGTGTAAGTTTTTTGATGAAATTTAATTCTATATAGTTTGCCATTAAACTCAGCTACCTTTACCATTAATTATCTCTATAATAATCCCACTATTTCTTTTTGATCTAAATCATGTCCTGGATCCAGTTAAAATTTGATTATCAAAACCCTGATACCAAAGATACAGAAAGCTTAAGCGATTTTCTGATGGCGCTTGGTGCTTTGGCAGTTACTTTTTTGGATGCTGAAGATAAGCCTATTTTAGAACCCAAGCCTGGCGAGACACCACTTTGGGAGCATTTGATCGTGCTGGCTTTATTTGATGCCAATACTGAAACCATCTTATTGGATAAGATTCTAGCCAATAGTGAATTTTCACAGTATTTCGGCAAGAATTATCAATGGGAAATTATTCGTGATCAGGATTGGGAACGCTGCTGGATGGATAACTTTAAGCCGATGCAATTTGGGCAGCAGGTGTGGATTGTGCCGAGTTGGCATGAATCACCCAATCCTGATGCGGTTAATATCAAGCTGGATCCAGGTTTAGCTTTTGGTACTGGCACCCATCCTACTACTTCATTATGTTTAAAATGGCTAGATGGCGCTGATCTAAATGGCAAAACCCTCATTGATTATGGTTGTGGTTCCGGGATCTTAACTTTGGCCGCACTAATGCTTGGTGCTAACAAGGTCTATGCAGTGGATATTGATCCACAAGCGATTGCCGCCACTCGGGAAAACTTCAAACGCAACAATATTTCGGAAGAACGTTTAGTGTTAGGCTTGCCCGATCAAGTGAATTTACCGCAAGCAGATCTATTGCTGGCCAATATTTTGGCTGAACCTTTGCGCCAGTTATCAGAATCGATTGCTAATGCCGTGAAATCCGGCGGTGATCTGGTATTATCAGGCTTGCTTAATGAGCAGGCTAATGAACTCAGCGACATCTATAGCCAATGGTTTGAGATGCAACCTGTAGTTAATGAAAGCGACTGGGCTCGATTAAGCGGTAAAAAGCGATAATAAAGTAGCACCATCGAATCAGTAACTAATTAATGAGCGAAACTTTTTTAACCAACTGCCCGCACTGTAAATCAGTGTTTAAATTGCGCAAAGAGCATCTGGAAATGGCGGAAGGTCATGTGCGTTGTGGTTCTTGCCATTCGCTATTTTTGGCAACCGATTCGCTGGTCTCAATGGAAAAGGAAACTCAGAAAGCCTCGATGGCAGATGATGTGGAGCAGGCTTCTGATAATTTGATGGGCAAAGCGCTGACAGATTTAGCTGATGTACCAGAAATTGAGATTGAGACATTAACCGAAACCAGTAAAAAAAGTTTTCCGCTTAAAGGCTTGCTTTACACCTTAACCACCATAATTTTGTTGCTGTGCCTGTTTTGGTATTTTTATCTATGGCCAAATCGTTTTCAATTGGCGCAAGATCCCGCTTGGCGCCCTGTTCTTAATTCGTCTTGTGCCATTCTTGGCTGTCAGGTGCCGCCTTTGCAGCGCATTGATCAGTTTGAAGTCAGCGCAATTGAAGTGTCCGCTAAAGTCTCCGGACAGCAAGAGGTCAGCCTGCTACTAAAAAACACTGCCGATTTTGCCCAACCATTCCCTAAGGTCAGGGTTATTCTAAGCGATATTAAAGGTGGTCAATTCACCACGCCAGTTTTTACTCCGGCGGAATATCTACCGGAAGTGAACCATAATACCCTCATTCAGCCGAACCAAACGGTGCAAATTGGTTTTAGTTTCCTCAGCGACGATAAAACTTATAGCGGTTATCAAGTACAGCTGGTTCCTTAGGAGCTTAACGATAAATTTCAGTTGAATGTCAAGTAAAAAATTGACGATTTTTTAAACAGTTTCCATTCAAATCCGACCAGAAAGAGTGTATGATCGCGACCTCGATTTTTGGCGAATACTAGCCGAGCCTTAAAGAAGATCCATAGAAACCAGGTGAAACCATGCAAATTGGCCCCTATCAACTCGACAATCCGTTGATTTTAGCGCCAATGGCAGGAGTTACCGATCAGCCATTTCGACAATTGTGTAAACAACTGGGCGCTGGCATGACGGTATCTGAAATGATTGCTGCAGATCCGAGACTCTGGGCTAGCAAAAAGAGCCGCTTGCGGCGGATTCATCAAGGTGAAATTGGCATTCGCTCGGTACAAATTGCCGGTACTGAGCCTGAGATTATGGCTTTGGCCGCGCAGCACAATGTTGAGCATGGTGCCCAGATTATTGATATCAATATGGGTTGTCCAGCCAAGAAAGTCTGCAAAAAAGCTGCTGGTTCGGCCCTGTTACAGGATCCGGAGCTGGTGGAGCGGATCCTGATAGCGGTGGTCAATGCAGTCACAGTACCTGTGACTTTAAAAATTCGTACCGGGCAAAATGCAGATAACCGAAATGGTATTCAAATTGCCAAAATTGCTGAACAGGCGGGTATTCAGGCTTTAGCAGTTCATGGCAGAACCCGTGCCGATAAATTTATGGGCAATGCCGAATTCGATACCATCGCGCAGATTAAACAAGCAGTATCGATACCCATTATTGCCAATGGTGATATTAATAGTCCGGAAAAGGCCAAACAGATTTTGCAGCAAACCGGGGCCGATGGCCTAATGATTGGTCGCGCAGCACAAGGCAAACCCTGGATTTTTAGAGAAATATGGCATTTCCTGCAAACTAGCAAACATTTAGCAGCACCGAGCTGGCAGGAAATTCAACAGATTTTACTTCAACATCTTGATGGCTTGCATCAACTGTATGGTGAAGTAATGGGGCCTCGGATAGCCCGTAAGCATGTCTCCTGGTATCTACAAGAGCAAGCAGATGGCAAGGAGTTTCGTCGTCATTTTAATAAAATTGATGATGGACAAGCACAAATAGAAACACTTAATCATTACTTTGAACAAAAACAACAGGCTATAGCAGCATGACAATTTTTGACAACACTCAAACGCAAGAATCTGCAACAGATTCCAACTGCACTTCTAACCCAGCCAATGGTAACAACCAATCAACTTTGCGTGAACACGTTGCCATTTCTATGCAAAACTATTTAAAACAAATGAATGGCCAGCCCTTAAACGAAGTTTACGACCTGGTTTTAACTCAGGTAGAAGAACCATTATTGCATGCCATTATGGAGCATACTCGCAATAACCAAACCAAAGCAGCAAAAGTTTTAGGTTTAAACCGCGGTACCTTGCGTAAAAAACTAAAGCGCTACAACTTACTGTAAGTCCTTATTTGACAACCCAACAATCTCTGAGGATTGATTATGCCCAATTTTCGCCCGATCAAACGCGCTCTGATCAGCGTTTCTGATAAAACTGGCGTGGTTGAATTTGCCCAAACTTTGGTGCAAAAAAACATTGAAATTTTATCTACTGGTGGCACCGCCAGATTATTACGTGATAATGGTCTGACCGTTACCGATGTGTCCGATTACACTGGTTTTCCAGAAATGATGGATGGTCGTGTAAAGACTCTACACCCAAAAGTGCATGGCGCCATTTTAGGTCGTCGCGGTATGGATGATACAGTGATGGCTGAGCATAACATTATTGGCATCGATCTGGTGGTGGTTAATTTATATCCATTTGAAAGTACTATCGCGCGTGATGATTGCCGCTTGGAAGATGCGATTGAAAATATCGATATTGGCGGCCCAACCATGGTTCGCTCATCGGCTAAAAATCACCAGGACGTAACCATCGTGGTTGAAAATGAAGATTTTACCGAAGTAGCGCAACAAATTAGCGACAATGGTGGCGTGGATATAGCCACTCGTTTTAAACTTGCCGCTAAGGCTTTTGCTCACACAGCTCGTTATGATGCGGCTATTTCTAATTATCTGGGCGTGCAGGCAGCTGATGATTCCAGTGACTTTTCACCAACCTATTCAGTGCAATACAAAAAAGCACAAGATATGCGTTATGGCGAAAACCCACATCAAAGCGCAGCCTTTTATGTGGAACATGCTTATAAAGATCAATCCAAAGAAGCCAGTGTTGCAACTGCTACACAAATTCAAGGTAAAGAATTGTCTTTTAACAATGTTGCCGATACCGACGCTGCCTTAGAGTGCGTAAAAAGCTTTGAAGAACCAGCTTGTGTCATCGTTAAGCATGCCAATCCTTGCGGTGTGGCAATTGCCGAAAACATTGATCTAGCCTATGAACTGGCTTTCCAAACCGATCCAACCTCGGCTTTTGGCGGCATTATTGCTTTTAACCGTGAGTTGGATGGCGCTACTGCCAAGAAAATTGTTGAGCGTCAATTCGTTGAAGTAATTATTGCACCAAGTGTTTCAGCTGCGGCTAAAATAGCTGTGGCTGAAAAGAAAAACGTGCGCCTTTTAGAGTGTGGTCAATGGCAGCAAGCCATCCCAGGTTTGGATTATAAACGCGTGAATGGAGGCCTGTTGTTGCAAGATCGCGATCTGGGTCGAGTATTTGATGAAGACTTGCGTATTGTGTCTAAGCGTAAGCCATCGGATGAAGAAATGCGCGATTTGAAATTCTGCTGGAAAGTAGCCAAGTTTGTAAAATCCAATGCCATCGTGTATGCCCGTAATGGTCAGACTATTGGCGTAGGCGCAGGCCAAATGAGTCGCGTCTATTCAGCCAAAATTGCTGGTATTAAAGCTGCCGATGAAAACTTGGAAGTGAAAGGTTCAGTCATGGCTTCGGATGCATTCTTCCCGTTTCGTGACGGTATTGATGCCGCTGCTGAAGCTGGCATCACCGCGGTTATCCAGCCCGGTGGTTCAATCCGCGATGACGAAGTAATTGAAGCCGCCAATGAACATAGCATGGCTATGGTATTCACTGGCATGCGCCACTTTAGACACTGATTTGATTAGGAGCTTTGACAATGAATGTACTCATTATTGGTAGCGGTGGTCGTGAGCATGCTTTAGCTTGGAAAACCGCTCAGTCGGAAAAAGTGTCTAAGGTTTTTGTGGCGCCTGGCAATGCCGGTACGGCCTTAGAGAACAAAGTTGAAAATGTAGCCATAGCTTCCGAAGATATCGAAGGCCTAATCAGTTTTGCTCAAAACAATGAGGTAGCTTTAACCATTGTTGGTCCAGAAGCGCCATTAGTCATTGGTGTAGTTGATGCTTTTGCTGAAGCCGGTTTAAAATGTTTTGGCCCAACTAAAGGCGCCGCCCAACTGGAAGGCTCAAAAGCTTTTACTAAAGACTTTTTAGCACGTCATAATATCCCAACGGCAGCATATCAAAACTTTACCGAAATTGAGCCAGCCAAAGCTTATGTTCGCCAAATGGGCACCCCCATCGTGATCAAAGCTGATGGTTTAGCCGCTGGTAAAGGCGTGATTATTGCTGAAAATATCGAACAAGCTGATGCAGCAATTGACGATATGCTGGCGGGCAATAAATTTGGCGACGCCGGTCATCGCGTAGTAGTTGAAGAATTTCTACAAGGCGAAGAAGCCAGTTTTATCGTGATGGTAGATGGTAAAAATATTTTGCCACTGGCCACTTCACAGGATCATAAAGCCCGTGACAATGGTGATCTGGGGCCTAATACCGGTGGCATGGGCGCCTACTCGCCAGCGCCAGTGGTTACACCAGAAATGCACGATCGTATTATGCAACAGGTGATTGTACCAACGGTTGAAGGCATGGCGGCCGAAGGCCATCCTTATACTGGCTTTTTATACGCTGGCGTTATGATTGATAAAGATGGCGTGCCAAAAGTATTAGAGTACAACTGTCGCTTTGGCGATCCGGAAACCCAACCCATTATGAGCCGACTACAATCCGACTTAAGTGAATTGTGTCTGGCCGCCTTAGCCGGCAAGCTGGATTCAACAAGCGTTGAATGGGATCCACGCGCCGCACTGGGTGTAGTAATGGCCGCTGGCGGTTATCCGGAGAGCTACCCGAAAGGTGATGTGATCCATGGCCTGGATAGTGTTTCAGAAGGCAAGGTATTCCACGCTGGCACCGCAGAAAAAGATGGTCATGTCGTCACCAATGGTGGCCGAGTTTTATGCGTAGTGGCTTTAGGTGACAATGTGACTGAAGCACAGAGCAAAGCCTACAAAGCGGTCAGACAAGTGTCTTGGGATAAAGTCTATTATCGAACCGATATTGGCCATAGAGCCATTGCCCGTGAGAATGGTTAATCTTTAAATTATTAATAGCCATTCATTGACCATTAAGTGAAAAGCCTTACACTTAAAAGTAAGGCTTTTTTTGGACTACAAAAAGTTGCTGAAAAAACTTTTAAAATGGCTCTTGTATTTTTTATTGCTATTGCTGTTGGCATTTGGCACAGCCTATTGGACTGCACCTTATTGGGTGCCTGGTCAAGTTCAAAAATTCCTGCCCGATACAATTAAAGTTCAGAGTTTAACCCTAGAAAGACCAGGACTAAACAGCGCTTATTTAAACAGATTACAACTGAATTTTCAGCTTGAGTCTAAAATTCAAATTACATTGGAAGGAGTCAAGCTTAGTTACTCTTTATTGCAAAAAAAACTTAATAAAATCACGGCAGAAAAAGCATCCATACAAATCGAAAACTCTTCATCAAATTCAACCACTAAATTCTCAAATAACATTCAGATTATTGAGCTGCCAACAGATGAGCTTGAAATCAAAGCCCTATCCGTCAAAGGGCTTTTTATCCAGGATTTAGACTTTGCTGATTTAAAACTGGTTCAAAAAGGTCAACAGTTGAATTTAGAATCATTGCTGAGCTTTATTGGATTGGAGTTCAACTTACAATCTCAACTCATAATAAACAATAACACCCTTAAATCCATTCAGACTTATATTTCTCAAGGTTCAGATAAGCTGGAGCTTAAATTAATTCCCAGTCTGGATTCTGAACAAGGATTCGATTGGCAAATCGATAGTCAGCTTGACACACAAAATTACCTTCCAATTGAAGGTTTATCTGATCTTAAAGTAAAAGGTTCTGGCAGTTTTTATAAAAGTCAATTTATTGATTTACTATTTAATCCTGATTTTATTTTAGAGATCCCACTTGAAACAGCAAGGATACTCAGCCAGCAGGAAATAGATAATTTACTAGCAAACAAAGGCATTAAAATTGATAGTCAGCAAGTTACCGCTGGAGCCAGGCTGGAATTATTTTTAAAAGAAAAGGCTTATATTTCCATCGAGCCAGATAATAATTATTTACTCACACTGGCTGCTGGCTCATTTCCTATAAAACTTCAGCATCCTTTGCTCAAAACACAACTGCTATTAAATAAAGTTGTTCTTGATCCCAGCTTGCCACTTTCAGATCCCAAACAACAAATATCGGGTGAAATGAATAATGTTATGCAGTTTAAAGATTTGCACTATAATGCTGAATCATTAACCGCTAATAGTGAACAATTAGCACTTAAAATTCATAGCAATTTTTCTATCAAAAACTCCGAACTTTTGCTGACCACAAAGGATATCCAGCTCCAGCTTGGTGCTTCTTCTCTTAACAATAAAAACTTTAATAGTCGCTTTAAGCCAACTCAATGGCAAGGCGAAGCTGTGGTACGACAAAATCTCATAGGTGAAGATACCGCTAATGTTCAAAACATAAAATTAACGCAACTCAAACCCATCGCTTTAAATGTTAAGTTAAAAGACGAACAGTTAAAATTTGAACAATTAACTAATCAGATAACTATTGCAAAAGAAAACATCAATATTAATTCACAGGCTAATAAGCTTAGTTTTAGTAATCAACCTTTAGTTCTAAAACAACTAAAGCTTAATAGCCAGGTTAATCTACCCAAGCAACACATTAGGGGAAACCTAGCATTTAAGGATGCGAGTTTTATTAATACACAACTTAATCTTGATAAAATCTCTGGTGATTTCAAATGGAATCTTAAACAACCCTTCTTTAAATTAAATGGTCATTTAAAACAACAAAAAGAGCTCATTCCTTTAAGTTACCAAATTGATCTTAACAAAGACCAGCATAACCTATCAATTCAGCCATTACGCCTAGACACCTTGTTAATTAGTCGTTGGCTCAACCCGATTTTAAACCAGTACCCTGATCTGAATATCGAATCCAGCAAGCTAGAAAGTTCAAAACTATCGGGCAATCCACTAAATCTGGCTTTTTCAGGTGTACTTAAACTTAAAAACCTAAACTTGAACTATGATCAGTTAAGAGTCATTAATTTACAACTCAATGATACCTTATCCAGACAACCTAATTTAGATGGCAAGCTAACCGGAAAAATTGCAAAAATCGAGGTGGCCTCAGGTATTTTTATCCAGGATTTACAGTTTTTTATGCAACACCAACTGGATCGTTTCTTGTTAAACGATATTTATGGAAATTTATTGGGAGGATCTTTTTATATCCCTCAACTTAAAGTTGATCCAGAAAAGATTTTACCTTTCACGACCCATTTAAAGGCCATTAATCTTGGCGACTTACTCATTGCTTTGCAAGCTGAATCACTATTCATTAAGGGAATTTTCGACTTTACTCTGCCTATCAATATCTCTGCTAAAGGCCAATCCATCACTAATGGTAACTTCCAAAATATTGGCTCGGGAATTTTGCAAGTCGATTCAGGAGTGTCAGCAGAAACCAATATTGCCTTTCAGGCTTTAGAAAATTTTCATTATCAACACTTTTCTGGGACCATTAATTATGACGAAGATGGCATTTACCATTTGCACATCAAACTCAAAGGTAATAACCCTGATCTTTATGATGGTTTTCCGATTGAGCTTAATCTTAACCTTGAAGGTAATTTGCCTAATCTGCTTTACTCTATGCTAATCAGTGGCGATATGGCAAAACCCATTATTGATAAATACCATAGCGGTGAATTGCAGCTTCCTGCTGAAGCAAAAACCAACCCAAGTAATCTATAAAAGATTCAGCACAGATTCAGTTATTTATGCTAACCTAGATTCAAGCTTAATTAATTGTGAGAGATTATGGAGTATCCAACAGCTCTGAAAAGTTTTGCCGTAATCAGCTTGGCATCCCTGTTTTTATTTGGCTGTAATCCCACAGTCCGAATTGAAGCGCCGAAAGAGCCCATTCGTATTGAAGCAAATATTAAAATCCAGCATGAAATCGTAGTACGTGTTGAAAAAGAATTAGATGAAGCCCTGAGTGAAGACTCAGGATTATTCTAGGGAGATTGCTATGAAGAAAATTATCAGTATATGTCTGGCATTAATTTTTAGCGCGGCGGTTTGGGCCGCCGATCTTGGTGACTTGAAATCTCAAGGCATTGTCGGCGAGCTTCCCAATGGCTATTTAGGTTTGGTGGTTACTGACGCCAATTCTGAAACCAGACAGCTCATTACAAATATTAATTCCAAGCGAAAAGCTATTTATCAAAAACAAGCTGTAAAAAACAAGATCCCATTAAGCGAAGTTGAAAAAATTGCAGCTAAACGTAATTTTGCAAAAACCCGTGCTGGCAATTTTGTAAAGTTAAATGGTCAATGGACTAAAAAGTAGCTCTATTATTCAGTGAGCAAATGAAAGCCCCGCTTAAATCGGGGCTTTGTTATGAAATTAAGCCTTCGGTTTGGTAGCATCAAAGCTTTCCCGCTTCGACCAGATCTGATACCAGTCAATTAATTCAGGATGTCTCTCCTGCCAATCATATTCAGGATGCCGAAAATCCAGGTAATCTAAAATCGTCACAAGATTAATGGTTAACGCCGAAACTTCTTTTGGCAACTCGTTAATCTTTTTGCGTAAAAAGTCCAGGCCTCTTTCAATGCTGCTAATAAAGCGGCTTTGCCAAAATTCGGACTCACCAATCTTGCCACGCATCTTGTCTTGTTGCCAGGCCACGCAGGAATCTAAAATACCGCGTGTTAGTGAATAATAGGTTTTTAATTGCCAGTTTTGATTAATATCGCTAAACAACTGATTATTCGCCTTGCTATCTAAATATTCGCATATTACCTGACTATCAAAAATACCTTTGCCATCTTCATTAATTAAACAAGGAACTTTGCATAAAGGATTAAAACTGATCAATTGTGCTGGGTTATCAAAGGGATGTTGCGCAATTTCTTCCATTCGCTCCAACATCTCTAATTCACGCAACGCCACTCGCACCGTACGTGCATAAGGTGAAGCATTGGAGTAAATCAATTTCATAAAGTTACCCTTTAGTTTGCCACAACCGCGCGGCCATCGGCCCATTGGCGTAAGGCCTGCATTTTTTCTGCCATAACTTGTGATAAAGGACTGGTCGCCTCGATTTCACTTAAGATAGTTTCAGTATCTAATGGCTTATCGCTATAAAGCGAAGCATAAAGACCAGCCACAATCGCCTGTTCTATTTCAGCGCCGCTAAAACCTTTGGTGGCTTGAGCCAGCTTCAATAAATCAAACTCTAAATGTACCTGCTTACGCTTACTTAAATGGATTTTGAAAATTTCCTGACGCGTTTCATCATCAGGCAGATCCACAAAAAAGATTTCATCCAAACGACCTTTACGCACAAACTCAGGCGGCAAAGCACCGATATCATTAGCAGTTGCCACTAAAAATATCGGAAATTCATTTTCCTGCATAAAGGTAAGCAAGGTTCCTAAAACCCGTTTTGAAGTCCCACCATCATTCTCACCCGTAGAAATACCTTTCTCAACTTCATCTAGCCATAAAACACAGGGCGACATCATCTCAGCAAGCTTTAGCGAATCCCTTAAATTCTTCTCACTTTCCCCATGCCATTTAGTATAAAGAGCACCAAAATCCAATCGCAGCAAAGGCACTCCCCACATTCCTGCAACTGCTTTTGCGGCTAATGACTTACCGCCACCCTGAACACCAACCAACATAATACCTTTCGGCTTATCCAGACCAAATTCATTGCTTTGCAAAAAGACTTTTTTACGCAATTCAAGCCATTGCTTCAAACGATTCATGCCACCGACTTCTTTGAAATGTGCCGTTTCATATTCATAATGTACTGCACCTTCCAAATCCAACAATTGATAACGTGCTTTATTCACCGACTCCATTTCATCTTCAGTAATGGCACCATCATCATAAATAATATTACGGATAATCTGTCGCGCATCGGCAAAAGTTAACCCCGTTAAATTCTGCACCAAGCGCTGCATAATAGCTTTATCAGTTCGAACCTTGATACCACCATTATGCACTGACCATTTTGCGGCTTCCTGCTTGATCATCATCTCTATTTGCACAGGACTAGGCAATTCTAGCTCGAAGCGTGCAGCATAGCGGCGAATTTCAGAAGGCAATTTTAGCTGGTGACTGATAAAAATCAGGGTTTGCTGGAAAGTGGGAAAGTCCAACGCAATATCTTTTATCAAACGAATATTTTGCGGATGCTGATCATCCATAAAAGGGTGATAATCACATAACACATAGAGTCCTTTGCGCTGCATTTTTTTAATATGCTGCAAGCACTTGGTTGGATCGGCAGTATTAGGCAAAGCAGCCATAGCATCGCCTTTTAACTCAGTACGACGCAAACCTTCTGTCGAATGCCAACCAAACAATGGCTGACCAAGACTAATCGAAATTTGTGTCAATAACTCTAAAGCTCGCTCTTCCTCATGCGTTTCAATCACAATAATTGGATTCTTTGACTTAATCAGTAGGGTTAAATCATTTTGTTCAGTTTTAGAAGCCATTAGCTACCTTACTCTCAGCATTATTGTTATTTTTCAAAGGAACAGGCACAATAAACCTACACCTTGTTTTGTAATAGCTTACCAGAATTATGCGCCAATTCAGCTTTTTTGATCGTCTTTGTAACGTTGCCGATTCAGCTTTAAAAACCACTTTTGGAGTTTATGACAACCAAACACGACTCAGTCCCGCTGATGGTATTGAAGATTCTGAAATGTCAGCACAAGAACAAAACCATGCGGCCAGTTTGATGCGCATTAACCATACCGGTGAAGTCTGCGCTCAAGCCTTATATCAAGGCCAGGCATTAACGGCTAAATTACCCAATATTCGAGAGGAAATGGAACAAGCCGCCAAAGAAGAAGTGGATCATTTGGCTTGGTGTAGCGAGCGAATCCATCAACTCGATAGTCGTGAAAGTCTGTTAAACCCGCTATGGTATGCAGGCTCTTTTGCTATTGGTGCTGCTGCAGGAATCGCTGGTGATAAATGGAGCCTGGGCTTTGTCGCCGAAACCGAACATCAAGTAGGCAAACACTTGGAAAGTCATTTGGAAAAACTTCCCAAACAAGATAAGAAAAGCAAAGCTATCTTAAAACAAATGCATCAAGAAGAATTGCAGCACGCTGAAAATGCCATCCAATATGGTGCCGCCAAACTACCCGCCCCCATCAAAAGCGCCATGAAGTTAATGTCGAAAGTAATGACTAAGAGTGTTTATTATATTTAATTATCTTTCCAGTATTTTGCTTCATAGGCTACGGCTTTACTTACTATAGCTCATATTCATCAGCGTAATACCCCTGCTCTCTACTTATCACAAACATATTTCCACAAAAGCAGAAATACAAATTGACAGAAGCATATATTTCCATAATACTGGTAATACAGTTTATAATAAAGTAATCATTATGAATCCAGAATACAATGAGATGCTCAAAGAGACATTAAACATGTTTGCCTTTTTAGCAATCGAACTCACCATACTATTTTTAGCCATCAGTTACCTCATTGGTATGCTTCAAGAGTATATAACGCCCGAAAAAATCCAAAAGATATTAACTTCAAAAAATGGTAGAGGTTATGCTGTAGCAGCCTTTTTAGGGGCCATTACACCTTTTTGCTCTTGCTCAAGCATCCCCTTTTTGAAGGGGTTGATAAAAGCCAGAGCAGGGTTTGGGCCAATGATGGTATTCTTATTTGCCAGTCCTTTGCTTAACCCCGTGGTCATAGGAATTTTGGTGGTAACATTTGGTATTAATATTGCAGTATTTTATTTCAGCATCGCATTAGTAGTTTCAATTACCGCAGGTTATATCTTGGAAAAGCTGGGTTTTGAACGCTACATTCGTGATGAAGCTTATGCAGATAACAAGAAAAGTTGCAAATCAGATTTTTCTGATAACGTAGAAGCAAATAAAACACAAACCCATATTACTTCTGTAGATAACCCTGGTACATCTTCTTGTACCACCGATTCTAAAGTCATCAAGAAAACAATAAATCGCTGGGCACGTCCCTGGGCCCCTACCTGGAAAGACTTTAAGCAAACATTTCCATACCTAATCTTAGGAATTACAATTGGCTCAGTCATTTATGGTTTTGTACCTACTGAAGTGATTGTTAAATATGCAGGTGAGAATAAATGGTATGCCACCCCCATTGCCGCAGTTATCGGAATTCCACTGTATATACGCGCTTCAGCCATGATCCCATTAAGTGTAGGGCTAGTAAAAAAAGGGATGGCAATGGGCTCAGTGTTAGCGTTAATTATAGGAAGCGCCGGGGCAAGTTTGACTGAAGTAATTTTACTTAAATCAATTTTCAGATGGCAAATGATCTTAGTATTTTTATTGGTGGTATTGGGTATGGCTATAACTGCCGGATACTTCTATACAGTACTTTTTTAAAGTAAGAATTAAGAGCACCTTAATTTGATGAACATGATGATTTAGGCAGGTGGTTTATTTGTAATCACCTGCCTTTAAGGAACCATCATTATGAATTACAAAGCCAGTACCATGTTCAAGAAAAACACTCGTATCACTTTTAATAATAAAAAAATACCGTAATCACTCATTAATACAACACTCATCCTTCAGAAAATCAATTAATTCAATAAGGGCACCATATTCTGGGACGCAATACAAAGTGGTTCCTTCTCGACGTTGATGAACCAAACCTACATTAATCATACGATTGATATGATGAGAAAGGGTTGAGTTAGGGATTTTCAGGGTTTCTTTTACCTTGCCTACAGGAACCCCGTTACTTCCAAACTTTATCAAGTAGCGAAAAATATCAAGGCGCGTAACATGACCAAGTTCGGCAAATCTATCCGCTGCAGTTTGAGTTTTCATGTATGGCTCCATTCAGGTTCATTATTTCGATGATACTGGAAAAATGTAAACAGGCCAATATAAACAAAAGCCTGACTCAAAAAAGATGGCTTGCCAAATTACCAAACCGATAAAAGATATCATGAGGTTAATGTCAAAAGTTACGATCAGGAATCTTTATTATACCTAGTCTGAAATTAATTCTTCATAAAAACACATAACCTTCCCCAAACTTTAGTGTTCCTTAATTGAAGCTAACCTATATATTCATGACTTTGTAATATTTCGTGATTTACGCATCTAAAACAGGTAAAATTTGCGCACTTTTCACACAATATTGAGATTAGGCTGATTATATTAGTTGTTTCTCAATATTTAGATATCACAGTAAGCATCAAAATAGGTATCAAAATTAATGACTATTAATTCTGTTTTTACTTCTGAATCGGTTTCAGAAGGCCATCCGGATAAAGTTGCCGATCAAATTTCTGATGCGGTATTGGATGCGATTATTGCCCAAGATCCCAATGCTCGTGTAGCCGTCGAGACTATGGTTAAAACCGGCATGGTAGTAGTTGCTGGCGAGGTTGCCACCTCTGCCTGGGTTGATATTGAGGATTTGGCTCGCCAAACCATTAGACAAATTGGCTATAACGGCTCTCATATGGGCTTTGATTGGGAATCATGTGCGGTATTAAATGCAATTGGCAAGCAATCGCCTGATATTGCACAAGGCGTTGATCGTGATAAACCGGAAGAACAAGGTGCTGGTGATCAGGGTTTAATGTTTGGCTATGCTTCAAACGAAACCGATGTTCTAATGCCTGCCCCTATTACCTATTCACACCGCTTGGTCCAACGCCAGGCGGAAGTACGTAAAAATGGAAGCTTAGACTGGCTACGCCCTGATGCCAAGAGTCAGTTGTCGTTCCGCTACGAAAATGATCAACCAGTAGCAGTTGATGCGGTAGTGTTATCGACTCAACATCAAGAAAGCATTAAGCATAGCGACTTGCAAGAAGCGGTGATGGAAGAAATCATCAAGCCAGTACTGCCACAAAAATGGATCTCTAAAGAGACCAAATACTTTATCAATCCAACGGGTAACTTCGTGATTGGTGGTCCAATGGGTGATTGTGGCTTAACTGGTCGCAAAATTATCGTGGATACCTATGGCGGTATGGCACGGCATGGTGGTGGCGCTTTCTCGGGTAAAGATCCATCAAAAGTGGATCGTAGCGCGGCTTATGCTGGTCGTTATGTAGCAAAGAATATCGTAGCGGCAGGTCTTGCCGATCGCTGTGAAATTCAGGTGTCCTACGCCATTGGGGTTGCTGAACCAACTTCAATCAGTATCAATACTTTTGGGACAAGTAAAGTTTCAGAGGAGCGTTTAACCGAATTAGTTCGTAATCATTTTGATTTACGCCCGGTTGGTATCCTGAAAATGCTGGATCTTTTAAAACCGATTTATTTACCAACGGCAGCTTATGGCCATTTTGGTCGTACCGAGGATACTTTCAGTTGGGAAAAAACCGATAAAGCAGAAGCCTTGCGCGCTGCTGCTGGGCTTAACTAAACCAAGCAAAAATTTAAACCGAATTATCTAAGAGAAAATCATGTCTGATTATATTGTTAAAGATATTAACCTGGCTCCCTGGGGTCATAAAGAAATTGAAATCGCCAAATCTGAGATGCCGGGCTTAATGGCTATTCGCGAAGAATATGGCGAAGAAAAGCCGCTTAAAGGGGCACGTATTGCGGGCTCACTGCACATGACCATTCAAACCGCCATGTTAATTGAAACTTTGATTGAACTTGGTGCAGAAGTACGCTGGGTGTCCTGTAATATTTTCTCAACTCAGGATCATGCTGCCGCAGCGATTGCCGATCAAGGTATTCCGGTGTTTGCCTATAAAGGTGAAACTTTAGATGAATATTGGGATTACACCCACCGCCTGATGACCTGGCATGACGGTGGCACCCCTAACATGATCCTGGATGATGGTGGCGATGCAACCATGTTGTTAATTCTAGGGACTCGTGCAGAAAAAGATTTATCAGTATTGAATAACCCTGGCAGTGAAGAAGAAGTGGCTTTATTTAAGTCAATTAAAGCTAAACTGGCGGAAGATTCTGATTTTTATTCGCGTACACTGACAAACATTCAAGGCGTCACCGAAGAAACCACTACTGGTGTGGCTCGCCTATATCAATTACGCGATAAAGGCGAATTACCTTTCCCGGCAATTAACGTGAATGACTCAGTAACCAAATCAAAATTTGATAACCTTTACGGTTGCCGTGAGTCTTTAGTGGATGGCATTAAACGCGCCACTGATGTGATGGTTGCGGGTAAAGTAGCTATCGTTTGTGGTTTTGGTGATGTGGGTAAAGGTTCAGCACAATCTTTACGCGGTTTAGGTGCTAATGTTTGGGTTACTGAAATCGATCCTATTTGTGCTCTGCAAGCTTCAATGGAAGGCTATCGTGTCGTGAATATGGAAGATTCAGGTGTTATTGAGCAAGCGGATATCTTCGTTACAGCAACAGGAAACAAAGACGTGATTCGTTATGATCATATGGAGCGCATGAAAGATCAGGCTATTCTTTGTAACATTGGTCATTTCGATAATGAAATTGATGTTGCCGGTTTAGACAAATGTGAATGGGAAAATATTAAGGATCAAGTAGATCACGTTATCTTCCCTGACGACAAACGCATTATTTTATTAGCACAAGGCCGTTTAGTGAATCTAGGTTGTGCTACTGGCCATCCAAGCTTTGTAATGTCAAACTCCTTCACTAATCAAGTGTTGGCACAAATTGAATTATGGCAGCATGGCGACAAATACAACAAAGACGTTTACGTGTTACCTAAACATCTTGACGAAAAAGTGGCTCGCTTGCATTTAGAGCGTATTGGCGCCCGCTTAACCGAACTCACAAAAGAACAAGCAGACTATATCAATGTGGCAGTCGAAGGCCCTTATAAACCTGAGCACTACCGTTACTAAGTTAGTTTTAGTTCAATTAAAAGCCAGCGTAAAGCTGGCTTTTTTGTGGCTAAAAATGTTATATATTTAATAAAAGCTTTACTCTTTCTGTTATGAGAATTAACCGGATTTACCAATCACTGGATTTTCAAGTAGGCCAAACTATTGAGTTGGATAAGGCTGCCAGCCAGCATCTCAATAAAGTTTTGCGACTCAAAATCAATGATCCCATTGAGCTTTTTAATGACGATGGCTTTTGTTACTCTGCCAACATTATTTCCATCAATAGAAATCAAGTAAGCGTCCATATTATCGACAAGGCGTTGTACAATAATGAATCGCCTTTGAATATCCATTTATTTCAAGGCATTTCTCGTGGTGATAAGATGGACTTAACTCTACAAAAAGGTGTCGAACTCGGTGTCAATAGCTTTACTCCAGTCATTACTGAGCGCTGTGGGGTAAAGCTTGATCAAAAGCGCTGGCAAAAAAAACAACAACACTGGCAAAAAGTCATTATCAGTGCTTGTGAGCAATCCGGCCGTAACCGTCTACCAACGCTTAATTCTGTACTCGATTGGAATCAGGCATTAAATCGGTTTAATGTTCATGCTTACTTTTTAGATCCTCATGCAAAAGTCTCTTTTCGAGATTTAGCACAACCAAACTTAACGCAAGAAATTCAATTATGGGTGGGACCGGAGGGTGGCTTTAGTCCCAATGAAACTCAACAGATTGAGCAACTAAAAGGAATACCCGTATATTTAGGACCTCGGGTTTTAAGAACAGAAACGGCCGCATTAGCAGCCATTTCATCAATCAATGCTTTATGGGGAGATTTTTAAGCTCAACATCTTGGTGTTAACAGCTCTAGCGAATTTCCTTAGCCATCTGTTCCATAACATCCATATCAGGGATCATAGCTTTTTTACCTTCCACCTGGATCCATGCTGCAACCCCATCCTCCGCTGGCGTTGCATCGAGCATTTCACTATTTTCTTCACGCACCGGAGTCATGCGAGGAATTCCTTGTACCGTAAAAGCCAAATATGGAATATCTTGATTACCATTAAGTGTATAGATCACGGCAATTTTGGAACGCCGAATATCGCCAATATCCTGTTGTCCCTGAACCCTTTCCAATGAAATCACCGGAATATTCATATTACGCCAAGCCAGATTACCAATATGCCATTCATCGCTGGATTCAGCATTATCAAATAGAGTTACATTCATAAAAGGCACAATCTCAGCCACCGTTTCACTCGGCATCAAAAGATTATCTTGCTGCATCGGGATCAAAAAACTAAATACATCAGAAGGTGCTTTATTTTTTTCACTCATTGCTTATTCTCTTTAGTTGCTTAATAAATTAGTTATTAAGTTCTAACATTTTTTCAATGGTAGCCAATAAATTATCTTCATTGTATGGCTTACCTAAATAATCATTAACTCCAATTTCTTCTGCCCGCTGTCTGTGCTTTTCACCAGTACGCGAAGTAATCATGATAATCGGAATCTTTTTCAGACGTGAATCGTGACGAATCAAGTTGGCCAGCTCGAAACCATCCATACGCGGCATCTCAATATCCAGCAGCATCACATCAGGCACTATTTCATTCAACTGAGAAACTGCATCTACACCATCTTTGGCTGTCACCACTTTATATTGATGACGCTGTAATAAACGCGAAGTCACTTTACGTACCGTAATCGAATCATCCACCACCATCACTGTTGGGATATGCTCTTCTTCAACAATTTCTTCGGCAAAGCCTGACTGATAAGCAAAGTCCCACTCATGGAAGCGATCAACCAGAGTTTGCATATCCAAAATCAAGACCACGCTACCATCACCAAGAATAGAAGCACCTGAAATACCTGGAACGGTACTTAACTGACGGCCAACAGACTTTACCACAACCTCACGCGAACCAAGCAATTCATCAACATGTAGCGCAATCGGTTGCTCTTCACCATCAATGATCAGTACCGGTACCATCTCCTCAGTAGGAGCCATCATTTGTGAATTACGATCTAAAACCTGTCCGAGATAACGAAGCTCATATTCTTCACCAAGATGCTCAAATTTAGCATCCGGATCCTGGTAAATTTTCATAATATCTTCTGGACTAATTCTCGCTACCGTCGTGATATTTGAAAGAGGAACTGCGTAGTTTTCGCCTTTCACTTTGACCATTAATGATTGATTCGACGATAAAGTAAATGGTAAGCGAACCGTCATACTGGTTCCTTTACCTTCTTCTGAGTTAATGGTTAATGAACCCCCTAACTGCAAAATTTCACTGTTCACCACATCCATGCCGACACCACGACCTGAGATCTGAGTAACTTTCTCTGCCGTTGAGAAACCTGCATTCAGGAGCAAACGATACAGTTCTCGATCAGTCGGCTGATAAGATTCATCCATCATACCCTGTGCTACCGCACGCTTTTTTACTTTCTGTTTATTAATACCAGCACCATCATCTGATATCTGAATGAATACTTCATTACCACGTCTGCGCAATGATAAATTGATGCTTCCTACTGGATTTTTGCCGGATTTTTTACGCTCTTGCGCCGACTCAATACCGTGGTCAATGGAATTTCGAAGCATATGATTTAATGGTGCCACCATACGCTCAATTACGGTTCTATCCATCTCACCTTCTGAAACCAGATTCAGTTTTACTTCTTTACCCAATTCCTTAGCAATTTGACGTACCATTCGATTTAAACGGCTTTCAATACTGTCGAATGGAACCATCCGTGTACGCATCAAACGATCTTGCAACTCTGTATTAATACGAGCTTGTTGTAATAATGCCGCCTCGGTATCACCCAGCTGTACCTGTAGTGATTCTTGCAATGACACCAAGTCACTAGCAGCTTCTAGCAAGCTTCGAGTTAATTCCTGCTGGCGCGTATAGCGATCCATTTCCAATGGATCGAACTCATCAAAATCAACACCGGCAACTTCCCGGCGGTATAAAACCTGTGCTTCTGTTTCAATTTCAAGATTTCGTAGTTGCTCTTTTAAACGATCAATAGTTGAGCCTACCTCGGTTAAATTGAAATTCAGATCATTAATTTGCTGCTCTAAACGTGCTCTTAGAATTGAAGCCTCACCCGATAAGTTCACCAAATTATCTAACACATCTGAACGCACACGAATAACATCGCGGCTGTCGGCTTCTTTTGTTTGCTTGTCTTTTTGTTTTTGACGCTCAATTAGAGAAACCACCTTAACGTCAACTTGCTCATCAGGAGTAACTTCTTGACGTCTAGCTAATTGTTCCAGCTGATCCTTAATGGTTTCAATATCATTATCCAACTGAGCAAGTAGGTTATTGGCTTCTTTCGGTAAAGTTCCAGCTCGAACTTCGGTTACCATATGGAGCATCTGCTCATGCGTTTTAACCAACAAGTCTTTCCAGCGCGATTGACCCACTCTTGAGTCAGAGCTTAACAAGTCAACAAACTCTCCTGATTTCTCCGCCAGATTGGCAATCGCTGATAAGGTGGATAACCGTGCACCACCTTTTAAGGTATGTAAACTTCTAACTGCTGGGGCCAAGATCTCCACTTTACGCATATCCTTAGACCAAGCCTCAATGGATTCATCGTAGCTCGCCAACAACTCATTCGCTTCAACCAAGAAAATATCCGCAAGCTCTTGATCCCATAGAGCTTCTTCTTTTACCTCTTCCTCAGCAACCACTTCATCAAGAATGGTTTCTTCAACCAGCTCATCTTCTGTAAGTTGTTCTTCAACAGGCATTGACTTAGCCTGCTCAATAAACTCATTAATTGTGGCTAACAAGCCATTATCAGACTCAATGCGTTGCCCTTTCTTACGCGCATTAAACATTTCAAGCAGCTGATCTTCTGCTTGTTGCGCTAAAGAAACTGCCTCAGGTGAAGCAGTAAATAACTGATCGGCAATAGCGGTATAAAGATCCTCCAAACCATGAGCTAAATCACCTATTTCAGAGAAGCTGGCCATACGAGCACTACCTTTTAAGGTATGTAGATTACGTTGTAACTCAGTAATCGGAGTCATAGCGGCCGGATTTTGAGTCCATTGATCTAACAGCTCAGCATCACTGCTAAAGATTTCTTCAGCTTCCTCAACAAAAATCTCAAGAATTTCTTCATCAATTTCATCTTCTTCAGCTTCGGTAACTTCTTCAGCTTCGGTAACTTCTTCAGCTTCGGTAACTTCTTCAGCTTCGGCAACTTCTTCAGCTTCGGTAACCTCTTCGGCTTCGACTGATTCTGTTTGTCCCAAGTCAATATCAAGCTTAATGTCAAGTTCATCTTCTGCTGCAACAACCAGGTTTTCTTCATCTAAACCATCAAATTCGAGAGGCACATCAATATCAGCAGTATCTTTAACTTCAGATACAACTTCTTGTGGCATCCAGGCATTTATTTGTTCAACAAATTCAGGAACTTCTGGAATGGATAAGTTGGCAGCCAAACAGTCAAACTGATTCTCTAAGTGATCACTGGCTTGTGATAATAGTTCATCCATCGAGAAATCTACTTGCTGATGGGTTAAATTCTTTTGCAGCGCAGAACCTAGTGCTTGGGTAATAGCCAAAATTTCTGGTAAATCTGCGGATAACAGTAAAGAATCCAAGCGATCATTAGAGGCCATTAAATAAGAAACCTGATCACGTCTGTTAGCTTCTTCAATTGTCTCTAAGCGAATAGTTTTTAAATCATTTAAAACATCTGCAGCAACATTGAATAAATCTTTAAGCAACTCTGGATTACGACCGGTATCTTCTTCTGTGTGCAGCTCCTCATCAAAGCGGGTTCGTAATCCGGATAATTGTTCAGAAATTACTCCTTCGTGAGCAGTAATTACTGAATCATCTTCTGGTTGTTCAATAATATGACGCAGTAAATCCTTAACGTGAGCCACCAGCGCCATATCATCAGTTTCTGCCATTAATTCACGGGATTTTAATTCCTGAAAATAACCCTCTACAGGAACAATAACATTCTTCAATGATTCAATATTTGCAATATGAGCCACACCTTTCAAGGTATGCAAGGAACGCAATAAAGTATCACTAATGTGGCTTTGAGTAATTCCCTGAACACGTTGATTAGCAAACATTTCAAGATTAGTGATATGCCCTTCAGCC
Organism: Kangiella sp.; assembly: GCA_028284185.1. Taxonomy (GTDB): domain Bacteria; phylum Pseudomonadota; class Gammaproteobacteria; order Enterobacterales; family Kangiellaceae; genus Kangiella. The sequence goes on from JANQSG010000019.1 coordinate 25,082, forward strand.
TCTTGTTTGAAGACTTCAAGCAACTCATCTTCAGGAGTTGTTGCAAGCTCTTCAGGCACCTGCTCTGCAATAAAGTCAGTGAGCAGTTCACCTTGACTAATACGTTTCGCTCTATCTGCTAACTCTTGCGGAAATTCCGTTGACCTGTTATTTGCAAAATTATCAACCATTGCCGGCAGCATTGCGGTTGCTTCTTCGATGGTAACTACAATTGCCGGACTATAATCAATACTATTATCAATCAATCGATTGAGCATATTTTCGATCGACCAACTTAGCTCTCCTATTTCATGAGCTTCCACCATACGACCACTACCTTTTAAGGTATGGAAGTTTCGTCTGATAGTGGAAAGCACTTCAGGTTGATGCTGATCATTCTTCCAGCTTGGAACCATTTCCTGAAGTTCAGCAAGAACTTCTTCGGCCTCTTCGATAAAGATCTCACGAACTTCATCATCAATCAGGCTATCGTCGTCGTCAGATTCATCGACTGTTTCAACCTTTTCCATTTCTGGCATGACAATAGCATCTTCAAGCATTGGTACATCTTCTTCGATATCAGAATAATGGCTGTGTAACTCTTCAATACTATCAACCGCTCGCTGCAAAACTTTTGGCAAACCATGCAAACCCGAAGATAACAAACCCTCTAAATAGTAATCAACACTACTGATAGCATCAGCGAGATTTACTACTTCCTGTTCGCTTAATACAACTTTCTCCCTAATTAAATACTTGCTAACAAAAACTTCTGTTTGTGTTATAACGTCTTTCAAAGCATCTAGTTTTGAAAATTCTAGAGCTCCCTCAACCTCATTAAGTAAAGCAGGAACATTATCCAAGCGTTCAATACGGTGATCTTCATCAAAGTAATCGCTAATAGCATCCTTTACTTTATGCAGGCTGGAGCGAGATTCCTGAATCAACTGGTAACGTGCATTCATCACCTGTAACGAATCATCGTCAGTTGTAGCTGATGTTTCGGTGTCTGCCGCTAACTGCTGACGACTCATTTGCAATCGACTATTAATATAGTCCTCTAATTTCAATACAGCTTCGACAATTGAGATAAGGCCCTGACTTCTATCTGTCACTTCATCATCAAGTAGTTTATTTACTGCAGTCATTTGTTCCTGGATCAAAGAGCGTGAATGGCTCAAGTTCAAGATAGACATAGTGTCAGAGATTTTTTGCATATTAGGCAAAAGAGCTTCCAAAGGCTCCCGCTCTTCCGATTGAGTGCGAATATAAAGATCCAGAGATTCTTTCATGTCGTCCAAATCTTCTTTAATCACACTCAATACAACTTTAATGCTATCGGTATCCGGGCCGTGTAGTTGATCTGCTTCAAGCTCATAGTTACCTAAAGAGGCGATCAATGCCTGCAATTGATAGCGATCTTGAACCTGCTGTACATCCTCATTAGTCGAAGGGAATTTACCAATATAAAATAGTAAATTAGTAATGAGGGTATTTGTTTCTGATTGATCAATTTTTTGCTCAATCAGATCTTTAATGCGGCGATCAATTTTGGTCGCTAGATTTTGTACGGTAAGATTAGTATCTTCATGGCCATTGGCATATTGCTCTAAAAAGACATGAGCTACCCACCAAAGAGCACTATAAGGAACCCGTTCGCCCAATTGCCATAGTTTTTCAATGGCACCCGTCATTGCTTTTAAATCATCCGTCGCATTGATATCACGAATAAATCCTAATAAACCTTGTTGGTATTCACCACGAATACGCTTGACTTCACGGTTGATATCCCCGGAGAGCTCTAAACTTTTTGGCGCTTTCAAAGGTTCCACTGCGGCCAGATCAATATCAATTAAATTACCAGCACCAATTAACTCCTGGCGACGACAGGTTCGCATATCATTAATCACTGGCATTAAAATGATAGGCAGATCAGGCTTATCTTCGGCGTAACGGTTTAGATAACTTTTAAAGATTAAAATTGCAGATAAAAAAGTCTCATAGGCGCGTCCTTTTTCACTGACTTTATCTTCGCCAATGTCTTCAGATAAGGCTTCCATTTCCTCCGCCAACATGGCTGCACCACTAAATTCCAGCATTTGCAAAGTGCCACGGATCTGATGCATACAATTGGTACAGAAATGAATTTGCGTTTTATCCGACTCATCTTCAGCAAAAGCATTAATTGCTGCCTGCGCCTGATCAAGCGTGCTTTCAATTTCATCTCTGACCCAATTTAAAGCTACTTTGGTTTGACTATCTTTCATTCTTATACCGTTGTCGCCATTTGGAATGTTTTGTCATTGCTTTTTTAACGGCTTATTTTGCCGCTACAAAACCACCAAACCTTATTATATAGATGCATAGAGATTAATTTTTTAAGCTCTATGCTTTACCTAGCACTTATAATTCAGCTATGACTAATACTTAGGCTCTTTTTCTTCCTCTAAGTTTTCTAAAATATCGTCCAGCTCTTCCAGTGCGGAATCCATAGTTGACTCATGATTTTCATCGACATCCAACTCAACTTCATTATCAATATCTAACTCAGAAAAATCATCGTCCAATGCTTCTTCAAACTCTTCAATCTCCTCATTGAACTCTTCAATCTGATCTTCAAGCTCTTCAATTTCATCGTTCGCCTGCTCTAAAGCATCTTCCGCTTGCTCAAGCTCTTCTTCCGACTGTTCCAACATCTCTTCAATAGAAACTTCGTCAATCACTGGCTCAACAAATTCATCTTCTGTTGAATCACTACTAAAGTAATCATCGTTACTTGAATCCAGTTTAAAACCAGCTACCGAACGACTTAGTTCTTCAGAAAGTTCAGCCAACTGACCAATCGAACGAGCAGTTTCATTAGTACCTTCAGAGGTTTGAGTGGTAATTTCCTGAATAATGTTCATGGTATTGGATACGTGGCCCGCAGATGCTGCCTGCTGACGTGCAGCATTTGAAATCGATTGAATCAAATCTGCCAAATTGGTGGATACGTTTTCAATTTCTTCCAGCGATACACCTGCATCCTGCGCCAGACGCGCACCGCGAACAACTTCAGAAGTAGTATCCTCCATCGAGATTACCGCTTCGTTGGTATCGTTCTGAATGGTTTTTACCAACGCTTCAATCTGTTTGGTGGCGTTACCAGAACGCTCCGCCAGTCGTTGAACCTCATCCGCAACAACCGCGAAACCACGACCAGCCTCACCCGCTGCCGATGCCTGAATCGCTGCATTCAGTGCCAGAATGTTGGTTTGATCCGCAATATCGTTAATAAGCGATACAATGTTACCAATCTCTTGTGACGACTCACCCAAACGCTTAATACGTTTCGAGGTTTCCTGGATCTGCTCACGAATAGTGTCCATGCCTCGGATGGTATTCCGTACAACCTCACCGCCTTTTTTGGCAATTTCTACCGATTTTTCCGCAACCTGAGATGATTCAGCAGCGTTAGTAGATACCTGCTCAATAGATACCGCCATTTCGTTAATCGCTGCAGAAGCTCCAGTAATTTCTTGCGCTTGCTGACGCGATGCTTCAGCCAATGCCATCGAGGTTTGCTGAGTATCTTCGGTTGATTGTGTTACCTGCTTTACCGCTGTATTAATGGTTCCTACCACGCCCCGTAATTGGTCAATGGTTAAGTTAAAAGAGTCGGCAATCGCACCCGTAAAATCCTCGGTTACGGTTGCTTTTATTGTCAAGTCACCATCTGCCAAAGCATCAATCTCATCCAGCAAGCGAATAATCGCTTCCTGGTTCTGAGCATTTTCTTCTTTCTCTTTTTCTGCAGCAACTTCTGATTCAGCCAAACGTGCTTTTTCTGCTTTACGTTGACTCAAATACAACATAACCAGTAATAACAGAATCAAACCGAACAGGATGGCCGAGATAGTAGTACTACCAAATTCTTTAATACTAGTAGTTGCGCCAGAGAAAGTATTTTCCACCAACTGTGTCTCCGCTAATAAAGCTTGTGAGTTAGCAAAAATCTCATCCGATGCAGATTGTACTTCAAACAGTTTCGGGGTACTGAATACAATATAATCAACCTTGTCGCTGACTTGCTGATAAAGATCAACGATAGATTCCAGTGAGGAGCGAGCACCAGAATTTACTACGCGACGAATTTCCAAAATTTCATCGCCATTTAACTGACCTTCCAAATAGGCACCAAAAGTATCCACATCTTGACCGAAATCTTCAGAAGCAAGCTGGGCTTCTTCACCACCACGCAAAACCTTTTGCAGACCAGAGGAAATACGCTCAGCCAACCATTTTTGACGTGTTGCCTGGTGAATTTCATCACCATTGGAGCGAGTATCCAACAAAGTATCAATAACGTTGTTATATTCATTTTGTATGTTTGGAATCAAGCTATCCAAATCATTGGCGTTGGCGAACATTTGATTGACCACGTTTCGGTTTTCCAGAATGTTATCCGAATTGTCTTTTACTTGTTGCCATAAACGACTTAGTGCTGCAAGCTGATTATTTTTAATGGAGGCTGGTGCTGCAGGTAAACCGGATACACTATCGCCTTCCAGCAAGTTACGTAAGTTGGCGTTAAACTTATTGGATGCTTCATCTAAATCGTTAAATGCGGCCTGAGTACCTTTCGATGCCTCTGTGGCAGTAGTAGATATCCGCTGTGACAATACCTTCATTTCTGACGCTAAAGCTATTCGCTGGTTTGCATGATCAGATTGAATAAATCCGTAAAAAGCATTAGCAGCGAACGCTATCAACACAATCACCAATAAGAAGATGATGAAGTTAGAACCAGAACGGCCTTTTTTTACTTTGGTCTCACTCATGAGTTGCTCCCGAGACGTTAATCAAAATTAAATATAATTTTTGTTAAATTTATTTATACAGCTATTTGGTGTATGGCTGCACTTTCTGCCAATTCTTTCATACCAAATATACGCCATAACCCCTGCTCACGCTCAAATGCTCCCACCACATAAGACGCAACCGCAGCATCGGCAGTTAATCCTTTTTCAACCAAATCAGTTTTATCGAAATGTTGCATACCCGTTACTTCATCCACAATCAAGCCCAAGTAAGAGCCACGCTGATCCAGCACTAACACTCTTTGTCTTAATACATTACGGGAAGTCGAACGACCTAAAAATTCCTGTAAGTCAATCAGCGTCAGCAAAACACCACGCAGATTGGCAACCCCCTTGAGCCAGGGTTTGACTCCAGGGACTTTGGTCGTTTCAGGGATAGGAATGATTTCAGCAATTTCATCCAGCGCAGCCAGATAATCTACACCACTTAAGCTAAAACTAACACCGCTCCAAAAAGAAGTACCTCGAACATCATGTTCTGGTAGTGATGCTTTATGGCTACGGCTTCGTTCAACGATGGCTGATAAAAATTCAACTACATTATTGGTTGATGTGCTGCCGTTATTATTAGCCATAAAAATTAACCACCTAACACGTTATTCAATGACTCAATTAAAACGTTTTCATCAATAGGCTTGGTAATATAATCATTAGCCCCTTGTCGCATACCCCAAACACGATCCGTTGCCTGGGATTTAGTTGAAACAATAATCACCGGAATTGCCGAAGTAGCACCATCTTTTTTCAACTGACGTGTGGCTTGGAAGCCATTTAAGCCAGGCATAACTACGTCCATCAAAATCACATCAGGATTATTGGCTTTGGCCGATACAATACCTGACTCACCATCAGGAGCAGTGATTACCTGATGACCATTTTTTTCTAAAATTCCCGTTAGGATATGTGCTTCTGTTGGAGAATCATCCACAACCAGTACTCGCGCCATATCAATTTTACCTCTCACATTGTAAAAAATAGTGGCCTAAGCCACTTTTAAAAATAAACACTAAAGTTGCTTAAGCAACCTGTTCTTGATTTAACTGACCAATAATGGCGTTTAACAGCTCATCACGACTAAATGGTTTGGTCAAATAATTGTCCGAACCCACCACTCGTCCTTTTGCTTTATCAAATACACCATCTTTACTCGACAGCATGATAATCGGGGTTTTACCAAATTCCTTATTACTCTTTACCAGAGCACAGGTCTGATAACCATCCAGTCTTGGCATCATAATATCAATGAAAATAATGTCCGGTTTGTAGTCGGCGATCTTGGATAATGCATCATAACCATCCACGCCCGTCACTACCTCACATCCTTGTTTTTTAAGTAAGGTTTCGGCAGTTCGACGAATAGTTTTGCTATCATCGACAACCATGACCTTAAGTCCTGAAAATAAATCGCTCATTATATGGATACCCAAATTACAAAATAACTAATTTAATTAATAGGTTAGCTAAACAACTTAAATATTTTTCTTATCATTGTATTTCTATCACACTTATCCATAGCTAGTAAAGCGCCTATTCAACATAGACTAGATCGCAAGCGCCTTAGTTGCAACCATTTTCTTAGACATCTGTCCATATTTTTTACACCTTTTTAGCCAGCTCAAGCATAGACCCAGCTTTTCTTTTGATGCTAATCTAGGCCATCTTTCATTTTTGCCGAATATTTATGACTTACTCTTTACTTATGGTGATGGATCCCATCAATTCTATTAATATTAAAAAGGACACCAGTTTTGGCTTTTTGCTTGAAGCCCAGGCCCGAGGCTGGCAACTTTTTTATTGCCAACCGCAGGATCTCAGCCTTTCCATGACAAAAACTGTCACTCAGTGCCAACAAATTGAAGTTCGCAACCAATTGAACAATCACTTTAGCGCCAAAGCGCCTCAGTCCAAGCCCTTAAGTGACTTTTCGTGTATCTTAATGCGCAAGGATCCACCTTTTGATATGGACTACATTTATAGCACCTATCTATTGGAGCTGGCTCAAGAGCAGGGAACTCTTGTAGTCAATCACCCGCAAAGCCTTAGAGATTGTAACGAAAAACTATTTACGGCCTGGTTTCCACAATTCACACCTGAAACTGTAGTAGCCGCCAATTCGAATCAACTTAAGGCTTTTATTGAAAAATATGAAGATGTGATTTTAAAGCCGTTGGATGGTATGGGTGGCGCTTCTATCTTCAGAGTCCGGAAAAATGATCCCAATGTTTCTGTCATCATTGAAACTTTAACTCATCATGGCCAACAGCTTGCTATGGCGCAACAATTTATTCCAGAGATCAAAGATGGCGACAAACGCATCCTGATCGTTAATGGTGAAGTGATCCCCTACGTGCTGGCCAGAATTCCCTCAAAGGGTGAAACTCGTGGTAATCTTGCAGCAGGTGGTAGTGGTGTACCCATGCCCATCAGTGAACAGGAAAAAAATATTGCTGAACAAATTGCACCTGAGTTATTGAAAAGGGGCTTATATTTTGTTGGACTCGATATGATTGGTCATTATGTTACCGAGATCAATGTCACCAGTCCTACCTGTATGCGAGAATTAGAACATGAATATGGCATCAATATCGCGGCTAAGTTATTTGATGCCATTGAACAAAAACTCCCTGCGTAAAAATGGTATAAAAAATAATTTATGGCACAGAGTAAGGATCTGGTAAAACTCAAATCGTCTCCAGTTACTAACAGTGACCGTTTACGCTTTGCGATCCTGTTTGCGCTGGCGATTCATTTTGTCTTTATCTTTGGCATTCGTTTTATACTACCGCAATCTGAATCCAGCCCCATTCCTTTATCTTTGGACGTCACTCTGGCTCATAGAACCAGTTTAGAAGCGCCTAAAGACGCCGATTTTATCGGTCAGAATAATCAAATTGGAGCAGGACAAGCAGAACTTGCTGAAAGACCAACCACCGAGCTAGAGCATTTTAAATCGACCGAAGGTGTCAGCATCACTCCTAGTATGGAAATCACTCCAGAGCAGGCTAAAGTTATTGCTAATAAAAAGATGATTACCAGCCTTAATGGCCCAAATGTTGTAACGTTAAACCCAGATAATGAGCCAAAACCAATTGAAGAAACAGAGCAACAGCTCACTGAAATAAGCCCCGATCCACAGTTGTTAAAACAACTTAATCTGGAACAGGCTAATTTTGATAAGTTGAAAACCCGTGGCGAAAAAGAAAAAGGCATCTCGGCTTCGGTCACCGCTTCACCAGATGAAGCACCCTACCTTGAGGCCTGGCGAAATAAAGTATTGGATATAGGCAACCAACATTACTCCCCCATATCACACAGGCTTGGTTACGGCTCACCAACCGTAAAAGTGATCATCGGGCGCAATGGTCAATTAATCTCGGTCAGCATCGAAAAGAGCTCAGGCAATACTTTGATCGATGAAACCGCAAAAGAGCTGATTCGCCTAGCGGCACCTTACGCTCCTTTACCTGCATCTATAACTAAAGATAAAAACACTTTGGAAATTGTGCGGCGTATGAATTTTGATCCAGGTACTGGTGTCAGCAGTACCTCTTATAAGCGCTAAAACCATTAAGATATAATTATCGACCTCGGTTTAGAACTGTTATAATAACAAGATGCAATCAATTGAATCTTTAGCGAATCATTTACTGATCGCCATGCCGACATTAGAGGATCCATTTTTCAACCGCAGTGTTACCTATATTTGTGAGCATAGCACTGAGGGAGCTTTAGGTATCGTATTAAATATTCAGCTTGAAGCAACTTATCAAGAATTATTTGAACATCTAAAGTTCAGCACTCAGGATAATCCCAAACTGTCTGCCCGGCTTTTAGCCGGCGGCCCAGTATCACCAGAGCGAGGCTTTATTTTGCACAGTCCCATTGGTAATTGGAATTCTTCATTGACCATTACCGATGAAATAGCCTTATCCACATCTGAAGATATTTTAACGGCAATTGCCGCCAACCAAGGGCCTGAAGAAGTGCGAATTGCTTTAGGTTACGCCGGTTGGGAAAAAGGCCAACTGGAAAAAGAAATTGAAGAAAATTCCTGGTTATTGGTCGAGGCCAACCAGGATTTACTTTTTCATACACCGATTGAACAGCTTTGGCAAAAGGCGACTCAGTTACTGGGTATTGATTGGACTCAAATTACTACCCAAGAAGGCCATGCCTAAATGTCGGAATTAAAAGAGCTTAATCGTTTTTTAGCTTTTGACTTTGGTGAAAAACGGATCGGTATAGCAACCGGGCAATCGCAAACGCAATCTACTCAAGCCCTCACTATTATCGCTTGTAAAAATGATCAGCCTCAGTGGGATCAGGTTGCAGCCTTGATTCAAGAATGGCAAACAGAAGCCTTCGTGGTAGGCTTGCCTCTCAATATGGATGGCTCTTTGCAAAACATTAGCTACAAGGCTAAAAAGTTTGGCAACCGTCTGCATGGCCGCTTTGGCTTACCTATCTTTTTTCATGATGAACGACTAAGCTCAGTAGCAGTTAAAGAATACCTTTTCGAACTAGGCGGCTATAAGAAAGTCAATCAGGATATTGATGCTTACGCGGCAGAGCTTATTTTAAAAAGTTTTTTTCACACTCACTTTTAATATTCAAAGCTATCAACAGCCCATAAAAAAACCTCGGCATAAACCGAGGTTTTCGAGTAATCAAAGTACCATTAAAACATGGATGAGGATACATCATCATCCCTTTGCATTTCTAAATCAATACCAGAATCTGATAACACAGAACCATCTTTTTCATGCAGTTTAATGCGTAAGCGTAAGTCATTCGCCGAGTCAGCATGCAATAAGGCATCATCATAACTGATGTGACCTTCGATATATAAATCAAACAAAGCCTGATCAAAGGTTTGCATGCCATTTTCACGTGAACGCGCCATCAGCTCTTTCATTAAGTGAATTTCACCTTTACGAATATGATCCGACATTAAGGGGGAATTAATCATAATCTCAACCGCTGCACGACGCCCTTTACCGTTAATAGTAGGCACAAGTTGTTGTGCAATAATCGCTTCCAAATTCAAGGATAAATCCATCAATACCCTGCTATGCTCTTCCTTTGGGAAGAAGTGCAAAATCCGGTCAATGGCCTGGTTGGCGTTATTGGCGTGTAGGGTACATAAACACAAATGACCGGTTTCAGCAAAGGTAATAGCGTTCGACATGGTTTCCTGCGAACGAACCTCACCAATCAAAATCACATCAGGTGCCTGACGCAGGGTATTTTTCAAGGCGGTCTCAAACGACTCAGTATCAATCCCGACCTCACGCTGAGTAATAATACATTGATCATGCCGATGAACATACTCAATCGGATCTTCAATCGAAATGATATGACCCGCAGAATTACGATTACGGTGACCAATCATGGCTGCCAAAGAAGTCGATTTACCGGTACCGGTAGCGCCTACAAAAATAATAATACCGCGTTTTTTCATGACCAAGTCATTCAAAGTGGCAGGTATTTTCAAATCCTCGGTAGTTGGAATTTTGGTTTCAATACGACGAACAATCAAGCCTGGTTGATTGCGCTGTATAAATGCTGAAGCACGAAAACGCCCAACATTTTCGACACTGATGGCATATTGACACTCATTAGTATCTTCAAATTCCTGCTTTTGCTTATCAGTCATTGAAGAATAAATCAGCTCTTTAACCTGCTGCGGGGTCAGCATAGACTTCGAAGCTGGTCGAATACTGCCGTTAATTTTAATACTTGGAGGTCGATGTACCGTAATAAATAAATCCGAGCCTTTATTTTCCATTAAAGCTTCAAGTAATGGTTTGATCAGCATTAAAGACTCCCGTTAAAACTGTTCTGGATTTTTAGCTTTCATGCGGGCGTCGTTTCTTGAAACTACACCTTTTTGTACCAGCTGCTTCAAACTATGATCAAGAGTTTGCATACCTAATGACATACCGGTTTGCATCGCTGAATACATCTGTGCAATTTTATCCTCACGAATTAAGTTACGGATGGCAGGAGTTCCAATCAGAATCTCATGCGCCGCACAACGACCACCACCATTTTTCTTGAGTAGCGTCTGCGCGATAACAGCCTGCAAGGACTCTGAAAGCATGGAGCGCACCATAGCCTTTTCACCAGCTGGGAATACATCAATCACACGATCTATGGTTTTCGCCGCCGAAGTGGTATGCAGGGTGCCGAATACCAGGTGACCGGTTTCTGCCGCAGTCAGAGCAAGACGAATGGTTTCCAGATCACGCATCTCACCCACCAGAATAATATCAGGGTCTTCACGCAACGCTGAACGCAAGGCATTTGAGAAACTATGGGTATCACGGTGCACTTCCCGTTGATTAACCAGGCACTTTTTCGACTCATGCACAAATTCGATAGGATCCTCAATGGTCAAAATATGTTCATGTTTTTGCTCATTCACATAATCCATCATGGCCGCAAGGGTAGTTGATTTACCTGAACCCGTTGGTCCTGTAACCAACACCAAGCCTCTTGGCTGCATCGAAATATCCTGGAAAATCTTGGGGGCATTGATCTCTTCCAACGTTAGAACCCGCGATGGAATGGTACGAAAAACTGCCGCACGACCACGATTTTGTACATAAGCATTAACACGGAAACGCGCAACGTCTTTTAACTCAAATGAGAAATCAGCTTCCAAAAACTCTTCATAGTCTTTACGCTGCTTATCATTCATAATGTCATAAATCAGCGAGTGGACTTCTTTGTCTTCAAGTGGCGGCAGGTTAATGCGGCGAATATCGCCATCAACCCTGATCAGTGGCGGCATCCCGGCCGAAATATGTAAATCAGAAGCATTATTCTTAACACTAAAGGCTAAAAGTTCTGTAATATCCATATGTTAGACCCCATAATTGATAGTTTTTATAACCTATGAATAGAATAGCCTCTAGACTGGAAGTTCTGCAACAAGAAATCGCAAAAACCTGTGCTAAAGGTTCGATTTTTCAGGATAATGTGCGCTTAATCGCTGTTAGCAAACGCCAATCAGCTGAAAAAATTCGCCAATTGGCACTACAAGGACAAGTTGAGTTTGGCGAAAATCAATTGCAGGAAGCCTTGTCCAAGATGTCACAACTAGTTGATTTACCAGTAAAGTGGCACTTTATTGGCACCATTCAGAGCCGTAAATGCAAAGCCATTGCGGAAAACTTTGATTGGGTACAATCGGTTGATCGCATCAAGCTGGTTGATAAGCTGGCAACGGCAAGAAAACCCCAGCAAAAACCATTGAATGTTTGCATTCAGGTAAATCTATTTCATGAAGCACAAAAGGCGGGGGTTAAACCTGAAGCAGCAAAACTAGTGGCTGCTGCGGTTGAATCAGCCGATAATTTATCCTTAAGAGGCATTATGGCATTACCACCGAAACAAATGGATAAAGTCGTACAAAGACGACAGTTTGAAGAAATTAATAACTTTTACCAACAACTAAAGCAAGATTTTTCAACTATGGATACCTTATCAATGGGCATGTCCGGCGATTTTCAGCAAGCCATTTTCGCTGGCTCGAATATGATTCGGGTTGGTACCGGCCTGTTTGGTGAACGCTCGTGAAACATAAAGCCCAACCACAAATACAAACCCTTTTAAAAAACAAAACTATAGGTTTTATTGGTGCGGGCAATATGGCCCAAGCCATTATTCATGGCTTGATTCGAGGTGGAGTAGAACCACCACAGCTAGCCTGCTCCAATCCAAGCCCTGAAAAGCTGGAATCACTAAAACGACAATATCCTCAAATTGTAACCAGCCACGATAATCAGACCATTGCTGCAATGGCCGATATTTTAGTGTTGGCAGTCAAGCCACAAAAAATTGCCCTGGCACTCGAGCCGCTTGTTCCAATAGATTTATCTAACAAGTTAGTGGTTTCAGTGGCAGCAGGGGTAGAAACCCAAACCATTGAGCAGCTTTTAAAGCAAAAAGTCGCACAAGTCAGAGCCATGCCCAATACTCCAGCCACTATTGGTTTAGCAGCTACAGGCTTGTTCGCCAATGACCTGACCACTAAAACTCAGCAGCAAATCACTGAGTCGATTTTTAACAGTATTGGCCTGGCGATTTGGATTGAAGATGAATCACAAATGGATCTGGTTACTGCCATATCCGGAAGTGGCCCTGCTCACTACTTTTTGTTTTTAGAAGCTGTCTGCCAAAGCGCTATCGAACAAGGTATGGCACCAGAAGTTGCCAAAAAACTGGCTGTACAAACTGCATTGGGAGCAGCCAGCATGGTGCGGCAAAACTTTGAACAAGCAATTGCAGAGCTCAGAAAACAAGTCACTTCACCAGCAGGCACAACCGCCGCAGCCATAGAGTCCATGCAGCAAGATCAATTTGCAGCGATTATAGATAAAGCCATTAGAGCTTCGGTAAAGCGTGGTAAAGAGTTAGCGCAAGCCTCTAAAATCAAGTAAAAATTTAACCTTTTGAGGATCTATTAAGAAAACAATGAAGCTAATTATTCAAGTACTGGAACACTCAGCCAACTTAATTTGTATGTTATTTTTGATGCGAATTTTATTACAGTTGGCACAAGCAGATTTCAACAATCCTATTTCGCAATTTGTACATAAATTTACTTACCCAATTATCAATCCGTTAAGAAGAATCATTCCTGACCTGGGAAAATTTAATTTGGCAGCTTTAATTGTAACGATTTCTATAATTATTCTTAAATTTATAATTTTTAAGTACTTTTTTGCCCTCCCTTTTAATGGCAATCAATTTATTATCAGTATTCTTTTAGGCTACATATACCAAAGTCAAATAGTATTCGCAGGCCTATTTTCCATTCTAGTAACCCTTTTTACGATCTTATTTTTCGGCCTAATGATTACGAGTTTTATGTCTGGTGGACAATATAATCACGCTTTAGGTTTTCTACATCAGGTGACCAGGCCATTATTAAGACCACTGCAGAAAATCATTCCACCAATTGGAGGTGCGATAGATATCACGCCAGTCATAGTGCTTTTTGTGCTATTTTATCTACAAGGATTATTGGTCAAACTTGGATTGCAGTTTTTATAATCTCTAAAAAGCTGTTACATCGCACTCTCGATATCAACAAGGAGTTATGTATGAAACTATTTAAACTATTGATAAGCTGCTTATTGCTGGTATCTGCTTTTACTGCCAGCACAGAAGAAAAGCGTGTCGGTGACTACATTATTTATTACAACGCCTTTAACAGTTCATTCTTACAGCCAAATATTGCCAAGAGTTACAATATTCCACGCTCAGGTTCCACAGGGGTAATTAATGTAGCGGTACATAGATGGACGCCAACTAACACACCAGCTCCGATCAAAGCCAATGTGCAAGGTCGTGCCAAAAATAATTTGTCACAAATTGAAGAACTCGCCTTTCGTGAAATTAAGGAAGATAGCGCCATTTATTATTTAGCGGATTTTCAATTCAGGCATCAGGAAGAAACCGAACTGAAGTTCAGTATTCGTATTCCTGGAGCAGAAAAACCGATTGAACTAGAGCTGGATAAAAAGTTTTATAAAGACTAGCGTTTATATTGCTTCCGTGAAACCTCTTTACTCTTTTTAGTAGCGGCCGCTTTTTGCTTTTATTTTTAGCCTTGCTTAAGGCAAGGTCTGTTGCGACTCAATTTTTTGCCAATTGTTACAAATATATTAATTGATTTTAATAATTATTTAATAGAAAAATACAAAGGTAACATTTCAATTCTTTGTTGCTCCTATCAGTAGTTTAACTTCAAACAACAGGGGTCTATATGAAACTTAAAATTCTTGCCATTAGTTCTTTAGTGGCTTTGCCTTTATTCGCTCAAACAGCTAACGCAGCACGAGTTACTGTCACCATCCAAAATACTACGCATGGTATTCACTTTACCCCATTTTTAGTAGCAGCTCATGATGCTAATACTAGTCTGTTTACCACTGGACAGCCTGCTTCAGCAAATCTGCAAGCGATGGCCGAAGGCGGTAATATTTCAGGGTTATCAGCCGATGTGCAGGCAGCATCCGGGTTAGTGGTAGAAAATCCTGCAGCGGGCTTATTGGCACCAGGAGCCTCAACGACAACTAGCGTTATCAATACCGACGGTACTAATAATAATTATCTTTCTATTGTTTCCATGTTATTACCAACCAACGATGCTTTTGCTGGTCTTAATTCCTGGAAAATACCAGATACTGCAGGCACCTATACCATTAATATCAATGCTTATGATGCAGGTACCGAAGCTAATGATGAATTAATTACTGGTGGTGGAGCTCCAGGCGCTGCCGGGATTCCGGTTGCTCCAGGTGGTAATGGCGGTACTGGTGGAACTGGTGTAGCAACAGTTGATGCTAATACTAACGTACATATTCACCGTGGTTCTTTAGGAGACGATAATCCCACTGGTGGTAAAAGTGACTTAGATAACACTGTCCACCGCTGGTTAAATCCAGTGGTAAGAGCCACTATTACGGTTGAAATTTAAGGGGGTTTTTATGTCAGTATTTAATAAAAAATCCAGGTTTAAGCAGCTAGGCCTAATCGGGCTTGCCGCTTTAATGTTATCAGCTTGTAGTAGTGATAATGATCTTAATACAGAACCACCACCTCCGCCTCCACCACCGGCTATGGCTAAATTTACAGTGACGATTACTAATATCACTCACGATCAGCCTTTTTCGCCTATTGCTATTATTAGTCATAATGACAACTATCAGGCTTTTACTATTGGTCAAGCAGCCACTGCAGGGCTTGAAGTATTAGCAGAAGGTGGTGATAACAGCAGCTTTATGCAAGAAGCAAGTAGTAGCGTTGACTCGAATGCGCAAGCTTCCGGTAGTGGCATTGTGGCGCCTGGTGCGAATGAAACCATTGAAATCGAAATGCTCGCCAGCGAAGTAGCCCGCTTATCCGTCATCACCATGCTGGTCAACACCAACGATGCTATCACTGGTCGTGCCAACATCGATATCAGTCAGTTGGCTAATGGTGACTCCGTGTCCTTTAGAGGCGTGGTTTATGACGCAGGCACTGAGCGCAACACTGAAGCAGCAGGCACTATTCCCGGGCCAGCCGATGGCGGCGAAGGTTTTAATGCTGCACGAGATGATATTGCCGATCAAATCACCATGCACCCAGGGGTGGTTTCTATGGACGATGGCTTAACAACTTCAGTGTTAACTCAAGCTCATCGCTTCGATAACAGCGCTATTGCGATTGCAATCACCCGCACTGAATAATTATTGAAAGCCCTATTTATTTCACACTTCAATTAATTATTACTCCTCTCTAGCGGCTACGGCCGCTTTTTTTATGCGTGCCTTTCACGCTTCCGTTATACTAATAAAAAATCTTAACCTTTCGTATCATGCAAAAAATTGTATTGGCCTCCGGTAACACTAAAAAAGTTAAAGAGCTTACCGAGCTGTTCGCTTCTTTTAATTACCAGATTATTCCGCAAACAAAACTGGGGGTTAAAGATGTACCTGAAACTGGCACCACTTTTGTGGAAAATGCCATTATCAAAGCGCGTCATGCGGCAAAAACCACAGGCCTGCCAGCCATCGCCGATGATTCCGGTATTGAGATCGACTTTTTAAAAGGCCAACCAGGAATTTATTCGGCACGCTTTGCCCAGATGAATGGTGTAGTAAATGCTGTCAATAATGACTGGGATCAAGCCAATAATAATCTGCTAGTTAAAAAGCTTAAAGGAGTTCCGCAAAACAAAAGAAGTGGCCGTTATCAATGTATTCTAGTCTTTATGCGTCATGCCGAAGATCCAACCCCGCTTATTTGTCATGGTGCCTGGGAAGGCCGAATTTTAGAACAAGAAACAGGAACTAATGGCTTTGGCTATGATCCATTATTTTGGTGTCCGGAACATCAATGCGCCTCTGCCGAATTAAGGCCGGAACAAAAAGCTAAAATCAGCCATCGAGGCAAAGCCCTAAAACAATTAATGGCAAAACTGCCTGATTATTTATAGTTTCTGATGCTTACAAATCCGCCTTTATCGCTTTATATCCATCTTCCCTGGTGCATCAAGAAATGTCCTTATTGTGATTTCAATTCGCATAGCATTAAAGATAGTAAAAATGTAGGCGATATTCCAGAGCAACAATATGTGGATCGATTATTAGATGATTTGGCTCAAGAATTGCCAAAGGTTTGGGGACGGCGTTTACACAGTATTTTTATTGGTGGCGGCACCCCCAGTTTATTTTCAGCCGAAGCCATTGATCGACTATTAAGCGGGGTTCGAGCTTTACTCCCTTTTGAAGGTGATATTGAAATCACTATGGAAGCCAACCCTGGAACTTTTGAAGCTAAAAAATTCTTAGGATTTAGACAAGCTGGTATTAATCGTCTGTCCATTGGTGTACAAAGTTTTAACGCCGAACATTTAACAACTTTGGGTCGAATACATAATCCAGAGCAAGCTATAGCAGCGGCTGAATTTGCCCATCAAGCCGGTTTTAAGTCTTTTAATTTAGACCTGATGCATGGTTTGCCCAAGCAAACTTTAGAGCAAGCTTTAGAAGATCTAAAAACAGCCATCCAATTAAAACCACGACATATTTCCTGGTATCAATTAACTTTAGAACCCAATACGCTTTTTTATCAAAAACCACCCAAACTGCCTGAACATGAAACCCTGTGGGATATTCAAGAAGCCGGACAAAAATTATTGGCCAAAAATGGTTTTAAGCAATACGAAACCTCCGCTTATGCTCGTGAGATAAATTCTCAATCACGCCATAACTTGAATTACTGGCAGTTTGGCGATTATTTAGGAATCGGGGCTGGAGCTCATGGCAAAATTACCCGCCTGGATTTAGGTGAAATTCATCGCACTACTAAAAAACGCCATCCCAAGGATTATTTACGTCAAAATTGGGATCAGATTTCACAAACCAGTTCAATTACAAAGCATGAACTACCGTTTGAATTTATGCTTAACGCTTTGCGCTTAATCGAAGGCGTACCAACAACGATTTACTCACAGCGTACAGGACTTTTGCTTGAAGATATTCAACCAATTATTGAAAAAGCCATTACTGATGGATTATTGGAAAAAACCAACCATTGGCTCAAACCCTCAAGTAAAGGCGCATTATTTTTGAATGAACTCTTGGAAAGATTTATTATGGATAAAACTACTTTATCTGAAATTCCAATAAAGGCATTGTAACAACTTAAGGAACCTATTATGGCAACGATTTATCACAAAGTTGGGATCAAAGCTTCAGCAGAAGACATTTATCAAGCTTTAACCTCTGATAAAGGGCTGAGCAACTGGTGGACACATGAAACTTCCGGAGCTGGTGCAGTTCGTTCAATCATTGATTTTAAATTTAACGATACAATAGTTCAGTTCAGAGTTAAGGAGCTTATTCAAAACAAAAAAGTCGTATGGAAACATTTTGGCGAAACACCACCGGAATGGATGAATACTGAAATTTCTTTTGGCTTTGAAGTGACTGACGAACAAATTTTAGTGCATATGAAACACGCCAACTGGCAAGAGCAAACATCCTTTTTTGCCCATTGCAATTTAAAGTGGGCCGTTTTTATGTTGAGCTTAAAGGACTACCTGGAAACTGGCAAAGGCCGTCCTTTTCCAAATGATGTGCAGATTGATCACTGTTAACCACTATGTCATTTGAAAGGATTTGGTCTGAATATAGATTAGCACTACGAAAGTTCTTACTCGCTAGGGTATCTAATAAAGCTGATGTTGAAGATTTATTACAAGATATATTACTTAAAAGCCATAACAAGATTGGCCAACTAGAGGCCAACGATAAGTTTAAGCCATGGTTATTTCAAATAGCCCAAAATACAGTTATAGACTTTTATCGACAAAAAGCTAAAGAGCGCAATCTGGATCCTGCTGCTCTTTGGCAACAAGTTGATGAAAAAAATATTTATGATGAATTAAACCCATGCCTAATTCCTTTTATTCACGCTTTATCATTGCATGATACTGAATTACTAATGACCATTGATATACACAATCAACCACAGAAACAATACGCAGAACAAATCGGTATCAGCTATTCCACCTTAAAATCGCGAGTGCAAAAAGCTCGCCAAAATCTAAAAAAACAATTTGATCGTTGTTGCCAATTCGAACTGGACAAGAAAGGAAATCTCATAAGTTACTCGGAAAAATCAAATAGTTGTTCTAGTTGCTAATATTTTCGTCTTTTTAAAATTTCAATCGTCTTATAGGTAAATTAAGTAACTTGTGAGACCTTTTATGATTAAAATTGTTAGCTTTAAAATTTGTCCTTTTGTACAAAGAGTTACCACTTTATTAGAAGCCAAAAAAATATCTTATAGAGTTGAATATATTAGCCTCAAAGATAAACCTCAGTGGTTCCTTGAGGTATCTCCCAATGGTCAAGTACCGCTACTCATCACAGAATCAGGAGAAGTTTTATTCGAGTCCGATGCCATTGTTGAATATATTGATGAAATATATCCACCTCTTATACCTAATCAATCTCCGGAAGAAAAAGCCAAAGATAGAGCATGGAGCTACTTAGCCACTAAGAATTACTTAAATCAGTGCAATGCACAGCGAAGCTCTGATCTTAGGTCCCTACAAGAAAAATCAGCTAAATTGCATAAAGCCTTCACAACCATCGAAGCGGCTCTTGGCAAAAGCCCTTATTTTAAAGGAAATACTTTATCGAATGTAGATTTAGCATGGCTAGTGCTCTTGGGAAGAGCTGAAATTATCAAGCGCTATACAGGTTATGATTTTATCCATCAATACCCCAAGCTAAAGAAATGGCAAAAAGCGCTTAAGCAAACGACACTCTTTGAAAAATCTGCAGGCGAAGACTTTGAAGCTGCCTTTATAAAATTTTATTTATCCGAAGATACTTATTTAGGAAAGTGTTTAAAGAAAATTTATGATGATAACTGTTGCCCCAACAATATTTGTTGTAGTTCCAGGCCTTCGAGCTTTGAGTAGCACAGTTGGCATAAGGTCAATGAGCAGACGCAAAAGCTCGTATAACGCAGAAATATTACAAATCTATCGCTCTAAATTGTAGATCCCAAACCCCATGCCCTAACCTATGTCCTCTCTGTTCAAATTTAGTTAATGGTCTTGAATCAGGACGTGGCACATAATCGCCAGTTTCAGAAATATTCTCAAATTCCGTCATTGGGCTTAACACTTCCAGCATATGCTCAGCATAATTTTCCCAGTCAGTAGCTAGGTGCAAAATACCCCCTGGCTTTAGTTTTTTATGCAGCTTTTGACAAAACTCAGTTTGCACAATGCGTCTTTTATGGTGTTTCTTCTTATGCCAGGGATCGGGGAAAAAAATCTGAATACAGTCCAGACTTTGATCGGCAATGGCGTAGTCAATAATTTCTACCGCATCATGATGGATTACCCGAATATTGTTAATGGCATATTCTTCTGCTAATAACAAACAAGCACCAACACCCGGCTTATGTACCTCGATCCCTATAAAGTTTTTATCCTGCTCGGCATGAGCCTGCTCTGCTAATGATTTACCCATACCAAAGCCAATCTCCAAAGTCACTGGCAAATCATTATTAAAAACCATCTTAAAATCATAGGCTTGTCGCTGAAACTCTAAACCTAATTTGGGAAAAAGCTCATCCATTGCCCTTTGCTGACCTTTGGTTAGGCGTCCTTCGCGCAACACAAAGCTCTTAATTTTCCGGATCCGCTTACCTTCAGCATTAATTTCAACGTCCGCTTCTACGCCTTTATTTTCACTCACAATCTATCAATTCTTGGCAACATTTCGTGAACCGATTTTAGCATAGAGACAAATGAATATTCAGATCTGGCTAAAGATTTAAGCCCTTGAATTTACATAAAAGTCGTTGCTTCCCTTATGCAAAATCAGTAGAGTTTAAAGTTCGACTGTGTAAAAAACCAAGAATAACGAATGATTCGCATTTACGGGGGTATTGTAAGGAATGCCATTTCCTGAATTGCCCAATTATCACGCACTTTTTGTGCTGATATTAACAGTGGTAGCGCTATTTTTATTCCGTCGCGACGATATTCCGCTGGAAACTTCCTGCGTCATCGTTTTATTGCTGCTGACCATCGGTTTCACGCTGGCTCCTTTCCATAACCATAATGGCCATTTAGAGCCAATGGAATTCTTTACTGGTTTTGGACATGAAGCTCTGATTGCCGTTTGCGCCTTGATGGTTGCTGGTCAAGGCCTAGTACGCACTGGTGCCTTAGAGCCTATTGGCCGTTTTCTGGGTCGAATATGGAAAGCCTCGCCTTTATTTTCCTTGTTGCTAACCTTGCTTATTGCCGGCATTTTAAGCGCATTTGTCAACAATACGCCGATCGTTGTATTACTTTTACCGATCTTAATTAGTGTAGCCTTAAGAGCCAATACTAGCCCATCCAGCCTGTTAATGCCCATGGGATTTGCCACTTTAGTGGGTGGTATGGCAACCACCATTGGCACTTCAACCAACTTATTGGTAGTTTCGGTAGCAGCCGATTTGGGTCTGGCTAAATTTGGCATGTTTGATTTCTTGCTACCAGCTTCTATGGCTGGTGCCGTTGCCATTTTATACTTATGGCTGATTGCACCGAAAATTATTCCTGAACGCCAGGCAGCTTTAAAAAATACCTCTCCACGGGTTTTTACTGCTCAATTACATATCAGTGATAACAGTTGGGCCGTTAATAAAACCTTAGCCGAAGTGATTAATAAAACCGAAGGCCAGATGAAGGTAGCACGGATTCAACGAGGCTCCGAGGCCACTATTATTCCAATGCCTGATGCAACCATTAAGGCAGGCGATAAATTACGGGTAATTGACAGTCCTGACAAACTTAAGGAATACGAACAGGTTTTAGCTGCCAAATTGTTTAAAGGTGGCTATCAGGTGGATGAGGATCATCCTTTAACCGCTGAAAACCAACAACTGTCTGAATTGGTAGTGACACCTGGTTCGCCATTGGCGGGGAAAACGCTAAAAGATGTGAGTTTTATTAGAGAGTATGGCCTAGTCGCCATTGCGCTGCACCGCGCCGATAAAGTAGTGGACATGCACAATAAAGGCCTGGGCAAAGTCACTTTGCACGTAGGTGATGTGTTGTTGGTACAAGGCGGTCAAAAGGAAATTGCCGAGTTTAAAAAGCGCGGCGATATTTTAATTTTAGATGCTACCACTGATTTACCACGCTCACATCGCGCCCCACGTGCCTTGTGGATCATGCTGGGCGTAGTATTTTTTGCTGCAATAGGCTTACTGCCCATTGCCATCAGCGCCCTGACTGGTGCGCTGTTAATGATCCTGACCCATTGTATTACCTGGCGTGATGCCATGAATGCTTTGTCTGCTCAAGTAGTATTAATCGTCGCCTCAAGCTTGGCGCTCGGCTACGCCATGACCGAAACCGATGGTGCTCACTATATTGCAGAAATCTTTGTCTGGGCAACTTCCGGCACTCCACCGATGATCATTTTAAGCGGCTTGATGCTGCTACTGGCACTGTTAACCAATGTAGTTTCCAATAATGCTGCTGCGGTGATTGGCACCCCAATTGCTATCAGTGTGGCACAACAATTAAACTTGCCACCTGAACCATTTGTTATTGCAGTATTATTTGGTGCCAATATGAGTTTTGCCACGCCAATGGCCTATAAAACCAATCTATTGGTCATGAATGCTGGTGGTTATAAATTCTCCGATTTCGTCAAAATCGGCGTACCATTAGTACTCATTATGTGGGTTAGCTTGTCGGTCATCCTACCGATCCTGTACGATTTCTAGTTTTTAAAAACCATGAGCAAAACTACAACCAGATCTTGGTCAACCACAGTATTTTCTTCAAAAGTGATTGCTTACTATCATAGTAAAGGCCGCAAAAACCTGCCCTGGCATAATACCAAAGATCCTTATCGGATCTGGCTGTCTGAAATTATGCTACAGCAGACTCAGGTTAAAACTGTTATTCCCTACTACCAAAAATTCTTAACAGCCTTCCCTGCAGTGCTTGATTTAGCCAATGCCGATCTGGATCAGGTGTTGCATCTATGGAGTGGCTTGGGCTATTACAGTCGCGCCCGTAATTTGCATAAAGCCGCACAAATGATTCGTGATGAGTTTTCTGGTCAGTTCCCCAAAAACCAAGCTGAACTGGAAACTCTGCCAGGCATTGGTCGCTCTACCGCTGGGGCCATTGCTGCCTTTGCTTTTGATCTGCCCACAGCCATACTGGATGGTAACGTCAAACGAGTTTTGGCACGTTGTTTTGCGATCGAAGGCTGGTATGGACAAAGCAAAGTATTAAATCAACTGTGGGACTTATCAGAAAAGCTAACCCCAAAACACCAAACGGCGGCCTATAATCAAGCCATGATGGACTTGGGCGCAATAGTCTGTAAACGCTCTAATCCCTTGTGTTTAGAGTGTCCATTATTAAAGAATTGTCTTGCCTATCAAAGCGATAGAGTGCAGGAACTGCCCCATAAAAAGCCTAAAAAAGCACGCCCTAGCAAATCAGTTTATTGGCTGATTTATCTCAATAACCAACAAATTTTATTGGAAAAACGTCCTCCAACTGGAATTTGGGGCGGTCTTTGGTCATTACCGGAAATTCCACAGGATCAGTATCAGCTAACGGATGAACAGCAACTTGAACCAATTTTGCATAAATTCAGCCATTATGATCTCAATATCACTCCTTTGCTAATACAAAAAACGATGCAAAAAAAGCCCAATATAAGTATCATGGAATCCGAGTTAACCGCTTGGTATTCGCTTGATGAAACCATCCCTGTTGGCTTGCCAACGCCAGTAAGCAAGTTGCTACCCAAGCTTATTGAGCAAGATTAAATAAATCACTGACTGAAAAACCTATGTCTGACACCATTTTTTGCAGCAAACTTCAAAAAGAAGCCCCGGCCATGACCTTTCAACCTTATCCTGGCGAGTTGGGTGAGCGTATTATGAAAGAAATTTCACAAGAAGCCTGGATGTTATGGCTCAATCACCAAACCATGATGATCAACGAAAAGCGCCTCAGTTTAATTGATCCTGAAGCACAAAAATACCTGGCTGAACAGATGGAATTATTTCTATTTGGCGGTGACTATGAAAAGCCCGAAGGCTATACCCCGAAAAGCTAATTTTTTAGGCTAAATTACAACTTTAGGCTTGACTAAAAGCCTTACAATCGGTTTAATACGCGTCCATTGGCTTGGTAGCTCAGTTGGTAGAGCGGAGGATTGAAAATCCTTGTGTCGGCAGTTCAATTCTGCCCCGAGCCACCATTATTTAAAAGCCCGACTCGAAGAGAGTTGGGCTTTTTTGTTTCTGAGTTACTTCAAGAACTCATTCCTTCAAATTTTAATATCTATCAATATCTTTTTAGACATCGAAAAAGCTTTTTTTTCGTCATAATAAGCAGCTTCATTAATAAAACTGATATAGCAGTCTTCACCATTGTAGTAGATTTGTTTACCATTAAAGAGTTTGAAAATAGGTTCACCTTTCTTGAGCGGCAGAAAATCTCGGTCTTGAATATTTTTATGTACCATACCAATGGTTTCGCCTTGCTTATTTTGTGGTAAATAGGCCACATCAAAATATTTATACACTTCTACTGAATCTGAAGGTTTTGGCAATTTATTGCCATTATAAAGCTCAATAAATTCGGCAATACAATGAACGGTAGCTTCGGTTTTTTCAAACACATCCTGCCTTAAAACTCCTTGTGGCGTAGCTCCTACTTCAATTAGCATATGCTTGTCGGCAATACTCATTAAAAAGTGGTGATCGGGCAGATCTTCCCAAGTAATAGTCACATCATCGAGTCGTTGCTGCACATAATCCACCAGCCGCAAATGAAAAGGATCAGCTTTTATCAGCACCAGATTAATACCCATCGGGGCAGTCGAGGTATGCAGATCAATAATAAAATCAGTTTTGGCATTACCTTTTGGCCCTAACCATTGATTGAGCTCTTTTGCTCTTTGATTTTCATAACCAATTAAATCGGTATTAGCTAAATCCTCTAGCTTAAAGCAACGATTCAGATCTCGATCAATATAACGCTTCACTGCATTAAAGGCTTTGGGGTTGGCTAATAGATAATCAATTTCAACCTGCTCAATGGACAATTCTTGTTTGAGCTTTTCTAATAAATAGACACCAGTAAATTCATTGCCATGAGTTCCGCCAACTATGGCCATTTTTTTTATCATGCTAGAAGCCTTTGATTTTCTTAATAAAAACTAACCAATATTTTGGTTACATCTGCTAACAGTTTAAGTCATTTTGTTGCGTTTTATTAGTAGGGGCAGCCAGAAAGTTGTTCTAAAATAAAACCAGACAGGCAATTTGGAGGAATTTTATTTGTCTTTATTATTAAACGTTATCTGGCTATTGTTCGGCGGTATTTTCATATTTTTTGGTTATATTGCTGGCGGTATCGCACTTTGCTTTACCATTGTCGGCATTCCCTGGGGCGTACAATGTTTTAAATTAGCCATGTTTTCAATTTTTCCTTTTGGCCAGGAAACCCGTATGAGCGGCAGTCAACCAATGGGCGGCGTCATCAATGTACTGCTAAATATAGTTTGGTTGTTATTCGGCGGGGTATTTGTGGTTATCAATCACCTCTTCTGGGGCTTGCTGCTTTGTCTGACCATTATTGGTATTCCTTTCGGTCTGCAGCACTTTAAGATGGTCAAACTTGGGATCTGGCCATTTGGTGCCATGATCGTATCGAAAAGTGATTCAAAGACTCTAGCCACCGCCTAAAAAATTATTCGGAATAAAATAAAGACTCCAGCGTTAAATCATAGATTGATAATAATCTGGAGTCTTTATGCGTCGTTTAATGAAATTATTAGCTTGGATCGCCTTCTTGGTTGGGCTACTAATGATAATGATTAATCTCTAGCTAACTCTCTATTATTAATTCATTACTAGTCCATCACCACCGCAGTGCCGGATACGCTGACCATCATCATAGAGCCATTTTGTCCAATGACCTCATAGTCCAGATCGACACCAACAACTGCATTGGCGCCAAGACGACGCGCATGATCTTCTAATTCTTCAAAAGCCACTTTACGTGCTTTGGCTAATTCTTCTTCATAAGCACCGGAGCGACCACCAACAATATCGCGAATTCCGGCAAAGAAATCTTTAATGATATTCGCACCTAAAATCGCCTCGCCAACCACTACACCTTTGTATTGCAGAATGGATTTACCTTCAATACTCGGAGTCGTTGTAATAACCATATAAATTTCCTCTTTTTTTATTTATTCGATAGACATAAAAAAGCCATACTACTAAATATGGCTCTTTAAAATCGAAATTCAATCAGCTAATTGTAAGCGCTTATTTCTAGGAAATTTGCTTAACGCCTTCGCTCCAGACAAACAAATTTATAATGGTAAGGATTTTTTTCATCAAGCTGATGTTCTTCACAAGAAACTTGCTGCCAATTCATGTGAGTCCAGTCCGGGAAGTGGACATCGCCTTCCGTGTCTAAGTCAATAAAAGTTAAATGTAGAACATCGGCACAATCGATCATTTGCTGATAAATATTGGCACCGCCAATAATCATAATTTCATCAATATAAGATTTAGTTTGAGTCGCGGCTTCAATGGCGGCTTCGAGACTGGTTACTACCTGGCATCGTTCATTAAAAAATTCAGAGCGATAATCGGCGTTGCGACTAATAATAATGTTATCACGCCCCGGCAAAACCATACCGATGGACTCGTGAGTTTTACGTCCCATAATCACCGGCTTACCCATTGTCACTGCTTTAAAGTGTTTTAAGTCAGCCGGCAGGTGCCAGGGCATTTGATTACCTTTACCAATCACCCGGTTATTAGCCATAGCCACTATTAAGCTGATTTTTGGTCTATTTACCTTTTTTTCGCTCATGGCTGTTTTCTCGCTCTTTTGCTCGACTTTATTGCAAAACAATTTAAACGGCCACAGGCGCTTTAATATGTGGATGAGAGTCATAACCTACAATTTCAAAATCTTCGAATTGATAATCAAATAACGAATCCGGTTTACGTTTAATTTTTAACTTTGGTAGCGGTAAAGTATCACGCGACAGCTGCTCTTTGGCCTGCTCAAAATGATTACTATAAAGATGCACATCACCGCCAGTCCAAATAAACTCGCCCACATCCAAACCAGCCTGTTCGGCCATCATGTGCGTTAATAGCGCATAAGAAGCAATATTAAAAGGTACGCCCAAGAAAATATCACAACTACGCTGATACAGCTGGCAAGACAATTTGCCATTAGCCACATAAAACTGAAACAAAGAATGACACGGTGGCAATGCCATCTCATCAGCAACACCCGGATTATAGGCCACCACCATTAAGCGACGGCTGTTGGGGTTATTTTTGATTTGTTCCAATACATTAGAAATCTGATCGACAGTAGTACCATCAGGCTTTTTCCAGGAGCGCCACTGCTCACCATAGACCGGGCCCAGATCCCCATTTTCATCAGCCCACTCATCCCAAATAGAAACTCCATTATCTTTTAGATATTTGATATTGGTGTCACCATTTAAAAACCATAACAACTCATAAATAATTGAGCGCAAGTGCAATTTTTTAGTGGTGACTAGAGGGAAACCTTCTTGCAAATTAAATCGCATTTGGTGGCCAAAAACGCTACGCGTTCCGGTGCCAGTTCTATCACCTTTATCTTCGCCATTTTCTAACACATGGCGCATCATATCTAAGTATTGCTTCATTTCTTACTTCTCTGTTTTTGCTCGATAAGCTGAGATAATTAAATAAATTCCTAATACAATCATTGGCAAACATAGTAATTGCCCACGAGTAATCACTTCGCTCACCGCCGCCAGATGTGAATCTGGCTCCCGGAAATACTCTATCATAAATCTGAAGCTGCCATAGCCTAATAAAAACAAACCCGAGACGGCTTTGGTCGGGCGCGGTTTAGATGAATAGAACCATAAGATAATAAACAATACCAAACCTTCAAAGAAAGACTCATACAACTGCGATGGATGACGCAATAAGCCTTCCGGATCAGTAGGAAAGCGCATTGCTAAAAAATAATCAGAGCTCGCTTCTCGCCCCCATAACTCACCATTAATAAAATTACCTAAACGACCAAACATTAAACCCAGCGGTGCCAATGGAGTTACAAAATCGGTGACTTCAAAGGCTGTTTTGTTGGTTTTACGGGCAAAATACCAGCAAGCCACTATGACTCCAAGCAGTCCGCCGTGAAAAGACATACCGCCTTCGTGAATTTTAAACAGATACCAAAAATCTTTCAGCCATAAGTCCATGTGGTAAAACAACACATAACCCACACGACCACCAATAATCACGCCCAGGAACGCATAAAATAAAAAGTCTGCTACCTGCTCTTTAGTCCAGTCAGAACCAGTTTGTTTCGCCCGATAGTTACCCAATAGCCAGGCGGCAATAAAACCCAGCAGATACATAAAGCCATACCAATGCAGGGCTATGGGGCCAATCTCAAAAATTACAGGATCTATTTGCGGAAATTCCATGAAGTCATTATCTGTTTTATATATTATTTAAAAATATTTTAATGCCAATCACTATCATCAATAAGGCAAAAATACGTTTTATTACGGCTGTCGGTAGCTTATGTGCTAAATAGGCTCCCAACGGAGCGCTTGCTACGGAACCAATAGCAATCGCCAATACTGCTGGCAAATAGACATAACCCAAGTGATAAACGGGTAAATCTGCCACTTGCCAGCCCAGCACAACATAGCCGATTGTGGCCATAATTGCCAGTGGTAAACCACAGGCTGCTGCTGTGCCTATAGCGGTGACCAGCTTTTCTTTATGAAACAACAAATAAGGTACCACCAGGCTGCCACCACCGATACCCAGCAAAGACGAAATCGCACCCATGCCAACCCCTGCGGGCGCAGCTAGCGATAAAGTCAGTTTATCACCTTTGGCTTGTGGTAATTTGCCAATGGCCATTTGCAAGCCCATCAGTATAGCGCCCGTACCAAAAATCAGGCCAAGCCAGCGCGAATCTATCAAATCCGCAATATAGGCACCTACTAGACCGCCAATAGCAATCGCGGGCACCAAAAGCTTTAATAACGGTTTTGAAACCGAGCCACGTTTATGATGTGCAAGCGCCGAGGAAATGGCGGTAAAACAGATAGTTGCCATTGAAGTGGCCAGCGCCATATGCATTAAATGTTCTTGTGGTACCCCGATTTTCGGTAGCAACCAAATCATGGCAGGTACTATCACCAATCCTCCGCCAATGCCAAGCAAACCGGCCAAAACTCCATTTAAGAGTCCTAATGCCAGCAATAAAATGATAAAGTGCCAGTCAAATGTCATATCTTTGTTTTATAAATTATTTTAATAAAGCTATTGTGAGTTGTTATGTGTCTTGTTGTATTTTCAATTAATCAGCATCCGCGCTACCCGCTAATCATCGCCGCCAATCGCGATGAGTTTTTTGAGCGCCCTACTCAAGCAGTACATCACTGGTCGGAAAACCCTGATATTATAGCAGGACGAGATAAAGTCGCTGGCGGCACCTGGCTTGGCATTACCAAAAGTGGTCGCTTTGCCGCTGTCACCAACATTCGACAATTCCCAATGGAAACCAAGCCTTTATCCCGCGGGCAACTGATTACCGACTTTCTGCAGTCCAGTCAATCGCCCATAAACCATAGTTCGCAAATAGCCGCTAACGTCAGCCATTATAGCGGCTTTAATTTATTTATGGGTGCGATTAAGAGCAATAGCCAGGATAATAACCAGGCCAGTCCACAAATAGATTTAGTCTATGCTCATAATGCTGATAACAAAGCCTATCAGCCACAAACCATAACTAATGGCATACATGGCATTAGCAATGGCCTGTTAAGTGACCAATGGCGCAAAGTAACCCAGACCCAAAAGCGCTTTTTGGATGCCATTAACAAACCTTTTAAGCGCGAAGATTTGCTGGAAGTACTGCGCCACAATGAGCGCTTGGAGGATAGAGAATTACCCAAAACCGGAGCACCTAAAGACTTTGAACAGCAACTTTCCAGTGCTTTTATTCCAACCTTTGAAGTTCATGGCAAACATTATGGCACCCGAAGTCAGGCTTTAATTACGCTCAATCAGGATCTAAAATGTACCTATTATGAAGTACAGCTCAATGCTCAGCAGCAACTGATTTCTGAAAAACAGTTTGTATTTCAAATCACTCCTGATTCTTGAATGAGAAAAACCAATGCGACAATATAGTGAAGCCTGTGAGCGCAACAAGCAACCGATTTTATCGATCATCAAGCCTTATCTGCAATACGCCAAAAGTGTACTGGAAATTGGTTCGGGCACTGGCCAACATGCAGCTTACTTTGCCGCGGCCCTACCACATTTAATCTGGCAAACCAGCGATCTGCGTAGTAACCACCCCTCAATTATCGCCTGGGTGGAACAAAGTGAACTGCCTAATTTGAGAAAACCCAAAGAGCTGGATGTTGGCAAGCGTTATTGGGATATTGATCCAGTCGATGCCATTTTTACCGCCAATACGGCACATATCATGTCGTGGCAGCGGGTCAAAGATATGGTCACAGGCGTTGGCAAAACCTTAAAGCCTGGTGGGCATTTTTTAATTTATGGTCCTTTTAATGTAGGTGGTAACTATACGGCTGAATCAAACAAAAAATTTGATCAATGGCTAAAGCAGCAGGATCCTGATAGCGCCATACGTGATTACGATGATATTTTAGGTCAGGCTCGCCACAATGGCTTAGCACTAATTGAACGCCATCAAATGCCTGCTAATAATATGCTATTAGCCTTTGAAAAAAATTCGAGTTTTTAAAACTCTGGAATAATATTAGTTAAAAAATCTATGTTAAAATCTTGGTAAAATTAACTCCGGTAAATCAATATGATTAATGCTGAACAGGCTTTAGTGAAGCTCAAAGAAGGCAATCAAAGATACGTTGATTGCTACCAAAATAACACCTATCAGATAACTTCGGAAAAGAGAAACCAATTAGCCGAAGGACAAGCACCTTTTGCAATTATCTTAGGCTGCTCAGATTCACGTGTGCCGGCAGAAATAGTTTTTGATCAAGGCCTGGGCGATCTCTTTGTTATTCGTGTTGCCGGCAATATAGTGGCACCATCACAAATTGCCAGCGTTGAGTTTGCAGTTGAATCGTTTGGTACACCGCTGGTAGTTATTATGGGCCACTCCAATTGTGGTGCAATTAATGCCACTGTGGATTACTTACTTGAACAGGATGTTGGAGTTGCCAGTGCCAATCTGGAGTCCATTGTTACTCGAATCACACCAGCCGTACTGGGCTTACTTAAAAAAGATGTCAACATAACTCCCGATCAGTTAAAGCAAAAAGCGGTCAAAGCCAATGTTCTTAAATCGGTACAAAAATTAGTTGATAACTCTGATATTTTAACTAAAGCACTGAATGAAAAACGCTTGACCATTGTCGGCGCAGAATATTGTCTGGAATCAGGAGCAGTAGAGTTTTTTGAAGACTGAGCGCTTTAAAACTATGAACTCTAACTTTAATTAGAGTTCATATTGTTACGGTAAGGATGGCGTGGCTTGCGCTTTTTGTTAGGATTAGAATTCTGTCCCTGCGGCCTCTGCCCTTTGTGCGACTGCTTATGACCTTTGGATTTACGTCCTTCGTGACGTGAATTATGATTGCTCTTACCCTGCAATTGGAATTTAAACATGGAATGGATCAGCTCGGATAATGCCAAACGATACACTTCCCGTTTGAAATTCACCACATGACGCACCGGATACCAATAATTAACCCAGATAAAATCATCAAACTCAGGATGGTCAGTGGCATTAAAATCGATCTTGTCTTCGTCTGAAACCAGCTCAAGCAAAAACCACTTTTGTTTTTGTCCTATACACAGTGGTTTGGAATTCTGGCGGACTAATTTTGCTGGCAATCGGTATTTATACCAATGCTGCGTACTCCCAAGAATACGGACATCATCTTTTTCAAGGCCTACTTCTTCAAATAATTCCCGATACATGGTTTGTTCGGCATTTTCCCCAGGATGTACACCACCTTGCGGGAATTGCCATGACGTTTGTCCATAACGTCGAGTCCATAATAACTGGCCTTGCTTGTTACATATGATGATGCCGACGTTGGCTCGAAAGCCTTCTGCGTCGATCATCTATCTATCCAATAAAAAACTTTGTTATCATTGTGCCACCAGAATTGAATCTCGACAATCATTATTTAGTCAATGGCTTACGACTCAGCGCAACAACTTTTAGCAAAAGCTCAATCTTTAGCAGGCTTTTCGTTAGGCGAATTAGCGCAACAATACCAAGCGCAAGTGCCAGCTAATCTACTACGAGAAAAAGGCTGGGTAGGTCAATTTTTAGAATACCTTTTAGGTTCTCAGTCAGCTTCATTAGCCCAGCCCGATTTTCCCGAGATTGGTGTTGAAATGAAAACTTTACCAATTGATACTGCTGGCAAACCCTTAGAGTCCACTTATGTTAGCGTGGTACCTTTAACTGATTTAGCCGAAATTCAATGGCAAGGTTCAGTAGTTCAGCAGAAGTTGAACCATGTACTATGGATCCCGATTATTGCGGAAAAAAACTTAGCTATTCAAGAAAGAATTATTGCCATGCCTTTCTTATGGCGACCCAGCCCACAAGAATTAATCATCATTCGTAAAGACTTTGAAGAAGCGATGGAGATGATAGCTATGGGACAAGTAGGTAAAATTGATGCACGTTTTGGTGAGATTTTACAGATAAGACCAAAAGCGGCTAACAATAAAGCACTTACTGAAACTATTGATGCCAAAGGCAAAAAGTGTTTAACCCTACCTAGAGGCTTTTATTTGCGCCCGCAATTTACCCGATTATTGTTGCAAAACCACTTTTCTAATTGACTGTTGCTGCTTTCTAATGTTCATAGCTTGGTAATAACCAATACGCCTTTTTTCAAGCTGATTACTTAATTCAATGGCTGCACTCTGATATTGTTGGCTATAGAAATTACTTTTTTCAAAATCGTCTTTCAAGCGATAAAACCTAGCTAAGACCATGCTACTTTTTTTCAACTTCCTCAGATCTTTATTATTTTGCGAAAACTCATATGCAGCTAATACAAGTGGTTCTACCTTGGCCAACTCATTCAGCTGCAAATACAAATCTGCCATTTCAATTTGAACATCCATCAACATCAATTGCCAACTAAAAGTAACCAACTCAGGATAAATAGCTTCTAACGCCTTCTTCGACTCATTCAGATTTCCCTTTTCCTTTTCTAATAAAGCTCTTTGCACCTTTATGGCAAGCAACTGAAGTTTACTTTGTGCTTTTTCACAATAAGGAAGCGCTTTATCCAATTCAAATTGTGATTGTTCAAAATTGTTAAGGTGCTTTTCTACTAGAGAACTTTCGTAAAATGCATTACAAAATCCATCATTGTCTTTAAATTTACGGGAGAATGCTAAATTCCTTCTAACTAAATCTTGAGATTTATCCAAAATGTTTGCTTGCACATGTTCAACCAAAGCATTCTGTAAAATGTCCTGTTTAAGTTGAACATCATCTAATTTATCCAGCCCATCGAGCAAGTCATACATCTCAATAAAACTTTTCTGATAACTACCAGTTTTAGAAAAAATAACTGTTCTTAGTGATCTCGCTCTATATCGGTAATTGATATTATCCGTTTCTTTTAGCACCTGCTTAATATAATGCATCGCATTTTTATACTGACCTCTAATTAACTCGGAGTGAGCTCTAAGATTTAGATATCTGGCTTTTTGTGTTTCAGAAAATCGAGGATACTCTGCTTCCAAAGTAACCAGCAGGTTTTTAGCTTTATTGATATCGTTCAGCCGAATTGAGTATATATAGTCAAGCTTTTCATCGTAAGAAACTTCTGCAATGAGCAAAGAAGGTAGCAGTAAAAGAAAGATGAGTATTTTTCTCATTCACTTATACTACTACTTTTAGGACACTGCTTTCAATCATCGCCCCTGATAAATCAAACCAATAGAATTAGATTGACTTTTACAGGTTAAAATACACCTTAATCTTGCTGATAAGACTCAATACTTGGACAAGAACAAATTAAATTTCGATCACCATACACATCATCAATCCGATTGACCGTTGGCCAAAATTTACTATCTATGGTCGCTTGTGATGGATAAGCTGCTTCTTGAATTGAATAGGGTTTATCCCAATGACGAATATCTGCCTGGGTATGAGGTGCATTTTTAAGTGGATTATTTTCAGGATCCCATGCACCGGAACGCACTTTTTCCACTTCTTGTTTGATATTAACCATAGCTTCAATAAAACGATCCAGCTCATATTTGGATTCGGATTCGGTTGGCTCTACCATAAAGGTGCCCGCTACCGGGAAGCTCATAGTCGGTGCATGAAAACCATAGTCCATCAGACGCTTGGCAAAATCCACTTCACTAATACCGGTTTCGGCTTTAATGGGGCGCAAATCAATAATACATTCGTGGGCAACCTTATCATTACGACCGGTGTATAACACCGGATAATGTTCAGCCAGTTTGTTCTTTAAATAATTAGCATTTAGCAACGCAACTTCAGTAGATTTACGCAACCCCTGACGACCCAGCATTTTGATATAAGCCCAGGAGATCGGCAAAATCATACCCGAACCATAAGGCGCCGCCGAAACCGCACCTTTTTCGGCTTCTACCGAATGTACTTTGCGCACACTATGACCAGCCACAAATGGTGCCAAGTGCGATTTCACCCCAATTGGCCCCATGCCTGGGCCACCACCACCGTGCGGAATGGCAAAAGTTTTATGCAAATTCAGATGTGACACATCGGAACCAATCTCACCCGGCTTGGAAATACCCACTTGTGCATTCATGTTAGCGCCGTCCATATACACCTGACCGCCATTGTCATGAATAATGTCACAAATGTGCTTAATTTCTTCTTCGTAAACCCCATGCGTTGAGGGATAGGTCACCATTAGTGCCGCTAAATTATCTTTCAGCTCAGTAGCTTTGGCTTCCAGATCAGCAACATCTACATTGCCATTTTCATCACACTTAGTCACCACCACTTTCATGCCCGCCATTTGTGCTGATGCTGGGTTAGTGCCATGCGCAGAGCTTGGGATCAAGCAGATATTACGATGACCTTCACCGATCGATTCATAATACTTTTTAATGGCTAAAAGACCAGCGTACTCGCCTTGTGCCCCAGAGTTTGGTTGCATGGATACAAAATCATAACCTGTGATTTCCACCAGATCTGCTTCCAGCTCCTTGATCATGTCCAGATAACCCTGAGTCTGATCTTCCGGCGCGAAAGGATGCACATTGGCAAACTCAGGCCAGGTTACCGGAATCATTTCACTGGTAGCATTGAGTTTCATGGTGCAAGAACCTAGCGGAATCATCCCATGCGCTAAAGAAAAATCTTTATTTTCCAAACGTTTCAAATAACGCAGCATATCGGTTTCAGAATAGTAGTCGTTGAAAGTCGGGTGGGTTAAGAAATCTGAATTGCGCTTAACCGCAGCTGGAATTGAATCTTTTGCCTGATTATCCAACTCATTTAAATTATAGGTTTCACCCGTGATCACCTGGATCAGGGTTTCAATATCGGCCTGGGTTTTAGCTTCATCAATCGAGAAACTGATCTGATCGCCATGATAAAGCAAATTGATTAAGGCGGCTTCGGCACGATGTTTAATCGCTTCCACATCATTCGCCACAAAAGTTACCGTATCAAACCAGCTATCGTTCACCAATTGCATACCCGCATTGGTCACAGCCTGTGCCACCGCCGAAGCATAACGATTAATCCGACTGGCAATATTGGTTAAGCCTTTCTTGCCATGATAAACCGCATAAAAGCCAGCAATATTAGCCAGTAAAACCTGCGCGGTACAAATATTGGATGTGGCTTTTTCGCGGCGAATATGTTGCTCACGCGTTTGCATCGCCATGCGTAACGCCTGGTTACCTCTGGCATCTTTGGATACACCAATAATCCGGCCTGGCAATGAACGCTTAAAGGCATCGCGTGTAGCAAAGAAAGCCGCGTGCGGCCCCCCAAAACCCATCGGCACGCCAAAACGTTGGGCCGAACCAAAAACCACATCCGCACCCATCTCGCCAGGGGACTTCATAAGCACTAAGCTCATAATATCAGCAGCAACACAGGCAATGGCCTTTTTCTCGTGTAGCTTTGCAATGATCGGTTCAAGATCAACAATCTGGCCTTGAATATTAGTGTATTGCAATAAAGCACCAAACACATCCAAATCCGCCAATTCCGACAAATCACCGACATGAATATCCCAACCATAATGCTCAGCACGAGTTTTCACCACATCAATAGTTTGTGGGAAAACGTTTTTATCAATAAAAAATAAATTACACTTTTTATTCTTTGAGGAACGTTTAGCCAAAGCCATAGCTTCCGCTGCGGCAGTGGCTTCGTCTAATAATGATGAGCTGGCCAGTTCCATGCCAGTAAGATCTAAAGTCATTTGCTGGAAGTTCAAAATGGCTTCCAAACGGCCCTGTGCAATTTCTGGCTGATAAGGTGTATAGGCCGTGTACCAGCCTGGATTTTCCAACACATTCCGTAAAATTACGGTTGGCGTTACGGTGTCATAATAGCCCATGCCAATATAGGATTTAGCCACGGTATTTTTATCAGCCAGGGATTTCAAATAGGCCAAAGTTTCGGCTTCCGAGCGTGAATCATCAATTGATAGCGGCTGATTGATTTGGATCTTATGCGGTACTGCCTTATCAATCAGATCATCCAAAGAGTCTAAGCCTAACTCCTGCAACATCGCCCGAATTTCACCTTCTCGTGGTCCTAGGTGACGACGAATAAAATCATCGTGTTGCTGTAAATCGTTTAAACTTGCTTGCTCAGCCATAGCCAAAACTACCTTAACTATTTGAAAAAATTATAAAAAACAAAAATCTTAACTTATCTATAAAACCGAAAAAGCCTCGACATTTATCGAGGCTACTAAATCATTGCTGCTTCAATCTGGGTAAGCTAGTGCAAGGCAAATAGGTCGATAAGGAATCGTAGTTTGCTACAGCAAATGAGCTGACGCATCGACCTATTTAACGCTGCAATAGACAGCCAGATTATTCGTTTCAGTACCAGGCAAAGCGTTTCAAGGCGAGACGTCGTTTGCTCTAGCAAATGAGTTAAGGCTTGGAATGCTTTAACACAGTAATGAAGCGAATAAATTAGTCGTCGGCAATTTCTTCTGCGTACTGCTCTGCCGATAAAAGTCCGCCTAAATCACCAGCATCCGCCAGCTGCATCTTGAACATCCAACCATCGCCATAAGGATCACTGTTGACCAGTTCAGGTGAATCTTCCAGTTCTTCATTCACTTCCAGAATAGTACCGGCCAATGGTGCATAAATATCTGAAGCTGCTTTTACCGACTCAACCACGGCAATTTCATCATCCGCCTCAACCTCTTCATCCAGATCCGGCGCTTCCACAAAAACCACATCGCCCAGCAATTCCTGCGCATGATCGGTAATACCAACGGTTACCACGCCATCACCCTCATCACGGATCCATTCATGGCTTGCTACATATTTTAATTCTGATGGAATTTGGCTCATCGTTATTTATCCCCTATTGCCCCAAAAACAACCCAAAACAGAGTTCAAATTAATGGACATATTCTATCTGAAACTGCTGCCTGACCCAAGTAAAACTAGTGTTTCAAGGCCAGGTAACATGAAATTAAACCAGTGACTCACCTTTACGCACAAAACAAGGCTTCACAACTACTGCTTTCAGTTGCTTTTTACGCACTTGTACCAAAACTTCCTCAGCTTGTACACTACGATTAACTCGCGCCATAGCAATGGATTTGCCCACCGTTGGCGACATAGTACCAGAAGTAATTACACCCACCACTTGCTCATCGATCACCACTTCCTGGCCTTCACGCATCACACCTTTGTCTTGTAACACCAGACCTATAAGCTTACGCGGAATACCTTGTTCTTTTTGCGCTGCCAAAGCCTTGCGCCCCACAAAATCACGTTCAGCGGGCTCCCAGGCAATGGTCCAGCCCATATTGGCTTCCAATGGCGAAACCGTCTCATCCATATCATGACCATACAGATTCATACCAGCCTCAAGGCGTAAAGTATCACGGGCGGCTAAACCTGCTGGCTTAACACCGGCGGCTTGCAAGCGCTTCCAAACCTCAATACCTTGTTCATCGGGTACCATAATTTCATAACCATCTTCGCCAGTATAGCCAGTACGCGCCACAAACCAAGAACCCGCCTGAACCGCCACAAAAGGCTTTAAACCTTCAACCACGGCCTGTTGCTCAGCATCCATTATCGAATTGGCTTTTTCAATGGCATTCGGGCCTTGCACTGCAATCATGGCCACATCGGATTTTTCTTCTATCGCCACAGCAAACTGCTGCGCCACATTTTCCATCCAGGCCAGATCTTTGTCGCGAGTGGATGCGTTGACTACCACACGATAATGGTTGTCCGTTAGATAATAGACAATTAAATCATCGATCACGCCGCCTTCTTCATTCAGCATGCCGCTATACAAGGCTTTACCAGAAACTTGCAGTTTATCCACATCATTGGCTAATAAATACTGCAAATAGGGTTTGGCTTCAGAACCAGTAACTTCCACTACTGTCATGTGAGACACGTCGAACATACCCGCATCCTGACGCACCGCATGATGCTCATCAATTTGCGAGCCATAATTGAGCGGCATATCCCAACCGCCAAAATCCACAATGCGCGCGTCCGCATCCAGATGTGCTTGATATAAAGGAGTTTTATTAGCCATTTATTTTATCCAAATTAGCCATAAGAAATTGGGGAAAGATTATACCGTTGAAATTATAGAAGTAGAAGCAAAGTTGCCTTTCTTCTTGTCTAAGATTCACTTTTCTTAATCAAATAAATCACAGGCAGAACACCAATCGTTACTAGCATCACTGCTGGTAGTGCGGCCAGTTGCCATTCACCTTCGGAGGTTAGCTCATAAATTCGTACTGACAGGGTATCCCAGCCAAATGGTCTTAGTAACAGTGTTGCTGGCATTTCCTTCATCACCTCCACAAACACCAATAACATGGCGGTAAATACCCCTGGTCTTAATAGTGGAATATAAACTCTGAATAAACGCTCTTTTTTATCGGCGCCTAAACTCATGGAGGCTTCTATAATACTAGGCTTGATTTGGGCCATTGAGCTGCTTATTGGCCCCTGAGCAATTCTTAAGAATCGCACCACATAGGCAAATATTAATGCGAAAACTCCACCCGCCAACCACTGGTTACTTGAGAAGTTTAAGGATGACTCAATCCAGTTAAAACTTAATACCACACCAACTGCTAATACAGTACCTGGCAGCGCATAGCCAATTGCTGCTATTTCAGAAACGAGTTGCCATTTTCTGGAAAAAGCCTGCTTTAACTCCAGAACTCTTTGCGCAAACACCGCGACTATAGCAACGATTAATGTTGCTATAGTCGCTAATAGTGCCAATTGCACCGTATTCATTAGCAACTCAACAATCGTCTGGCCATAACCTGTGGTGGTAATGGCCCAATAAACCAGTTGCACTAAGGGCAATATAAAAGCAATCACAAACACCAACCAGGCAACAGCCTGCACCAAGAAGCCTTTAAAACCAGTAAGTTTTTTCCGAAATTGCTGATGTTGGGCGTCAGTTTGAGTATAACGACTATGGCCTCTGGCCCAACGCTCGGTAAACAGAGCAAGCAAAACAATCAACAGCAATATGGACGC
Organism: Kangiella sp.; assembly: GCA_028284185.1. Taxonomy (GTDB): domain Bacteria; phylum Pseudomonadota; class Gammaproteobacteria; order Enterobacterales; family Kangiellaceae; genus Kangiella. Next base: position 64,816 of record JANQSG010000019.1, read on the forward strand.
TAATTGAGCGGCGGTCTGCAAACTGAATAAACTAAACCAGGATTTATAAATTGCCGTAGTAAAAGTATCGAAATTAAAAATCGCTACTGCACCAAAATCTGCTAACGTTTCCATTAAAACCAGCGCTAAACCCGCAATCCAGGCAGGGCGTGTCATGGGCACCACCAATCGCCAAAAAGCGCTAAATTTTGTATAGCCTAAAGTTCTGGCACTTTCATAGTTGCTTTGCCCTCTGCGCAATAATGCTGTGCGCATTAATAAATAAATATAAGGGTAAAGGCTTAGAATAAAAACCAGAGCCACCCCAGTAGGGTGACGCAAATCGGGAATTAATTTGCTGCTTATACCAAAAGTATTAAACAGGCTATACAAAGGCCCACCAAAATCACTAAAGCCTAAAAATACAAAAGCCAAAATATAAGGCGGGATAGCCAAAGGCAGCATCAAACCCCATTGCAGGATTTTTCGTCCAGGAAAATCATAAATAACAATAATCCAGGCCAATGAAACCCCTAAAATAAAAGCTCCCAACCCCACTAAGAGACTGAGCAACAAGGTGTTTTTTAACAGACTCCAGAGCTGGGTTTGCCATAAATGTTGCCATAAACTCAGGTCCAGTTTAAGCCAGGAAATGAGTAGCGGAATAATCGGCAATAGTACCAATAAGCCAATCAAAAAAATCGCTACTTTTTCTATAACTAATGAGCTAAATATAAAAAAGCCACGTCCAGAATTTTGGACATGGCTTTCTTGTAAAATTGGCTCTTTCTGGTTCAAGATTTATTTATAACCTGCGCGATCCATTAACTGTACAGCCTGTGGTTGCAACTCACCAGCTTTAGACAAGTTCATGGTATCCGCTTTCAATTCGCCCCAGGCCTCAACCTGTTCAACTGGCTCAATATTAGGGTTTGCCGGATACTCCATATTAAGGCCCGCATACATTTTTTGCGCCGCTTCAGAAGACAACCATTCAAGCAATTTTTGTGCATCTTTTACGTTATCTGCATATTTAGTGATACCTGCTCCAGAAATGTTCACATGAATACCTTTTGCAGAACTCTGCGGTAAATACAGAGCTAAACCAATTTTAGGATTTTCTTTTTGTAAACGACCAAAATAATAGCTATTTACAATACCAACTTCACACTGACCAGCCTCAATCGCTTTCATCACTTTAGTATCATTGGAAAAAGGATCGGTTGCCAGGTTTGCCACCCAACCTTTGACAATTTCTTCAGCTTTTGCCACGCCATGCCGCGCAATCAGCATAGCCACCAGCGATTGATTATAAACCTTCTTGGAAGTCCGTAAACACAAACGCCCTTTCCACTTCGGATCAGCCAGGTCTTCATAGCTACTTAAATCTTCCGGCTTAATTTTGTTAGTGTCATAAACCATAGTTCGCGCACGCACCGTTAGACCATACCAGTGGTTTTCAGGATCCTGTAGATGTTCCGGAATATTGGTTTCTAAAGTTGCAGATCCTATAGGTTGTAAAACACCTTCACGCTTGGCGAGCCATAAGTTACCCGCATCCACCGTCATAAAAATATCCGCTTCGGTACGCTCAGCCTCAGCTTTCAAGCGAGTGACCAATGGACCCGCTTTGTCGGTAATATACTTGATTGAAATACCGGTTTTAGCAGTAAATTCCTCGAAGAATGGCTTAATTAAGTGCTCCTTACGCGAAGAATACACCACTATCTCATGATTTTCTTTTTGAGCAACCGCTTCTGCTGCCTCTTTTTTTGTTGTTTCAACCTGACTAGATTCGTTGGAACACGCTGACAATAGAAAAAGCCCTGTGAGCGACAACAGTATGATAGGTTTTTGCATAATTTTTAATTTAAAGGTATCCAAATAATGTGAAAATGATAATAGTTATCATTTATAATTACAACCGCTAAGTGAACCATTATTGATTTACATCAAGCACAAAAAAGCCCTCTAAAAAGAGGGCTCTGTAAAACAGCTTATCTATTTTACATATTGAGATAAGACTTCTTTTTGGCTGGTTTTATACAAAGTGGAGGTATTTTCCTGCATCAAATAGCCCGCTTTATTGAAGAACCACACCTGCTTTTCACCATTGATATCCATTTCAATTTTATATTCAAACAATGGCATCAATTTTTCTAAAGCCCGTTCTTTGGCTTTCCAGGCAGCAACCACTTCATCCAAAGCCTTTTGATCATCAATCGTCGCGATTAATTCAGACTTTTCAGTATAAATGATTGCCTTATCGGCAGAGTTTTTACAACCAACCACTAAAATTACCAGGATTATTGCTGCAGTTAAGGATAATAATTTTATCATCTGATACTCCTTTACTTTTGGATGCGACGTCTGCGAACCAGCATTAAGCCCAATAAGCCTAATAGTCCCAGGCTAGCAGAACCACCGCCACCGCTGTCACCACCACTTGGTGGTGCTGGTACATCATTAACGGTAACACTAACGGAAGCTTTTGCTGACTCACCAGAAGGATCAGTTACCGTAACTTCAAACCCTAAAGTAGTAGCTGAACTGACCTGTGGTGCAGTAAATGATGCGGTACTGCTTGAGGCGTTATTAATCGATACTGAAGGCCCTGAAGTCTGGCTCCAGGCAAAAGTCAAAGTATCACCATCAGGATCGCTGCTGGAACTGGCATCAAGGCTCACACTGGTTCCTTCATTTACCGTCAAGCTGGAACTCGCAACAGCTGCCGCCGGTGCAGTATTTACGGATACATTAACTGTTACCGTTGCTTTTGATGACAAGCCATCAGGATCGCTAACTGTAACTTCAAAGCCTAGACTCGTTGCTGATGTGATATCCGGCGCAGTAAAAGTGGCTTGTACCATTGAAGCACCACTAAGAGTTACATTTGGTCCAGAAGTTTGGCTCCAAACATAAGTTAGAGTGTCACCATCAGGATCGCTACTAGGACTAGCATCTAAAGTCACACTGGTATTTTCATTAGTATTGATAGTACCACTGGCAACTGCTGCGCTAGGAGCTCGATTTGGCTGTTCCACAACGATTGATGCCACTGTATTTTTTGTACAGGAAGCTGAGTCCGTCACGCTTAAAGATACGTTACCTGTATAAGGAACACTATAGGTGTGGCTTGGATTAGCCTGGGTACTATCGGTACTACCATTACCATCAAAATCCCATTTGTAACTATAACCAGAACCAGAACCACCGCTAACAGTCGAAGTAAAGCTTACCGACTGACCTACTTCAGCAGGATTAGGATTGATAGTTGTAATGGCTGCATCTGGTGCCGTACAAGCATCAGTACCATCTAATGTTGTAGCACCAGTATTATTGGGGTCAAGCCATGCTTTAAGTTGACTGGCCGCAGTACCGCCACCTTCCCACTGTCTGGATAAACGGCCATACCAGTCAGGATCATTTGGTGCCTGACAGGAAGCTAAACCGCCATGAAGCGTACCTACCACGTGGTGATTAGGATTCCAAAGACCTGAACCAGATGAACCACCTTCTGTTGTACCCTGATCCCAGGCTCCAATTCTGATATGGCTACCATTAGCATCTTCAACATTACTTGAGTAATTGGTTAAAGTTGCCGCATCATTATCAAAACTAATACGCTTTTCATGTCCAGCGGGGTGGTGAATAGCAACCGATTTCGTTGGCGCTGGATCCGTATTGTCCCAACCAGCCCAGTGAACATTAAAGGTAGTGCTAGGAGCAGAGTTTAGCTCTAACAAAGTTAAATCAGAACCAGACCAGGTTGCTCTTAAAGTAGTACCTGATTGCGACTGGTTACGACTACCCGTTCTTTGACCATCACAAGCAATCGCCTCATAATTCCAGTAAACAACAACTGTACTAGCCACTGTTTGAGTTGAAACGCAATGATTTGCTGTTAAAAAATAAGGTTTTCTATCAGCTTCAACATTGTTGACTAAAGTACCCGTACAAACAAAACTTCCTTGACTGGTCGTAAACTGATAATGACCAACCGAACGAATTTCATTTCGCCAGGGATCGGCCACCGGACACACCACATCAATATTACAACTGCCAGATTTAGCGATGGAAATCTTGTCAATACCACGGTAACCCTGATTAACATTAACTAAATCAAAACTGATATAAGGCTTCATTCGCTCAGGAACGGAAATTTCAATGGTCGCTTTACCACCTGCTAAAGTAGGAGTCCATAACTCTTGAAAACCATTGTTATCTTTTTCCGTAAATGGCCCAATAACTTCACTATAATCAGAATTATAGATAAAAACTTGAGCGCCCTGTGGTAAGAAGACATTTTTAAAGCCGAAACTTAAAGAATAAGTATCTTTAGCATTCACACTTAAACGCCAAATATGATCGTCTCCTGACTTCACCCACTGTCCTAAATTGGTATAGCTTTCTCTAGCTTGATAGGGTATTGCAAAACGATAAGTTTTCTCGAAAGCATTAAAGCTCTTATCTTGTTGGTTCACCTGTTTCATATCCAAAGCAGGGATTTCCAATACAGGCGATGCAGGCAAACTTTTTAAGTTTTGACTTAAAGGTTGTTTCTGCACAAAACTTTCATTCGCACTGCTGGTATAGCTTAACGCTACTAACAAACCAAGGCTCGCTAGTTTTAAAATATTACTCTTCATTGATTACACCCACTAGTTCTAACTTATCACTCAGTATAGCCTGATAAAACTGAATGAAAAGTGAAGTTATATTTTTAGCTACTAAAAATGTGATCTTTGATACATTCCGATACAAAATCAATAAATTAGCACTAAAAATTAGAAGCTATAGACCCATAGCCTGCTTAATGATTTGCTGTTTTAGCATAGGAAGACCATCGATTAACTTCAGGCCGCTAACCCGAATCATCTGAGGAATAGGGCTCGTTTGCTCGAATAGCTTCTTAAAGGCCAGCATGGATTGCTGCATTAATAAAACCTCTCCCTTACGGCTGCGCTGATAAGATCTTAAACTCTGCTGTAAACCAATATCTTTATTTTTGGCACTATTTTGCAAAATATTTTTAGCCAATACTTCAGCATCCGCAAAGCCTAAATTCACACCCTGTCCAGCCAAAGGATGAATGGTGTGTGCCGCATCACCAATTAAAGCTAAACGTGGTTTGATACAGGTTTCAGCCGTACGTTCATATAAGGGAAATGCCAGTCTTTTGCTAATTAGTTGTAAATCGCCCAAATGATATTCAAAGTTTTGCATTAAACGCTGAGAAAAGTTTTCATCCGATAGTTGCATTAATTCATCAGCCAAATCTTCTTTCAATGACCAGACAATAGAGCAATAATTCGGATCGGGCAAAGGTAAAAAAGCCAAAGGGCCATTATGATCAAATCTTTGGTAAGCAGTATCTTTATGTGGTTTTTCTGTTTTTATCGTCGCTACTATGGCCTTATGTCCATAGGGTTTTTGTTGTAATCCAATACCGGATTTTTCCCTTAGCCAGGAAAAAGCACCATCGGCCGCCACTAAAAGCCTGGCTTTTAAAGTCTTTCCAGAATCAAGCTCTATTTGTGCATAATCTTCCGAGTAAGAAACCGCTTGGCACCGTTGCTTAAAAATAGCATCAACATCTTTGGCGTTTTCAACCGATTGATACAAAGCTCTTCTTAAAACACGATTCTCAATAATATGTCCGAGATTTTCCTGCGCCATTGAGTGAGCATCAAAATTAATCCAGCCATTAGTCGATTCGCCATCCCAAACTGACATTTTGTTGTATGCCAGTTTTTCAGTTTCTGCTACATAATTCCAGGCATTAACTTGTTTGAATAAGTTCTCACTAGCTCTGGTAATGGCGCTCACTCTTAAATCATATTCGCCACTCTCCCATTGCTTTTCTATAGGCTTGGGATCAAGCACCGCAATAGTTAAATCGCTGTTTTTTAGCTTGGCAGCCAGGGCCAAACCCACCATACCACCGCCAACAATAATCACATCATAATGGTTCATAACTGAAATCTCATGATTTAAACCCCATAGCTTGACTGGCAAAGGTTTCTTTCAGTACCGGGGTAACGTCCATAATTTTTAACATTAAATTTCTGCTTATGGAAAGCGGCGCCCACTGATTACTAAATAAGCGCGCCAAAGTTTCTGTGATATTAATGGTTTGTTGGCGATCTTTTACCCTTCGTTTTTGATACTCACTTAAAGCTGTATAATTACCTGGATCAAACACTTGCTTCTCAGATAGTTTTTCATTAAAGAACGACTGCAAGGCACTAATATCCCTTAAAGCCAGGTTCAAACCCTGCCCTGCGATGGGGTGCAATGATTGCGCGGAATTACCCATTAGTAAGCAACGGCCTTTAATGGTATTGCCACTGACCAACTGTATTAAAGGGAATTTTTTTCGTTGTCCGACTTGTACAATTTTGCCCAGCCGACTGCCAAAAGTTTGTTCCAGTTTTTTTGCAAAGACTTGCTTATCCAAATTTAATAGTTCATCTGCTTCTTTATTTTTTCGCGACCAGACCACTGAAATTCGATTGTGGTTTAAGGGTAACAAAGCTAACGGCCCCTGATCAGTGAAGCGCTCAAAAGCCCAGTCATTGTGCGCCTGTTGGGTTTTAATATTGCAAACAATCGCGCTGGTTTGATAATCGGTTATTTCGGCATCAAAATGTAATTGTCTGCGCAAAGGCGAACGGGCACCATCCGCCAGCATAATCAAGCCTGCTGCAATCTTTTTACTTTCTCCATTTTGTTTGACTTCTAAAAAGGTTTGCTCAGTATTTTGCTCAATAGCTACCACCTCGGCAGGACAACAATAATCAATATCAAGCTGCTGTAACCTGCTCAATAATACCTGTCCCAGACGCCAGTTTTCTACCACCGATCCCAAAGCCTCAAAACCATAATCCTGTGCATCGATTCGAGCAAAACCATAGTGCCCCTGATCAGAAACATGGATTTTTTTAATCGGCTGATGCCAATCACTGACCAGATCGTATAATCCTAGTTTATGCAAAAACTGCAAAGAAGCTTGAGACAAGGCCACCGTTCTATCATCAAAACTGGGCTGTTGTTGTGACTTGACTGCAAAAGCCTCAATCACTAGAACTTCTAGATGAATTTGTTTTAACGCTATGGCTAAGGTAGCACCCACTAAACCGCCGCCGACAATAACAATCGGGTATTTCGATTTGATTTCAGACAAATCCATCACCAAGCCACCATTAGCCTTTCATCAGTTTTTCAATATCGTGGCGACTTTTTGGCACTGCTTTTGATAACACATCACAACCCTTCTTAGTCACCAACACATCATCTTCGATACGAATACCAATGCCACGCCATTTTTTAGCTACTTTTTTGCTCGCCTGCGGAATATAAATGCCAGGTTCTACCGTCAACACCATACCCACTTCCAATAAGCGCGGCTCGCCATGCACCTGATAATCACCAACATCATGCACATCAAGGCCAAGCCAATGACCAGTTTTGTGCATATAAAATTCTTTGTAGGTTTCGTTCTTTAAATTGTCTTGCAAAGAACCTTTTAGGATTTTCAAATCAATTAAACCCTGCGTGATTAGATGCACCGCTTTATCATGAATATCATTCCAGTGATTACCCGGTTTAACCATCTTAATGGCTGCCAATTGCGCACTTAACACCAAGTCATAAAGCAGTGCCTGTGGCTTGGAAAATTTACCATTAATCGGAATGGTTCGGGAAATATCAGAAGCATAATATTCAAATTCACAACCAGCATCCGTTAATAACAAATCACCATCACAAAGCTCTGATTGATTTTCAACATAGTGCAATATATTGGCATTATCACCTGCAGCAACAATTGATGGATAAGCTGCATAACGACAACCATTTTTTGCATAATGGTATTGCAGCTCGGCTTCCATATCCTGCTCAGTTTTACCAACCTCGCAGGCTTGCATCAGCGCCTTATGCGCTTTAGTCGAAGCATTGGCAGCAAAACGCATACGCTGTATTTCCGCCTGAGTTTTAATTAATCGCATCTCATGTAAATGATGCTTCAGATCGATCATTTCACCAGGTCGATTCTGTGCTTTTGTCGCAGAATTATTCAGCTGATTACGCCACTCCAGAATCTGTTGATCAAACTCAGGATTAACTCCCAACTCAAAATAGATCCGCTCTTTACCTTCCATCAAGCCAGGCAAAATATCGTCAATATCGGCAATCGGGAAAGCATCATCAGCGCCCAGCTCAGCCATCACCCCTTCCTGGCCTAGACGCTTACCGTGCCAGGTTTCCTGTAAAGGATCTTTTTCACGATTAAAGATAATAAATTCGCCGTGTTTGCGTCCTGGAATTAATACCGCCACCGTTTCCGGTTCATCAAAACCCGTTAAATACCAGAAATCACTGTCCTGACGAAAATGGTAATGCACATCACGGCTACGAACTTTTTCACTGGCGGCTGGCAAAATGGCAATAGAATTAGCCCCCATCCATTGCATCAGGCGTTTTCTGCGAGCGGCAAAATTAATCGGTTGCATTTATTAATGCCCGCTTAATGGATAGCTTGCTGCTTTGCAGTATTGGGATCTGGCTCAGGCTGATTGGCCATAAAAATAATCTGGGCTGACATTTTAATGTGCTCACAAAGGGTCATATAGGCCTGTTCCAACTCCTCAGCTTCTTCAGTTTCACTATCGAGCTGAGCTATTTGTGCCAGATCTTGCATAGCCTCTTTAGCATCACCTGCTAATTCTTTTTCCTGTTTAATCAAGCCATAACCGGTTAAAAAGCCCTGTGTCCAATCAGCAAGCGCCAACAAACGTTGCGGCAAAGGGTAATCATCCTCTGGCACTATCAAATCAATACTGAAAGAATCCATCTGATAATCCTTTTGCGTAAAAGCCAGTAATTGCTCCAGGCCCTCGTAAGCCTCAGCTGGCAAAGGATCACCGGAATTTAGAAAGTTTGAAAGTTGTTGTTGCCAATGTCCATGTTCGGGCACAAAGCCGTGACTGACCAAACCGTGCAGCATTCCTGATAACTGAGATGCTGACAGATCGGGCAAAAAATTCAGGCATAACTCATTGATTTGTGAATAATTAATCACGAAAAACTATAACCTTATGGAAACACTAAAAGATAGATTAAGTTTACCCTTTGCCCTTTACAAATCCCAGCCTAAATCTTAAAAGATCCCCTAAAACTGGGATTTATCAAAAATTAACGGTGCGCAAAGATTGACCAAAAAACAGCATAACTTTATAGTATGCTTTAAGTAATACTTATAACTCTCTATAGAATATGGCAAATGCGCACTCAGAATTAGAACAACTGGAAGCAAAAATTAATGTGCTGTTAGATCAGTTTGAGAAAATCAATACTGAAAACAATGCCTTACGCAATAAAGTCAGCCAAATGCACAATGAGAAACAGCAATTGGTCCATAAAAATGAATCTGCGCGCAAGCAAATTGATCTGATGATCCAGCGCTTAAAAAGTATGTAGATTTAAGCCGGTAGAATCTTACTATGTCTAAATCAGAAGTTATCCCAGTCAATATTTCCATTCTTGGTAAAGAGTTTCAGGTTGCCAGTCCAGAAAGTGAGCACCAACAACTCATACAAGCAGCCAGTTTCCTGGATAAGCGTATGCGCGAAATTCGTGAATCCGGAAAAGTGGTTGGCTTAGACCGTATTGCCATTATGGCAGCATTAAACTTAAGTTACGAATTGTTAAATAAGTCCGACTCTGATCCCAAAGAAATCTCTATAATAAACAACAAGATGCAACAGCTCAGTGAAAAAATAGAACAATCACTGGAAAGCAGCAAACAAATCGAGCTCACCAACGGCTAATAACTTATGTTATGATAATTATGCCTGGACTGTTCGTCAGTAGCGAACGTTCTTGAGCCGATAATATTTTTTTCGGGATGCCTTAGCTGGAAGTGTTGTGCAAGTCCGTTTCGACCGGAAAGCCTGATCATCCGCCTGGTTTCCCCCCTGAGCCTTTGGGTTCTAGGGCCTTTACCTACAACGGCAGTCTGGGTTTTTAATGAGTTTAGCCATCGCACAAAAAAATCATTTGCGGGCGCGTATTAAGCATCAACGCAATACGTTGACTAAGCCTTTTATGGAGCGCTCTGCATTGGCTCTGATGGGCCATCTGTCTGCTGCCAAAATTATTGAGAATCATCAAAACCTGGCTTTTTATTTACCTACTAAAGGCGAAATCAGCTGTTGGCCATTGATTGAATATGCCATGTCTCTTGGTAAAAGTTGCTTTTTACCCAAAGTGTTTCCTAACAATAAAAGAGGTATGTGGTTTTTGCCTTATGCAGGTCGCGAATCAATCAAGGCTGGAGCTTTTGGTATTGCTGAACCCACCGCCAACATCAAAGATGCCATTCGCCCCAGCCAACTCGATGTGATTTTTATGCCACTGGTGGCTTTTGATAATTATGGCAATCGCGTCGGTATGGGTGGTGGTTATTATGATTCTGTTTTGAGTAATTTTGAGGATCAACAAAAAAGGCCTCAACTAGTAGGGCTGGCATATAATTTCCAACAGATCAATAAAGTGCCGTTGGAAAGCTGGGATATGAAAATGGATGCTGTTGCCACTCCTTCTTATTATTTAAAATTTCCTTCTCAGGATTAAACCTAACAATTGGTTCCCGCTTGAATTACAATAAACACAAATAAACAGCTTAATTTTCATCAGGTAATAGTATGAATCAAGATCAACTTAAGGCTTTAGTGGGCAAAGCAGCTGTTGATTATATTATAGAAGATGCCATTGTTGGAGTTGGCACTGGTTCAACGGTGAATTACTTTATCGATGAACTGGCTAAAATAAAACATAAAATTAAAGGGGCGGTTTCCAGCTCAAAAGCCTCCACACAACGACTAGCCACTCACGGCATTGAAGTGTTTGATCTAAACCAGGTTTCTGATATACCCGTTTATGTTGATGGTGCCGATGAATCCAATCATTTATTGGCTTTAATCAAAGGCGGCGGCGGCGCCTTGACTCGTGAGAAAATTATTGCTGCCGTTGCCAAACAATTCGTTTGTATTGTCGATGAATCTAAGTTAGTAAGGCGTTTGGGTGAATTTCCATTACCTGTTGAAGTTATTCCAATGGCACGCAGTTACGTCGCCCGCGAAATCGTCAAACTAGGTGGTGATCCGGTATATCGCAGTGGTTTTGTCACCGATAATGGTAACGTCATTCTGGATGTGCATGGCCTGGAAATTAATGAGCCAATGAAACTGGAGAACATTTTAAATGGCATCGTTGGAGTAGTTACCAATGGCCTGTTTGCCGAACGTTCAGCCGATATTTTATTGCTAGGCAAAAATAACTCAGTAGAAACAATTAAAAGACCAAATTTAAACTTGAACTAATTTCGCCACCAACTGAGCATCTGGTTTTTGTGATCCCAGTAAATATGAAAAGGATCACAACCTCTATCCCCTTGTAGTAACAATCCTTCGCAATTAGCACATGATTTAAACCCTTCAGGACTAGGGTCCAGCTGATCCACTAAAGCATAATTTTGTCGCTCAAGTTGCAAACTGGCTTTGGAGCCACAAATAGCATTTTGTTGACTCGCTTTATTGATAAAAATTTCTACAAAATCCATCTTGGTCACATCATCCTGCAAATAAACCGCAATGAATAAAGTTCGCTTACCAAAGCCGACCAATGCCCTTTCCTTTTGTCCATCATTATTAATATCTACGTAAAGTTCTGGTTGGTTTTGCGACCAATCATGTTTTGTCCAACGCTCTGCCAAAGCTTCTGCCTCTGGATCAGAATCACAACTTAGTATTAAAAAACAAGCAACAAAAGTTATTAATGTCTTAATGTTGGATGCCATACTTATCCATTAAGCTGTATAAAGTGGGACGGGTAACCCCTAATAATTTCGATGCTTTAGAAATATTGCTGTTGGATAACACAATGGCTCTTTGAATAGCTCTTGATTCAGCAACCTCGCGCACCTGTCGTAGGTTCAATGGCATTTCTTCCAATTGACTTGGCTCTAACTGTAAATCAGCCACACTAATTTTGTTCGTTTCAGACATCACCACCGCAGACTTGATTTTATTTTCCAGTTCTCGAACATTTCCTGGCCAGGAATAAGACTCCATTGCGTGCACCGCTTCCGAACTAAAGCCGCGAAAATTGCGTCCATACTGCTGATTAAACTTATCCAGTAAAGCCCGCGCAATTAATACTACATCACCATTGCGTTCAGCCAAAGATGGGATATTTAACGCCACCTCACTTAAACGATAAAACAAGTCTTCACGGAACTCACCGCTTTCCGCCAATTCAGTTAATGGCTGATGGGTTGCCGCTACAATTCTCACATCAACTTCAATCGAATCACGGCCACCAATACGTTCGATTTGCCGCTCTTGCAGAAAGCGCAACAATTTGGATTGTAATGGTAATGGCATATCACCAATTTCATCCAAAAATAAAGTGCCGCCATTAGCATGCTCAATTTTACCCAAAGTTTGTTTATTAGCACCGGTAAAAGCTCCAGCTTCATAACCAAACAATTCGCTTTCCAATAAATTCTCGGGGATCGCTGCACAGTTTATCGCCACCATTTTTTTATTACTGCGAGGACTAATATCGTGAATGGCTCTGGCTAATAATTCCTTGCCAGTGCCACTGTCGCCATACAGCATAACGCTGACATCGGTTGGCGCTACTTTTTCAATTTTCTGACAAACCGCTAACATCTCTGGACTACTGGCGATAATGCCATGAAAGCTGTTGGTTTGACGCTTAAATAGATTACGATTATCTTCCTCCAAAGCTGCCAGTTCGAATGCCCTTTTGACAATAAGTGACAATTCCTCAGCCTGGATGGGTTTTTGATAATAATCATAAGCACCTAATTCCACCGCTTTTAAAGCTATATCTCTTTGATCATTACCAGTAACCACTATGACTTTTGTGGTTGGTGCAAGCTGTAATATCTCTTCCAGCAAAGCCAAACCAACGCTGGCATTGGCAGGATCCGGCGGCAAGCCTAAATCAAGAGTCACCACCTTGGGTTGGAATCGGCGCAGTTCAACAATGGCTGTTTGATGGCTATCTGCAAGCACCACATTATATTCATCAAGCGACCATTTGAGTTGCTTTTGCAAACCCTGATCATCTTCAATCACCAATAAGTCCCATTTATCTTGTGTCATGCTTATCCCCTGTTATGCTATCCCACAATTGTCGACATAATTACCGTACAATGAGTGCCTTCGCCCAAGCGACTGCGTATTATTAAATCACCGTCAAAGCTTTGGAGCAAATAACGGCATTGATAAACGCCAATGCCCATTCCAGCGCTTCCTTTAGTGGTTTCAAACGGTTTAAATAAACTGTCTCGCATGAACTCTTCGCTCATGCCCACCCCTTGATCAATGATATGCCAAAAAAGATCACCTGCCTCCAGTTCCATTTTATGTTGCACCCGTGGCTTTTGATCGAGCTTTTTTTGCAACATGGCTTCTCGAGCATTCTGATCCAGGTGTAAAATAACATTGACTAGCTGCGCTTCATCACCAACCACCTGAATATTCGGGATCTCTCCATCAATAGTAATTTCAGGATTGTTAGCTTGAATATTTTTTACCAGTTGCTGCAAATTAGTTTGCGCCAACTCCACCTTCGGCAGTTCCTTTTTTTGCAGCTGCTCCAACATCTTATGTAAACGTTTATTGGCACTTTCCACCGTATCAAAAGCATCCTGAATAAAATCAGGATTAGAACCGAATTTATTGGCGTTTTGTGATATTAGCTGAAGTTGAGCCAAGACATTTTTAATGTCGTGCACCACAAAAGTTGAAACCCGATTAAAGGCTTCCAGCTGGCGCTGCTCATAAATTTTTGAGGTCGCTTCATATAAACCTAAATAACTGGCCATTTGCTGACCAGCAGCTTTTAATAAATCATGATCTTCCCAGTTCAAACTGTGAGTATCATCCAGACTCTTTAGTCCGACAATAGCCACCAATTCATTTTCACGCCGCAAAGGCACAAAAATATCCACATCAGTATAATTAAAGTTATCCAAGTTAAGCTTTAAAGACTTATATAGCCGAGGATTGGTTTTAAATTCTTTAATATCAACTACCCAATTGGAGCGCTGCATAAAATCAATCAAAGCCTTCGGCAATATAAAATTTTGCTGGTTTTGCAGTGGTGAGTTCCAATGATTTGCAAAACTGAATCGATTCCCCGCCAGCGACCACAACTTTCCGCCAGAGCTATTAACCATATTAGCTAAAGCTTTAATCGCTTGCGGGTAAAAGTCCACCTGTTGGTGCGCATGGTCAAGCGCACTATTAAAACCGAGCCAGGACTCTCGATAATCGTATTTGTAGAGGGAAAAGGCTTTGGCCAATTTGATTTTAATCTGACTACGCTTGTGTTTATCACGACTGAACCAAACAATGGATAGCAGCAGTAATACAGCCGACAGTGCCAAAGCGATGGTTACGAGCAAATTACCGGAAACCTGATTACTGAACAGGATCAAAAAAGTTGCTATCACCATAAATAGCACAGCCAACGGCCAAAAGTAGCGGCTGCCGTGCCACCGCAAAATGACCAAAAGCAACAACATCAGCAGCAAACTCAGTGCTGAAATCAACCCCATTGTTATTCGATTTTAGGTGAGTTATCTCTTTGTTATAAAAGAAATTTTAGAAAATTGCCAATTTTTAGATAAGTTGTATGGTGAAAATGTTAAATGGCTGTAGCCGCCTGCTGAATATCGATAAACTCTAACAGGCTAGTCACCGACTCAAAAGCATCACCAGTCAGCTCATCTTCAGCAATTTCAATGGCAAAATGCTCTTCCAGTTCCATCAAAATGGAAACAATAGCCATAGAGTCAAACTCCGGAAAATTACCCAGTAATAGCGTATCTTCAGCAAATTCATCAGCATCAATAGACAGGGTTTCACTTAGAATAGCAATTAATCTGTCTAAATTAGGGTTTACAGGCATTAACAACCTCAATATCAATTAAAACTATAAGCTCAATCGCTTCTATAGGTGGCGACTAACCGAGCGGCGCACATTGTATCAGGATAGGCAGCCAAGATCGCCTAATTCCCACACTTTTTTACAGTATCAAAAATTTCCACCAGAAAGGCTTCCACCTACCAGCTTGATTTGTTTAAAATGAGCTTAATCTATCCTAAGCTTCAATGAGCCATGAGCAGCGCGACTTCTTTCGACAAAAACCAACTAAAAGTGCTATTACTGGAAGGTGTCCATCCACAGGCGGAACAACTATTTCGCCAGGATGGTTATACCAATATTCAATATTCGAAAACTGCTCTTACTGGTGATGAACTTCATCAACAAATAGCTGACACCCACTTTCTGGGGATCCGCTCACGCACTCAACTAACCGATCAGGTTTTTGCTTCTGCGCAGAAACTAGTTGCAGTGGGTTGTTTTTGTATAGGCACCAACCAAGTTAACCTCAACGCAGCTCAACATAAAGGCGTTCCGATTTTCAATGCTCCCTATTCCAATACCCGCAGTGTAGCCGAATTGGTGCTGGGCGAAATGATCATGCTATTGCGCGGTATTCCGGCCAAGAATGCCGCTGCCCATCGTGGTGAATGGCAAAAATCGGCCATCAATTCCAACGAAGCCAGAGGTAAAACCCTAGGCATTATTGGCTATGGCCATATTGGTACCCAGCTTGGTATTTTGGCGGAAGGAATTGGTATGAAAGTACGCTTCTATGATATTGAAACCAAGCTGACTTTAGGCAATGCCGAACAGCAAAATAGTCTGCAACAGCTTTTATCCCAATCTGATGTGGTGTCATTACACGTCCCTGAGACCGAGCAGACAAAAGGTATGATAGGCGAAAAAGAATTGGCTCAAATGAAACCAAGTTCTATTTTGGTCAATGCCTCGCGCGGTACGGTAGTCGATATTGATGCGCTGGCCTCAGCACTTGCTAGCAAACATATTGCGGGAGCTGCGCTGGATGTTTTTCCTACCGAACCAAAATCCAACACTGAAGAATTTATTTCACCATTAAGGCCATTTGATAATGTAATTCTAACACCACACATTGGTGGTTCCACCCTGGAAGCACAGGAAAATATTGCCATTGAAGTTACTGAAAAAATGCTTAAGTACAGCAATAATGGCTCCACGGTTTCAGCGGTCAATTTTCCTGAGGTAGCTTTGCCGATACACATGGATACCCATCGAATTTTACATATTCATAAAAACCAACCAGGCATGCTTTCGCAAATTACCAATATTTTAGCGGATAATAATGTCAATATTTCAGGACAATACCTGCAAACCAAAGGCGATATTGGCTATGTTGTTACTGATATCGATCAAAGTTCCAGCCAAACTGCTCTCGAAAAAATGCGCCAGATAAAAGGCACCATACGCGCAAGAATTTTATATTAAATTTCACTGGGTGGGTTTAACTGTATTGAATCCATCCTGTTTAAGGATCCTTAATTATAAAAAAGCCAGCTTAATCGCTGGCTTTTTTATTAGTTAACTCTCGGATCGAGTTTTCCTGATTGATATTCTTTAGCCATTTGCTCAAGGCTGATTGGCTTGATTTTTGCAGCATTACCAGCGGTACCAAAAGCTTCATAACGTGCTTTACAAATTGCCTGCATCGCATCTTGTGCAACTCGGTTATATTTACGTGGATCAAATTCTTTTGGGTTATACTTTAAAAATTTACGTACTGCCCCCGTTGCTGCTAAACGCAAATCCGTATCAATATTGACTTTTCGTACGCCATATTTAATACCTTCTTGAATTTCTTCCACTGGCACGCCATAGGTTTCACCCAAATCACCACCATATTCATTAATCACCGCCAACCAATCCTGCGGCACCGAAGAAGAACCATGCATAACCAGATGCGTATCAGGAATTCGTGCATTAATTTCTTTAATCCGCTGAATCGATAACACATCACCAGTTGGTGGCCGGGTAAATTTATAAGCACCGTGTGAAGTACCAATCGCAATCGCCAAAGCATCAACGCCAGTGTCTTTTACAAATTGTGCCGCTTCTTCTGGATCAGTTAATAACTGGTCATGCGTTAAAACGCCTTCGGCACCTGAACCATCTTCTTCGCCAGCCATTCCTGTTTCTAATGAACCTAAACAGCCAAGCTCACCTTCAACAGAAACACCACAAGCGTGTGCCATATCAGTAGCTAATTTAGTAACACGAGAATTGTACTCGTAAGACGCTGGCGTTTTCATATCTTCTTCCAGCGAACCATCCATCATAACCGAAGTAAAGCCTAACTGAATAGACTGCTGACAAACCGCTGGTGAAGCACCGTGATCCTGATGCATACATACTGGAATATGCGGAAACTCTTCCGTTGCCGCCAAAATTAAATGACGTAAGAAGTTTGAACCTGCATATTTACGAGCACCCGCTGATGCTTGTACGATCACAGGAGAATCGGTTTCATCCGCAGCCTGCATTACCGCACGCATTTGTTCTAAATTGTTTACGTTAAATGCTGGGATTCCATAGCCCTTCTCAGCAGCATGATCTAACAATTGTCTTAATGTAATTAATGCCATAATTTTACCTTTACCCTGATCCTATAAATTCTTTTACGTTAACTCTCTATGCGCGCTGCTCGGCTCTTTGTTGCAAGACGGCCACTGCCGGTAATTCTTTACCTTCTAAAAACTCTAAGAAAGCACCACCACCGGTTGAGATATAAGAAATCTGATCTTTAATACCATATTTATCTACCGCAGCTACCGTATCGCCGCCGCCAGCAATGGAAAAAGCATCGCTTTGCGCAATCGCACGCGAAATCACTTCTGTGCCTTTACCAAATTGATCAAATTCAAAAACACCCACCGGGCCATTCCAAACAATAGTTTTGGCTTCTGCTAAAATTTTCGCCAAGTGGCTAGCTGATTCTTCACCAATATCAAAAATCATATCATCATCGGCAACTTCTGAAACGGCTTTTGCTTCTGCCGCTGCATTTTCGGAAAATTCTTTACCTGTAACCACATCCACAGGCACAGGAATATCGCCACCATTAGCTTGCGCCTGCTCGATTAAACGTTTGGCTTCCGGAACTAAATCCTGCTCGTATAAAGATTTACCCACCGACTGACCCGTTGCCGCAATAAAGGTATTGGCAATACCGCCACCTACAATTAATTGATCAACAATATTTGACAGCTTATCCAAAACCGTTAACTTGGTTGAAACTTTTGAACCACCCACAATAGCCACCATTGGGCGTGCAGGATTATCCAAAGCTTTACCCAAAGCTTCTAATTCACCCGCCAATAACAAGCCAGCGCAAGCTACAGGTGCAAATTTGGCTACACCATGAGTCGAAGCCTGCGCACGATGGGCACAACCAAAAGCATCGTGCACAAATATATCACAAAGGTCTGCATACATTTTTGCAAGGCGATCATCATTAGCTTTTTCACCCACATTACAACGAACATTTTCGAAAATCAGTACTTCGCCTTGCTCAACATCAACACCATTTAAATACTCAGTGACCAGGCGCACTGGCACGTCCAATTGCTTATTTAAATAATCAGCAACGATTTTCATGGAATCTTTTTCAGTCAAAACACCTTCTGCTGGACGCCCGCGATGCGACATCACCATCACTTTAGCGCCTTTTTCCAAGGCTAACTTAATGGTCGGAATCGAGGCTTGAATCCGCACATCACTGGTAATTCTTCCATCTTTAACCGGAACATTTAGATCCTCACGAATAAGCACTCGCTTACCCTGTAAATCCAAATCTGCCATTCGTAAAACATTCATGTTTTAGAACCTTTTATCAATAAATTGTTAAATCTTTAAAACGCAAAAAGACTTTCCGAAAAAAGCCTTTGTAAATCTAATCACTAATTTAACAAACTATTATTGTGTTTAGACGCGGCGCAATCATTTTAGGTTAGCGAATAGTACAAAAGTACATGAGCGACGACTAAAATGATTGCAACAAAGTATCAACCAATAATAGGCAGTTAAACAGCCATCATTTTTATGGCTACGTCGAGCATTCTATTACTAAAACCCCACTCATTATCGTACCAAGTCACCACCTTAACCAGATTACCATTCATCACCCGAGTCTGGCCGGCATCAAAAGTAGAAGATGCTGGGCTATGGTTAAAATCAATCGAAACCAATGGCTCATCATTGTAGTAAAGCACATGGTTATCCGCTGCTTTTTTCACAATCTCATTAATTTCTTCGGCAGAGGTATCGCGACCTGCTTCAAAGGTTAAATCCACACAGGAAACATTAATCGTTGGTACGCGCATAGCAAAACCATCTAATACACCATTTAATTCTGGCAGGACTAAACCTACTGCTTTAGCAGCACCGGTTTTTGTTGGGATAATGCTTTGTGCTGCAGCACGGGCACGACGTAAATCTTTATGTTGGTTATCAATCAACTTTTGATCGTTGGTGTAAGCATGAATAGTATTTACTAAGCCAGATTTAATACCCACTGTATCGTTTAATACTTTCGCCAATGGCGCTAAACAATTAGTGGTACATGAAGCGTTAGAAACAACTCTGTGCTCAGATTTTAAAATATCATCATTTACCCCAAATACCACAGTTGCATCCACGTCCGCTGCACCTGGCGCTGAGATCAATACTTTCTTTGCGCCGCCTTTGAAGTGCTTGGAAGCACCAGCTTGATCTTTAAATACACCCGTACATTCAAACACCACATCAACATCTTGATCACCCCAGGGAATTAGTTCTGGGTTGCGCTCTGCGTACAGTTTAATTTTGTCACCATTAACCGTCATATAGTCGCCATCAGTAGCAACATCAGCGTTAAAACGACCATGCGTGGTATCGTATTTGGTTAAATGAACTGTAGTTTCTGCTGGGTGCGAAGAATTAATGGCTACCACTTGAATGCGATCTCGATAGCCATGCTCATAAATTGCGCGAAGTGCGGTACGGCCAATACGACCATAACCATTAATTGCTACTTTAACTGTCATTTGAAATCTCCGAAATAACTACAGTTTTAAATTGATATTCTTAAAAAGTTTTAAAAAAGTTCATTGGTTTTGGCGACGACATTATCCACCGTAAAACCAAAGTGCTTAAATAATTCACCTGCTGGTGCTGACTCACCAAAACTTGTCATCCCGATGACAACACCATCTAAGCCCACATATTTGTACCAGTAATCGGCAATGCCTGCTTCAATAGCGACACGCTTGGTTACTGAGCTCGGCAATACAGACTCTTTATAACCAGCATCCTGTGCATCAAACACATCAGTCGATGGCATGGATACTACGCGAATATTTTTGCCCTGATCTGCTAATTGCTTAGCCGCTTCAACTGCCAGTTCTACTTCTGAGCCAGTAGCAATGAAAATAGCATCGGGCGTATCATTAGATTGGTAGATCACATAAGCACCACGAGCAATATTAGCTAATTGCTCAGCACTACGATCTTGATGTTTTAAATTCTGACGGGACAAACTTAAAGCTGTTGGCCCATCACTTTTTTCAATTGCTGCTTTCCAGGCCACCGCAGTTTCTACTGCATCACAGGGACGCCATACGGAACAATTTGGTGTTAAACGCATATTGGCTAATTGCTCAATCGGTTGGTGAGTTGGGCCATCTTCACCCAAGCCAATCGAGTCGTGAGTAAAAACATAAATTGCTTGCTGTTTCATTAACGCCGCCATGCGAACGGCATTACGAGCGTATTCCATAAAGATCAGGAAAGTGCCGCCATACGGCATCAAGCCGCCGTGTAAGGCCATACCATTCATAATGGCGCACATACCAAATTCACGAACGCCATAGTATAGATAGTTACCTGAAGCATCTTTGGCCTCAATAGCTTTAGAGTCCGCATGAATAGTTAAGTTAGAACCGGCTAAATCAGCAGAACCACCCACCATTTCAGGCAATAATGGCGCATAAGCATTTAATGCCATTTGCGAAGCTTTACGAGAAGCAACTGTCGGCCCTTCGGCTTGCAAGCCTGCTATATATTTTTGCGCTTCTGCTTGAAAATTTGCTGGTAATTCTGAATTTAAACGTCGCTTTAACTCTACTGCTAATTCTGGATAAGCAGATTCATAAGCGGCAAATTGTTGCTTCCAAGCCTCCTCGTTTTCAGAGCCTTTGGTTTGTGCATTCCAGGCATTCGCTATATTTTGTGGAATTTCAAAAGCTGCAGCATTCCAACCTAACTTTTCACGTACTAAAACAATCTCATCATCGCCTAATGGTGCACCATGACAATCTTCTTTGCCTTCTTTATTCGGCGAACCAAAGCCAATAATGGTTTTACAACAAATTAATGTCGGACGACTTTGATCAGTTTTAGCTTCATCAACCGCTTGTTTAATGGCCTCCGGATTGTGACCATCAACTCCAGCAATAACCTGCCAGCCATAAGACTCAAAACGCTTAGGCGTATCGTCTGAGAACCAGCCTTCAACTTCACCATCAATGGAGATGCCATTGTCATCCCAGAATACGATTAATTTACCTAAACCAAGTGTGCCAGCTAAAGAACAGACTTCATGGGAAATACCCTCCATCAAACAACCGTCACCCATAAACACGTAGGTGTGGTGATCGATTATTTCATGATCCGGCTGGTTAAACTGAGCAGCTAGAGTTTTTTCGGCAATGGCAAAACCAACTGCATTGGCAATGCCCTGACCTAAGGGGCCAGTGGTGGTTTCAACTCCTGGTGTGTAACCATATTCAGGATGACCAGGAGTTTTGGAATGAATTTGTCGAAAATTCTTAATGTCATCAATCGAAACGTCATAGCCAGTAAGGTGTAAGACTGAATAAACCAACATGGAGCCATGGCCATTGGACATCACAAAGCGATCACGATTTACCCAGTGAGGGTTATTAGGATTATGTTTGAAGTAGTCGTTCCATAATACCTGGGCGATATCAGCCATGCCCATTGGGGCACCAGGGTGACCAGATTTAGCTTTTTGCACAGCATCCATACTTAAGGCGCGAATGGCATTAGCCATCTCAAAACGGCTTGGCGGATCAATTGACATTCAATCTCCAGAAAATAGGTTATTTTTAGGCCGCTTATTGTCTCAAACCCTTAATGCCCAGGCAAATAATTTGGTTATTTTTACAGCACTTTTATCTATCTCTGGTTATATGCTTATAAGCAAGGTTTTAAAACTACCCAAAGCTACTCTATTTCATTCCAATCGGCCAGCGCCTTCTCTAAAGTAGCTTCACTGCTTTCCAGTAACTTTTCAACTTCGAATGCCGGCAATGGCTGGCTGAAGATAAATCCTTGAATTTCTTCACATTTCATTGCTCTTAAGGCTTCAAGCTGTTCAATAGTTTCAACTCCTTCAGCCACCACCTTTACACCTAAGTTATGGGCTAATGTAACAATTGAGGCAACTAGCTGCCGATCCCTTTTCGAATCATCCAGATCCCAAACAAATGATCGATCAATCTTCAAGGTATCAATAGGGAAATCCTTTAAATTTCCTAAAGACGAATAGCCGACCCCAAAGTCATCCAAAGCTAATGAAACCCCCATTTCTTTAAGGCTATTCATCTGCTGAATCGAATGGGACAGATCCTGCATGACCATTCCTTCAGTAATTTCAAATTCAATAGTGCTGGCATCCAGCTTGGATAAATGAAGCGCATTTTTAACCGTTTGCCAAAGATTTTCGTGATAAAACTGTATGGCAGATAAATTAATCGCGATTTTCCCTTTAAAAAGCCCACGTTTTTGCCAATCTTTAACCTGAATACAGGTTTTTTCTATAACTTGCTGACTGATTGGAATAATCAAACCCGATTCTTCGGCTAACGGAATAAATTCATTTGGCGAAACCAAACCACGCTCTTCATTACGCCAGCGCACCAAAGCTTCAAAACCACTAATATCACCCGTTTCCAAGCTGACTTTTGGTTGATAAAAAACCAGGAACTCATCTTTTTCAATGGCTTGGCGCAGATCGTTTTCCAGGCTCAGGCGTATTTTTGCCTGCTCATTCATTTGATTCGTATAGAACTGGAAGGTATTTTTGCCCTTCTTCTTGGCATAATACATCGCCGTATCAGCATTCCGTAATAGTTCTTCGGCAGTTTCACCATTTTCCGGATACATGACGATACCAATACTGGGCGAAACTATGACTTCATTAGCAGACAACTGTAATGTATGTGCAAAACGATCCAATATCTGCTGTGCTGTCCCTGCTGCCAAATTCCAGGCCTCAATATTTTGCAAAAAGACGATAAACTCATCACCACCAAAACGTGCGACCATATCTTTTTCAGTATTGACAATTTTGCCAAGTATTTCTGCGACTCTAATTAATAATTCATCACCAACCCCATGCCCTAAGGAGTCATTAATTCTTTTAAAATTATCTAAATCAATAAATAACAAAGCATGTCGCTGGCTACTATCAGAATGACTTAAAATCATCTCCACTTCACTATGGAACGTATTACGGTTAGGCAGATTGGTCAGTTGATCGGTAGTTGCCAAACGGCGTAATTCCTTTTCCGCTCGTTTACGATAAGTAATATCTGAAAAAACCCCTACATAATTAATAATATTGCCATCATTATCACGTACAACATTAATGTTGATCTCTATCGGATAAACACTGCCATTACTTCTGATCGCTTCCAGCTCGCCATGCCAGGTTCCCTTTTTATCCAGAATAGCTCTTAATTTCTTATAAAAATCCTGATTCATGCCATCAATAGCATTTTCATCCATAGTTGAGCCAATCACATCCTCTTCGCTATAACCAGTGATAGTTTCAAAGGCTTTATTGATTACCACATAATTCAAATTAGCATCTAAAATCCAGACTGCATCAGAAATATTTTCAAAAGACTTGGCAATCACACTTAAGCGTTGTTCGGCATCTTTGATTTCAGTAATGTTTTTTAAAGTACCAGCCATCCGAATAGGCGTTTCACCGTCAAACTCAACCACCTTGCCTTGATCCAGCACCCAGATCCAACCGTCTGCGTCATTCTGCAAGCGATAGGTGCTTTCAAAGTGTTGTGATTTACCTCTTATATGGGAGCTTAATGCCTGCTTTACATAGGCTAGGTCATTCGGATGTATATTGGAGTGAGCATCTGAATAACCACTTCTGATACCATCACGGGGGAAGTCTATATCCCACTCATTAGATAAATGCAGTGCACCAGATCCAATATCCCAATCCCACAGTTCATCGCCACTGCCCCATAGCGATAATTTTAGTCGCTCCTCACTCTCTTCCAACTTGGTTTGCGCCGCACGCCGCTCTTTGTTACGTGACTGGAACATACTAAAAGCTATTAACAACAATGAGCTTGAGATGGCAATATAAAATCCCAATGCCCATGTCGACAAAAATGGCGAAGGCCTTACCTTAACACTTAAATCAACCGATTGAGGATTCCAGATACCATCTTTATTAGCGGCCATTAATCTGAATACATAGCTCCCTGACTTCAATTTAGGATAAACTGCACGGCGATGATGCGCACCGACTTCATACCACTCTTTATCGTATCCTTCTAACTTATAGCGAAAGCGATTATCTTCAGGATTAGTATATTGCAAGTTACTAAATTCAAGAATTAAAGAAGTGTCTTGGTGATGCAAGCTAATCTCAGGACTAATATTGACCGGAACCGAAACATGAGCATCTTCATCAGCTCCAATTTTTGCCAGCTTGTTATTAACTAAAATTTTGGTGATAACGGGTCTGGCCAGACTTTCGTCTTTAACATATTTTTTAGGATCAAAGCCGATAATTCCATTAATCCCACCTAAAAAAATACGCCCTTTGCGATCAATGATTTTAGAGCCTAAATTAAAGTCGTGTATCGGCTGTCCCTGCTCTAAAGAAAAATGAGCCAAACTAAAATTGGTAGGATCCAGTCGAAATAAGCCTCCCGCCGTAGCCAACCACAAATTGTAGTGCTTATCCTGTTGAATAGAATACACAACGTTGTTTAATGAAGAGTTTTTATTATTAATCTCCATGATTTTCTGGGTAGTAAAATCTAAACGCAACAAACCATTACCATAAGTTGCAACCCATAAGCGTCCATGTAAATCTTTATCCAAATCAAAAATAGGCGTCATTAAAGCTATTGGCGCATTTTCTATTAACTTACCAATCTCAGTAAACTGTCCATTGTTAGTATCATACTTAATCAAACCTTGTTCGGTTGCCAACCAGATTGAGTCCTTTTCAAAAAGCAAATCATAAACATGATTCTTGGGGCTAAAACTCTGCTGATCCACCAAGATGTGCTGTTTAATGTTGCCATCTTCAAGCAACCAAAGACCTTTTGAACTGGTGATCCATAATTTGCCTTGCCGGTAGTGCGCCGAAAAAAGTGAGGCATTATCAAAATCCAATTCTGAATATTTTTGAAAGCTATTTTTAGCTTTATCATACGACCATAAACTATCTGCTGTCATAATCCATAAATAGCCAATAGATCCTTCAACAATACTGTTAATTGAATAACCATTATCTGCAAACTTAATGTTCGGATCGACTATAAAATCACGTCCCTGTGGTTTTAACACTGATAAACCATTAAGCTCGCTACCTGCCCATAACCAGCCATCAGAATCTATGGTTAATGAAAAAATAGAGTCTCCAGTAAGACTATTTTCTTGTTCAGACTTTTTGTAATAGTGAGAAAACTTTAAACTATTAATATTGATACGATGTAAATTGGCATCTGTACCAACCCATAACAAATTATCAGCATCCTGCAATAAACTATTCACATGGTTGGCACCAATGCGTTCCAGCTTAGAACCCTTGTAGCCATAATAATCACTGGTGTTTTTTTCTAAATCAATAAAATAAAGTCCGTTTTCCTCAGTGCCGATTAAAATTAACTGCGGCTCAACCACTAATACTTCACTAATTTTTATGTCGGAAGCGCTAATACCAAAATTAGATAAGGCTAAGGGTTCTACTTGTTTGGTGCTCCATTGCAACCGATATAAGCGCTTGTCAGCAACAATTAAAAGATGGTTGTCAGCAAGCGGCAATATTTTGTTAATAGTGCCCAGGGACTGACTTAACTCTACTATTTCAAACTGACCTTTTTTATTATTAAGGATAGCAATTTTGCCTGTGGTGGTTCCTAAAATTATGGTTTCTTTTATTTGACTGAGACTGCTAATTTCTTGCATAGACTCTTTGATATCAAATGAGTTCAACAAAGGGAATTTTTTGAAGCTTTGGGTGGCTGCTTGATACAAGAAAATACCGTTAGAGGTTCCAATCCATACATTCCCATCTTTACCACTTAATAAACTGAAAATTCGATCATCAACAATAGAAAAGGGATCACCTGGATTATGGAGAAAATTTAGAAGCTCACCTTTATCCTGCAAAAATACATTCAAGCCATGCTCGGTGCCAATCCAGACATTACCCGCAGAATCGGTAGTCAAGACATTAATTTCGTCAAAGCTGAGGGCAGAATTAGCGCTAAAATACTGTTCAACCTGATAGCCATCATAGCGATTAAGACCGGCCTGGGTGCCAATCCAGATAAATCCCTGTTGATCCTGAGTCAGTGCCGTCACAACAGCCTGAGTTAATTCATTCTCAAGCTCAACTGGCTCAGGGGTAAACTCTTCAGCCTGACTAACAGGCAATACCCACAGCATAACGCCCAGTAAAATTGCTACTGTTATATTTCGCCTTTTAGCAACACCTGCTCCCAACCCCAAAT
The DNA here is from genome assembly GCA_028284185.1 of Kangiella sp. Classification (GTDB taxonomy): domain Bacteria; phylum Pseudomonadota; class Gammaproteobacteria; order Enterobacterales; family Kangiellaceae; genus Kangiella. The sequence continues at coordinate 91,599 of JANQSG010000019.1, forward strand.
TTCCTTCCTTATAAATTAGATTTTACTGCACATCATTATGATTAGTGTCGAACAATTTGTCCAAAAAATCAAAGGATTAGCTAACATCAAAGCAAAATTTTGAACAAGTTTACGCTTTAAGGTTGAATTTCAATTCGCTTCGTGGCAACTTCAAGTTACCTCTCATTTGATAACTCAAATCATGAGCACTTTATCATTTTTACCTTTGCTTGACTGGATTGCATTATTGGCCTTTTTAACCCTTTGGGTTGGCTATACCCTTTTTGCCAGTGCACAGCAAAAATCCAAGCCCACTATTGCCAATCAGTTAGCAGCTAACCGCAAAGAATGGCTTGAGCAAATGATCGAACGTGATGCCAGAATTTCCGATATTACCAGTCTGGGCATCTTGCAAAGGAACGTAACCTTTTTCGCCTCCACCACCATTTTTATTATCGCAGGTTTATTAACAGTTTTAGGGGCTACCGAGGAAGCTGTGCGGCTATTGTCCCACCTACCCTGGATAGAGATCGATTCAAGAGCCGCTTGGGAAATGAAAATCATGCTCTTGATTGTTAGCTTTGCTTACGCTTTCTTTAAATTCACCTGGTCCATGCGCAAATATAACTTTTCAATCGTGCTATTCGGTTCGGCACCTAAAGCCTCTGCCAGTAATAAAGAAAAACAGCTTTTTGTCAAACACTGCAATTGGCTATTATCCCGAGCTACCAACTCGTTTAATTTTGGATTAAGAGCCTATAGCTTTTCCTTAGCCGCTCTTTGTTGGTTTATCAATGCCTGGGTTTTTATGGCTTGCAGCGCCTTTGTAGTTTGGGTTTTGTATCGCCGCGAATTTAAATCGAATACTCTGGCTGCTTTATATAATGCCAGTCACCATAATAGTGAAAAGCCAATTAAAGATAATTCAGACTAGTTATTTATTCTCCAGCTTTTTCAGGGTTTCTGAGAACTTTGCTACCGATTGTGTATGCCTGGCATCAGTAGCATATTTCCCTTTAACCACAACCGTAGGTACATATTGAATTTGATACTGTTTGGCTGCGGACTCTGCCTGACTGATCTTTGTAAAAAGCTCTTTACCAGTTAAAGTTTGCTCCAGCATTGTTTTATCCACACCTAAAGCCACCAAAGCTGTTACCATAGAATCCAGCGATTTCACATCTACTTTATTTTGCTCAATCATTGCAATAAATTGCCTACGCACAGCAGCTTCTATCGCTAATAAATCCAGAGTCATTTGAATCTTAGCGGCAGGCCTCCAGTCCGGCCGAGCAATCAAAGGCAAAACCTCATACCCGTTCAAGTCAATATTTTGCTCTAACATATGACAAGAGAGACAACCCAACCAGGTAAAAAAGTAGTTACCATCAGAGGTTGCGAAATCAGTTGTTTGCAGCACAGTCCAATAGGTTTTATTTCCGCCTTGCGCAGCCATGCTGCTCAAAGGCAAGAAACACAAAACTAGCACTAAAATTCTTAATTTCATTACGATTCCCATTACTCAACTTTTGTCATAAAATTTGCCATAAAAAAAGGTAACCTCAGGCTACCTTTTTTATGATAAGTGATTTCAGCTAAGGATTAATGCAAACCTAGCATAAAATTAGCAACCGCTTCAATTTGTGCATCCGACATACGAACCGCGATATCACGCATAACACCATTGTCATCATTACTACGCTCAGCTGAAGCAAATGCCTTTAACTGCTTAATGGTATATTCCGGATATTGACCAGAAACTGCAGGATATCCAGCTGCATTTAAACCCTGGCCATTAGCCCCATGACATGCAGTACAAGCAGGAATACCTCGCTCAGCATCGCCCTGGAAATAAATTGTTTTACCTGATTTTATGAAGTCTTTTTTAACTGCACCCAGCTGAGGTTTTTGCACAGCAAAAAATGCAGCAATGTTTTCTGCATCTTCTTCACTCACACTCCCCCAAAGACCCGCCATTTGTGCACCAGCACGCCCTTTGCCCGCTTCCTGAGCACCCAGACGGAAATCTTCAATTTGCTTTAACAAGTATTTCTCATTTTGTCCTGCTAATTTTGGCCATTGCGCCGAAACACTGTTACCGTCTTTACCATGACAAGCGGCACACTGAGCTGCTTTTTGTGCCCCCACTGTTGCATCACCAGCTGCTACTGAGTTAGAAATTATCAGACTTGCACCTAATAATAAGGCTAATAAAACTACTTTTTTCATCACGCTACCTTTAACAACGCCCGCCTAGCACCAAAATCTCTGCCTGCAGTCGTAAAAACATAAAATAAATATAAAAGTCCGATGAATTATAGGGAACTAACCAGTAAAATGCCATCTTTCAGAGAAAAAATCACTCAATATGAATTACCAGCAAGCCAAATACTTATTAGGAGCTGCAAAATTACACCAACTGCCCGAAGATAAAGGTATTGAGGTGGCTTTTGCCGGGCGCTCCAATGCTGGTAAATCCAGTGCTTTAAATTGCCTCACTCAGCAAAAAAGCCTAGCTAGAACCAGCAAAACACCGGGCCGTACTCAACTGATTAATGTCTTTACCCTGGACGATGCGAGGCGCTTAATTGACCTGCCTGGCTACGGCTATGCTAAAGTACCGCAAGCCATGAAAGAACAGTGGCAAGCAGAACTAGGGAAATACCTACAAACACGCCAATGTCTGCATGGTCTAGTGTTACTTATGGATATTCGCCATTTTCTAAAAGATACGGACGTGCAGATGCTGTCCTGGGCCTATCAAGTGGATCTGCCAGTGCATTGTTTATTGAATAAAGCCGACAAACTTAAATCCGGCGCCAAGTCAAAAGCCTTGATGCAATGTAAAAAACAACTTAAAGACCTTCATCCTGATGCCAGCGTGCAGGCTTTTTCATCACTCAAACGCCAAGGACTGGATCAACTCTACGCCAAATTGGATCAGTGGTATGATCCACCCATGTTAAACTAACTGCAACACAAACAAGCATTTTCATGAATCATAAACAAGCCAAAAAATACCTGCTAAACAAACCCGAAGCAATTGAAGGTTTTCCCTTTGGTCCGGAAGTTGCAGTGTTTAAAGTTAAAAACAAAATGTTTGCCACTTTAGCGCTCGGCACTGGCAATGAAAAAGGCACTCAAGGCAAGATGGCAGGCCATTGGTGCATGAATCTTAAATGTAAACCCGAAGATGCTGATGCCCTGCGCAGTATTTTTGATGCTATTATCCCAGGTTACCATATGAGCAAAACCCACTGGAACACTATTATCCTCGACGGCTCCATTCCACAAAGCGAAATTGAAAACCTGATCGACCATTCTTACAGCTTGATCGTCAAAAGCCTAAAGAAATCCGAACGTGAATTGTTAGAACTGCACTATCCCAAAGACAGGTTATATTCTGAGTAAGACCTAACTATCTCTAGTAAAATTTTTGTCGAATAATTTTTATATAGTGCGAGACTTTCGAGATTTGAGAAGCACAGTTGGTACTAACCCATGAGCACTCGGAAAATCTCGTATAACGAAGCAATATAAAAAATTAGTTACAAAAAGAATAAAAGAAGGGGCTCAAAACGAGCCCCTCAAAAAACACAGTCCGACTTGGGGAGGCCAAACTGTAATACCCGCAAGAAGGAGGGAGTCGCGGGGAGGACATTCATTGTCCTCATATATAATGACCGTGTTACCCCGGTAAATGTTGCAAATTTTTTGTAAGCCTTTTGTAAAGACTTGTATCACAATTGTAAGATCAAGAGCTTATTCTCATTTTCATCTGTTCTTTTGGCTTTTAATGGGCTTGATCCCAGTTATCGCCTACCCCAACATCGGCCATCAATGGAACCGAAAGTTTGACCACTGATGCCATGATAGCTGGGATCGCTTCTTGTGCCTGTTGCAACTTATCTTCTGCCACTTCAAACACTAATTCATCATGCACCTGCATGATCATTTTGATGCCATCTTGCTCTTGTAGCCATTCATTCACTTTTAACATTGCCAGTTTGATAATATCGGCAGCGCTACCTTGCATAGGCGCATTAATCGCAGTGCGCTCGGCCGCCTTGCGTCTTAGCCCATTCTTGGAATTAATTTCCGGCAGATACAAACGACGACCAAATAGCGTTTCCACATAACCCAACTCAGCAGCTTTTTCCTTAGTGGATTCCATGTAAGTTTCCACTCCCGGATAGCGGGCAAAATAGGTATTGATATAATCCTGCGCGGTATTGCGATCCGTATCAATTTGCTTAGCCAGACCAAAAGCGGACATGCCATAAATCAAGCCAAAATTAATGGCTTTGGCATTACGACGTTGGTTAGCAGTCACCTCATCAAGCTCTACCTCAAATACTTCCGCTGCGGTTGCTGAATGCACATCCAAACCATGAGCAAAAGCATCCAGTAAACCTTGATCCTGGGATAGATGTGCCATGATGCGTAATTCGATTTGCGAATAGTCTGCAGCCAAGATTTTATAGCCATTGGGTGCGACAAACGCCGTTCTGATGCTGCGTCCTTCTTGAGTTTTGATAGGAATATTCTGTAAATTCGGATCTTTAGAGGACAAACGACCAGTGGCGGCTACCGCCTGATGATAAGAGGTATGCACACGTCCAGTTGACGCATGGATCATTTGCGGCAACTTGTCCGTATAGGTTGATTTTAATTTCGACAAGCTACGATGTTCTAAAATCAGTTTCGGTAATGGATAATCCAGCGCCAACTCCTGTAGCACCTCTTCAGCAGTCGAGGGCTGGCCTTTCGGTGTTTTTTTAATTATCGGCAAACCCAGCTTTTCAAAAAAGATGACTTGCAATTGTTTTGGTGAAGCCAAGTTAAACTCTTCGCCAGCAATCTCATAAGCTTCTCGCTCCAGCTCAACCAAACGCTCACCAAACTGATGGCTTTTCTCACCCAATAAATGACCATCCACCAAAACACCATTTCTTTCTATCTCTGATAATACGTTCAACAATGGCATCTCGATTTCTTCAAAGATTTGCTTTGGCCCTTGCGCTTCTTTTAATTGCGGCCATAATTTCTGATGCAATTTCAAAGTAATATCGGCATCTTCAGCAGCATAGGGTGAAGCTTTTTCCAATTCAATCTGATCAAAGGTCAACTGGCTTTTACCTTTACCGGCAATATCTTCGAACTTGATATTGGCATGGTTTAAATGTAACAAAGCCAGTGAGTCCATATCATGGCGTGAAGCAACACTATTTAAACAATAAGATTCGAGCATGGTATCAAACTCGATACCGCCTAACTCAACGTCATATTTAGCTAACACACTTTTATCATATTTTAAGTTTTGTCCTACTTTTTTATGTTCATCACTTTCGAGCAGGGTTTTCATTTCTGATAAAACCCAATGCCGCTCCAATTGCTCAGGCGCACCCATATAGTTATGTGCAACCGGCAAATAAGCTGCCTCTATTTCTCCCTTAGTATTTTCAATAGCAAATGACATGCCTACCAATTCGGCTTCAATATAATCCAGGCTGGTAGTTTCGGTATCAAAGGCAAAAAGCGCTGCCTGTTCTAATTTTTTTATCCATTTGGTGAAGGCATCTTTACTCAGGATGGTTTCATATTTTGAGCGATCGATACTTGACGAATCTTTTTCTGTTTCAACTTCTTCACCAGCAGCTTGCAACACTTCGGTCAGCCAACGCTTAAATTCCATTTCTCCATACAGTGCTTTAAGCTGAGTTAAATCCGGTTCCTTAATACTTAATTCCTGTGGTGATTGCGCTAAATTGCAATCCAGCTTAATGGTTGCCAACTCGTAGGAAAGCGGCAACTGCTCTAAAGCCGCACGTAAATTTTCACCAATCTTGCCGCCAACTTTATCCGCATTATCCATCACTCCTTGCAGACTTTCATATTCCGCTAACCATTTAACCGCAGTTTTGGGGCCACATTTTTCCACTCCAGGAATATTATCCACCTTGTCACCCACCAGCGCTAAATAATCAATGATTTGTTCAGGATTAACTCCGAATTTTTCGACAACCCTTTCTCGATCAGTAATTGGGTGATTCTTATCCATAGTATTAATTAAGGTCACATGCCCCGTTACCAACTGCGCCATATCCTTATCACCTGTTGAGATTAAAGTATCAATACCTGCTTTACTGGCTTGATCGGCCAAAGTACCAATCACATCATCCGCTTCTACTCCATCAATCACCAATAATGGCAAGCCCATAGCCTTAACGATCTCATGGATCGGCTGGATCTGGTCACGTAGCTCCTCCGGCATTGGTGGGCGATTGGCTTTATAGTCAGGATAAAGATCATTACGAAAAGTCTTGCCTTTGGCATCAAATACCACCGCCATATGGGTTGGTTGATATTCATTGAGCAAACTTTTCAACATATTAATGACACCAAATACCGCCCCTGTCATCATGCCTTTGGAGTTAGTCATGCGCTGTAATTGCGGCACATGGAAGGCTCGAAACAGATAAGAGGAACCATCAACCAGAATAAAAGGCGCTTTTTTTTCGGACATTGTAATAATTCTGACAAAAATATTTGTTAGACTAAGTTTAACTCAAGCGGAAGGCAGACAACAGAGCTGATTCTGTGCCCATTGTAGAGCTAACTATTAGCGGAGTCTTATGGAATGAAAAAATAAATAATATTGTTTTATATAACAAAACTTCCTCTGCCAATACTTGAAATTTCTCTTTATAAATTAAAGGTTTATAAAGAAATTCTGGTATTCTTATGCTTAGAATACGGTAACAATTGGAGATCTTATAGTGACTGAGGAAAATCAACAAGTGGTGCTGAATGCACTAAAAATCGCAAGTGAAAACTGGAAGGCAGCATTTAATCTCAGGAAATGCTGCAGGCTGTGCATCACAATATGAACCCGATGCAATTATGACAGCCAAGCCATTCGGCACCTTCAAAGGTACTGAGCAAATTCAGGCATTTTGGCAAAAATTAATTGATGATGGTTTCAGCGATGTTGAATATATCAATCCGGAAATCAAAGTAATCGATGATAAAAGTGCTGTTTTATCGTCAGGATGGAAAATGAACAAAGCCAAAGGCATTATTAGCAAAGAGCTTTGGGTTTTACAGGACGATGGCTCTGCAAAATTACGTATAGATGAATTCGAAGCACAAGGATAAATCGAGGAAATTAGTTCAAAGAGAATAAGCAAATATTTCTGCTGGTTCTATGATATTTTAACCACCAGATGTATCGAATAGGGTAATAATGATAAAACGGCTACAGACAAAACTTCTACGTTCAGAGCTTCTGCGCTCCAAACAATTCTGGGACTTTTGCATTGTAACCGTTAGCATTATTGTCCTAACTCTTATCTTAACATCCATCGATGGCTTTGAATGGCTAGTTGAGTTCACCCGTACCTACGAGGATTGGGAACTGGATGAGCTCTTAATTGCCGCACTACTTTCTCCAGCTTTTCTGACCTGGTTTGCCTATCGCCGTTGGCAAGAAGCAAAGCTTGAGGTGGAGAAGCGTAAAACACGAGAATTCCAACTTGCCGAAACACAAGAACAACTTTCCTATAGTAGTACTCATGATGTATTAACTGGCCTTGTTAATCGGGCATCACTTACTGAACATCTGAAAACAACCATGATCGCTTCTAGCGAAACCAAAATGTTGGCGCTGGTTTATATTGATCTGGATGGTTTTAAAAGTATTAATGATTACTATGGCCGAGATACAGGCGACCTGCTGCTAATCGCATTAGCGGATCGTATGAAGCGAACTCTCAGAAGTAACGATATTTTGGCACGCTTTGGTGGTGACGAATTTGTGGTCATACTGGATTATCTAACAGATACCACAGATGCCCATGTCAGAGTCAAAAGACTCTTGCAGATCATCTCGATACCATTACATTTGGATGATCATATTTTCCAAATATCAGCTTGCATGGGGGTAACTTTTTATCCTCAAACGGATACAGACAATGCCGATCGCTTGATCCGCCAAGCCGATCAGGCTTTACACCAAGCCAAAATAAAAGGCAAAGGACAGTACCACTGTTTTGATCTTGAACATGATCGCTACACTAGAGACTACCACGCCAATCTGGAAGATATTCACCGCGGCTTAGATAAGGAAGAGTTTCTTTTCCACTACCAGCCTAAGGTGAATATGCGCACAGGTAAAGTAATTGGTGCAGAAGCTTTAATCCGTTGGCAACATCCCGATAAAGGGTTGCTGATGCCAGGACAGTTTTTACCTTTAATAGAAGATCATCCTTTATCGATTGAACTGGGTGTTTGGGTCATTAAAGCAGCTTTAGAGCAAATGAAAAAGTGGCAAATTGCTGGGCAGGATATACCGGTAAGTATTAACATTGGTCCCGACCAGTTGATGCAACCAAACTTTATAGAACATCTACAGACATCACTGGATGCTCGGCCAGAACTTAAACCAGAAAACCTCACTCTGGAGGTATTGGAAACCAGCACTATCAAAGATATCAATCATGTCACCAAGATAATTCATGGCTGTCAGGCGCTTGGTGTGAAATTTGCTTTGGATGACTTTGGTACTGGTTACTCATCGTTAACTTACCTGAAACGCTTACCAGTGCATCTACTGAAAATTGATCGCAGTTTTGTCGAAGATATGATTGAGAACCCAGAAGACTTGTCCATCATCAAAGGTATTCTGGCTCTTGCTAACACTTTTGAGCGTCAAGTCATTGCCGAGGGAGTGGAAACCATAGAGCACGGTCAATATCTGCTGCAAATTGGCTGTGAATTGGCCCAAGGTTATGGTATTGCGCGACCCATGCCAGCAGAAGCTCTGCCCGACTGGATTAACAACTGGAAACCTGATCCTAGCTGGAAAGAAACTCAATGTATAATCTAATATTTTTGCCTACCCTGGCTTTGAAGACAACTACAATAGGGGCTTTTTTGAGTGGAACAGAAACAATTTGGATTATTTTAATTATAGCCGCAATTAGTATTTTATTTCTTTCTTTATATATAACAAATAGGTTAGCAAAAAAGCATAAAAGGAACTGGTATTGGGCCATCTGGATTGGGGCTTTTTTATGCACAATATATGTTGTTTTTTACATGAATTGGTAATCTATCGAATTCAAAAATTAATACCCATATTAAGATTAGTTAAACTAACAACCCCTCTCAAAACATTATATAAAATAACCAGAAAGAACGAAGATTATTACTTTAGCTACCAATCGCTAAAGGTATGCCGCTATAATAAAGTATCGTTGATTACTTGGTCACTACCTTGGCAAAATTCCATCAACTACTCACTAAGTCATTGACTGCCGACCTTGAATACCAAAATTATACTCGGCAAGTTGCAAATGCCAGCTACTCTTTTTGTGATCCAATTAAACCTTCTCAGCCTCAATCCATTAGCTATGTCAAAGAAGTTGCTGGCTTATTAGGGATCGGTGCAAAAGATGAACTCTCAAAAGAATGGCAGGCCATTTTATCCGGCTCTAAAGTTGCCAATGGCACCAAGCCTTTTGCCATGCGTTATGGTGGCCATCAGTTTGGTAACTGGGCCGGTCAGTTAGGTGATGGTCGAGCGATTAATTTAGGCAATATTGTCCATGATGGCCAATCATTAGAGTTGCAGTTAAAAGGTGCAGGACCTACGCCTTATTCACGTGCTGGTGATGGCTTTGCAGTTTTACGGTCTTCGATTCGTGAATATTTATGTTCCGAAGCCATGCACCATCTGGGAATCGCTACCACCCGCGCCTTATCCTTAATAACCACTGGCGACTGGGTAACTCGCGATATGTTTTATGACGGTCATCCCGAACAAGAGCCTGGCGCTGTCGTCTGCCGTGTTGCTCCTTCATTTATTCGCTTTGGTAATTTTCAAATTCACGCGGCTTATCAGGAACTGGATCTTTTAAAGCAACTAGCTGACTTTACGATTAAAAACTACTTTCCCAATCTGATCGAAAAGTCCATTGATAAGCAAACCTATATTGCCTGGTTTGATACAGTGTGTCACTTAACGGCCGATATGATCGTGCATTGGCAAAGAGTAGGCTTTGTGCACGGAGTAATGAATACGGACAATATGTCGCTCCATGGACTGACCATTGACTATGGGCCCTATGGTTTTCTGGATAATTTTGATCCCGATTGGACACCCAACACCACCGATGCTCAAGGCAAACGCTATCGCTATGCCAATCAACCTTATATCGCACACTGGAATCTGCTGAAATTGGCGGAAGCCATTTATCCCCTAATAGAAGATGCTAAACCGCTGGAAGCAATACTCAATCAGTTCCCCGATGATTACCAAAGCCAATGGCACACCATGATGGCTAATAAACTCGGATTTGATAGAGTTTTGCCATCCGATCAAAAACTATTTACTGACTTGGAAAAACTACTCACTTCGGTTGAAACCGATATGACAATTTTTTATCGCGAACTCGCAAAATTTGATGGACAACTGAACTCTGTTTCTACATTACTCAAAGATGCCTATTATCAGACCGAACCATTGACTAACGAATACCAGCAAGCCAGAAATCAATGGTTTCTAGCCTATATTCAAAGATTAAAACAAAACAGTATTAGCACCTCTGAGAAAGTCAGGTTAATGAATCGTACCAACCCCAAGTATGTGCTGCGCAATTATTTGACACAAGTAGCGATTGATAAAGCACACCAAAATGACTACTCAGAAATTGATAAATTGCTGGAAATTATGCGGCAACCCTATGCTGAACAACCCGAATATCAAGATTATTATCAAAAGCGCCCGGAATGGGCGCGGCATAAAGCTGGCTGCTCCATGTTAAGCTGTAGTTCTTAGCTAACCAGGGACTACTCCTTAATCATTACATTAGTACGGCCACCTTGAGTAATCATCAACTCTTTTTTGGACGTATCGAATTTAATTTTAATACCAGCCAAATCAAACTTAAACTCGGTTTCATTTACTGCCGTCAAAGGAAACGCAGATTGACCTGTAGCCTGAGCATACAAATCACCTTTTTTCATCATCACCTCAATATCCAAAGGAAAATCATCCGACTTATATAACCCGACATAAGATTTTAAAATATCTTCAGCCACACTAACTTTTGCTGCCACCTTTTTTATTGACTTATCAATAAAAATATCTGCGCGACCACCTTGCTTAATAACAAACTGTTTGTTCTCAGGGTCAAACTTCATCTCAATGTTGGCAGCGGCAAACTCAAAAGTATTTTCATCAATGGCAGTTAAAGGAAAGGCCCCTTGACCCGTTGCTTGCGCATAAAGTTTATCCTTCTTGACCATAACCTTAATCTCTAAAGGGTGAGTATCGCTGGCATAATCGCCTTCATAAATTTTTAATTTATCAATGGACAGTTTAATTTCTTTAAATTCTGGCAACTCAACTTCCCCACCAAAGGCTGCTTGAGTCATTGTTCTGAAAATTTTGCCTCCATCATAGGCAGTGCCATTAAACAAAGCCGTTATACCTATTTTTTGCTCAGGATAATAAATCATATTTGAAGTGAAATTTTCGATACGTCCATTATGCCAATAACCAAAGTATTTTTTATTGTCCAGCTCTAGCTCTCTTTTAAAAATACCATGACCAAAGTTATCTTCTTCACTGAGCATGGTTTCCAAAGAGGTTTTAGTAATTAGTTTTCCGTCAAATAATGCTTTAAAGAAACTATTGAGATCTGCGGTGGTTGAAACTAGCGCGCCAGCTGCATCCGCTACCGACATGTTCCATTGCGGCACCTTTTTCCAACCCTCATTTTTCATATAGGAGAATACTTCATTTTTCTCAGGTTCGGTTTCCGATTCTAAATAGGTCGCTTTAAGCCCAAGCGGTTTGGCAATTTTTTCTGTCAAAACCTCACCATAATCTTTACCCGCTATTTGTTCTATAATATAACCAAGCAATAAAAAGTTACTGTTACTGTATTCACCTTTTTTACCAGGTTCAAAATCTGCCTCAAATTGGCTGATTCGATCAAGCATCGCTTGATTGGTTTGAGCGCTATTAAAATAAGTCGCAAAATCACCTTGATCGGTATAACTATCAATTCCTGAGTGATGGTTTAACATTTGCTTAATGGTAATTTTTTTAGCATTCGCTACCTTCGGGAAAAAATTGGAAAGCTTAGTATCCAAAGTGAGCTTGCCGTCATCTATTAATTGAAAAATCAAAACCGAAGTAAAGGTTTTGGAGATAGAACCTATTTTATAGCGGTAAACTTGATCCGACTCTTTAAGCTTATCACCATCCACAATGATCACTTTTTCATATTCCAGCTGACCATCTTTATAAATAGCCATCGAACCTGCCAGGCGCTCACTTTGTTTTAAAATTTGGAAGTAGTGCTCTAAATCCTGATAGGTGGTTGCAACCGTTGTGTTAGTAACCCCTTTTGTTTTTTTCGGCTTGGCATCACAAGCGTTAATTAACAGCACTGCCGCCAATAAACTGATTAATGCTATTTTGGACTTCATTTGTTGCTCCTCCATATTGTCATGACTCCTATTATAACGATTTAACACTAACAATATTCCCAACCATTTGTTGCAAAATAATTCAAACTGACAATCCACCATTATCGGCATATAAAAGTAATTTAAACGAGGATTTATTGGATAAATGCCAGGAAATTCAGTATCTTGAGCATGGGGTTTGCTTGGAGTTATCCACAAAGCCACAAATTCTGTGGATAAGTCTGTTATAAAAAATAGATAAGTAGCGGTGAGACAGTTGGTTTTCGTTAAAGAATGATCAATTTATTGTAAGAAAAATGAAATAAATCCTTTTTATTCAACAATTTATAAAAACAACTAAAAGTTTGTTGTTAGATTATATTTTGTTCACAAGGTATTAAGCGCTGTGGAAAAGATGGATTGACTAAATCCTAAACAACAATTTTTTGGCTAAATGACAATGATAGTAAAGCTGTTAAAAGGGCTATTAGTAGCCATAGAAACCATCATAGAATGGTCGGGACGCCTAGTAGCCTGGCTAAGTCTGCTAATGGTCATGGCGGTAGTCTTGGTCTTGATTTTACGCCACGGCTTTGGACTCAGTGCAATACCCCTAAAAGAGTCAGTCACCTATATGCACGCTTTGGTTTTTATGCTCGGCGCTGCTTATACCCTAAAGCACAATGAGCATGTTCGGGTCGATGTTTTTTATCAGCACTTTTCGCCAAAAAAGAAAGCTATTGTTGAAATATGTGGCTTTGTCTTTCTAATGATCCCAATGTGCTGGTTTATTTTTCACTATTCTATCAATACGGTTGAGCTGAATTGGGCCCTTAAAACCGGCTCTAACTCACCGGGCGGTATTCCTTATTTGTATGTTCTTATGGGATTGTTAGCTCTATTGCCGGTTAGCTTATTTTTGCAAGGTCTGGCTAACAGCCTCAAAAACAGTTTGTTTTTAATGGGCGAAGGCTCAGATCCCAATCCTGATCAGGAGCAACTCCAGCAACTTGAGCAGGAGAGCCGCCATGCTTGAGTTATTAATCGACTTTTTACCTTTATTGTTGTTCGCCTGTGTTTGTCTGGTTCTATTGTTTGGCTATCCAGTAGCTATTACCTTAGCTGGCGTGTCCATATTATTTGCCGGACTGGGAGTCTGGCTCGGGGTCATTGAGCCAACCCGTTTTCACTTTCTCGGTGGACGCCTGTTTAAAATCATGGAACGCGGCACCCTGATAGCAGTGCCCTTATTTATCTTTATGGGACTAATGCTAGAGCGCGCCAAGATCGCAGAAGATTTATTAGAGTCTATGGCGACCTTGTTTGGCAAGTTACGAGGAGGCATGGGCATTGCTGTGACTTTAGTGGGCATGTTGCTCGCCGCCAGCACCGGCATTGTTGGCGCAACGGTAGTCACTATGGGTTTATTGTCCTTACCAGCCATGTTAAAGCGCGGCTATCAATCGGAACTTTCCACTGGCGTTATTTGCGCATCAGGCACCCTAGGGCAAATCATTCCGCCTTCAATTGTGCTGGTTTTGCTGGGTGATGTACTGGCTAACGCCATGACTGAAGCCAAAGGTCAGGGCTTAAAAACCGATCAGGTAGCATCCATTGGCGATCTTTTTATGGGCGCCATTATTCCAGGAATGCTGCTGGTCATTTCATACATGGCCTATGTGGCCTTTGTCGCCTGGCGTCATCCCGAGCGCGCTCCTGCGATTGAAACGAATGAATCAATTAATCGAAAAGAGCTTTATTTAACCGCACTGAAAAATTTAAGTATGCCACTGCTTTTAATCGTAGCGGTTTTAGGCTCTATTTTAAAAGGCTATGCTACACCAACCGAAGCAGCTGCTATTGGTGCCTTAGGCGCTATTCTTTTAGCGATCTGGCGCAAACAATTTAATCTTGAACGTCTAAAAGACGTGATGCGTTCAACAGTCAAAACCACCAGTATGGTGTTTCTGATTTTAATTGGTGCCTCAATATTCTCACTGGTCTTCCGGCTGTTGGGCGGCGATGAGATGATCCATCATTTCTTTAGCCAATTGCCTGGCGGCCTCTTTACCGCCTTGCTGATCGTTATGATAGTGATGTTTTTATTAGGCTTTATTTTAGACTTTATCGAAATTACTTTTGTAATAGTGCCAATCGTTGGCCCTGTGTTATTGCTGATGGGCGCCGATCCGATTTGGCTCGGCGTTTTGATTGCAATTAATTTACAGACTTCTTTCTTAACCCCGCCTTTTGGTTTTGCCCTCTTTTATTTACGAGGAGTGGCGCCTCCGCAAATCAAAACCCAGCATATTTATCGTGGCGTGATTCCCTTTATCGCCATTCAGATCCTGGTGTTAATGTTAATTTCCGCCTGGCCGCAACTCGCCACCTGGTTGCCAGCCATTCTGGAACAATAGATGTCACAAGCTCCCATAGGCATTTTCGACTCTGGTGTGGGCGGTCTTTCGATTTTAAAAACCATCCAACAGCACTTGCCTAATGAAAATCTACTCTATTTTGCTGACTCTAAATATGCGCCCTATGGCCAGTTGGATGAAACCACCTTAAAACAGCGCTGTTTATTTATTGCAGATTTTTTTGTTAAGCGCAAGGCTAAAGCTATGGTCATTGCTTGCAATACCGCTACTGCTTTGATGGCTGAATGGCTCCGCACCGAATACGATATACCCATTATTGCCATTGAGCCTGCTATCAAGCCAGCCGCAGCTATGACCAAAACCAATAGGATCGGCGTCTTTGCCACACAACATACTTTAAACAGTGAACGCTATCGTTCTCTGCTGGAACGCTTCACTGCTGACAAAGAAGTTTATGAATCTGCCTGTTTAGGATTTGTTGAACAAGTGGAAAAAGGCGAACTGGATACCTTAAAAACCATCAGCCTAATTGAAAAAAATCTATTACCCATGCTTGACCAAAATATTGATACCCTGGTATTAGGTTGCACCCACTATCCTTTTCTATCAGACTCTATCCAGACGGTTGCCGGTAAACAAGCGTTGACCATTGTAGATAATGCCGATGCGGTTTGTTTGCAACTCATTCGAGTTTTGGCAGAGCTCCAATTGCTTAATCTAAAACTACATCAAGCTAATTACTATTTTAATAGCGCTGAACTAGAAGACGATAATCAAGTTATGTCTAATCTTCTCGGCTACACCATTAAAATATTCAGTCTTGAAAAATAACTTGCACAATCGCTACTAACCACAAAAAGATCAGCAAGGTCTGTATTGTCTTTTCATTTTTCAAAAAGTGGTATCCAAAGCCTTTGCACTCTTCCTTTGGTAATTGTTCTAAATATCGTTCAACCTGTTGGAACTGCTTACTAGGTAGGAACTCAGGATTTTCTCTAAGCGCAGGCAAAACTCTTTGAGAATGAAAATAAAGTCCTAAGATAATAACAATAGCAAAACAAATTAAAGTTATTAGAAATAATATAGGCATATTAACTTCTAGCCGAGTAATAACTTTGTTCAGAGACTTTATGCCATTGACGCGCTTGATCGCGGAAGCTGATAAAGGAGTTTAAAATTCGTTTATCCAAATCACTCGAAGCTTGTTCTTCTAACATCTCATCGGAAATTTTTGCTAACTCTCGCAATACATCTTCAGGCAACTCTTTGAGCTGAACACGGTGTTTTTCCACTAGGGTTTTTAGTGCCTGATTATTACGTGCAGTAAAGTCGGCTAACATATCTGCGTTAGCTGCACGACAAGCATTAGTTACTACCTGCTGCAAATCTTCAGGTAAAGCTTTATAGGCCTCTTTGTTAATCAAAGCTTCTAAAGTAGTTCCAGGTTCATGCCAACCCGGATAGTAATAATATTTAGCTGCCTTAAATAAGCCAAAGGCTAAATCATTATAGGGACCAACCCATTCAGCAGCATCAATGGCACCCGTTTCTAATGAGGTAAAGACTTCACTACCAGGCATTAATACCGGAATACCACCAGCGCGTTTCCAAACTTCGCCACCAAGTCCCGGAATGCGCATTTTTAAGCCTTTAACATCATCCATTGAGTTAATTTCTTTATTAAACCAACCCGCCATTTGCACACCGGTATTACCTGCTGGTTCTGGAATCAAGCCCACTGGTTCATACAATTCACGCCAAAGATCCAGACCACCACCATGCAATAGCCAACCATTCATTTCTTGTGCATTTAGGCCAAAAGGCACTGAAGCAAAAAATGGTGCCATTGCCAATTTGCCACGCCAATAGTAAGCAGCGCCATGTCCCATTTGTGCAGCTCCGATAGCTACCGATTCAAAAACCTGCAACGCTGGAACTAACTCACCAGAACCATAGACCTTGACTTGCATTCGTCCACCACTAAGGTCGTTGATCAATTGAGCTAAATACTCAGCACCTTCACCAAGTCCAGCAAAATTCTTCGGCCAAGTAGTAACCATAGTCCATTCTATCGGCTTACCACTGAAGCTGGCCGTTTTAGTTTGCTTTTGCTTGGCCTGTTTAGAACACGCGGTTAAACCAGCAACCGCGGCACCAGCCCCCAATCCTCTAACAAGATCTCTTCTTTTCATGAATTCTCTGGTTTTATAAATGCTAAAAACTACTGGCAACAATGTACCTACTATAATAGGCTATGGCAACTTTATAACAATAGTGATCATCAAGGGTAGTGACATGTCCAGCTTTATCAACATTTACGAAAATGCATTGTCGGCAGAATTTTGCCAGCATTGCATTGATAAATTTGAACAAAGTTCCAACAAACATCAGGGCCAAACAGGGCATGGGGTCGATAAAATTAAAAAGAACAGTATTGACTTAACTTGTACTAACTATCCAGACGAATGGACCGAGGAAATGCAGCACCTACAGAATGTGGTACTACAAGGCATGCTACATTATGTCCGCCAATACCCTTTCCTATTAGCTGGTGCCGTTTCCTTAATGTATGAAAATCAGAAAGGTGAAATGGAACAACTCAGTTACGTAGATGTGGAAAAGATGGATGACGAGTCACTGGGTAACTTTTTACGTGCCATTTATCGTTTAGGTTCAGTGAACTTACAAAAATATGAAAAAGGCCGGGGTGGTTATTTTCATTGGCACTCAGAGCATTACCCGCACCCCACCGATCCACATCAAGACTCATTACACCGTACTCTAGTCTGGATGTTTTATCTGAATGACGTGGAACAAGGCGGTGAAACCGAATTTTTCTATCAAAACTTAAAAAGCAAGCCGAAACAAGGCTCATTAGTAATTTTCCCCGGTGGTTTTACTCACACTCATCGCGGCCAAAAACCCGTGTCTAATGATAAGTACATTTTTACCAGCTGGGTGCTTTATCAAAGAGCACAAGATATGTATGGCGCGCCACCAGCTCCTAAAGAGTAACTCTAATTTAATAAAGTAATCTAGCTAAAAATTTATAAATCACTCCAATAGCCTTTTAATACCTTTGGTGCTCATTAAGAGTTCTATTTGCTTTTAAAAGACAAATAGGAGTAATATAAATTTGTAGCTGAAATATATTCAAGGAGGAAAGAATGAAAGAATTAGCACTAGTCACAATTCATGGAATGGGCAAACATAAGCCTTATTATTTTGCAGATCTGGAAGATAAGCTTAAAAGGATGTTAGGCAGGGAAAATTGGGATAAAATTTCTTTTCAAAATGTTCAATATGCCCCCATCCTGCAAGGACCTCAAAATAAGTTATGGAATGATATCATTAGGAATAAAGATAATGATATCGATGCAACAAAATTAAGAAAGTTTTTTCTATTTGGTTTTGGAGACGCAGGCTCTCTAGAATACAGCGCTCATTCTAAAGATAAAAAGGAATATTTAGCTGTTCAGGCTGAAATACAAAGTGTTCTTTCTAAGGCTTATCTAGAATTAGGTTCAAATAAAAAGAAGCCAATCATAATTATTGCCCAATCACTTGGCTGCCAAGTTATATCAAATTATTTATGGGATGCTAGTAAAGGGATTAATATTTTTGAAAAAATGAAAGGAAACAACTCCGATAAAAATGATTTTTTAAAGCTTAAATCATTGAGAAAATTAGTTACTACTGGATGTAATATTCCCTTATTTATTTCTGGGCTAAAAACCAGAAAATGCTTTAAAAAACCTAATACTAAATTTGAGTGGGATAACTTTTATGATCCTGATGATGTGTTAGGCTGGCCATTAAGACAGCTAGATAAAACTTTTGAATTTATAAATGATTACGACATTAATGCGGGAGGCCTTTTAACTTCATGGAACCCTCTTAGTCATGGTCAATATTGGAGTGATAATAGTGTGTTAAGACCTTTATCACAATCCATTTTGTTTTTACTGGATCAAAAATAATGATAAACGATTTTCCCCAATAACTTACCTTATGGACATAAAAAAGCCCTGCAATCGCAGGGCTTTAATTACTTGATTAAAAAAATTATGGCGTAGCATTTTCTACATCTGAACATACCGTTGTAGAGTTTTGCTCACATACTTGATAAGCATAAGTAACACCAGCGGTTACATTTTTATCGTTCCATTTACCATCATTACGAGTTCTGGCAACACGAGAACCATCACGGTAAATATCAACTCTTGAACCATTAGCACCAGACCATCTTACTTTTAGGTAGCCTTTGCGCGTAGTGCCTGCAAAAGACAAATCAATTGGCGCTGGTCCTGTACCACCATCAGTTACCGTAACCGATTGAGTTGCTGTATCGGTTGCACCATCGTCATCAGTAACAGTTAAAGTCACTGAGTAAGTACCTGCACTGCCAAATGTGTGGTTCACTATCGAGCCATTACCACCGAATGACCAACTGTAGTCGGTGATCGAACCATCTGAATCGCTAGAGCCACTACCATCAAAAGTACAAGCTAAATCAGTACAACTATAAGTAAAGCTAGCATTTGGTGCCTGATTAGTTGGAGGCGTGCCACCATCAATTGCTGCAATCGCAGCGGCAGCATCAATAATACCAGTGCCACAAATATTGGTATTACAAGTGGAGCCATTCGGAAAAGCTCGAGCCGAATCTTTTAACGCTTGCTCAATATCATCTGGGGTAGCGTTTGGATTAGTTTCAAACATCAAGGCTGCGGTAGCCGCTACGTGTGGCGCAGCCATCGAAGTGCCCTGATAATAAACATAAATATCAGCACCTGGACCTTGAGTACCATCATTCAAAGTTGAAGCAATACCGTCTGAACCACTACCACCAGGTGCTGCCACATCAATATTAGAACCATAATTAGAATAGGTTGCTCGCTCACCTTGACGGCCAGTTGCAGCAACATTAATCACACCCGGGCAATTACCTGGGCTATAATTGGTAGAGTCCGCATTACTATTACCAGCAGCTACCACTACTACTGTACCATTAGCCCGCGCCGTATTAATTGCACTGATTTCCGAATTAGTACATGCACCTGAACCACCTAAACTCATGTTAATCACTTTAGCTGGATTTGGATTAGATGGAACCCCTGAAACACTACCACCAGATGCCCATACGATGCCATCGACGATATCTGAAGTATAACCACCACATTTGCCTAAAACACGTACCGGAACTACCTTAGCGTTATAAGCAACTCCCGCCACACCAGTACCATTGTTAGTTACCGCAGCAACGGTACCAGCAACGTGTGTACCATGCCAGCTAGAGTCTTGTGCTGGGTTGAAACCGCCACACTCGTTAAAAGTTACCCAGTCACCGGGATCCAAAGCATCGCTATCACGACCATTGCCATCATTCGCTACAAAGCTGTCATTGATCATGTCATAACCGCCAATAATATTGGCCGCCAAATCCACATGAGGACGATAACCCGTATCTAAAACCGCTACATTAACACCAGCACCAGTAGCACTATCCCAAGCCGCTTCCAAGTTAATGCCTCCGGTGGCCTCATGGTAGTGCCACTGCAAGCTATAGAATTGATCATTGGCTGTAGCAAAAGGCTTTTTAATAGCGTCAATTTCAACAAACTCTACATCTGGATCAGCTGCAATTTGCGCCATTAAGCGCTTTAATTGTTTGCGCGACTTTTTCTGATTTAACTTAACGATTTGAGCACCATTATGCATAAAACGTCGGTGCTTCATATCCTCGGCAGTACGCGCTTGTAAACTAACCATAGCGGAATAAGCTGCCTTATTTTTTACTTTTACATGATTTTTGTATTTGATAATCAAACGATCGGAAATGTCTTCAGCTTGTGCTGATAAACCAAGACCTACAGCCACGGCAACCAAAGCTGGCGTGAAACCCTTCTTGAATGGTGATTTCATAAACTACCCCTTATAAATTTTTAGATTATAGAGAATTTAAAGAATTAAACTCCCTGCCCCTTACAGCCCAAGATTACCTTTATTTGGGCTAATACTTTTGTCTTATTTTTTAATAGAAAGTCCTCATTGCTATAAGCCACACAGACTTAACTACATAACAATGAGGTCTGACCAGTGTTTTTTATCACACATCGATTTAACCAATTGTATCTAAATGTGTCAATCATTATTTTTTATAATGGGATATAATAATTTCTATAAATTTTAATTATCAATGACTTAGCAATAATCCAATGTGACAGGTAAAAAAATTATTTATTGGAAAATCAGCCATTTAAGCCATAAATCGGCCAACTGAACACTGGTCATTTAAATTTTATTTTTGTATGAAAAACAACTAGTTGGAATAGAGAATGGATTTAAAACAAGCTGCTTTGATATGATTTGATTAATTTATAGCCTCTAGCTTGGCATAAGCTACCATAAGCTTTTTTAGGCCTTCATTTTCAAAGTTGATTTGTACTGAAGCCTGTGGCCCTTCGCCCTCATAATTAATAATGATTCCTTTACCGAATTTGGGGTGTTTTACCAGTTGTCCTAAGTAAAAGCCTTCGGGGCCTTTTTTACGAATAGGGGATTCTTTAACGAAAACCGGCCTTTGAACTTGGGTATTAAGCCTGACTTCACTTAATAATTCTGCAGGGATCTCACGCACAAAACGCGAAACCTGGGGATAGGTTTCACGACCAAATTGGCGGCGTTTTTCAGCATAGGTCAAATAAAGCTGCTGCATGGCTCGAGTAATGCCTACATAGGCCAAACGCCTTTCTTCTTCCAGACCGCCTGGCTCATCAATTGACATCTGGTGTGGGAACAGCTTTTCTTCCACCCCAGCAATAAACACCAGGGGAAACTCCAAACCTTTGGCCGAATGCAGCGTCATCATTTGTACCGACTCCTGGTATTCTTCTGCCTGGGTTTCACCAGCCTCTAAAGAAGCATGGGATAAGAAAGCGGTCAACTCATCCATGTCAGGCAATTCTTCAGGAACCATTTCATCGGGATCGAACTCGCGTGCCGCATTGACCAATTCCTGCAAGTTTTCCTTCCGCGCCTGACCTTTTTCGCCCTTTTCTTTCGAATACATTTCGAGTAAGCCCGAATGCTCGATTACAATCTCGGTTTGTTCGGCCAAGTCTAATTCTTGAGTATCAGAATCTAGCTCATTGACCAGGGCGACAAACCCGCTCAAAGCATTTCTTGCTCTTGGTGTTAGCAACTGTTCACTGATCATTTTTTCAGAGGCTTGCCAAAGTGAAATTTGCTTACTTCTAGCCAATTCACGAATGGCGTCAACAGATTTTTGACCCAAACCACGAGCAGGTTGATTGACCACTCGCTCAAAAGAAGCATCATCATTACGGTTAGTCATTAACCGTAGATAAGCCAAAGTATCTTTTACTTCAGCACGCTCGAAAAATCGCAGGCCGCCATAAATTCGATAGGGGATCCCTTTATAAAGCATAGCCTCTTCCAAAACTCGCGATTGCGCATTAGAACGGTATAAAACTGCAATATCATTGTAACTATGGCCCTGCCCAATCCAATCTTCAATTCTGGCGGCGATAAAACGCGCTTCTTCCTGCTCATTAAAAGCTGCGTATAAACAAATTGGCTCACCCTGATTGCCTTGAGTCCATAAATTCTTGCCCATACGATCATTATTATTGGCAATCACCGCATTGGCCGCTTTTAAAATAGTCGAGGTAGAGCGATAATTTTGTTCAAGCCGCGAAACTTTGCAATCCGGAAAATCATTTTCAAATTGGCGGATATTTTCGATTTTGGCCCCACGCCAACCATAAATGGATTGATCATCATCACCCACAATGGTGATGCGATTATTATCACTGCATAACATTCGGATCCAGGCATATTGAATATGATTGGTATCCTGAAACTCATCCACCAAAATATGCTGGAAGCGCTCTTGATAATGCTGTAATAATCTTGGATTCTTGGTCCAAAGCTCATAAGCACGCAACAGCAACTCGTTGAAGTCCACCAAACCTGCGGTTTTACAAGCCTCTTCATAGGCATAATAAACCTTAATCATGGTGCTAATAAAAAAATCACCATGATGGTGAATATCGCCCGGCCTTAATGCTTCATCTTTTTTAGCATTGATATACCATTGAGCCTGCTTTGGCGGCCATTCATTATCATCCAGATTCAGTTCTTTCATCACCCGCTTAATAACTCTAAGCTGATCTTGCGAATCCAGAATCTGGAAACCTTCAGGCAAATCTGCATCTTTGTAATGCGCCCTTAATAAACGATGGGCAATCGAGTGAAAAGTACCGATCCACATACCTCGTGCCGGCATGGCCAGCATATCTTCAACCCTCCCGCGCATTTCATGCGCCGCTTTATTGGTAAAAGTTACCGCCAAAATGGCATGTGGTGAGATATGTTCCACTTGTACCAACCAGGCAATCCGATGCACCAAAACCCGTGTTTTACCCGAACCCGCACCAGCCAGCACCAGTAAAGCCTTGTTAGGCGCGGTAACTGCTTCTTTTTGTGGATCATTTAAGGATTCGAGTATGCTTGAGGCATCCATTTAGGTTATGCTTATTCAAAATTCAATTGGCAACCATTGTATGAAAAAAGCACTGCAATTTTTACTCTTTTTCGGTTTTATTTTGCTGGCAAGCTGCAAGACCGTTGAAACCAGCCAAGATCCTGTTACCAATGCTTACCAAACTCAACATCAGCTGGTCAAAGATTCTGGGAAAGCCATCATTGGTTATAAAGCTGGGCTTACCTCGAAAGCTGGGCAAGCTAAATTGGGGGTTGCTGAGCCAGTGGCAGGGGTTTTATTTAAGGATGGCTTATCGCTTAATCGCCAAGTTTATTTGTTAGAAGACTATCAACACTTGATGCTCGAAACTGAAATTGGATTTGTGCTTAATTCAGATGTTACATTGCACCCGCCAACGGTTTTACCACCAAATTTTTTCTTAAATTATATTGAATCAGTGGTACCCGTTATCGAACTTCCAGACTTAGCCTACCCAGATATGTCAAAAGTGAATAGCTTAACTTTGATTGAAACCAATGTCGCTTCAAATCAGATTTTAGTAGGTAAAGGCATAACTTTAAAAGATATATCGCTCAATAAAATAAAAACCCAGCTCAAAAGAAATGGTGAACTGGTTATTCAAGGCCAAGCTACTGATGCTATGGGCGATCAATTAAAGGCTCTTGAATGGCTTATGTTTACTCTCTATTCCAATGGCTACCAACTGAAAAAAGGTGATATTTTAATTACCGGTGCTTTAGGCAAAATGATCCCAGCGGAACGCGGTCAATATGATGCGGATTTTGGTCAGCTTGGCCGCTTAAGTTTTGCAATTCGATAATCTTTTACGAGGAACTTATGAAAGCAGTTTTATTGGACGCCGATACCCTCGGTAATTGGCAAGGCTCTGCAAGCGATGCCGGCTTTATTGATTTATCACCGATCAAAAGTTTATTCAGCGATCTGACAGTTTATCCGTTAACCTTGCCTGAGCAACGTTTACAGTATTGTATTAACGCAGAAGTTATTATCACCAATAAAGTAATTCTTGATCGTGATTTATTAAAACAACTTCCTAAGCTAAAGCTAATCCAACTCACCGCCACTGGCATGAATAATGTAGATCTGGAGGCTTGTCATGAACTTGGCATTAAGGTTTATAACGTGGAAGACTATTCGACTTTCCCAGTAGCTCAATTGACCTTCCAGTTTATCTTAAACTTTGCCACTCGAACTATTGAACATAATGCGTTAACTAAATCAGGTGCCTGGCAGCAAAGCCGTATTTTCACCTTAACCAACTACCCAACTATTGAAATTGCAGGTAAAAACTTATTACTTATTGGACAAGGAAATATCGGAAAAAAAGTCGCAGCAATGGCACAGGCTTTTGAGATGAATGTGGCCTTTGGACAATTAGCTAATCGCCCTAAAAGGGATAACCAGATTTCATTGGCTAAAGCCATTCCACAGGCAGATTTTATCAGCCTGCACTGTCCATTATCAAAAGAGACCCAGCAATTGGTTAATGCTGATTTCCTGCAAAAGATGAAACCAACAGCTTACCTGATCAATACTGCACGCGGGCCTATTATTGACGAGCAGGCTCTAGCAGAGGCATTGCACAATCGACAAATCGCTGGAGCAGCGCTCGATGTTTTATCTCAAGAGCCGCCAATAACTGACAACCCATTACTCGCTCCATCTTTAACCAACCTGATAATTACGCCACATATTGCCTGGGCCAGTCAGGAAGCTAAAGCACGCCTGGTTACAAAAATGGCTCAGCAAATTAGAGCTTTTATTGCACAGGGCTAGGCTCGAGTTCAATAGCTTCTTCTTGAACTTCCTCAGCTTTTGGCGCTGGCGCTTCGTTAAAAGTTTCAACCAGATGATTCGTCCAGAAGTTATCTGCTCTTTCAATAAGATCAGTTTGTTCTTCTCTCCAAACCACTCGGGTTTTAGGGCTGTAATTTAAATAAAGCTTATCATCAATAATGGTCCAGGCTTTCGGATCAATTTTTAAAAAACGATTGTCCGACATAGCCTTAGCACAATAACCACCATATTGCGGTACATACTTTTCAGGATTGGCTTTGAATAAGTCTCGGTTTTCTTCAGAAGCAAAGCGCCACTTAGCACCTTTATATTTATAGGTAATTTTCTTATTACCTCGAACCGCATCTGCTTGGGTAAAATAGGCCACCGGATCATAACCACGAATGGCTCCGGAATAACGCCCTTGATAAATCCGATCTTTTGCCAAAATTTGTATCGAAAAGACGATCAATAGCAAACCAAAAATATACTTCATTGTTTTTCTCCAACGGATACAAGTAATTATCAGAGCAGTTACAAAAGACTTTGTTACAAGCCTTTTGTAAATTTATTCTGCGCTATGTTTTTGCCAATAAGCCTGCCAATTGGCATCAGCTTCCTGGATAAACTTATCCTTTTCTTTTAACCAGTGACCCTGCACCGATTTACTATAATTTAAGTACAACTTGCCACTTTCGATATGCCAGGCTTCACCATCAATCGACACAAAGCGGTTATCCGACATGGCATAGGCACAATAGCCGCCATATTCAGGAATATACTTTTCTGGATTTTCGATAAACAACTTTTTATTTTCTTCAGAGGCAAAACGCCATTTAGCACCTTGATATTCATAGGTAATTTTCTTGCTACCTTTAACAGCTTTAGCTTCTGTAAAATAGGCAACCGCATCATAACCATCGATGGCTCCGCCGAAGAAACTGGAATAAATTGGATCTTCTGCCGCCCATAAAGATGTTGAAAAAAACAAACTGAAAATTAAGATTAACTTTTTCATAGTCATAACTAATAAATTAATAATGATTAATAGAGTTGATTAAAACTGGATTGTTACAACTAGATACTTAATAGTTGATCAATTTGTCTGGTATTAAAGTGCAAAGAAGCAACCATAGCACTGGTAGCACTCATAATATCCGTTTCATGGCTATCACCAATATGCACCAGTTCATCAATAGCTATTTGATAATCATCTAACAGCTTATTCAGCATTTCTGGTGAGGGCTTAGCGCGACCATCTATTCCAGCAATCAGGTGTCGGTCAAAATACTTATCCAAGCCTATTTTGTATAAATTGGAATTGCCATTGCTGGTAGCCACCAAAGTGTATTTTTTCTTTAAGTGCTGCAAAACCTCAATGGTGATTGCAGGAATCTGGATTTGATTACGCCAATGATAAAATATTGCAAAAGCAGGGTTAATCAGCGATAAGTCACCTTGAGTTTCCTGTAGCATTTGCCGTATAACCGCTTTGCGCAACACAGTCATATTCTCAAATACCGGATCTTTTTGTTGCTGTAGTTGATGAGCAATCCGCTCCATGCTATCTACAGTAAAGTGATTTTTTACTGGTGGATGTTGTTTGGTTAAAAAACTTAATAGCGCTTTTTGGCAGCGCTCAATAATTCCCGAGTTATCCCATAAAGTATCATCCAAATCGAAACTGATAACTTTAATCTTTGACCAGTCAATGGCATTTATATCACCAGTCATGACTTTTTCTTTTTAACCCCTGGATGAGCAACAGCATAGATCTTGCTGCATCATTTACACAAAAAGCCAGCACAGTTTTTAATCAAGGCATCGCACCATGCAAGACTGGGTTACATCACCAATCAAGCGTAAGAACAAAGTTCCCAAATCGGCGGTAAACAAATTGGCATCCCTGCTACCCAAAGCGATAACACCTAACTCGGCACCATCGCCTAAAGGAATTAAAGCATAAGATTGGATGCTTTTTTCACCATCAAACAGCTGTACGGTACTGTCTGTGACACGGCCACAAACCGGCTCTTGAGTAATGAATTTTTGATCAGACAATTGCTGCACGGTTAAACAATCACTGTAATTTACATGATTCAGGGTGCCATTAGGATCAAACAACCAAATCTGACAAGCGTCCAATGCAAAGTCATTGATCATTTTATCTTTTAAGGTATCAACTAATTCCTGCTTGGAACGGGCATAAATTAAAGCCACCGTCATTTCGGTAGCTTTATAAAGCAAATTACTGTTTTCAGTAGCTGTTTTCATCAGATCACTGAGCTGATTTTTAAGGTTCTTTTCGCGATCACGCAAATTTAGAATTTGTTTTTCCACTAAAGAAACCGAACCATAAACATTATGATTCAAATCCATGCCAAGGAGCAGCTCACTATGGCGATCAAAAAAGTCAGGATTTTGTTGCAAATACTCAACAATTTTCTGCTCGATAATTGCGCTTTTTGTTGGTTGTATTTTCGTATTCATAACTCGATTTGCCCTTCAAATACCCACTTCGCCGGTCCGGTCATGGAAACCCGATCTTGATCCTGATTGGTTTGCCCTGACCATTCGATCCACAGACTACCACCTGGCAAAGAGACTTTCACCCGTTTTTCCGTTAGTTGCTGTAAACGGCTCACCACCATTGCCGCACAGGCTCCGCTACCGCAGGCCAAAGTTTCACCAACACCTCGTTCAAAAACCCTTAATTTAATATGCTCACGATCTATAATTTGCATAAAACCTACATTGGTCTGTTCCGGAAAATAACTGTGCTGACTCATGGCACGACCAATTTTATGCACTGGCGCCTTGTCAATATCATCAACCTTTATCACACAATGAGGATTACCCATGGATAAAGCACCAACCTGATAGCGCAACCCCTCTACTTCGAGACTGTAGCTGATAGATTTCTGAGCATAGCGTAAGGGTATCTGTTCAGGTTCAAAACGTGGCATTCCCATATTGATGGTCACCAAACCATTATCCTCTAAAACCGCTTGCATGGTCGCAGTGCTGGTGGATAGTTGCAATTCCCTCTTCCAGCTCAAACCTCGTTGCCGCACATATTTAGCCACACAACGCGCACCATTACCACAATGCCCTGATTCACTGCCATCCGCGTTAAAAATCTTAAAGTGAAAATCAGTGTTCGGATGCTGAGGTGCTTCAATCAATAAAAGCTGGTCAAAGCCTATACCAAAGTTACGGTTACTCAATCGAGCAACTTGCTCCCTGTTTAAATAAACTGACTGATTGATACCATCAAGCACCACGAAATCATTTCCCAGTCCATGCATTTTACTAAAATGTAGTAACATTAGAGACCACCTCGCATAGTGGCTGCTGGCTCTTGATCGGGATGACGTAATGGGCCTTTTTGTCCGCAGGCCGATAGCACCAGACCCAACGCCAAAATAGCCAATATAAGTTTTATTTTGCGTTTAAGCATTAAAGACTATGATTTTCATGAAAAAGTCCCAATATCTTGCATGAGCTTGGCTTTATCTGCAAGATAAGTTTACAATCTGAGGCAGTTAGCGAGCAGACATTAAGCGCTTCCTGATCTCAGGTCAAAAATACCATGAATAACCGTGAATTTAACGACAAAATTGAACAGACTTTACTCGCCATAGAAGAGGCGATTGAGGATTTGATCCAACAAACCGATATGGACCTGGATTATGAAACCAGCGCTGGGATCTTGACCATCAGCTTAGGCACTGCTGGCAAACTGATCCTTAACCGTCAAGCGCCCGTCAAACAGTTGTGGCTGGCAGCAAAAAGCGGGGGCTACCATCTGGATTGGATCGATGGCGACTGGCAAACGGATCGGGATGGTGAAAAACTGGGGGTATTATTGAACCGAGTCTTTACCGAACAAACTGGCGTTGATGCTAACTTTCAACTCGAATACTAACAATCAACATCAAGGTCAATAATATGTCTGACAATGAATTACTGCCCTGCGTCACCATAGAACCTTCCTCAGAACACAAAGCCAGCATTATTTGGTTACACGGCCTGGGAGCCGACGGTCACGACTTTGAACCTATAGTACCAGAATTAAGATTAAATCCTGAACTGGGCGTACGTTTTATTTTCCCCCACGCTCCAGTAATGCCCGTTACCATTAACAACGGTTATCCCATGCGCGCCTGGTATGACATTCGCAATGCCGATCTATCGCAAAGAGAGGATGAGACTGGGGTACGCCGATCAGCCGATCAAATTATGCATCTGCTCCAAGCAGAATTAGATAAAGGCATTGCCGCAGATAAGATCCTGCTAGCAGGTTTTTCACAAGGCGGTGCTGTAACCTTGCACTTGGCCACCCGCTTAAACTTTAAAATTGGCGGCATTATCGCCCTTTCAACTTACTTAACCGTTACCGAAAAGCTTAGTGCTGAAAAAACCAAGGCAAACCTGAATACCCCGATATTTATGGCACATGGTTCGCAGGATCCCGTGGTACCCATGCAAAGAGCTCAATCCAGCGCCAAACTGCTAACCGAAAATGGTTACCAGATTTTGTGGCAGGATTATCCGATGCCACATGCAGTTTGCCCTCCTGAAATTGCCGCCATCAGTCAATACATTCAACAGCAACTGGCCTAGAATTTAGTAATCAGGAACCTTTACCCATTCCTGGCAACATTTGATTTTATTGGCTTTTTTCTTCAATTTAGGCGACTATTAGCCTATGAAAAATGAAGTGCCACAAATGTCACAGCTGCCGGATTTTTGCCGTGCCAGCATTTTATACCTGACCATTATTGCCTGTGTACTATTGGCTTTTCTAATGGCTTTTATGGCTAATAATTGGCGCTTTAATTTTTGGTATAATTTTTCCAGCTTTGCTTTATTTAATTTGTGGACCGCACTGAGCAGTATCGGCATCTTGTGCCTGATTAAAAAGCATTTTGCAAAGTTAAGCCTACAGAAATTTTCTTTACTGGCGGTTGTCATCACCACTAGTATCAGCTTGATATTTAGCTTGCTTTTGCTGCTTTATTTGGCCGAACCACTAAGCTTCTGGAACCTGTTTCGTAATGCTGCTATTGCCTTTATCGTTAGCAGTATTTTCTTTCGTTATTATTACTTGCAACAAAATAGCCTGCTACAAATACAAGCCGAAGCCGAAGCCAGAGTACAAGCACTACAATCGAGGATCCGCCCACATTTTTTATTTAATAGCCTGAATACTTTAGCCAATTTAGCGGCTCAAGATCCTGAAAGAACCGAAGAATCTATTCTTGATTTGGCAGATATCTTTCGCGCCAGTATGCAACGCTCAGACAAACTAATTGCTTTTGTGGAAGAAAAAAATCTTTGTAATCAATATTTAAAGCTGGAACAACAGCGTTTAGGTGACAAACTAAAAGTCGAATGGCAAACCGATACCATTAACGAGCAGCTGCCCTTTCCACCATTGTTATTACAGCCAATTATCGAAAATGCAGTTTATCACGGTGTACAAAATCGTAAAGACGGTGGCACTATTCTAATAAAAGGCATTAGCACCAGAAACCACATTCAATTAGAGATCACCAATCCCTTACCGCATACAACAACCTCGATGCACAAGGGCAATTCTTTGGCTTTAAATAATATTCGCCAACGTCTGGAAGTGTTGTATCAGGATCGAGCTAAATTGAACTATCATAGTTCTGGTGATACCTTTTACTGTATCTTAAAGATCCCCAAACGACTTGCCATTGAGTTTGAATAGTCAAGATGGAAAATCAATTAAAACTGACTGCTTTAATCGTGGATGATGAAAAACCCGCAAGGGATCGCTTAAAGCGTTTGCTTGCATCGATCAATGTGATTGAATTGATTGGGCAAGCTGAAAATGCTGAAGAGGCAATGGAGCTCATCAAGAATTATCAGCCCGCATTAGTTTTTTTGGACATCTCGATGCCCGCCATGAATGGTATTCAACTGGCCAATTGGCTACAACAGCAGAACTTTAGCAGTCAGGTGATCTTTACCACTGCTTATGACGAATATGCTTTAGAAGCTTTTGAAGTTAACGCCAAAGATTATTTATTAAAACCCATTCGCAGTGAGCGTCTGGTTGCTGCTATTAAAAAATTCCTGCCCAAGCAAAACCAGCAACCATTTATTGTATTAAAAGACGCTTCCAGCACCCATAAAGTTGCTCTTGCTGATATCATTTATCTGCATGCTGATCATAAATACACAGAGGTGCATTTAACTAATAAAAAATATTTAACCACTGATAGCCTGAAAGAATTTGAGCAGAAATACCCGAACCTTTTTATGCGGATCCACCGCTCAACCCTAATTAATAAACACTTTTTATTGGGTATTGAAAACAAACAAGATGCGATGCACGTCATTTTAAAAGAGATTGATGCCAAACCGAAAGTCAGCCGCCGCCACCAGTCCGAGTTACGAAAACACCTTAAAACCTGAATCAAATAAGCAGCCATACAGTTTTAGCGACTTGCTGACTTCTATGATAAAATTGCCACACTAAAAGTGATTATAAATATTTTAACAACAATCTATTCATGAGTATTTCTACTTTGCGTATTGCCACTCGCCAAAGCCCTTTAGCCCTTTGGCAAGCCGAATACGTTCAATCTCGGTTACAGCAACTTTATCCTGAGCTGGTTGTTGAACTGGTTCCCATGACTACTCAGGGTGATAAGATTCTGGGCACGCCTTTAACTAAAATTGGTGGTAAAGGTTTGTTTGTCAAAGAATTGGAACAGGCCATGCTTGATGGCCGCGCCGATATTGCAGTTCATTCCATGAAAGATGTGCCTTATCGCTTTCCTGACGGGCTGGCATTGAAAGTCATTTGTGAGCGCGAAGATCCCACCGATGCTTTTGTCTCCAACCGTTATCATGATCTCGATGCTCTACCTGTAGGCGCTATCGTCGGTACTTCCAGTATGCGCCGTAAAATTCAGTTGCTCACATTAAGGCCCGATCTAAAAATTAAGGATCTCAGAGGCAATGTAGGTACCCGTTTGTCTAAACTTGACAATGGCGATTATGATGCCATTATTCTGGCTTCCGCTGGACTTAAACGACTTGCATTAACAGGCCGTATCGCCAGTCAAATCACACCCGAACAAATGCTGCCAGCCCCAGGCCAGGGCGCAGTAGGCATCGAAGCACGTGCAAATGATCCGGAGCTGGATATTTTGTTAGCGCCACTTTGCGATCCCGACAGCCAATTAAGAGTGCTGGCAGAAAGACGTATTACCGAAACGCTGGAAGCTTCTTGCCAGGTACCGGTAGCGGCTTTTGCCACTATCGATCAGGAGCAATTAACCCTTAAAGCTCTGGTCGGTTCGCAACAAACCATAATCACTGCCAATGCTGAAGGCCATAAAAAAGATGCCATTGCCATTGGCAACCGGGTGGCCGAACAACTTATAAAACAAGGCGCGCTAGAATTGATACAAACGGCTATGGTAGCAAACGGCTCTGTAGATAAATCGCTAAATGGCTAAACAAGGCTTTTTAACCATTATTACCAGGCCTCAGCCCTACGCTGAGAAATTAGCACAGCTATTAAACAAGCACGACTTTAAAACGATCAGCAAGCCACTGATCGATTTTACCGCCAATGCTCACTTTTCTTCAGCAACGATCACAAAAAATCTGGAGCAGTTCGATGGCCTTATTTTTATCAGCCAGCAAGCGGTTCTTTTTTTTATTACGCAGCTCTCAGAGTCACAAAAAGCCAATTTATCCAATAAAATCCTGATTGCCGTTGGCCGGGCCACTCAAAAGCTACTGTCAGAATATGGCTTTGAATCACTGCTGCCGGAAACCTTTGATAGTGAAGGGATTTTGGCTTTAATTCATGAACTTGATGGGCAGTCAGCAATACAAAAACTGTTACTGGTTCGAGGCAATAAAGGCCGTAAGTTATTAGAGCAAAAACTCAGCCAAAGCTACTCATTGCATATCGCTGAAGTCTACCAGCGTATTGGTATAGCTCAGCAGTTCCCACCGCTGGATAACAACGAACCCATGGCCATTATTGTGACCAGCGAACAATTGCTGAACCTGAGCCTGCATCAAATTGACTTGCAAGAGACCAAATCTTTGCAAACTTCTGCAAAATCTTTACGCCAGCAGATTGCCTTTATTTGTGCAAGTCGCAGAATTAGTGACAAGGCTGCACAATTAGGGCTGACAAATTGCTATACTGCTAACAGTGCTGGCGATGAGGATCTATTGGAAGCCTGCCTTGACTGGCGTCAACAACATGATCATCAACATAAATTTGCAGTAACACCCATTGAACAGAGTAAAACAATGAGCGAACAGGAAAATCACGACAACGAATTAATCGAAGCTTTAGAGCTGGAAGACGATCAGCCATCAAACCAACATGGTGATGCCAAACCAAAAAAGAAATCCCTTTTACCCAAATTGATTTTATGGCTGATCATTTTAACAGCTCTGGGCTATGGCGCTTATTGGCTTTGGCAAAATTTTGCTGCCAGTGAAACCGAACCAACTAGTGGTGAAATCGATCGCTTAGTAATCCTGGAAAAAACCATTAAGCAGCAAAATCAGCAAATTGAACAGCTTTTGGCCATTCAATCGAAACAATCAAACCAGGCTCAACAATTAGAAAAAGAATTCCATCAACAAGTAACAGCCTTACAGCAACAGCTAATCACCAGCCAACGCAAGTTTCAATCCTTAAGTGCCGATGCAGCTACTCAGGCCAAAGACTGGCAAATTGCTGAGGCCGAATACCTAATTCGACAAGCCGCACAAAAACTCCATTATTCCGATGATATTGGCTCCATAGTGGCTTTGTTGGAAACCGCTGATCAACAAATTCTAGCCACAGGCGATTCCAACTTTTTGGCTTTAAGACGCGCTATTAGCAATGATATTAGCCAGATTAAATCCGTCGGCTCTCTGGATATTGATGGGATCTTGGTAAAACTGGATAGTGCGCAAGAACTGGTTCCTCAACTGGAACTGGCCAGCGTAAAACTGGATAGCCCCGTTATTGAAAGCACTGAAGAGATAGAAACCGATCCCAGCGCCTGGCAAACTTTTAAAAACAATATCCGCAATACCTTTAGTGATTACTATAAAATTCATCACTATGAACAAGCGGTTAAACCTTTTATTAATCCACAACAAGCCAGCTTATTGGAACAAAACCTTTTGCTGAATTTAAAAATGGCACAACTGGCAGCTTTGCGCCATCAACAATCAGCCTATGATACCGCCTTACAGGAAGTGATTGCCTGGATCAAAGAGTTTTATGTAACCAATTCAGTTTCTAATACTCTGCTGGAACAACTAAATTTAGCAGTACAAGCCAAAGTTGCCATAAAGTTGCCCACACATTTAAATTCTTTACGGCTTATTAAAGACAATCATCAAGAACGTTTACAACAATGGCTACAATCCCCGACTCTTGAACAGGCTCCAACTAATGAAGCCGCACAAGAGGAGTTGGACTTGGGACAGAGCGGCGATATCAATCAAAAAATTCAAGAATCATTACAACGACTGAACAATGAAGCCGAAACTTCCGAGAAAAAATCAAACGATGACGGAGCAGAGCAATGAAGTTCCGCTGGTATGTCATTACAGGTATTTTTATCGGCCTCTTGTCGGTTCCTTTTATTCGCCATGTCAAAGGTTCCACTTATATTGTATTTGAAAAAACTGCCATCGAATTTCAGAACTATTTTGCAGTAACAGCATTGGTTATTGCGTTTTTGGTTCTATGGTTTGGCTGGTTATTAATTCGTTATCTGTTAACTACCAGTAACAAAACTTTAGGTTGGTTTGGCGGCCGAAGATCCATAAAAGCTCGCCAACAAACCATTGATGGTATGATTGCCTTGTCCGAAGGGCATTGGAAAACAGCACAAACTTTATTGGTGAAAAGTGCCAATAGCAATGATACCCGGTTGATCAATTATCTCGGAGCAGCCCGCGCCGCACAGCAGCAAGGCGATTTGGCTAAACGTGATGAATTTTTGAAATTAGCCGCACAATCCGAGCCCGACGCACAAATGGCGGTTGGCTTGACTCAGGTTGAATTACAACTGGAGAGCCAGCAATATGAAAGTGCTTTAGCCAGCTTAAAACACCTTAAATCCATTAATGCCAATCATCCTTTTGTCTTAAAACTTTTGCAAAAAGCCTATAGCAAACTGGAAGATTGGAAATCCTTGATTGGCATAATACCCAAGCTTAAAAAACACCAGGTATTTAGTGAGCAAGAGCTTTTTGATATAGAAAAAATGGCTTGGCTGAATCGACTCCGTCGGGCTCAAAACAAGGGTTTTGAAAAGATGGAAACTTTATGGTCAGAAGTTCCTAAAAACCTAAAAAAGCAGCCTGAAATAGCTTTAATTTACAGCCAAACATTAGCCCAACATGAAAAAAATGAATCTGCTGAAAACTTAATCCAGCAAACGTTAAAGTCAAACTGGGATATTGCATTAGTTGAGTTGTACGGCAATATTAAAACCGACAACCCCAATAAACAGCTCGCCAATGCTGAGCAGTGGTTAAAATCTCAGCCTAGCGATGAAAAATTACTAATAGCTCTTGGTAAACTCTCGTTAAATGCCCAACTCTGGGGTAAAGCCAAAACTTATCTGGAGCAGAGCATAGAGATCAAACCAACAGCTGAAGCTTACCTTTATCTGGCTAAAACTTTTGAACAACTAGGACACCCTATTAACGCACAAGAAGCTTACCAAAAAGGCTTAAAGTTATCGGTTGAATAAAAAAGCGGATCAAATGATCCGCTTAATTAATTTTATCAGAAATAGAAACCAAGCCGTTTAAAACTCCATTTAATCCATCATAAACATTAATTTTGTCTACTTTTTGAGTAACCTTTTCCAAAGTTTCTAATTCTTTTAACCGCATCAATGTAGTGTTGTTTTCCATCATTTTAGCAGTGTTGTACAAAGATCTCGTTGCGGCAGTCTCTTCTCTCCGCTTAATCAAGTTTGCTTCAGCAGCTTTTTGCGCTTGCACCACTTGATTTAAGATCTCTTTCATCTCACCAGGCAAAATAATATCTTTAACCCCTACATTTTTTACGCTAACACCATACTCTTTCACAACGTTTTGAATATCTTTTTCAATCACACTGTTCAAAGTACTCTTATCAGTTAACAACTCATCCAAAGACTTTGTTCCAACCGCTTCTCTTAAAGCTAATTGCATGGTTTTGTATACAAAATCCATTGCATCGCTAACCTTAGTCACTAGGGTCATAACATCCTCAACTTGATAATTAGCACTTAAGTTAATTCTCAAGCTGACTCTGTCTTTGGTTAAGATCTCTTGTCCTGATACTTCAATGTTCTGTAATTTCATATCCATAATCTTTACAGAAACATTTTGGTTATATCTCCAGTAACCATAAGTTCCAGTATCTAAGATCTGCATTACTTTTCCGTTAATAGTTAACAAACCCTTTTCCTGAGTTCCAACTTGAGCCAAGTAAATAGCATCTTGCAACTTTCTTACCAATCCTAACTTAGCATTGCCTTGCATTAAGCTGATCACTTTCTTGCTGACTTGTTTGTCTTCTGTTAAATCATACTTTTCTACTTTCAAAGCCTGATTAGTCTTCCAATAAGTAGCATATGCGCCAGTTTCTAATACTTCGAATAATTTATTATCCACATAGATCAAAGCCACTTCTTGATCAGAAATTTCTACCACTTCAACCAAATCAGATAATTTATCTGTATATTGAGACATCAAATATTTATTTTTAACATGCTCAAATTTGATATCAGTGATGTCGTATCTATCAACTACGACTTCATCAATTAAACTGGTGATCCAGTACTGACCAGCAGTCAAGACTCTATCTAAGTTCTTATTTCTATACACCAATACTCTTTCGTTATCGGCAACTTTAATTTTGTTAATTCCTAACATCATATTTCTCCTTGCTGTTATTGAAATTATTAATGGCGAGGTGCCTGCCTTAATAAACTGGTATTGCAGTTTATGATAATTCAGAATCCATAGGCTGTTCGACATACTGTCTAATCCTTTTTTTATTATTTTTCCTGCTCCATTTCATACATTCTATGGTTCGGAAACTATCACATTGACTTAATACTCATTTATCGAGACTGATGTCTAAAGTTCTTTATCAGCAACCTTATCCATCGACACCTCTATTGTTTACATAGTGGGGACTTGAACCCCAGGCTTTCGCCTTTACCGCTTTGTCACCCTAAGACAATGGTTATCTTTGGTCGGAGTCGAACCGACAACACACAGATTATGAGTCTGCCGCTCTATCCACTTGAGCTACAAAGTGCATCTGGATTCGCAGTCCAGTTCTTAGCAATCAATAATCTTGGTACACAGTAAAGCAAAGCTCCTGCGCCAGCCTGCATCAGATACAGAGCCGCTAATCATATTGACTATCTAAGTCGTTTATCGAATTGAGTAATTACTCAATTCAAAATTTGGTGCGTCTGGTAGGGATCGAACCCCTGCTCTTGTAGAGAGTAACCCTCCGGTTAAAAGCCGGATGCTCTAGCCAATTGAGCCACAAACGCTTCTTATTTTTGGCGCACCTGATAAGATTCGAACTTATGACTAACTGGTTAACAGCCAGCTGCTCTACCACTGAGCTACAAGTGCATTTATTTCTTATCGGCAGTAATAATCTCGTCTACTACCATCATATCTTCCCGTCTTCATACAACAGTTCTTAAAAACTCCTCCATGAACCGCAAGGACAAGGATCATTCCGCCCTAATTTTTCGTGCAATTCTTTATCTCCGTGTACCACCCTCACGCCTTTCTTTACTTGCGTTTCTGAAGGGAATCCCTTTCTACGTTTACTCATTACTTCAAAAGGAGTAATTCAATTTATTTTTTATTTTCATAAGTCACCTCCATCTAGGAATAAAAAAACCCTGTTAAACTTTTGCCTAACAGGGTTTTATCCTGAGAGGCACTAGCCTCCCATAACAAGAGACCGCTTAAAATTCTGTGCTATATTTTTCATCCATATTTCTTTCAATGATCGCATCCACTTGTGCATACTTGATAAAGACAGACGGGTGCACTGTTTCACCTACATTACGCAGCGAATAATTCAAAACCAAATATTCTATAAATGTTTTCATAATTTTAATTTCCCAATAAAAAACCCCGAGAGCTTTACCTTTCGGGGTTTTTCTTATTCCGAAAGGCGCTTATATAGTAGCGCCTTTCTAAATCTATAGGCGCACGCTATGCTGGAGTTATCTCCCAGTTTTTATTCATTAGTTGATGTAAATCAAAATAGCGTTTCATTTTATTTCTCGTAAAAAATTTAGATTGCAAATCTCTTTTTGTGTGGCGGAGAATGATACTCTACAAAAAAATAAAGTCAAATATTTTTTATATTTATTTGCAAATTATTTTCTGACTCCTTTTCCTCAACTAAAACCTCTTTAAAACCACATTCGACACATTCACGCACTGGCTTTTCATCTTCTCGATAAAAAACCAGGACATCTTGTTGGCCACAAACTGAGCATCTTGCTCCAGCAATAAATTGTTTTTTAATTTGCTTATCGTGCATCATTGTATTTCGAATGGCTTTGTTTTATGGTTTAGCTAACTGAACAAATAAAAGATTCTATGTCCTGGTTAAGCGCTGATTGGTTAACAATTCTCCCGCCCATTTTAGCAATTATATTGGCCATCTGGAAACGCCAAGTTATTCTGGCTTTAGTGGTTGCCATTTTTTCTGCAGAACTGATTTTGATTGGTGGCAATCCTATTACTGCTTTTTCACAGATGGTGGAAAGAGTTGTTGGCGTCTTTGAAAGCAACTATTCAACCCGTGTATTAATGTTCAGTTTATTGATCGGTGCTTTAATCCAGTTGATCAAAATCTCTGGCGGGGTTGCCGCACTGGTGGAATGGTTAACCCGTAAACATTATGTCAATAATCAGCGCAAAGCTGGCCTGTTACCTGCGGTTTTAGGATCAAGTATTTTTATTGATACCAATATGAGCGTGCTAACCGCCGGAGTTTCATCACAAAGTTTATTCGACCGCTTTAATATGAGCCGTGCTCGTTTGGCTTATATTATTGACTCTACTTGTGCTCCAATTAGTGTTCTGATCCTGCTTAATGGTTGGGGAGCAGCCATTTTGGCGGAAGTGATGAAAACAGAAGTGGCTAATGCTAATTCTGTGGTCATTGGCAGTATTCCGTTAAACTTTTATGCCTTGATCACTTTGGTCGTGGTTTTCTATACGGTTATCTCAACCAAAGTTTACGGCCCTATGAAATCTTCAGAAACCCTAGCGGCTTCTAATAACTCAATGCAATTGGAAGCGGCCACAAAAAAAAGATACATGCTCATACCGTTAGTCTTTATGGTGGTTAGTATTCTGGTTTTTATGTACTTCACTGGTGATGGCGATTTGCGCAATGGCTCTGGCTCAAAATCTGTTTTATGGTCTGTGATCTTGTCTATCGTGCTAAGTTTTTTATTATTAAGATTTGATGCTAAAAAGCCGACCACCGAACTGGTGGAAGAATCCTTTAAAGGCATGGGAAAATTATTGCCGCTGGTGACCTTAGTACTGCTGGCTTTTGCATTATCCTCATCCATGAAAGCGCTGGGTACGGGGGAATTTGTCGCCAGCGCCATTGGTGAATGGTTGCCTAACTGGTCGATCCCAGCTCTAATTTTTATCCTGGCTGGCTTTATTGCTTTTACCACCGGAACTTCCTGGGGCACTTTTGGTATATTAATCCCGATTGCTATGCCCATTGCTGTTAATTTAGGCATCGATCCGAGTTTATTATTAGGTGCAGTATTAGGCGGAGCGGTATTTGGCGATCATGCTTCACCTATTTCTGACACCACCGTAATATCCTCATTAGCCGCGGGTTGTGATCTATTGGAGCATGTTAAAACCCAATTGCCCTACGCACTGTTTGCCGGTGGAGTTACTATTATTTTCTACTTGATTGCGGGCTTTATAGGTTAAGTTATGACACAAAAACTACGTTATGGGGTCATCGGCAATCCTATTTCACATAGCCTTTCGCCACAACTACATCAACAATTTGCTACCCAGTTTAAGCTGCCAATCAGCTATGGAAAAATTTGTGCTAGCCCAAAAGGCTTTAACCGTGTCTTAAATGACTTTTTTGAATCAGGTGGTAAAGGCCTGAATGTCACTGCGCCTTTTAAACTGCAAGCATTGGATTATGCCCATATCATTACGCAAAGAGCTGAAAATGCCAATAGCGTGAATACCCTAGTTATGACCAAAGAAGGTATTCTTGGCGATAGCACCGATGGTATGGGATTTCTTCGTGATCTCTATAACAAGCAACTTGATTTTAATAACAAGCGAGCTGTGTTGCTTGGTGCTGGTGGCGTTGCTCGTTGCATTGCCTCCGCACTACTGCTTGATGGTTTTGAAGTCTATTTAATTAATCGCACCCAATCCAAAGCAGAGCAATTGGCCAATGATTTATCCCATCTGGGCAAAATTAAAATTTATCAACAAGAAGATCATATCGATCTGGTAGTTAATTCGGTGAGCAAAAATGCAGAACAATATCTGGCAGATATTTATTTTGATCTGGATGCCAAAGCTTATGATTTAAACTATGGCGTGAAAGCTGAAAGTTTTATCCAGGCCACTAAAGAATTTACCACTCAACAATTTACTGGCTTGGGCATGTTAATAGGACAAGGGGCAGAATCTTTTAGTTTATGGACAGGGAAATATCCCAATACCGATAATATTATTTTATAAAGACAAATAAAACCAAGATTCCTAAAATAACTGCTTTATTTTATACAGCAACATTTGCAAAGAAACACTTATTTTATACAGCTCTCGCTTAATTTTATTCTTTAGAGTTTTCTTGCGTTTCCTTCTATTTTCTATAGTCGATTGGTTTTCTTCAGGATTAGCAATAAGATTCGGTCTTAGCTCAATACAATCGACTCCATGTAAAAAAGACATTTCAATATAATTATCAACTGGCCATAACCATTTATTGCTATTTGCTATCAGCTTTTTACAAGCTCCAGGAGTAAGTGCATATCCTTGTGCTCCCAATGGCAAATTATAATACTGAACCAGCTCAAATCCTTCATTTAATGTTTCTCTGGCTCTGTGTTTTTTTTCAAATGTAGATCTAAATTTAATTAAACTGTATTGGTTGGTTAACTTTGGGATCAGCTCTTTGACTGCCCACTCAAATTGATTGGTTAAGACAATATCATCTTCTAAAATAATGATAGACTCATTCAACGCTACGGCTTTCTGCCATAATTTATAATGACTTGCAAAAACGGCTGTTTCCGTATCCAGCATTGGCCTGCCTGTTTTTGTTTCTGATAATACAGGTGCTGCTTGTTCAAATTTTTGGTGTTCTTTATTATAGCCATTTACTGCTGGAAAAAATTGATAGTCTAAATTCAGCGGCGCCAACTGCTTGATCATGGATTCTTTTCTGTCTTTCGATTGTAGTAGACTGATAACGTAGATTTTCATTATTTTAATGACTCTACAATCGGCGGATGATGGATCATCTGTACTCGATTACCATCCGGATCAGCACAATAAAAACTGGTCGCGCCATCGCGATGTAATCTTGGTTTGGTAAAAATTTCTACCTTATTGAATTTAAAAAATTCATACCACTCGTAAACTTCATCGGCGGTACTCATAATAAAACCCAAGTGATCCAACTTTTGACCACCACTGGTATCTAAATCTTCTTGTTGGCGGTGTAGCGCCAGATTGTCATGACCTTTTGAGGTTAAATACACATTATCTTTATCTGGCCGCCATTCCACTTCCATGCCAATTAATTCAACATAAAAATGTTCGGTAGCTTCAAACTTTTCCACAAACAAGGCCAAATGGCGCATTCCTAAATGGTTATCAGGTCTTTTCAAGGTTATTTCTCTCTTAAATTTTTAAACCGGAACTATTTCAAAACTAGTACTGACGGGCATTTTTTTATCCAAAGAATGCATCACTGAGCAATACTTCTCTACCGATAAATCAACCGCTTTTTTCACTTGCTTTACGGATAAATCCTTACCCGAAACCACAAAATGCAACTTAAGGCTGGTAAAACGTCTTGGTGGCTCATCGGCCCGCCCACCTGTTAACTTGCAGCGACAACCACAAATTTGTTGACGCGACTTTTGCATAATCATCACCACATCTATCGAAGCACAGGCACCCACTGACATCAGCAGGTTTTCCATTGGCGATACATAATCGCCATCACCACCGAATTGTACCCGCTGGCCTTGTTCGTTAGCGCCAACAAAGTTCATGCCTTCCAGCCAATCAATCGTTACTTTCATCTTTTTATCACCAATTAGTCGTTTTGTGACCCAGTTACTACCTTCATAAATTATAGTTTAATCGGAAATTTGCTTTTGGTCAGGTAGAAGATTAGTATTTAGGGCATAAATCGGACAATTTAGGATACTTAAATGCCATTACCTTTTCATTTGGCTCAAGACGAAACCATCTTAGGTTTTTTGGATCACTGCCAAAGAAGACGATTTCCTGCGAAAAGCACTTTAATTTATGCTGGCGACTCTTCTAATACCCTCTATTTCTTACTAGAAGGCTCAGTTTCAGTTTTGATTGAAGACGACGAAGGTCGTGAGTTGGTATTGGCTTATTTAAATCCAGGGGATTTCTTTGGTGAAATGGGCTTATTTACCGATGAGCATGATCGCACCGCCTGGGTGCGCACCAAAACCGAGTGTGAAGTCGCAGAGATCAGCTATGATCGCTTCCGCCAGGTCACACGTGAAAATCCGGATATTCTGTTCAAGCTCTCTACTCAACTGGCCGTGCGCCTGCAAAAAACCAGCCGCAAGGTTGGCGATTTAGCCTTCCTAGATGTCACTGGTCGAGTAGCCCATGCCCTGCTGGAGCTGGCCAAAGAACCCGATGCCATGACTCACCCGGATGGTATGCAAATTAAAATTACCCGCCAGGAGCTTAGCCGTATCGTCGGCTGTTCGCGTGAAATGGTCGGGCGAGTATTAAAAGCACTAGAAGAACAAGGCCATATTTACGTTAAAGGTAAAACCATGGTGATTTTTGGCGCAAGGTGATATTTATCTCATCCTGACGAAGGCGACTTTTTTGGGAGTGCCTGCGGCGCAGGGTCTATTGAGTCTTGTTATCAATTATAAGATTCCAGCTTTCGCTGGAATGACAACACTTTTTAAAGCCTGAGTTAATCTCAGGCTTTTTTATAGCCCTAAGATTTTGTTCCTTTTATTCTGCTGATAAGCTTGGCTTTCTAAATCTAATAAAATTCAGATTTTTATTCTTAGGCAAGGCTTTAATAATTTTAAAATGACGATTTTACTCTAGTAAATGAGGAGCTTTTAAAATTATTAGTAACGAAGCATAAGGATAAAAAGATAATTTTATCCTCTTAAAAAATTTCTTAGGATCTGATGCCCATATTCCGAAAGTATCGACTCCGGATGAAACTGTACGCCTTCCATCGGTAAATTTTTATGGCGAATCCCCATAATATACTCCAAGTCGCCATTGGTATCTTGTGTCCAAGCAGTGATCTCAAATTCTTTTGGCAGAGTATTGGCTTTAACAATCAGCGAATGGTAACGAGTAGCTTTAAAAGGACTGGGCAAATTTTTAAAGACTCCCTGGCCATTATGATAAATATTGGAAGTTTTACCATGCATCACTTGCTCGGCTCGAACCACATCACCACCATACACCTGCGCCATAGCCTGATGCCCAAGACAAACGCCTAAAATGGGTTTTTTATTAGCGAAGTGAGTTATCACTTCCAAACAAACACCTGATTTATCAGGAGTGCATGGCCCTGGGGAAATAACAATATAATCTGGATTCAGGGTTTCAATTTGCTTGATTGTGAT
Organism: Kangiella sp.; assembly: GCA_028284185.1. GTDB lineage: Bacteria > Pseudomonadota > Gammaproteobacteria > Enterobacterales > Kangiellaceae > Kangiella. The sequence continues at coordinate 135,713 of JANQSG010000019.1, forward strand.
CTCATCATTACGCTTAATGATAAGTTCCAAGCCCGCTTTACTATTAGATTCTTGCTCCATTTCAAGGCCGATTTCACCAAAATACTGCACCAAGTTATAGGTAAAAGAATCGTAATTATCGATCATCAAAAGACGTTTTTTTGTATTTTTTGATGGCTTGGAAATTTCTGGATTAGTACCCACCTGACCGATGATTAAACTGGCGATTGCGGCAATAAAAGCCACCAGCCACATCAGGAAGAAGGCCAGATGATTTTCGATAAACCCTTTGGAACCCTGATAGCTTTCCCTAAACGAACAAAAATCGGTTTGGTAATTAAAACTACCGCCCTGCTCCAAACAATGCGCTATGGCTACTTGATCATTAAGGTAATGAACAATAATGCCTAAAGTTAATAATATGGCCAGCAGCCAAACCAGTTTGCGCATTTGTATTCGATAAACGCCTTAGCAACAGACCTTAGCATTTTGCTTCATCTGGCTAATGATGGCTTTATAATCACTGCTATTAAAGATGGCAGAGCCAGCAACAAAGGTATCAACTCCACAAGCAGCTATTTCGCCAATATTATCCACCTTAACGCCACCATCAATTTCCAGGCGAATGTCATAACCTGACTCATCTATCAGTTGGCGTACTTTTTTGGCTTTTTGCAAAGCCGAGGAAATAAATTTCTGCCCACCAAATCCTGGATTGACCGACATTAACAGGATCAAATCCAGCCTATCCATCACATATTCCAGACAATCCAGCGATGTTGCCGGATTCAAGACTACACCGGCTTTACAACCATGTTCCTTAATCAAACCGATGGTACGATCCAAATGCTCGGTGGCTTCAGGGTGAAAACTGATATAAGTAGCTCCTGCTTTGGCAAAATCCGGGATAATTCGATCCACCGGTTTTACCATCAAATGCACATCAATTGGCGCCGTGATACCGTAATCGCGCAACGCCTGACAAACCATCGGGCCAATGGTTAGATTTGGCACATAATGGTTATCCATCACATCGAAATGTACCCAATCTGCTCCCGCCTTCAGCACACTATCAACTTCTTCACCCAAGCGGGCAAAATCGGCAGATAAAATCGAAGGGACAATAAGAATGTCTTTCATAAAATTCCCGACTAATAGTAATTGATGTAAACGTTAGTTGCATTGTACCCAATGGCCTGCCGAGATAACAGTGGAGAGTGGTGCCTACAACTTCTAATGACGCATATGATCGATGCGCTCAAACAAAAAACCTAAAATCAGCACCATAATAAGATTAGTTACGTCGGGGGTTTTGCCAACAATAAATAACTGTAAACTACTGATAATTAAAGCAATTATTAACATAATGGCGATCGATAAACGAAAACTTTTTAACCAGCGAGCTATGCCATAGCCCAAACATGAAAGTAACAGGGAATATTCCAGAAGATTGCTTAAATGATACCAGGTACTGCCGCCTAGAAAGTCCTTGAACGGCACCCATTGAATAGCATTCGGCACTTGTTCGGCACCTAACCACTGCCAGGGCACCAGTGCTTGCCATACCAATAGAGTCAAGGCACCAAGACTGATCAGCCAAAGCTGTATTTTTTCTGATAGCCCACGATATATCACTAAAGCCAACGGCACCGCAGTAATTTCACTCCAACCGAGCTGACTGTGAAACATGGAAAGCTTGATCACCATAATAAAAATTGCCAGAGCCAATAAAATACCTGAATGATAATTACGCCCCATCACACGTCCAAAGCTGAAATAAAAAATCAGCCAAAAAAGCAAAAAGGTTAACCACAATTGCCATTGCCAACCACTTTGGTAAACGGTTTCGATGCCAATGCCAATCTGTTTGGCCTCAAAGACAGGAATATAAGGGAAAAAAGCCCAGCCCAGCCACAAGATTAACACCAATAAGGCCGGAGTCAGCTGAAATTGGAACTGCTGTGGGATCAGGCGTCGAACCCTTTGGCTATTGGTATAGGCCGCCATTGAAATACCCAGCAAGATGCCGATACTATTAACCAAAGCATCAGCAGCGTGCGGCACTCTTGATGGCAGGAAAAACTGCAACAGCTGCAACAATAAAGCGTAGCCAACTCCTATTAAGATCAGACATAATGCAGATAAAATTGGATATTTGCGGTTATCTTGTTGAATGTTTAAAGCGCCAATAAAACCAAAAGGGATAAACAGCAAGATATTGGCGATCAAGTCGCTACGAATGGTTCTTTGTTCCCAATTACCAAGCCAGGCCAATAAATCCTGCGGTAATTGGCGTGATAGATCAAAGTTAAAAGGATACAAAGAGCCGTAGCCAATCAGCACAATAACGATGATCCAGATTAAGCGCATAGCTGTTCTATCCTTATTTTTTATGCAACTTCTTTTACACAATTTTTTAGCGTTTGTGCCCAGAAAGCTGACGCAACTGTTTGAAAAAGCTACAATATCAGCTCACTTGATAATGATAAATAATATCGAATGTATTGCCAGCTTGATCAGATTTTAACGCAAACTGCTTTGCAGTTTCCGCAAAAAATTGCCCTGGATGATAATAAACAGCAAGCCAGCTATCAACAATTGGAGCAAATGGTCAGCCAATTGGCGGATCAATTGATCAGCTTGAGGCTAACCTCAGGCTGCCGCATCGGTATCTATTTGCCCAAACAAATCGAGGCAGTGGTAAGCAAGTTAGCCGCCAGTCGCGCAGGTCTGGTATTTGTGCCGATTAATCCATTATTGAAGCCCCACCAAGTCAGCTATATTTTAAATGATTGTAATGTAGAACTGTTAGTGACCAGTGGTCCCAGAGCCAAACAGTTAAATGATATTTATTGCGACAGTCCTGACTTAAAACATCTACTACTGATCGATGATAAGTTTGATTCTGAGTCTATAGAATTAAATACCTATCAATGGGATCAATTGTTCGATAAACAAAATGAATTTCAAACCAGAAGCCGCATCGATCAAGATCTGGCCGCGATTCTTTATACTTCAGGCTCTACTGGCAAGCCGAAAGGAGTCTGTCTTTCACACCGTAATCTGATTGCCGGTGCGCAAAGCGTTAGTCATTATCTGGAAAATACCTGTGATGATGTGATCCTGGCCGTTCTACCTTTAAGTTTTGATTATGGCTTGAGTCAGATAACCACCGGATTATTAGCCGGCGCTAAAGTGGTGTTGATGGAATACCTGTTACCGCGCGATGTAATCCGGCAAGTGGAAAAACATCAAGCAACTGGACTGGCGGCGGTACCACCATTATGGTTTCAGCTGGCACAACTCGAATGGCCTGAAGCCACTAAAAAAACTCTGCGTTACTTCACCAATAGCGGCGGTGCTATGCCCAAAGCCACCTTACAAGCCTTACGCAAGCAGCTACCAAAAACTAAGCCCTTTCTGATGTATGGTTTAACCGAAGCCTTTCGTTCTACCTATTTAGATCCAGGAGAAATTGATCAGCGACCGGATTCGATTGGCAAGGCCATTCCGAACGCAAAAATTTTAGTCTGCCGACCTGATGGTAGTGAATGTGATGCCGGTGAAGCTGGCGAACTGGTGCATCGCGGCGTACACGTTAGTTTAGGTTATTGGAATGCACCGGAAAAAACCTCCATCCGCTTTAAACCCATTGGTGATACGGCCAATTATCTAACCGAGCTGGCGGTTTGGTCAGGCGATCAAGTGACGCGTGATAAAGATGACTTTTTATATTTTATTGGTCGTGCCGACGATATGATAAAATGTTCTGGTTACCGCATTAGCCCCAGTGAATTGGAAGATAGTTTGTTTCTGCTGGATGGAATTAAAGAAGTAGCAGCACTTGGTATTGTTGACGATCAATTGGGGCAGGCAGTGGCTTTAATTATCAAGGCAGAGTCGGAACTGAATGCAGATGCTATCCGAAAATATTGCATGAAACAATTGCCTAATTATATGCAACCAAAGTACATTGAATTGGTCGAAAAGTTACCACGCAATCCAAATGGCAAAATTGATCGCACTGAGCTAAAGAATCAATACCAAAGTTTGGCGAACACACAATAATATGAGCAATAAAGCTACTAACAAAAAAGTGATAACACACGCACCTATGGAGCAGTTTGCTACGCTTAATGGCGAGTTAAGTGTTGCCGGTAAAACTATTAGCGAAATTGCGGCTATTGCTGGGCAAACGCCTTTTTACCTCTATTCGAAAGCCATCATTGACGAAAATATTAAGCGTCTGCGCCAACAGTTTCCACAAGTCAGCTTGCATTATGCGATTAAAGCCAATCCTATGCCGCAACTGGTTTCTTACGTTGCCAATCAGATGGATGGCTTGGATGTTGCTTCAGGCAAAGAATTAAAAATTGCCTTAGCTTCGAGCATCAAAGCTAAAGACATCAGCTTTGCCGGCCCAGGGAAAAGTGAGCAAGAACTCGCCATGGCCATCGCCAGCGGTATTAGTATTAACATTGAATCGTTAACGGAGCTTGAGCGTATCCAGGAAATTGCGTCCAACGTTAATAAGACAGCCGCTATTGCCATTCGGATTAATCCCGACTTTGAATTGAAATCATCAGGCATGAAGATGGGCGGCGGTTCGCAACAGTTTGGAATTGATGTTGAGCAACTTGATCCTGTCTTTGAGCTATTACAAGATGATGCCTTGAGCCTTAAAGGATTGCATATTTTTACCGGCTCACAAAACCTGAATCCCGATGCTATTATTGCCGCCCATGATAATATTTTTGCGCTGGTCAAACGCTTAAGAGAAAAATACCACTTCCAGATTGATCACTTGAATATCGGTGGTGGCTTGGGCATTCCTTATTTCCCTGGTGATAAGCATTTGGAATTATCCCCTATTGCCGATAACTTAAATCGCTTATTCAAAGACTATGCTCAACTGGTCAATAGCTGTGAAATTATTTTAGAACTTGGTCGTTATATTGTGGGCAATGCCGGTCTTTATATTTGTCAGGTAACCGATAAAAAAATATCGCGCGACAAAACTTATCTGGTTTGTAATGGCGGTTTGCATCACCACTTAGCAGCTTCCGGAAACTTTGGACAAGTGATCCGTAAAAATTATCCAGTTGCCATAGCCAATAAAATGGATGCTTTAGAGAAAGAACTGGTTAATTTGGTAGGACCCTTATGTACCCCACTAGATATATTAGCCAGCAAGATGAAACTTGCCAAAGCCGAAATTGGCGATTTGGTGGCGATTTATCAATCTGGAGCTTATGGCTTTAGTGCAAGCCCCAGAGACTTTTTAAGTCATCCTGAGCCCTTAGAATTATTATTATAAGAGATTATTTATGTCTATTGCCGATTCCATCAGCCGCTTTGCTTTATCTCTTTTTAAAGCGCCACTGCATTGGCTGGTGAAAGCACACCATGTGCCTAACGATCCCAAACAAGAACTTAACTTAAATAAGAACGATAAACTGATTTATGTTTTAAGGACTAAATCAATTTCTTCGATTGCCATTTTAAAACGCCAAAGCAAAATGCTGGATTTACCTTTGGCTCATTATTATCATGATAATGAAGTACCTGACTCCGGTTCCTGCTTATTTATTAATAACAGACCCAAATGGCTGAGTGACCGGCGCAAACTAACCGCTCACAAAACTGCTTTTAAACAACTACTCGAAGCGCAAAAACACAATCCTGAAGAAGATTACAAATTGGTACCCGTTTCCATTTATTGGGGCAGAAACCCTGGCAAGGAAAAATCTTTCTTTCGCTACCTGATGTCCAATCTGGAAGAAACTGGTCGTTTGGGAAAGTTACTGATCATTCTATTTTTAGGTCGTCAGTGTTTTATTCAATACGGCAAGCCAATCCGGCTAAATTCAAATGCTATTGATCTGGAACAGGACCCGACCAAAACCGCACATAAACTTTCACGGATTTTGCGGGTTTATTTTAATCGCCATTGGGTTGCAGTAATGGGACCACGCAGCGAAAATCGCCGTGCTCTGATCAGCGGCATTGTTAATTCTTCACCAGTACAACAAGTGATTGTGGAAGAAGCGGCCCGCACTAATAAAAGCATGGCCAAGGTGCGTAAAGATGCTGAAAAATACGTTAAAGAAATTGCTGCCAACTACAGCCCCCGAACCGTCAGGTTTTTGTCAAACTCTTTAACACGACTCTGGAATAAAATTTATTCGGGAATTGAAGTAAACAATATCAAACAGGTGCGTGAACTGGCCCAGGATCATGAATTGATTTATGTGCCTTGCCATCGCAGTCATACGGATTATTTGTTGCTGTCTTATCAGCTCTATCACGAAGGCCTGGCACCACCACATATTGCCGCTGGTATTAACCTGAATTTCTGGCCGATTGGACCGATTTTACGCAAAGGCGGCGCTTTTTTCCTACGCAGAACCTTCAAAGGTAATAAAGTTTATACCGCCGTATTTAATGAATATTTGTATCGTTTGTTAAACAAAGGCACCCCGGTAGAATATTTTCAGGAAGGTGGTCGTAGCCGGACCGGTCGTTTGCTTTCACCCAAAACTGGCATGCTGGGCATGACGGTGCAAGGCATGTTGCGCGGTGTGCGCAAACCTATAATCTTTATTCCGGTATATATTGGCTATGAAAAAATGTTTGAAGGCAAAAGCTATGTGGGAGAACTGCGCGGTCAAGCCAAAAAGCAAGAATCCTTTGGCCAACTGCTTGGCGTTCGTAAAGCCCTTAAACGTTTTTATGGCAAGGTCTATTTAAACTTTGGCGAGCCACTCAGACTCACTGACTATTTAGATGAGCGGGTTGCTGACTGGCGCCAATATCAAAACAGCGAACAAAAACCTGATTGGCTGAATCAACAAATGCTGCACCTGGGTGATGAAATTAATCGCCGTATTAACGCTTGTGTCAGCATTAATAGCGTTTCCTTGGTTAGTATGGCTTTACTCGGAACGCCCAGGCAGGCTATGGATAAAGGCGAGTTGATTACTCAACTGGATGCACTGTTAGCCTTTGCCAAAGCAGCGCCTTATAGCCGTTATACCAACATTTGCGAAGAATCCGGTAAAGATCTGGTGGAAACCACAATTAAACTGGGCATGGCCTATGAAACCAGCGACCCCGCAGGCAACGTCATTTCTATCGAAGGCGATGAACGGGTGCTATCGACTTATTACAGCAATAATATTTTGCACTTGTTTGCTATTCCTTCTCTAATTGCTTCACTATTTCAGCGGCATAATCATATTGCCAAAGAAAAGATTTTTGAATATATCGAAACCTTCTATCCTTTCTTGCAAAAAGAACTCTATATTCACTGGAATCGTGAAACCTTAAAGGATCGCGTCAATACCTTATTAAAAACCATGCTGGATCAGGGTTTGCTCAATATGGGCAGCAAAAATTATTGTGTGCCCCATTCGGATACACCACAGTGGATCCGCTTGATGTCATTGGCCGAAGTGATTCAGCCTGCACTGCAACGTTACGCCATCAGCTTAACCTTACTTGAGAGCATAGACGAAAACACCTCTATTCGTCGAGTAGAACTCGAGCAGGAGAGTCAAAAACTGGCGCAACGCATTTCTGCACTTTATGGCATCAACGCTCCAGAATTTTCTGATAAGAATTTGTTTAAAAACCAAATTAAGGTACTTAAAGAAGAAGGTTATATTCATCATAGAGAAGGATATGGCATTAAACCTACCGACAAATCTGATGAACTTTACCGAAAAATTTTGAATGTACTCAGCATTCCAGTGCAACAAGGCCTGCAGCTAGCGGCACGCAGCTTGAAAACGTCTAAAACTGAAGTTAAAAAAGAGCCGCTTCAAGAAAACCAGTAGTGAGCGAATATACCGACAAAAATAGCCATGCCCACATAATTATTATTTAAAAAGGCTTTAAAATATCGTTCAGGTTTTCGGCTGCGACACAAATAAAGTTGCACCGCACTGATCGCCAAAGCAAGCGTCCAACCAATATAATAATATAGACCCAGTTCTAACTGCCGGCCCAATAAAAACATTCCAGTTAAAAATAAACCTTGTATTGCAGTAACTAGAACCAGATCCGCTTCACCAAATAAGATAGCGGTGGATTTTAAGCCCAATTTTATATCATCATCCCGATCCACCATGCCGTATAAAGTATCGTAGGCCAGAACCCATAGCAGAGTAGAAACATAAATCATCCAGCTGATCAAAGGCACCTGATTTTGCACTGCAGCAAATGCCATTGGGATAGCCCAGGCAAAAGCAGCACCTAGTACCATTTGCGGGAAATAAGTATAGCGCTTCATAAAAGGATAAAAGGAAGCTAATAATGCTGCAATAAAGCTCAGTTTAATGGTTAAACTATTAAGCGTTAACACCAGGCCAAAAGCGATTGTTATTAATACAAAAAATAAAATTAAAGCACTTTTACTACTAATTTTGTTTTGCGCCAATGGCCTTTGTTTGGTTCTCTTCACGTGTGCATCAAAATCCCTGTCAGCATAATCATTAATAATACAACCCGCTGAACGCATAATAATCACGCCCAATACAAAAACCAATAGCGTCCAATGTTCAGGCATCCCCTCTGCCGCAATCCACAAAGCCCATAAGGTTGGCCATAGCAACAGTAAAATGCCAATAGGCTTATCAAAACGCATCAACTGCGCGTAATATTTTAAATTTGAAATTTTCATTATTTATATAAGGGTGATGCCGGTAGAAAAACCTCTGATACCAATAAAGATAAATTTTCTGCTTGTTTATTTTGCCATAAAGAGCGCCTTGCCCATAGAAAATCCACACCATCCAATGCTATATGCTTTCCTGAGCTTTGAGACAAACGGTGCCTCGGCTTTAGCTGCCTGACTTGTAAAAACTGTCGATGCAAATCCTCATTGGAAAATAAAATACTACCCAAAGGTTTATTACCGAGCGACTGAAGCAGAGGCGCCGCCATTTGCGGCACAATGGTTCTAGCAAAAACCCAAGGCGCTTCAGAACCATAAAGCAACACCTCGCGAATCATGGCTGATTCATCACTAGCCAAGCCTAAAGCCTTGCTTTCACTAAATTCCGGAACAGCCTGCGTTTCTTGCAAAACCTTTAATTGAATGCTTTGCTGAATGGTCACCTGCAGTTTTTCCGTTAAAGAGCCAAACTCCAACAACCATTCAGCAACCGAATAAGGAAGCTCCTTAATCAAATTATCTGTTGCTGCTTGCCAATTGTCCCAATTAGTTGTCTTTTTGTTCAAGTTGTGACCTTTTCGACTTTGAAATTTACGAGGCTTGATATATCGTGACTAAATCATACAAAATTTATATTGAGTATCCTATGAGTTTAGCGGTTGTAGCAACTTTTCCAAATACCATGTTGGCATATATAGCCAAAGGCTTGCTTGAAACCAATGGTATTACCGCCACCATATTGCATGAGCAATTTCACTCAACTTACTCTTTTGCCTTAGGAGAAATCCCCTTAATGGTTGCAGAAGAATCCGTCGAGACTGCTTATCAGCTACTTAATCAATCTTTTGACTATCAAGAGTCTGACTTGAATCCGGCTTCCACCGGTTGAGACAACTTCCAGACTTCAAAACCACCATCCATACTGTAAACTTCGCTAAAACCCTGTGCTGAAAAATATTGCGCCGCTGGCTGGCTGCTATGACCATGATAGCAAACCACAATTAAAGGCTCTTGTTTTGAGGTTGACTCCATAAAATCAGCCACATTCTGATTATTAATATTTTGTGCATCCGGCATATGCCCCGCAGCAAAAGATTGGGGATCACGAATATCAACAATTGATACTTTCTGTTGCTCAATCAATTTTGCGGTATCAAGGATATTTATGCGTTTAAACGACATGCAATTTTCTTTTCTTCGCGGTTACATAACCGATAATGGCACCAATAATTAAACCACCTAAATGTGCAGCATTGGCAATAGGCCCAAGCAAACCGGTAAATCCAAGCACTAACCAAATCAACATAAACTGCATGATGGCATTATTAAGCTGTATCGGGAAAGCTGGCTCAAAATGCTTTCTGACAAATAAGAAACCGAGCAGGCCATAAACGACACCAGACATGCCACCAAACACCCGATAATCTGCAAAAACTTCACCATACATCAGCAGATTTGTCACATATTGAATGACATTTGCACCGATACCGATGACTAAAATTAATACTATCAAAAATTTAGGTGAAAGCCTTTTTTCAATCGAACCGCCTAAATCCCAAAGCCACATCATATTAAATAGCAGGTGGATCGGCAGACCACCAATTTTAAAGTGAATAAAGGCAGGGGTTAATAACCGCCAGATTTCACCGTTAAGAATTTTATCTTTATTAAAGGTCAGCAAATGAGTCAACGAATCTTGTTGGGTGCTACCTTGATTGGTGACCAAATAAATCAGGATACACAATACAACAGTACCAATGGTAACTTTGCCTGCCCGATTAAAAAATTGTTGCCAATCAAATGCCATCTTATTTTTTACGCACCATTTTTATATGCTCAATTCCATCCTCTAAATAAATTTCCGAAGCTACCTCGAAGCCAAAATCATGATAGAAATCACGCAGATAGGCTTGCGCCGAGATAGTAATTTTTTTATGAAACTTCTGATCGCAAAATTCAATCGCTTGCTGCATTAACTGACGACCAAAACCACTACCACGAATTGAATCGCAACAACAAACTCGACCAATAGAAGCATCGCCTTGATATTGCTCTAAAGCTTCGAATAACCTTATATAACCAACCAGTTTTAAATCTTGATAAGCCAGCAAATGATATGCCTGCTGATCCAAACCATCCAGATCCTGATAGGGACAATCCTGTTCGACTGAAAATACCGCAAGCCGCAGCTGAATAATGTCATACAGCTCCTGTTTTGATAGCTCTTGCCATTTTCTCCAGTACAATTTTAAATCCCTTTATTCAATGATTAATCCCAACTTAAAACCACTTTACCCGACTGACCACTGGCCATGATTTCAAAGCCTTGCTTAAAATCATCAACCTCAAAACGGTGCGTGATGATTGGCGAAATGTCTAAGCCTGACTGCAACATGGCGATCATTTTGTACCAGGTTTCATACATTTCACGACCATAAATTCCTTTTAAAATTAACCCCTTAAAAATAATTTGATTCCAGTCAATTGCCATATCATTAGCTGGAATTCCCAACATGGCAATTTTACCGCCATGATTCATGGTCTTTAACATAGACTGAAAAGCTACTGGAACCCCTGACATTTCAAGACCCACATCAAAGCCTTCTTTCATACCGATTTCGGCCATTACATCCTCAAGCTTTTCCTGACTTACGTTAACAGTACGAGTAGCACCCATTTTTTTGGCCAGAGCCAATCGATAATCATTAATATCAGTAATGACTATATGACGCGCACCCACATGCCTGGCAATTGCCACCGCCATAATACCAATAGGGCCAGCACCGGTGATCAATACATCTTCACCCACCAGATCAAAGGATAAAGCGGTATGAGCAGCATTACCAAAAGGGTCAAGGATGGAGGCCAGCTCATCAGAAATATCATCCGGAATCTTATAAGCATTTTCAGCAGGAATCACCAAATAGTCACCAAAAGCCCCTGGGCGATCCACACCAACACCAACCGTATTACGGCATAAATGGCGGCGCCCAGCACGACAATTACGACAAAAGCCACAGGTAATATGACCTTCACCAGATACCCGGTCACCAACCTTAAAACTGCTTACTTCCTGGCCAATTTCCTCAATGATTCCTACGTACTCATGGCCTACTGTCATAGGTACCGGAATGGTATTTTGTGCCCATTCATCCCAATGATAAATGTGCATATCAGTACCGCAAATGGCGGTTTTTTTAATTTTGATTAACACATCATTATGACCTAACTGCGGTTTAGGCTGATCGACCATCCAAATGCCTTTTTCGGCTTTGGCTTTGCTTAAGGTTTTCATCTGTTTAACTCCTTAAGAGACTCTAAATAATCACACCCAACTCACGCCCCACTTTTTCAAAGGCAGCTACTGCGCGATCAATATGCTCTTTATCGTGTGCCGCCGACATTTGGGTACGAATTCTGGCCTGGCCTTTTGGTACCACCGGAAAAGAAAAGCCGACCACATAAATACCTTCTTCCAGCATTTTATCGGCAAACCTGGAAGCCAACGAAGCATCGCCTAACATCACCGGAATAATCGGATGTTCACCAGGTACCAACTCAAAACCTAATGCCGTCATTTTTTCGCGGAAATACTCGCTGTTGCTACGTAATTTTTGCCGTAAATCATCACTGGCCTCTAGCATATCCAAGACTTTCAAGCTGGCCGAAGCTATTACTGGTGCCAAGGTATTGGAAAATAAATACGGGCGAGAGCGCTGACGCAACCATTCCACAATTTCTTTACTGGCAGAAGTATAACCACCAGAAGCACCACCCAAAGCTTTACCTAAGGTTCCAGTGATAATATCCACACGCCCCATCACATCGCAAAATTCGTGCGAACCTTTACCTTTTTCACCAATAAAACCTACCGCATGAGAATCATCCACCATCACTAAGGCATTATATTTATCGGCTAAATCACACACAGATTTCAGATCGGCAATAATGCCGTCCATCGAAAAAACACCGTCAGTCACGATCAATTTATAACGCGCTCCATCAGCATCAGCTTGTTGTAATTGTTTTTCCAATTCCGCCATATCGTTATTGGCATAGCGATAACGCTTGGCCTTACATAACCGCACCCCATCAATAATTGAAGCATGGTTTAAAGCATCCGAAATTACCGCATCCTCAGCCGTCAATAATGTTTCAAACAAACCGCCATTAGCATCGAAGCAAGAGGAATACAAAATGGTATCTTCCATGCCCAGGAAGTTACTAATACGGTACTCAAGCTCTTTATGTACTGTTTGAGTACCGCAGATAAAACGCACCGATGCCATACCGTAACCAAACTCGTCTAAAGCTTTCTGGCCAGCCTCAATCAATTCTGGTGCATTAGCTAAGCCTAAGTAGTTATTGGCACAAAAATTTAACACGTCCTGACCGCTGGTAACGTGAATATCTGCTGCCTGCTGTGAATCAATCACTCGCTCGGATTTATAAAGACCAGCTTCTTTGACTTCATCGATTTGAGATTGGATATGGGCATTAAAATTTGGATTCATACGTTGGTGCCTTTTGAATTAAATCAGCAATAAAATTGCCTGTTATTCTAGCATCAAATAACATCAAATATTAGTTTAAAGATTAGACTTCGGCTAAGCCTTTGTCTTGACCATCATTAAATATTGAGAAACCAATACCGCCAAAATAGCACCTATAACGGTTGCAATGAGATAAAGCCATAAGTGCTCTAAATTGCCAGAAACCACTGCTGGTGCAATAGAACGTGCCGGATTCATCGAAGCATTAGTAACAGGGCCTGCAAACATAGCTGCAAGACCAACGGTAGTACCAATCGCAGCACCAGCCATTAGACCTTTTTCTTTAGCACCAAAAGCCACCTGCATAATTACAAACATCAGGATAAAAGTCAGAATTAATTCAATAACTAAGGCTTTTTCAGCGGTTACGGTCGGAATGGTCGCACCTAAGGTTTGATGTTGTGGAAATAACCAAGCCAAAATCAATGAAGCGCTAAAAGCGCCAGCTAATTGGCTTATAATATAAGGTGTAGCTTCCTTAACTGGAAAACGTTTAGCCACAACAAAACCTATGGTCACTGCTGGGTTAAGATGAGCCCCTGAAATATCACCAATAGAATAAATCACTGCTGCAACAATCATGCCCCAGGTTAAGGCCACCCCCACATGAGTAATAGCACCACCCGATACATCATTAATGATCATGGCACCGGTACCCGCAAAGATCAGCATAAAGGTGCCAAGATATTCAGCAATATAGTTGCGCATTTTGGATAAATCGCTTTTAAAATTTAGAGCAAGTGTGCCAGATTTTAATCTATTGCTCTACCATTCAAATTCAATATTCTTAATTCGGCTGGAGATAAACTGATAAACTCTTTCTGCGTCCTGATAATTCAAATAGGGAATATCGATATGATGAGCACCAATAGCTGCACCGGCAGTATCCAGCTCGACACCAGCCATTTTATGGCGGCGATCAAATAAGCTTTCCTTAATCCGTGCAGTTTGTACCTTAGGCAAAGGCACATAGGTTTCTTTCCTGAAAATAACACCACTTTTAAAGGCCACCATATCTTCTGATAAATAATAACCAGCGTTTTTTACATACCATTTGGCATAAATCACCGACCAGACAGCAGCCAAGCCCAGATTGATAGCATACAACCAAACCGAATAGACCGTTAAAATTAAAAGGACTGCTGACCAGATTAATAGTGAAATTTTAAACATCCGCCGCCAGGCTCTTGGTTCAATTAAAATCCACTGAACTTCACTCCAGTCCTGTTGACGCTGTATTTCCGACAAAAATTCCTCTCGGCGATCAGCAATCAACAGTGGAGCCACATGCTTCATGGTAATACCTTGTTGATCCGTATTAACTCCGCCTGCAGTTTCAATGGTCACACCAATTCGATCAAACATTCGATGTAATAAGGAATTATGCACCGTTATGGTTTGAATTCTGGATAATGGAATGGTTGCCTGCAAACGTGTCAGCAACCCCATAGTCGCTAACAACTTATCTTTCTTTTCCTGTAAATTAAAACCATGAAACTTAAACCAGGCCATACCAATGGACAGAGTCCATAAAAAAGCCATAGCTAGTATAAATAATAAAAAGCTGACAACTATAGTCGAAATAACAGAGGTATCAGGAGCAATAGACTGAACGCCATCACTAACATAAGTGACCCCTTGCTCGATTAATGGCTTAAAGTTACCTGGTTTATCATCATCAATAAACTGGCTGGCAAAACCGAAAAACAAAGCAACAGCTATTAGGCCTTTATTAGATATAATTCCATAACGAACAATTTCAGCAAAGTTTAAACTCAAAATAGAATCACTTGATTGAGTGCTTTCCGTTTTTTCTGCATTTTCTTCTGCAACTTCCTGATGAATCCGATTCTGAATTTCTTTAACTGCCGCTAAATCCACCACATTGATAATCGCTTCAGGTTTACCACCAGAAGCCGATTCTAACTGCACTTTAGCAACGCCAAATAGTCGGTGAAGAGGACCTTGAATTAAATTTAGATTCTGAATTTTGTCGTATTTAACCTGGCGCAAGTTACGAAAAATAATGCCTTCTTTGACCCGAATTTGTGAATCTTCCAACCAGTAACGATAAAAACGGTATTGCACGATCGATATTAGACTCACTACAGCAGCACCACCTAACGCATACAGCTCCCAGGAACTGGAGCGAGAACCTAAAACAGCGATTAAAGCCGGAAAAATTAATTTTTTAATGTTATCCCAAAGAATAAACAATGGAGATACTTTATGCAGCTTGTGCTCTTCCATAACTGCTACGACCTAAACGGCGTCAGCCTGATCCTGATCGATCAATTGATCGCGAAGTGAATTTGCAGTTTCTAATTCGATACCACCTAAAGTTACCGAAGCATCACGAGTCCCAGCAGTATGTACTATTAATTTTGCCAGATTAAATCGACGCTCCAGAGGGCCTTGCGCAACATCTGTATGCTGTACACGATTTTGTGGTACTAAAACTCTTTTTCTCCAGAAAACTCCTTTCTGAATGTATAAGCCTTCTTCACTCATCCACCAGCGACAATATTGATATTGCTTTTTAGACCAAAAAAATCCAAATAAGAAAAATAGAATAGATACGACCAACATAATTAATAATGGATACCAATTACCACTGTTTATCACAGCAACTATACCGACAATAACAGGAATAATACTAAATATTCCAAAAATGATTCGAGCAACTGTAATAGATTTTGGACTTAGTTTATTAGCATGTTCAGGAATCTTCTCTAGTAACCCCATAATTATTATTCACATCTTTCGCTTTTAATTTTCATTATAGTCAAATCTTGATTTTCTAGCTATGATCTCTTGTTACAATCTGTTAACCACCAATATTATAAATATTTTAAAAAATAACCCTTTTTCTTGCCTATCTCGTTTATACCCCTACACCTATAACTGCATCAGTTTATCAGCTCTTATAGCCCACCTTTTAATCGCTTCTCAAAAAATTAATACCTCCATGCAAACTATTCTTGCGGTAATCATTGCTTCAATTATTGTGTAGATATTATCGTTTGCTTTAAACATTAGTACCTACTATGCCTTTTGAAATAAGTTGCAACATTTGTTTCGTTACCATTTCAGGATCATTTGCTTGGATTATCGCAGAAATCATTGCAATACCGGAAGCGTCGGTAGCAGCTACTTCGGTAATTCTTTCCAAATTAATGCCACCAATCGCCACCCAGGGATATTCATTCATAGTATTTATCCAATAGGATAAATTTTCCGTGCCATGCGGGATCCAGGGCATAATTTTAGAATCCGTATGATAAACCGGACCACAGGCCAAATAACTTGGTTCAATAGCATGAGCTCGCGCAACCTCATAATAACAATGAGTGCTTATTCCCAAGCGTAAACCTGCTTTACTAATAGCTTTTAGATCTGCAGTATCCAAATCTTCTTGGCCAAGGTGAACACCATAAGCTTTATGTTTAATGGCTAGCTGCCAATAGTCATTGATAAATAATCTTGCCTGGTATTGCCCAGCTATTTTAATAGCACGAATAATTTCTTGCTCTAATGCCTCGCCATCTAAATCCTTGACTCGCAACTGTATGGTGCTAATTCCAAGTGGTAACAATCTTTCTAACCAATCCGCACTATCAACTACTGGATATAAACCTAATGCTTTATCGCCACAATCAGGAAAGTTATAAAAGCTTTGTGCAAAGCTTTTACTCAAAGTTGGCATATATTTTTGTTTGGCTGGCCAGGATAATGGCTTTAATGGGCCTTTGCCTTTGCCCACTCGATAACCATTTTCTATCGCTTGGTTGATCTGCATTTTACCAATTACAATCGCATCTTTCAGTGAATAATTTAACGTCCAGGCAGCTGCAATGGATGCTGCTAATACACAGCCTGTGCCACGAGTATTATCAAAGTGCAAACGCTCGCTTGTTAGCCAAAAAGACTCTTCATCATTACAAAAATAATCGGCACAAAAATCTTCATCGGCATGCCCACCTTTTACCAATACTGCTTTAACACCAGCGGATAAAATATCATCCACCGCAAATTCAATATCACTTAAGCCTGTTATTTTACGTTGTGTTAAAAGTTCCAATTCAGGAATATTAGGCGTTAATAAATCAATGCTATCAAATAAGGTCTTAAGTAATCTCTGAGCTTTTTGATCCATCAACTCTTTGCCGGAAGAGCTAACCATAACCGGATCAACAATTAGCTTGCCTTGATATTCCTTGAGAAATTCTTTTAAAGCTTCGATCGCATCAACACTGGGTAACAAACCCACTTTAATGGCACTGGCCGGTAAATCATCTTTTAGCGCATCAAATTGAGATTGGATTTGTTTTTCAGTAAGCGGATTAATCGCCATAACGGTTTTTGAATTTTGCGCCGTTACCGCTGTTGTGATCATACAGGGATGAACCCCTAACGCTTCAATTGCACGAATATCAGCAACCTGTCCTGCCAGCCCAGAACAATCTGAGCCGGCAACTGACCATACAATGGGTTTATCTTTTCGGGAATGATTCATTGTTGTTTTCGCAGCTTATTCATTATGCCAAAAAGGTGTACCAACCACGGGGGTGCTGGGCTTAGCTAAATCGCGCTCTGGAATGGCTCCTGCTTTATAGGCATTACGACCCGCTGTAACTGCATCTTTAAATGCAGCAGCCATCAATATAGGATCTTCTGCCTGTGCAATAGCAGTATTTAATAATACGGCGTCATAGCCCATTTCCATGGCTTGTGCCGCATGTGAAGGCAAACCTAATCCCGCATCAATGACCATAGGTACATCAGGCAAACGCTCTCTTAAAGTTTGCAAAGCATAAGGATCGGTTAGACCACGTCCAGTACCAATCGGCGCTCCCCAGGGCATTAAAATATTGCAACCTGTATCCAGTAGTTTTTGGCATAACACCAAATCATCAGTGCAATAAGGAAACACTTCAAAACCACGGCTGGTTAATTCTTTAGCCGCTTCTACCAACTGAAAAGGATCGGGCTGCAAATTATAATCATCACCGATCACTTCCAGTTTAATCCAATTGGTCTGAAAAAGTTCACGTGCCATTTCCGCAGTAGTTATTGCCTCTTTGCTAGAATGGCAACCCGCAGTATTCGGTAACCAATGACAATTTAATTGATTAATTTGCTGCCAGAAATTTTCACCACCCTGCCCCTGGCGACGCACCGAAACAGTAATCACTTGTGACTCTGAGGCTTTTAAGGCATCCAGCATAATCTGCGGCGACGGATAAAGCGCCGTACCGACAAAAAGCCTACTGGAAATTTCTTTACCACCGATTCTCAACATTTACTAATACTCTTAACTTTTTATTAGAGCTTCTTGGCTAAATATTTTCGAGGCAATTGGATATTTTTTATCAGGATTTTACTCTAGTAAATGACGCAATAAAAAATAACAATTAACAAAGAAAATATAACGTCAAGACGCTCTAACCGCCTTGCATGGGCAAAACAATTTCTACCTGATCCTGTTCTTTCAAGTAAGTTTCACTATAAATTGATCTTGGCACAAACTGCATATTCACTGCCACTGCAAAATTTTCTTGTGACAAATGTCCTTCAGATTTATACCATTCTATGAATTTGCTGATGCTTAAGTTTTCAGCAACATCAAAGGTTTGATCATTAACTATTAACTGCATATTGTTTCTCATGCTCAGTTAAGGCTTGAAATTGTGTTATCGCTTTTTCGACTAGTGCTGGCGCTAATAAAATGCCATGCCGATAGAGCCCATTGATTTGCCCAAAGCCCTGTTCAACCTTTACCAATGGCAAATTGTCCGGCAAGGCAGGACGGCAATTAACCACCGACTTAATAATTCGTGCTTCTCCAAAACCTTTGTGCACACTATAGGCTGCTGATAACAACTCCAAACTCGAGCGCACTGATAAAGGACTAGAATCTTCTGACTCAATTTCTGTGGCACCAATAATATAAATATTATCAGGGCGCGGCACTATATAGATTCGATAACGCGGGTGCATTAGGCGTGTTAAATGTTCTATGTTTACATCAGGTGCTTTTAACCATAACAGCTCGCCACGCACGCCTCGTAAAGGTAGATCCTGTTTAGCGCCTAACCCTCGACAATCAAATACCCAATCAAAGCTATATTCCTGTTGCTCAGTTACAACTCTATTGGCTTCAATATTTTTAACCAAACAATTATCAAGCCATTGCGCTTGAGATAATTCTTGCTGCAAAGCTTTCATTAAAGCGATTGGATCAATTTGTCCTTCATTGGATAAATACAGGCCATCACCAAGTTGCTTAAGTTCTTGCTCTTTTTCACCAACGGCAATTGCTTCCACATACCCTGAATCAGCACCCAGCTTGCGCTTAATCACATTTTTAAAATGCTGCAACTCAACCTTGTCATTGTTATGTGCGGTCACTAATGAACCAATTTGTTTGAAAAAAACAGTTTGCGGTAACTCTTGCAACCATTGTGGGTAAAGTTGCATTGAGCAACAACCCAACTCAAAAATAGCGGCTTCCGCCATTTCCAGTTCAGCCAGTGGTGATAAAATTCCTGCCGCAGCAAAAGAACAGGCAGCTTGACTATTACGCTCTTCTTTATCAAAGATAGTAATCTTATGACCCAGCTTTTGTAATCGCCAGGCCAACATACGTCCAGCGATTCCTGCTCCTACAATAGCTATTTGCATTTTGCTGATTAATCCTTTAACTCGACGTAAATCTCACTGCCTTGCTTTTTAAATTCGGCAGACTTTTCTGCCATGCCTTTTTCAATCTCTTGGGTAGAGAGTTTCTCTTGCTCGTCAGCCCCCAGGCTCTCAGAATAGTCCCTAACGTCCTGACTAATTTTCATGGAGCAGAATTTAGGGCCACACATGGAGCAAAAATGAGCTACTTTGGCTGAATCTTTTGGTAAGGTTTCATCATGAAACTCACGTGCTGTATCCGGATCCAGTCCCAAGTTAAATTGATCTTCCCAACGGAATTCAAAACGAGCTTGTGATAATTGATCATCACGATAACGAGCCCCTGGATGGCCTTTTGCTACATCCGCCGCATGGGCTGCCAATTTATAAGTAATAATACCAATTTTTACATCGTCACGATTGGGTAAACCCAAGTGCTCTTTCGGTGTCACATAACACAACATGGCGCAACCGTACCAACCAATCATGGCTGCCCCAATGCCCGAAGTAATATGATCATAACCCGGCGCAATATCTGTAGTTAATGGGCCAAGTGTGTAAAAAGGTGCTTCATCACACACTGCCAACTGCTTATCCATGTTTTCCTTAATCATATGCATGGGCACATGACCCGGGCCTTCGATCATTACCTGCACATCATGTTTCCAAGCAATTTTAGTTAGTTCGCCTAAAGTTTCTAATTCTCCAAACTGAGCTTCATCATTGGCATCGGCCAATGAACCAGGACGCAAGCCATCACCCAAAGAAAAACTGACATCATAAGTTTTCATGATTTGGCAAATTTCTTCAAAGTGGGTATATAAGAAGTTTTCCTTGTGATGGGCAATACACCATTTCGCCATAATCGAGCCACCACGCGAAACGATCCCCGTGACCCGCTTGGCAGTTAGTGGCACATAGCGTAATAAAACACCGGCGTGAATAGTAAAGTAATCTACTCCTTGTTCAGCCTGCTCAATTAAAGTGTCGCGAAATACTTCCCAGGTTAAATCTTCCGCCACACCATTAACTTTTTCCAAAGCCTGATAAATAGGTACTGTACCAATTGGCACCGGCGAATTACGCAAAATATAATCGCGGGTAGCATGAATATTTTTACCGGTCGATAGATCCATCACCGTGTCACCACCCCAGCGGGTTGACCATACCAGTTTTTCAACTTCTTCTTCGATGCTCGAAGTCACCGCCGAGTTACCAATATTAGCGTTAATCTTCACCAGAAAATTACGCCCGATAATCATCGGTTCAAGTTCGGTATGGTTAATATTCGCAGGGATAATAGCGCGACCTTGAGCCACTTCATCACGTACAAATTCAGGCGTTATTTTTTCAGGTGTATTGGCACCGAAAGAATTGCCCTTTAAACGCGCTTCACGTTCTTCAGAAGAAAACTGCTCAAATAAAGCTTCACGCTTTTGATTTTCGCGAATAGCAATATATTCCATCTCAGGTGTGATAATACCTTTCCTGGCATAATGTAGCTGAGTCACATTTTGACCCACTTTGGCGCGTAAAGGTTTACGCTGCAAATCAGGGTTATGGGTAGCAAAAGCTTTGGCATCGTCAGCATAACCATTATCAATGGCCTTTACTTCGCGCCCTGCATATTCTTCCACATCACCACGCGCCACCACCCAATCTCGGCGCACTTCTTTTAAGCCTTTGCGCACATTAATTTCCACATCCGGATCGGTATAAGGCCCTGAAGTATCATAAACCGTTACCTTTTCACCATTGGTCAGACTGATTTCACGCATCGGTACCCGAATTTCGGGATGCAGAGAACCATTCACATAGATCTTTTGTGATTTTGGCAAAGGTTCGCGGGTAATCGTGTGCTTATTCGCACCTTCTACCGATAATTCGATGGGGTCATTTTTCGCCATGGCGATATCTCCAGCATATCTTCTTTAAAGACCGCTGGCATGGCGTTATTAAGAAAAGGGTAATAATAACAATGGTTTATAGACCAGTTATGAAATCACTCTTCCCTACGCCGATGCTAGTCGGATCAGGTTATACGGGTTTGCACACTCTATCTTGAGCAAAAGTGCATCTCAGCCTAAATACTTATCTTAAGGCACCCCGAGAGTCAGGCTTATTATACATTTTTATAGCAGATAAAAAAATGGCGACTTTCGTCGCCTGGGGTATGTAAAGAGTAGCTTTTATAATTATCGTTATTAGGGGTTTATGACTAATTATTGAATCAGTTTTAGTGAGAATGGGTATTTATAGACACCGCCTTCACTGGCCTTAATCGCAGCCAAAATAGTTACGATAAAGTGGAATATGATTAGGCCAAACAAAATTGGAATACCAATCAAAATTATGCACAAGATCAAGGCGATACAGTAAGCAATAAACATGCTGATATTAAAGTTTAGAGCTTCTTTACCGTTTTCAGCGACCAATGGCATATCTTCTTTCTTCAGCAACCAGACCACCAGTGGTCCCAAAATCATGCCAATCACCGGAATTAGCGGCACCATAGCTACAAAGGCTGCTAAATGGGCAAACATAGACCAGCTTTTTTCATCGCTGCTGGCCGCTTCTGCCCCTAGCACTTCAGCCTCACCCTCAATTACTCTTTCCTGAGTAGTGTTTTCCTGTTCAGAATTCGACTCTGTTTCTGTCGTTACTTCCTCAGCTTTTTCCACCTTTTCAGATTCGGCTTTAGGAGCTTTGGTCTTTTTAGTTTCATCTGTCATGCGCTTTATCTTTCCCCGCGTTTTCTAACATTTACTAACTTAGGGCTTTAGATTAGCAAGAAAAGATGTTTCTGAATGTAACCAAGAGTGCTGAAAAATGACGATGAAATCCTGCTGCCATTTTATGATGGATAACTACTGTAACCTCTTGTTTTTATTAGCTTATTTTGAAAAGATTTGATTTGATTAAAAATCATCCAGTTGAGTTAAAGCAAGAGATGTCACTCTAACCTATTGATTTTATTGATAATAATTAATTAAAATTATTTAGTGAACACTATTTGTAGAACAAAATGCGATAACTATTTGTTTTTATTGATTATTTCTGCATGATCTCCAGCGCCGCACCAATTACAACACCATTTTTGGCATAGTCTTGATGATCGTTGGTGTTTAAAGTGACTTTGATCTGGTGTTTACCGACAGACAAAGCGGAAATATGCCGCCAATGGGCATATAAACGACCAATTTTCTTGCCATCAATATACAAATGGGCATGACCCTTGCCCATTTGATGAGGTTGATTGACTTGATCAGGAGCAAATTCAAAGTTTTCAGTAATAATTTGCAAATTCCAACCCGATTTAGCATCCGGCTGTAGCTTTATCTTAATCGCTGGTATATTTTCCAGCCCAGAAACATCCAACTGTTGATGCTGATGATGGCTGTGCTGATGAGTACCTTTCTCAGCCCAAAGGTTATAACTAAAAAACGAAATAATTAAAGTAAAAGCTAATGTTTTCATGGATAATTTTTTAAGTTAGATGTTTTAGTTGTTCCACTGATGCTTCCCAGTTTTGTCCATCAAACTGTTCTATAACTACTGCATTTTGATCTATATCAAGGCAGCGAACATTAACACTAACGCCATCAGGATTACTACGTGGAACATAAAAAGACTTTATACCACAAGTTTTACAAAAATAATGTTGAGCCACTTTGCTATTAAATTGGTAGTTATTTAAATTATTCTGGCCTTGCAATAATCGAAACTGGTTTTTGGGAACAATTAAATGAATAAAACCAATCCTTTGGCATATAGAACAATTGCATGATTGAGCCACAAAATTTTCAGCAGCATCAACTTCAAACCTGATGGCACCGCAATGACAATCGCCTCGATAGGTTTTAAGTTCCACTTTTTTATCCTTTTCTATATGGCATTATTACTCAGAAGCTGCGACAAACAAACCTACTCAATAGGTGCAAACAAAGGACGCCAGGCACCATTATAAGATTCATCTTCTGTGGCGATACTCATATAGCTATCAGGAACAGCTGCAGACGGTCCGGCTATTGATTCAATTTTAAATCCATCGATAACCCAATAGGCCTTTTTCGAATTTACCGCTGATATTGGTGTAATTTCTGACTGGCCTGATACCGATGCGGCCTGATATATAAGCGATCTAAAAGGACCTTCATCTCCAGCATCCTCTGTCGCCACAGCCCATATAATACCATTTTGATCCAGATAGAGATCGGAAATACTTCTTTTAGCTTGTGTATTATTCCAAGTACCAGGAGCAACAATTTCAACAGACTTATCCAGATATTCCTGCCATGACAATTGGCTATGAGCATAATCCAGCACACCAATATAAAGACGACCATTTCTATAGGATGAACTGCCCCCTCTTTCGCCTAAAATAACAAAAGTTGTATTGCCTTTTTTTAGACACACCATGCCTTCAAAATTATTCCCAGCAATCTTTTCACCATCCATAATTTTAGGAAGATGAAACACATTTTTAACCAATGCACCACTGGCACCTATTTCGATATGAAATATTCGACCAAACTTTCCTTTGCTATACCTGGCTTCTGCAAGCAAAAATTCATTGCTTTTATTAGGGATCCGACAAATGGACTCCAGATCATTGGCCTGACCATCAGGATGTTTCCAGTTGGCAATATTGAGTGGCGAAAATACTGGTTTATCATCTTCCACCGTTCTAAGAATCCCCATTCGATAACCATCATGACGCACTTTTTTATCAGTAACGATCAAATAGGAATTAGCATCCATTTGCTCCATTCCGCTAAAACCTATGACGGAAGCTGAAACAGACTGAGAATAAACAAATAAAAAAATGACCTTAAATAAAGTTAAGGCTCTCATGACTTTCCCTCGTAAACTAAAAGTAGCTTAATGCTAACATATCTTCCTATAAAAGCACTTGTTGTTTCCCGTTTAAACTTTGTTTTTATTCCTTTAGATTATAAAAATGATTGGTTGAAATTTATATGACTATATTTGATTTCAGCGCACCATCGAGACTGCAAATCAGCTTCTAATTTCACTAGACCTGCAACGCATTCTCACGATGTTGATGCAGAAACTCTAGCAGTGCATGATATTCATCCGGTAACTCCAGGCTAGCAAAACGATCACGAAGATAACTGCAAATCTCTGGATCGTTATCACATAACTCATCCCCATCCTCTTCCCTACATACTTGATAGCCATTTAACAGACCAAAAAATCGACGCACACTGTCCTGGCCTTGGTAAATAAGTTCTTCTTCCTCACTCATCTCATAATCCAGATACGCATCATGGTCCATCCTTAGTCCAAAATAACCACTCTCGCTGAAGAAACTTTCGCGAATCAAGGGGATCATAGAGAACCAATAGTCAAGTGTAATCAGGATCATACCCGGTGCAAAACCGGTATGTGGTAGAAACAGATAGCCCTGTAGATAGCGCATCAGTTCAGCAAACATGATATTCGGGTCCAGTGCCTTCTGTGGGCACCATCTATCGTTTCCGAATACCTGCGGAAATGAAATTTGTGTCTGAAATATCTTTCCAAATATTCGGTCGAATAATACCTTGTTGATACCCGGGTCACACAGACCTTTTCCATTCCCGCTATAAAGATCGCTCAACGGCGCCCAGAAAAAATTGTCTCGTACTGGCTCTTCAAACCTATGCCGGCGCGGCATCCTTGATTC
>JANQSG010000005.1 GCA_028284185.1 Kangiella sp.
CCACCATCGAAGCTAGGCCGGCACAGACCGCAGCCACCGTCGGCGCCGTGGTGATCCAACCGCTAAAACCCGGAGCGCCCGTGCGTAAACCATTGGGAATGATCCACTCACTGAGTTGCTCAATGACCCGATCAAGCCCCTGTCCCGTATCCGGTAATCGTTCATTGAGTTGAGAATGCCACTGATCTTTATTTATAACCGTTTTATCTTGCCCTTCAAATTCATTAAACAAGTCTAACGAAGGCAAAATGCCTTGAATTGACTTCGATAGATCGTTAACCTGGGCACCATCTTTATTATCATTCAACTCTGAATTCATGAATCCATCCTAATTCATACAGGCGATATATGCCTTTCAAATCTTACCAATTAAATAGTGTAATACGTGAGACGAATGCCAGCGCATCCGCACGCTTATGTCCAGAGGTTTGATGCTGTTCAATGCGAGTTTGAGGCGAAGCCTCACTGTCTGATAATATGAAAAAGCTTCCTCCCCGGTGATACAATGTTACTGTGGGCTAATAAAGAAAGGAGGAAGCTATGAGAACACTTGGTTGTGATCAACACAAAAATTATTGTGTCATGATGTCACTAAATTCGGATGGGCAAATGATTGATCTACAAAAATTTTACCATAATCAAACCGATCTATTAAATAATTTCTTTAGCCAGCAACCCGAAAATACACGCATGGCTATCGAAGCTTGTGGATATGATCCCTGGCTATGTGATCTTGCCCAATCTTGTGGGATTGATGTCCATTTGGCTCATCCACTCAAAACTAAAGCCATTGCTGAAGCTAAAATCAAAACAGATAAGATTGATGCTAAAATTTTAGCCCAACTCCTTCAAGCTAACTTATTACCTGAAGCCTATTTGGCTGATAAAGATTTACGTGAACAACGCTATCTTTTTCGTTATCGATTATATTTAGTAAGAGCACAAACTTCTGTTAAGAATCGAATTCATGCTCTTCTTGATCGTCAAGGTTTACGTATGACGCAGAAAACTTCAGATTTATTTGGAAATAAAGGAATTGAATGGTTAAAATCTTTAACTTTATCGAAATATTATCAAAATGCTTTGGATGGATACCTGTCATATTTAGCTTTTTTAAAGCAAAACATTACTGCAGCAGAACGTCTTATTCGAAATAATCTTAAAGACGATCCAAAATCTAAATACTTAATGAGTATTCCAGGTATTGGAGTTATTTCAGCGTATGCTTTATTAACTGAAATAGGCCCTATTCAACGGTTCTCTAGTGCCGATAAATTGTGTTCATATGCAGGCCTTGTTCCTAGTGTTCACCAAAGTGGTAAACAGCGATACCATGGACGAATCACTAAACAAGGAAATAAATTCATCCGATGGATTATGATTGAAGCCGCTCATAGAGTAATTCGTTCAGATATGGGTTTGAAACAATTTTACAAGAAGATTAAATTCAAAAAAGGGCCTAACGTGGCAACCGTTGCCGTAGCCCGCAAACTATTGACTTATGTTTACCAAGTGTTATCAAAGAACGAAGAATACAAATTTCAGCGAGTTGCGCCAAGTAAGCCCGCCCCTGCTCTGCCTAATTAAAGGCGTCTGTCTGATTGGGAAACTTGGCTTTGTATAATTATTATGCGTTATCCAAACGCGAATAGATGAGTAAATTTATTAATATTAAATCAGAACCATTGACACGCTTTTTCATAGATGAGCAGGGAACAGCATAAAGCCTCAATAACCGCGAGAATAGTCACTCATGGGGCGAAGATACGCGCTTACTATGATAGATTCTACTAAGAACACACTAACATTAATCACCGGCGGCGTTCGATCCGGTAAAAGCGCATATGCGCAAAAACAAGCCCTTCAGTATCCCCCACAACGCTTATTTCTGGCAACCGCAGAACCACTGGATGAT
>JANQSG010000009.1 GCA_028284185.1 Kangiella sp.
CAAACAAAGTCTAATCAAATGTACTCCAACGGATTGAATACTTTGACGATCTTTAGAACCTGGATGTTGAACCGCGTATGCATCTACTGTTAACCGGTGGACATCGAAAAAAGTCGGGTCACTATACTCTCGAGCTAAAACTTCCCCGTAAACAGCCCAACAACCTGGAGTAGAATCCATATAACGATGAGTAGGCCCGTCAATATCAGGGAAATAACCACCGCAACTAAAACATTTACGCAAATCTATAACCTTAAACTGGCTGCCTAACATAAGAATACTAGAATTCGATTGTAACACCTTAATTTATAAAGAAAAATTTTCAAAGTGTCGAAAAAGTGGCTAATACCCTAGTAAAAGCGGTCAAAAAGTGCATGATCGCTCGGATTTTCAATCTTTTGGTACTTTATAGCTTTTTCCTACAAGCCAATCCGATATGCCTAGTTTTTATTTTTTTAACTTAAACTTAAAGTTACCTTATGTTTTTATTTGAGTCAAAGGAATGGCCAAATCCAGGTTTATACAGCTCAGTAGGGTACGTTAGAACTTATTCGTAATGCACCGTTTAGATTGATATTTAATTTTACACCCTGCAGTTACTAAAGTTATCAAGAAAGCTTAAGATTCCAACCATATCTCTTTTGCCCAATGCCAAATGGAAGGGTAAGTTTGTTCGAGTTGTTGCTGACCCTGCCAGAGACTGATTTCGTTATCTTCGGCAATGCAGTAGTAACCTTTTGTGGATTCACAAATGGGTATTAAGTTTCTTGGTACACCGATATCCCAGGCGTTGGCGGCAACTTCAGGTAAATGGGTATGAGCCTGTGGGTCGGTAACGGTGACGGGTTCTAATGAACCAATAATTAAATTGCTCACTTCCATTAAAAACAAACGTAAGTCACTGGGAAGTGGAATAAAGAGTTCCTCTTCGATCATAACCAGATCATCTTCATCTGGTAGTTCCAGACCAAATGTTACTGACTGAGCTGCTTCTTGGAGTAATTCTATAACGTCTTCCATAGTTCTAGTATAAAAAGCCTAATTATAACCGACCTGAGCGTTTGATATTAAGGTATTGATTGACTAGGTGCGCTGGTAACTGTTGTGGTGTCGAATCCACCGTGACCACACCTTTGGCGGTAAAGTAATCGAGTAAGCCTTGACGTTTCTGCAAAAACAATTCCGTTTCAGCATGTAAACTGGCTTGATTAAAATCTTTAATTTCGTCATCCAGAATTTGATCAAATACCGCTTCGCGCAAATTGGCCAATAAGACTAAATGGTGTTTTTGCAATAACTTGATAGCGGGCTCTAATTCGGGCAGATCATCATCACGCATATTCGATACCAGCACTACCAGCGCACGTTTTTTGGTTTTGCTGATCAGATCTTGCGCCGCCAATAAATAATCGGATGCGGTTAGGGTTGGATGCACATCATAAAGCTGGTTCAACAAAGTATTAATTTGTTGTTGGCCTTTTATCGGTAATACACCACGCTCTTGACCATTAGCAGCTTGGCCGCCAAAAGTTTGAAAACCCACTGCATCCTCCTGTTTTAAAGCGACATAAGCTAATAGCAATAAGGCATTCAGGGTGTGATCAAAATGCGACAAGCTATCGTCTTTGGTCCGCATCCGTTTACCACAGTCGATTAAAAAGATAATTTGCTGATCGCGCTCTTCCTGGTACTCGCGTGAAATAATTTTATGGCGACGGGAAGTGGCACCCCAATCAATCTGACGCAGGCTGTCGCCTTTGCGATAATCGCGTAGCTGGTGAAACTCCGTGCCTTGCCCACGCAGTTGGCGTAGATGAATTCCCATATCCGCCAGGTTATGTTCGCCTGCCAGCATATTAAAATGACTGATTTGGGTAAAGTTGGGGTAAATTTTTATGACATCAGTTTGTGATAGTTTTAAGCTCCATTGCCAAAGTTTAAATGGTGATTCAATAATCAATTGAATATCGCCAAAGACACCATCACCGCGGGTATGGGCACGAATAGGGTATTCAAATTGGCCTTCTTGTTGTGGTTTTAAGTTCAGTTGATGGGTGTTGATTTCAGCGTCAATCAGATCGGGAAAATGATCATACAATTGTCCCTGAATATCACGATCCGAATGATTGGTGACCTGAATCTTAACCAGACTGGTAACGCCACTGGCAATATTATTCGGCAGCAGTCTTTTCGCGGAAATCTTTTTCAGAAATTGATGATTAAATAGATCAATCAAGGCGGCGATAAAGATAAAGCCTAGCAAACCATAACAAAACCAACTTAAGAATTGATCATTAATAGCCTGATCCTGCCAGCTGGCATAAAAGCGGTAGCTCACTAAAGCAAAGGCCAAAACCACCGCAACTCCTATCAGACGGAGCAGGCGTTTGCTGGGCTTTGGGCTGGCAATCATGATGATAACCCTGTATTAATTTCTTGGAGCTTCTACTTGCTCCAAGATGTCGTGAATCACATTAGTGACTTTAACGCCTTCAATTTCCAGTTCGGCGGACAGGCTTATGCGGTGGCGTAATACTGACGTGGCGATTTGTTTGATATCATCGGGCGTTACATAACGACCACCACGCAGTAACACCAAAGCTTTGGCACAACGAATCAAAGCAATACTGGCTCGTGGACCAGCGCCTGCACGAATACCTGGCCATTGGCGAGTGGCTTGAACCAAACGAACCGTATAGGCATATAGTGAATCATCAACCTCAATTTTAGTCACGGCTTTTTGTAACTTTAAAATATCTTGAGGGCTGGCAACTGCTTCAATTTGTTCGGTAGCAAAGCTATCGCCCACATGCCCTTCAGTAATCATCTTGACAATGGCCTGTTCGCTATCGGCATCAGGATATTCAATGGTGGCATTGAGTAAAAAGCGATCCAGCTCTGCTTCAGGCAGGGCATAAGTACCTTCCTGTTCCAGTGGATTTTGTGTTGCTAACACCATAAAAGGCTTATCGAGTTTATAGGGGCGACCTTCGATCGTTATTTGTTGTTCCTGCATTACTTCCAGCAAAGAGGCTTGAGTTTTGGCTGGAGCACGATTGATTTCATCGGCCAATAATAAATTGGTAAAAGCAGGGCCTTTGCGGATCTTAAAGCTGCTATCCTTTTGATCAAAAAACGCATGGCCGGTAACGTCACTGGGCATTAAGTCCGGGGTAAACTGAATTCGCGCAAAGTTACCGGAAATCGCTTTGGCAATAGATTTGACCAATAGAGTCTTACCCAAACCAGGAACTCCTTCGATCAGCAAATGGCCTGCAGCCAATAAAGAAACTAAAGCTAAATCGACTACTTGATCCTGACCAATCACCGCTTTTTTCACCTGCTGGCGAATGGCTTGAATTTTATCGTGACAGAGTTTGAATGTGTCAGGTGTTTGAGCCTGTTCGGGATTTTGAAATTGATTCTCTTCATTCATAGTTAAATTCCTATAGCCTGTTTTTAAGTTGTTGCAGTTGGTGCATCAACTCGAGAAATTGAGTTTCGTTAAGTTCTAGTGATAATTGTTGTTGGTATAAGTAAGTCAGTTGTTGCGGCTCTACCGAGCCAATTTGTGCCAGCCAGTTAATTTGCTCGGTTTGCTCAAGTTGTGAAAAAGCAGGATTACGTATAGAGGCTTTTTTATTAATAATCTTTGCCTGGATTTCGAGCCATTGAGTTATTTGCTGTTGTTGCCAGCGTAGTTGCGAAGAAGCTCCAATATGTTCCGCAATGTTGCGTCTTTGTTGCAGATTAAGTTCACGCTTAGGCCCTAAGCGGGGAATTTGGCGCCATAACCATAAGACTAAAAATAGTAGGAAGATCCAGAACAATGGCATCGCTTGTTTTTGTAACTTGCTTAAGGCGGATTCGTGCTCCCCGCCAAACATAAACCAGACTCTCATGCCTGCCTGTGGTGATAATAATTGCTGTAAGAAGAAGCCATGATCATGTTCGGCAATATTAGGATTGAGCCAGAAATTCATGTCGCTTAATAAGGTAATAGTGCCTTCACCTAGATAATAATGCAGTGCGTGATCTTTCTCTTCATTGGAAAAATAATAAGCATCACCTGAATAATCCCGCAAATGCCAGCTGGGATCAAAGCCCACCAGAATATCGGTATTTAAACCTTCTAATTGCAGTTTAATGGGTTTGCGCTGGTATTTAATAAGGTGTCCCAATTGTGGCAAAACTTCCTGCCCAATTTCCAGAATTTCTTCAATCTCCTTATCTTTACTGGCAATTTCATCTTTAAACAGGTGTGCATTGAGATAATTAAGCAAAGGATCATTTTCGGTTTCCGTTTTTCGATTGACCCAATAAATTAGTTGACCACCATCTTCAACCCAATCAGTAAGGGTTTTAAATCGTTTTTCGTTAATATGGCCTGGTTTAGCCGATACGATCAATACATCCAGGTTTTGCAAAGGTTCATTTAATTTTTTCAGATCACGAAAGTGCTCCACCTCCACCCGCTCTAATTTCAGAAGCTCTCCTGCCGTATGGTAAGGCGTATAACGCACTTTTGCTGTTGGTCCTAAGTCTATTTCAGTCGGATAAAAGCCATAAAACTTGAAAAGGATAAACATCAATAAGCAAAACGCACCGCCAAAAATAGCGATCCAGCGAAAAGGTGGGCTGATGAGTGGTTTATCATTGCTCATGATCAACCTCCTCAGAAGTTGCCTCTTCGGCTTCGAAGTAATTAGGCCATTGATTCAGCAGTGATAAAAAAATGGGTTCACTGGGTAATTGATGGCCATAGGCTAATAAACGCCAGTACTGGGTTAGTTTTTCAAAATAGGGCGTTAAAGCAAGGTTTTTGCTGTGAACAATCTGATAACATTCAAGTTCAGTAAAACCATCTTCAAACTCACAATCATACTCATGAATCAGTTTCGATAAGCTGGCACGATAGAGCAGGCCTAAAGCTTCTCTTGCTTGTTGGGCTTGCCAAAGGTTTAAAGCTTCAGTGACCACATCATCAGGTAATGACTCTTGCTTTAAGTCCAGGCCAAAGAGTTGTTCCGGCTTCTTTTTATTATCGAGGGTT
This sequence comes from Kangiella sp., assembly GCA_028284185.1. GTDB lineage: Bacteria > Pseudomonadota > Gammaproteobacteria > Enterobacterales > Kangiellaceae > Kangiella. Next base: position 5,054 of record JANQSG010000009.1, read on the forward strand.
TTATTTTTTGCGCCTGAATTACCGCTAAAATAATCAATAATCGCGGGAAGCTTCAAGAGTAAATAAATCACTAAAGCCGCTAAAAACAGCCAGGATAATAATTTTGCGACTTCTTTGCTGAGCAAAGGATCATTACTGGAATTTTTTTCTTTATTTTTATCGCGATCAGATTCTGCTGGATTGATACGACGAAATTCGAAGGTTTGCTCGGTACGCTTATAATCAGGACCTTCCTGAATACGCTTAATAGTCGCTTTAACGCTGTGCTTTTGTTTAGTGTAAGCATCTTCTTTTAAGGCTGTCGCCGTTGGTTCTGCCGCAAAAATATTTGGACTCGGCAGTAAAAATAAACACAATAAAATACTGGCCGTTAGATTTTGGTAATCAAATTTTTTATTTTTGTGTTTGCGCGCCAATTGACGGAAAATTAATTCCAGATCCCAGGCTTCGCGAATGCTTCGTTGATTGAGATAACTGCTAAAGCCCCCAGCCACATAAAAAGGTGCTATTAGCAGCATGGCGATATACCAACCAATAGAAAGCAACAAATAAAATAAATCGAGACCAGTATTATTAAAAAGCTCTTCCAAAAACAATGTCCACTCAACATCATTCATTGGAATAAATTGCAGAATAAAAGTCATGATGCCAAAAGCAATCAAGCCTTCCACCAGATGCATCATAAACGTCATGCCGGAAATTGAGGACGGGCTGCGCGAATGCAGTGCTGACAATCGTTCACTTCGAGCCTGGCCAGCAAGGTTTTCCAATTGCATTACCGGCGCATCAAAAGAGCGTGTTGGACTGAATCGACGCCAGCTGATACTGGGGATTAATTGCTTAAATAGCAGCTTAAAACCATTTCTTAGAATGTCGCTTAAACTCAAATTTTGATGAAACACATCTTGCGATAAAATTAAAAGTAATGGTCTTTCCCAGAGTGGTTTTAGCCACCAGATAATGATGGCAACCCAGAGTGGATGACCAGGCATTAAGAACAATAAAAACAGATATAAGGGCAGAGTAAAGATCAGACAACTTAAGATCATTTGGCGCCAGTTGCGTTGTGCCATACGAGTGCCCAAGTCAATTGCTGCGTAGCCATTGCGTGGTCTTAACTTGATACTGATTTTACTTAAATCCATCAGTATCTCCCTGGCGGCCAGCAAACATTAGATAAGCAGCTACTAATAGCCAGCTGATTGCACCAACAGTGTATTTAACGCTTGGTGCAATGGTGCCAATGGATGACCAGAAGGCTTCTATTGGCGCTGCGATTGCGGTTAAAAAAATTGCTCCGAACAGTAAGCGGATCCCCTCTTTGGAGCGTATAAATAAAGCATTTTTGCGCGAGTAGTTTCCTGGCGCGATTAATCCCCAGCCAATTTTAAGGCCAGCCATAGCTGAAATTACCATGCCAGTTAATTCAGGTGCGCCATGCGCTATAACAAAGGTAAAGAAAGTATCCTCATAGCCCATATTCAGCATATGACCTGAAGCACCGCCTAACATCACAGCATTGAGTAATAAAATAAATAGGCTACCAATTCCGGCTAAAATACCACCGGCAAAGGTGCGCAAATCGACTGTAATATTGTTCCAAAGGTAATAGCCAAACATATAAAAATCGGAATCAATATCTCGATTGGTGGTGATCCTTTCATTACCAGGATTAAAATTGCCTTCAAGCTGGGCAGTGGTCTCCGAACCTAAAATGCTGTAAGCCATATCGGGATCGGCCCAAACAATCAGAAAAACGATGAGTGCGGGTAGATAACAAATACTAGTGGCGAGCCAAAACAGGCTACTGTTTTTTCGGATTAAACGCGGAAAGCCAGCACTGATAAAACGAACAATTCTACCCAGTAAAGAGCGGCGATTTTTATACAATAATTGATGACCGCGAGCGGATAATTTCTCTAAACGGCCTACTAAGCCAGGGCTAAAACCCCTTTGTTGAGCCAGCGCCAGGTTATGACAAACTTCGCGATAATTGGCACTAAAATCAATTTTGCTATCAAGTGTTTTACGTTTTTCCAAAAGCTCACATTGTTCAGCAAAAGCCAGCCACTTTTCTTGATACAGGTTTTCAAATTCTTGTTGTCGCATGACTTAGTGTCCCCTAAGCCAGTTGGCAAAAGCGTGTAATTGTTTTAAGCGACTATTGTTGGAATTGCCGTTGTTGGTTTTGGCTGGAAACAATTGTTCTGGTAGCAAATCCGATAATTCTTGCTGGCGCGCTTGAGATAGTTGTTGATGGCGTTCGGCCAAACTTAAAATAGAACGCTGTTCTTCAAGATTTAGTGTGACTGCTGGTGCTTTGGGTTTGACTTGCGGAATCGGATCTTCCTGGCTGTCTTTTTGCGTATAGATGACTAAAGTGCCTGCGGCTAAATCGCCTAAACGTTTGAAGTTATGATTGAACAACATGGAAATAAAGCCAGCGGTATAGAAAAAAGGTAGAAAGTCGGCAATTAATAACAGGTTGCGCACGAAAGAAGCACTTAAGCTGACCGGAGTACCATCTTGATGCACTACTTTTAAACCTAAAGATTTTTTACCCGGGGTTTGCCCGTTGCGAAAAACTTCAAAAAATATTGGATAAAGCCAATAGAGTAAGAAGAATAAAATTAAGAATAAACCTCGTCCAAAATTGCCAAATGGCGTTAAGGCCAGACTAAGCAGAATATAGACTGCAATAAAAATAAGCCAGTCGATTAAATAGGCCATAGTTCGAGGCACTAAGCCTGCCACTTCCAGTGGCAGTTCTATTCCTTCGGGTGTTTCGACTTTTGAAGTGTTATCTAGCATTAAATAAGCGATTAAAATTTATAATTATTAAGTTTTATTGTTGTTGGTATAGGAGTCAGTTGAGTAGTCTAACTAAAAACTGCCTTAAAAACGAATTTCGGGGTGATAAATTGTACAAAAAAGCAGGCACTTGGCCTGCTTTTTATTTGCAAAGGGAAAAACGAGGGCAATGGTAACTATTTTTCCCCAAACATTTGGCGTTCCAAATAATGAATATTAGTACCGCCTTTCTGGAAATTGGCATCTTTCAAAATACGCTTTTGCAGTTCCACGTTGGTTTTAATACCATCGATCACGATCTCTTCTAACGCCATTTGCATACGGGCAATTGCCACTTCACGAGTTTCGCCGTGTGTGATCAATTTTCCGATCATTGAATCATAATGTGGTGGAACCTTGTAGCTGGCGTAAATGTGTGAATCCATGCGGATCCCTGGACCGCCAGGTGCATGATAACGTTTGATTTCACCAGGACTTGGAATGAAGGTATCCGGATCCTCGGCATTGATCCGACACTCGATGGCGTGGCCATTCAATTTAATATCTTCTTGTTTAAAGGATAATGGCTGATTTGAGGCAATACGCAGTTGCTCTTTAATAATATCGACGCCAGTAATCAGTTCTGAAACTGGATGTTCCACCTGAACCCGAGTGTTCATTTCGATAAAATAGAACTCGCCTTTTTCATACAGGAACTCAAAAGTCCCTGCGCCTTTATAACCAATTTCGATACAGGCTTGAGTACAGCGCTCACCAATATGACGACGCATTTGCTCGGTAATGCCTGGTGCTGGCGCTTCTTCTACCACTTTTTGATGGCGACGCTGCATCGAACAATCACGTTCACCCAAATGAATAGCGTTACCATGACCATCGGCTAATACTTGAATTTCCACATGGCGTGGTGTTTCCAGGAATTTTTCCATATAAACCATGTCATTGCCAAAAACTGAGCCAGCTTCAGATTTGGTCAAGGAAATGGCATTGATCAGTTCGGACTCCTGATGTACCACACGCATACCGCGCCCGCCGCCACCGCCTGCTGCCTTGATGATAACTGGATAGCCAATACGTTTAGCCATAGCCAGATTGGTTTTTTCGTCATCACCTAAGGGGCCATCGGAACCAGGAACACAAGGCACGCCGGCTTTTTTCATGGCAGAAATCGCGGAAACCTTATCCCCCATTAAGCGGATCACATCAGCATTAGGACCAATAAAGGTAAAACCGCTTTGTTCAACCTGCTCGGCGAAATCAGCATTTTCTGCGAGGAAGCCGTAACCAGGGTGAATGGCAACTGCATCGGTGATTTCAGCAGCTGAAATAATGGCTGGAATATTCAAATAGCTTTGCTGCGCTGGGGCAGGGCCAATACACACTGATTCATCGGCCAAACGGACATGCATCAAATCTTCATCCGCAGTGGAGTGAACCGCAACGGTTTTAATTCCCAGCTCACGACAAGCGCGTAGAATACGTAAAGCGATTTCTCCGCGGTTGGCTATTACTACTTTTTCTAACATAAGATTCTCTCAAAATCTGTAGTGTGTCGGGAATTATTCGATAATGAATAATGGCTCATCAAACTCAACAGGATCGCCATTGCCGTGTAAGATCTGCTTAACTACACCGGCTTTGTCCGATTCGATTTGGTTCATCATTTTCATGGCTTCAACGATACATAGTACATCACCAACATTGACTTGCTGGCCTACTTCAACGAAGTCTTTGGCACCTGGCGATGGAGCCGAATAGAAGGTACCAACCATTGGTGATTTAACCGCATGACCAGATATTTCTGGTGTGGCTGCAACAGGAGCCGTAGCTTCTGCTATTGGCGCTGCAGCTGTCGCCGGAGCGGGTAAGCTGATATGAGTCGCTGGCGCTGCTATCGCAGAACCTGCACGAGAAATGCGTACTGACTCTTCGCCTTCCTGGATTTCCAGTTCAGCGATGCCTGATTCTTCAACTAATTCAATTAATTTTTTGATCTTACGTAAATCCATAATAATTTACCCAATAAATAAAAAGTTAAGTTAATTTTGCTTAAGTCGGTTAATAGCGGCATCAATAGCATAGCGATAACTATCAATACCGAATCCTGCGATAACTGCCAGCGCAATATCGCTGAAATAAGAATGATGGCGAAAAGGTTCTCGACTATGAGGGTTCGATAAATGAACCTCAATAAACGGGATCTCAACTGCCAGTAAAGCGTCACGCATGGCAACACTGGTATGTGTATAAGCTGCAGGGTTAATCACAATTAAGCGCACTTTATCGCTTTTTGCCTGCTGAATGGCATCAATTAGCTCCGTTTCGGAGTTTGATTGAAAACTCTGGAAGCTGAATTTGTGGCTTTCAACCTGTTCCTGACAAGCATTATTGATGGCTTTAAGGCTTGAATTACCATAAATGTCCGTCTCTCGGCTACCCAAAAGGTTTAAATTTGGTCCATTTAATAAAAGTATGTCAGTCATATGCTGCTAAAGAGTCGCTAAATGAATCCAAAATTGTCCAAAATACGCTATTGTGATAATTAAGAACAAAAACTATAAAAAAGACCTAATTTGGATTATTAAATTCAAGAAGATAGATTTTAAGGTATTTTCGATGCTTTTGGCTACATTTTTCCGTTAAGGTCGGAGCACTTGTTAAAATAGGGTAAAAAGTTTTATAGTGTAAGCTAGTGATTACTAGGCTTAAGATAGTCAGGTTAATTGACAATTTTACAATTGTTTTAAATTGTTTTTGTTAAAGTGTGCATAATATGGGGCGTTTGTTTGTTACTTTAATAATTCCCCAGAGATTATTATAAAAATATGCGCTGTGGGATTTAGGAGCAATAATGTCAGAACCGATAAAAGTGCTTTACTTGGAAGATGAAATAGCTCAAGCGGAAGCTATGAAACAAGTTTTAGGGGAAGCCGGCTACAATTATACTCATTGTTTAACCGCAGGTGAGTTTTTGCAGTGCTTGGAAGAAAGCGATTACGATTTACTGATATTAGATTGGGAAGTGCCGGATAAAACTGGTGTTGAGGTGCTTGAGCAGATCCGTTCCTTTTATCATTGGAATGGTCCTATCCTATTTGTGACTCATCGTGATGCTGAGCAAGACATAGTTTCTGCACTGGAAAAAGGTGCTGATGATTATATGGTTAAGCCTTTCCGCCGCTCAGAGTTAGAAGCGCGTTTGACCGCACTAATTCGACGCGCGGGATTATTGGATAATCAACAAGACGTTGAAGTTGGGCCTTATACCATTTCACAAAAGCACCGTGAGATTTTATTGAATGGTCAGCCCGTATCGTTAACGACGAAAGAGTATGAGTTGGGCTTGTTATTGATGAAAAATGTTGGTCGTTTATATTCACGCAAATATTTATTGAAAAATATTTGGGGAATTGACTCAGACATCAGTACCAGAACCGTCGATGCACATGTTAGCTCGCTACGCCGTAAATTAAGCTTAAGAGCTTCAAGTGGTTACCAAATAAAAACTGTCTATCAACATGGATATCGCTTAGAAAAGCTGTTAGAGTCGGAGGCAGTAGCTTAAGCAGTTAAAATCCCTGATCAGACTATGTTTCAAGTAAAAATTCGAGGATGGCTATTTTTTATTTTAGCTGTCCTTATGGCATTTCCAGCCATCTCCGATGATTGGCTTTATACGGTGCGTCGCAATGACGATGCTACTTCTTTAGGAAATAAATATCTGATCAATCCTTATCGAATTGATGAAGTTTTAAAACATAATCAACTCAACTCTTCTAATGACTTAAAGCCAGGGCTAGTCTTAAAATTTCCTTTGAATATGCTCAAATTTGGCCCTGCACGGGTGCAGGTGTTGGTGGTACAAGGCAAGGTAACTTTACATCGAGGCAGTTCGTCTGTTCCACTTGAAACTGCTTTGTCCATTCAACTCAAAGATAGAATTGTGACCTTAGATGATGGATCCGTGACTTTGCGATTTGCGGATAAATCCGAACTGTTATTAGGCAGTAATTCCGAATTAACTTTTGATGTCTTAACTCGCTGGGGCCGAACGGGCATGGTTGATAGCCGCATGCGTTTAACTCGTGGTAGTGTTGAAGGACGTGTCCAGACTTTGGAAGGACCAGGAGCACACTTTGAAGTTCATACCCCTTCTGCCGTGGCTACTGTTCGTGGCACTGAATTCCGGGTTCGTATTAACGATAAACAAACCAGCATTAGTTATAATGAAGTCAGTGAAGGTAAAGTCAAGGTTGAAAACAGACTAACCGATGAGCTGGTGCGAGAAGGCTTCGGTTTGGTCACAGAAAAAGGCAAAGTCACTGGTAAGCCGGTAGAGTTGTTGCCTGCCCCAGGTTTTACTCAATACGCAAAAGAGTATCCAGCCAAGCCAGTAAAGCTCGCCTGGCAGCCTGATGATAGAGCTAAAGCCTATAGAGTTGAACTATTTTTTGGGGATAACTTCAAGCAACAGTTGAGCTCTCAGATCATTGCGTCCAACCAGGTGAGTTTTGAGCAAATTGAAAGTGGAACTTATAGCGTTAGGATTAGGGCTATTGATGTTAATGATCTGGAAGGACTTGATGCCAGTCACCAATTTACTTTAAATGAAGCGCCATCAGTACCACAGAATTTAACGGGTAAGCAAAAAATTTGGGTCGGTGAGCAAACGGCTCTAAGCTGGCAAACTCTAGAGCAAGCAAAACAATACCATTTTGAATTAGCGAAGGATGCTAGTTTTGCACAGATATTGGTTTCTAAAAAACTGGAAGAAACACAGCTCTCTACCGGTTCAGATTTAGCCCCGGGCACATATTACTGGCGGGTTAGTGGCGAAAATGAACAGGGTAAAGGCTATTACAGTCAAGTTGCAGAGCTCTCCGTTGAATTACCAGCAGTGCCAACAATAAAAGATCTGGCCGACATTGAAATTGGTGAAGCGCAGCAGGTTGCCTGGCAAGCTGTGCCTAATGCACAGGGCTACCATTGGCAATTATCCCATGATAAAAACTTTACTGATATTGCTTTAGCCGGTGAGTCTGAAAAAGCACAAGTGACATTAAACGACTTGGAAGTTGGTAGCTATTATATTCGAGTTGCAGCTAAAGGAGCTTATAACCAGGAACGTTATAGTCAAGCAAAACCCTTTGAGGTTTATGAAGCGGGTAATGGTAAAAACCCGTTCATGCTAAGTTCACTAGTTTTGATTTTACTAATCCTGTAGCGTGGATACTCCAGCAAATTTTCGCTCTCAACTTTATAGTTTCATACTGGCTGCTATTTTTGCCGTTATTACCTTTGCTTTAAGTATTTCTCAAACATTACTTCCCTTAGAGCAACTGCTCTATGATCGTCTACTGCGTATACAATTTGATAGCGCTAATCCTGATGTGGTGATAGTTGCTATGGATGAGAAAAGTTTACAGCGTTATGGCCCTCTGCCCTGGTCGCGTCAATTACATACTCAATTGATCAATCAGCTCAGTAAAACGCAAGTAAAAGCGATTGGCTATGATGTATTGTTTAACAAAAGAAAAAATTCTGATGACGATGCTCTGGTCGAAGCGGTAAAAAATAACGGTAAAATTGTATTTCCCGTAGTCATTGAAAGAGTGACCCAAACGGGTGAGTTGATAGAGCTGATGCCTTTTCCTGAATTAACCCAAGCGACCAATAATTTAGGTTTAGTCCATTTCGAATTAAGTAGTGATAATATTGCACGTTCGTCTTATTTAATGGCGGGTTTAGGTGAACCCTATTGGAGAAGTTTTGCGGTAGAGGTTCTGGATGTTGCCAACGGCGAGCAGAAATATGAGTTACCGATTAAAGGAACGGGTAAGCAGCCAAGTTATGATCTAACCCAAATAGAACAGGAACGCTTGATCTATTTGCCATTCAAGCAAAATCTTCATCATTTTAAGCGAATCAGTTTTGTCGATCTGGTAGAAAGTGATGAACTCTTAACGCAGCTTACTGGTAAAGTGGTTTTCGTCGGAGTTACTGCTACTGCCGCCCGTAATGCAGATTTCTTACCTGTACCAGTCGATCGCGATGGGCAAATTATGCCCGGAGTTGAAATCAATGCTACCTTGTATGAAGCACTGGATAAAAGCACTCATATTCAAGAGATTTCGCCGATATGGAATGCTTCAATCTTAGCGCTATTCGCATTTATCTTTTTTAATTTCCTGCCTCATTCATTGCCAAGACGCAGTTTTTATTACGGCATTATTTTTTCAGGTTTAATGTTATTGCTGGCCTGGTGGCTACTGCATAATCAACAAAGCTGGTTTAAAGTTGCCACCTTGATTGTGAGTTTACTACTCGGTTATTTAATCTGGATTTGGCGCAAAATGGTTGCCAATATGAATTTCTTTAAATCTACCGTTGAACGTTTAGCGGTAGAAATGAAGTATTCAATGAAGCTGAATAATCCAGCAGATCTAAAAACCAAGCTGAAATTCTTATCACATATCGAGCTGGTGGAAAATGCTGCTATTGAAAAGTTTGAATTTTCTCCAGAATGGAATGAAAAAGAGTTACAAAACCAACTGCTATCATTGCAAAAAGAGCAGTCAACCAAGAAAGAAAAAAAATTATTTCGCAAACTAATACAGTTAAATAAAAACTCTCTTATAAAAAAAGAAGCCACAACCTATGGCGTTATTGAAGGGCGCATTAAGGATTTGGAAGAGGCCATTCGGCAGCTTAATTTCTTACGACGCTTTGTTGAGCAAACTATGGATCGTATGAGTGATGCGATTGTTTTATCAGATACTGACGGACAAATTTTTTACAGTAATTTAGTCGCCCAGCGCTATATCCCTCAATTAAAAAGCGACAGCTTTACTCATCTTTCCCAATTATTAGAGCTGATGACACTCAAAGATAATCAACAATGGAGTCATCATTTGCGCAGTGTGCTGCAAGACGGCGTAAGTAGTGATCTAATCGCTATTACCAACAATGGCCTGGATCTGAAATTGAGTATTTCTTTACTGGATAATGTCTCTGGGCGTGACTTTATCATATTAAATATGACGGACGTGAGCGCCATTAAACGTGAGCAACGGCGGCAGCTGGAGATGATCGATTTTATTTCACATGATTTACGCTCGCCAATGACCTCTATTCTAGCATTGCTCAGTCGTTATAAGCGAGCGCCTGAAAATTATGATAGTGCTGAAATGCACACAGAAATTGAAAAACTTACCCGCTCCAGCTTAACTTTAGCTGAGCAATTTTTGATGCTTTCACGTACGGAAAGCAATATTGACGTAGCCACTTATCCAGTGGAATTGTTAAGTTCGATTGATAATGCGATGGCGATAGTAATGCCACAAGCTGCCAGTGCCAATATTACACTGGAGTTTGATTTTATGGCTTATGAGGATATCTGGTTGAATGCCAACCAGGATCTTTTAGAGCGAGTGATTATCAACCTGCTTAGTAATGCTGTTAAGTATTCACCTGAAGATAGTTCGGTGTGGATAAGCATTGAGCAAACCGATTCTGCAGTTAAGCTAAAAGTGAAGGATCAGGGCGAGGGAATTAAGCAGGAGCAAATGGAAGCTATATTTAAGCCTTTTACCCGGATGCAAAAACATGAAATGGCCAAAGTTAAAGGCATTGGTTTGGGCTTGCGCTTTGTACGAGCGGCCATGTTGCGTTTTGGCGGCAAGGTTGCGGTAGAAAGTAGTATAGGCGAGGGAAGCTGTTTTACTCTGGAATTTCCTAACAGTATTTTGGTGCAAGACGAAACTCTCGGTTCAGTTTAAGCAGCATTCATCAATAGCTATCAATAAAAAAACTAATACTAATGATGAAAAATCATCATTTTTCTTAAGATTTTTATGACGATAAGATCCTGCAAAATTTCATGCAGGAGAGGCTCTTATGATTCGTCAGACTCAAAATAAAACTCAACAGTTAGCATTGGTTGGTCTAATCATAGCGATCATGTTATGGTCAGCTTCTTTTGTTGCTATGAAGTACGCGATTGCCGAGTTTGGTCCAATTTTAACGGTATGCTTGCGGATGCTTTTAGCGGCGGGTGTTTTGCTATTCTTTTTACGTCCAATTGCTCGAAAACAGCAATATCAAAAGGGTGATTGGTGGCTACTGGGTTTGTTGGCCTTATGCGAGCCATGTCTGTATTTTCTGTTTGAAAGTTATGCCTTGACCTATACCTCCGCTTCGGAAGCCGGTATGGTCACGGCTTTACAGCCCTTGTTAGTTGCCGTTGCAGCTTTTTATTTGTTAAAAGAGCAGATAAATAGCCGCACCATCGTTGGCTGTTTATTGGCTGTGATTGGAGTGATTTGGTTGACTGCCAGTGGTGAGTCGAATGAGCATGCGGCCAATCCTTTGCTTGGAAATCTGCTTGAATTTGGAGCCATTGTTGCGGCGACGATTTATTGCCTATTGGCACGTAAGCTAAGCCAGCGCTATTCGCCTATCTTTTTAACCTTATTGCAAACCATTGCTGGTACTGTCTTCTTTTTGCCGATGGTGTTTTTGCAGACAGAAACGGTTAACTTTAATGTGAGCAGTGAGGCGATATTTGCCATATTGTTCTTGGCTTTCGGGGTCAATATTCTGGCTTTTACCTGTTATAACTTTGCTTTTAAGGTAATGCCGGCTAATCAAGTGGGAAGTTTGATGAATTTATTGCCATTAGGCACCTTGTTTTTTGGCTGGCTATTGCTGGGTGAAAGCTTGCAGCCAATACAATATCTGGCTGCAGGTTTGGTGCTAGTGGGAGTGATTTGGTCACAAACCAGGCCAAGACATAAGGTGGTTTTCGTAGAACAGGATTTGATCACTCCTTCACTGCGTCAAAGAGCAAGCGATACCATTAAACGCGGTTTACGCCTGGTCAAAGCTGGCTAATGTTGGAAGGTTTTTTGAACAATGACATGGGCTTTGCAAAAATTGATCGTGTGCGGATTATTTTCCGTTTGAATGCAAAACGTGATTGATCTAGATCAAGCTAAGTCATTTGTTAACTACTGTTTCTTGGGCTTATTTTTTATACTAAAAGAATAAGTCCTTTTTTTATAGGTAGCATTATGACCACTTCAAATAGCCAGTCAGGAAACTCCGTTGATAAAAAACAGCAAGAACCACAAGGAGCTGCTTTGAGACACAAATTAGCTGAAATGAAGCAAGATAAAGCGGAGATTGAAAAGAGTTTTTATTCATCGAAATATCCCTATAAAACCAAGATAAAACGTGCTGCCTATGAAACCCAAAAGAAGGAATTGCAAGTTGAATTACTGAAATTGCAGCGCTGGGTTAAAGAGACGGGTAAGAAAGTGGTTATTATCTTTGAGGGCCGAGATGCCGCTGGTAAGGGTGGAACCATTAAACGTTTTATGGAACATCTTAATCCTCGTGGTGCCAGAGTGGTGGCTTTGGAAAAGCCGACCGAAGAGGAAAAGGGTCAATGGTATTTTCAGCGTTACATTAAGCATTTGCCTACTGCGGGAGAGATGGTTTTGCTTGACCGTAGTTGGTATAACCGTGCAGGTGTTGAACGGGTTATGAATTTTTGCCAGCCTGCCGAATATTTGGAGTTTATGCGTCAGGTGCCAGATTTGGAACGGATGCTAGTGCGTAGTGGCATTATGTTATTCAAATACTGGTTCTCAGTGAGTCAGACCGAGCAAAAATATCGTTTTACCAAGCGTAAAGTCGATCCCTTAAAACAGTGGAAATTAAGCCCGATTGATGTGCAATCCCTGGATAAATGGGATGATTACACGGAAGCCAAAGAAGCCATGTTTTTTTATACCCATACCGCAGATGCACCCTGGACAGTGGTCAAATCGGATGATAAAAAACGTGCCAGAATTAATTGTATGCTGCACTTTTTGTCGCAGATCGATTATCCCAATAAAAATGACCGGATTGTGCGCAGGCCCGATCCTTTAATTGTTGGAAATGCCAATACCATCATTAAGAATGACGAGCATATTCTGGCCAAATCGTTACACCCGCAACATAATTCCAGTGAGTAGATAACGTTTATTGATTGATTGCGGCATTAATTCGTTTGACAAAAACATCAGCTTCCTCAAAGCCTGTGGCTCGGTATTGGGGAAGCTCTTTACCGTTTCGATCAAAGAACAAAATACTCGGTAAACCAAGCACATCGTAGGCTTGCATCAATTCCACGTCGAGTTTGTCATTAGCAGTGACATCAGCTTGTAATAAGACACTATTGTTCAAAGCAGCAATGACCTTAGGATCGCTAAAGACCAATTCTTCAAACTCATAACAGGCAGCACACCATTCAGCAAAGAAGTCCAGCATTACTGCTTTTCCTTCTGCATTGGCTGCTTGAATTTGTTGTTGCAGTTGTTCTAAAGTTTTAACGCGAATAAAGGGCAGATGTTGGCTCATTTTGGTTTGAGAAGCCACTTCAGTGTTGCTTTTTAGCGGGTTTAGTAGATCACGATTACCTTTAGCACCGCCTACCACCAATAAAGTGCCATAAATTACCATGATCAAGCCCAGGGCCTTGAATAAGGTACTCCAATTGCGGTTAGCTAATTGATTCTGTAGTAAGAAGGAACCCGGAACAATGATAAGCAGCGCCCAGCCATACATATAGATCGAATTTGGCAGTAAATGTTTGACCAAATATAAAGCAACCCCCAACATAGCCACACCAAAGGCTGCTTTAATACCATCCATCCAGGCTCCGGCTTTGGGTAAAAACTTACCTTCGGTCACCGCAATTAAAATTAGGGGAATACCCATACCGATACCCAGTCCATACAATGCGGTTGCACCGAGGAAAATATCACCAGACTGAGCAATAAATAATAAAATGGCAATTAAAGGCACAGTGACACAGGGTGAAACGATCAGTGCTGAAATGGCACCCATAATGGCAGTGCCAAGATAGCCACCTTTTTGTGAGTTGGATTTTTGTGCCAGTTTGGCTTGCAGGCTGGCAGGTAATTGCAATTCATAAAAACCGAACATTGAGAGTGACAATAATACAAATACCCCTGCTGCAGTAATAACAAAAGCCGGGCTTTGCAAATAGCCAGATAAAGACTTTCCGGCAAGCGCCACAATAATGCCAAAAATGGCATAAACAATGGCTACGGCTTGGGTATAGGTCAGCGATAAACCAAAGGCCCGTTTGGTGCTAATGTTCTTGCCTTGACCTGCGATAATCCCTGAAATAATCGGAATCATGGGGAACACGCAGGGGGTAAAGGTTAAGCCCAAGCCAATTAAAATAAATTTAAAGAAATTCCAGAGGGCACCATTAGAATTAAGGCTATCGACCAACTGATCCTGCTCGGATACAAAGCCAGTATCATCTGGAGAAGCGCTAACACCAGCAATAACACCAGTAACTTCAAGCTCAAACTCTCGACTGGTGGGCGGATAGCATAAACGATCTTCGGCACAACCTTGAAAATCAAGTTTGACCTTAATAGGGTTCTTTTTAGCTTCTTCAATCGGAACCGAAAACTCGACGAATTTGTAGTAGATTTCGGTTAGGCCAAAATAGGGATCATCTTTTTCGTAGCCTTCAGGGATCACTGGCTCGCCTAGCACCGCATCATCGGAAGTCACATTGAGACGCATCTTGTAGAGGTAATAGTTCTTGGCAATATCGAATTTCACCAGGAGCTGATTATCCAAAACCTCAACTGTCGGCACAAAAGCTTCATCAACCGCTAATAGCTTTTCCTCTTGTTCAATGAGTTGGCTTAGATCAATTGGCGTGTTGGCATGAATTGATGCTGTGCTTAAAAAAAATAAAGCCAAAATGCCAGAGATGTATTTTTGTATTCTATTCATGGTTTATGGTTCTTTAATTTACCGCCGCTGTATCCAATGGACTATGTCCTGAGATTCTAAAAAGGTTTCTGCATTTTTGCCCTGCAACATAGCAAGAGTAGAAAACAGTCCTGCTTGAGTACAGGTTTCTGCTAATACTGTCACTGAAGCAGGCGCATCTTCAATTGGCCAACCGGTTTTGGGGTTCAAAACATGGCTCAGCACTTTGCCTTCATCCAGTAAATAGCGTTTGCTATCACCGCTGGTAGCAATTGCCCCTTGCTTTAATCGAATTCTAGGCGCAATGTTTGAGCGATTCTCTGCCAATAAAATTTCATCGATGCCAATATACCAGGCAGCTCTTTGTTTAGGTGCCCTTGTGGCAGCGATATCACCGCCAAAATTAACAAGCGTCGGGTTATCGGTTTGTTGCTTTATTATATTGGTTACCGAATCCACTGCAAATTCTTTACCAAAGCCGCCAAAGTCAATAGCCATACCTTTGGGTAATGTTAAAACCGGATTTTGCCATTTGGCTTTATCCCAGCCTATCAGGGAGACTAATTCACTGACGCTTTGGGGATTGGGAATGTTACAACTACCATCAAATTTCCACAATTTTCCTAAAACACCGGAAGTGATATCAAACAGGCCTTCGCTGATTTGATAACAGTTATCAGCAAAGTCGAGCATCGCTGCCATTTCTCTATCAACCTCAATCGGCTTGCCCTGGGCATGGTTGATTTTATGGATGAGATTATCATGGCGGTAGCGGCTATAGGTGGTTTCTATTCGCCAGGCTTCTGTGGCAGCCAGCTCCGTCAGCTTTTTGGCCAACTCCCGATCTTGCGATTCAACAATAATCTCACAAGGGCCAGCCATAGCAGTAAAACTGCCATGGATAAAGCCCTGATGAGATCGATATTGGATTGATCTATCGGAGATAGGAGCCATTTAAAGTGTGTTAAAAACTATAATTAATCCTTAACATAACGGCATTCCATTCTGGTAACAAGGTTTGCTCAGTTAGAGCACCAAACTTTTGTGGTTCAGTCGGTGATTGAGTGTAATACTCTAAGGCTGCTCGCCACTGGTTACCGCCTGTGGACTTCCAGCCATATTCAACCCCCAATGTTATGGCATCATATTCGGCTAAGCGATAATCTGCAGAGGCATAGGTTGGAGTAGGGTTAGTTTGCAATAAATAGGCTTTATAAAAATCAGCTTCAGTTTGGCTGTAATAACGAACATGAGGCTGTATATAGTTATCATTGGATAAAGCAAAACGATAACGTAAATCGAGGGTATGGGAGTCAATACCCCAATCGTCGGTCATATAGCGGTAGGATAAATCCACAACATCACCATCAAGGTAATGCTTATAGCGACTGAATAAACTGTGTTTGGTGCGCTTATCAGGGCGGTTTTCAAATAAAACATTCGCGGTACTGATACCATCATCAAAATAATTGCCGTCAGCTCCCAGGACACTTAATACTTTATAGGGATCATTATGGTAGCCATCGGAATTACTGTAGGAGTAATTCACCTGAAACAAGCTATTTTTATCAATGACTTGAGTAATTCCAAATAATAAATCAATCGTATCTTTATTTTGGCTGCCCGGAATTTTTGCCTGAGTCGTGCCAACGGGCTGCATTCTGGCCAAAGCAATTGGCGCTCCGCCAACCGGATCAATGGAGTCACTAGCAAATGACAAGCCTGCAAAAACCGTACTGTTATTATCATTAAAATCGTGGCTGATATTGGTGTTTACCGAGATAGACAGATAATCATATTCTTTGGAAATATTTCCACCAATTGTAGCCTGAGTATCGTTGGAAATAGGAAAAGACCAATTAGTTGCAAGGGCAACCCGAGTATCCAAGAAGGTATCGTCTAACGGGTAAGTGTTAGCGTTCACCTGATAATTCGCATTTCCAGAGGGGGTGGTAAAGGTTTGCACTTGATTGGAAGCTACTGCACCGCTGGGAGATGCCCCAGTTAATGAGTCCAAAGTCAGTTTGAAACTTAAGGTTTCATCCTGATCGAGTAATTTAGTCGCACTAAAAACCGGTTCCAGTGCTTGAATACGACTATTATCTTCGCCATAAAACAAAAATGCAGCGTCAAATTTCCATTCCCCAACTTCCTGTTCTGAGTTATAGGATTGCTTTTCTGATGATTTGGGATTTTTTTCATCGGCAACCGCGGTATTGGTAATCAGAGTTAAAGCGGCTGAAGTCAGTGCTGTTTTTATTGATAGATTCTTCATGTAAATACCCTAAAATTAATTGCAGCCACAACCGCCACCGGCGTAGGACTTTCCACCGCTGGAAGCTTCTTTACTGAAATAAATATGATCATCAAGTGCATCGGTTAAGGGTTGTTCATTTAATGCCATTTCTGGTTTGGCTAAATTTTCTTTTTCCCAGGGTTTAACGCCCATGGTGCTACAACCGCTACCGGTAACTAATAACAGGGCTGCGAATAGGACTTTAATTTTTTTCATGCTTAGACTCCAATTTTGGTTCCATTGACGCGGATACTGAATATTGTTCACTCAATAAAGAGTTAATTTGATGCTCTAGCTCAGGTATATCTTTGCTGCGAAAACCCTGATGTAGGTATTTAGCAACTCCGTTTTTATTGAAAATGTAGCTGCTGGGCATGGCTTTGACTTGAAATTGTTCTGCAATCTCTCCCTTTGGATCGTAAATGATGGGGAAGTTGGCAGGGTTTTGTTTCAGGAATTTATCTGCATTAGCTTTATCCGAATCCAGATTAACTGCGATTAAGACAAATTTTTCTGGATCATATTGTTTTACAAATTGATTCATGGCTGGAAAGGACTTCATACAAGGACCACACCATGAAGCCCAAAAATCCACATAAACCACTTTGCCTTTATATTGATTAATATCTAAAGACTGGCTTTGGACCTGATTAGAAAGTGTCAAACCTAGGATAAAACCTAATAAGAAAATATAATTTTTCACTGGATGAAATAACTATTTTTACTGTGGGGACGCTACTTTAGCCTAGTTATGACCTGGCACAAGGTACATATGGTATTGTTCAATCGGTTAAATAGCGATAATTGGACTGGGTGCATGGTACATATGTCCATTTCACGCTAAATTTGGTTATAGTTTTTATTTAATGCAAAACTTAATTCTGGTTTGTTTGTCGGAAAGTGTTAACTAAAGTTTGTAAAACTATTTGGTACGGATATATTCAATGAGTAAATACAAATTAATGCTATTGATACTAGCATTGGCCATTATCGCCGTAGCTAATACCCTGGACATGCTTAACGATTTATCGTTAAAAGTGACTACTGCCCACTTATTAGAAGAAGGGGTGATTGTGGTTTTTTCTTTGGGTTTAATGGGTTATTTGATTTTTTTATTACGTAAACAATCACAATTATTGGATGATTTAAAATCAGAACTGGGTAATAACCAACAATTATTGGAATTACAAAGTGAAGAATTGAGTAAGGCTCGCAAAGAATACAGCCAAATTATTCGTCAGCAGTTTGAGCAGTGGGCATTTAGTGAAACTGAAAAAATGACAGCCTATTTATTACTGAAAGGCCTTAGTCTGAAAGAAATTGCTGAAGTTAGAGAAATAAAAGAAAAAACGGTACGCCAACAAGCTTCTAATTTATATGCAAAAGCTAATTTGCCAGGTCGTCATGCATTAGCTGCCTGGTTCTTTGAGGATTTATTATAATTTAAGCGATGGTATATTTGTCCCATGCCAGTAGTCCATAGGTCCATTGTGAAAAGGTAGGAAATGTTTAGAGTCTTGTAAAATATTAATACAAGACTCTTACAGTGACTTCGTTTAATAAAAAACAATTTTTTTTCCTAACGCGATTTTTTCTATATTGCCTACTGCTATTAACTGTTTCCCGGTTGTTGTTAGTATCTTGGCAATGGGACCGAGTGCAAGATTTATCCGTTTTGACTCGGATAATGTGGGGCGGTTTACGTATCGATTTGTCCTTAATCTGCGGCTTATTGATTTTCCCTGCTTTACTCATACTAGTTACAAATCTGGTACCGATATTAAATAAATTTAGTCATCGGGCAATTGGTATTTATTGCTGGATTTGGGGGCTCTTGCTGGTGTTGATGGAGGTGGCTAGCCCGACCTTTATCAATGAATATGATACCCGTCCCAATCGTTTGTTTTTCGAGTATCTTGAAAGCCCTAAAGAAGTCGTTGGAATGTTGTTTAACGGTTACCTGTTGGCTGTAAGTTTAAGTTTGTTAATAATAATTGTTGCTGCCTGGTTGACTCGCCACTGGCTAAAGCGAAAGCCACTGGAGATAACTGCCAAGTTTAATTTTTTAGGTTTATTGGCTTATTCTGGATTGACCTTATTATTAATTATTGGGATTCGTTCCGGTTTTCAACACCGGCCTATCAATCCTGCAATGGTGGCTTTTAGTCAAGATCGAATGATTAATAGCTTACCGTTAAATTCTACTTACAGTGTCTTGTATGCAATTTATCAGTTAAAAAATGAAGCCTCAGCTTCACAAATCTACGGAGAGTTAGCTGAGAAAGAGATGGTTGATTTAATCAGGTCTAGAATGCCGCTACAGGCTCAATTCGTCGATCCGAATATACCAACCTTACATACCAAGTCGAGCAGCTTTAAGCCGGATAAGAAGAACTTGATCATAGTGGTAGAAGAAAGCTTAGGGGCCCAATTTGTCGGCTCACTAGGAGGCAAGCCACTAACCCCAAATATTGATAAGTGGCGTGATAAAAGCTGGTTTTTCAATAAGTTATATGCAACAGGTACACGCTCAGCGCGTGGACTAGAAGCCATTACTACAGGCTTTTTACCATCGCCAGCACGTGCTGTATTAAAGTTGCCTAAGGCACAACATGGCTTTTATAACATAGCTCAGACTTTGGCTGGTGTTGGTTACGAGACCAGCTTTATTTATGGTGGTGAAAGCCATTTCGATAATATGAAGGGCTTTTTCCTGGCTAATGGTTTTAGCCGAGTGATCGATCAAAATAATTACCTGAACCCGCAATTTAAAGGTAACTGGGGAGTGTCGGATGAGGATTTATTTGATAATGCTTTGCAATACCTCCAACAACCTAGTCAACGGCCTAAATTCAGTTTGATTTTTACTTCCAGTAACCATACCCCGTTTGAGTTTCCCGATAACAAGATAGCACTATATGACGAAGAAAAGCAGACCGTAAATAATGCCGTGAAATATGCAGATTACGCATTGGGTCAATTTTTAGAACAACTCGAAGCCAGTGGATTATTGCAAAGCTCTGTGGTTTTGGTAGTAGCCGATCACGATGCACGAGTCTTTGGAGCTGAGTTAGTGCCTGTTAGTAACTTCCATGTGCCAGGATTTATATTAAGCCCGGACATTGAGCCGCATGTTGACCAAACACTGGTGAGCCACATCGATCTGGCGCCAACACTTTTATCATTACTCGGTATTGAAAGTGAAACGCCTATGATAGGGCAAGATCTGTCTCAACTGCCTGGTAACTATCAAGGTCGAGCGATTATGCAATATGGTAACAATCAGGCTTACTGGCAGGGTGATCAGTTGGTAGTTATGCAGCCCGATAAAGCAGCCATTCAATACCGCTATCAAGATGGCCAATACCAACCAAGTTCTCGTAAGGATCTAATAAAGTTGGCGCTGGCCCATGCGCAATATGCCAGTTGGGCTTATAGCAGTCAGAAATATCGTTTGATGGATAAGGCAGTAATTTCCACGTCATTGCACTTTAAAAGAAGAAAAGGTCATTAAAGCAGGGGTAAAGTATGAAGGTCTGGGATTTATTTATAAGATTATTTCATTGGTCGCTGGTAGTTTTATTTTGTATTTCCTATCTTACAAAAGAGCACACAAGTGTCCTGCATATCTATTCTGGCTTTTTTATTTTTGTGTTAATTGTGGTTCGCCTGATTTGGGGACTTGTTGGAAGCAAATACGCACGGTTTTCTAATTTTCTTTATTCACCAAAAAAAGTTCTAAACTATTTACAGGAGTTGTTTCGTAAGAAACCAAAACATTATATAGGACATAATCCGGCGGCGGGCTGGATGATCGTTGTTTTGTTAATAAGTCTAGCCACAATAACTGTCAGTGGCTTAAAAGTATATTCATATAAATATGGAAATGGCCTTGCATCACAAAGTTTTATCGAGTTAGCTAGTGGCAAAGTGAATGTTTCGAAGAAGAATAAAAATAAAGAATATAAAAAGCCAAAACATTTTTGGAAAGAGGCACATGAGTTTTCGGTTAACTTCACTTTGCTACTAATTATTCTGCATATTTTAGGTGTGATTGTTTCTAGCCAATTGCATAAAGAAAATCTGGTTAAGGCCATGATTTCTGGGAAAAAGTCAATTTCCGAAGAAAAGTCATCGAAATAGCAATCAAAAGTTAGTGGTTTAACTCCAGCATTTTGGCTAGTTCAAGCTGCTCGTTAACCATTGCAAATAGGGATCAGAGATTTGCGTAATATCCAAGCTAATCAGCTCTGGTACCTCATAAGGATGTTGTTTTTGTATAAATTCTTCTATGACAATAAAGTTTTTGGTGGTGGTTTTTATGAATAGCATCACTTCATCTGATTGCTCAATATGGTCTTGCCATTGGTAAATACTGGTTATTTTCGGCACTAAATTCACACAAGCTGCCAGCTTGTTTTCTACTAACTGTTTAGCTAAGGACTCAGCGGTAGTCTGATCTGGCGCAGTAGAAATCAATAATTTAAACTTCGGTTTATCCATAGAGCCTCATAATTCGTTACAATTGGTAAACTTGTTTTATTGCTAATGGCTACTATTATAAGACTATTAGCCAAAGAACACATGATTTGCTGGCTAAAAAAGCTTAAGGGTTTGTCAGCAAAAACAGCAAATAGATTCGTCATTGCGAGCGATAGCGAAGCAATCTTAGAAAGAAAACTTCGAAAATAATAGATTGCTGTGTCACGAGACCCCTCGCAATGACAAAACTGAGAATTGAAAATATGTGGTTTCGACACTTTATTGTATTATTTATCGCCATAGCCATTGCTGAAGTTTATGTCTTGATTGGCGTGGGTGGTTTAATTGGCAAAGGGCCTACAATCGCCTTGATTATTCTAACTGGCGTGATTGGCGTTAATATGCTCAAAGGGCAGGGTATTAGTGTTTTTACTCGCTTCCAGCAAAAGCTAGCTTCTGGCCAGGCACCTGCTGAAGAAATGGTGGAAGGGGTTTTATTGGTGGTGGCTGGCGCTTTTTTAATCACTCCGGGCTTTATCACTGATACGCTAGGTTTTTTATGGCTGATCCCGCAAAGTCGTGACTGGTTTGCCAAAAAGTTGATAAAACTTGGCTGGTTTAAATCGGTAAAAACTACTGGTTTTCATAGTCAATCAAACCATGATCCTTATCAACAGAATTCATCTCAACAGAATTCATCGCAAGCAAAACAAGATGATGGTGTGATTGAAGGCGAGTTTGAGCGCAAAGATTAGCGCTAGATCGTTATTACAGCTAAACAAGTGGTTTAAAGCCACCATAGGCCATGCGTTTAGCATCAAACCCAGTATTAGAGGATTCGATAATACTGGCCATTCGTGGATCTGTCGCGACCTTTTCATTGGCTAAATTGCGCGCTTCTTTCGATTCAAATGTTACCCAGCCAAATATAATGGCTTCGTCAGGATTGGCACTTGCTGTTTCGGCAAAGGAACGAACCCCTTCTAAACTTAAATCGTCACCAACATATTCACGGTAGTCGAGTGCACCGTGTTCTTTCCAAATCTCTGCAACGGTCTCAACAAGATTCTGGTAATCGCTTAAGCGATCTTTTGGAATGGGTAATACAAATCCATCTATGTAATGAGTCATATTTCTTTTTCCCTTTTGTTATTTTAGGCGAAAGATACCTTTTAAGATCTCAGTATTATCATAAATAACGATCAGTTCATCACCTTCATGGATTACTGGGAAGTGGATGTCTTCATCTGCCCAATGGTCAAATTCAGCTTCTTTATTTCGTTTAACTTTAACTTTTGCTAGGAGATTGCCATTAATTAAAAATTCAAGCTCTTGATTTTCGCTTAAAGATAATCGCTCAATTTCTATATCAATATGATCGGGACCATCATTTTTAAAGGTAGTGTAATTCGCTTTTGGTTTGCAGCTTTCAAACCGTGAATCTAAAACTTGCATATCTGCAATAAGGCGTGTTGTAACTACACCACCTTTTTTCTTACCAAAGAATAAGAAAAAAAGAATAATCCCTACTAATATATACCACCAGTGAAATTCCATGAAATAGTCCATATGTTTCTCTTAGTCAATAAACATCTGCTTATATTAACCGCTGGTGTCTTATATTGCCAACTTGAGTATTTTTAAGCTTTTTTCACAAAGGCAGCGGTGATCATCATTTCACCAGCGCCATCAACTTTGCAGTCTAGCTCGTGATCTTTACCGTCTTTGATCCGTCGAATTAAAGCTTTAGTACCGATTTTTAAAACTAGTGAGCTGCCTTTAACTTTCAGGTCTTTGATAAAGGTAACTTTATCGCCTGCGACTAATGTCGTGCCATTGGCGTCTTTGGCGGTTGGTTCATCACTCTCTTGGCTTTCGTCCGGATTCCACTCAAAAGCACATTCAGGACAAATCAACTGTTGCATATCTTGATAGACATATTCGGAATTACATTGTGGACAGGGAGGTAAAGACATTTTATAAACTTTTCTATTAAGGTAAGAGTATAGTAATGACTATATTTTATTTTAATGAGCAAGAAAAAAACATTATTTATTTATAGTTTTATTGAGTTTCTTTATAATTCCTCGCTTATTTCGGTTTGATTTTCGGCTTTAGCCGAAAAATAATGAGCGCCCAATTACCCTTTCGCACAAATTTAGAAAAGACAATAGAAACCATTTAAAGAATTCATTGCCTTTAATAACCATAACGCTTGGTCTAATCTATTTGGTAAAAATGAATAACACAATTACCATTATTTGAATTCTCGCCACTTTTAAAATATCTTCTATTTAATGTTTTTCTTATAGACTTGAGCGCTAATTGAAGCTTCATCATACTATCTTTAAAGCTTTTCCCGAAGGAGGTTGTTGCAATACTTTTCTATCAGTAAGTGTTTCGACTTAAAAACCAACATTAAAGCCAATTTAAGAAGATATTGCAGGCCACCACATAAACATGGTGGCAGCGAATACACCCAAGATAGTAATTAATAAACCAAGCAATACAAATACATTGGTAATTGAAACTCTAAAGGTACTTTTTTGGCGCATTGCCCAAAAGTAAATTTCGGCAATTAACATAGGTAACAAATAAGAGGCAAATGATAAAGCGATATCGGCAGGACCGTCGATATTTGCATTATTGCCGTTCGGCCCTTGATTTAAGATAAACCAAGCCATTAAATATAAACGGAATGACCAGACACCATTGACTAAGATAAAAGAGTGAACAGCCCAGCGCATATGTTTTTGGTATTGGCGCTTTATTGCAAATCTCCAAGCCAATACACTTGCTAATAGTATTAACAGACCGTTTAAAGTTAGCCCTATCGAGCCGATATCGCTAAGTCGAGTACCCCGAACCCAAGTTAAATAGAGGCCTGTTATAGTGCCTAATATACCTAGGGTTAAAAACATTCGGCCATTCCATCGATGAAAAAATGGATATTTATTTCGCAAATAAGGGAATAGTTGGAAAACACCGCTAAGGCTTAGCAAGATTGCAGGTAGTAAATGCAGCATTAATACGCCATTACCAAAGTTATCGCCTTGGGTATAGCCTTGGATCATTCTCGAAGTGTCAGCGCTAGTCGGGTTGCCGTTTAAAGCAGCAATACCAAACTGGATAAATATATATAAAGCAAATATCCACTGGCCAGTTAGTACAACTAAAACCCAACTCCGAGTCAGGAACTGGAGACAGGCGTGGGCATTAAAGAATCTAGAGATTGGTTTTTTGGTTTGATTCATCTGAGTATATTTATTGGTTGCTTATGCCGTATTATTGGCTTTTGTTCTGTATAACTCTTATCAGATTCTGATTTTGAGCTACATTCTTAGCAATTTTTCATCAGTAATAATTGCTTACACAGAAGTTTGCTCAGTTTCTCGTCAATAGATTACAATTGCTTTTAGAGCCCCTTAATTCAAAACACCAAGAGACTTTGCTATGGCATTAACTACCGCTTACTTTCTATTGTTGAGTTCTGGTTTGCTATTGATGTTATTGCAGGCATTGGTGAAAAAGAAAAAGTTAGAGCATCTTTTTTTTGCCATCTTTTGTGGTTCGATGGCATTTGTAGCAGCGCAACAATTGGGTGCAGAGACATTAGGCCCTTACCAATATTTGATGGGCATTGGTGCTTGTGCCACCTGCAATGCCATGTGGCTAACGGCTAAGTCATTGTTTTCGGGGGAAGACTCTATCTCCAAAAGGCATATTCTTTTTGCCGTGGTTATCGCCGCATTGATTGTTATTGATAACTCTATACGAATGGCTAATGAGTTATCCGTTCTTTCTAGCAGCACTTATTCCATATTTGGAAATTCTTTAAGCGAGATTATTAACCTATTATCTTCTACGGTATTGTTATTAATTTGCTGGGAAGCTCTTAAAGGAATTAATAACAAACCTAAAGATGAGTTCTGGCAACGAGCTTTATTCTTGGGATCAGCTCTAGTTGGAATTGTTTTATGCACTGTGGTTGCAAAAGCTTTTGTTCCGTCCGAAAAACTTCCTGTTATTTTTCCATGGCTAGTGGTTGTTTCAGCGCTTCAAGTGATGCTGGTTACTCAGGGCATTCTATGGTGGAGATTATTCAAAAAAACAGACAAGGCTGTTAAACCAGTCGTTGATTGGAATGGTGGTGAGTTGCAAAATATCGAGCCTTCACTAATTTCGGGTATTAATACTTTGCTGAATAAAGAGAAAAGGTATTTGACTCAAAACCTTAAAATGATTGATTTAGCCAATGAGCTCAAAGTTTCGGAGTATAAAATTAGCAGAGCGATTCGATATCATTTTGATGCGCCAAACTTTAATCACTACATAAACCGATTAAGAATCGAGCACGCTAAAAAATTATTAGAGCAATCTGAGTCACAGCACTGGAGTATTTTATCCATTGCGCTTGAAAGTGGCTTTTCCTCTCTTGCCACCTTCAACCGAGTCTTTAAAAAACAGCTAGGCTATACGCCGAATGAACATAGGAAAAGTGTTCAACTAAGATCTATGGATACTCAAGATGGTACGTTGGCGCACTGAAACCAATAAGTTTTGGCCGTTATTTCCCTTTTTTATCTTCGAAGAGTTCTTCGGCGGTTTCTTTGATTCGTTCGATGCCTGCGTCAATGATGGGGCTTAGGTAGTCGGAGGCTTGGTCCATCAGTGCTTCGCCGGCGTTGCTGGCGATTTTTTTGGCGATCTTTTTCAGAGTAGCCTTCAATACGCCGCGGAAGGATTTGTCGGGGGCACCGGCTTTAATCAGGGCTTTTTTGACCGCTGCTTTTTCTTTGGCAGTTAGGTTGGATTCGATTAGCGCGGTTATGGCATCGAGTCCGAGTTTTACGATACTGGGCGAGAAGGAGCCGTCGGAGACAAAGCCGAGTTTTTTGACTTGTGAACGTAGGTGATCGGAAACCAGAGGGTTTTCTACTTCGAGTACATACAAGTCGCCGTCTTTTTGAATTAAAGGTCTTTTTAAAAGGTTGATGACTTTCTGATTCAGTTCATCGTCAGAAGAGCGTCTTAATTCGCGGTTGTAAATAAGGCTACGGGCCTTGGTTCGAGTGACTTTAAGTTTGGATACCAATTCATACAATTCAGGCTCGGAGTCAATGGCACCGAGTTGCTCTAAAACATTCAGCACCACTAATTCGATTTCACCTTTTGGTAAAGCACCAAAAGCTGGCGAAGTATAACTTTGTAAAAAGTAGGCTAGTGCAGCTTTAGCTTCTTTCTCGCTGGATGCTTTAAGTATTTTATCGATATCCATGGTTTATCCTTATAATTACCTTACTCTCTACTAGATAAAGCAAACAATTATCCAAAATAAATAGGAAAATGAAGCAAGGCAGGTTTGGTAAGGAGCTTTCAATCTCAATATAGTTTAATCGTAAGCTTTTTTCACATAATCATTGATGTATTGATTCAGCCCTTCTCCCGAAATAGCCAGCTGCTTCATTCGCTCAACATGATGAGGGCCTGTACCACGATAGCTATAAATGTAGGGTCTGCCACCGTTTTTAAAATATATTTTTATTGAAGTATCAAATATCTCAAATCCTAAAACGCCTGAGTCTCTGTCTATATCAGTGTACCTCTGCATAGTTACTCCATTTAAATTTTTGTGATGCCAATATATAGCTTAGGGCAGCGCCCTATCAGCGACAGTTTCTATTGGTGGGTGCATCAAAACTGATACAACCAGAAAAAGCACATGAAGTGCTAACAGGAATGCGTTTTTGGGCTTTAACACCCAACTTGGAGCATCTGTAGTGTTTTTTTCTATCATCTTGCTATCCTCCTCCTTCGCCATGTTCGAAGTTACTTGTGCAATATTGCACGATTGATTTGGTGCTGAATCAAGACGCTGCTCCAGAGCTTCCGCTCCCCTAAGCTATATTGTGTTATAAATCTCCTAAAATATTCAGAGTAAGCTACTCTTCGGTATTTACGAATGGCTTCATATGTTTTGTCACAAATTGATTTGGATTCCAGCCCGTACCTATTTTTTCAAGCAAAAATAAATCAAACGCTGAGTAAGCTAACCCTGTCAAAGGGTTTATCATACCTGAAACACCGCTAAACACATACCTAAGCGTTTTACCAGATAAGCTGCTTATCCAGTGCTCTTTACTAATATCTTCGAGGTAATTGCTTATAAGCGAATGGTCAGGGCTCTGGCCACGTAGCCATGTTTTAAATTTATGCGCTTTAAATAACAGCGTCATAAATTCTCCGAAATCTCTTTCACCAGAATTAATTGCATGCGCTATGTTAGGGCTATCAGAAAGTACTAATGTCTGAAAGTTTGCTATTTCACCTGAATTAATTTGAGATCTTTTCAACAATAAACTTTGCTTTAGTTGAATTATTTTAGACTCTGATTCCGATGTATAAAAATCACCACCATAATGACTTGCAAATATCAAACTTGAAGAAGCGCTCAATATCTCTGATAAAATATGAGCAGAAGTGTATGTACCTGCACTTTGATTAGTCTCTTTCTGTCTATTATTAATCAAATCAAAATCAATATTTGTGTCAACTTTAAATTTTTGATTAACAGGAATTACCTTAAAAATATGACTTTGCTCTGAAACTTCCTCTTGAAGTAATCGTTCTGCTATTACTTTAGAGGACTTAAATATGAATTCTTGATCAGATAATTCAGAGGTTGCAAAGTTTATTATTCCTCCATCAACGTATGCATTATTTTCTAAGTTCTGCATATGGACGAGTTTAAAGAACCGAAGACAGAATCGCTTCGCCTGGGCTTTTGCATACCCCTTCCGCTCTAATAAATACTTAAATCTTTGCTGCTTAGTATGTAATTGACCGATATCTTTATGTCCCGAAAGCTTAAAGGATACAAGTGAATACTCCGGTCCAGAGGGCGTAGGCTTTGTGTGAGCTCCAGTTAAATCTTCGAAATAGGTAGTTTTTACAAAAGGCAAAGATAGTACTCTAAGTATCGATTGCATTCCTATTTTATCTATAAGTGAGCTTAAACTAGCGTGGTCTAGTATAAGGTGAACATTTTGATAAAATAGTAGTGCTTCCGCTATTTCACCGGCAGTTATAGTAGGCCCATCGATTGACTTTTTAATTACTATTTTTTCGAACATACCTTATTCAGTTTATTATTTGATCCTCTTATGGAACTCTAGAGTGGGATAGCTATATTTGCAATAACTATTATAGTGTCATGCAAAACTATTAAAAATTAGCACTCAATCCCCTTGAGTGCTAAAATTTCGTCCCCATATCTTGTTCACTTATTTAAATTTAAGCCTCAAATCCAATAAATAGAGGCAGTTTAGGAGAGAAAAATGAGCTTACGTCCATTACATGACCGCGTTGTCGTTAAACGCATCGAAGAAGAGGCTCTTTCTGCTGGCGGTATCGTAATTCCTGATAACGCTAAAGAGAAAGCTAACAAAGGTACTGTTATCGCTGTGGGTAACGGTAAAGCGTTGGATAACGGCGACGTTCGTGCTTTAGCTGTTAAAGAAGGCGACGTGGTTTTATTTGGCCAATACGCGGGTCAAGAAGTGAAAGTTGATGGCGATAAAGTCTTAGTACTTAAAGAAGAAGAAATCTTCGCAATCGTAGAATAATCGACTATTTAATAGATTTTAACCGAATTTAAAAGAATTTAGAGGAATTTAATCATGGCTAAAGACGTACGTTTTGGTGATGAAGCTCGCGCAGGCATGTTGCGTGGTGTTAATACTTTGGCGAACGCGGTTCGCGTAACTTTGGGCCCTAAAGGCCGTAATGTGGTTTTAGACAAGTCTTTCGGCGCTCCTACCATCACTAAAGATGGTGTTTCTGTTGCTAAAGAAATCGAATTAGAAGATAAGTTCGAGAACATGGGCGCACAAATGTTGAAAGAAGTGGCCTCGCAAACTAACGATATCGCTGGTGACGGTACTACCACTGCGACTGTATTGGCGCAATCTATTGTTAGCGAAGGCTTGAAAGCGGTTGCTGCTGGCATGAATCCAATGGATTTAAAGCGCGGTATCGACAAAGCTGTTCATGTTGCAGTTGACGAGTTAAAAGCGATCTCGGTTCCTTGTAAAGACGAGACGGCGATTGCTCAGGTAGGTACTATCTCTGCAAACTCTGACACTTCTGTGGGCAACATCATTGCTGAAGCGATGAACAAGGTTGGTCAAGAAGGCGTTATCACGGTTGAAGAAGGTTCTGGCTTGGACAATGAATTAGACGTGGTTGAAGGTATGCAATTCGATCGCGGTTACTTGTCTCCGTATTTTGTTACCAATGCTGAAAATATGACTGCTGAATTAGAAAACCCATTCTTATTATTGGTCGACAAGAAAATCGCTAATATCCGCGATTTATTACCAATCTTGGAAGGCGTTGCCAAAGCAGGTCGTCCTTTATTGATTATTGCTGAAGACGTTGAAGGCGAAGCCTTAGCGACTTTGGTTGTGAATAACATGCGCGGTATCGTGAAAGTTGCTGCGGTAAAAGCTCCTGGTTTCGGCGACCGTCGTAAAGCTATGTTAGAAGATATTGCTATCTTAACGGGCGCGACTGTTATCTCTGAAGAAGTTGGCATGAGCCTGGAAGCGGCTGAAGTTGACCACTTAGGTTCTGCCAAGCGTGTTCAAATCAGCAAAGAAAACACCACGATTATTGATGGCGTTGGTAACCCAGCAAACATCGAAGCGCGTGTTTCTCAAATCCGTGCCCAAATCGAAGAAACTTCTTCTGATTATGACAAAGAAAAACTTCAAGAGCGCGTAGCTAAATTAGCTGGCGGTGTTGCAGTAATTAAAGTTGGTGCAGCCACTGAAGTTGAAATGAAAGAAAAGAAAGACCGTGTTGATGACGCTTTACATGCTACCAGAGCTGCGGTAGAAGAAGGTGTGGTTGCTGGTGGTGGTACTGCGTTAGTTCGTGTACTTTCTAAAATTGCTGGCTTGGCTGGTGAGAATGAAGACCAAACTGTTGGTGTTCAAATCGCATTGCGCGCAATGGAAGCTCCATTACGTCAAATTGCCACTAACTCAGGTGACGAAGCTCCCGTAGTTATTGACACAGTAGCAAAAGGCGAAGGTAACTACGGTTACAACGCGGCAACTGGCGAATACGGCGATGTGGTTGAAATGGGTATTTTGGATCCAGCGAAAGTAACCCGCTCAGCATTACAAAATGCCGCATCAGTAGCGGGTCTTATGATCACCACTGAAGCCATGATTACTGACTTACCGCAACCTGAAGCTCCGGCTGCTCCTGATATGGGTGGTATGGGCGGAATGGGTGGTATGCCTGGTATGATGTAATTTTAACTGGCCTTTTTGTTCCATTTCTTTGTTAGGTTGATTTTTTCGTTTGGTCATTTGCACAGAGCAAACTCCCGACACTTAAAAATCAGCCTGCCGCGAACTGAAACAAAAATCCGGTGTTAAAATACGCCTGTTTAAAAACCTCGCTTTGGCGGGGTTTTTATTTATCCGCATTTACAATAGATGGTCACCTTGAATTTAACCTCAATGTATTCATCAGTTTCATTGAGTAATTTCACGCTAACACCATCTTTTAAATGCCCTTTACAGGTACCAGTAGAGCAAAGGCCATTTTCACAATACCCATTTGCCTCATCACTAATCCAACGATTAAAGGTACCAAGCCAAGAGGCTTCGCCTTGCTTTTTGTTGATACGTTTGCGTCTGGCACTATACTTTTGTTCACTTATATCTGCACAAAGAGTACTGCCTAAGGTGGCATCTCTACTAATATCACTAGACATCGACTTATCCTTATCTATTTCCTTGAATATGAGTTACCAGCTTACTGGATGTGAAGCAGTTTTTGGATGATGGTGTTCTCAATATTGTGTGATTTTTAACCAATAAAGGTGTATCTTATTGAATTAAGGAGGATTATGTTATGCGTAAATCTATATGTGTTACAACTGTTGTTCTTCTATCTTTGACTCAGTCGGCGTTAGCCAACAAGGTCAAAAAGCTCAAATTGTATGCCCTAGATGGCTATGCCCATGCTCCGGTAGTCAAGGTTTATTCCACCAATGGTGAAAAGTGGAATCAAATTGATAAAACCTACGAAACAACTTTTCGGGCTCGACTCAATGCCGAATGTAAGTATGAAGGCAAAGGCAATAAGGCTTATAGTGGTGATATGACGGTCAAGGGGTTTGTTCAAGTGGGTAAGGAAGACCCGATTGCTATTTTGATCCCTCATGCCAATGAAACTAAGGCTAAATTTCGATTTGAAGGTGATAGCGGTTTTAGTGCAGTTCAGGCCTGTAATACTGAATTGGAAAAGCGTTTATCGCAAGATGCTGATCTGACCAAATATCATATCCTGGGTAAAGGGTTTACCCTTAAATATCCTGCGGCTTATCAACTGGGTTATTACTTGAAGTGTAAGCCTACGGGATTAGGTTTTACTGACACCGCAAGAAAGAGTGTTAAGGTCAATGCCAAGATTAATTGTATGGGTTCGGATCTGGCTAAGGAAAAAATTCCTAAGCCAAAACCAGTGCCTCCAAAGCGGGCTAAATTGGTGGAACTGATTAAAGCTATTAAATTTGCACCTAAAGTAAAACATATTGTGGGCAAATGTCCTGCTCAAGTGGAATTCAATGGCTCTATCACCAGCAATCGTCCTGGTACTGTGGAATACCAGTACCTGAGTCATGATGGTCGTGAATCACCAAAATTAAAGCTCAAATTTGATAAAAAAGGTACTAAAAAACTAAGAGTTTGGAAACGCACTATCAATAAGGCTAAGGCCAAAGATGCATTTGCTGTAGCTGGAAATAGCGAAAGTAAATTTGATTACAAGGGCTGGTATAAACTGCGTATTTTGTTGCCCAAAGGCCATAAGGATATTAAGAAGGACTATAGCTTGAAATGTGTTAAAACCAATCAGACTTTTAAGAAATAATGGTAAGCCCTTATTGTTTTGATAAGGGCTCTACTAAAATTGGGCTTAAATAGAGTTTCAAGATCATAATTTATCAATTTTTATTGAGTAAAGTTTTACTGGTTTTTACGAGCCTTGTATTTATCCATTATTTTCAAGGTTTCTTGTACAGGAAGAGCTTTCATCATTCTTCCTTTTTGTCCTTGCATATCGGTTGCCATAAATAGTGAATTGTAAATAGCCTCTTCGGTAGCCTCTACTGCCGCCAGAAAAAGAGGGGACATATAATCGTTAGCAACTTCTATGGTATTTTTTTCTCTTTCTTTTGCACTGTACGGAATACGAAGCTGGGGGTGGGTACTAAAGGCTATGCTATAGTCTCCGCTGCCGTTGGATGAAAATGATCCTACTTTTCCGAATGCCAAAAAAGAGCGTTTGGCCAGACGTTTTAAATTTCTGGCCGATAGGGGAGCGTCAGTAGCAATTACAATCATACAGGAGCCGTCAACCACATAGGGAACATCGTTGGCCATATAAAAGTTATTCAGTTCTTCTCCTACCGGAGCTCCATTGATTTGTAAGATACCTCCAAAATTGGTTTGTACAAGCACGCCTACTGTGTAGCCGCCCCTTTCTTTCGGAAGCACACGCGATGAAGTGCCGATACCACCTTTAAAGCCTAAAGCCCTGGTGCCGGTTCCGGCTCCTACATTGCCTTCGGCTACTTTTTCGGTGGTTGCCGTGTTGATGGCTTCCATTACGTGCTTATCTTTTACATGCCTTCCTCTAATATCGTTAAGCCACCCATCATTGGTTTCTCCTACTACGGGATTTACCGACCTGATTTTGGCATTTTCCGGAATGGAAAGCGTGTAATTTACCAGGCTATTGGCTACCAAAAAGGCGTTGAGAGTATTGGTGAGGGCGATGGGTGTTTCGATATTGCCAAGCTCCTCGATTTGGGTAAATCCAAGGGCTTTTCCAAAGCCGTTGCCGACAAATACAGCTGCCGGCACTTTTTGCTGAAAAATGTTTCCCTGATGGGGCAGAATTACAGTTACTCCGGTGCGGATAGAATCTCCGGCAACTAATGTTTTTTGTCCAACCGAAACTCCTTTTACATCAGTAATGGCATTCCACTTCCCTGGGGTAAGGATTCCGGGTTCGATGCCCAAATCTCTAGCTCTTTTTCGTTGTTCTTGTGCCTGAGCAAGTGAAAGAAAGCTTATAAGCACTGTTATAACAGCTATCGATTTTTTCATTAGTTTAAATTTTGTCATTTACAAGGAAATTAATTTACTTTCGTCTTTCAAACCATACGTTCCTGGCTCTGCTGTTTGAGACGAAAGCCCCAGTGACATTGCCTTCCTTATTCCGCTTCAATTTAACAAACTGGAAAGCACTATTTCCCTGTAAAATATCCTGTTTGATTATTTTTATTTTAAAGTTTCCATGCCTGGTATGATTTCCAACCAGGTTTTCATTGTCTATTGAAATATAGTAGCTGGTTTTTAACTCCGGGCTAAAATATTCACCGGCAATGGATTGCAATAATTTTTTTGCATAAGGAGTAGGGACGGGTTGAAATGCATTAAAAACCGTTGCGGCTTTATCACTAATGACCGTCATTGTCTTTTCTTCTTTATTCGAGTCAAATCGGACTTTTACCGAGCTCCCTGATAATAGAAATTCATCCTTTTTGACAGGGATTAGCGAGGTTCCATTACTCTCAGAACGGGCATAAATTAGGGTATCATCTTTTAAATAGATATTACGTAAACTATTCTTTTTATAGTTCCAATAAGAACCGACGTATTTGTTGAGTGTTTCGGTTGGAAGTTTTATACCTGTAGGTGCGATTGTTGCCTTTGTATCGTCCTGTTTATCTGTGAGCAGTATTTCAGCAATTTTATTTGCTTTACTGCCGGGCGATGCGGTCGAAAAATTGGTAATAATGGCTATGCTCAGCTTTTCATCGGGGTAGGTACCAATGGATGATCGATAGCCCCCTATAGAACCTCCGTGTTGCACACGCTTAACACCTTTGAACGAGTCAACTCGAACGCCAAAAGCATAATCATTATGAGCACCACTGGTTAGTGGATCTAAAGTAAGCATCATTTTAAAAGCTTTTTCCCAGCCGGGTTTGGGGGTGGTAAAGTTTTCAAGCCAGGCCAACAGATCTTCTGTGGTTGAGTGCATATTTCCAGAGCCTACATAGCCCCAATATTCAACAGCTCTGTCGAAACCATTTTTTCTTGCGTAATAGGAAGTTGCATTATTGGGGACAACCCTGTTGTATTTATCTTCTACATAGGTGTGGTTCATGTCTAAGGGTTCAAACACCGATTTTTTCATCCAATCGGTAAACTTTTCCCCGGTTACTTCTTCAATAATTTTTGCCATAAACATATAGCCAGTATTGCAATACAAGTATTCGCTGCCGGGTTCAAAATTCAGGTCACGCTGGTCTTGCATGAGCCGGTAGAGGTCTGCGTTGGTTCTGGAATCATCGCCTCTCCATCCGGCCAGGGCGAATAGAGTGTGTAGGCTTCTTAACCCACTGGTGTGGTGCAGCATCTGCCGGATGGTAATTTTCTCTGCGTATTCGGGTAGTTCAGGCATGTATTTTATAATCTTATCATCAACAGAAAGTTTGCCCTGAAGATGAAGCAGCACAATACCCATAGCAGTGAACTGTTTGGAAACAGAAGCTACATTAAAGCGTGTGCCGGTAGTATTGGGTACCATGTATTCCAAACTTGCCAGTCCATAAGCCTTTGAAAATACTAATTTTCCGTCTTTCATTACCCCGACAGCTCCTCCGGGATGATTTGGGACATTCCACTGAGTGAAAATTTTATCTATTTTTTGATGTTGAGCAGTCGTTAGCTGCGCATAGCCGTATTGAGAAACACAACTTAGTATAAATACTAATAATAACGGTTTGAGAATTCTTTTAAGTAAAATCATGGTTTTTATTTTGTACCCTTTCTTAAAACTTTTCCGGCTTTTATGTTTTGAAATACCCCATTATCAACCGCAAGCTGGCCGTTAACCATTACATAAGAAATTCCTTCAGAGTATTGGTGGGGTTTTTCAAAGGTTGCTTTGTCGATAATGGTTTCGGGATTGAAAATGACGATGTCGGCCATCATTTTTTCTTTGATCAGGCCCCGGTCTTTTAGGCCAAGTGTTGTTGCTGGAAGTTTAGTCATTTTATAGATAGCCTCTGACAATGAGAGGGTTCCTTTTTCGCGCACATAGTGGCCGAGTACTCTGGGGAAAGTGCCGTACCAGCGTGGATGTGGGTGTCCCATTCCGGGTTTTACTAACCTCCCATCCGAAGCGATCATAGTTTGTGGATGTTGCATGATGCGCTCTACATCACCTTCATCCATAGCGTGAAAAACACAGGAGGCACCACCATTTAGCTGGGCTTCGATAACC
>JANQSG010000011.1 GCA_028284185.1 Kangiella sp.
CCATGTGACAAATCGGCAGGAAAGCCGATTTGGACGGACTTTAGTCCGCCTTTAGGTGAGCGACAGGAAGTCGCGAATCATTGTAGGTCATCGCCAAGCGCTTATTCCAATGAAAAGGGCTCACCGAAAGGTTGGGGTTTTATATGCTCATATGAAATTCTTTGCAAAATAGTTTATTCTTGAATTGGTTATATTAACAATGGGGGATAAATTATGTCTGTTTCTATTATTGATCTATGGCTGGCAATTTTATTGGCTGGTTTATTTTGTTGGATCGCAAGTGCGCTGATCCATATGGTAATTAAATACCATAATGCGGATATGAAGCAGTTATCAAATGAGGATTCGGTCGCTTCAGCATTAAGAGAAGGTAAACATCCGCCTGGTTTATATCATATGCCTTGGTGTGGTGATATGAAAAATATGGGCGAACCAGGCGTACAAGAAAAATTTAATAAAGGACCTGTGGCGGTTGTCACCATTTTTGCTAATGGCTTACCACCAATGGGCAAGTTGTTAGTACAGCAACTTTTGCACTTTATTGTGGTGTCATTATTAGTGGCTTATGTGGCGACACTATCATATTCAGCGGGTACTGACTATATGATCGTCTTTAGGCTGGTCTTTGTGGTTGCTTTTATTGGTTATGGTGTGGGAGGTATTCCATACAGCATTTGGTATGGACACCCCTGGTCTAATTTTATGCGTTTTTTAATTGATGCAGTGATCTATGCGGGAATAACGGCTGGTACTTTTGCCTGGTTGTGGCCGAGCGTACAATAGTTTAGTTGAGAAAGCACAAGGCCGGCATTTGCCGGCTTTTTTAATAAATTGTAACGAAATATGTAATTCAACCCTCTAATTGCTAGTATGGCTTATAGTAATTTGATTCCGCAATCACTGGGGGTAATTATGAAAAAATTACACGCAGCTACTGCTTTAGCGCTAATAGCTTCTTCAGGTCTGATGGCGCGGCCGATATTAATTTCAGACCTGGATCCTGAGCAGCTATATTCTCAAGCGCAAATCAACCAACAAATTCAATCTGTAAAATATAAATCATCAGCCAGTTTAAGTGATTTGCAAAAAGAGTATTTAGCAATTGAAAAAATCAAGACAATGGATGCAGCACAGTTAAGTCATGAAGATCTGGGTTACTTAAATAAAGCAAGCAGCTATCAAAGCAAAAGTTTTAGGCTACATGATGAAGGTCCGTTGCCCGTTGCGATTTTTGATGTGGCCAGTCAGGCAAAGTTTAAGTTGCAGCAACATTTTATCGCTAAAGAATTAGCAGCTTTAGATGCGCTAAAAGCTAGTAACCAAGCGGACTACTTAAATAGCTTGGTATCCAATTCTGATCTTGATTCAGCTGCGATTCAAATTGCTAAAGTTCAATCGTTAAATAGTTTAACGCAACAACAAGCTAAAAACTTAGCAACCGATTTATTGAAAACCAGAAGTTTATCTGATCCATTATTGATTAAATCTGTTGAGCAGGCGCGCGATTTTGATTTAAGCAAACAATTATTGATAAAGCTGAATAATCATGATGCTCACCGCCAATTAGATGCGCTTAGCAAGCAGTTTACTGTTTTTGAGCAGGAAGCACTTTTAACCAGTGTCATTAACAATAATCAGTATTTAGCTTCACAGGCTTTGGCTCAATATGCGCAGCTTCCCGTTCATGTGCGAGTAAATACCCTATTATTGGATAAATTACAGGATCCAACGTTAGGTGCTAGCGCTGCAAAAGCGATAGCTCTGACTAGTGACCATCAATTATTTGAGCAATTGGCATCCCTGGCAGTTGAAAAAAACGCCTCTCGATTACAAGTGGCAAATGCCTTATCAGGTTTGCGTTTTGCTGAAGGCGATTATGCTAGGTCATTACTGACAGAAATAGTTAAAAACAAGCAAATTGCGTATGCGGATATGGCACAGGAGGTGACAAAATGGTTAGATTAATTAAACGATCGATTGTCACTATCAGTGTGGTTGCCGTATTAGCTATGGCCGGTTTAACTGCGAATGCCGAAGTTTTAACCTATACGGAAAATACTAATTCGGCGAATGAGATGGCTTTGGGCTATCCGGTGCCGGTGCCAGTGGATTCGATGACAGCAATCAATGGTTTTAGAAGTTACAATTTCTTAAAAAGTCATCATGAGGCTTTGGCCTTGACTCATGCCGAGATGACCTCAATCAAAGTGGGTACTACCCATAATGGCCGTGATATTCTGGCTTATCAATTTGGCGATGCTAATAATACTGATGTAGATGGTTTGGTGGAACCGGCTTTTTTGGTAAATGGCACCATCCATGCCCGTGAATGGCAAAGCCCTGAAGTGGTTACCGAATTAATCGAACAAATCATTGAGCGTAAAGCCGATCAGGGTATGATTCAGTATTTATTGGAAAATACCAATATTGTCATTGTGCCAGTATTAAATGTGGATGGCTTTTTACAAACACAGCGCTATCCGATTAATGTAACCAATTCACCAGGAACCACGACAGCGTCAACGCCCAATGACAAGTTTGCGCAGCCGCGTGATGGGCGTATGCGGCGTAAAAATATGCCTGGAGTTGATGAGATATTATCTACTGAAGCTGATCGCTTAAATGGTGTGGATCTTAATCGTAATTCACTACACTTTTTTGGTGTGCAGCCGGATAATTCAACTCCTACCAGCTTGATTTATGGTGGTGTTAATCCTTTTTCGGAGCCGGAGACGCAAGCATTGTTAGAAGCTGCAAAATTAGCTCCGGAGTCTGAGTTGCGTTTTTACCAAGACTCTCACTCTTTCTCACGGGTTTTATTTGTGCCTCAGCCAAACAATCCGCGCTTAAACGCGATTACACAGAGTGTAGCCACTAAGTATCAGAATACTACTTTAAGTCAGGGCGCTAATTACTTCCCGGTTATCGATCAGGTAGGTTCAGGAATTGCTACCACTGCAGATTACTTTGCTTATGAGCATTTAATCCCAGCTTGGACTCTAGAAATTGAACCACCACAGGGCTTCCAGGGTGAACCTAATGGTGGTGCTTTTTATGGTGGCACGGGAGCCAGTCATTCAGGCTTTATTGCCCCTGATAGTGCTATTGCCAGAATTCGAGATCAACTAGCACCGGCGCAGCTATTGATGTTTTATCATCAAGCAGGACCCGCTTATGTTAAGTCGGTACAAATTGCTGACACTAACGATAATCTTGTGTATGCAGCTAAATGGCAAACTAATGGTAATAGCCGTAGTTTAAATGTTACCACTGATCAAGTTTTAACTGGTGGCCAGCAATACAAGTTGTGGATACAATTCTCGAAACCGATGCGCTGGCGAGTTAATAACAATATTGCACAGTACCCCGGCCAGTCGGTAACCTTATCACCAAATTTAAGTTTTAGCGGTAATGCCAACAACATCAGCTTTAGTCGTAGCCTCACCAGTAATAATAGCAATTGGCAAAATCAGGCAGGTAGTGCCTTATCCGGCTTTGCCAGTTATATGGATGATGCCATTATGCTGAATTTTACTATGCCATCTAATGTTGTGGTTGCTTCTTCAAACGGCAATACCAATTTTAATTTAACCATCAATGTACAAGATTTTTCTGGCTTGGCATTAGATGCTAACCCTGCGACTCTTGTTGATTGGACTAATGGTGCCTGGACGGGCTATGAAAATACTGCCGGTGTACAAGGCGATACGGGCGGTTCTGATAATTCCTATGCGATTAAAGTGGCTAACAATAGTTTAACTTTAGCTACTGGCGGTGGTTCCAGCTCAGGCGGTGGTGGCGGTGGCGGATCCAGTTCCTGGTTGCTATTGCTTTTATTGGCTGGTTTGGGATTAAAACGAAGAGGTTGAGATTATTGTATTGAAATAAAAAGGCCTCAATTTTGAGGCCTTTTTATTTAGCGTTAACAGAAGTTATTTTTTAATAACCTCTCCATTTTTCATTACAAAATCCACTTGCTGTAATACCTTAATGTTTTTTAAAGGGTTGCCTGAAACGGCAATAATGTCCGCTAGTTTGCCAGCTTCAAGGCTGCCTAACTGATCATCAATGTGTAAAATTTTAGCAGGGGTTAGAGTGGCACTTTGAATGGCTTTCAGTTCGGGCATTCCAGCCTCAACCATATATTCAAATTCTTTGGCGTTGTCACCATGTGCTGAAACGCCGCTATCGGTACCAAAAGCTATCTTTACTCCGGCCTTATAGGCTTTGGAAAAAGTTTTTTGGATTTGTGGGCCAACTGCGGCTGCTTTAGGACGCACGATTTCCGGAAAGAAGCCATCTTCTTTGGCTTTCTCGGCCACAAATTTGCCTGCCAAAATAGTCGGCACATAATAGGTGCCCATTTTCTTCATGGCTTGCATGATTTCCTTGTCCATATAGGTGCCATGTTCGATAGTGGTAATGCCAGCTTTAACTGCTCTTAACATGCCTTCTTTACCGTGAGCATGGGCCGCCACATGCATACCATAATCTTTAGCGGTATCGATCACAGCTTTGACTTCTTCTTCAGTAAATTGTGGGTTCTGGCCACTTTTAGCAAGACTTAAGACACCGCCAGTAGCGGTAATTTTAATAAAATCAGCACCGTCTTTATAGCGTTGGCGGACCGCTTTCTTGGCATCATCCACACTATTGATGACACCTTGTTTGGGCCCTGGATCGCCCATTAGTCTGGCATTGGTACCATTGGTGGGATCGGCATGACCGCCAGTGGTACCAATACCTTTTCCGGCAGAGAAAATTCGTGGCCCTTTGACCCAGCCCTGATTAATGGCATTACGTAAAGCGATAGTCACGTTATAGGAATCGCCAGGATTGCGCACGGTAGTAAAGCCTGCTTTTAAAGTTCTTTGCGCATACTCGTGTGCTCGGAAAGCTAAATCGGCAGGATTAAGTGTGAAATCTTCAATATAGGCTTTGGGATTCATTTCGCCATCGAGATGCACATGCATATCCATTAAGCCTGGCAAGCAGGTTTTATCTTTTAGATCGATAAAAGTGTTGATGCTTTTTGGTGTGCTGGACAATATGTTAGTAATTTTATTGTCATTAATTTGTAGCCATTGATTAGAAAGTATTTTGCCTGTTTTCACATTGAGCAAGTTGCCGCAATGCAACCATTGTTCTTCTGCATTTAAGTAACTGCTAAAAACTAGAGTTAGAGCAGTCAGACCAAAAATATATTGTTTGTTCATTGTTATTCTCCTAAATGATGCAGTAAGCAGGGTAACACAAATAACCGATTTGATTAGATAATTCAAATCAATCTCAAAAGAGATACTATTTCAAAAGCCTTTTGTTACAATGGCTTATCTTTTTTAATGGTTGATATTATTTGTCTAAAGTAACCTTAAAAGGCCTAAACAGTTTTGGCATTGCAGCCAGCTGCAGTGATTTTGTTCGTTTTAGTTCGGAAACCGAAATTCAAGCCTGGCTTACGAAAAATAAAAATAACAGCGAACAGCTTTTTATTATTGGTGGTGGCAGCAACTTGTTGCTGATTGGCCATGTACCTTTTGTTCTGCTGCAAGCCGATGTTCAAGGCGTTGAATATATTGAACAAGGCAATGAAGTTTTAGTTACCGCTGGAGCCGGGGTTAATTGGCATCAGCTGGTAATGGAGACTTTGGATAAAGGTTATTATGGGCTGGAAAATCTATCTTTGATCCCGGGAAATGTGGGGGCGGCGCCTATTCAGAATATTGGTGCCTATGGAGTTGAATTAAAAGATCTGTTTGTGGAATTGGAAGCTATAGAGTTAGCCACTGGTGATAAAATTACTTTTACCCACCAAGAATGTGATTTTGCTTATCGTTATAGTATTTTTAAAGGTCAATATAAAGGCCAATACATTATTACTTCGGTAACTCTGCGTTTATCCAAAACACCTGACTTAAAACTGGATTATGGCTTGATTCGACAAGAACTAGAGCATCTCTCTGAGGATCAAATAACACCTAAAAATGTCAGCGATGCAGTAATAAAAATTCGATCCGGTAAATTGCCTGATCCGAATGAGTTGGGTAATGCGGGTTCTTTTTTTAAAAACCCTATTGTAGATGAAGTCATTTATACAAGGTTAAAAGCTCAGTTTCCCAATCTGGTAGCATTTGAACTTCCGGATGGGCGTTTTAAGTTAGCCGCTGGCTGGATGATTGATCAGGCCGGTTTAAAAGGTTATCGCTTGGGCGATGCTGGCGTACATAAAAAACAGGCTTTGGTACTGGTTAATTATGGTGATGCTACGGGTAAAGATATTTTGCAATTGGCGCGCTATGTAAGCCAAAAAGTAAAACAGAAATTTGGCGTTATCATAGAGCCAGAAGTCTGGATTTTAGGCGAAGAAAGCTGGTAGTTAGAAAACATGACCGATCCCAATCAGTTGACTGAACACAAACTAGTGCAATTGGCAAAAATATTAAACCTGCTGGCAGATGGTGATTATCATTCAGGTTCTAAAATTGCACAGTATCTGGATGTCAGCCGCGCTTATGTCTGGAAACTGATCAAGGAACTTGAACACTATGGTATTGAATTAAGTTCCAGCTCAGGCAAAGGTTATTGCTGGCAGGCCAGTAGTCAGTTGCTTGACTCACAGCAGTTGAGTGCCACTTTAGCTGATACCGGTATTACTTACTTTTTGATTACTGATTCCACCAATCAACAATTAAAACAAAATTTCTTACCTAATCAATTGATCGTTACTGAGTATCAAACTGAGGGACGAGGGCGTAGGGGGCGTAGCTGGCAATCGCCAATGGCGGCCAATATTTATGCTTCTTATGGCTGGAAAACGGAATTGCCAATTCAGCAGCTCGGTGGCTTAAGTTTAGTGGCTGGTATGGCCATGATTGCTGCTTTGCAACAAGAAGGTTTTACTGGTTTGCAACTTAAATGGCCCAATGATATTCGCTATCAAGGGAAAAAACTGGGTGGAATCCTGATTGAGCTTTCAGGAGATGCTATTGGTGGTTTGGAAGTGATTATTGGCTTTGGCCTGAATGTGAATATGCAGTCATCGAACGAGTTGTCACAAGCCATAGAGCAAGACTGGACCAGTCTTTGTCAACTAAATCAACAAAAGACAGAGCAGCAAGAATCTAGCCAGCAAAGTTGTGATCGCCAATCTTTGTTGGTAGTGATTGTAAAAAGTCTGAAAAATTACTTAGAGCGGTTTGCTGAAAAAGGATTTGAGGATTTTTTGCAAGAATGGCGAAAAGTGGATGAATCGTTAAATCGAAAAATTCAACTCTTGCAAAATAATTCAAGCTTGACTGGAATTGCTCGTGGGGTGGATGCTTCGGGAGCTTTACTGCTTGAAATCAATAATGAAATGACTTCATGTTATGCTGGTGAGGTGACTTTGCGCTATGAAACTTAAAGCAGGGCTAGGTTTAACAATAAAGCCAGGAGACATATCTTGAGCCATCAATTATTAATGGATATGGGCAACAGCCGTTGTAAGTGGGCTTTATTAAAAAGCACGGCTAAAACCCCCATTTGGCTTGAACAGGGAGTTTGGGATAATTTTCAATATGATGAAACCCATTGGGTTGAGCAGCTGGAGTCCCTTGAGCTGGATATAGACAGAGTTTTAGTTTCCAGTGTCTCGAGCAACGAGATTAAAGCGAAAGTCAGTCAATATTGCCAGGATGTTCTAGCGCTTGAACCACAGTTTCTCCAGTCGGCTAAAAGTTATTTCAAAGGCTGTAAATCATTGATTAATATTTATCAGGAGTCATTAGCGCTAGGGGTTGATCGCTGGTTGGCTATGCTGGCGGCTTTTGAGAGAACCGATAGTGCTTTCGCAGTATTGGATGCGGGAACAGCCATTACTTTGGATTTAGTGGATATTGATGGTAAGCATTTGGGAGGACATATTGTGCCTGGAGCCGGTTTGATGCAAAAAGCTTTATTTGGCGATACGGGCAAGATTGCTTTCGGCGCTCAGTTGGATCCTCGCCATGCGACAAAAACACAATGGTTGGGCGAAAACAGCCAACAAGCGGTGGAGCTGGGTTGTTTGCAAGCGGCACAAGCCTATTTAAAGTCATGTTTGGAGCGTTTACACGATCATTATGCAATCAATGAGCTTTATATCTGTGGTGGTGATGGCATGGCATTGGTTAACGCCATTGAAAAGCCAGATAATTTAACTTTGGTCAATTGCCCCGAGTTGGTATTGGAAGGCTTATTTTATCAATCAAAACAGCTTTAAAAATTAACCTGAAGGCATTTGCAAAGCCGCTTTGGGACAATATCCGGAGCAAAGCGAAAAAATTACCAAAAAAGCATTGCCAAACTAAAATGAGATCGCTAAAATTCCCGCCACTTAACGCTAAGGTGCTTTCCATCTAACGTTACGCCGACTTAGCTCAGTAGGTAGAGCAACTGACTTGTAATCAGTAGGTCGCCAGTTCGATTCCGGCAGTCGGCACCATTATTCTTTAAAATGCTTAGGACGGCGTTTTATA
The DNA here is from genome assembly GCA_028284185.1 of Kangiella sp. Taxonomy (GTDB): domain Bacteria; phylum Pseudomonadota; class Gammaproteobacteria; order Enterobacterales; family Kangiellaceae; genus Kangiella. The sequence continues at coordinate 8,496 of JANQSG010000011.1, forward strand.
AAGGTGCAAGTTAAGTCTCATACTACCGGGAATAGCTTGCATTTTTTTTCACAAATTGGCATGATGCGCGCTCACTTGAGCAAGCTGATGTTCAAGTCCTGGAGGGGTTCCCGAGCGGCCAAAGGGATCAGACTGTAAATCTGACGCGAAAGCTTCGCTGGTTCGAATCCAGCCCCCTCCACCATTATTTTCTAACCAGTTGTTTTGGTGTGATGTAAACGACTGGTAAAAGAGTCGATAAGACTCAATGTTATTTTCAAAACCTGACTGGCAGAGGCTTTTCAGGGTTTTTGAATGAGAAAAAGGATTTGCGAGTATAGTTCAATGGTAGAACCTTAGCCTTCCAAGCTAATGATGCGGGTTCGATTCCCGCTACTCGCTCCAAATTTAAATAGGCATTTCTATTTTGTTAAATGATGAGATGCTAGGTTTAGCGAAATGATTCGTTAGTAAGAGCCGTATACATAACAGTAAAAGGCGAGTACAAAGCAAAGATTAAGAGGTTTACATTCTTTGCGAATGAGATAGAAGACTTAGCGAAAAGTCTTAGTGCAAGACAAAATTTAGTGAGGCAGCGCAGTTTATAGTTCATAAATGAGCAGGCTGAGCTAAATTTTAACGCCGCAACCAGACTTTGCAGCAAGTCGCTTACAAAAAGTTTTTTGCCGATATAGCTCAGTAGGTAGAGCACACCCTTGGTAAGGGTGAGGTCAGCAGTTCAAATCTGCTTATCGGCACCAGGTTTGTTTTGGGTCTTATCATCTAAAGTGATACCGAAACAAAAGATAGGGTGCAGGGCGTCAGTTCGCTAATTCCGATCAAATGACCCCGGTAGACACCCGTTTTAAAGAGAAACTTAAAACGCGGATAATCCGGAGGCTTAAGATGGCAAAAGAAAAATTTGAACGCAATAAACCGCACGTAAATGTGGGTACGATTGGTCACGTAGACCACGGTAAAACGACTTTGACAGCGGCGATATGTACGGTTTTATCAAAAGTATATGGCGGTGACGCCCGTGCTTTTGACGAGATTGATAACGCACCAGAAGAAAAAGAGCGTGGTATCACGATTTCTACGTCACACGTTGAGTA
>JANQSG010000012.1 GCA_028284185.1 Kangiella sp.
CCATGTGACAAATCGGCAGGAAAGCCGATTTGGACGGACTTTAGTCCGCCTTTAGGTGAGCGACAGGAAGTCGCGAATCATTGTAGGTCATCGCCAAGCACTTATATAAAAAAAGGCCATCCTTCGGGATGGCCTTTTTTGTTATCTAATGTTTAGGGATAAACTAATATTACTTTTTAGGGTCGAAAAATATAATGACTTACTGGTTAGTTAATTCTTTAGGGCAGCCTTTTTGTTATCTGCTGCATCTTTAACAAAAATATTTTATAATTTTGGCACACCAAAAATTAGTATTATAAATGATTTCTTATAAAATCCAGCCGATTAATCCTAACGCTCATTTTTTTGAAATTTGTTTGAATATTGAGAATCCAGATTCCAAAGGACAAGTTTGTTATTTACCAAACTGGATTCCCGGCAGTTATATGATCCGAGATTTTGTCAAGCATATTCAATGGATCAAAGCAGAGTCGAATGGTAAAGAAGTTGCTTATAAACAATTAGATAAATCCAGTTGGCAGTTTGCACCTTGTGAAGGTGAGTTAAAAATTACTTATCAAGTTTATGCTTGGGATTTGTCAGTGCGCGGTGCTCATTTAGATCAAACACATGGCTTTTTTAATGGTACCAGTGTTTTTCTTGCAGTTAAGGGTCGGGAACAAGATAAGCATCAAGTAGAAACTATCAGACCGGTTTGCGATGAATTTAGTAAGTGGAAAGTTGCAACGGGATTAAAACCAGCAAAAGCCACTAATGAATTTGATTTCGGGTTTTATGAAGCTACAAATTATGATGAGTTAATCGATTGTCCAATTGAGATGGCGGATTTTACGCTAATTAGCTTTAAGGCTTGCGGTATCCCACATCATATGACTCTTACTGGACGATTTGAAAAACTGGATACAGAAAGGCTGAAAAAAGATCTAACTAAGATTTGTGAACATCATCTTGAGTTTTTTGGTAAGCCATATCCCATGCAGCGTTATATTTTTATGACTTACGTTTTGGGTAATGGTTTTGGTGGGTTAGAGCACAGAAATTCTACAGCTTTACATTGTAGTCGTGAGGATTTACCGCTGACTACTGATGACCCTAATAAAGTAAAAAAGAATTACCAGACTTTCCTGGATTTATGCTCACACGAGTATTTTCACACTTGGAATGTTAAGCAAATTAAGCCAAGTGTATTTTTGCCTTATGATACTCAACAAGAATCTTACACTGAATTGCTTTGGGCTTTTGAGGGTATAACCTCTTATTATGACAGTTTAGCTTGTGTTCAAGCAGGGACTATTAGTACTGAAAATTATTTGACCGCTTTAGCTAAAACCATTAGCTCCGTTCGTCGCTCTAAAGGGCGTCTAGTACAGTCGATTACTGATTCAAGTTTTAATGCTTGGACTAAATATTATAAGCAAGATGAAAATGCACCTAACTCGGTTATCAGCTATTATACCAAAGGGGCTTTAATTGCCTTGTGTTTAGATTTTTTAATTAAAGATACAACTTCCAATAATAAATCACTAAAAGATGTTATGCGAACTTTGTGGCGTGAATATGGTTCGATTGCTAAAGGCGTTGAAAATGATACTATTCAGAATATTGTAATCGATCTTTGTGGCCAGAAATACCAGGATAAGGTGAATCAATTTTTTAAGCGAGCTCTTTATACTACCGAAGATTTACCTTTAGAGAAGGTACTGGATGCAGTCGGACTTGAGCTCAAATATGCTCCAAGAAAGTCTTTATCAGATCGTGGAGGTTGGGTTAAAGAGTTTACAGAAAAGACGGCTAAAATCAGTTTAGGCATTGAATATAAATCTGCTGCTATTGGAATTAAAGTTAAAAATGTCTATCTAGACTCTGCAGCCAGCAAGGCGGGGATTTCGGCTGGAGATAATCTTATCAGCCTTAATGGAATAAAGCTGGATTATTCGACTTTTGAAAAACGTTTAGCGGAAAGGACAATCGGTGAAACTGTTGAGCTACTGGCTTTTCGTCGCGATGAGTTGCATAGTTTTAAGCTTAAGTTGGAAGCCAGCGAAGCAGACACTGCTTATATTAGTTATAAGAATAAAGAACCAAGTGAACAATTAAAGAATTGGTTAAAGATACAAGAGTAGAAATATCATGAAAATAGTCACCTTTAATATTAATAGTGTGCGTACCCGCGCACATCAAATCGAAGCTTTAGTGGAAAAACATTCTCCAGATATTATCTGCTTGCAAGAAACTAAAGTGCATGACGATATGTTCCCTTTTGAGCTTTATCAAGCTCTGGGTTATCACATTGATATTCATGGCGGCAAGGCACATTATGGTGTGGCGACTTTCAGTAAACAAAAACCAATAGCCGTTGAAAAAGGTTTTCCCAATGATCCGGAAGATGCTCAGCGTCGTATGATCATTACGACCTATCAATATGGAGATGAAAAAATCAAAGTGCTTAATGGCTATTTTCCGCAAGGCGAAAATCGCAGCCATCCAACCAAGTTTCCCTATAAAGAAAAGTTTTATGCCGATATTATTGAGTACCTTAAAAAGCATAATTTAAGTACAAGAACCATTGTGTTGGGCGATATAAATATTTCACCAACGGATATGGATATTGGTATTGGAGAGCCTAATCGCAAGCGCTGGTTAAGAGAGGGGAAATCGAGTTTCTTGCCTGAAGAGAGAGAGTGGCTTGTTCAGATGTTGGATACAGGTTTGATTGATACTTATCGTACGGTTAATCCTGACGTAGATGATAAATTTAGTTGGTTTGATTATCGTAGTCGTGGTTTTGAACGTGATCCAAAAAGAGGCTTACGTATCGACTCCATTTTTGCTTGTGATTGGCTAAACCAAAGAGTAGTGGCTTCGGATATTGATTATGATATTAGGAGTATGGAGCGACCTTCGGACCATGCACCTGTTTGGACTGAGTTTAAACTTTAAAATAAACTAGATGTTATAGCCAGCCATAGCACCTTTATTAACACCTTCAAAGGCTTTAACTTTAATCTCGGATTTTGGCTTTATTGCCTTTAATTGCTTAAGGATATGAACAGCTATTAACTCAACGGTAGAGTCGTTTTTCATTAGGTGACAATTAGCTTTTGGCAGCGTTAAAGAAAAATCACCTTGCTGGCTTGCATAAGCAAAATGGTAATAGTCTACTTCATCAATACGCAGCTCTTTAACCAAATCTTCTTCAGTGGCAATATAAATATCTTGCCACTTTTCTGACCAAAATTTTTCTAATTCTGAATTTCTATCACCATTTTCAAATATATGAATTTGTGATCGATGACCGTGAGCTATTCTCTGACAGTCGCCCAAGTGTTTTTTTAAACCATGCGTATAATGATAATAGGCACCATCAATCTGTTCGGTGGATAAATGAAGTTTGATACTGGTTACATTATTGGGCACAACTTTGTGACATTCGGTGATTAGAAGTTGTTTAACTGCGTTCATGTTTACTGAAGACTCTGCTAATAACACTACAGCTTCATTTGGCGATTGGTGGCGATACCACTGCTTCTGATTATCTTGAATTTCCAGTAGTAATTGATTACCAGTTTGGGTGACTTGCAGTTTTTCGTAGTTGGCAGGCACTATAAACTTATGATCCACAGAGTTATCAATAGCCAATTTTATTTGCTTTTTCACATCACCAAAATCAAACACCATGCCTTGATCATCAAGTTCACCTTCGAGTTCAATATCGACAATCCAGCTTTCGCCGACAATTCCTCTGGCAGCATCAAAGTAAGCAAAATCAATAACAGTTAATTGATCAACAAATAGAGTGGTCATAATTTATTTGAGCAGTATTTTAAGTAGAAAAGCCATTCAATAATGCGCGGAATTATAGCATAATCGCACCAAAGCAAACGATCATTTAATCTAATGAAAAAAACTTACGATGTGTTTTCACTAGGCAATGCTTTGGTGGATATTGAAATTGAAGTCACGCCAGAAGAGCTGAGCCGCTTGGCAATTGACAAAGGCGTTATGACTTTGGTGGATCTGGAACGACATGATTATTTATTAGGTGAATTGCACGGAAAGGCGCATCATCGAGCTTCTGGTGGTTCTGCTGCTAATAGTATTTTTGCTTTGGCACAGTTTGGAGGCTACGGCTACCATTGCTGTAAAGTAGCTAAAGATGAGGCGGGTGATTTTTATGCTTCAGATCTAAAGCAAATAGGCGTTGCTACTAATATCGCGGAGCTTGAGGGTAATGGTGGTATTACTGGAAAGTGTTTGGTGATGATAACCCCTGATGCCGATAGAACCATGAACACTTACCTTGGTATCAGCAGTGAGCAGCTGCCAGATGATTTGAATTTGGATGCTTTGATTGACAGCCAATATCTTTATATCGAAGGTTATCTAGTGACCAGTGAAACTAATCATAAAACGGCTCTGGCGGCTAAACGAGTGGCTGATGAAAACGGTGTTAAAGTAGCTTACACCCTGTCAGATCCTAATATGGTACGTTTTTTTAAACCACAAATTGAGCAGATTTTAGATGGTGGAGTAGAGTTATTGTTTGCCAATGAAGAGGAGGCATTGGAATTTACCAAACAAAACTCTATTGAATTAGCTATATCTCATTTAAAGGCGCATGCGAAAAAAGTAGTTGTTACTTTAGGTGCTAAAGGAGCACTTTATTTTGATGGTGAAGTTTTGCATAAAATAGAACCTTTTGTGGTTGATGCAATTGATACTAATGGTGCGGGCGATATGTTTGCAGGGGCTTTTTTATATGGTGTGACGCAAGGCTATAGTTCGCAAGCCTGCGGAAAACTGGCCAGCTTTGCATCTTCATATCTGGTTACTCAGTTTGGCCCACGCTTGAAAGGTGAAGCGGTTAAAGTCATTCAGGATTTTAATCGAAACTTGGCAAGTTAATATAATGATTATCCGTATAATGAGGCATGGCGATGCTCCAACCATTGATGGAGTCCGCCAGTTATCGAGTAAAGGGATTGAAGAATCGAAGTTGATGGGGCAATGGTTGAGCCAACAAGAGCCCATCGATACGGTTTTAGTTAGCCCTTTACTGCGAGCTCAACAAACTGCGGGTTGTGTTTATCCTTTTTTGCAGAATGAATTTCAATCTAGCGAGGAACCGCTATTAAAGCCAGAGGCATCGGCTCGTTTAGCCATTGAGTACTTTCAAGCTTTGGAGGCTGAATCAGTACTCCTGATCAGTCATATGCCATTAGTGGTTAATTTATTAGAAGCCTGGATTCCCCATGCCGGCCGCTATTTTCCTACCGCCTCTATGGCAGAGTTATCTTTTAAAGCTGCAAAGCCATTGTTGCAAAACTTCATAACTCCTGCGGAAATCGCATAAAAACAGCTAAAAGCTGGATATTTAAGTCATTTATAGCTAGCATTAGCGGTCAAGATTTCTGATGTTAGAAAGCCATTGAACGAACCAGTTTTAAATTCTTCAGCTAACCGCTTTAAGATCTTTGGGGTCTTAAGTTATTCTTTATTGGTTACACTGAAATACAGCTTAAAAACCTTGTTTTATGGGCTTTTTGTGAGTCGTAAAGATAGGTTGACCATGCGTGAAAAGGTCAATCAGGTTATTTATGATTGGGCATCGAGATTAATAAAATCGGCTAAAATCAAATGGACTTTGTTTGGTGATATTGAAGGACAGATCGAAGACAATCGTTCAATTATTTTTATGTGTAATCATGCCAGCGCCTATGATATTCCATTGGCTTTTGTAGCCATTCCTGGCTCCATTCGTATGATTGCCAAGAAAGAATTGTTCAAAATTCCAATTTTGTCGCAGGCCATGCGTACTGCTGAGTTTCCTTCGATTGATCGGCAGAATCGTGAACAGGCAATAAAGGATTTGGAATTTGCACGTAATAAAATGAAAAGTGGTATTCGAATTTGGATGTTCCCCGAGGGTACTCGCTCAGAAGATGGCCAATTAAGGCCGCTTAAAAAAGGGGGCGTTAGACTGGCGATAGATACTAATGCCATTATTATTCCATTAGTGATGCAGGATATTCAGCATATATTGCCGGATAAAAAATGGCTAAAGATGCGCTTTAATCAACAAGTAAATATCAGGGTTGGCGAGGCCATAGACTGTCGTAATTATGAAGTTGAAGATCGCCATGAACTTTCAGAATTGTTGTATAATCGCATGAAACAACTGCTGGAAAGGCGAGACTCATCGTTTTAGCAGCACAAGCTTATCGTTAATTCTATCATCAGCATCATCCGTGAGGTTGCTTATGAGCAAGGACAAGTTCCAACAAGCTGAACAAAAATTAAAAACCATTACTGATTTTGTACGCTTTGCCGCCACTGAGTTTGAGCGGGCAGAGTTGCATTATGGACATGGTACTGATAATGCCTGGGATGAAGCGGTAGCGTTGGTATTGCAGATGCTGGAGTTGCCTAGCGATTATCCAGTGGTGATGTTTGATGCGCGCCTGATTAAAGAAGAAAAAGCTCATATTATTAATGCCATTAGGAGCCGCATTGAGTCACGAAAACCATTCGCCTATATCACTAATAAAGGTTACTTTGCGGGTATTGAATTTTTTGTAGATGAAAGAGTACTGGTTCCACGTTCACCGATTGCTGAGTTGGTTGAGAATCAATTTAATCCCTGGTTAATTTCTGATGAACCTCGAATTCTTGATCTCTGCTGTGGTAGTGGCTGTATTGGTATTGCTTGCGCCGCCTATATACCCGATTCGGAAGTGCTGGTATCAGATATATCCCCTGAGGCTTTAGAGGTGGCTGAAATCAATATAGAGCAAGCTGGTTTATACCCTAGAGTTCAGGCTGTTGAATCGGATTTATTTTCGGCAATGCGTGATATGAAGTTCGATCTGATTGTGTCCAATCCGCCTTATGTGGATGCTGAAGATTTGGCAGATATGCCTGCTGAGTTTTTCCATGAGCCAGAAATTGGTTTAGGCTCTGGTGAAGATGGTTTAGAGCTGACACGAAAAATTTTGCAGCAAGCTTCTGAGTTTCTAACTGAGCACGGAGTTTTGATCCTGGAGGTTGGTAATAGCTGGGTTGCCCTGCAAACAGCATACCCACAAGTGCCTTTTAGCTGGCTTGAGTTCGAGCGGGGTGGCGATGGCGTATTCTTACTTACCAAGCAGCAGCTGGATGAACATTTTAATTAGTCTCGGTCAATAAGTGCTAATGTTATTGAATTCTACCAAGCCTTTGTTGGAACCCTGCGTTTTTGAATTTGCCAAGAGCTTTAATCAACACTTTAAACATTTAGGGGTTATTTTATCTCCTGGTGCCGATGAGCCCTTTTATCAGGCTCCAAATAAAGATAAGCAGTCGGTAATTTTCTCAAACCAGGATTTCTTTTCGAGTGCATTGCATGAAATCGCACATTGGTGTATTGCTGGCCCCGAAAGGCAAAAACTGGACGATTACGGTTACTGGTATGAGCCTGATGGTCGTAATCATGAGCAACAAGCTGCCTTCTATCAGGTTGAAATCAGGCCCCAGGCGATTGAGTGGGCTTTTCATTTGGCTGCAAACTGCGCCTTTAAATTTAGTCTGGATAACTTAAATAATCAGCCTTGTTTTGAACTTGAAACAAATTTTAAACGTAATGTTTATGCGCAATTACAAGACTATTTCTTAAACGGCTTTCCAGCATCGGCACAAGCAGTGATTCAATTATTATGTTGCGATTACCGAGATCGACAGCCAATTCAATTGCCCAAACTTGAGGTATAGCGTGACCAGTCGTTCCAAATTACGTTTTGGCTTTATTATTAATCCTTTTGCTGGAATTGGTGGCAAGGTCGGGCTAAAAGGTAGTGATGGTGAAGCTATACGGACGGAAGCTTTTGCTCGAGGTGCTGTACAGCAAGCAGAAAACCGTAGCCGCATAACGTTGGAAGCGCTCGAAGTTTATAGAAAACAAGTGGAATGGTTTACCGCCAGCGGCGCTATGGGTGCTAATCTTTTGAGCGATTTAGGTTTTAACCACCAAGTCGTGTATCAAGCCAATGAACCCTCTATCACTGAAGATACTATAGCTGCGGCTACCGCCATACTTGGCAAAGATGTTGATTTGCTGATTTTTGCCGGTGGTGATGGCACGGCGCGAAATGTGTGCCAAGTGATTGGTTTAGAGGTCCCTGTTTTGGGGATCCCAGCAGGGGTAAAAATTCATTCAGGGGTTTATGCTGTGACTCCTTTAGCTGCGGCTAAAGTATTGGAAAGTCTGATCAAAAACGAGCTGGTTTCAGTTTTTGAGGCTTCGGTGATGGATATTGATGAAGAGGCTTTTCGTCAGGGCAATGTTCGAGCGAAAAAGTATGGGGAAATGTTGATCCCTGCGGAGCATCAATATATCCAGTCAACCAAAGTTTCTTCGGCGGGAGTAAACCGCGAAGATGAGAGGCTGGCGCAACAGGATATTGCTGAATATATGATCGAAGAAATGGATGATAAGTTTCATTATTTGATTGGTTCGGGCAGCAGTTGCGCGGCCATTATGGAGGCTCTGGATTTACCTGATACTTTGCTTGGCATTGACTGGGTGCACCAAGAAAAACTCATGGGCACAGACTTAACTGAATCCGATATTTTAAAAATTCTCGAACAAAATCCAAATCAGGTTAAGCTCATCATCACTGTCATAGGTGGGCAAGGACACATTATTGGCCGTGGCAATCAACAAATTAGTAGCAAGGTATTATCCAAATTAGGCAAAGAAAACCTGCTGGTTATCGCCACTAAAACCAAGTTGAATCAGCTAGCATCTCGTCCTTTAATCGTTGATAGTGATGATTCTGAAATTAATCAATTATTTCAGGGAGTTATCAGCATTATTACAGCCTATGATGACAGAGTTTTATATCAAGTTGGCTTCAATCTGGATTAATTTTAAAAACAGACAATGATTCTTTGTGAGATATTGTCCAAAGTCTTTGTGAGATATTTCGCACAAATTAGTCAGCTTTTGCTGATAATACTCCTTTAGAAATACCGCGATACGTCAATAAAAAACCTAACTCATTGAAATATAACGAATTTTATTTTGAGTGGCTTGGTGGTGCCTTAAGATAAAGCTTAAGAAGTTGGCTTGTTCGAAAACAACAAGCTGTTAAAGTGGCTCTCGCAAGACGGATACTGCACTATCTACTACAAATCAATGGAAACAATAATTGAGGATGAGCAAAGGCAATTGCCAATCTTAAGGATGAGTTTAAGGATATCAAAGCGAGAGGGAAACGGAATAAGCGGCATTAGCCGCTTTTATTTTGTCTAAAATTCTTAATTATTTCATCAAGTTAATTTTATTTTTTAAGCCACTTGTGTAGACTCGATTTATGAGTTGCTGTTGGAAGTGGAATGAATAATAAAATTTTAATTAATTTTGCCCACCCGCGTTTTGAGACTTCTATTGCCAATAAAATGATGGTTTCTGCTATTCAGAATTTGGAGGGAGTGACTTTTAATGATTTGTATGAAGAATATCCTGACTTTCTGATTGATATCGAAAGGGAACAAAAGCTACTGTTGGAGCACGATATTATCGTTTTTCAGCACCCACTCTATTGGTATAGCACCCCGGCCTTACTTAAAGAATGGCAGGATTTGGTATTAGAAGCAGGTTTTGCTTATGGTAATAATGGCTATCAATTAGAAAATAAGTGCTGGTTAACAGCCATCACTGTTGGCGGCGCCTACGAAAGCTATACCGAATCGGGCTATAATTCTTATCCACTCGAAGAGTTGCTGAAACCTTTTGAGCAGACCGCTAATTTCTGTGGTATGAGGTATTTAAAACCTTTTGCGGTATATGATGTTTTGCGTATTAGCAGGGAAAAGATGAGGGATGCCGCTGAAAGTTATCGTAAGCATATCATCAGTTTACAAAGTCATTTGGATTTAACCAGCGGGAGTTATAGCTGATGGATACGGAAAGTGTGTTATTTCAAGCTTTCATTTTTTTATTAGCTGCTGTTATTGGTGTGCCGGTTGCTAAACGGCTTGGCTTGGGTTCGGTTTTAGGTTATCTAATTGCTGGCATAGTAATAGGCCCATTTGCTTTGGGGCTGGTGGGACAGGATGTTGGCGATATTATGCATTTCGCTGAATTTGGCGTAGTGATGATGTTGTTTTTAGTGGGGCTTGAACTGAACCCGAAAAAATTGTGGCGAATGCGAACTCCGATTCTGGGTTTGGGTGGATTACAGGTGGTTTTTACCGGAATCATTATTAGCCTTGTGGCATTTGCTTTTGGCTTAAATTGGCAGGGGGCGGTTGCTATTGGCATGACCTTGGCCTTGTCATCTACCGCAATTGTTTTACAAACCTTATCTGAAAAAGGTTTGATGAAAACCGATGCTGGCCGCTCATCCTTTTCAGTATTATTGTTCCAGGATATAGCGATTATTCCCATGTTAGCGCTAATGCCGCTGTTAGCGACTTTGCCTTTTGCGGAACCCGAAGTGCAATATGCCAGCAGTATTAGTCAACTGCATGGCTGGCAACAAACACTGGTAGTTTTTGCCACTATCTTTTTGATTATTCTGGCCGGCCGCTATTTAGTTCAACCCATTTTTAATTGGATTGCCAGAACAGGCCTGCGTGAAATCTTTATTGCAACATCTTTATTATTGGTCATTGCCATTACCTTAGCCATGCAGTGGGTTGGCCTGTCGCCAGCTCTCGGCGCTTTTTTAGCCGGCGTGGTGCTTGCCGAAAGTGAATACCGGCATGAACTGGAAGTTGGTTTGGATACCTTCAAAAGTTTATTGCTGGGTTTGTTTTTTATTACCGTTGGCGCTTCAATTAACTTAGAAATTCTATTTAATGATCCCAAATTGATCGTAATGCTCTTGGGATTATTAATTGTTATTAAAATTGCGGTGCTTTTTGCGTTGGCCAAGTTTTTTAAAATGCCGATTTTAGAGAACCTGATTTTTACTTTTGCTTTAGCACAAGGCGGTGAATTTGCCTTTGTGCTCTTTAGTTTCGCCGGTAAAAATGGCGTTTTACCTCAAGATGTTATTTCAACATTGATGGTGGTTGTGGCTCTTAGTATGGCTTTGACCCCATTACTGCTGATTTTTTGCGAAAAAGTGTTACAACCTAAATTTGATCACCTGGCTGAAAAGCGTGATTTTGATGAGATTGATGACGGTGAAACTCCAGTTATTGTGGCGGGCTATGGTCGTTTTGGTCAAATCGTATCGCGGCTTTTACGTTCCCAAGGCTTCCAAACCACTTTGCTCGAATATGATGCGGTACAAATTGATTTGGTTAGAAAATTTGGTACTAAAGCATTTTATGGTGATGTAACTAATCTTGATTTGCTAAAAGCTGCCGGAGCTGAAGAGGCCAAGATAGTGGTGCTGTCGCTGGATAATATCGATAAAGCGATTTTGGTGACGGAAATGTGTCGTAAACATTTTCCGCACTTAAAAGTTTTTGCTCGGGCTAAAGGCCGTAGAGAAGCTTATGAGATTAAAAAAGCAGGTGCTTTTTTTGTGATGCGAGAAACTTTAGGATCGGCTTTATTGTTAGGACGGGAAGCTTTAGTCGAGTTGGGTTTCCGCAAGTTTCAGGCGCAAAGAGCGGCGCAAACCTTTTTGCATTATGACACCAAGCATATGGATGAATTGACGGACTTGTGGGGTGATGAGAAGCAGTATATTTTGGCTGCTACAGAAAAAGCTGAACTACTCGAAGCGGTATTACGTTCTGACATCAAAGATAGGGCTGAAATGGAAACTCATGCCTGGGATTCCAAGCAACGCAAAGAAAACGAACAGACTTAATATAACTTATGAATAAAGATCTGATTGCCGAAATCAGCAATTGGGAACTGGCCATTATGTTTGTGCCGGTTTTGTTAATTGGTTTGGTTATGTGGTCATGGAAAATTGCCACTAAAGATTACTGGTTGGCCAATTTTCGCATGCTAGCTCAATTGCTGATTATTGGTTATCTACTGATCCATATCTTTAAAAATAATAATCTATGGCTTGGCATTGGCCTTATGAGTTTGATGTTATTGATATCTGCCTGGATTTCATTAAGACCTATCAAGAATAAAAATAAACGCCATTATTTTGATATTTGTTTGGCGATTTCTATTGGGACTGGAGTTAGTCTGACATTGATTATTAGCTTGGTGCTAAAACCTGCCCCCTGGTACCAAGCACAACTGCTTATCCCGCTTGCTGGTTTGCTTTTGGGAAATACCATGAATTCTATCAGTCTGTGCGGAGAACGTTTTTTACATGAGCTTGAGCAACATCAAGATAAAATTAAAGCACGCAATCAGGCTTTTAATACGGCAATGATCCCACAAATCAATAGCCTGTTAGCGGTAGGCCTGGTTGCCTTGCCTGGCACCATGACCGGGCAAATTATTTCCGGCGTTGATCCTGATGTGGCAGCTCGTTATCAAATTGTGATTATGGCAGCTATCTTAATATCCAGCGCGATTTCCATTATCGTTTATCTTTATCAAAGATTGCGCCAACTTTAATACTGGCTTTGGATGAACTGGGCGGCTTTGCCTAGCGGTTGATTTTTTGCCCATACCAGATAGATCGGAACCCGAATATCGTCCGAATGATGAAAAGCTAAATCCAGTGGTACCAGTTGTTGAGCTTTAATTTCTTCTGCTGCTATATGCGAAGGCAACATACCCCAGCCAAAATTACTACGCATCAGCTTAATCTTTAAAGCTAAATTATTCACTTTGAAAGTAATGGGGCTAAAAACACCGCGATTAACGTCATCGGCCAGATTGCTTTGATCAAATACCATAACCTGTCGATACTGATTGATTTGTTCAAAATTGATATTTTTATGGTTTGCCAGAGGATGTTGCGGACTTGCCATCGGCATAAAGTGAATATGGTCAATGGATTTAAAATCCAGTTTACCATCTTCTAAAACTCCGGAAGCAAAACCCAGGTGCGCTTTGCCAGTACACACTAGCTCCCGTACATCGTTTAAAGCAGTCTGATACAATTTGATAGCTAATTCCGGAAATGCCGCTTCAGTTTTTTGCAAAATGCTCTCAAGCTGCTCATAAGGCATAAATTCATTGACCGCTATGATTAGCTCTTCTTCAGTGCCCATACTCATACTCAGGCCCTGAGCATAAAGTCGCTCGGAATTATCGACAATACTTTTAGCCTGCGCCAGCAAGCTTTTGCCTGCAAGGGTCAGGCCAGGCTTACGTGTGGTTCGATCAAACAATAAAATGCCCAGATCGGTTTCTAAATTGCTGATAGCACTACTGACGGTTGATTGAGATTTGCCCATGCGTCGGGCAGCATGACTAAAGGAGCCGGTTTCAGCACAATGAACGAAGGTTTCCAGCTGTTCGAGGGTGAATTTATTCATAACATGAACTCACTTATCAAATCTATCGAAATAAACGATAGAATCTAATTATTACTATAGATAATAATGGATATAATAGAGCCTATCAACTTATAGACAGCTTCGGCTAATGGAGTCTTTATGCAATTAAGAAGGGTAACTTATCGCAATAAAGCCAAAGTGCAGCAAGAGGGCGGCGGTTTTTGGGTGCGCAGACCGTTTCCGGGTAATGTTCCGCCCTCGGTCAGCGATCCTTTCTTGCTGATCGATGAGATGGGCCCCGCCAGTTATGCACCAGGAGAAGCCGTTGGTGCACCGGCACATCCTCATCGAGGCTTTGAAACAGTGACTTATATGCTAAAAGGTACTTTTGAACATCGGGATTCTGCTGGTCATGCCGGTTCGATTGAACCTGGTGATGTGCAGTGGATGACCGCGGGCTCTGGTGTGGTGCACTCGGAAATGCCGAGTAAGGCAATTATGGAACAGGGTGGTGATGTACATGGCTTTCAAATCTGGTTAAACCTGCCTAAAGCCAGCAAAATGACCAGTCCGCGTTATCAGGAAGTGCCACGAGAGCAAATTCCCGAAGCCGTTAGCGAGGATGGTTTGGCAAAGGTAAGAGTTATTGCTGGTGAAGCATTGGGCGTTTCCGCTGTAATTGATACGCATACGCCGATTGTTTATCAACACTGGATTTTAGAGCCGGGTGCAAAGGTTTTGCAGCCAATGTCCAGCGATCATAATGCTTTACTCTATGTATTTAATGGCGGTGAGATAGAAACTAATGGTGAATCGGTAGTCGATGCTGAAATGGTGGTGCTGGCTAATGGCGATACGGTTGAAATGCAGGTTTCAGCTGATGCTGAGCAAGCAGCTGAAGTTTTGTTGCTGGCTGGCAAGCCATTAAAAGAACCGGTAGCTCGTTACGGGCCTTTTGTGATGAATAGTATGGAAGAAATTAATCAGGCTATTCTAGACTATCAAGCTGGAAAAATGGGTGCGCTTTAGCACCTGTTTTTTTAAGATTGGATTCGTTTTGGGCTAAGTCTTTGCAAAATATTTTTGGAGACCGGCAGAGTTTCATTATTCATGGAAGTTTTGATAATATCAGCCATCAGTAAGGACAGACACAAACCGCGAGTGCCATAACCATAGTTAAGCCAAACGGTTTGCTTTTGATTCTGCCGATACAGACCACAGAAAGGAAATCTGTCGTAACTGGAAGCGCGAATTCCTACATAAGATTTTACATTTTTATTAAGCTGTAAATCTAAACCAAGTCTATGATTTGCTTGTGCAAGGTTACTTTGGTCATCTTCTTTTTTCACGCTGCTATCAAGGCTGTTTTCAAAGGTAGCACCTAATAGCCATTGCTGTTCTTTTTGAAATAAATGACCATCATAATTGATGGGATATTGTAAATTAGTTTCAGCTTTGATGCCGGTTAGTTGGCCTCTTAATGGCATCACTGTTGGTAGCGTTTTTATTCCCAAGTTGTTGAGAATAGTTCCATGCCCGGTGCAAACAATAACTTGGTCAAAAGATTTTAGTTCTGCTAGCGATTTAATTTGAGTATTCAGATGAATTTTGTTTGGTTCGAGTTGTTTGATTAAAAATTCGCAATAGGTTTTGCCATCCACTTGAATTGCTGGAAGCAATAAAGCTTCTTGTTGGAACTGATTATTATCTTCACTTTGCCAATCGAAATTTTTGATAACGCGATCTTTATACTGCTTAAAATATTTGTCCAATTGATAACTTGAGTATTTCTCGCTGCTTAATTGACTTGTTTGCCAGGCAGCAATTAATTCAGGATGTTGTTTTGCGAATTGATAAAGTCGATAAAAGCCTGAAAAAGTCAGTTGACTGAAAGCATTATGATCAATGGACAGGTTCGGCATGGCCAGCAATGCTGGCATTTTGGAAGCACCGCTGACAACTTTATTACCTTGCTCAAATATTTCAATTTCAAAACCAGCTTGTTTGAGACAATAAGCAGTAGTGCAACCGGCCAGGCCAGCACCAATAATGGCAATACGTTGGGGCTTGTTGCTTGCTGACAGATAATCTGATGCTAAAGTAGGTTTTGTTGTCGAAAGCTGTTTCTGATCAAATTGTGCAACCAGCATTTCACGTTTATGTCCAAACCCTTTGTGCTTTTGTACCTTAAAGCCATAGTGTTGTAGCATTTTTCTAATTTCTGATGCGGCAGTAAAGGTTGCCAGGCTGGTTTGTCTGGATTCGTTATTAACAGCATGAAGTGCCATAAAATGCCATAAACCTTTATGCCACATTTCAGGGTTTTTACTTGGCGCAAAACCATCTAAAAACCAGGCATCAACTTTAAACTCATCATTAATTGCAATTTCTTTTAATGCTTGAGTCAGCGGAAAAAATATTAAGTGTAATGTGATATCAGGAGCAATTTGAATGGGATAAATGCCTGGCAGGATTGGCGGATATTGATCTAATAATTGTTCAGAAATTGAGTTTCTGATATTTAGTTGATGGTAAATTCTTTCTAAATCATTCGACGTGATTGGAAACTGCTCAATGGAATAAAAATGCAAATGCTGTTTGTTTTTAGCTTGCTGCCAAAGCTTGGCGGTTAACAAAAAATTTAATCCACTGCCAAAGCCTGTTTCAAAAATAACGAAATCATTATCCGCTTGCTGAAAGCGTTTTGTTAGTTGATTTCCTTCAAGAAAAACATACTGGCTTTCAGCAATGCCATTATGAGTATTAAAGTAGATATCATCGAATTGCGGGGAATAGGGCGCGAAATAAGTTTTACCATCTTGATTAATTTCGCGCCATTCGAGTTGAGCTGCTGCGACGCCTTGAAAAGCGTTGTGCATGATCTAAAACTTGGTTTATTTGCTAATCAAACTGATAAACTCATTACGAGTTTTGTTGGACTTTCGGAATAAACCAAGCATAGTGGAGCTGGTCATGACAGAATTTTGTTTTTCGACACCACGCATCATCATGCACATATGTTGTGCTTCAATAATGACACCGACTCCAGCCGCATTGGTAACTTCCTGAATCGCTTCAGCGATTTGTTTGGTCAGGTTTTCCTGAATTTGCAAGCGACGGGCAAACATATCGGTGATTCGGGCAATTTTAGAAAGCCCCAATACTTTGCCAGTAGGTAAATAACCCACATGCACCTTACCGACAAAGGGCAGCATATGATGCTCACACATGGAGTAAAGTTCGATATCCTTGACAATGACCATAGAGTCATTATCTGACTCAAAAATGGCATTATTAACTACATGGTCTAACTTTTGCTCATAACCTTTGGTTAAAAACTGCATGGCTTTAGCTGCACGCTTGGGCGTATCCAGAATGCCATCACGTTCTACATCTTCACCAATTTCCAGCAAAATGTTGTGATACAACTCGGTTAACTTGTCAGACATTAAAATTTCCATTAATTATTGATGGCTTAATTTTAAAGGATATGGCTAAAATACCCAAATGGATTATGAGTTTTCTCAAGATTTTTAACTTTAAGTTTCAGAATTTGCCATGTTAAGCATTTTAGCCGATGAAAATATGCCTTTAGTGGATGAACTATTTGCTGACTTTGCCTGGATTGAACGTAAGGCTGGGCGTGATATATCCACTAAGGATTTAATGGATACGGATATTTTATTGGTGCGCTCAATTACTCAAGTGAATCAGGCTTTATTAGAAAACACGCCAGTAAAGTTTGTTGGTAGTGCGACTATTGGCACCGATCATATTGATCAACAGTATTTAGCTGCTAATGATATTCAATTTGCCTATGCTCCAGGTTGTAATGCGCAAGCGGTTGCTGAATATGTGTTGACTGCTATTGCCTATTGGGCCCATAAGCATAAATATGATTTACACACCATTAGCATTGGAATTATTGGCGCTGGCAATGTAGGGACAAGACTAAGTCAGTTATTAGAGCACTTAGGGATCCGGTATTTGTTTAATGATCCTCCGCTGGAGGCTAATGCTGCCCCTGGAGACTTTGTGGATATTGAAGCCATTCAACAATGTGAAGTGGTGACGTGTCATGTGCCGCTAAACCACGGTGGAGATTATCCAACCTATCATTTACTTGATGAAACTTTTTTATCAAAAATGAAGAAAGGGAGCTTATTGATTAATACTGCCAGAGGAGCTGTTTTGGATAATCAAGCAGCGCTGAAGGTTTTAAATCAAGACAAGGCCATAGATTTTGTATTAGACGTTTGGGAAGGTGAACCTGAGCCAAACGTGGAGTTGCTTGAAAAGACTTTGATTGCAACACCACATATTGCAGGTTACAGTCTGGAAGGTAAAATTCGTGGAACTTATATGTTGTATCAACAAATCAGACAATGGCTTAGCAAAGAAGCACTTATAAAATTAGAGTCAAAACTGCCGCATAGCCTTTCCTGGCAAAAACCCAGATATCTTGCTGATTTGCATGATTCATTAGTGCCTTTTTACGATATACAGGAAGATGATACAGCTTTAAAAGCCGTTGCTAATAAGGATAATTTACAGCTGGCTACGGATTTTGATGCTTTAAGAAAAAACTATAAAAATCGCCTGGAATATTGGCGCTAGTGAAATTAGTGACTTTTTAGTAGAGTAGGTGCTAATAAGTTAAACAGAAAACATAAGGGGATATTAGATGGGTGCAGGTGGTACTAGAGGTGGTGAATGGCAATTTTTTGCAGGCTTAACCATGATGGTGATTGGTTTTTATTTACTGCTTAATTCGATTCACATTCATTCGCAATTTGGTTTTGGCACGCGTTTAATTAATATTTCAGCCTTTGGCGGCTTTGGTATTACCTCAGGTATGATTATGTTGCCTTTTGTTGCTGGAATCGTGATTCTTTTCTATAACCATCGCAATTATTTTGGCTGGTTTTTAGCTATTGGCTCAATTTTAGCATTAATTTTTGGGGTTATTGTCTCATCACAGTTTAGCTTTAGGCCTATGAGTGCTTTTGATTTGATTGTGATTTTGGTGTTGTCTTTTGGTGGAGCAGGATTGTTTTTAAGATCTTTGTTCCCTTTAAAAAGATAGGCTTTTTATCACAAGCTTAATGATCTAAAACCCACCACCAGTTTTAAATCCACCGCCGCCGGAAGAACCTCCGCCACCCCAACCAGAAGGAAAGCGAATACCACGTGGTATTTTGATATTGGGGATCTTGCCAGGGAAGCTGCTGCCACTGGTTGGAAAATTAATGCCACCGGGCAGGCCAATGCCACCATGACGCTGCTTAAAACGACGACGAATAAAGCGCTGTTTATTCTTAAAAATTCGCCACAATTCGTTTCCTGTAAGTTGATCGGTTACAAACTGGCGCAGCATGCTCGAAATCAGGTCGCCACCTTTAAAACCAGAATTGTAAGCATCAAAATCGGAACGTTTAAACTTACGGCGCACTTCTTTTAATTCTTCAAGTTTTCGATTAACGCTTTGGTGTTGGCCTTCTAATCGTGAGACGTCATTTTCCAGTTGTTGTTTACGCTCACGCAAAACTGATAATTGGTTTACCAGATGATCGTCTCTTGGCGTATCTGTTTGTCTGGCTTCATCTTGTAATTGTGGGATAGGATCTGCTTTAAAGCTATCGACCAGGATATCCAAAGCTCTGGCAATATAGCGATCCGTGCCTAGATTAAAGGCTTCGCGCTGCTCAATTAAGGTTTTGAAGTTCTCTTCTTCAGTAGTAATGCCTTTATCGATTTCCGCCAGCTTGTTTCTCTCTTCATCCACCTTAGCTTCTTTTGTTTCAGCACCTGCAGCAATTTCCGCTGCACGCTCCAATGCTTCTAACTTTTGCATAGCCTCTTCGGCTTCTTGTTGCAGATTATCAGTATGTTCGGCCAGTTTTTTAGGAATATTGTTTAGTGTGAAATAATTAATTCGCGCCTTATCGTAACGAATATGATCAGCTAATTTTTTGTCAAAAAAACGGGTAATAAATCCTGCATCATAGTCTTTAGTGCCATAATGCCGATTCCAAAGATACATGAAAATTTTGTCGTCACGATAGGGCTTGCCTTTTTCTTCCAGATCTTCTTCTGCCTGTTCAGTTTTCAGTCGAGCGTTGGAAGTCATATCAACCAGATCTTGCGCTTTAAGCTGCTGTTTACTATAACCGTCATCTTTGGCCAAAGTTTCATCCACTTCTTCAAGCAACATTTCCAATTGCTCAATGGCATAATCCAGTTGTTTGGCTTGTACCAGTCTTTGCTCGTCCAGATTTTGTTGTAAATCCTGAGAGTTTTGAATCTGCTGACTGACTTCCTGAATCTTATCATTACGTTGTAATAACAATTGCGCCGCTTGGCGTTCAGCATAATCCAGTTGTTTGGTGAGTTGGTTGGCCTGCATTGAATCCAGGCGCATCTTGGCCAGTTGACGATAGCTATCGGATTCCTGTTGGCGTAACCCCAATAGCTTTTGCCCATACTGCTCCAAATCATAATCGGTTTGCGACAAGTGAGAGCGAATTTTTTGCAAGCTACTGTCAATATCAGAAAGGGCTTGGCGGCCTGAATACATTTATTTTCTTCCTCTCATACTTTTCTTACCAGTATTGATTACCAAGATGTGATCGCTTTACCAGTAGTTGGCATACGATATTCAACATCCAAATAGCCCACTCGCTTAGTACCAAAAATATTGTTTTGTACTATGCCATCGTCTTGCTTATCGCGAGCGATACGATCATAGACAGATTTATCCACTCGTAATGCCCATTTGTTGGTTCTTTTAACGCTACCGTTTTCTTCATTCACGATGGGTAAAGTTAAAGCTTTACCAGATTTATTTAAAGCTTCAACCACTATGTAATAATTTCGAGCTGAACGATTAATATCAGGCTCTCGCCATAGTCCAGTGCGTTGGCCATGCCTTGATACAATGGTTAATTGATAACTTTGCTGCAGGATTTCCACCAAGTCTTTTAAATCGCTGGTGGCATTTTTAGCGCTGTCAAAATCTACGCCCTTGATACCTGCCAAACCGGCTTGATAATAATTGTTTGCTAATTCAATGGCTTTGTTAGATTTGGCGATATCCAAAGCTTGCGCTCTCAGATTAATTAACTCATTAGGCAACAGATTGAGCTGGTGCAATTGCTTGATTGAAGTTTCAGCTTTATCTAATTGTGACTTTGCTTGGCTTAATTGATATTTTTGTCGATCAACCTGATCAATCGCCAGAGCACCATTTTCTTTATAGTCATCGCCATCATAGTTGTCTTTTAAACGCAGTGGGCGCGCTATATCAATATGAGTAGCGGCTGATTTTAAAAGCTCAAAAGAGCTTTGTTTTTGTCTTTGAAAAAGAGTCTTTAGTTCACTATCTTTTGGTTCGGTAGCACGATTAAGCTCTTTTACTAAAGCATCTAAACGCGCTTGCAGCGATTCTTCAGAAGTATTGGTTTCGACAATACTTTGATTTAAGGCATTGACTTGTTTATTCAGTTCCCATTGCTTTGGCAGGGTAAAAACCGCCCAGACTACCCCCCAAGCAATACCAACAATGGCCAGCATCCCAGCCAGTGCTTTACCCCATTTAGCACGGTTAATATAGATGTGTGCAAATTTAGTAAAGAGAGAGTCCTTTGGTGCTTTATAAGCAAAACGCTCTTCTTCAATCGCCTCTATGGCTTCACGGATAGTAGCATCACTAACCTCAATGCCCTGACTGGCATAAGTGGTTTTAACCTTTTCAAATAAGGCTTTTTCGCGATCAGCCTTGCTGAGTTCTTTGGAAACGACTTCATCGCGATGACGAATATTATCGGCAATATCCATCGCCAACATGACATCCGATAAAGGGATATCATGTTGTGGTTTGGTTTTTTTGGTCATTGATTATAAATAGGCAATTTATGCATTAATCACTAGAGCATTTCCACGGCTGGCTAATTCTGCTAAACGACGTTTACCATCTTCTGCGGCCAGACGAACTTCTTCTGCGTTGCGAGTTGCCTGTTCCCGCATTTCAGCAATAAGATTTACCGAGCGTTCCTGGAAATTGACAATAGAATTAACCAGTTTTTTAACCGATTCGGCACGAATAGTAGCGCCATAACCTTGACGTAAAGCTTCTTCCTGTACTTTATCACCCACTTCACCTAGCACTTCCAGACTTTCATTGATACCTTCTTTCATGCTTTTTAGGGTTTCAGTGGCTTCATGCAAACCGTGTAAGCCAGTAAAGGAAGCGGAAAGGGCAGTAAATACAGTTTCATTAGTACCAAAGAAAGTAACCGATTGTGAATAAACACGCTCTTTAGCATTGGTGGTTTGCAGCAAGCGCGCCATCACTGCCTCAGAAGTATTATAAGAAATGGTTAAATTATCCGATAAGTCTTTGGCAATTTGATAGCGTTCATCAGAATTTTGCAGATTACGCAAATGCTCATCGCGCAGCATTTCTAGGCGTGCAATATGCTCACGATCTTCATTGGTATTGGTTTCGATATCTCTTGCCGCATTGTTTAAAGCTATTTTAGCGTCTTTAAGTTCTGCATCGGCTTTTTTCAGAATGTTTAAAGCCAAAACCTCAGACTCTTTTAAAGCACCGCGGAAATCACGATAAGCATCCAAAATAATTTGCTCACGCTCAATTTGATCTTTGGTATCGGCAGCGACTTCCAGATAAGTTTCCTTGATTTTGTCAAAACGAGAAGGAATATCGCCACGAGTCATTTTCATCCAAACATTGCCGATGCGCTCCATCACATCAATTTTGCCGTCTTCCAATTGATCGACCATATCTTTGGCATCGTCACGAATCGAATTGAATTTTTCAGTGATACCTTCATAACGCTCACCAATACGCATGGCCTGAATTTGCTCACGAACCACCTCGTTAAACAGCGAAGCCTGGTTTAAGGTTCTGGCAATTGCAATGGCCTTTTCCTCATCCAAATCGGATATTTTATTGATTAAGCTGATAACCGGCGCTTCATCGGTTTTTTCCGGCACTAAGCCTAAATCGCGCAGTTTTGACATGGCTTTGTCAAGGTATTTCATAGGCATAGCAGTAATGGCTGAACTCGACATGAGAATCTCCCAAAAGTTAAGGTTCCTTAATGGACATACAAGTCCTTGTTGTTAATAATCCATATTAAGATAAATAACTTTATTTTCAAGGTCTTGCCGCCTAATAAAAAGTAAAATATTGTATGAAACAATAAGTTAACTAAAGGTTTATTGAGTATTAAAGAAGTTAAGATTAAGAATCAAGTTAGGATTTAAATATACAATTTGAGCATTAAGGATTAAAAAAACTAACAGCAGTATAAATCCTATTATCATTCCACGATGATGCAAACACTCTGAATCAAAAGGATATTTTTTTAAAATAAATTACCCCTAGTAAGAAAAGGACAAATTCTAAATTAATAAAAGAAATCTTTATTAGCATTTAATGCAAATATGACTTGCCTTTGTGAGATATCTCTTACAAAGCTTAGGGTCGATTTCGGAAATTTAGCTTAATTAATAACCAACCTATGTTTTTCAGCTTTTAATTCTGTTAGCATCGCCAAAAATTTTATATATCAACTCTAATAATTTAAGGATTCTGAAGGATGAAAGCATTAAAAAGTATAGCTTTTGTATTAATAATTTTTGGACCTCTTTTCATACCACAATCAGCCATATCATTAGACTTAGTTATGCAATGCGATAGGGTGCCTCCCACCATAGTAAGAAGTTGTAATGAAAATGGATGTACTGAATTCTACCGTCCTGAATATACTTGGTGTCGGTATGTCATAGATCCATTTGCAGGATTAGGTGGCGATGATATTGTGGATGTTAATGACCCTTATCGTTGGGGTGAGACAGATTCTGAAAATACCCAAGAAAAAGATCCGGAGCAGAAGGATCCGGATGATTGTAAAAAGGCTGAATCGAATCCGATTGTGATCAGTACGGGCAATAAGATCCAGCCG
>JANQSG010000013.1 GCA_028284185.1 Kangiella sp.
CCGCTACCGCAACTCCATGTCGATAGCGCATCAATTCGGCTAACATTTCTGCACGTGGCACAACTGGAATCCGCTGCTCTCGTGCCGCGTCAATTTCAGGGTTTTCCTTATCAATGGCAGTAGAAACCACCACTACATCGACGCCTTCGATATTATTGCTGCGGTGACCAACAAAAATTTCAACCCCCATGCTTTCAAGCCGCTCGGTAACACGACTTTGCCTTAGATCCGAACCTGAAACCTGATAACCCAAGTTCACCAATACCTCGGCAATACCGCTCATACCAGCACCGCCAATGCCCACGAAATGAATCTGCTTAATGCGACGCATTTCTGGAATTTGCTGCCTTATCGTGGACTGATTCATGCTTCAGCTCCATTAGCTAAATCATCATTAATTTGACCGCTGATACCGGCTGCTTTAATGCAATATTGAGCAACGGTTTTAGTGGCATCAGGCAGTGCCAGTCCACGTGCTTTTTCCGCTAACTCGATTAGGTGTTTTTTGTTATTAGCCAGAGCCGTAATTTGCTCCGCCAAACGACTTTCTTTTAGATCATGTTGCTGAATAATAACCGCAGCACCCTGATCCGCCAGATAACGCGCATTATGAGTTTGATGATCATCAACCGCATGAGGAAATGGTACAAAAATGGCACAAACCCCAGCCATCGCCACTTCCGCCACAGTTAAGGCACCGGCACGACAAATCACTAGGTCAGCCCAGGTATAAGCTTTAGCCATATCTTCAATAAACTCAGTTATTTCAAAAGTTACCCGCTCGTTGGTACAAGCTGCGTAAGCTGTTTGAACTTCGGCTGACTTGCCACGCCCTGACTGATGTTTTACATCAATATAAAGACCGTTATTGACAACATTTAAAGTGGCAGGGATTTTTTCATTAAAAACTTGCGCTCCTAAACTACCACCAACAACCAATAAATTAATTTTTCCTGCTGACTCCGTTAATCGCTCAGAAGCTAAAGGAATTTGCAAAAAATCGTTACGTACTGGATTACCTGTAGTCACCACTTTTTTATTATTTTTAAAAGCACCAGGATAAGCTTGTAAAGTATAGCGACTCACTTTATGCAACAATTTATTAGTCATACCTGCTACTGCATTTTGCTCATGAATAACCACCGGTACACCACACAGTTTTGCAGCCAAACCGCCTGGGCCACTGGCAAAGCCGCCCATACCTAGCACCACGTCCGGCTTCACTTTCTGAATAATTTTCTTTGCCGCCATAACATTGGAAACGATACTGAATGGTGCCTTTAATAAAGATACGAAACCTTTGCCACGCAAACCTTTAACTGGCAACAGGATAATTTCGATACCATGTTGCGGCACAATATCCGCTTCCATTTTTCCTTCGGAGCCGAGCCAATGCAGTTTCCAGCCTTGCTGCTGCAACAATTTACCTACCGCCAATGCAGGGAAGATATGACCACCAGTGCCACCGGCCATTAATAAAATGGTCTTACTCATCTGCACCTCCATAGGCCCGTTTGATCGAAGCGTATTCGTATTCCTTGCGTCGCGTTTCAAAATCCACCCGCAATAAAATGGCTATTGCCATACAACTCACAATTAGAGAATTGCCACCATAACTAATAAAAGGCAGGGTTAAACCTTTAGTCGGCAAGGAACCACTGGCCACACCAATATTAATCAAGGCCTGTAGACTTAACCAAAAACCAAAGCCATAACACATATAAGCAGAAAAATACTGCTCCATGCGCAAAGCCCTGCGGCCAATGGACAAACTTTTGATAAAGATAATCACAAACAGCGCAATGACCAGTGTGACGCCAATAAAGCCAAACTCTTCAGCAAACACCGCAAACACAAAGTCGGTATGTGCCTCTGGCAAATACGACAGTTTTTGCACGCTATTACCCAAACCTGCGCCAAACCAATCGCCACGACCAAAAGCAATCAGGGATTGCACCAGTTGATAGCCACCACCAAATTGATCGGCCCAGGGGTCTAAAAAACTGGTTAAGCGCTTCATGCGATAAGGCACTTTGAGCACAACCAAAGCCATTACCAGGCTGACAAAAGCACTTAAACTGACAAACTGCCATAAACGTGCGCCAGCTAAAAACATCATGGCCAGTGCAGTTGCCACTATTACCGCGGAAGATCCGAAGTCCGGTTGCAATAATAAAAATGCAACGATCAAACCAATCAATAATAATGGCTTCATAAAACCACGAACCTGAGTTTGTAACTCATCGCTACGGCGCACCAGATAACCTGCCAGATAAATCACCACAAATAATTTCATCAGCTCCGCAGGCTGCATCGTAAGCGGTCCCAAAGCGATCCAGCGTTTACTGCCATTCACTTCTCGGCCAACCACCAAAACCGCTATCAGTACCACTATTCCAAATAGCAGCAGATAAGGCCCATAAACCTGCCAAAAACGCGTCTCCAACTGCAACACGCAAATCGAAGCGATAAATGCAATGGCCAAATAGATACTGTGGCGCATTAGGAAATAAAATTCGTTACCACGCATATTATCTTCTGCGTATGGCATCGAACTTGAAGCGACCATAACAAGGCCAATGGCGAGCAAAATAAATACTGGCCCTAATAACCAGGGATCCAGTTTGGTTCTGGGATCAGCCACTTTGAGTTGTTCAACAAAATCGCCAACTTTTAAGAAATTTTGCGCTAACATGCTAATGCCCTCGCTAATTTCATAAATTCTTCGCCACGCTCCTGATAATTTTTATAGCTATCCAAACTGGCGCAAGCTGGTGATAATAAAACCAGGCAATTTTGCCATTGATTTTGCTGGATCAGTTGCTGCGATTTGACTAAAGCCTGGGCCATATTTTCAACCAGGTAACTTTTGTCAAGCAGCAGTAAAGATAGTGCTTTGGCATCTTTACCAAACACGATCAAAGCAGAAACCTGATTCTCTAACGGGGCTTGCAAAGCGGATAGATCGGCACCTTTAGCATCGCCGCCAGCAATTAAGATAATTTGCTCAAATAAAGCTGCAAAACTTTCAATGGCTGCTACCGTAGCGCCAACGTTGGTAGCTTTTGAATCATTAATGTAATGTATGCCATTTTTCTCAGCAACAAACTGGCAACGATGTGGCAATCCTTGATAGTTTTTCGCTGCCGCTAATACCGCATCATTAATCTCAATACCAACTGCGTCCAGCAGAGCAAAAGCTGCCACCACATTCAAAGCATTGTGCGCTCCCTGCAAACTCAATTCTGCCAGCGATATTACTGTTTTATCTTTATGCCGAATCACTCGCTGAACCAAATCCAAAACCCAGTCCAAAGTTTCCTCTTCAGCAGTCGCAGCTGAGATCACAGCAAACGAAATTTGTTCATCACCAAATGACCAGGTATTTTCATCATTATGATTAATTACAATGGTTTCAGCGTTGCGATAAATACGACGCTTAGCCGCAATATAATCCTGATAAGATTGATAGCGATCCAAATGATCTTCACAGATATTCAAAATGGTTGCAGCGATTGGTCTTAATTTATAGGTGGTTTCCAATTGAAAACTGGATAGTTCCAGCACCATAAAATCAGCATCCTGATTTACCAGATCCAGCGCCGGCACACCAAAATTACCGCCAATTAGGGCTTTCTTACCACTGACATTGATTAAGGTTGCAACCAGTTCTGTTACCGTGCTTTTACCGTTAGAGCCAGTAATCGCAATCACCGGAACCTGATTGACTTGCGCAAAAAGTTCAATGTCACCAATAACTTTCACTCCAGCTTTTTCAGCTTCCAGTATTTCTGGAGTGTTTTTTGCAATACCTGGGCTAACTACCAATTCATCAAACTCGTTAAAAAGTTGTGGATTCCAAACCAGATAAGCGTCGCTATTGATCGCCAATAATTCATCAAGCCCGGATGGCTCCTGACGTGTATCCATCACTTTGAATTGCTGATTCTGTTGATGCAAAAAACGCGCAACCGACAAGCCGGTCTGACCCAATCCCAGGACCAGACGTTTCTTATCAGCTAATGTTTTGAGTTGCATCTTCATCTTCAAAAAATTTCTCTTTATTTCATTTAGCGAAGTTTTAACGTCGCTAATCCCACTAACACCAACATCAGTGAGATAATCCAAAATCGCACTATAACTCTTGGTTCCGGCCAGCCTTTTAATTCATAGTGATGGTGCAATGGCGCCATCCTGAAAATACGCTTGCCGGTTAATTTATAAGAACCCACTTGCAACATGACAGATACGGTTTCAATGACAAAAACACCACCCATAATAAAGAGCACTAATTCCTGCCGAACCAATACCGCAATGGTGCCTAAGGCCGCGCCCAAACCCAATGCACCTACATCGCCCATAAAGACTTGTGCCGGATAAGTGTTAAACCATAGAAAGCCCAATCCAGCTCCGACAATAGCAGCACAGAAGACCACCAACTCCCCCACGCCTTTGATATAGGGAATTTGCAAATATTCCGAGAAGATCTGATTACCCGTAAGGTAAGCAAAAATACCTAAACCACCCGCCACTAAAACCGTTGGTAAAATAGCCAGGCCGTCCAAGCCATCGGTCAGATTAACTGCATTACTGGTGCCGACAATTACGAAATAGGTCAAAAAGATAAACAGGATCCCTAACTGTGGTGCTATATCTTTAAAGAACGGAACCAATAACTGGGTTTCCACCGGACTGGCGCTATAGAATAAATAAATCGCAATACCGGCACCGAATACTGACTGCCATAAATATTTCCAGCGTGCGATTAAACCTTTCGGATCTCTTCTCACCAGTTTGATGTAATCGTCAGCCAAACCCACCAAACCAAAACCAACAATGGCAACAATACAAACCCACAAATAACGGTTTTCCAGTTCACCCCATAACAGAGCGCTCAAGACAATCGCTACAATAATCAAGGCACCACCCATAGTCGGTGTGCCTGACTTGCTTAAATGTGATTGTGGGCCATCGTCGCGCACCGTTTGTCCAATTTGGTAGCTGCTCAGTTTTCGGATCATGACCGGCCCTACCAATAGGGAAATGCCTAATGCTGTCAGCACTGACAAGATGCCACGCATGGTCAAATATTGGAAAACGTTAAACCCCGAATAAAACTGTGATAAATACTCCGCCAACCAGGTTAACATTAGTCACCTCCCCCAAGAGAATTATTATGCTCATCCTGATGCTGAGTATCAGCCAAAACAGCCGCTACTACCTGCTCCATACGCGCACTGCGCGAACCTTTTATCAGCACCTTATGCTCTGCACTCATTGTTTTTTTGAGCATTGCGATAAGTGCTTCTTTATTATCAAAAAACTGTCCATCATCTCCGAAAGCCTGCGCACTATAACGGCTCATATCGCCGCAAGCCCATAGCGCATCGAGCTGTCGTTGTTTGGCATATTGGCCCACTTGACGATGATATTTTTCACTGTCATCGCCCAACTCACCCATATCGCCTAACACCAAAATTCTTATGCCATCCAAACCTGCTAATACATCAACTGCAACCTTGACCGACGCCACGCTGGCATTGTAACTGTCGTCGATCAACAAACTGCCATTGATGCCTTTTTTCGGATTTAAACGACCTTTGACCGCTGCTACTTTTTCTAATCCGGCCTTAATCTGCTGCAAACTGGCACCTGCGGAATGACTTAAGGCTGCCGCGACCAAAGCATTGGAAACCTGATGAATACCTGGCGCACTTAATTGCACCACAATCGATTCCGAAAAAACCTTCATCTCAAAAGTTGCACAGTTGTTACTATCAAGTTTGATATTATCGGCTGTAAAATCGGCAGAAATGTGGCGAGAAACGGTTACTTTGTGATAATTACCTTGCTCCAAATAATCACTGGCAAAATCTGAATCCAGATTAACAACCGCAACACCATTACTAGCCAATGCCTGATAAATTTCGCCTTTAGCCTTAGCCACGCCTTGAATCGAACCAAAACCTTCAATATGTGCGGGAGCCACATTGTTGACCACGCTAATATCAGGTCTGGCAATTTCGGCGCAATAAGCAATTTCACCTTGATGATTAGCGCCCATTTCGATTACCGCAAATCTTTCCTTGCCAGTTAAACGCAGTAATGTTAATGGCACCCCAATGTGATTATTAAAATTGCCCAGCGTGGCTAAAACTGCTTCATCAGGCTCTACGCTTTGGCGCAAAATTGAAGCAACCATTTCCTTTACGCTGGTTTTGCCGGCACTACCCGTAATACCAATTACTTTTGGATTGACTTGCTGACGTACATAATGCGCCAATTGACCTAAGGCTGCTTCGGTGTTTTTAACCACTATTTGAGGTAACTTGTGTTCCTGTGGTTTTGAAACCAGTAAGGCTTTAGCTCCTTGTTTTTCGGCTTGCCCGACAAATTGATGTGCATCGAAATTGTCACCAATCAATGCAACAAAAAGACTGTTATCTTTTTGTTGGCGGCTATCGGTAAAGACTTCAGAAATGGTGCAATCCGCCCCCATCAATTGGCCATCAACCGCTTTACAAATGGTGGTCAAGCTTAGTGCAATCATGCTTTGGCCCCCATTGTTTTACTTCCAACTAAACTCTGTACCGTTTCTAAATCACTGTAAGTTAATTTTTCCTGACCAATTTCCTGATAATCTTCATGACCTTTGCCAGCCACTAGCACCATGTCCTCTTTAGTCGCTTGTAAATAAGCTTGAACAATGGCTTCTCTTCTTGGGCTGATGTAAGGAATTTTTTTATCCTGCATGCCCTTACGGATCATTTTGACAATCGCCTTAGGATTTTCCGTACGTGGATTATCGTCGGTAATAATGACTTGGTCGGCATTGGCTTCTGCTATTTTGCCCATCACCGCACGCTTACTGGTATCTCGATCACCGCCACAACCAAATAAACACCACAGCTTGCCCTGGCAGTGATGGCGTAGGCTGCTTAATGCTTTTTCCAGCGCATCAGGCGTATGCGCATAATCCACCACCAAAGTAGCCTCTTGGCCATTGGAAAATTGCTGCATTCTACCGATAACGGGTTTGGCACCATTGAGTGCCACAATCCACTTATGAATATCGCCCAGCAAAGCCCCTAAAACCCCAGCAACAGCCAATAAATTGGATAAATTAAAATCACCCAGTAAATTGCTGTGAATACGGCCAGTTCCCCAAGGTGTTTCAACGTCCGACTGAATACCATTTAAGGTAAAGGATTCATTCTGACTCAAGATCCAATTTTGAGTTAACCCAATATCAGCTTTACCTGAACGCGAATAAGCAATTTTTTCGGCAGTAATTTCAGGATCTTTTAATAATTTTTGACCGTAAGAATCATCTGCATTAATCACCGCAAATTCCAGCTCACCGCGCAAAAATAATTTACGTTTTGCCTGGAAATAATTTTCCATATCGCCGTGATATTCCAGATGGTCATGGCTTAAGTTAGTAAATACCGCCACTTTATAATTAAGCCCATCCACCCGATTTTGATCCAAACCATGTGACGAAACTTCCATACATAAATGATGATAATTTTTGGTCAAATAATCATGCGCCAATTGCTGAATAAGCACGGGATCAGAAGTGGTATTCTGGCTGGATTGCAGTTGATCGAATGCACCATTACCTAAAGTGCTAAGCAATAAAGTTGGTTTTTGTACCAGCTCCAAAGCCTGTGCCGCTAAATAGCAAACACTGGTTTTGCCATTGGTTCCAGTAACACCAACCAGCGACATTTTTTTGCTTGGCGAGCCATAAAATTTTCCTGCAATTCGGCTAACTTTAGTGGCTAAGTTAGGAACTGGAACAATTTTGATAGCAGCAGGATCCTGAATAAATTGTTCCAGACCATCAGCTTCAGCAATAATGGCTTTAGCGCCCTGTTGAATCGCCATACTGATAAAATTACGGCCATCGGTTTGCTGTCCTGGATAAGCCAGAAAAGCATCACCTGTAATAACCTTGCGGCTATCAATGCTGATGCCGGTTACTTTAATCTGCTTTAAAGCCAAAGTTTTGATCTGTTCTTTTTGCAAAGAACCTTTGAGCAATTTTTTCAGGCTAATCGTGGGAGTATTAATCATGCCTAATACCCCCTAGCGCCAGAGTTTTAGCACCATTGGCATCAGGAGCCACATTCATCAAATCCAACGCCTTATCAGCCACTTTGGAAAACACTGGCGCCGAAACAGTACCACCGTAATAAGCATCACCAGCAGGCTCATCCACCATAACCACGATAGCGAACTTGGGATCAGAAGCTGGTACCAAACCTGCAAATACGGTGACATATTCATCGCCATAACCGCCGGTTTTAGCCACTTTTCTGGCAGTTCCAGTTTTACCGGCAACCCGATAGCCATCGACTTTGGCCTTAGTACCAGTGCCACCAGCAGCTACTACATTTTCCATCATCTTGACCACATTTTTGGCGATCCTGGGCTTGATTACTTGTTCGCCCTGTTCAAGCCCTGACTGCTTTAATAAGGTCAAGGGGCGCTTAACACCTTCAGCACCTAAAATGCTATAAGCCTGCGCCAATTGAATTGAGCTCACCTGAAAACCATAACCAAAGGAAAACGTCGCTTTTTCAATATCCGACCAATTGGCGCGCGGTCGCATCACACCTTTGGCTTCACCTTGCACACCAAGCCCGGTGATTTTGCCAAAACCCACTTTTTGGAAACTGTCTAAAAATTCCTGATCCGATAACGACAAGGCCACCCGACTAACACCCATGTTACTGGATTTTTTAATAATGCCGCCTAAATCCAGCACTCCATAATTACGCGGATCCTTGACAACCTTTCGATTCAATCGCATCCGTCCTGGCGAAGTATCAACTTTAGATTCTGGCTGGTATTTACCACTCTCCAAAGCACTGACAATGGTTAAAGGTTTGACGGTAGAGCCAGGCTCAAACAAATCCGCAATAGCTCGATTTCGAGTCATTGCGGGAAAGCGTGAGTCTGAACGATTGGGATTAAAAGAAGGCTGGCTGGCCATAGCCAAGACCTCGCCCGTATCCACATCCACCACCACGATTGAGCCGCCTTTAGCACTATGACTCAACACCGCTTTTTTCAATTCTTTGTAGGCCACCGCCTGGATCCGCGAATCAATACTCAATTGTAAATCATGGCCTTGCTCAGCTTCTTTTAACACGCCTCTTTCTTCCACCACACGGCGCTGCAAATCGACCACAACTTTTTCTTTGCCTTGTTTGCCAGTTAGATAAGCATCAAATGCTTTTTCAACACCTTCTAAACCTTTGTCATCAATGCCGGTAAAGCCAACCAGATGAGCAGCCACTTCTGCACTTGGATAATAACGGCGGTATTCCGATTTTAAATTAACACCATTAATAGCTAAGCGTTTGACATATAAAGCAATATTGGGATCTAAATGGCGCTCTAACCAGACAAAACGCTTGCCTGCACGCTGCAAAACCCACTGCTTCAACTCATCTTCATCCCTATTGAGTGCCGCTGCAAAACCTTTCCAGGCTTTACTATTTAGTACTTCTTTATCTGCTAACAAGGTTTTCGGATCGAGCCACACTGACTCAATCGGTACCGAACGTGCCAACTCCACCCCATTGCGATCCAGGATCAAACCGCGATGGGAAGAAATACCTTTAATACGAACCGAGCGCGATTCACCTGCCTTGGCCAAATCACCAGAATTAATCACTTGCAGATAAGCCGCACGTCCCACCAAACTGACAAAACACACGCAAACCAAAACTATCATGGTGTAATAACGCCATGTGCACATTGGTACTGATTTTAGTTTGCGGTTACGCGTTTTTTTCACGTCTTCTCTACTTCTACTATAAAAAGTTAAGGTTCAACTCGCGCCTTATCCGAGGCGCTGGCTTCAATTAATACTTCAGATTTTTTGTCCAGGTGCTTCATCTGTAATTTTTTTTCAGCCAGTTTTTCAATACGGCTGTGCTCGGCAAGCGCACTTTGCTCCAAACGCAACTTTTGCCAATTCAAATCTAAAGCTGACTGCTCGTCCTGTAGACGGTTATATTCACTGGTAGCCATCCGATACTGGTGAGTTTGTGAAGCCACCAGAATGGCCGAATACACCACCAAGCCACCGAGTAATAACAAGCCAAAACGACGGGCAAATACTGCCACCAAACTATAAAAAGGCCATAAGCGATTAGTTTCGCTAGTTTTAGCCTTCGTTTTAGCTGTTCTCTTCGCCATAATCCTTACGCTGCTTCAGCCGTTAACTTTTCAGCCACCCGCATCACCGCACTACGCGCACGATTATTGCGACTTAATTCTTCTTCGCCCGCTTTGACAAATTTACCCACGCGCTTCATGCTGCGCTTGATCTGATCTTCAGTAATAGGCAAACCCGCTGGCAAATCCTGACCTTTTTCCTGATCGCGAATAAACTGCTTCACAATCCGGTCTTCCAGCGAATGAAAACTTATCGCCACCAAACGGCCACCTTTAGTCAAGGCTCTAACCGATTGCTCCAACACCGCCTTTAAATCATCCAATTCACTGTTTACCGCAATACGGATGGCTTGAAAGCAACGCGTCGCCGGATGCTTGTGTTTTTCCCAGCGAGGATGTGCTTCCGCGATAATATTGGCCAATTGCTTGGTGGTTTCGATGGACTCTTGCGCTCTTTTTTCGCAAATAGCACGCGCAATGCGTTTGGCATAGCGTTCCTCACCGTAAGCCTTAAACACAAACACCATGTCGGCTTCTTTAGTATTGGCAATCCAATCCGCCGCCGTTTGGCCCTCGCTCGAATTCATACGCATATCCAAAGGCCCGTCCTGCATAAAACTGAAACCACGTTCAGCCTGATCCAGTTGCGGCGAAGAAACGCCTAAATCCATCAGGATCCCATCCACCTTACCAAGCCAACCAAGACTGGTAACCACTTGTTCTAATTGAGAAAAACTGTCATGGACTATGCTAAAACGAGGATCTTCCTGGGCTAACTTTTCTGCTACGGCTATCGCTTGTGGATCTTTATCAAAGGCTAATAACTGGCTTTCATCACTCAATCGAGAGAGCAGTTCCCGGCTATGACCTCCTCGGCCAAAAGTACAATCAATAAAGATACCGTCTATCTTCTGTGAGCTCTCATCGTCGGCTATTTGCAGCTTTTTGCCTTGCACCAGTGCCTCCACTGCTTCAAAAAGTAGCACTGCATCATGTGGCTGTTGCGGGTTCATCGCTAGAAGCTCAACTCCGGCAAAGCATCCGCATCCAACGGCATATCGGCCATTGCTGCCACATCCTCATTAATCTTGTTATGCCAGTTTTCCTCATTCCAGATCTGGAATGTTTTGCCCTGACCCGCCAACATCAGTTGCTTTTCGAGCTGTGCGTGCTCACGCAGCACCGGCGGCAGTAAAATACGACCATTGCCATCAATTTCGTGCTCAGAAGCATGGCCCAATAACATTCGTTTGACGCGACGCTGATTTGGGTCCGTATTGGAAAAAGTTTCCAGTTTGGCTTCAAGCTGTTCCCAATGAGGAAGCGGGAACAATAAT
Source organism: Kangiella sp. (assembly GCA_028284185.1). GTDB lineage: Bacteria > Pseudomonadota > Gammaproteobacteria > Enterobacterales > Kangiellaceae > Kangiella. Next base: position 11,532 of record JANQSG010000013.1, read on the forward strand.
AGGCATGGATCAAATAAATCAATGGTGACTACAATTTGGTTAGCGCAGGCATCATGGAAGCGCTGACGGTACTTCGCAGGAATTGCGATCCGCCCTTTTGCATCCATATTGATGGCATTTGCGCCTCTAAACATTATAATAACCCATTGTTTTTTAAATAAAATTTGGAGATTTTTTTGATTTAGCCAGAAGCCGTAATTCAATTTTTATCACTGATTGGAATTACGATCCACTTTATGACACTTTTCTCCACTTCTCGCCACTATAGAAGTTTGAAGGTTTTTTTGCAAGCAAAAATCACCCGAAAAATGTGAGAAATGTCTTTATTTTCCAACAACTTAGCTGAAGTTAGTGAGCGCAAACAAACACTAAAAAATAAAAGTGTTATTTTTCAGAAAATTAAGGTGATAAGTTAGAAATTACTTTAAGTTAGATAATAATAAGACGGATTATTTTTTGCATTTGCTGAAAAAAGCGTAAAAACAGGGAAAAGCCGAGTAAAGCAAAAACAAGTGCAACTAAGAAACCGGCTCAATTTCTTGTGCATGATTTAACAAATGCAGCAGGTGCGCTATTTCATATTCACGCTTGCTCAGTTCACCATAAGCAAAATGTTCTTTAAGTTCACCCTGAAAAGCCTTAAAGTCGATAAATGCTTGTTTTAATTGAGATAATGCCGTTGTTTCGGCCATCGTTGGATCTAAAGCGGCGGCGCCTGGAATGGCCTCCGACAAACCATGATTCATAGAACCTTTGGCCTTAAATACGCCAAAAGCAGCAGAACCAATGGTCGATTTAAAGACTTCCGACTTATGCTCGGGGAAGCCCTGCATGGAAAAGTGAATACTTTGTGCGCAGTGCTGATAAATTTCGCTCAAACTCCAATTACCAGTAGCTTTTAAGTGCTGTTTTGAAAAATCTTCGAGCAAAGACAAAGCATAATCAAGGGTATAAATTTCAGAAGCATCAGAAGTTTTAACCCAAATATAGCCACCAACTCCAGCAATTGCAGAGCCTGCGGCAATGGTTTTTATAAGGTTTCTGCGTTTCATAAGTTAGGAGCTAATAATAAAACTATCCTTAATTAATAATTGGTGTTTCGATGGCACTGTGAGATGTCGAACCGCCAATTTGTTTACTCGAAAAACCGGAAGGTAAACTATTAATAATTGAAGTTTCTACTATTTTCGGATATTTATTTTTGAATATCTGTAAGTCACGAGAAAATTCATTTCTTTGATGCACTGTCGCATCTACTTTCCACATAGCACTAGATTTACGACTTACAAAATGATAGTTGCCTATATAGGTAGCTTTTCCTGGCTTGACCTCAAACGCTATATTTATAGGCTCTGAAGAGGAATTCGAATAAGTTCCTGAATTAATTCCCCATCGCAAAACTTTATATTTTCCTGATTGCATTTTAATAGCAAAAATTTTGCCTTTAACTCGCCCATTATCGATATCTTTTTTTTCAAATAAACTGGCGGGAGTTCCATAAGCAAATTGCACAAATTTTCTGTCAGAATTAGTTCCAAAACTTAAATTATAATCTGAAACTGTTCCATCAACCGTTATAGATAAGAATACTAAACCCTCTTTAGATTTATTATCCAATCGATAATTTTTACTAACACTTGAGGTTGCGCATCCAGAAAGTATCAAAATACAAGCCACAATAAAAATTAAATATAGCCTCATCACATCCCCTTCTTGTATAAATTATAATAGATTGCCACGCTCGTTCCTCGCTCGCAATGACGGTTATGGGGCTAGCTGGTAAGCCGATTTTCTTCATAAAAAAACTCATTCGTCAGAATGACAATCTATTATTTAACAGCAGTGCCCTAAAACAGTTATGGAGCTGGCCGGCAAGCCGATGCTCTTCATAAAAGCGTCATGGACAGTCATTCGTCAGAATGACGACGTATTATTTTCCAGCAAATATCCTAAAACAGTTATGGAGCTGGCCGATAAGCCGGATTCTGTCATGGACAGTCATTCGTCTAGGCCATCAATCACTCAATGGCTCCAGCAACCTACCCGGTTCCAACGCGAGCCACGCCATACGGAACCCTATTTGGTTTTGCTTCGAGTGGAGTTTACCTCGCCGCTCACTGTTACCAGAAGCGCGGTGCGCTCTTACCGCACCATTTCACCCTTACCTCCTAAGAGACTGCCTTGAGCAAATTCTTTGCCACTACTTTGTTAAAATATAATTTATGTGCTCATGTATGTTTATACACTGCCCGCATAAATCATATTTTGCCGTGTATTGGCTTCGTCCTCACTCAAGGCAACCCCTTAGGTTTGGCGGTATTTTTTCTGCTGCACTGGTCGTCGGCTTACGCCGCCCAGGCGTTACCTGGCACCCTGCTCTGTGAAGTCCGGACTTTCCTCTCCCTTATGATTCATAAGCCCATAAGGCAGCGACTGTCTGGCCAGCTCCATGCCCGCAAGTGTGGTCAATTCAGAATAAAAAGGCAAGCAAAATCAAAGATCACTGATACATTAAGGCTTAAAATGGATCCCCGCTTACGTGGGGATGACCTGCTTTCTTTAACAACACCTTAATATTAAAACTTTTCAACCAAAGCAAAGCATAATGGCGTGCATAAAAAAGCCCTTGAAAATCAAGGGCTTTTTAGAAGAATCGAGTGTTTATCATTTATTTTTATCAAATAAGCTCACCACATTGGTATCTATTTCTGATAGCTGCTCTATAGGTTCATCCTGAGTAACTTCGTTTTGATAGTAATACTGATTACGCTGAACATGCTCATCCAACTTCTTAAACCATTGCATGGTATGGTTAGCTTTATGTGCAGGATCGTAACGCCCAGTCAGAGCTTCAGCATATTCCATAATCAACCGCTTAGCTTCAATTTCAGCAGGAATTGGGTTTTCTAAAGCAGAGGCAATGGTGTAATTTTGATCCCGTTTTTTAGCCGAACGATAGCCTCTTGAAAACACAAGCAGGCCCAGCCCCATTATCACTATGGGGAATAAAACTAATAATAAATCCATCATCATTTTTTAAGTTTTTATTAAATTTCGTTAGTTTTCAATGCTTAGCCGTAAATCGACTCCTGATAAACTTTACCAGAAGTAATGCTATTGGTGCAAATAAATAAGCTAAAATTAACCAACTTACTGTAACATCGCTGATCCCATATATTTCTTTCAAGTAGTTAGTATTGAGGAAATTTCTTTCAAAGTGCCTACCAACTGTAATGAAAGAACCTATTAAAACTAGTATAGCAATAGGTATTGATATCTTCTGAATCTGAGGGTTTTCCTTAGTTATTTTAACTATTATCAATAGGCTTACAAAATTTACTGTAGCCCAAACCAGATACCACACAGCTTTTACATTTTCTATTTGGAATAAGGGCTTATGAATAATTCTAGCAAACAAATCTACTAGAATTAAAAGCCATGTCAATTTAGACATGGCCTTAATATCTAAGGCATAGTAAATAATCCCAATTCCAACTAATACTATAAAATTTGCATTTATTATTACTGTGAATAACTCAAAACTCATCGACAATAGCTATTTTATATTATTTTGATAGCTATATTGTTTATGATTATTAAGCTAATCAAATTTATTTATAAAAATTGAGAATAGCCTTTTAAGCTACTGGCTCAACGCCACCATGACCGCCTACGGCTACTGGCTCAACGCCACCATGACCGCCTACGGCTACTGGCTCAACGCCACCATGACCACCTACGGCTACTGGCTCAACGCCACCATGACCACCTACGGCTACTGGCTCAACGCCACCATGACCACCTACAGCCGAAGCTGTCATAGAAAAAGAAGCAAGCGAAAGCAAGCCTATTACTCCAAGAAGAGTACGTATATTCATATGTTTACCCCTATAAAATCAGATGAATTAACTAAGAAATATTAAACAAACGTACGATATCATAGAATTTTTTCCAAGAATGTTAACTGGTCGATCCTATTTTTTCTAAGCCTTTGATTTATAAGGGTTAGCGCTGGTTAAAATTTAACCTTTTCCTTGAATTTCGAGCGCTAACTGATAGAGTTTCTGCTTCTTTTTTCCAGTAATTTTGGCGGCAATTTTGGCAGCTTTGTTGGGAGCTAATTCAGTCAACAACTCCATAAGTAATTGCTTACTATCAGTGTCAACTTTATTTACAGTCCCTGTTTGCCCTTCAATCAACAAAACAAATTCTCCTTTTTGCTGATTGGGATCTTGGGAGATCTGCTGCTTTAATTGCTCTAGTGAACCGCTCAAAACAGTTTCAAAGGTTTTGGTCAATTCACGTCCAATCACCGCCTGTCGTTGACCAAAAATGTCAATAATATCGGCTAAACAAGCCTTAATACGATGTGATGATTCGTAGAAAACCAGGGTTTCACTATTGGAACAGAGCCCTTTAAGTTTTTGCTGTCGTGCACTGGATTTTGCCGGCAGGAAACCCCAAAAACTGAAACTGTCCGTTGCCAAACCGGCAACTGACAAAGCACTGATAATGGCGCTGGGACCAGGAATCGGGCTGATTTTATAGCCTTTTTGCCGTAATTCTCGTACCAGTTTATAGCCAGGATCGCTAATCAGGGGAGTTCCTGCGTCTGAAATCAGAGCGATATTCAGGCCATTAGCCAGTTTCGCGGCTATTTGCTCTACTCTGGTCATTTCATTGTGTTCGTGCAAAGACAACATTTTGGTGTTGATGCCATAGTGCTGGCAAAGCCGCTGACTGTGGCGGGTATCTTCAGCGGCGATTAAGTCAACTTCTTGTAGGGTACGAATAGCACGCGCAGAAATATCGTCGATATTACCAATAGGTGTTGCGACCACATATAAGCAGCCAGCGGATTCTCCAGTTGTAGCTGATGGGTTGTTGCTCAGGTTATTGCTGGACTCTTTAGAACTCATAATGTGGAACTCGTAATGTGGAATTCATAATAGTCATATCGTCAATATTTTGCTGGAATAGGAAGTTATTAATCGCCAATTGTCAGATCTTGTTAAAAGTTCTTGCCAAAACAGGGCTTGGCTTTGCCTAAAGCTAGCATAAAGCATAGAATAAGCCGAATTGATAATAACCTTAACGCATTAATTTATCAGCTATTTTTACTGGAATTATTATTGTTTCAAAATGGCTGTGAGCATGGAATTATGACAAAAAAACTCTTGTTTAAATACTGTTTCCTGTTTTTTTCAGGATTGATTCTAAGCGCCTGTATCACCAACACAGGTTCCTCCAGTGGTACATCGGACAATATTTATGGTCCCCAAAGCGACCAGAATGCTGACTATTATCTTGCTGAAGCGAATAAACGTCAGGGCAGCGAACAAGCCATTTGGAAGCTAAGAGCCGCTATCGCCTACGCGCATCAGGAAAATTTTGATGATGCTTACAATAGCCTGATCAGCTTTCAACCCACGCAACTAGCACTTACGCACCGCAATGCCTACTATTTGTTGAAAGGCGAATCAGCCCTGCGTCTGCAAAAAGGCTTTGAGGCGATTCGTGCTTTACAGGCCGTCAGTTATCCTGAGCAACAAAGTCGAGCCTGGAATCTGCACTACCAATTACTGATGGCCGATGCTTTAAAGATCAATCAACGCTACGTGGATGCAGCGATTCAACGTATTCAGGCTAGTGATTTAATAGATAATCAAAGCCAGCTCGATAACCAATATCAAATAGCTTGGCAGGAATTGGTCGAATCGCCTTTAGGGGCTCTAGAAGCCAAGCGTAGCCGCGCTACTAGTGAAGCAGTATTTGGCTGGCTGGATTTAGCCATTACCCAAAAGCAATATCAAAATAATGCACGTTTGTTATCGGAAGGGTTAAAGAATTGGTCACTGCAATATGCCGAACACCCTGCAATCAATTACCTTTCAACAGAAACCTTGAGTCTGCGCGATGCTGAGTTTCTGGCGCCAAAAAAGGTTGCCCTGATAGTCCCATTATCCGGTCGTTTAGCTGCTGTGGGCGGAGCCATTCGTGATGGTTTTGTTGCCGGCTATTTTCAAAGCCGTTTAGAGCACGGCGAACAACCGGAAATCATCGTTTATGATAGTGCCAATGGCGATTCGATGGAACGTATCTACCAAGATGCTCTGGCTGCAGGTGCGGAGATGGTAATAGGACCGCTATTGAAGAAAAATATCGATCAATTAATTCAGTTCAATGCCATGCCAATTCCGACGATGGTATTGAATCGTTTGAATATGGAATATGCACCAGCCAATATGTATCAATTTGGCCTGCCGGTAGAAGACGAAGCAGCTCAAATCGCCCGTTATGCTATTCGTAAAGGGCAAATGCGTGCTTTTGTAATTAATGCAGAACCGAGCGTTGGTTATCGTGCCACCCAAAGCTTTGTTAAAACTTACGAACAACTTGGCGGCAGCGTGGCGCAAGTGGCGGATATTTCTAAAAATGAAGATCCGAAAGAAGCCATTACGCGTTTATTGGGTGTTGATAAAGTTGAGCAGCGCACTAACGAATTACAGAACCTTTTAAATATTCCTATAGAATCTTCTGGCCAGGGTAGCGCTCATGCCGACGCTATATTTTTAATTAGCGATATTAAACGTGCGCGTATCATCAAACCTTACTTAAATTATTATTACGCCTATAATTTACCGCTTTACGCGACCTCCAATATCTATACTGGGCGCAGTAACGCCCATACCGATAACGATCTTTCCGGAATCATGTTCACTGATGCTCCCTGGATGCTGGAAACCAGCTCAAAAATCCGTAGTTTAAAGCGTGATTTGGCAAAGACCTTGCCAAAAACCCAGAGAAGCCTGGGTCGCTTCTTTGCACTGGGGCACGATGCCTTTGTGTTAATTCCGGAGTTGGGTCAATTATCAGCATTGCCTGATGCAGCGATTGATGGTTTAACGGGAATTTTAAGCATGGACCCTTATGGCAAAATTAAGCGCCAACTGGCCTGGGGCCACTTTGAAAAAGGCCAGGTCAAGGCTTATAACGAACGATAACTGACTGGATATTATGGCAAAGGATAGCCGCCATAGAGGTTTATTGATAGAAAACCATGTGCGCCAATTTTTACAACGGCAAGGCATGGTTTTTATTGCCCAAAACTATCATTCCCGTTATGGCGAAATTGATTTAATTTTTTTGCATCGAAATTCGGAACTCGCAACTTTGGTTTTTGTCGAAGTTCGGTATAGAAAAGGCGCTAAATTTGGTTCTGCGGCAGAAACTGTTGATTTTTTTAAGCAGCAAAAAATTATCAAAACCGCACAAGCTTTCTTACAAAAAGAACCCAAATTTGCATCCTGTAACGCCCGGTTTGATGTAGTATCAATAACCAAACAGCAAGTGGGTTATGACTTGGACTGGCAACAAAATGCGTTTCAGGCCAATGCTTGGTAAACTAACAAGGTCTTCTAATTATTAAAGGTAAACCATTCAAGATGATTGAGCGGATTCGAGATATTTTTACGGAAAGTATTCAAACCAAAATTGCTGCAGCCGATGTTTTACCTGAATCCATCGCTCAGGCAGGGCAAATCATGGTCAATAGTTTACTGGCCGGGAATAAAGTTCTTAGCTGCGGTAACGGTGGCTCCGCTGGGGATGCACAACACTTTTCATCCGAAATGCTTAATCGCTTTGAGCGAGAGCGTCCTAGCCTCCCCGCTATTGCCTTAACTACTGACACTGGTACTCTGACCTCCATTTCCAATGATTACAGCTATAACGATGTATTTTCCAAGCAAATTCGCGCTTTAGGTCAGGCTGGTGACATTTTACTCGCCTTTTCCACCAGTGGTAATTCACGCAATGTCATCAACGCAATGGAAGCTGCACTGGCAAAAGACATGTTGATTATCGGCATGACGGGTAAAGACGGTGGAGAAATGGCCGGGCTTTTTGGTGCCAATGATGTTGAAATTCGCGTACCATCCAACTCCACGGCTAGAATTCAGGAAGTTCATTTGGTGGTTATTCATGCACTTTGTGATTACATTGATAATGCACTTTTCGGCCAGACATAACGGCCAGTCTACAGGTAGATTTAGTAAGGTAAAAATATGACGAATAAAGTTTCAAGAACACTTTTAATACTCAGTGGCATTTTCTGGCTTGGCGCTTGCACCACTTTTGGAACCATTTTTGAGGATAACAGTATTGAATCTCGGGTGGTTGATATCCTAAAACCAATTGAAGAAGCCAATGCACCAGCCAACATTGGTGTTGATAGTCATAACCTTTATGTTTTAATCTATGGTCAGGTACCGAATCAAGAGGTAATCGAACAGGTCAATCAAGCCATTACCGGAGTACCTGAAATTCGCAAGGTTTTTAACGAATTGCGTATCGGCGATCCTAAAGAGGTTAGTAGTTTTAGTGACGCCTGGATTTCCACCAAAGTCCGCTCCAGTCTAACTGCGGAAAAAGGCCTGGACTCCAAACGCATTACCGTCAGAACGGAAAATAAAGAAGTATTTCTAATGGGCCTGGTTACTCGCGCCGAAGGCGATAAAGCTGCATTAGTCGCGCGTAATATTTCGGGAGTGACTAAAGTAGTTAAAATTTTCGAGTACATCGACTAAAAGCCTGTGCCCAATTTAGTTCAACAGTTAGTATTGATAGGAGCTGTACAAGGAATCTTATTATTCTTTCTGCTTAACTTTGACTCTAAAACCACTATCGCCAATCGTTTATTAGGCATTTTGTGTTTGCTCTTAGCGCTATATTTCCTGTCTCCTTTTATTGTTATTAATGGTGAGCTCAATGCTTTCTCCTTCCTGATTGGTTGGTTTTTTTTCTTGCCCGCATCCTATGGCGCCCTGAACTATCTTTATTATCGGCATGCAGTAACTGAAGTAAAATTGAGCTGGAAAGATCTTGTGCATTTAACACCAGTTGTAACTTGTTACTTGCTGAACCTCCACTGGCTTACCGCTTCACCAGAGTATCGTTTAAATTTGGTGCAAAAATTTGATCCGCTACCAGACAGCTTTAAAATCAGCATTTATATCTTTTATATACAAGCTTTCATGTATAACGCCTTTAGCGTGCGTTTAGTTTACCAATACCAAAAAAGAGCCCAAAACACTCTCGCCAATTTTAACCCTGATATTTTTCGTTGGCTCTGGACCTTTCTAGGTTTAACGTTTGTTATTTGGAGCTTAAAAGCCGTGGCTGATTTTACTGATAAACGCAGCTTTTCTATTTGGGCAGATGTATTAATTGTAATTTTTATTTATAGCGTAGCAATTGCCCAATGGAGAAATCCAAAATTGTTCCGGGTAGGGAGACTAAAAGCAAAATCTGTTGAAGAATCTATGGGCTCTGAAAGTGACTCTAGTGAAAAATCTACTGGAGCTTTGGATAAGTCCACTCGTCAAAGCTTGTTAGCCTCAATTAAAAAGTATATGCAAGAACAACATCCTTACCTTGATAATCAGTTAACTCTTAGCAGGCTTGCTGATGCCATTGGCTTAAGTAGCCATCACCTATCCGAAGTGCTGAATCAGCAAGAAAGAAAAAACTTCTATCAATTCGTAAATGAATACCGGGTTAACTATATTTTAGAGCAGCTTAATCATGATCATTCATCAAAAATCTTAGATTTAGCTATCTCAGCGGGCTTTTCTTCTAAAAGTACTTTCAATGCTGTCTTTAAACAATTTACTGGCAAAACACCCAGCCAATACCGAAAAAACTTGTCAAAAGCCATTTAAAACCTTCATATAAGCCTTTAAAAAGTCCAATTCGACCGATCTGTACGTCCAAATAGCTCTACTTGGACGCTCAAAAGCCTTTCTATTGCTTAAATAAAGTCACATTCAGCGATTTAAGAACAAGGGCTTGATATGACTAATCAGATTTTAACCAACAGCTACTCGCTAGAAACCCTGTTTCAAATCAGTAGCCAAATAGCCATGCTCGGCTGGGTCATACTGATATTTTTACCGCGCGGATTAAAGCTGCTAAGCATAACTCCGCAATACATAATCCCATTTGGTTTATCACTTACGTATAGCACTCTGGTTTTACTCGAGTTTTTTAATGCAGATGGCGGTTTTAGCTCACTGCAAAGCGTCAAATTACTTTTTCAAAACGATTATGCCTTGCTGGCAGGATGGATTCACTATCTGGCTTTCGATCTTTTTATTGGCGCCTGGATTGCCAGAGAAGCGGACAAAATAGGCTTATCAAGGATTCTACAAGCCCCCATCTTAATCGCCACTTTTATGTTGGGCCCTATAGGTTTGGCAATATTTCTAACCATGCGCAGTATCAGTCAAAAAATGGAGGAACCAAAATATGCTTAGTATTCAAACAAGTGCCGATTTAAATTCCAATTTTCCCCAAAAACACTCTGTTTTTTCAGCTTTGGCAAATGACCGGATCAGCCGATTATTCATTATGTGTTGCACTTTTTTAGCAGCCACCCTAATTTTATTTTTTATAGTTAACGCTTATGATGCACGCCTTTTAGATGGCATGCCAGTGTGGCACAAGCCTATTCGCTTCGGTTTATCTTTTTTTCTACATTTTGCCACCTTAGCACTTTTATCACAGCTAATTGATAAAGCTGATAGAAGCAAAAAGCGCTTTACGTTTTTCGCTTATGCCGCCGTTATCTCACTTTGGGTTGAGTATTTCTACATCGCTTTGCAAGCGGCCCGCGGTCGTCGTTCCCATTTCAACTTTGAAACGAACTTTGAATCTTTAATGTATATGGCCATGGGAGTTGGTGCACTGCTTTTGGTATTAGTAACTTTTGTGCTTGGTGTAATGATTTGGAAATACGGCAAAAAAGATAAATCAGGTCTACGGCTTGGTGCCATAATGGGCTTAACCCTTGGCACGGTTTTGACTCTAATTTGTGCTGGATATATGTCGATGAATGTTCCTTACATCGAAAACCGACTGTTAAACACCCCAAATCTAGTGCCGTATTTAGGTTGGTCAAGAGTTAGCGGTGATTATAAACCCGCACATTTCATCGCTACCCATATGATGCAGTTTCTACCACTAATCGGCTGGTGGGCGGATAACACCAAATGGGGACAAAAACTCAGTGGCAAAATTGGAGCTAGGACTATCGTTATAATCAGCACGATTTTGTTCACCCTATTAACAGAAATTGTTTTTGTAATGGCCTTAAAAGGAATACCCTTATTTCCCCTATAAAATTAAAAGGCCTGGATTACCAGGCCTTTTAATTTTGCTCTACAACTTTCGAATTCACCTTGATATATCAGGTAAAAACATAACGAAAAATTTTAAACCAGTTAAATGAATAACTTTACACCAATGCCGGCTGTTTATTATTCGTCTTTAACAAAGTAAACTTTGGCTATTTTACCATCCTTGATTGTATAAATGGCTAAGGCCATGTAGGTTTCATTCTCCAGAACACCACTGATTTCTTCGTGATCAATAGCGGTATTGCCTTTAACGATTCGATTGAGCAATTTACAATGAAGTTTAGGGTATTTTTTAAATTTAGCGGCATATCTGGCACGCATTTGCTCCTTTCCCTTCATTTGCAGCTTGTCAGGAAAAGTATAGATTTCCACGTCTTCGCTATAAGGCTCTAAAAACGCTTCTATATCCCCTTTATTATAAGCATCAAGCTGCTGCTGGGCTAAATCCCGCGCCATCGTTTCAATCTCGTTTTCGCCAGCGAATGAGTATTGCATAAAAAATACCAATAGGAAGCTGAAAAAAATGCGTTTATACATAAAAAACCCCGGCTTTTACCTTTCATTATCAATGGCTGACTATTTTACCACTTTTAAGCTGGGTCTGCCTTTAGGTGGTTTTGGCGGTTCATCATCAGGACCTTGAGGCGCTTCACCTTCATACATTTCCGGCGAAAACATAATGCCTTTTTCATTTTCACGAGTATAAATCGCCATAATGGCGTTCATGGGCACATAGATGCCGATGGAAGAACCTGAAAAACGCGCTTTAAAACTAATTGCATCATGCCCCATATGGAAGTCACCGACTGCACCAGGGGCAATATTAAGAACGATTTTGCCATCATTGGCGAATTGCTTGGGAATATCTACTTGCGGATGACTGGCGTCCACTAGAATTTGCGGTGTCCAGTCGTTATCGATCATCCACTCATAATAAGCGATGAGCAGATAGGGTTGTAATGGCGAACCCGTCGCCATTTATAGCCCCAGACGAAGTTCTTGCTCTTCTTCGGTTAAGCTGACCTTGAAAGATTCACGCTCGAAAATGCGATCCATATAATCGTGAATAGCTTTTGAGCCTTTCCCGGAAATCTCAATACCCAGTTGCTCAGCACGCCACATTAGTGGTGCGATCACACAATCAACCAAAGAAAATTCTTCGCTCATAAAATAGTCACTAGCGGCAAACACTGGCGATAAAGCCATAATACTTTCCTGTAACTGCTTGCGAGCCTTTTTGGCTTTAGTCTCAGAAGCATTCATGATCAACTCAAATTGAGAATACCATTCTTTTTGAATGCGGTGGATCATTAAACGGCTACGCCCACGAGTCACTGGGTAGACTGGCATTAGTGGCGGATGCGGAAAGCGCTCATCAAGATATTCCATAATGATATTGGCTTCATATAAAACCAGGTCACGATCAATCAAAGTTGGCACTGAACCGTAAGGATTTAAATCGCGTAAATCTTCGGGAATATCATCACTACTGACTTCCACCACTTCAAAATTAACCCCTTTTTCAGCCAGTACAATACGCACCTGATGGCTGTAAGCATCATTGCCTGAGAATAAGGTCATTACTGAACGTTTGGCAACTACGGCCATAGATGTTCTCCTAAATAAAAAAGGCTCAAGCAAGTTACCCTGCTCAAGCCAAACTAACTTTTAGTGTACGTCTTTCCAGAATTCTTTCTTCATAAAATAAGCCGGTATTAGCAGCAAAACTAAAAATAGAATTGCCCAAATACCCATACTCTTACTTTGAAGTTTCACTGGATTAGCGGTGTAAGCCATAAAAGCCACCAAGTCACGCATATTGTGCTTATACTCTTCTGGCGTCATGCTACCTTTTGAAATCTGCACGAAAATTTTACCATCATGCGAAAGCTCTTCTTTTATCGCTTCAGCTTCATGCATACGCTTTTCTGCTGCAGCTTTAACCTGTTTATCGGCTTGTTGGTCGGCAACGATCTTTTTAGCTTCAGAAATGGCTGTTTCTGCAGCAACCCATTCTTCGCTCAATACCTGTTCACCTTGTAAATCACCCAGAATATGCGGCATACCTACATCGGGAAAAACCGTATTATTCACGCCAAAAGGACGACTATCATCTTTATAAAAAGAAGTCATATAGTTATATAACCAGTCGTTACCCCTGACACGCGCCACTAAGCTTAAGTCTAACGGGTCAACCCCAAACCACTTCTTAGCCAGTTTAGGATTCATGCTTTTCTTTAAAGTATCACCGAATTTTTTGTCACCCAATACCAGATTTTCCATCACTTGCTCTTCAGATAAATCCAGGTCCTGAGCAATACGCGAATAACGCACATATTGCATAGAGTGACAACCAGCACAATAGTTAATAAACAACTTGGCACCATTTTGTAATGACTCTTTATCTGCCAAATTGATATTAGCATGGTCATTCGGATAGATTTTGTCACCACCCGCAGAGAAAGCAACCGGGGCAGCTAGTGTCAATGCAGTAATTGCAATAATAATTAGCTTTTTCATTAGTGTGTCACCCTCTCTGGAACTGGTTTAGTCTTCTCGAATCTTGGCAATAGCGGCAAGATCACTAAGAAGAATACGAAGTAGTAGATGGTACAAATGATACCTAAGGTTTTAGTCACATCAGTAACCGGTACTACACCTAAATAGCCTAAGACAAAGAAACAGACCACAAACAAGGCCAACGAAATCTTGTAAGAAGCACCGCGATAGCGAATAGACTTCACAGGTTGTCTATCTAACCAGGGCAGCAGGAACAAGACTACAATTGCCGCAGCCATTGCCAGGAAACCGAAAAACGGATCAGGAACCGCACGCAAGATAGTGTAGAAAGGCGTAAAGTACCATACTGGCGCAATGTGCGCCGGAGTTTTCAGTGGATTGGCAGGTTCGAAGTTCGGACGCTCCAGGAAATAACCGCCCAAGTCAGGTGCGAAGAACACAATCGCCAGGAAGATAATCAGGAACACCACCACACCCACAATATCTTTTACAGTGTAATAAGGATGGAAAGGAATACCGTCTAATGGAATACCGTTTTCATCCTTATGCTCTTTAATCTCAACACCATCAGGGTTGTTAGAGCCTACTTTATGTAGCGCTACAATGTGTAAAAACACCATCGCCACCAAAGCTAATGGTACAGCAACCACGTGCAAGGCAAAGAAACGGTTAAGCGTCGCTAAGGATAAGGTGAAGTCACCACGGATCCATTCAACCAAACCATCACCAATCACCGGGATAGTACCGAACAGATTAACAATCACCTGTGCCCCCCAGAAGGACATCTGACCCCAAGGTAATAAATACCCCATAAAAGCTTCTGCCATTAACAGTACAAAAATAATCATACCGAAGATCCAGACCAATTCGCGCGGCTTTTTGAATGAACCATAGATAATGCCACGGAACATGTGCAGATAAACCACCACGAAGAAGGCTGAAGCACCAGTCGAGTGCAAGTAACGGATCAACCAGCCCATTTCCACATCGCGCATGATGTATTCCACCGAAGCGAATGGTTCGCTTGGGCTATAGAACATGGTTAACCAGATGCCGGTTAATAATTGGTTAACTAAGACCAATAAGGCCAATGAACCAAAGAAATACCAGAAGTTGAAGTTCTTTGGTGCGTAATATTCTGCTAAGTGCTCATTCCAAACTTTAGTGGCAGGAAAGCGAGCGTCTAGCCATTGCATAAAGCTCTTAAACATTAGCTTTTACCCCCAACAAGAATGGTTTTATTAGTAGTATCGATTACATAAGGTGGGATCTCTAAGTTGGCATTAGCCGGAACGCCGCTATAAACACGTCCCGCCAAATCAAATCGAGAGCCATGACAAGGACAGTAGAAACCACCAACCCAGGCCGAATCCAAAGAACCTGGCTCGGCAAATAACTTCGGTGAACAACCTAAGTGGGTACACAAACCAATCGCTACAAAAATCTCCGGCTCAATCGAGCGCCACTCGTTTTTACAGTTTTCCGGCTGTTGCTTTTCATTTTCAGAATTTGGATCCGCCACTAATTCATTAGAAGCTGTTACCGCTTTTAACATTGCCGGATCACGACGCATTACCCACACAGGCTTACCGCGCCATTCAATCGTGATCTGCTGACCATTTTCTAATTTACTGTAATCGGTTTGCACTGGAGCACCGGCAGATTTAGCTTTCTCACTTGGCTTCCAGGATTTGACGAAAGGCACAGCCGCAAAACCCGCACCCACAGCACCTACAACCGAGGTGATGCCGATCATCAGATTCCTGCGTCCTTTATTGACGCCTTCATTACTCATTAGATTAATCTCCCCCACTTCAAAAAAGAGCCTTTAGCACTCAAGCAACCCCATGCTAAACACTTGAAAAATAAGAAAAAGTTAGCAAAAGCTAATCGATTCAAAAATAACCCTATAAATCATATGCCTATTACAGCCATACTGGTGGCGCATCATACTGGAAATAGCAAGAATTTACAATCTGGTCTGACCTTTTGAAAAATAATATTAAATGAGTTAGAAGCTAATGGACTTAGCGAAAAATTACACTTGGTTTATCCTTTCTCTTTACTAAGAAAATCACATAATAGTAAAATTAAAAGTCTCACTTAAAACATGAATAATTCGGAAATCATCAAATGAAAAAATTATTGCTAACTTTAATGCTAATTACCCCTTCAATTACTTTCGCTGGCTGGCATCATGGGAAAATTGAACTGCTTGGAATCGGCTATGACGGTAAAACCATCTCTATTGGGCAAGAGGGTTTCACCAAAACAGATTGCACCTGCTACCCAACCTGGTCTAATCGATATTGTCTCGATCGCTCAAGAGACTCTTTTAAAGATGAATATGCCTTACTTTTATCCGCTAAAGCCCGTAATAAATCAGTATCAATACATATCAATGAAACCAGCTGTAAGGTTACAGCGATATACGAGCAGTAATATCAAAAAGCGTAGAGTATCTAAACAAAAACGCCTGCAAATGCAGGCGTTTTTGTAGAACTTTCGAACTCTGATAAACGATTAACGTTTAGAGAATTGAGGTTTCTTACGTGCTTTGTGTAAGCCAACTTTCTTACGCTCAACCGCACGAGCATCACGAGTCACATAACCCGCTTTACGCAGTGCAGGACGCAATTCTTCATCATACTCCATCAAGGCACGAGTAATACCATGACGAATGGCACCCGCTTGACCAGTACCGCCGCCGCCAGCAACTGTTACGTAAACGTCAAACTTTTCTAAAGTTTCAGTTAACTCTAAAGGTTGACGAACGACCATGCGTGAAGTTTCACGACCAAAATATTGGTCTAAAGATTTTTGGTTTACCGTAATAGAACCACTGCCTGGACGTAAGAATACGCGAGCAGTAGAGCTTTTACGACGACCAGTTCCGTAATATTGTTCAGCCATAGTCTTCTACCTTATATTTCTAAAGCGATTGGTTGCTGAGCGGCATGACCGTGCTCAGAACCCGCATATACTTTTAATTTACGGAACATGGCGCGACCTAGCGGATTTCTAGGAAGCATGCCTTTAACCGCTTTTTCAATGATCATTTCAGGCTTACGCGCTTGTAAATCATTAAAATTAATCTCTTTAATACCACCTGGGTAACCAGTATGACGGTAGTACATTTTATCTTCTGCTTTGTTACCAGTCACAGTAACTTTCTCAGCATTGATCACGATAATATAATCGCCCGTATCAACGTGAGGGGTATATTCAGCCTTATGCTTGCCTTTTAACCGGCGAGCAACTTCAGTCGCCAAACGACCTAAAGTTTTACCTTCTGCATCAACCACGAACCAGTCGCGTTTTACAGTTTCAGGCTTTGCACTAAATGTTTTCATCTTTATTCAAGCTCCAAAAGCCGTTTGCACTCTATAATGCAAGGTGATCGTATCGGCAACACTCAGCCACACGCACCTAAAAATTCAGAGCGCGAATTGTACAGAAACACCACCCCTAGCACAAGGGGAAATGCCATCAATAGTTAAAATTTTTGGGTGTCTTGAAGAAATTTACAGATTTTAGCCTTAATCTGTAACAAAAGACTTTATTTAACGGGCTTTTAGCGCTATAAAAAGCGCTGGGAGAGTCAATTTTGCATTACTCGCCAAGACAGAAGCTATTTTAACAGTCATTTAACATGAGGCAAAGGAAAAATAATGGCAACTCGAAAAATCACCGCAGTCAAAGACAAATTCACCAAAACTCAAATCCTTAACGAAATCGCAGAACAAACTGGTTTAACCAAGAAAGATGTAGGCGCTGTATTAGACGAATTAGGCGTTGTCATCGAGCGTCACATTAAGAAACGTTCTTGTGGCGAATTCACCTTACCTGGTTTATTAAAAATCAGTACTGTGAAAAAGCCAGCCAAAAAAGCTCGTAAGGGTATCAATCCATTCACTGGCGAAGAAACTATGTTCAAAGCCAAGCCAGCTTCAATTGCGGTTAAAATCCGTCCGTTGAAGAAATTAAAAGATATGGTTGGTTAAAAACTTTATTCTTATTAACGAACCTCTAAAATAAAATGAGCTGGCAAATGCCAGCTCATTTTATTTTAAAACTTTACAATTCATAAACCACCCGGTTTAGGAGGTAAAGTCCCCGCAGATCTAATATTAGTACTATCACTATAAAACATCTGTCTCATTTTATTAATAGAAAGCTCTCTAAGTTCTAAATTAGGCTGAGTAATGTATCGCCCCATCACAATCATGTTTTTATACTTATAAAACTTAACATCGCAGCACTTATAATCTGGGCTATACAATTTAATAATGTCTTTTATATAAACTTGTTCAGCATCAGAAAGAGAAGTCCAGAATCGATGAAACCCATCTTTACCTTCTTCATAACTTTCATTCAATCTATCAACTAACTGTAAACGTGTTACTAACTCCACTTTTACTTCTGTATGAAGTTGCCGCCACTTTTTAGAGGTCAAATTTAATGATTTTTCATAAGACTTTTTATAGGCTAAATCTAGAGCTTGTTGTCGCTCCTTTGCTAAAGATATATTAAATACAATCATAAATAACCAAACATAAATACTACCCTTCATCATGATATACTCCTACAGCACCTGTTTTAGACTTATCGAGTTCTAGCTTCTTTACCATTTCGTATATTCTTTCTGATTCCAGCCTTACTTCTCTATAGTCAGTAAAAAAATAAGCACCAATCAATACATAAAGAGACGCTACTACATAATAAAAGCCACGTGGCGATACTAATTTTTTATTCTGAACGTCAATAATAGCTCGCTCACGAATATCATTTAATCTACTAATCGTCTCTTGAGATACGGTTAATTCTTCAAGAATTTCATTTTTTTCCTCAAAACTCATGACATAGCTCCCTTTGAGCTTTTAACTTTTTAACAGCACGATAATAATGCTCCTTAACTGTACTTAAATTCATTTTCATAATTTTTGAAATATCTTCAAAAGTGTTTTCTCCGTATATTTTCAAAAAAACAACTTGATATTGATTCTTACTTAATATGCTTTTTAGAAGTTTACTTATTTCTTTCGATTGCTGTAACTCAATTAATATCACTTCAGAGTTTTTCTCATTAACCGTATGTTCTTCATTACGAAATACAGAAGAAGCCCGAAATAGCCAATTCTTCCTCGACCAGTTTCGAATTTTGCTATTAAGCACCTTGAATGATAAATAGTTTAATTCTTCACTATTCTTATTTCGGTAATGCTTTAACAAACTAATCATCGTTTCTTGCACCATATCTAAGGCCAAATCTCTATCTCCTAACTGCAATAAAGCAACTTTATAGAGTGCTTCTTGTTTACTTCTTAAAAAGTTTTCAAAATCCAATGACAAAGAATTTTCCGAATTTCTTTAGTATTTATTATATAAAACACCATAAACGAGAAAAAAGTCGACAGTAAAATTCTTTTAGGCTGTAATTTTTTACATTTGGCTTTCAAGACAAAATAAAACTATTAAAGAATAGAGGTATATGCGCGTTTTATTAGTTCTTATTAAGCCAAGTGCTCTTTGGCTAGATAATCTTTAGATTGCATTTCTTGTAGGCGGCTGATGGTTCGTTCGAATTCAAAGGCTAAGCCAGTTCCAATATAGAGTTCTTCAATGGCAACTTGGGCTGAGATAATCAGTTTTACGTGGCGTTCATAAAATTCATCGACCAAAGCAATAAAGCGTCTGGCTGCATCATTAACAGTATTATCCATTTGTGGTACTTGGCTAACGAATACTGTGTTATAGCTACGAGAAAGCTCAATATAGTCAGCGGCTGAACGTGGGCCGCCGCAGATGGCATCAAAAGTGAACCAAACCAGATTTTCTGAAAGGCGTACTGTATCAATCAAGCGCCCTTCAACTTTAAGCTTGCGACGCTCTTCCCCTTTCTGACCTGAAAGCTGCAAGAAGTATTCTTGCATATTGGCATCAGCTTGCGCATCCAATGGGTAATGATAAATCTCTGCTTGCTCTAAAGTGCGCATGCGATAATCGGTACCACCATCCACATTCATAATCTGACAATGCTTTTCAATTAAGGCAATCGCTGGAAGAAATCTTTCGCGTTGCAAACCATTCCAGTAAAGCCTGTCTGGCGGAATGTTGGAAGTCGCAACCAATACCACACCACGCTCGAACAGTTCCTCAAACAAACCGCCCAAAATCATAGCGTCGGTAATATCTTTAACAAAAAACTCGTCAAAACAAATGAGTTTGGCGCGTTCAGAAAGTTGATCGGCTATTTTGGTTAAAGGATTTTTTTCACCCGCCAACTTTTTAAGCTCAGCATGTACTTCGTGCATAAAACGATGAAAATGCAGTCGAATTTTTTTATCAAATTTTTCACCACCACCGACACAATTAAAAAAAGTATCCATCAGGTAGGTTTTGCCGCGCCCTACTCCGCCCCACATATAAAGCCCTTTTACTGACTTTGAGGTGCCAAATAGTTTGCTAAAAAAACCAGTACCTTTTTGCTTATCAAGATCGAAAAAGACTCGCGTTAAAGCTTCTATGGCTTCTTCTTGTGCCGCGTCCCGACTAAAACCATTGGCTAAATCCTGTTGGTACTTTTCAATCGGCGTCATGAGTCCACTAGTCCAGGTAAATTTGGCTCCAAAGCCTGTTCCAACTCTTCACGCAAGTCCACCAAACGACTATGAAAAAAATGGCCTGCCTGCTCCATTTTGATTAATTCTGGCTGCGGCTCCAGCTCATCTATCCAGTCAAAAACCGCTTCTGGATCAACCACCTCGTCAGCATCACCCATCACCACCAGCCAGGGGCAATCTGGAATCACAAAATCATCGAAACTAAAACGATTAACCGGCGGTGCAATACTGATTAGTTGACTAGGTGCTTGTTTATGAGCCTGCAAAGCGGCAATCCAGGAACCAAAACTAAAACCTGCTAACCATAGCTCATGATCCGGATATTGGCTTTTGGCATATTCAATAGCTTTAATCAAATCCTGCTGTTCACCAATACCTTCATCGTATTCACCGTCAGAATGGCCTACCCCGCGAAAGTTAAAACGCAAAGCTGGAATTCCTAAGCCTGCTAAAGTTCGAGCAACGGTATGAATAACCTTATTGGTCATGGCGCCGCCATGTTGTGGATGGGGGTGACAACAAACCGCTACTGCTCGATGCTGTACGCCGTCCGGCAGATCCCACACCGCCTCAATCGAGCCAAGATCCCCATCAATCAATATATGGTTCTTATTCACAATAATTCAGTCATAATCACTAATAGCGCTATTTTCTCATAATTATAAAATATGTATAGCCCAATAAAAAAAGAGCCAATTGACTCCCTGGAATTTAAAAGTTTACTTTTCTAAATATTTTATGATTAGCTTAAAAACAAAAAGCAGACTCAGATCTGCTTTTCGCGCAATACTATAACTAACTATAAATTGGGAGACTTAAATACCACCATTTTATCCACTTGCATATCTTCAATGGTATGCGGGATACCGCCCACCCCATAGCCAGAGTGTTTTAAGCCAGCAAAAGGCATACCGTCAATTCTAAAGGCAGTGTGATCATTAACCATCACCGCTGCTGCATTGATATGTTTTCTTACATAAAATGCATTGTCGATATTTGAAGTGAACACTGTGGCCTGGAAAGAAACTTCTAAACTGTTAGCTAAATTTATAGCCTCTTCCATTGCGTCCACTTCATAGATACAAATCACTGGGCCAAACACTTCCAGTTGACTCACTTTAGCATCCAGCGGCGGATTCAATAAAATCGTCGGTTGATAACAAGTCTCGGAAATTGGCTGGCCACCTGTAATTAACTGAGCACCAGCATCAATGGCTGCAGTCACCCACTCATGGATCCGCTGACACTCTTGCGGCTTAATCAAGGGCCCTACCTGGGTTTTATCATCTAAAGGATCGCCAACCACCAAACTTTCCGCCAAACTTTTCAAACCATTAATAAAGTCTTGCGAATGACCTTTTTGCAAATAAACTCTTTGTACCGAGACACAAACCTGTCCCGCATGATAGAAACCACCTTTGCCCAAAAGCTGTACTGCATCATCATAATCTGCATCGGGATAAACCAAAGCTGGTGCCACACCACCATGCTCTAAGGCACAGCGAGTTCCTGGCGCTAACTTCGACTTCAACATCCAACCGATTTTAGCGCTGCCAATAAAACTAAAGAAACTCACCCTGGGATCGGTCACTAACTTGGTCGCAGTGGTATTATTATCACTAATAAACACCTGACACCAAGCTTCTGGTAAGCCCGCTTCAATCAAAATATCCCTTACTGCTATGCACGATAAAGGCGTATCACTGGCTGGTTTGACAATCACCGGGCAGCTGGCAGCAACCGCAGCAATGACCTGATGAATAATTAAGTTAAAAGGATGGTTAAAAGCACTGACTGCTACCACCACACCAATCGGCTCTTTTAAGGTAAAGGCAGCACGATTGGCACTGTACCTATCACCGCCCATTGGAATAACCTCACCATGCTCATTACGAATCGCCTCGATCGCCAATTTACAACCATCAATAGCGCGATTGATTTCCACTTTAGAGTCCAAATAAGGCTTACCACCTTCGCTGGCCGCTAATTGGGTAAGTTCCTCCACTCGAGCGCTAATAATCTCCGCCGTTTTTTCTAAAACTTGTACTCTTTGATGAACGGTCATCCAGCCAGCCTTATTTAGATATAAAGCTTCGGCACTAGATAAGGCATCCTGCAAATGCTGTTCACCGACGGTAGCTATTTCGGCAATTTTAGAACGATCATAAGGATTAAAAACTTCTAAAGTTCCCGCCTTAGGAGTTTCCGAGTTAATTTTTACGCCATGATTTATCATGAGAACTTCCTATAATTTTTTAAATTGGACAAACAATCTTGCCTAATTTGGCAGTTAACTTGGGATTTTCAGCATAATCAATGGGCAATACCACCAAACGTGGTCCTTGCTCTGTTAAGACCTGTTTTAGCGTGTCAGCCAAATTGGCCGAATTTTTGACAAAGTACCCTTGCCAGCCAAAAGCTTTCGCCAGTTGCATCCAATCAGGATTACCAAAGTCCAACTGGGTATGGCGACCAAATTCAGTGTCTTGTTTCCATTCAATCAAGCCATAACCACCATCTTCCCAAACGATCACTAAAATGTTGCTGTTTAAGCGGCGTGCGGTTTCCATTTCCTGCACATTCATCATAAAACCACCATCGCCACAAATGGCCACAATATTTCTATCAGGATAAACCAGACTGGCACCAATAGCTCCTGGCAGCGCAAAGCCCATAGAACAAAAACCATTAGGAATTAAACAGGTATTAGGTTGATGGCAATGATAGTGACGGGCAATCCACATTTTATGCGCACCGACATCGGACAGTAATATATCATTAGCGTCCAAAGCTTGGCGTAAATCCCATAAGCACTTTTGTGGCTTTATTTTGCCCTCGGTAGTATCATTTTTATGCTCGGACAATTCTGCCAGCATATCGCGACGCACCGCTTGTTGTTGCGAAAAGTCAAAGCCAAAATCTTTACCCTGCAATTGCTCAATCAGTAAATCCAGGGTATTGGCCAAATCACCTACCAATTCAATTTGTGGATTGTAATATTCATCAATTTCCGCTGGCAAAAAGTCAATATGCACAATATTTTTATCGGCATTCTCATTCCATAAATGTGGGTGGTATTCCACCATGTCATAGCCCAACATAATGATCAGATCGGAAGCATCTAATGCACAAGCGGTTAAATCTTTAGCGCCCAAGCCAATGGTAAATAAACACTGCTGCGAATCCAGATCAACCGCTCCTTTACCCATAAAGGTACTGATAACACCAATACCCGTTAATTCACACAAATTACGTAAACTGGCGCTGGCTCTTTTACGAATACAACCATTACCCGCCACAATAATGGGTCTTTTGGCCTGAGCAATTTGCGCAGCAACTTTTTTCACTGAATCCAGTTCAGGAACCGAACGACGAAAGCGTACTGGTTTGATTGGCTTTTTATCACTTTGCAAATGAGCAATATTTTCTGGCAGTTCGATTAAAACAGCGCCAGGCTTTTCAGTTCGTGCCAGCCGTACCGCCTTACGAGTAATTTCAGGAATATTATCCTGATGAGAAATACTCACTGCCCATTTAGTCACCGGTTTAAACATTTCCACCACATTCATCGCCTGGTGCGACTCTTTATGCAAACGTGTGGTAGCACCCTGCCCGGTAATAACCAGCATCGGCGCTCGATCCATATTGGAGTCAGCAACTCCAGTGATCAAATTGGTAGCACCAGGCCCTAAAGTTCCTAGGCAAGCAGCGGGATTACCGGTTAAACGACCATAAGCTTCGGCCATAAAAGCAGCACCTTGTTCATGGCGCGTTAAAATAAATTGTATTTTGTCCGACTTTTCCAGTGACATCATAAAATCGGCATTTTCCTCACCGGGTACACCGAAAATATATTCAATCCCTTCTTCTTCTAAACATTTCACTAATAAATCGGACGCTTGCATTTGCTCAACTCCATACTGGTTGCAGACTTTTTAAACATGGTTACAGCTCAAGCAATGATAATCAATAGCTCTTATCAATCAAACCGATTGATTTAATGCCAAACCCTGTTATCAACTCGCTATCAAACCCACTACTAAATCCTGTCACCCTCACTTAAGGGCTCTTGTTCTTTCACTGTCAAACTTTGGTTCCATTCATCCGCAAAGTCCCGCTGCCAACGCGCATTAATCAAAGCAATAATCAACATGGTAATAGTAGCTCCAATACTGGCCAAAGCCATATCTTTATGCGCATCCCAGACATCGCCTTGTGTGCCTAAATAAGCTATTCCCAGATCACCACCAAAAATCTCCACCGCTCCCCATTCAAATAGCTCAAACAACATCGATGAGGACATAGTCAAATCTAGCGGTAAAAAATAACTCCAAAAACCCCTAACTCCAGCAATCCGGATAAAAACCTCGCGAATCGGATAAGCCAATAACAAACCGTAACTGAAATGCACTAAACGATCATAATGATTACGTTCAAAGCCAAACCAGCTATTTAAATCGGAGCCAAACAGGCTTTGAGTCCATTCATTATAAGGAACCTGTGCATAAGTGTAGTGGGAGCCGATTTCATGCAAACACAAAAAAACAAAGATGCAGCTATAGGAAATTTTTGACAGTGGAAATTTTTTATAACTTACAATCAAGACAATAATAAACAACACTGTTAACAGGTTCTCTAAGGCCCAGTCAGCGCGATCATGAGGGCTGATAGCCAATAAAATAAACACTGCTAAAAATACAACCCCCAAAATAACGATATAGCGCAGATTTTTATTCATAATAATTGCTCTTTTGATTACACTCTTTACATGTACAATCTTTCACACACATTGTTTATTATTTTGTGTATCATAAGATGAAAATCACTAATTCTACAAACCGCACCTAATTCACGGAGTATTGGATGAACACGGCTCTAGTTACTATTGGATTTCTTATCATTGCCATTTTGGCCTTTTTTGCCGGTCGCTGGCATGGCATGTCAAAGCGCAGCAAACAACTTTCAGAAGCGCTTGAGCAGAAAGAAGAAGAGCTGGCCGATTTGAAATCAAATGTGAATGAGCATTTTTCGGAAACCGCACGCCTGTTCACCAATCTTACCGAAGAATATAAATCGCTCTATCAACATTTAGCCAAAGGAGCCAATAAGCTAAGTGACGAAAATTTTAAACTGTCGCTGGCAGCGCCTGCTAGCGAAGCCCTGATCGAGGAATCGGAAATTATTGCAGGGGATATAGCAGAGGAGATAACAGATTCTACGGATGAAACGATTGATGAAGCCACAACTCAAGATGATACTGAAAGCAAAGCTGTTACTGACTTGGAAGAAACGGTAGCTGAAACGTCAACTACTGAATCAGAAGCTGGAGAAAGCGAAGAAGCCGTTACCGACGATAAAATCACTGAGGAAGAACCTGTGCGGCCAGTGGATTATGCACGCCCTGAGCCTTTAGGGGAAGACAGTGAGGAAAAAACTGATGATGATTTCGATGCTACAGAGGCCGCAGCGGCAGATTCTGAAAATCAAAATGAACCAGAAACATCAAATAGAGTCTCAAATTAGCATTAACAACGATAATTATTAATGATGAAATTTTTCTCCAGCTTAGTCTTTATTGCCAAATATATTTTAATCGGTCTGGGCATTGCCGCTTTATTTATAGTGTTTATGCCCGATCGTTTTGGGATTAAATCCACAAAAGAATCAAACCTGCTACCCCAAAAAACGGCAATTGTAGATTTAATTGGCGAGATTCGTTCAGCAGTGGTTACGCTACAAGCTCAGTCCAAACCTTACCCCATAAACTCGGTTATGTGTCTTGATGGTGTGCGCCAATTTAGCCAGCATCAAAATGCCTGCCTTTATTCCAATAATGGCTCAGGTGTCATTATTGATAATCAAGGTCATTTAGTCACCAGTGCTCATGTAGTGACCTTTTTTAGCGCACGAGGTAAAACCTCTGATGCAGCAAAAACGATTTTGGTGGAATTTGCCAATGGTCAAAAAACCACCGCCAAATTGTTAGGCTTTGATCTGGAATCCGATTTGGCACTTTTAAAACTACCCCATGCTACTAACCATTTTTTACCCTTATCGGATCTGCATTCCAGTCGTGTTGGCGAAAGCGTCTATGCCATCGGTACCCCTTATATGGGCTTTAAACAAACCGTAACCAGTGGCATTATCAGTGCCAGGTTTTTTGCCAAAGTTTCTAACTATATTCAAACCGATGCCCAGTTGCGTTCCGGAAATTCAGGTGGTGCCTTAATTAATGAACAAGGCCAGTTAATTGGTATCACCCAATTAAGTGCACAGGAGCTTTCAGGGGAAAAAGTCTTTCAGAACTTTGCCATCGAAGCTGGCGATGTGGCTCGCATCGTTAAACAATTAAAAACCTACGGTCAGGTTAAGCGCGGCTGGTTGGGGTTAAATGGCGATATGAGCATTAACCTGGCGTCTATTGCCCGGGAAAATCAATTGTCTGACGAACAAATTGCAGAGTTACGTTCGGAAATTAAGCAGCTACCTTTTGGCATGGGCATAGTGGTTACCGGGATTGATGCTAATGGTCCTGCCGATCAGGCTGGTTTACAAGTGCTGGACGTAGTAACAAAGGTTAATGGCAAACCTATTTACAACACTAGCGATTTGCTGGGCGCCATTTGGAACAAATCGCCTAATGATAAGGTTACCGTCAGTTATTGGCGACATGGCAAAAAGCAGCAAACTGAAGTGGTGCTTGGCGACAAAGGATAAAGGCCTCTCGACCAAAACGTCTTAAATACCAATAATGTCGTAATTTCGAGTAATAATGCCCTTTTTGACCGCATTTACTATCGTATTAGATACTTTTTCGACACTTTGAAATTTTTCTTTATAAATTAAGGTGTTACAATCAGATTCTGGTATTCTTATGTTAGACCAATAGAGAGTCTACTACATTAAGGATAAAGCCGTGGGGTTCCCTCAAAAAGTAAAAGATCAAATATTTGTAGATACCGCTAGACATTGCTGCGTATGCCACAGATATAAAGGTGTTAAAGTCGAAGTGCATCACATTAAGCAAGAAGCATTAGGAGGTAAAAATACCTATGAAAATGCTATTTCACTATGCTTTGACTGCCACTGTGATGCTGGGCACTATAATCCTAAACATCCTCGAGGAACGAAGTTTTCCCCCACAGAACTTAAGAAAGCTAAGCAAAGTTGGATTGATTTAGTTAAGACTAATAATATCAAAGAGCCCACAGATGCAGACTCCTTCTTGTGCCAATACTTCGTGTGTGAAAATTATGAAAATCTCGTTGAGATTGATAATGGTGATCTATCGAAGTTTCCTGTAGATAACCCTCTTATTGTAAACAATCAGGTTCTTACATCCCTAAGAACAATAATTAGAAATCATCCTGAATCATATCGGCATGCTAATGCTTGGGGCGAACATTACAAAGGAAAGGATGAATACCTTGAAAAACATCCTGATGCTTTAGTGAAAAATGAGTCAGACGATAAATACTCATACTTTGAGGTAGTTCGAACCCCGACTAGAGACGAGCTTGAAAAGCTCGCCTCTAAGGATGGTGTCCTTAAGTTGATGTTAGAACAAGGAATACCAATTGAAAACGTGTCCTGCATTGTCGGTTGTTATGAAGATGCGTGTGCAGGAATTGAGCTTCAAGAGGAGTATGTTTTCAGAAGGCTTTGGTGTGCATTTCTGGCAATCACAAATATTTCAGATCAACCTTTGGCATTAGACGCAGTTGATGCGTCCATAAACATTGATAACGGTTTCTCTACATTTCCACTACAAAATTATAACGCGCAGCTTATAGATCTACCTAAAGTCCCTATAAAGCCAGGTACAACAGCCATTCTGCCCATAGCGGTTATTCTGCCTCCGCTTTATTCATTAGCCCGAGAAGAGTGGTCGTCAACTAGCTCCGGCGAGTGGTCAGAGCAAGTTCAAATAGTAACTCATGGAGGGATGACATCAGACAATCTCCGTAATACCTATGTCTATGATAGTGCAATATTACCTACAGGATTGCGCTATAAAAAAGGGGGGAATATATACACCCAAGAGATGCATCCATTTGATTTAACAAATATGTATTGCATTGACCGTCATTGGCAATGTGGGTCTTGCCCACATCTATTCTTTGTAGGTAATGAAAAGGGATATCAGCGAGAGCTACTTGCTCATTGCGAAAACTCTATTGGAGAAGACAAGTTTTTAATACCCGATGGGGTTGATTCAGTTATCATCGCTGAAATTGAAGATGAAATCACAAAAATTCATGAAATCTACATAGATAAGCGGCTATACCTAAGCAATCTAACGCTTCAGAAAAATGAATATATTGAAATTCCTGTCACAAAAAATAGTGAAGTTTTGATAGTTGGACAATACATTCCTGATGGCCCATCAAACAAGGCTGTACCACAAGGAATAAAGAGAAATGAACTTGTCGGTCAGTTTATGCATAGCTTGTCAACATGGCCTAACAAGAGCGTGCACGGGATTCCGGCGCTGGTGCGCCTCCACACGTGACGCTGGCGTTACACTATCCTACTCTACGAATACTGGCGCCTATATTTTGCAGTTTTTCTTCAATGGTTTCGTAACCGCGATCAATATGATAAATCCGATCCACCAGGGTTTCGCCATTGGCCACCAAGCCAGAAATTACCAGACTGGCTGAAGCACGCAAATCCGTTGCCATCACTTGCGCACCGGATAATTTTTCCACGCCATGACAAATAGCGGTATTACCCTCAATGTTAATCTCCGCGCCCATGCGCTGCATTTCCAGAACGTGCATAAAACGATTTTCAAAAATGGTTTCAGTGATGGTGCCGGTGCCTTCTGCAACCGCGTTAAGCGCACAAAACTGAGCCTGCATATCCGTTGGAAAAGCGGGATATGGTGCAGTTTTGATATTGACCGCTTTAGGGCGCTGGCCTTTCATATCCAGCTCGATCCAATCATCGCCAGTTTTAATTTCAGCACCAGCTTCCTGCAGCTTGACCAGAACCGCATCCAGGATACTCGGATCGGTATTTTTACATAAAATACGGCCACGCGTTACCGCCGCCGCCACTAAGTAAGTACCGGTTTCAATCCGATCCGGTTGTACATTATGATGACCACCAGCCAAGCGCTCAACACCTTCGATAGTTACCACCGAAGTTCCTGCACCACTGATTTTAGCGCCCATATTATTAAGGCAATCAGCCAAATCCACCACTTCCGGTTCACGCGCTGCGTTTTCAATCACAGTAGTGCCCTCTGCCAAAGTCGCTGCCATAATCAGGTTTTCGGTGGCGCCAACACTGACCATATCCATAAAAATAGTGGCTCCCTGTAAACGACCATCCACTCGTGCCTGAATATAACCATGATCCATATTGATTTTGGCACCCATAGCTTCCAGCCCATGCAAATGCAGATCCACTGGCCGTGAACCAATAGCACAACCGCCTGGCAAAGACACATCAGCTTTACCAAAACGCGCTACTAATGGCCCTAAACACAAAATCGAGGCACGCATGGTTTTTACTAATTCATAAGGAGCTTCGTAACTATGAATATCACTGGTATCCATTTCCACATTGAACTTATCATCAATGGTCAACTGCACTCCAAGACGACTTAACAGCTCCAGACTGGTAGTCACATCATTCAAGTGCGGTAAATTGCCAATGCTGACATTGCCATCGCACAACAAGGTTGACATCAAAATCGGCAAAGCCGCATTTTTTGCACCGGAAATTTTAACGCTTCCGTCTAATGGACCTGCATCCTGAATTAATAATTTATCCACAAAAAACCTCTAATTGGAATATTAGCTAGCAGCTAATATCAGAATCTATTATATAAGTATCACTGAAAGTGTTTCACTTTTTGCCACTCGTCATTGGTGTAAGCCTTAATGCTTAAAGCGTGGATCGCACCACTGGCAATATGCTCATTGACCGTAGCATAAACCATTTGTTGGCGCTTTACTGAGCGCAAATTAGCAAAGGCTTCGCTCACCACCACCACTGAAAAGTGACTACCATCACCTTCAACTTTCAAGTGCTCACAATCAATCGCCTGTTCAATCAGTGTTTGTATGGTTTCAATCATAAGGATTCCGTTTTGATAGTCAGCTTTTGTAGTTTAATCTGGCAATCTTTAGATAAAATGACCGATTTAGCCAACAATCTCATTAAGTATGTCATAAAAGTGGCGAGATTTTACCCTAATTCGCTAACGGAAACATCCCCAGGATGACAGGCTTGTCACGGATCAGGTACAATAACTCCTTGCGGGGCAAGAAATGCTAAGGCAATGCTTTGAAACAAAATCAGGCTTGCTTTTGTGTAACTTGTCCTATTTTATGTTAGAAACGGCCACTCAAAGGCGCAAAGCTTTATCAACCATTTAATTACAACAATTTTAACAGGACTTGCATGTTAGAGTATGTCGCCTACCTGATTGTAGGAATCAGTTTATTAGTCTGGAGCGCCGATCGCTTTACTGATGGTGCCGCGGCTATTGCACAAAACTTTGGGGTTTCCAGACTGATTGTAGGCTTGACCATTGTCGCCATTGGCTCCTCCTCTCCTGAAATTTTCGTTTCCATCATGGACTCCATCAAATCCTGCTCTGCCGACAAGATCCACTGTGGCCCGCAAATTGCTATCGGTAATGCCATTGGTTCCAACATTACTAATGTGGCTATGGTATTAGGCATTACCGCTTTGGTCAGGCCTTTATTGGTAGAGTCCGGCACTTTAAAGCGGGAAATTCCGATTCTTTTCGCCGTCACCACGCTGGCGCTAATCTTTATATGGGATCTAAAATTTAGCCGTATCGAAGGGATTTTATTGCTGCTAACCCTGGTTATTTATTTTATCTGGTTAGTACGTTTAGGGATCCGCTCGCGCACCAAAGATGATCCTATGCTTGAAGAAATTGTCGAAGAACTACCTGAAACCGTCAGTAACGGCAAAGCCATTTTTTTCTTGATTATCGGCCTGATTTTATTGGTGGTTAGCTCCAATATCCTGATTAAGGGCGCCTCCGGAATTGCAGCCTATTTTAATGTGTCTGAAACCGTTATTGGCCTAACCATAGTCGCGCTGGGTACCAGTTTGCCGGAATTGGCCGCCTCTATTGCCGGCGTATTAAAACAAGAATATGAAATTGCCATTGGCAATGTGATTGGTTCCAATATATTTAATCTGTTAGCAGTATTAGGCATTCCTGCGGTTATTGCTGCACCCATGATCGAAGATAAGGTTCTAACTTTGGATTATCCCGTGATGTTTGGTTTAACCATCTCTATGGCGGCCATGTGCTATGGCTTTAGAGGACCAGGAAAAATCACCCGCCTGGAAGGAGCTATTTTACTCGCCGTCTTTATTGGTTATTATGCTATTCGTTTCTTTTAAAATCAGAGGTTTAACGGAAAATCTGCTACAATTGCAACCAATCGTAAATAAAGGACCGTGAATCCAATGGCAGCCAGCAAAGATTCTTTTTTACAAAGCGCCCAACGAGTGTTTGCTATTGAGCAGCAAGCGATAGGAGAGCTGGCTGCAAGTCTCAATACAAACTTTAGTCATTGTTGTCAGCGAATTTTAGACTGCCAGGGCAAAGTGGTGGTTATTGGCATGGGTAAATCCGGCCACATTGGCAGTAAAATGGCGGCAACTCTTGCCAGTACCGGTACTCCGGCATTTTTTGTCCATCCCGCAGAAGCCAGTCATGGCGATCTGGGGATGATTGGTGAGCAGGATCTGATTATCGCCCTATCCAACTCAGGGGAAACCCATGAAGTGACCTCGCTGTTACCCGTGATCAAACGCCGCGGGATTGAACTGATTTCCATTACCGGCAATCCGGACTCACAATTAGCTAAAGCAAGCCAGGTACATCTAACAGTTGCCGTCAAACAAGAAGCCTGCCCACATAATTTAGCACCCACCGCTTCCACTACCGCAGTTTTGGTTTTAGCCGATGCCATTGCCGTATCCTTACTGGAAGCTCGTGGTTTTACCGCCGATGATTTTGCATTGTCCCACCCTGGTGGTAGCTTGGGTAAACGCTTGTTACTGATGGTCGATGATCTTATGCATGCCGGCAAAAATTTTCCATCGGTTACACAAAACGTCAGTGTTAAAGAAGCTTTATTCGAAATTACCCAAAAACGTCTTGGCATGACCGCCGTTGTCAATAAGGACAATCAATTGCTTGGTATTTTTACCGATGGCGATCTGCGCCGTAGCCTGGAATCAAAACAGGACATTTTAAGTTTACCCATTGGTGAGCTGATGACCAAAGGCTGTAAAACCGTGCAAGCCGGAACACTGGCTTCAGAAGCAGTACGTATTATGCAAACCAATAGTATTAATGCCTTGATTGTTTTGAATGAACAAAATCAGCCGATTGGTGCTCTAAATATGCACGATATGCTGAAAGCTGGTGTCGTTTAGTCACTTAATTGGAAAAACTAATTGAGAAAACTGTATGTCAATGAATCCCCATCTTGCCAATCTTTCTGCTGATTTAATTGATAAAGCCGCTCAGATCCACTTGGTCATTTGCGATGTGGATGGCGTCTTGAGCAATGGTCAGGTGATCCATGCCAATAGCGGTGAAGAATTGAAAACCTTTAATATCAAAGATGGTTTTGGTCTAAAAGCTTTGCAAAAATTTGGCATTGAAACCGCAATTATTACCGGCCGCAATTCAAAAATTGTCGAAAAGCGTTGTCAGGAATTGTCCATTAGCAATCTGTACCAAAACCATCTGGATAAAGAAGGTGCTTTTCAGGAGCTGTGTGATAAATACTCCATAACCGCCGAGCAAGTTTGTCATATTGGCGATGATCTTCCTGACTTGCCACTCATTCAAAAAGCAGGACTTGGCGTTGCCGTAAAAGATGCCCACTGGTTTGTACGCGACCATGCCGATTGGGTAACCAGTCAAAAAGGCGGTTTTGGCGCGGTACGCGAAGTCTGTGATTTAATTTTGCATAGCCAGGGCCAGTTGGAAAGTTTTTTAACTTCTTACT
Organism: Kangiella sp.; assembly: GCA_028284185.1. Taxonomy (GTDB): domain Bacteria; phylum Pseudomonadota; class Gammaproteobacteria; order Enterobacterales; family Kangiellaceae; genus Kangiella. The sequence goes on from JANQSG010000013.1 coordinate 44,898, forward strand.
TGCGCTAATTGAATTTAAGAATGGGCTAACTAGTATGAATTTTTTTAAAGGGCGAGCAATTTTATGGTTATTGATACCTATAGCTTTTATCATAGCCTTTTTATGGGATCGCTCAGAACCTGCCAGGCCTGAATTCTTGCAAGAAAAATCCAACCCGGATTATTTCTTACTGAATACCAAAACCATTGAGTTTAGAGCCGATGGAATTGCAGAACGACAGTTCAGCAGCGATAAAACCCTACACTACCTTTTTAAACAAGAAACCAGCATGGAAAATCCAGTGCTTACTTTTGCCAATGAACAGCGGGAGCAATGGCAGGTAACCGCCAAAACCGCCATTAGTAAAGAATTAACTGAAGAGCTGTTTTTACAAGAAGGCGTTATGATCAATATGCAAACAGCTGATGGTCAGGAAGCCATCTTAAGCACCGAGCAGCTGACTATCGATTTTGCCACAGAAAATGCTTTTACCAATGGCGCGGTGCTGCTTAAAAACAATTTTTATCAATTAACTGCCACTGGCATGAATGCAGATTTAAGAGATAATATAATTCACTTCAAATCTGAGGTAATATCAGAAGAATTATGAACAGAATTATATTTAAACTGATGTTAATGCTGGTTAGCCCAGCCTTATTTGCCTCTGATCTGGAAAAGTCACGGATTAAAGCTGAACAATCTTTTTTAGGTAAAAATGAAATTACTTATCAAGGTAATGTCTCTTACGAACACTCCAACTTATCCATAACAGCGGATAAACTGGTTCGTGAAAATAAAACCATTAAAAAGATTATTGTTACCGGCAATCCGGTCAAGGTGTTTTATCGCGATCAACAAGGGGAAGCTACCGAAATTTTTGCTCCTCGTATTAGCTACTGGGAAGATTCCGGAAAAATTTTAGCTGACGGTCCCATTGACATTAAGCAAACTTCAAAACAGGATCGACTCAAATTATCAGGCAACGAATTAGTCGCAAACCGCAAAGTAGCTGTTGGTTTTAGTTTTACCTTAATCGGCAGTCCAACTCAATTTCACCTGCAACAGCCAAACCAACCTTTAATTGAAGCGACAGCAGATCAGTTAAGCTCCAATGGCAAAGGTCGCCAAACTCAATTGACCGGCAATGTAAAGTTGCGGCAAGGAGACTCTTATATGGCTGCAGCATCCATGACCTATGATGGGGAAAAACAAATCGTTTCAGCGCAACAAAGCCAGGATGGCACACAAAGAGTTGAAACCGAATTCTACTGGGATCAGGAAGATAAAAAGCCCACTGAAAAAGATGAAGAGCAACCGGAATCATGACAACCCTGTATGCCAAATCACTAGCCAAAAGCTACAAAGGACGCAAAGTTGTTGAAGATGTTAGCCTGCAGGTCAAACAAGGTTTTGTGGTTGGACTATTGGGACCTAACGGCGCAGGAAAAACCACCTCCTTTTATATGATTGTAGGATTAGTGCCCTCGGATGATGGTCAAATTCTTTTGGACAACAATGATTTGACTGGTGTTGCCATGCACAACCGGGCAAAGATGGGAATTGGCTACCTGCCACAGGAAGCTTCTATTTTTAGAAAGCTCACGGTTCAGGATAACATCATGGCCATTTTGCAATTACGGGATGAATTATCCGATGATGAGCGCGAAGAAAAGCTCGAACAATTACTAAAAGAGTTTCATATTGAACATATCCGCCGCAGCCTGGGCATGAGTTTATCCGGCGGTGAAAGGCGCAGAGTTGAAATTGCCAGAGCTTTAGCTAATGACCCCAAGTTTATTTTGCTGGATGAACCTTTTGCCGGGGTCGATCCTATTTCCGTGATTGAAATTAAAAGTATTATTCAACAACTCAAAGAACGAGGCTTAGGCGTTCTGATTACCGATCACAATGTTCGCGAAACTCTGGATGTTTGTGAACACGCTTATATCGTTGATACAGGCAATATTATTGCCGAAGGAACACCAGCTGAGATTCTTGCAAATCAATTGGTTCGTAAACGCTATCTCGGCGAAAACTTCAGCATGTAAATCAATCAGTTATATAATATACAACTGCCAATATTTTTTACAGCAGATAAAAATCTCTGTTGAATTTACAAAATTTGTCCCTATCTTTTCAATAAGCACTTGCAAGGGCTAACTCATAGGAGTAACTTGTAAGTTAAGGCATTAAAGTTGGATAGATGACATAAAAATAATTTAATGAGCCCAGAGTTAGAATTACAACTCCAGCAACAACTCAAACTGAATCCTCAGTTGCAGCAATCGTTAAAGTTACTTCAACTTTCCCAGCTAGAATTAACTCAAGAAATTCAATATCAATTAGAGACCAATCCTTTATTGGAAAGTGAGGCTTCTGATAGTGACAGCTCTGATTTAGCCGCTAACAATCAGGAGTCCACCTCTGATATAACAGAGCTTTCTACCACTGCAGGCGTTAACAGCGGCGCGAGCCATTCTGTAACAACAAACGAAACCAACCTGTGGGAAAATATAGCCGAGCAAGCGGATCTTAAAGAAAAATTAGAGTTTCAACTACAACTTCACCATTTATCAAGACTGGATCTGGAAATTGGCTATTACCTCATCGAAAATTTGAATGAACGAGGTTTCTTAACCTGCTCCAATCAGAACATCTGCCAGCAAATTCTTCGTGACTGTGGTCATGACGTTAAGGCCAGTGAAGTGGAAGTCATACGACACTTTATTCAAACTTTAGAACCTTTAGGTTGTGCCAGCTTTGATTTACAGGAGTTCTTATTATTTCAACTCAAGCAACAACAACTAGTCGCTGACTTTAGTGAAAAAGAAATTGCCTTAGCGCAGCTCTTACTGGAAAAACATTTTACTTCATTAGCCGCTAATCAGTTTGACAAAATCGAATCCCGGCTTGATGTTTCTCATCAAACCTTTAACCGGTTACTGACTAAAATTCAGGCACTCAAACAAAGACCTTGTGAAGTCACTGAAAATAGCGAACAACAATATATCAGACCCGATATCCGAATTATGCGTCACAATGGCAGAATGCAAGCCATTGTCACGCAACAGCAACTTCCTAAACTGCGTTTGAATAACAGCTATATGCAGATGCTAAAATCCGTTGATGATAAAGATAAAAAATACCTTAAAAATAAAGCCGCAGCCGCCCAAAGCTTTATCCAATCGCTAACAGCCCGTGAAAACACTTTACAAAAAGTTGCTGATTTTCTACTACACCATCAGTCAGATTATTTTACGCTGGGTAATACGGCGCTTAAACCGCTAAAACTCAATGATATTGCCCAAGCACTGGAGTTGCATGAATCCACCATCTCCAGAGCCACCAGTAATAAATATTGTCAAACCCCACATGGCGTGATTAAGCTAAAAGATTTATTTTCCAATGCCATTAACAACCAGAAAGGAGGTGAATGGTCGCAAACTGCTGTTAAAAGTAAAATTCAACAACTCATTAAGTCGGAACCTTCCCGCAAACCATTAAGTGATAATTCCATCGTTAAATTATTGGCTCAACAAGGGATCTCCATTGCTCGTCGCACGGTTGCAAAATATCGCGATGCCTTGCAAATTCCCAGTGCCAGTAAACGTAAACAATTATCGTCTTTATAACAAACTAACCAAATACATAGAAGGAATCAGATTATGCAAATCAATTTAACCGGACGTCACCTCGAAGTTACTGATGCTTTAAAGTCTTTTGTAAATGATAAATTCGCACGCCTGGAACGCCATTTTGACCATATCAATAACGTTTATGTGATCTTAAGCGTCGAAAAAGTTCGCCAAATCGCAGAGGCCACGCTCAACGTGAATGGCGGCGAAATTTTCGCCAACAGTGAAGCCGAGGATATGTACGCTGCAATTGATTTATTAGTTGATAAACTGGACCGTCAGGTGATAAAACATAAAGAAAAAATGACCCGGCATTAAAATTATCTCAAATGCAAATATTCGATATCTTAGTCCCCGAGCTTTGTTTGCTCGGGGCTAATGTAACCAGCCGTAAAAAAGCACTGCAACTGATTGCCAAACAACTGCACTCCTACGATTCAAGCATCGATGATTTTAAAGTGCTGAAAGCTCTGATCGCCCGCGAGCAACTCGGCTCAACCGCTATCGGTAATGGGGTTTGCCTGCCTCATGGCCGAGTCGAAGATTGTGTGAATCCCATTGCAGTGCTGGTGGCTTTAGAAGAAGCGATTGACTTTGATGCACCGGATGAGGAAGCAGTTGATCTGATTTTTTGTTTGCTGGTTCCCAAGCAATACAACTTTCAGAAACTGGGTGGCTTAGATCAAATTGTGGATATTTTTCAAAATAAAACCTTGCGAGCACAAATGCGAAATGCGCATAATGGAGAGGCCTTGTATAAGATTATGCACAAGGCTTTAACTCTGTGTCAGACAGCATCTGATTTAGCAAAAGGTATCGATAATGAAACTCGTCATTCTTAGTGGTCGCTCCGGCTCAGGTAAATCTGTAGCGCTGAAAGCTTTAGAGGATGCGGGGTATTATTGTATCGATAATCTGCCTTTGCCTTTTACCCTGGAAGTACTCAATCGTCATTTGAACAAAACCGACGCCATAGCCATTAGTGTGGATGCCCGTAACCCCAATGATATGGAGCATTTCACCCAAGAAATTGAAAAAATTAAACTGGTTCACTCAGAAATAAAAGTTATCTTTATTGATGCCGATGAGTCAGTTTTGTTAAAACGTTTTAGCGAAACCCGCCGCCGCCACCCTTTGACCAACTTAGGGATGTCTTTACGCGATGCGATGAAAAAAGAAGAGCAACTGATTACTCCCATTCGAGCTATGGCCGATCTGGTGATTAATACCAGTACTCTAACGCCACACGAATTAAGAGAGCAGATCTTAAGCCGGGTCACAGCCAGCAAAACATCCAGCATGGACATATTGTTTACCTCCTTTGGCTTTAAGCATGGCGCTCCTCAGGATGCAGATTTTGTTTTCGATGCTCGCTGCTTGCCCAATCCTCATTGGGTCCCCGAGTTAAGACCTTTTACTGGCAGAGATGCCCCTATTCAGGAATATCTAGGTTCAGATAGCCAAGTCATGGAATATATATGGCAACTGCGGGTTTTCCTGGATTCCTGGCTACCGGAATTTGATCGGCAGAACCGCAGTTATTTCACCTTTGCAGTAGGTTGTACCGGTGGCAAACACCGCTCTGTTTATATCATCGAGAAGCTCTCAGAATACTTTGCAGAGCGCTATCCTAACGTCAAGGTAAAACACCGCCAGCTCGATAAAAGCAGTTAATTGTCCTTATACATAGCCAGCTCCACCGTTTTTAAGGTAAAATAACTAACAAAATCAAAGGCTAACCTGCTTCTCAATGCCAGAATTACAAGAAAATCACAGCAAAGAGCAACTTCAACAATTGAACCGCGCGCTTGAGGGCGGTCAACTGCTGACCTTTGAAAATCTATTATCAGAGCTGTTCCCGCCAGATATCGCTTTATTCCTGGAATCATCACCTCCAAAGGTTCGTAAAACCGTATGGGGAATGATCGATATTGATCAGCAGGGTGAGGTTCTACAATATCTGTCCGACGAAGTTCGGCAACACTTCATTGAAAATATGGCTCCTCAGGAGCTGGCGAATGTGGTTTCGGAAATGGATACGGATGATGCGGTTGATATCATCGAGGATCTTTCGGAGCACTTGAGTTCACAGGTTTTACGCCGGCTGGATGAACAAAACCGTTCTCAAATTGAGCAGGCACTTTCCTATCCGGAAGATACCGCTGGCGGTTTAATGAATATTGATACCATCATGATCCGACCACGCGTATCGGTTGAAGTGGTATTAAGGTATTTGCGTATTCGAGGCGAACTTCCGGACAATACCGATCAGCTCTACGTGGTTGACTCTAAAGATGTTTTAATTGGTTCAGTACCCCTTAGCTCTATTCTGACTTTCTCCCCGGAAACCCCTATACAGGATCTGATCAAGGAAAATAATTTCACCATTCCAGTTGGCATGAGTGCTATGGAAGTGGCACAAATTTTCCAGCGTCACGATCTGGTAACAGCTCCGGTAACTGATGAACACGGCAAACTATTAGGACGAATAACCATTGATGACGTGGTTGATGTGATCATTGAAGAAGCGGATCATTCCTTATTATCTATGGCGCGACTGGATGAACTGGAAGATACCTTTGGTTCTATCAGCACCACAGCCAAACGCCGCGCAGTATGGCTCGGCATCAATCTGATCACCGTTATTTTGGCTGCTTTGGTGATTGGTTTATTCGAAAGCACCATCGCCAAAGTCACCTTATTGGCAGTGCTATTACCCATAGTTCCGAGTATGGGCGGCATCGCCGGAACCCAAACCTTGACCCTGGTCATTAGAGGTATGTCCTTAGGCCATATCAGTAATGATAATAAATCCTATCTGCTTAAAAAAGAACTAGCGGTCAGTATTATCAATGGTCTGCTATGGGCCATCATTATTGCCGGGTTGGTGTATGCTTTTGCCTACTTCAAAAATGCAGATATTAACCATTTACACCTTGCCATAACCATCGGTGGGGCCATGCTGTTTAATCTGGTTACCGGAGTATTAGTAGGCGCACTACTACCGATGCTGCTTAAAAAAATGGATATTGATCCAGCCATTGCCGGCGGGGTGGTTTTAACCACAGTAACGGACGTTGCTGGATTTTTTGCCCTATTAGGCTTGGCAACTTACTTCTTTGCCTAAGCCGTTTCTTTAGTTTCAAAATTTATTAATGAGTAGCTATGGTTAAACCATCAATAGCCACTGAGCCACTTAAAATACTGGAGCGCTGATCGACATCATCTGCAATAGCAATAATATTGTTCAGCATATCGGCTAAATTTCCAGCGATAGTAATGCCTTGAACAAAATATTTAGTCTCACCATTTTCAAACCAATAACCACTGGCGCCGCGTGAATAATTACCAGTTACTATGTTAACGCCCTGCCCCATAACCTCAGTGACCAGCAAACCCGTGCCTAATTGTTTGATTAACTCTTCCTGCTTCACCGCCTGCGAAGTCACCAGAATATTGTGGATCCCACCAGCACTGGCAGTTGATTGCAAACCCAGGCGTCGAGCCGAATAGCTGCTGAGAAAATAATCCTGCAGGACTCCATCAGTTACAATATCGCGCTGATAGGTGGCAACCCCTTCACTATCGTAACAACTACTGCCAAAACCTTTGGCAATAAAAGGATCTTCCTGGATCTGAACGAATTCTGGCAATATTTTTTGGCCTTTTTTATCCAGCAAAAAAGAAGATTTTTGATATAAAACACCACCTTTTAAAGCGCTCAGCATATGGCTCCAGATTCCCCGGGCAGTTTCTGGAGTAAAGATTACCGGAAAAGTTCCTGAGCTGGCTTTACCCTGATGCAAGCGCCCAAGTAAACGTTCGCTCACCTTGTCACCAATCACTTCCGGCGACATCAGATCAGAAAAATCACGGCTAACACTGTAGTAACTATCGCGTTGCATACCCGACTCACTATCAGCGATCATAGTCGCTGACAAGCTAAAACGGGTGGTATTTTTTGTGGCAAAAAAGCCATGACTATTGGTGTAAAGCGAAACCGAGCTATGGGCATAAAACCCAGCACCTTCAGACTGTTTAATCTTAGTGTGCTTTAAAGCACTGGCTTCAGCCTGTTTTGCAACTGCCACTAAATCACTAATGGATTTATTGCTAGGATGGCTCAGTGACAAATCAGGAAACTCCGTTGCTAAACGGTTGGCATCGGCTAAACCGGCATAAGGATCTTTTTCGGTAAAACGTGCAATATCAGCTGCTGCCTGCACACCTTTGGCAATGCCCTCTTGCGTTAAATCGTTGATAGAAGCTGAACCTTTACGCTGATTAAAATACAAATTCAAACTCAAGTGACTATCCTGATTAAACTCCAGAGTTTCCAACTCTTGATTACGAACTTCGATGCTATTGCCAGCAGTGTTATAGCACCAGATTTCGGTTTGTTCCGCACCTAATTTTTTTGCTTCAGCCAAAGCCTGTGACATTAAATCCTGATATTTATTTTTTATTGCTTTTTGCTGTTCAACAAGTTGAGCCAGCGTTAAACTTTGTTGTTCCTGCTTCATCTATAACCCTTTGAATTACCAATAAAATAATTATCAAAAACTTGACTTAGGATACCATTTTAACAAGAATAAACCTTGTCGTTTGAGATAAATAATTATGACAAAGAAAAAATCTCTTTGGGTATTGCCATTACTGTTAATCAGTCAAATATCCCAGGGGCAAATATCACCAGCCGAAGATGATTTATTTGCTGAAGAATCCTTACCGATAGTTTTATCGGCTACTCGCTTACGCCAATCCCAACTTGAAACACCAGCCTCAGTGACCATTATTACTCGTCGCCAAATCAATGCCACTGGTGCTCGAGATCTGGTCGAAGCTCTAAGATTGGTGCCAGGATTAAATATAGCGTATTCGCGCAACAACATGCCTGAGGTCAGTATTCATGGTTTTCTGACCGAGTTTTCTCGCCGCTTGCAGGTGCTGGTCGATGGCCACCCCATCTTCAAACCCGGTTTATCACGAGTTTTGTGGAATAATTTACCGGTTAATATTGACGAGGTAGAGCGTATTGAAGTCATTCGTGGCCCTAATACCAGCAGCTATGGTTCCAATGCTTTTTTGGGGGTCATCAATATTGTTACGCGTCACCCTTCCGACATAGAAAGCCACTCGGTATCGCTCACTACCGGTAATAATGGTATCGCAGATGCCTACGTTCGTGTAGCCCATCAAGCTGATAAATTTGGCTATCGACTCAGCGCCGGACATCAACAGGATAATGGTTTTACTGGTGAATTTAATGGAGTTATGCGATTTGATGAAAGCAAAAATGAATATTTTAGAGGGGATTTCAGCTATCAAGCCAACATGAGAAATAGCCTGCGCTTTAGTTTAGGTCACGCTCAATCCGAACAAGACATTGATCACTTGGATATTTATCAACTGCACCCATCGCACCCATTAAAAGTTGAAGATACCGCTGTCCAATTAAATTGGGAACATCAGGTAAACAACAGGCATTCGGTAATGGTGAATGCTTTTCACGCCGCCAGTAACAATCGAGAAAGCTGGCAAACCTGTCCCCCTGCTTTTTTTATGACGCAGGAACTCGGCGACCTATACGATCTCGATAGCGATTATACGAGCCTGTTTGTTGATGCTCTGATTACAGGTTCAGCGATTCCTGCGCCATCTTCTGCGGCAATTGCGAGTTTGGCGCAACAGGCAGCCATTAGAGCTGCCGGATTAGGTTCAGCCACCGTTTGTGGTACAGCCAATCAAAATTTTGATGAAACCAAATGGGGATTCGAATTAGAAGATCATTATGAATTTAATGCTAATCTACGTATGGTCACTGGTATTGGGCTGCGTAAAGATAAAATTCGTGGCAACTCTTTGTTTGATGGCGAACCCAGTAATAGTACCTTTTATTTATTCGGTAACCTGGAATGGAAACTATCGCCAAAATGGTTATTCAATAGCGGTCTGCTGTATGAAAAAGATGACTTTATCAATTCAGCCACCTCTCCTCGATTCGCTTTAAACTATTTGGCTTCCGCAAATTCAGCTTGGCGCTTTATTCTGGCAAAAGGCGTAAGAACCCCTGATTTTTATGAGCAAGTAGGCCATCGCCATTACCGCGTATCCAATCTGGATACGCCCATTAATGGCACAGATAATTTCGCAACTTTTTATCTGACTCCCCAATCTCAAGGCAACCTTAAAGAAGAAAAGGTATTATCTCGTGAAATTGGCTGGTTTTATAATCATCGTGACTTCTCCTTTGATGTGAAAATTTTCCATGAAGAAGTTAAAGACGGTATTGAAGGTCTGCTCAGCCTGGCAGAATATAATCCTGCAAACTCTATTAATTTCACCAATAAAGGCGCTGAATTTCAGCTTAATTATAAATTGAGTCCGCAAGATGAAATCTGGCTAAGCTATAGCCATTTGGATTACGATGCTAAGAGTGGGAGTGGAATGAACCCGCATATAGCTGAGCAAACCGCTGCACTTTTATATCAAAGACAGTTTGATGAAAATAACCAAGTGAGTTTTGCTTATTATTTACAGGAACTGGCAAACGGTGAAACTTTCGATCGCCTTGATCTACGTTATGGCACTCAATTTGATTTTACCCATTCAAAGTTAACTCTTGATTTTGTAGTACAGCATCGCCTGAATAGCGATAGCTTTTTTAACCGGCGTAATGTAATAGGTGAGCAGACTATTGCATTTTTAAAAGCCAGTGTTAATTTTTAAAGTTGATGCAACATGAGCAAAGAACAAGATACGCAACAGTATGGTGAGCACCACCAATCCAAGTCAGAACTAAAAAGAGAAGTTCAAGAAATAACCAAGCTGGGACAAAGGCTACTTAAATTGCCTGCTAATGCCCTCAAACAATTTCCACTTTCTGAATGGTGTCTTAAGGCTTTGTTAGAAGGCCAGAAAATCAAAAGTCCGGTTGGCCTGAAACGGCAAATCAAATATATTGGCAAATTACTGCGTGATGAAGATCACGCTGCCATTCAGCAAAAATTATTGCTTATCGATCAAGAGAAATCCTTAGCCAATAAGCAGTTTCATCAGCTAGAACAGTGGCGTGATCGTCTGATTCGGGAAGGTGATAAAGCGGTATTTGAACTGCTGCAACAGCAACCTGAAATGGATCGTCAACACTTAAGGCAACTGGTAAGAAATGCGCAACACGAAATAAACAATAACAAGCCGCCAAAAGCCCAGCGCTTAATCTTTCAATACCTAAAAGAATACTTACATGAATAGATTAATTTTTATTGTTTAAGTTTGAGTTCCACCTACTGTCAAGTGATCGATTTTAAGGGTTGGTTGTCCCACACAAACCGGCACACTCTGTCCCGCCTTACCACACACTCCAATACCGGGATCCAGACGCGAATCATTAGCCACCATACTAACCCGCTGCAAAACTTCGGGGCCATTACCAATCAAGGTAGCGCCTTTAATCGGCGCTGTTATTTTGCCCTTTTCAATCAAATAGGCTTCACTGGCACTAAATACAAAATTACCCGAGGTAATATCCACCTGCCCTCCAGCAAAGTTTGGCGCATAAATCCCGTTATCAACACTACGGATAATTTCTTCCCGCTCCGACGAGCCGGATAACATAAAGGTATTGGTCATCCTCGGCATTGGCAGGTGCGCATAAGATTCTCGACGACCGTTTCCAGTAGATGCAACGCCCATCAATCGAGCATTATGTTTATCCTGCATATAGCCTTGCAAGATACCATTTTCAATAAGCACATTGGATTGTGTCATGGTGCCTTCATCATCAACATTTAAAGAGCCACGCATACTTTCAATACTGCCATCATCAATCACGGTACAAAGTTTAGAAGCCACCTGCTGCCCAATTTTGTTTGAATAGGCAGAAGATCCTTTACGATTAAAATCCCCTTCCAAACCATGTCCTACAGCCTCGTGCAGCAAAACTCCCGACCAGCCACTGCCCAATACTACTGGCATATTTCCTGCTGGTGCCTCAATCGCCTCTAAATTAATTAAAGCCTGATCGACAGCCTGTTTGGCAACGGCTGCTAAATCCATAGCAATAAAATCCTGCCATAAATAACGGCCACCAATACCGGCACTTCCCCGCTCGCGCTTACCCTTCGACTCAGCAACTACGGTGACATTCAAACGAATCATCGGCCTAATATCCGCAGCCTGAGTTCCATCGCTGGCAACCACCATAATTTGTTCATCTGAAGCTGATAAACTCACTATGACCTGCTTTACTTTTTCATCCAATGCGCGCGTTGTTTTATCTAAATCTTGTAATAATTGAATTTTCTTTGACTGGGCCACATTAGCCATCACAGCCTGCCTTTGGAACAATTGTTGCTCTTTTGCAGAAACAAAGCCTATCTTTCGCTGCTGGCCTGATTTACTGATAGAAGTCGCAGCTTTGATCGCATTATTTAGCTCTAATTGCTCAAACGAATTAGCATAAGCAAAACCGGTTTTATCAGCCAAAATAGTGCGCACGCCGAGCCCTTTGTTCAGATTAAAGCTGGCATCTTTGACAATTCCATCTTCCAGCTGCCAATATTCAAGCAGCATTTTTTGTAAAAAAATATCTGAAAAGTCCAAATCGTACGCATGCAGTTTTTCCACTGAAGTGCGTAAAAAATCAAGAGATAAATTTGATTCGGCGAATAAGTTTTTCTCAACCTGATCTAAAATAGAGCTCATCTAATATTTTCCAAATATCTGTTTATTGTCTGTTGATTTATTAAAGCTTTCTATGCAAATGTGCTGGGAACCTGCTACGAACAGCATCAATTTTTTGTTTGCTTAGCTCGATAACCAATACAGATTCCTGCTGCTGCAAAGAAGCCACTAGCTTACCCCAGGGATCGATCAGCTGACTATGACCGTAAGTTTGACGGCCATTAGAATGTATTCCGGTTTGATTGACACCAGCCAGATACAGTAAATTTTCAACCGCTCTGGCCTTTAGTAACAACTGCCAATGTTGCTCGCCGGTTTTTTGAGTAAATGCTGATGGCACTAAAACAATATCAGCCCCTTGTTTTTGATAGTATCGATACAACTCAGGAAAACGCAGATCGTAACAAATCGATAAGCCAATAGTGAAATCGTCTATAGTCAGCAACTGTGGGCTATCACCAGCAGAAGTATCCTCAGACTCCAAGTAAGTCTCGCCATTGGCAAGCTCTACATCAAACAGATGAATTTTGTCGTAAAACGTTACCAGCTGTCCTGATGGATTATATACCAAGCATCGGGCAAAAGGTTTGTTTTTATCCCCAGAACTAATAGGAAAAGAGCCGGCAATAATCCAAAGAGAAAGTTCTGAACTTACCTTTTGCAGCCAATCCTGAACGGGGCCATTACCCAGCGCTTCTTGCAAAGCCAATTTTTCACTGCTATGTTTTTGCATTAGAGCAAAGTTTTCTGGCAATACCACAACTTTAGCACCCTGCTGTTTAGCATCCAGCAACAGACACTTAATTTTTTCTAAATTTTCATTAAGGCGATGGGATGAAGTAATTTGCAGCAACGCCAATTTCAAGGTTTTTGCTCCTCTTGCGGTTTACTTTCTTGCTGTGTATCCAAATCATTTTTTTCTTTTTCCTGGTTAATTAACTCTTCGCTAACTTGCACTTCTTTGGATTGCTTAGCAACTTCTTCGACAACAGGATCTTCAAGATTACCAGTAATTTTATATTCAATGCTGGACACCACATTTAATGCTGGCTCAAAAATTTTGCTCACAATCAGCATAATAAGACCAGTAGTAGGCTCAATCGCCCAGCCTGCCAGTACGGGCAAACTTGAACCCAATTTAGGTGTCACTACAACTTTTTGATCCACTTGTTGTGTATTTAAATCCACCACTCCACTGACTGAAACATCTGCCGCAGTGCCTTCAATTTCCACTTGCTCACTGATCAGTTGACCTTTATCAATTTTAAATTTCCCAATAATTTTGTCGTAGAAGAAACCATCTCTAAACAGATCACTAAAATCCAGGGATAGTCGCCGAGGAATACTTTGCAAAGAAAATAAACTGAAAATTCTGGCCTTTCTATCACTCAAATCTTTAATGGCTCCTTTTTCAGTCTCTAATGAAAAACTACCGTAAGTCTGACTTAAGCTGAAATCATGAATACTTCCAGGCCAATTTAAATTTAGCACTCCAGTCGTTTGAGTATCTCTAATTTCACCATCAAGATCCCACAATTTTAGTAGCCCATTAGGATTTGGAACTGAGAAATCAACTTGTAGATTGGTATTATTATCTGTAATAGAACCGCTTATTTTCGATAGGAGTTGATCGGAAACATAAGCACTACCAGCTAAAACAATTTTATCATCTTGATATTGGCTGCTGAGAGTTATAGGGCCGAATGAATAGCCATTTATCTGACAAAGCTGACATTCGAATTGCCAATTATCATATTGGGATAAATCCAACGAGACTTGATTCCTGGAAACTTGCTGCCAGGGTTTAAGCGTTATATCCAGTTGTTCAATGGAAACTTTTTTCAGTCCATCCTTGTAAAAAGCAACTTTGGCTTTTGCCTGCTCAGAATAAAAATTAAGTTGCATATTCTGATCATTAGTTCGTTCATCATTTATCCGAACCTTATTAAAAGTCTGGCCTGCCACTAAAAGTTCCGGCGTGGTGATATTGATATGCTCAATCCAAGTTGGCCAATCATTAGTCTTGCTCTTTGGTATTTCAATATGTTCCAACCATTCCTTTACTAAAATTTTGTCGAAATAACCATCTATCGAAACACCTGAAGTAGGAATTTTTAGTGGCTGAGTGGCCAAACTTCCCAATTTAATAATTCCCTTGAGCTTTTCAGGAGAATTCACATTGAACATTAGCTGACTTGCTGCTTGATCACTATAACTGGTTCTCAACCTAACATCGTTTCCCAACTTCATGACTGTAGCCAATAGTGGCGCAGATTTTTGTTTGGTTTTAGCCAGCCAATCAGGGCCTTTGATACTGGTTCCAACAAGATCGCTACTAATAATCAAGGATTCATTAGCTGTTTCATTATCATCAATCTCATAATGAATATTAAAATGACTTTTACCTTCCGTATAAAGCGGATTAAATTGCAGCAGTTGCTTACTGATCTTGGCTATATCCAATAAACCATTGGCATCAATCTTAACCAAACTTTCATTATCAGTATATTCGTCAACTTTAAGATCGATATTTAGCAAGCCATCCATTAGCTTTGCCTTAAGATCCTTGCTGTAAGCTCCTTTTTCCGTAAACACCAGCTGGCCCTGCATTTGCTCTAAAGCTACTCTATAGGGTATGCCATTAATTTGGTTAGCTTTGAAATTAATAAGTCCATCAACTTTTGCTTTAGCCTCTTTAGCAAGCAATAAATCCAGCTTTAACTTCAGAGCTAAACTTTTATCAAATTTAATGTTAACTAATTCATTACCAAACATTTCTTTCAAAGGAGATTGATTATAAACATTAAAATAACTCGCATAATTGCTATCGGCATCCACCTCCACTATCAAGTGAGGATCATCTTGTGTTAAATCAGGAATAATGGCTTGTGCAGATTTAACCTTTGCTCCTAATAAATCAGCTTTTGTCGCATTAATGGTAATACTCTCATTTGCAAATACAGCATGAGCATT
This sequence comes from Kangiella sp., assembly GCA_028284185.1. Taxonomy (GTDB): domain Bacteria; phylum Pseudomonadota; class Gammaproteobacteria; order Enterobacterales; family Kangiellaceae; genus Kangiella. The sequence continues at coordinate 60,170 of JANQSG010000013.1, forward strand.
CAGCTGCCTGGCCGCAGGCCAATCCTCTTCAAATTTAAAAACAGCATTAGAAACCTTTGCCTGAATATCAAACTGTCCTTCCGATCCTAAAAAAGGAAAAATTGTAGGTTCTCCCTGCCAAATAAATTTGGCAAAATCTACAGTTCCACCTAACAGGCTTTCGTCCAAATAATGCAATGCTTGTTCGCTAAAGCCTGGATCTCTGGGCCAGTACCGATAGAGTTTTCCTATCCGAACCTTTTCGACTTCTGCATAAATTGCCATTGATAAAGGATCTTGAATTGCCAATCTGGCCCTGGCTTTAATCTTGGCATCACTATTATCAAAAATTAATTGATCAATTAATAACTCGGTATCCTGATTAAAACTGTATCGACCCGCAAGATAAAGTTTATCGATAGCAATCTCTTCTTTGAACATTGGCTGCCAATTCAGACTTGAATTTTGGCTCTTGGCCTCAAACCACCAATCCCCATTGACACCAGTTGCCATAAGTGTATGCAAACTAATGGATGGCACATTCTGATATGACTGCACATTTAAATTGGAAAAATGAACCGTGCCATCCAGGGGAATCCAGCTATTTTGCACCATCGCTAACCTGATATTCGAATTTTCAAGTAAACCCGTTGGATTCAGTTTTGTTAATTGTTCATTTATTGTTGGCTCGAAAAACAAAGTTGCAAGATGCCGTATGAATCTTAAAGGAATGACGCCTGTGGCAATATGATAAGTAGCAGCTTCCTTATCGCTCTGCTCTTTAAGGTAAACAAAACTTTCATGCAGTTTAAATTTTTCTTCTTGCTTTAGACTAATTAAAAACTCATCACTAATAATTTCCAGTGCATTAGCTTGTTGTAAAAAGTTTAATTTTAGATCCACTCTAGCGATTTGATCTTGTTCATTAGTAATTTCCAGTCGTCCTTTTTCTAAAATATTTCCCTGAATTGTCCACCAACTCTTTAAATTTACACGATTAAAATCTTTTAATTCTTTTATACTGGTTAGTTCAGATAAAGCAACCAGATTAAATTGTCGAAAATCAGAAAAAATATTGATGTGATTATTTTCAGAGGACAGCTCACCTTCTGACTCCAACACAAATCTGCCTCGTTCAAGTAACTCACCATAAGATTCAACAATTAGCTGTTTTTGATTTTTAATTTGTTTAATTTGAATAACAGGGAAATGCTGTTGATAGCTTTGTTCAGATTTCTTTAACAGCACAGCAAGATTATTCACTTTTATATGCTGATGATTAAATACCTCTGAATTTACCTCTAAAAACTGCTTAACCTTTGGCAAACTTAATTCAAATGAGGAATCGCTCCCACTAATCGCTGCCAAGTCTAATTTGGCATTGTCTATAACCAGATTATCTGTAACCAGATAACCATTATAAAGGGTTCTCCACAAATCAATCTTCAACTGATTGCTGGAACTTTGAAAAGTGATTTTTTTTTCTGGATGAGACCATTGTAAATTGTCAATATTGGCAATTGGTTTAAAGCCACTCCAATCAACCTGCAATTTATCAAAACTTAATTCACCGCCAATATAAGATTCTATAAAGTCGGTAATTTCTTCTTCTTGCTGCACCCAATAGGGTAAAGATACTTTCAATAATGAAATTAAGAAAACCAGAATAATAATAAAGATAGAGACCAACCAGACCAGCTTGCTGAAAATTTTTGAAATGGTTTTGCTAACTTTAGAAACCATGAATTAAATCAACACCACATCAAACTGTTCAGGGCTATACAGCGACTCTGCCTGTAGCCTTATAGGTTTTGCGACATTTTCTTCCAGTTCGGCTAAATTGTTGGCTTCTTCATCCAGCAAAGTTTCAATTACTGATTGACTGGCCAGTATCAGGAACTTCTGCACATCATAAGCTCGCGATGCTCTGCTGATTTCACGAAAAATTTCATAGCACACAGTCACCGGAGTTTTCACAAAACCACAACCATTACACTGTTGGCAGGGCTCACACATCAGATGCTCCAATGACTCTCTTGAGCGCTTGCGAGTCATTTCCACCAAACCTAAAGCAGAAACTTCCGTTACCTGAGTTTTTACCAGATCCCGATCCAGAGTTTTCTCCAGTGTTCTTAAAACCTGGCGCTTATGTTCGGGCTCTTGCATATCAATAAAATCAACGATAATAATCCCGCCTAAATTCCTAAGCCGCAATTGTCTGGCTAAGGCACTGGCAGCCTCTAAGTTAGTGCGAAAAATAGTTTCCTCTAAATTTTTATGTCCTACAAAAGCACCCGTATTAACATCTATAGTGGTCATGGCTTCGGTTTGGTCAATAATTAAATGCCCACCCGATTTTAATAATACTTTCCTTTCTAAAGCTTTTTTGATTTCTTCTTCAATATTATATAAATCGAAAATAGGCCGCTCACCCCGATACAGCTCAATTCTGCCCATCAATTCCGGCGAAAACTTTTTAACAAAATCACTGATCCGCTGATAACTTTTTTCATTATCAATTCGCACTCGCTCTATATCATCGGCGAAAATATCGCGCATAATTCTGAGTTCAAGAGCTAAATCCTGATGCACTAGGCCAGGCGCTTTTACCGCTTTGACTTGCTGTTTGATCCCCATCCAAAGCTTACGTAAAAATTCACTATCCCGAATTAACTCGGCTTCATCAACTTTTTCCGCCGCAGTACGAATAATATAACCATCACCCAGCTCATTATCCGTTGCAAAAACCCTTTTTAGCCTTTCCCGTTCATCCTGATCATCAATACGCTGAGAGATACCAATATGCTGTTGTTCTGGCATCAAAACCAAAAACCGGGAAGGAATGGTAATATGAGTGGTTAAACGCGCACCTTTGGTGCCAAGCGGATCTTTGATCACCTGCACCATAATCGTCTGACCCACTCGCAACAGACTAGTGATATCAATATGATTAATGCTTTCTTGCGGTTGCTCCGCCAATTCCGGAAAATCCACCCCTGTTTGATCGATTCGCTTGCTGGAAAAAATATCCGCCGCATGTAAAAAAGCTGCCTTTTCCTGACCGATCTCCACAAACGCTGCCTGCATTCCGGGCATAACGCGGCTAACAATACCTTTATAAATATTACCAACGATACCTTTATTGGCAGTCCTTTCCAGATGAACCTCCTGCAAGACACCATTTTCAACCACTGAAACCCGTGTCTCCTGAGAAGTTACATTGATTAGAATTTCTTCGCGCATAATTTAACTAAAACAATGACTTAAGCCTAGTGTACCAACTATTTGGCTAAGCTAATAAGTATTTTATTTTGAAAGCCTCAAGTAACTGGCGGGTTTCATTCAATGGCAAGCCCACCACTCCTGAATAACTACCTTCAATCCTGCTTATAAACTAGCAGCTACTCCCTGAATAGCATATGAACCAGCTTTGCCTAAAGGCTCTTGAGTCTGACAATACAGCTCTATTTGACGCATACTTAGCCTATCAAAATACACTTGGCTTTGACTGGTTTTCTGAAGAGTTTGCTGAGCATCTAAAACCACCAGACTGGTATAAACGGTGTGACTATTTGCGGATAAAGCAGCCAGCATTTGAGCTGCATCCTGCAAGTCTTTGGGTTTGCCCAAACAGCGACCATCAAGCACCACCACCGTATCAGCTGCTAAGATTGGATAATCTAAAGCCACTAACCTGGCTTTAGCCGATTTGGCTTTGCCCAAAGCTACTCTCTCAACATATTCCAAAGGAGCTTCATCAGAAAGTTTAGTTTCATCAAAATCATTACTGACGGGGATAAAATCAACACCTAGTTGAGTTAACAACTCTTTACGCCGAAGAGAACCCGAAGCCAAATAAAGCCTGGAATATTGATAAGGTGTCACCGTTACTTTACCTTAAAATAACCAGACAGGCTGCCGAGTATGATATAAACCCAGGGCCACAAGATCCCATTAACAATGATCGCAGACCAGGGAATATATTGTTGTGATTTTCCGGTCATACGAACTAACCAAAAATTAATCACTATATAGATGCAACTTATGGCAGCGATTGACAAGGCTTGTTTCCAATGGGGAAACAGGCGAATTCTTTTATATAAAATTTGTATGATAAATATGGATATTGCCAAAGAAAAACTATGCACACCCAAACTGGTATTGAGTAAAACATCCAGTAAAAGCCCACAAATAAAAGCCCACAAGAGCCCAATCCGTTCAGGGATACTAATCACCCAAAAGCTTAAAACCAACATTACCCAGGAGGGTCGCCATGCCTGCCAGCCGTCCGGTAAAGGCAATAAAGTTATGATCATTGCCACCAGTAAAGTCAAAACGATGAACCAGCTACCGCTACTATTATTGCTCATCAGATTGATCCTGCGTCTGAGTAGTTTGGTTCCAAAGCAGCAGTACATGATTTGCGGTACTGATATTGGCTGTTGGCTCCGCTATGACTTCCAGGTAAGGCTGATCATTTTCCCTGGTCACAGAAACCACTTTGGCTACGGGAAAGCCTTCTGGAAATTTTTCGCCCAAGCCGGAACTTAGCAAAAGATCGCCCTGACGAATATCGATGGTAACGGGTAGATACATCAAGTTCAGATTTAACCCGTTGCCTCGTGCAATCGCTCGAATTCCATTACGATTATTTTTTACCGGAATTGCGTGCTTGGGATCATTAATCAGAATGATTCGGCTGGAATAACTGGCAACATTCACCACCTGCCCCATCACCCCATCGGAATCAACCACCGCCTGACCAAGATAAACGCCATCACTGGAACCTTTATTGAGCATGATTTCCCGCGCATAGTTGCTGGTATTGACATCGATTAACTCAGCAATTAAACGTTTACCCCGCAACTTACGCCCCGAACCTAACAGAGCTCTTAATCTAGCATTATCCGACTCCAAACCAATCAACCGTTGATTTTGCGCCTTTAAAATCATGAGTTGATCTTTAAGCTCTTGATTTTTTTCTAACAATTGACCGCGACTGACAATATTATTATCCGCCCAATTGGCAACTTCACTGGGCATATTGGCCAAATAATAGACCGGTGAAACCAGAGTAGAAAAAGCGCTACGCAGCGAATTTAAATAACTATAACGATAATCCAAAACCATTAACGCACTCGAAGCTAAAAGCGCAATCAAGAGTTGCACTAACAATGACGGGCCTCGGGTAAATATAGTTTTGATGGCTAGTTACCTCTATTTATTTTCTTATCCAAACATATTTCTCAGGTACAAAAAATCGGGCATATGGCCCGATTTCTATTGTAATAATTAATTAGTCTGTTGAAAATAAGTCACCAGAATGTTCTTCCAGAGTTTCCAGGATTTTACCGCCGCCTCGCGCCACGCAGGTTAGCGGGTCTTCTGCAACAATCACTGGCAAACCGGTTTCTTCCGTTAACAGACGATCTAAATCGCGGATCAAGGCACCACCACCAGTCAAGACCATGCCACGCTCCGAAATATCCGCGGCTAATTCCGGTGGCGATTGCTCCAACACTGCTTTAACCGCACGCACAATACCGTGCAAAGGATTCTGCAATGCTTCCAGAACTTCGTTGGAATTAATGGTAAAACTTCTAGGAATACCTTCCGCCAGATTACGACCACGCACATCCAGCTCACGAACCTCAGTTCCAGGATAAGCAGTACCAATTTCATGTTTGATACGCTCAGAAGTGGCCTCACCAATCACAGTACCATAGTTACGTCTTATATATTCGATAATGGCTTCATCGAAGCGATCACCACCAATCCGTACGGAATCGGAATAAACCACACCATTTAATGACAAAATAGCTATTTCGGTAGTACCACCACCAATATCCACCACCATAGAACCGCGCGCTTCACCCACCGGCAAACCCGCGCCTACCGCAGCAGCTACCGGCTCTTCCACCAGATGCACTTCTCGCGCACCAGCACCCAATGCAGATTCTTTAATCGCACGGCGCTCCACTTGAGTCGAACCACAAGGAACACAAATCAACACCCGCGGACTAGGGCGGAAAAAAGTATTGTCGTGAATTTTACGAATAAAGTGCTGCAGCATCTTCTCCGTTACTTCAAAATCTGCAATGACCCCATCTTTCAAAGGACGAATCGCCACTATATTACCTGGAGTGCGGCCTAACATACGTTTCGCGGCTTCACCAACAGCAGCTATCGACTTAACGCCGCCAACACGATCCTGACGAATAGCCACGACCGAAGGCTCGTCCAAAACAATACCCTGATCTCGAACGTAAATTAGAGTGTTTGCCGTCCCCAAATCAATCGACAAATCTGTCGAAAACATACCGCGTAATTTTTTAAACATAGAAAGGAATAATCCTAAGTGCAGAAATTCTTAAATTAATATCAACTGAAAGCGTTAAATCTTTAGCTTTTTAAACCGTAACAATCAGCGCAAAACCGCTTAATTCGTAGCTTTCAGGGTTTTTAAACCAGTCGCGCTACTCTAACAATAGTCACCCACTGGAGCAAGTTAAAATCCCTGGGGAAAGGTAATTTTTTATGCTTTTAGTCTTATTGCACTGTAATTAAAGCTAATACCCAAACCAATAGACAAAAGTTTTGCCAACTAATTCCAATTTATTAAAGAAGGAAAATCAGAACCAAGAACCAGCAAGCAAAGCATTTAAACTAGCACCAGCAACCGACAGTCACCCGTTCATGCCCAGCCAAATCCCGAAATGATTCAATCTTCTGATAACCAAATTCGGCCAGGATTTCACGAACCTTTGGTGCCTGTTCATAGCCATGTTCAAACATCAAATAAGCACCCGGGTTTAAATACTTTCGAGCCTGTTGCGTTATGCTGGCAATATCAGCATAGCCTTGATCATTAGCGACTAGCGCCGAGTAAGGTTCAAAAGTTAAATCCTGCAAATGGGGATCGGTTGCTGCAACATAAGGTGGATTGGACACAATCAGATCCAGTTTGCCGAATGACCAGTTTTGCAACCAGCAGCAGGCCACCGTTTGTACCTTATCGAGCCGATAATGAATTCGATTCTGCTCCGCTACTGCCAGCGCTTTTTCACTAAAATCTACTGCAAAAACAGTAGCTTGAGGTCTTTCACTAGCAATAGCCAAAGCAATGGCTCCGCTCCCTGTACCCAAATCAGCTATTCTGAAATCCATATCTTTTGGGATCTTGGTTAGAGCCAGTTCCACCAGAGCTTCGGTTTCAGGACGGGGAATCAGCGTATCTTCAGTGACCTTTAAATTTAATGACCAGAATTCTTTTTCGCCAACAATATAGGCAACCGGTTCAGCTTTTAATCTGCGCGCAACCAACTTTTGATAGTGCTGCCACTGATCTTCAGCCAGTTCCTTATCTGGCCAGGTTTTTAACCAAATTCTCGGTTTATCCAGACAATAAGCCAATAAAAGTTCTGCATCCAGTCTGGCTTCATTGTTTTCAACCGCTAATAGCTTCTGGTAAGCCCAATCCAAAGCCTGAATAATGTGCATAACTTTGGATTAATTCGAAGTTTCCGCCAAAGCTGCCAATTGATCGGCCTGATTTTCGGCAACCAAAGGCTCAATGATCTGGTCAATATCCCCTTCCATAATTTCATCCAGCTTATACAAAGTCAGGTTGATACGATGATCGGTCATACGTCCCTGAGGATAGTTATAGGTACGAATTCGGTCAGAGCGATCACCGGTTCCCACCAGATTACGGCGCATTTCGGATTGCTCAGTTTGCGCTTTCACCTCTTCAGCCTGTTGCAATTTAGCTTGCAACATGGCCATCGCTTTAGCCTTGTTCTTATGTTGTGAACGCTCGTCCTGACATTCCACAACGACACCGCTGGGCAAGTGAGTTAAACGGATCGCCGAGTCGGTTTTATTGACGTGTTGCCCACCTGCGCCAGAGGCACGGAAAGTATCCACTCGCAGATCCGCCGGATTCACTTCAATCGCATCAACCGCATCCGCTTCCGGCATAATAGCCACGGTACAGGCCGAAGTATGAATACGGCCCTGTGATTCCGTTTCTGGCACTCGCTGCACCCGGTGTGCGCCTGACTCAAACTTCAAACGTGAATAAACCATATCGCCACTGATTCGTAGAATAATTTCTTTATAGCCACCATGATCACTGGGGTTTTCACTCATCACTTCCACTTGCCAGCGTTTCTTCTCCGCATACTTGGAATACATACGGAATAAATCGCCCACAAAAATGGCCGCCTCATCGCCACCAGTACCGGCACGAATTTCCAGGAAGGTATTTTTATCGTCGTTCGGATCTTTCGGCAGCAGCAATTTCTGCAAGTCAACTTCCAGCGCTTCCAACAGGGTTTTATATTCCTTTAACTCCTCTTGCGCCATTTCACGCATATCCGGATCATCATCTGTTAACATTTCTTCCGCCGTTGCCAAACCATCAATCGCTTCCTGATATTTTTGGAAACCAGCTACCACCTCTTCCAGCGCCGCATATTCTTTAGATAAATCGCGGAACTTATTTTGATCACCAATCACTTCAGGATCGCCCAGCAGAGCACTTAACTCCTCATGCCGATCGACCAAACCCTGTAACTTTTCAACGACTGAATCTTGTAACATCGGGGACTTTTTATCCTATCTCTTAAAAAGTATTATCATTATACTTTTACAAACACTTATTCTTCATTCGGTTCATTAACCGATTGAGTAACCGAATCATCATCCAAATCAAACAGTTGCCGCATTAACTGATGATTATCCAATTTATCTGCAACCTCTGCCGACTCACCCTGACGCAGCCAAACTAACGGCTGATGCAAAAACTTTTTTAACAAACGATGACTTAAAGCCTCTAAGGCTTCTTCTGGCTGCTGATTATTCTGCAATTGTGACTTGGCTCTTTGCAACTCTTGTTGTGCGATTTGTTGATACTTTTGTTGCAGCTCACGCACCGTATCATGCTTATTCTGCCCGTTAAGCCACTGCATATAGGAATCAGCAAAGGGCTCAATAATGGCTTCGGCCTGGGCAGCAGCTTCTTGTCGTGCCTGCAAATTTTCCTGAATCACCCCTTCCAAATCATCAACCGTATAAAGATACACATCGTCCAGCTCACCAACGGCAGCCTCAATATCTCTTGGAACCGCCAGATCCACCATAAAAATACTTTTGCGACCACGTTGTTTTAAAGCCTTTTCAACCATCCCTTTACCGATAATAGGTAACATACTACCGGTGGAAGAAATCACTATATCTGCCTGGGCAAAATAATGCGGGATCGCTTCAAGACTAATCGCCTTACCATTAAACTCCTGCGCCAGCTTCTGACCGTTAGCCAGGGTTCGATTGGCCATAATCATCTGCTTTACCTGTTGCTGCTGTAAATGACGCGCCGCTAATTCAATAGTTTCGCCAGCCCCAACAAAAAGTACGGTCAACTCCAGAAAGTCCTCAAAAATATGCTTGGCCAGATTGACCGCCGCATAAGCCACCGATACTGGGTTGGTACCAATATCCGTATCATGACGCACCCTTTTTGCCGCAGAAAAAACCCGCTGGAAAAGACGCTCCAAATCAACGCCTAAAGTGCCTGCCCGCTTGGCTTTTTGATATACCGCCTTTAACTGGCCTAATATTTGTGGTTCCCCTAACACCATCGAGTCCAAACCGCTAGCCACACGCATAATATGCAATACCGCTTGTTGCTGAGAATGGCTGTATAAATAAGGCAGCAGCTCAGTATCCAGATCATTATGCTGAGCCAGCCAGTCAACAATCTGTTGCGTGAGTTTGTCTACTGGACAGCCTGTGGCTTTGACGTAAAACTCAACTCGATTGCAGGTCGATAAGATAGCAACTTCCGCCGGCTTATCTAAATCGTGGACCAATTCCTGGTTTAACCGCAACTGCAAATCAGCCATCGACTGAGCCAGTTCATGCTCTGCAAAAGCCGCTTTTTCGCGAATTGCAACAGGCGCTGTCTTATGGTTAATTCCAAGAATAATCAATGACATAGGTTAATTTTATGATGCCGAATTGAGCGCCTGGATCACTTCTTTTACCATCCAGGCTATAGTTGGCGCGAATTATAACATCGGCTTATGGTAACTGCGACTTTATTCGAGCTATCAAACCCATATTGAAATTTTATGGACTACCAATTTATAGAATTGATGGATTTTCACTGTTCTTCAAAATCAAACCTGCTAACCTATAGCAAAAGCATAATTTAAAAATAGCTTGATGAGCTTTGCATTGTTAAACCAACTAAAATACCGTTCAATGATATGCGCTTTGCTGTTACTAAGCGGCTGCGCCAGTGCGCCCAAGCTATTGCCAAACGAGAAACTGACGACACCAACTCAAACATCTTCAAAAGCCGATATTAGCCATTTAGATCCGGAACAGCGTAGCCAACTCTACTACAGTATTCTGTTAGCCAATCTGGCCGAGAAGAAACAGCTTTTTGATATTGCTCAAAATAACTATCAGGATGCTCTAGATAAAACTAAAAGTTCAGCATTAGCCAGTAATAGCACTCGTATTGCCCTGCTACAAAAAAATTATCCGGTAGCAGAAAAAGCACTGGAAGTCTGGCAACAAAATGCTCCACTTTCAACTGGCCCTAAAAAGATTGGGCTGCTGATTGCCCTGCATCAAAACCAAACTGAAAAAGCCTACCAGTTATTAGGCACCATTATAACAAAACTGAAAACCGAAGCCCGCCATATTGATGATCCTGAAAAACCGCTAACGCCTTCGGAACTTGATAATCAATTCAAGCAGTTATTACAACTGGCCTATTATAAAACACCAGACACCCTGGAGTTTGAAAAACAAGTTTCCAGCTTTGGAGAACTCTTGAATCGATTTAATCAGGAACAAACGGTGACTAATGATGTTTGGGCAATCACAATGGCAGCCGAAGCTTTTATCCAGCTAAAAAGCCGCAGTCCATTAAGCAAATTGAATCGTATTCACCAATTACTGGATAAAAGCTTATCGCTACGCCCTGACTTTATTGGAGCGATTGAAACCAAAGCGCAAGCATTAGCCTTGATTTCAGAAGAAAAAAGTGCTGAATTTTTAACTGAAATTTTACAACATCAGGCGCTGTCGAAAACACAAGTTTCAAATTTAGCCAATGTGGTCTATAAGCAAAATAATTTCCGAACTGCGGTCATAGGTTTTCGTAGAATACTGGATGCAGAGCCGGATAATCAACAAGTCAAATTTTTATTGGCTGGCAGTCTTTATGGCAACAAAGAATATCAAGCAGCCAGTGACTTATTTTGGCAACTATCACTGGATGATTTTCGTAAGCCAGCCAGTAGTTTTTATTGTGCCGATGCGGCAGAAAGAATTAAAGATGAAGTCAGAAGCTTAAGCTGCTATGAAATGGTACCCGTTGGCAAATATTTTATGCAGGCACGTCATCGTATCGCCGAAATTTTTGCCAATAAAGCCATGTATGCCGAAGGTGCCAAAAGCCTGCAAAAAGCACAAACTTTAGTCGATTTTAATCAGCGCCAACAACTGCTGAAATATGAAGTTAATTATTTACTGGAAAATGAACAGTTTGCTTTAGCCAGGCAACGCCTCGATTCAGCCATTCAGCTAGAGCCGCATAATGGCACTATCTATTACTTGCAATTGTTACTGGCCGATAAAACCCTGCCAGAATCTAATTTTTTACAAAAAGTGCAACAACTGCAAGCTCAGGCGCCTGATACGGAATTAAGAAAACAGGTGACTTACGGTGCACTGGAACTATTGACAAAGCGCAAGAAACATTTGCTGATTTATCAGCTTCTGGATCGGGAAGTCAGTTTATACCCTAAAGATCCAGAACTGCTCTATTCACGCGCTTTAGCCAATCAACCGTTAAAGCGTTTTGATTGGCTCGAACGGGATTTACGCCAATTGCTAAACTTTGATCCCGATAATATCGATGCTAAAAATGCGCTTGGCTATACGCTGGCCGATCAAAATCGTAATTTGGATGAAGCTTTAATACTGATTGAACAAGCCTATCAAGCCAAACCGGATAATGATGCAATTTTGGATTCTATGGGCTGGGTACATTATCGCCTCGGTAATCTGCAAAAAGCTCTGAATTTTATTACATTGTCTTATCAAAAAGCGCCGGTTCCAGAAATAGCCGCGCATCTGGGTGAAATCCTGTGGCAATTAGGCGAACAGGAAAAAGCCAGACAAGTTTGGCAAAAAGCCTTGCAGCAAGAGCCACAAAACCAGTATATTCTCGACACTTTAGCGCGATTTCCTGAGGCTGACTTAACGCCTTAGGCAACCTCAGTGATTGTGCTCCATATTTAGGAATTTTATGCTGAAATATCTTTTTTTAACTGCCAGCCTGGTATTCATCACGGCTTGTTCACCAAAGTATCAAGCTCAGGATACCACCGGCTGGGACGATCCTTTGTGGCAGGCTCACTACAAGGCACTAAAACCCATGCAAAAATTTGCTTTAAAAGGTCGCATCGGTATCAGTAATCCTAAAGACAGTTTTTCCAGCAATTTCCGCTGGCAGCAACATGCCTATCAGGATTTTCAATTTAGAATGTATGGCGCTTTGGGCAATACTTATGTCCTAATGAATAGCAAACCTGAATGGACAAGTTTGGAAACTGGCGATGATCGCTTTTATGAAGGTCCTGATGCTTCGGTACTGATTGCTCAAACTATGGGTTGGTCATTACCACTTAATTATCTGGCGGATTGGATTAAAGGGATTCCCACTGGTGTTGGCCGCGATCAGATCCTGATCAACGCTGATGGCACCCTGCAACAATTAACCTATCAAACCGAGGGCAAAACCTTTTTGGTGACTTTTGAGCGCTATGCTCAATTTTCAGCGCAAACCATGCCAACTAAAATCCGCATCCTGGAAAACGATAATAAATTGCTACTGTCCATTCGAGAGTGGCAACTGCATTAATTAACATGAAATTCCATCAGCCCACCGCATCGCTTAATGAACAAGGCTTTAGCTATTGGCCAGCCCCGATTAAACTGAACTTGGAATTGCGTATTCTGGGCCGACGAGCCGATGGTTATCATAATCTGCAAACCCTGTTCCAACTGCTCGATATTGGCGATGAACTTTGGATAAAACCTGATGATAGTGGTGATTTGACCCTCATCAGTGACTATCAGGAAGTCGCACCATCAGATAACCTGATTATTAAAGCCGCAAATAAACTTAAACAACTGAGCAAACAACTAGGCAAACAGCCGAAACTTGGTGCTAGCATTAAACTGAATAAACGGGTGCCCTCTGGGGCTGGGCTGGGTGGCGGCAGTTCAGATGCAGCCACGACTTTGGTGGCTTTAAATCAGTTATGGAAGCTGGAATTATCCAACGCCGAGCTTTGTGATATTGGCGCCTCGTTAGGCGCCGATGTTCCGGTATTTGTACATGGTCATTCCGCCTGGGCTGAAGGAATTGGTGAAGTTTTAAGAGCAACCAGAATCCCACAAAAACAGTATCTTATCGTCTACCCCGATTGCAGCATAAATACCTCCAGAATTTTTTCACATCCAGCGTTGACAAGAGACAATAAACCGATTAAATTACGCGCCTCTCGCCCAGAGGTAGAATGGGAAAAGCTTGGTTACAACGCTTTTCAATCGCTGGTAACAGAGCTTTATCCTAAGGTTAAAGAGGTCATTGACTTTCTTGAACCATACGGTAAAGCCACCCTGACGGGAACTGGCAGTAGCGTTTTCTTAGCCTTTGACAATGCGCGAGAAGCCAGTAAAATATCGGCACTGTGCAAGCAGCGCTGGTTAACTCTAGAAGCAAAAGGTATCAACAGTTCTCCATTGATTGATAGCTGCTACTAGGGATTGCTTAAAAATAGGGGTATCGCCAAGTGGTAAGGCAGCGGCTTTTGATGCCGCCATTCGTTGGTTCAAATCCAGCTACCCCTGCCATTTTCTTCAAATCTATATCAGCCAAACTGCTTGTCTTTTAGCGTATTGTTTCAATCATTGATTGTTTTATTTTGGGGCCCTTTTCATGTCTGACTTGATGCTGTTTAGTGGTAATGCCACACCAGATCTCGCTGCTCGTATTTCCAACTATCTCAATGTACCACTGGGTAATATTGCAACCAACCGTTTTAGCGACGGTGAGTGCAGCGTTGAGGTGCTGGAAAACGTACGCGGTAAAGATGTTTTTATTATCCAGTCAACCTGCGCCCCCACTAACGATAATTTAATGGAATTGATTATTATGGCTGATGCTTTAAAAAGAGCTTCAGCAAAGCGAATTACCGCAGTAGTCCCTTATTATGGTTATGCGCGCCAGGACAGACGAGTCCGTTCCGCGCGTGTTCCTATCAGTGCCAAAGTGGTGGCTGACATGATTGGCGGTGTAGGTTTTGACCGCGTATTAACAGTGGATTTACACGCCGATCAGATCCAGGGCTTCTTCAATATTCCGGTGGATAATGTTTACGCAACGCCCGTTTTGCTAGAGCATATTTTACAAGGTGCCAGCGAAAATCTGATGGTGGTCTCACCGGACGTTGGCGGTGTGGTTCGTGCACGTGCTATTGCCAAACGCTTAAATGATGCGGATTTATCCATTATCGACAAACGTCGTCCACGTGCCAACGAAGTCAGCGTCATGAATATTATTGGTGACGTTTCTGGCCGCGATTGCGTAATTGTGGATGATATGGTGGATACAGCTGGTACTCTATGTCAGGCAGCACAGGCACTTAAAGATCATGGTGCCAAGAGCGTCTCAGCCTACGCCACCCACCCGGTATTATCAGGTAAAGCTATTGATAATATTAATAATTCTGGTTTGGATAAACTGGTTATCACTAACACCATTCCCTTGTCTGAAGCCGCGCAAAATTGCGATCGCATTGAAATTCTGGACTTGTCACCATTACTGGGCGAATCGATTCGCCGTGTTAATACGGAAGAATCGATCAGTACCATGTTCTTGGATTAAAAAAGTCTGAAACTGGCTATTTCATTGTTATAAAGTTTTCTTGAAATCGGTTATTTAGACTACTAAACGCCCTCCTCAAGAAAACTTTATGCCGCGAACTAGCGCAATTTCATCTCTTTTTTTATTGGTGAAAGAGCTAGAACTGAAAAAATTTTCCGCCATTTATCAAACATTTTTTTAAAATCCCTTGAAAACCCCATATTTCCTAGTCTAAATACTAGCTAAAACCCCTGAGATCGGTGTATAATCGCGCTCCGATTTTTTGTGGGTCATTGACTGGTCGCAAGTCATTGGCTTTTTATTAACACTCATTACTTATCTTTAGGAGATTACAATGAGCGATTTTACGTTAAATGCTACCAAGCGTAGCGATATAGGGAAAGGTGCGAGCCGCCGCCTACGTCGTGAAGCTAACATGATTCCTGCGGTTGTTTACGGCGGTAAAGAAGACGCGCAATCATTAACTTTAAGCCACAACCAAGTAATTCGTTTCTTGGAAGAAGAAGCTTTCTACTCTTCAATTATCACTTTGGATATCGAAGGCGAAACTGAAGAAGTTTTATTAAAAGACTTACAACGTCACCCATTCAAACCAAAAGTATTGCACATGGACTTGAAGCGCGTGGTACGTGGTCAAGAAATGCACGCTAACGCTCCATTACACTTTATCAATGAAGAAAATGCTCCTGGCGTTAAAGAAGGCGGCGTAGTTTCTCACCAAGTAACGTCTGTAGAAATCATCTGTATGCCACGTCACTTACCAGAATACGTTGAAGTTGATATGGCAAACGTAGAAATGGGTGGCGTTGTTCACTTATCTGATCTAACCTTGCCAGAAGGCGTGCGTTTGGCTGCATTCGAGCAGGGCGAAGATAATGATCTATCTGTTGCTAACATTGTTCCTCCTACTGTTTCTGCTTCTAGCGACGACGAAGCTACAGAAGAAGCACCAGAAGCTGAAGGCGAAGAAGCACCAGAAGCTGAAGAAGGTGGTGAAGAGTAATTCTTCATCTCTTGAAGTTAGACTCAATTCAAATCAAGTGTCTGGCATCAAATTAATTGTGGGCCTGGCCAATCCAGGCTCACAATATCAAGATACCCGCCACAACGCTGGTGCCTGGTATGTTCAAGAACTAGCTCGCTGTTACCAGATTCAACTCAAATCCGAATCCAAGTTCCATGCTCTTGTCGGCAAAGGGCTGATTGGCGGTTATGAGGTGAAACTGTTAATACCAACCACTTTTATGAACCTAAGCGGCAAAGCCATTCAAGCGGTTGCTAATTTTTATAAAATTCAGCCGGAAGAAATTTTAGTGGCGCATGATGAGTTAGACGTCGATGCTGGCACTCTAAAACTTAAAAAAGGTGGTGGGCATGGCGGTCATAATGGTCTTAGAGATACCATTAGCAAATTAGGCAACAACAAAGACTTTCTGCGTTTGCGTGTGGGCATTGGCCATCCAGGTCATAAATCTAAAGTGACTGGTTATGTTTTAAATAAACCTACCAGCGATGAAAAAAATGCTATTAATATCGCTATTGATGAGGCAGTGCGTGAAACCGAAACGCTACTCAAAGGCGATTGGGATCTTGCCGTACAACGCTTACATAGCCTAACCTCGCCATTAACTCAATAAACAGCCAAATAACCAGAGAATAGATAAATGCCATTAAATTGCGGAATTGTCGGCTTGCCGAATGTTGGAAAATCAACACTGTTCAATGCCTTAACCGATGCAGGTATTGACGCGGCTAATTACCCTTTTTGTACCATTGAGCCCAATACCGGCGTGGTACCTATTCCAGATCCACGACTAGATGCATTGGCAGCTATTGTTGATCCTGAAAAAACTTTACCCGCCACTATGGAATTTGTAGATATTGCCGGATTGGTTGCAGGTGCCTCCAAAGGCGAAGGCCTGGGTAATAAATTCCTGGCCAATATCCGTGAAACCCATGCCATTGCGCACGTAGTACGCTGCTTTGCCAATGACGACGTGGTTCATGTTGCTGGCAAAGTTGATCCGATTGCCGATATTGAAACCATCAATACCGAATTGGCACTTGCCGATCTGGAGTCGGTAGAAAAGCGTCTGATTAAAACCACTAAAATAGCTAAAAGTGGCGACAAAGAAGCCAAAGCTGATTTGGAAGTGCTTGAAAAATGTAAAAGTTGTTTGGATGAAGGCAGTGCCCTGCGCAGTTTGGATTGGGATAAAGATGAAAAGAAAATCTTAAGTCGCTTTCAACTAATTACCACCAAACCCACTATGTATATCGCCAATGTTAGTGAAGAAGGCTTTGAAGATAATCCACTATTGGAGCAAGTCAGGGAATTTGCTACAAAAGAAAATGCCGAAGTCGTTGCTATTTGTGCTTCGATTGAATCCGAAATTGCTGCACTCGATGATGAAGATAAGGCTGAATTTTTAGCTGATATTGGCCAGGAAGAACCAGGATTAAATCGAGTGATTCGAGCTGGCTATAGCTTGCTAAACTTACAAACCTACTTTACCGCTGGCAAAAAAGAAGTTCGCGCCTGGCAGGTTCGGGTGGGCGCTACTGCCCCGCAAGCTGCTGGCGTTATTCATACCGACTTTGAAAAAGGTTTTATTCGCGCCGAAGTCACCGCCTATAACGATTATATCGCTGGCAATGGCGAAGCTGGTGCCAAAGAAGCTGGTAAATGGCGTCTAGAAGGCAAAGATTATATCGTGCAAGATGGCGACGTTATGCACTTTAGGTTTAACGTCTAAATTCGTTCTGCTCATTGCGAGCAGCCTTGCGACGAAGCAATCCCGGGCAATTCGCGGCCAAAAATTTAATGCATAAACAACAGCGTTATTTACATTGATGGGGCTTGACAAAAAGCCCTAAAATCACCAAAATACGCGCCACTGAATTTATGGCTATGTAGCTCAGCTGGTTAGAGCACAGCATTCATAATGCTGGGGTCGGTGGTTCAAGTCCACCCATAGCTACCATATAAAATAAAGGGTTACGTCATTTTGACATAACCCTTTTTTCTTGTCTGAAAAAATATAAATCCACTGAAAGTCCAAAAGCTTTAATTTTTTATATCCCCTAATAAAGAGAAAAGCAGGCCGTAGCCTGCTTTTTAATTTGTTGGAAATTCCTTGTTAACGGAAAAACCACAATTTCCTATCTGAAGATCTACAGTATCCCGTAAATTGAAACCTGTCAAGTTTTCAGGTATTAATACAACCTGAGAACATATAAATATAAAAGGGAGTATAACAATGAGATATAGACTAGGTATCGACATGGGCACAACTTCTCTAGGTTGGTGCGCAGTAAAACTAGATAGTAATAATCAGCCTTGTGGTGTCATAGATATGGGGGTAAGGATTTTCCCTGATGGCCGTGATGCTCAAAGTAAGCAGCCCTTATCAGTAACTCGCAGAGAAAAGCGCTCTTCAAGAAGGCGGCGAGATCGTTATATAGAAAGGCGTAACGAGCTTCTTGAAGTATTAATCAAATATGGATTAATGCCAAAAGATAAATCAGAACGAAAAAAGGTTGAAGAAATTGACCCATGGCAAGCGCGAGCGGATTCAGCCACTAAACAGGCTTCTCTACACACATTAGGCAGAGCCTTGTTCCATATCAATCAGCGCAGGGGATTTAAAAGCAATCGAATACTTGATGACTCATCGGATTCAGAACTCACCGGTATGAAAGGTGGGATACAAGATCTTCAAGAACAACTTAGTGGTCAAACTGTTGGTCAATTTTTATATGAAAAACATAAGAATAAAGAAACAGTTAGGCTTAGACCTAATACAGTAAAAGGTAAGAATCAGTGGGACTTTTATATTTCCAGGGAAATGATGGAGCAAGAGGTTAAGACTATCCTAAACCTTCAATCACAGTTCTACCCTGACAGTCTTACACCAAAAATTCAGCAAGAGCTTACTAATATTATTATTGTTCAAAGACCTTTACAAATTCCCGAACCAGGCTGGTGCACCTTAATAGATGGTGAAAAAAGAGGACGTTCAGGTTATCCAGAAATACAAAGGTTTAGAGTTTTTCAAGAAGTTGCGAATCTGAAATTAAAAAAATACAGCGAGGATGATCCAGAGCTAACCGAACAACAAAAAGAGATTATTCTTAAAGAGCTGCTTAGTAATTTTAGCGAAGTTAACAAAAATGGTTTACTGACTTGGGCAAAAATCAAAAAACTAACTAACCTCAATCGCGCATCTTCATTTAACCTTGAGGAACTTGGCCGCAAAGGGTTAAATTGTGATCTAACCAGTTACCGGTTAGCTGATGAGTTTTTCTTTGGATTAGACTGGTTTGAACTAGATAGCAATACTCAAAATTTGATAATCGACAAAATTGTTACCGTTGCCAATAAAGATGAGTTAAAAAAATGGCTCTTAGATACTTTTAACCTAGATGAAACTCAAATCAATAACATTGCTTCAACAAAACTCTCTTCAGGTTACGCTAATATCAGCCTCAAAGCTGCAAAAAAAATCAACCCTCATATGAAAGAAGGCTTAACCTACGACAAAGCCTGTCAAAAAGAAGGAATAAACCATAGCCAATTCCACTCTGGTGAAATCTACAATGAAGGCAACCTACCCTACTACGGACAATTACTTCAGCGATATGTGTTAGGCGGTGACCACTCATTGGGGGGAAATGCAACACCGGAACAATATTATGGCAAGATCAACAACCCAACTGTTCATCTCGCCCTTAATCAATTGAAAACAGTCGTAAATGCTTTGATTCTGAATTTAGGTGTTGGCCCAGAAGAAATACATTTGGAACTCGCAAGAGAGCTGCCTTTAGGTGCCGATCAATATTCTAAACTTGAAAGAGATTTACGAAAGGGGCGTGCTGATAATGAGCGCATCAATGAAGAGCTTGAAAAGCTGGGGGTTACCCAAAACTATCAAAATCGTATGAAATATAAATTATGGGAAGATTTAGCCAACTCACCAACTGAACGATGCTGTCCGTTTACTGGAGGTACCATATCGCCACATGATATTTTCAATTCAGTTTACGAAGTTGAACACTTGTTACCTTTTTCCCTAAGTTACGATGACTCCCGAGCAAATAAAGTGCTATCTCATAGAGATGCTAACCGACTCAAAGGCAATCAGTCACCATACGAAGCTTTTGGACATAGTCCTGAAGGCTATGACTGGGATAAGATTATTGCTCGAGTCGAGAATTTTTCGAACAAAAGTAAACTTTGGAGGTTTGAGCCTAACGCTTGGGAAAAATGGAAAGGCAATAATGGAGACTTATTAGCAAGAATGCTTAATGACACTCGCTATATGACCAAAATAGCAAGAGAGTATATGACCTACGCTTGTAATAAAAATAAAGTCGTTGCAGTAACAGGCCAACTTACCTCAATGCTAAGACATCATTGGGGGTTAAATAGCCTTATAAACGAAAATGACACAAAAGATCGTGCTGATCATAGGCATCATGCAATAGATGCCTTAGTCGTTGCCTGTACCAGCCGCAATACACTCAATAAAGTATCTAAAGCTTCTAAGCGTGCGCACGATACTGATAAGCTCCTAGAAAAGCTTGAATATCCATTTGAAGGATTCGAACGATCAAAAATACAGAAACTTGTGAACAATATTGTAATTTCTTACAAACCCGACCATGGCAAACCTAACGGCTCAACGACAATAGGCTCATTGCATCAAGAAACCTATTATGGCCGAATTTGTGATGGCATAAAGAAAAACACAGGAATTTACGCGACTCGAAAACCTTTTTTAGGGTTAGAAGCTAAAGAGAAAAAAATCCAAGAAATTGCCAACCCTGTAATTAAACAAGCTTTGCTTGATCAACTAAATACCAAACCGAGTAAGCAACAATGGCAGGACTTCTTAGCTCAATACACAAAGGATAACAATATCCGACGAGTTCGAGTTCATATTGAAAAGTCGGATGATGTAATGATCCCTATTAATGACAAATCTGGAAAACCTTATCGCTATGTTCAAGGTGGCAATAATTACTGTGCCGACATTTGGTGTACCGATAAAGGTAAAAAGGCTGGTAAATGGCAAGCTGAGATTATATCCATGTATGACGCTCATCAGCCAGACTTTACCCCACAATGGCGTAAAGAAAATCCAACCGCATGGCGTGTAATGAGACTACAAATTAACGATATGGTGGCTTTTAAACTGGACGGTGAAACAATAATTTCAAAGGTTAAAAAGATCACTGGTGGAAGAGTTTATTTAAGAAGCCATCTAATTGCTAAAGAAGAGAAAGATAAACTCAGTTGGGCTGCATCACCAAACAAATTACAAGAAAGAAATGCTCGAAAAGTTTTTGTCGATCCATTGGGCAAAGTCAAAGATCCTGGTCATGCTCGTAAAGCCCATAAAATTCAAAAGGAATAGTTATGTCCACAAGGATGTTAGAAATCAGCCAAGATAACCGCTATCTTTCTATCCATAGAGGTTTTATTGAAATAAAAGAGTCTGGGGACTTAATTGGCAAAGTCCCTATTGACGACATAAACAGTATAATCGGTGCTGCACATGGCCTAATTTACAGTCAAAGCCTTCTAATGGAGCTGTCCAAAAGAAATATTCCTCTTGTAGTTTGTAATCAAGCCTTTGTACCAGTATCAGTCCTTTGGCCACTAGATGGTCACTATAACCAATCCGCTAAAATTGATAACCAGCTAGATGCTAGCCTACCACTAAAAAAACAGCTATGGAAATCACTGGTCAGTCAAAAGATCTATCGCCAAGGACAAACTCTAGAAGCTTTGAACTTGCCTGCAGGAGCACTTTATCAGCTCAGTAAAAAAGTCCGCTCAGGTGACAAAGAAAACTTGGAAGGACAAGCAGCCAAACGATATTGGCCGATACTACTAGGAGGAGACTTCAAGCGCTATCGAGATGGACCAGCTCCAAATAATTTACTGAATTATGGCTATATTATACTTAGATCGGCCACGGCAAGAGCTATCGTTGCTGGTGGTCTTCACCCTGCCATCGGACTGTTTCACCGCAATAAAAACAATCCTTTTCGCCTTGTCGATGACCTGATGGAACCTTTCCGTCCCTTTATTGACCTTCTTGTATGGAAGTTATATTCACAGGAAGGCGTATATGCATTAAGCCCAGCAGTAAAGTCTCGCCTGGTATCCATATTGTCTGTTGAACTAGAGTCTAATGATTTCACGAGCTCACTGCTAAATCATATCCAACTACTTGTACGATCACTCAACAAAAGTTATGAAGAAAAGAAAGTAATGTTGCAATATCCCAACCCAAGCCTGCTAAACCTGCAAGCAATTCTCAATGGATAAGAGTAAATTCAGGCTTATGTGGCTAATGGTAATGTTCGACCTACCAGTAATGGAAAAAGCTGAAAGACGTAGTGCAACCCAATTCCGTAACTTTTTATTAGATGAGGGCTTTGAAATGTCTCAATTCTCAGTTTACTTTCGGTTTATTGGAGAAAAAGAACGGAGTATTCCCATCGTTAAAAGGATTAAGCAAGCTTTACCAGCGAATGGAAAAGTCAGCATTCTCTTTTTTACTGACAAACAATTCAGTGATATTTTGTATTTTCACGACAGAACTTTAGTAGAAAATGCCGAAATACCCGATCAGCTAGCCTTGTTTTAGCTATTTTCAAGTCCCGAAAATAACGAAAAAGCTCTTGAAATCAAGAGCTTATCGAGGCACGGAGTTTATCAGATAGGAAATTGTGCTTAAACCGCAACTAAATATTCATAATATTCTGCCTGATCTTAAGTTTATCAGATAGGAAATTGTGCTTAAACCGCAACTCCTGATATGCACTGAGACCAAAGCTTATTAGTTTATCAGATAGGAAATTGTGCTTAAACCGCAACGAGTATTGGGACAGTATTAAACAGAAGTACAGTTTATCAGATAGGAAATTGTGCTTAAACCGCAACTACTCTAATACTCATATATACCACCTATAAAGTTTATCAGATAGGAAATTGTGCTTAAACCGCAACAATAAACTATTATATAAAACATCTTCTACGAGTTTATCAGATAGGAAATTGTGCTTAAACCGCAACAATGTCCACCGCCTGGCCAGTTGCATGGGTAGTTTATCAGATAGGAAATTGTGCTTAAACCGCAACCCAGCCACGTCAGCTATCATTGACCAATAGAGTTTATCAGATAGGAAATTGTGCTTAAACCGCAACACCTCGTTCTAATGTTTACTTTCCCTAGTAAGTTTATCAGATAGGAAATTGTGCTTAAACCGCAACTTTTGATGACGGTTTAAATAAGGATAAGTTAGTTTATCAGATAGGAAATTGTGCTTAAACCGCAACCTAATGGAGACCTGGTACTTTTGCTTTACCAGTTTATCAGATAGGAAATTGTGCTTAAACCGCAACTACCTAGTGAGAATAGTACAGCTCTAGCTTAGTTTATCAGATAGGAAATTGTGCTTAAACCGCAACACCTGATCTTAAATTGTCCATAATAAAGTTAGTTTATCAGATAGGAAATTGTGCTTAAACCGC
>JANQSG010000022.1 GCA_028284185.1 Kangiella sp.
GTATTCAGCCATTTCTGGCTACTCTGACTGATGACCCAACTCTATCCGGGTTATTTTCAATGCTGACACAGGTTATCGATGCAATCGAGAGTGGTGAAAGTGTTGAAATAGAGCCTCTGGTGAAAGAAATAAACAAAGCAATCGGTACAAGCGAAACAGATCCGAACTGGCGTATGTCATGGCAAGTACTTATGTCACCAGATTCTGAGAAGAAAGATATATATAGAGAATTCATTTTACTGAAACCCAAACTGGATTACAGCAGTCTCATGCCTGCTGACAAAATCATTGAATCTATTGACGCGCTTAGAACACAAACAAAACTAGAGCAAGAATATGGTGTTAAAGTCCGTCTGACAGGTAGTGTGGCTTTACAGCATGAAGATCTGATTGCCGTCACAGAGGGTACCAAACTGGCCATGTCCCTGGCCTTGATCATGGTTACCTGCATTATGCTGGTTGGCTTACGCTCAGTTAAGCTCATGTTGTTTACCATTTTCAGCCTAATGATAGGGTTAATTGTAACCGCAGCATTCGCTACTTTAACTATTGGTAAATTAAATCTGATATCTGTCGCATTTACAGTCTTATACATAGGGCTTGGCGTTGATTTCGCCATCCATTTTTGTTTACGCTACCGGGAATATTTATTAAACCAAACTGCTAATGAAACCGCGTTAACCGAAACAGCGATCAACATTGGCAGCTCATTATTTATTTGTGCAATTAGCACGGCTGTTGGTTTTTTCGCTTTTATACCAACAGATTATAAAGGTGTCGCAGAATTAGGCTGGATTGCTGGTTTTGGCATGTTCTTTAGTTTTATATTTACCTTAACCATATTACCTGTGTTATTTAAGTTGTTTCCATTAACTACTAAAGCAAGCAGCAAAACATCATCTACGATACTGAACTGGCTAAGTAGTTTCCCTATCCGTTACTGTAAAATAATAATTGCTGCCACTACAGTTTTATTCGTTTGTGCGCTATTTATAGCCTCAAATATCACTTTTGATCCAAACACACTTAACCTGCAGGACCCCAAAGGTGAATCTCTTAAGACTTTTCGTGATTTGCTCGCGGATAAATCAACATCCCCCTGGACTGCAATAACTTTAGCAAAAAACGAGCAAGAAGCTGAAAAAATCATCGGTGAATTTTCTAAGGTAGCTGCTGTTGACAAAAGTCTCTACATCAATAATTTTATTCCTGGTTTACAGGATGAAAAACTAATCTTAATTGATGAATTAGGTCTTTTGTTAGGTGAACTAACCATACAAAGTAATCCAGTCACTAATCACACAGCGAACAGAACTGCCATAAATGAACTCTTAGCAAAACTTGAGCAGGCTAATCAAGATAAGCTAAATAAACGGTTAATAACGTTGAAAACCCACCTGGCAGAGCTGAGTGAACAAGATGATAAAAGATTGGCACAAGTACAGTTAAGTTTACTGGATACACTGCCAGGTAGAGTTAATTCTCTAAATCAATCTCTTAATGCAGATTATATTACCTTGGAGAATCTGCCGGTAGATTTACGCAAGCGTTGGCTAAGCGACAATGGGTATTATCGTATTGAAATTTTCCCACGTGATGATTTGCAAGACCAAGAGGCGATGCGGGAGTTCGTCCATGAAATACAGGCGATTAATGATAAAGTCACTGGTTCACCTATTATCAATCTAAGTGCCAGTGATTCTGTAGCAAAGTCATTTAAACAGGCATTTCTATATGCTTTTATAGTCATCACCCTATTACTGTTGATGCTTTGTAAAGAAAAACGAGATGTTATTTTTATCCTGGCCCCCATGC
>JANQSG010000023.1 GCA_028284185.1 Kangiella sp.
AACCATCGTGCATTAACCAGCTTACGACCAAGCTCTCAAAAGATGAATTTTTCAGGGCTTGGTGAGTTCCCCCTTTTGTCTCCGTCATTCTTCTAGGCACCATACCTCCTTTGCTAGTGCTTATAACGCCGCATTCTGTGGCAAACCGGAGCACAGCGTAGGTTTGTCCATAGCAATGCTTTGTTATCTATTTTAGAGACCAAAGAAATTTACTCTACAGGAATAAGGATTTTTTTAGCTAGCTTAGCTGACCCTCCTTTCCAAGCTAGCTCTATTTCTTTCCCCTTCATAGCAGAGACAATTCTGAATAAACCTTCTTTTGTAAATTCAACACCAACACCATTAATGGAAACCAATTCTAAACCAGGTTTAAGCCCAGCAGCTTTTGCAGGCGAATCTTCCCATACAGCGCCGATAGAAATGTTATTATTGAATGCCAATGAAAAACCGAATGATAGCTTTGTAAGCGGCCTATCAGAGTATTCTGTAAAATAGGCGCTCTCAGACTGCGAATCTAAGGTAATAATATAATTTTCCAACATTCTTGCGCCGATAAGGCTTGGAGATAAATCTCGCCGCTGCGCCACGACGCGGCCGAGCTTCAAATTATCAATTGTAAGATTCTTCAATTCCATTTGAAGTAGCTCTGTTTCGGAAGCTTGCTCACCTAATGAACCTCCCGGCGACCCATACCCGGATATTTTTTTACCCACCCCAGATGCCTTTTTAGCCCCGCCTAAATCTGGTGAAGAGATTGCAAAGAATGTTGGAGAGCCTGTATCTAACATTGCTTTACTTCGGGCTTTTTTTGCAAACTTCACATCGAATATCGGCATGTATGGGTAGCCAAATTGATACAATTTTAGTTTTTTTGATTTTTTAATATGTGGTAACTTTTTTAAACTTGTATTGAAACGGAGTACAGAATCATTGAGGTCAAATTGCCAGGCCCCTAGAGGAAATAAATCTGAACCGAGTACACCATCGCCAACAAAGGTTTTTGTTGGTACTGAAGCTGAAAATCTTGCAGACATCATCGGTACTTTTTGAATGGCTATATCACCTACGCGTATATCAACTTGAACAATGTCAGTTTCCACAACAGTACCATGGGCATCTATTCCTTTATTCGTATCAATGACTTTTAACCCTAACTCATTAACGACTGCAGTATCTATCATTGACGGAGATCCTGTATCAACAACGAAACGTCTGGGTTTTCCGCCGATCTCTATTTCAACATATATCTTTGTGGCAATTACTTCGACTGGTATTTCAAAGGACGCGGGAGAACTTCCTAAATAAGGACCTTCATTCAGCCAAGCGGGTGGTTTTTTGTTCGCAAGTACGGTATTCGTAAAAAAAATGAGTCCTAGCAAAAATATAATATAAATCTTCATATTTATAACTCTGTTTGAATCTTTGGATAGATAACGGTTGAGCTAACCCGCGCCGCCATCGGCGGCGTCAGACGGAGCTGGCGCAGCCAGCGGAGTGGAGTTTAGCGATTTGTTATAGTGCAAACGCACTCCAGCCAGCCAAGCGAATACCAACGCCGCCGCCGCTCCAAACAGCGCACCCCACCATTCGCTGGTAAGTCCATAGAAGGCGATCTGTTGATACACGATGGCTACACCATAGCCGAGCGCTGCGCCTGCTACTAGGTATACAGGTAGTACTGCGAAGTCGATCCTAACCAATGCTAAGTGCAGCGGGATGACAATCAATCCTGTAATTGCATATACAAGCGCGAAAGACCAAAAAATCCAGAGGGGCTCCACCCGACGCAGATAATGCAGGTCACCAGATACCAAGGCTAAGGTTAGCAACACAAACAATGGACCAACTGGCGTTAACCAGAAAGCAACAAGGGTCCTTCTAATTTTCCTTTGCACTATAACGCTCTGCTAAGGGGCGCGCGTTGTTTGCGCGTCCCGTGCGGAGCACGAACTTAAGCAGCTTGTTATACACAAATAATTCAAGCATTTTGTTTTATTACCTTTTTCCTGAAAATAAAAAAAGCGATTATCGATATTACTGGATGCCAAAGTGAGCCAACAATTATTTTTGCCAATATTTCCCCTGGCGTAAATAAATCCATGTTTGTGTAATAGATAAGCATATTTGCGCCAATAGTTCCCAAAATACTGATTGTTATTACGGTTGGTATTGCCAGCCATAATTTGCGCAAGTATTTGGCGGATAAGAAAGCGCCAAGCAAATCAACAATTAAAGCTAACATAGCTTTATTTCCCCTTTTGTATAACTATAAATATGCGGACAAGTTGTTGATAAACGGTATTTTCCTGTCATATGCGGACATATGCTATTCACCTTTTAGCTTTCTGATCCTGCCTGAGCTGTCAATAATCTAACAACTG